>JAXMCN010000035.1:0-1699 GCA_046349275.1 Reyranellaceae bacterium | reverse complement strand
CTTCTTGCCCAGCCGGGCCAGCGCCTCCTCGATCTGCGGCCCGCCGCCGTGGACGACCACCGGGTTCATGCCCACGAGCTTCAGGAGCACCACGTCCTCGGCGAAGTCCTGCTGCAGTTCCGGATCGGTCATCGCGTTGCCGCCGTACTTGATGACGATGGTCTTGCCGTGGAAGCGCCGGATGTAGGGCAGCGCCTGCGACAGGATCTCGGCCTTGTCGCGCGGCGCGACATGGGCGAGCGAGTGGTCGGCGGACGGGCGTGCGGGATGGGTCATGGCGGTGGCTCGCAGAAGGGATTGCGGTCGATTGTAGGAACGGCGCGAGCGCGTCTTCATCGGATTGACGACACCCCGCACGCTGCGTCACCATCCGCCGCGCGGCCCGAGAACCAGGGTTTGTCGAGATCTGAATCGCGCCGGCACGCACGGGTGCCTCGACGCGCGTGCGATTCGATTCGTAGGTCACGGGAGCGGACCATGCAACTCTGGCCAGACGAAGCGGTGAACCGGTTTCGCAGCCACTACGACGAGGCGGCCGCGTATTGGGCCAAGTGGGCGGACCAGTTCGCCGAGCAGCAGGACAAGGTCAACCAGGCCTTGCTGGCCGCGGCCGGCGTGCGGCCGGGGGCGACGCTGCTCGATCTGGCAAGCGGTGCCGGCGAGCCAGCCGTCACCGCGGCGAGGGTGGTCGGCACCGAGGGTCGGGTGACGGCAACCGACGTCAGCGTGCCGATGGTGGCGGCATTGACGGCAAGAGTGGCCCGGCTCGGCCTGGCGAACGTGCGCTGCGAGCAGGCCGACATGGAAGCGCTGCCGTTCGCCGACGCGAGCTTCGACGCGGTGACCTGCCGCTACGGCCTGATGTACGCGCGCCACGCGGCGCGCGTCGTGGCCGAGGCAGCCCGGGTCGTGCGCCCCGGCGGCGGCATCGCGTTCATGGTCTGGGGCCCGGAGGCCGACAACACGCTGCTCTATCGTGGCATGCGGGCGGCCAACGACTTCCTCGGCCGGCCGATCGCCGACGCCGACTTCGCGGCACCTTCGCGCTTCGCCGCGCCGGGCGTCGTGGCGGCGTTGATGAGCGCAGCCGGCATCGTCGGCGCGCGCGAGCAGGAGCTGAGGTTCGAGCCGCGGATCAAGGTCGGTGTCCCATTCTGGGCGCCGCTACTCGAGATGAATGCCGCTCACGTGTGGCGTTCGCTGACGCCCGAGCAGCAGAAGAACACGCATCAGGCGGTGGCGGCGGCCTACGAGGCATGTCGCGACGGCGACCACTACGTGCTCGAGTCACACATGCGGATCATCTCCGGGCGGCGTCCAGACGTGGCCGCCTGACGGGCCCGCAGGACCCCGGCTTCGGACGGCGTGGAACGCGCCGGGCGTCAGATCGACACCCGCGCCCTCGCCCCCTCGGCCTCCATGTCCTTGCCGCGCCCGCGCTGGATGATCTCGCCACGCTCCATCACCAGGTACTGGTCGGCCAGTTCAGCGGCGAAGTCGTAGTACTGCTCGACGAGGACGATTGCCATGGGCCGGCCATTCATGCCCTCCTTGGCGAGCATGCGGATAACGCGGCCGATGTCCTTGATGATCGATGGCTGGATGCCCTCGGTCGGCTCGTCCAGGATCACGAGCTTGGGTCCGGCGGCCAGGGCGCGGGCGATGGCGAGTTGCTGCTGCTGGCCGCCCGAGAGGTCCC
>JAXMCN010000034.1:0-8198 GCA_046349275.1 Reyranellaceae bacterium | reverse complement strand
CCGGTCGCATGATCCTGGTGGCCGCGCTGCTGGCCGGCGGCAGCATCGACAACGTCGACCCGGGCATCGCCAAGCTGAAGGCGCTGAAGAAGAACGTCGCCTTCTGGTTCAACTCCGACCCGCAGGCGCGCAAGGCGCTGGCCCAGGGCGAGGTCGCGGTGATGGTGACCTCCTCTTCGACCGTCAAGACCCTGGCCGACCAGGGCGTGGTGGTAAAGATGGTTTCCCCGAAGCCGGCACCGATCATCTTCGAGGGCGTCACGCTCCTGAAGGGCGGCAAGGAGGAGATGGCGGCCCAGTTCGTCAACTACGTGATGAGCGCGCCGTGGCAGAAGACCATCACCGAGGTCTGGAACATGGGTCCGGTCAACAAGAACGTCGCGCCGGCCGGCAAGTTCGCCGACGTGCTGCCGAAGCCGGGCGACGCCGTGACCTTCGACGAGGCGGTGATCAACGCCCGCCTCGGCGGGTGGACCGAGAAGTTCAACCAGGCGATCGGCCAGTAGACGGCGAGACTCAGTTTGACCGGCAACGCAGGCCGGCGGCTCGAGATCGCCGGCCTGGTCAAGCGCTACGGCGAGGTACGGGCGATCGACGGGGTCAGCCTGACGGTGCCGCCGGGCAGCCTGCTGACCCTGCTCGGTCCCTCGGGCTGCGGCAAGACCACCCTGATGCGCACCATCTCGGGCTTCGTCGAGCCCGAGGCCGGCCGCATCACGGTCGACGGCAACGACCTGCTCGGCCTGCCGCCGGAGCGTCGCTCGGCGGCGATGCTGTTTCAGAACTACAGCCTGTTCCCGCACATGACGGTGGCCGGCAATGTCGGCTTCGGCCTGCGCATGCGCCGTGTGCCGCGCCGCGAGGCCGAGACACGCATCGCCGAGGTGCTGCGGCTGACCCGCATCACCGAGCTGGCGGCGCGCTATCCCGGCCAGCTGTCGGGCGGCCAGCAGCAGCGGGTGGCGCTGGCCCGCGCCCTGGTGACCCGGCCCGACATCCTGCTGCTCGACGAGCCTTTCGGTGCCCTCGACCAGTCGCTGCGCGAGCAGGTGCAGATCGAGCTGCGCAAGCTGCAGCAGGCGCTGGGCACGACGACCCTCGTGGTCACGCACGACCAGCTCGAGGCGCTCACCCTGTCGGACCTGGTGGCGGTGATGAATGCCGGCCGCATCGAGCAGCTGGGCCCGCCCGACGAGGTCTACGACCGGCCGGCAACCGCCTTCGTCGCCAGCTTCATGGGAGTCGAGAACCTGGTCGAGGTGGCGCTCGGAGCGGCGTCGGCCGGCAAGGTCCCGGCGACGCGCGGGCCGCTGCAGGCCGAGGTCGCGCTGCCCAGCGCGCTCGCCGGACAGACGCGCGCCCTGCTCGCGGCGCGCGCCGGCAGCCTCGCGCTGGACGCGCCCGACTCCGCCGGCGCGGTGCCGGCCGAGGTCGTGTTCGCGTCCAACCGCGGCGCCTCGGCGCTCTACGAGCTGCGGCTGGCCGACGGGCTGGTGCTGCAGGCAGCCGAGGACCGGCACGGGCGCGGCCTGCGGCCGCCGGGCAGCCGGGTCGGTGTGCGGCTGCGCGGCGAGGCCTGCGCCCTGGTCGGGCTGCCCGACGGAGCGGGTGCATGAGCGGGCGCCGGCGTCCCTGGTTGCTGCTGTTGCCGGCGCTGGCTGCGCTCGGCCTGTTCGCGGCCGCCTTCGCCACCTTCGTCTGGGTCAGCTTCTCGACCGCGGTGCCGGGCACCGTGCTGACCCAGGGGCCGCCGACCTTGGCCAACTACCGCTCGGTGCTGGCCTCGCCGCTGGCCCAGGGCACGGCGCTCGACACGATCCGGCTGGCCGGGCTGATGACCCTGCTCACCGTGCTGCTGGGCTATCCGCTGGCCTACTTCCTGGCGCGCACGCCGTCGCGCTGGCTGCGCCGGCTGATCCTGTTCGGGCTGGTCGTCACCTTCCTGTCGGGCGGCGTGACGCGCGCCTATGCCTGGCTGATCATTCTCGGCAACAAGGGGCTGATCAACCAGCTGCTGACGGCGGCCGGCCTGCCGACCGTGAAGCTCGCCTACAACGAGACCGGCGTGGTGATCGGCGTCGTGCACTTCCTGCTGCCGTTCTTCGTGCTGACCCTGCTCGGCGCGCTGAAGACCATCCCGCCGTCGCTCGAGGAGGCGGCGCGCAACCTCGGGGCCAGCCGCTGGCGGGTGTTCCGCCATGTCGTGCTGCCGCTGTCGGTGCCGGGACTGCTGTCGGCCGCCTCGCTGGTCTTCGCCGGCGCGCTGTCGGCCTTCCTGTTCCCCGAGCTGCTGGGCGGCGGCCGGGTGCACATGGCCTCCAACGTCATCTACGAGACCATCCTGACCGACTTCAATCTGCCGAGGGTGGCGGCGATGGCCGCGCTGTTCCTCGTGCTGGCGCTGGCCTGTCTCGCGCTGCTGGCGACGGCGCAGCGCTGGACCGAGGCCTGGGCGAGGATGCGCGGGGCGCCGGCATGATGCGGCCGTACTCGCGCGGCCTTGCCGCCCTTGCCCTGCTGGTCGTCGCCTTCGTCCTGCTGCCGGTCGCCTTCATCGGTCTCTACGCCTTCAACGAGACCGGCTACCTCCGCCTGCCGCCGCAGGGGCTGAGCCTGAAATGGTTCGCCAACTTCTTCGGCAGCGCCCGCTTCCGCCAGGCGCTCGAATCGAGCCTGCTGATCGCCGCCGTCGTGACGCCGGCCTGCCTGCTGATCGCCCTGCCGGCGGCCGTCGCCCTGGTGCGCCATCGCTTCCCCGGCCGCGAACTGATGAACGGCCTGGTGATGTCGCCGCTGATCGTGCCCGGCGTGGTCATCGGCATCTCGTTCATCAGCCTGTCGGCGCGGCTGGGCAGCGGGCTCGGCCTGGGACCGATCGTCGTCGCCATGACCTGCTTCGCCTTCCCCTTCGCGGTGCGCGCCCTGGTCGCCAACCTGCACGGGCTCGATCCGCGGCTCGAGGAGGCGGCGCGCAACCTCGGCGCCGGCCGAGCCCAGGCCTTCCTGTTCGTCACCCTGCCGCAGCTGCGGCCCGGCCTGTTGGCCGGCGGCATCTTCGTGTTCGTCGAGGCGATCGACAATTTCTCGATCGCCGTCTTCCTCACCAACTCGCGGACCACCACCCTGCCCGTCGAGTCCTATTCCTACATCCGCGACTACGACGACCCGACGGTCGCCGCCGCCGCCGTGCTGCTGATGGGGCTGAGCGTCGTGCTGGTCTTCCTGCTCGACCGCCTGGTCGGGCTCGACCGCTTCCTCGATCTGCGCTGACCCGACGCGGCGAGACCGGGTCGCATCGCCAGTCCAGCGTTCAATCGAGCTTGGCGCCGCCTTGCCTGGCCAGCCGGGCGTGCTTGTCCAATTCGCTCTGAAAGAAGGCGGTGGCCTGGCCGGGTGTGCTGGCGCTGACCAGCACGGCCATCTTCCTCAGGCTCTCCTGAACGTCCGGGTTGGCGAGCGCAGCCTTCAGCTCGGCATTGAGCCGGTCGACCACCGCGCTCGGCAGGCCGGCAGGTCCCGCGAGCGCCATCCAGCCTTCGAAGTCGTAGTTCGGCAGTCCGGATTCCGCCAGGGTCGGCACGTCGGGCATGAGCGGCGAGCGCTTGGTCGTGGTCACGCCGATCGCGCGCAGCTTGCCGCTCTCGATCAGAGAGGCGGCCGAGGCAACGCCCAGGAACACCATGTCGATCTGGCCGCTCATGACGTCGGCCGTCATCTGGGCACTCGCCTTGTAGGGCACGTGCATGATGTCGACCTTGCCTTCGCTGGTCAGCAGGACGCCGGCCAGATGCAGCACCGTCCCGTTGCCGGCCGACCCGTAGGTGAGCTTCCCGGGCGTGCTGCGCGCCAGCGCCAGGATGTCCTTCAGGGTCCTGACCGGCAGGGCCGGATTCGTGACCAGCACGAGCGGCGTGCTGCCGATGATGCCGATCGGCTGGATGTCCTTGAGGCTGTCGAAAGGCATGTCCTTGTAGATGCTCGGATTGATCACGTGATTGTTGTTCAGCACGGCGATCGTGTAGCCGTCCTTCGGCGAGCGCACGAGCTGCGCGGTCGCCGTGACGCCGCCGGCCGCCGGAATGTCCTCCACGACGAGGCTCTGCCCCATGGACTTGCTCATCTGCGTGCTCAGGAGACGCGCGACCATGTCGCTGACCGTGCCGGGCCCGGTGGGCACCAGCAGGTGTACCGGCTTGCTCGGATAGGGGTCGGCCGCCCGCGCGGCGACCGAGGCGAGGCCGAGGCCCGCGGTGACGGCGAGGGCCGCGGCGAGGAGGCGACGGCTGCGCATCCTCGCGAAGAAGGACGTGTTCATGGCTTCTCTCCTTTCGGGCGACTGTCCCGCGCCCCCGTCGGCATATGCCGTCGCAGGGCCGCCTTGATGATCTGAAAGAGCAAAGCGAAGCCCGAAAGCGGCTGGGGCGATGCGTCCGGTTTCGGAGCCGGGCCGGCCTCGAGCCCGGCGAGCGCCGGATCGCCCGCGAGGGGAGTCGCCCGGGCCGCCCGCATGTGCTCGCTGAAGCGCTGGGAGAACTGGTCGAGCAGCGCCTGCGTCACGACCGTTCCCCCGGCGCGCGCGAACTCGGCCAGGATGCCGGTCACGTCGGCCTCCGAAACGGCATCCACCCGGGTGCCGGACGCCGTGGGCGAGAGCCGATAGGTCAAGGTAACCGTCATGTGCGCGCCCCGGACGTCGGCGCTCGCCTGGCCGCTGAGCTCGCCGGTCAGCTGTTCACGCTGCACCGTGTGAACCAGCGCGCCCTTGAAGACGAGTCGCTTGGGGCCGAAGGAAACGGCGAGCTGCCCCGGGTAGCTGCCGTCTTCCTCGCGTTCGCCCACGCTCGCGCCCGGCAGGAAGCTGGCAAGCAAAGGCATGTCCTCGAACACGGCGATCACCGCCGCCGGAGGCCCGTCGACGTCGAAGCTGTTCGTGAACTCCAAGGCCCCGCTCCTAGCGCGCGGGGCGCAGCAGCGGCGCTTGGTTGGGCTGCCCCAGGAACAGCCTCGAATAGGCGTCGCTCACCATCGTGGGCGAGATCGGCGCATCGATGATGAAGGGCACGCCGGAGGCGAAGCCGCGCGCGATCGCCTCCGCCAGCTCGGCCTCGCTGGAGAGGCGCACGCCGTCGCCTCCGAATCCACGGGCGATCGCCACGTAGTCGGGCGACTTCCACTGCGCATCGCGCGGATTGCGCTTCTTCCAGGTCATCTTGAGCACTTCCGCACCGTAGCCGGAATCGTTCATCACCAGCACGACCAGGGGGATGCCCTGCTCGGCCGCCGCATGCAGCTCCTGGATGCCCTGCAGCAGGCTGCCGTCGCCCTCGATCACCAGCGTCTTGCGCTCGCCGTTGCCCACGGCCGCGCCGATTCCCTGCGCGAGGCCGAGCCCGATGCTGCCGAACGCGGCCGTGTGCTGGTAGCGGCCGCCCCGCGGCAACGCCAGATGGGCGATCGGCCACGACCAGAAATGGCCGGCACCCGACACGACCTGAGTGCCTTCGGGCAGCGCCCGCGACAGGACGCGCATGAGCTCGCGCGGATCGAGGCCATCGGTCGCGCGCGGCATGTCCGGCATGCCGGCCGTCAGGGCCTCCCGCGTGGCGGCGGTGCGGAAGCCCTCGCTCTGGCCGCGGCCCTGGAGCGCCTGCAGGAGCGCGACCGTGGTCGCCTTCGCGTCGCCCTGCAGGTACAGGCCGGGCGTGAAGCCGATCGCCGGCGTGGACGCGCGGGTGTCGACGCGAATGATCTGGGCCGAGGGGAAAAGCAGTCCGCCTTCGGAGGTGAAGAAGTTCAGCGACGCGCCGATCGCCAGCACCAAGTCCGCCTCGGCCAGCAGGCGTTCGGTGGTCGCACTGCTGAACGAGCCGGCGATGCCCACGTCGTAAGGGTGGCCGTCGAAGAAACCCTTGCCGACCAGGGTCGTGGCCATGAGCGCACCGACCCGGTCACCGAGCCGCTCGATCTCCTCGCGGGCATCGGCGAAGGCGGCGCCGCGGCCCGCGATGATGACCGGTCTCTGCGCCTGCGCCAGCTTTTCGGCCGCGGCCTCGACCAGTTCGGTCCGCGCGGCCAGATCCTGCCGCGGCACGAACTGGCGCGACGGCCGGTAATCCCAAGGCCACTTGAATTCCGCCTCCCACAGCGCCTGCGGCATGTTGAGGATGACCGGACACTTGCGCGTCCGCGCGGTGAAGAATCCCTCGGCGATGTCGTCCGCCAAGGTATCGAGGCGGCCGAGCTGCCGGAACTCGGCTTCGCAGGCCGCCGCGAAGCGACGCTGATCGAGCGCCTGCAGGCTGGCCTTGCCGCCGTCCGGCACGTACTCGCCGGTGAAGATCGCCATCGGCGTGCTCGCGCGCGCAGCGGTCAGGATCGCGTTGGCGGCGTTGGCGAGGCCCGGACCGCAGGTGATGGTGGCGACCGCGAGGCGCCCCGTTGCCTGGGCAAAGCCGTCCGCCATCAGGATGGCCGCGCCATCGTGGCGAGCCCAGACCATGCGCACCCGGTCATCGTTGCACAGGGCGCCCCAGACCGGCATGTTCGCGTCGCCCATCAGGCCGAAGATGGGACCTTCGGCCTCCTGGGCCAGGGCATCGGCAAGTGCTTCGTTGACTTTCATTGCGTGTCTCGCTCGTGACGCCGCCGGGCTCGCGCGGCTTCTGGATTGACGGGTCGCGACCGGGCGACGTTGCCGGCCGCCGGCTTCACTCCGGCTCGCGCACTTGGACTCCAGCTCGCTCCTCCTGCAGCAGGAAGGCGGTCCCGTAGTCCTTGTCGGCCCAGCCGCGGGCCATCGCCTCGACCAGCAACTGCTCGGTGAGGGCGCCCAACGGCATCGGAACGTCCACCTCGCGCGCCAGGCCGGTGGCCAGACAGACGTCCTTGTGCGCCAGGCGCATCGAGAACCGTACCGGATCGAAGCGGCCCTTGAACACCATCTCCGGCAGGAAATGCGACAGCATCAGGCCCTGCCCGAAAGCGGCGCCGCGGAACGCCTCGAGCAGCTGGCCCGGCCGAACGCCGGCCTTGACGCCCAAGGTGAAGCATTCCGCCAGCACGGAGCGCGTGGCTATGTACGCCAGGTTGTGCGCGAGCTTGGTCACCGTCCCGCAGCCCACCTCGCCCATATGGCTGACCTTGCTGCAGAACGCGAGCAGGACGGGATGCAGCTGGTCGAACGCCGATCGACTGCCTCCGACCATGCACTGCAGCGTGCCGTTCTGCGCGCCGGTGACGCCGCCGCTGACCGGCGCATCCAGCATGGGACAGTCGCGCTTGGCCAGCTCGGCATGCAGCCGGCGCACCATCGCCACCGAGTTGCTCGACAGGTCGGCATAGCTCGTTCCGGGTCGGCAGGCCTGCAGGAAGCCTTGGGGGCCGGCAACCGCCGCCTCCACCTGTGGCGGACCGGGCAGGCAGGTGAGGATCAGTTGCGCGTCACCGCAGGCCTCAGCCGGCGACGCCGCGACGGCGGCCCCTTTGGCCGCGACCGATCGAGCCGCCTCGGCGTCGATGTCGTGCACGGTAAGGTCGTGCCCCGCGGCGATGAGGCGATGGGCGATCGGTGCCCCCATGCGACCGAGTCCAATGAATGCGATCTTCATCTGCTTCCCCCCGCTCGTCTGCGCCGGGATCCGCCGGGTCGGATCCCCGGGGAAACCGATCGATCGATCTCTCCCTGGACTAACCCTCCCACTCCGCCGGCAGGCCGATGACGTCGGGGCGCGGCAGGCCCTGCTCCCGGCAGGCCCGCAGGTAGGCGCCGGCGATGGCCGCCGCATCGGTCACGCCGACGACGGCTCCCTGCTCGTCCATCTCCACGTTGGAGCCATGCACGATGAAGACGACATCGGCAGGCTCGCCGCTTTCTTCGGGAACGACGAGCGTATGGGTCGATCCCGCAGGCTCGTACAGGTAGGAGTTGGCGACGCTGCTCTCCGGGTATTCCGTGTACTTCCAGGTCCCCGCCAGGGTCCACGCGAAGACGTGGCCGGTGTGAAGGTGGGTGCGCAAGCGGAGCCCGGGATCGAGAAGAGCGCGCGTCACCCGGATGTTGTGGTTGAAATCCACCTGCAGCAACTGGATCGAGATGCCGGGCGCAATCTTGACCATCGGGACGTCGCGCTCGCTGCGCAGGATGGCCGCAGGAATCCCGGCATGGGCCTGTTGTGTCATTGCTGCTCCTCTCCCTTCAA
>JAXMCN010000033.1:0-8387 GCA_046349275.1 Reyranellaceae bacterium | reverse complement strand
GCGGTCGGCCGCGACGGTCGGGTGACCGCCCTCGAATGCGTTCGAGTCGAATGGGCCAAGGGCGCCGACGGCCGGATGGCGATGCGCGATGTCGAGGGCAGCCGCTTCGAGCTCAAGGCCGATCTCGTGCTGCTGGCCATGGGATTCCTGGGGCCGCGCAAGCCCGGCCTTCTCGACCAGGCCGGCGTCGCCCTCGACGGGCGCGGCAACGTTCTGGCGAGCGTCGAGGACTACCGCACCAGCATTCCCCGCGTCTTCGCGGCCGGCGACATGCGGCGCGGCCAGTCCCTCGTCGTGTGGGCGATTCGCGAGGGACGGCAGTGCGCGCGCGCCATCGACGAGAGCCTCATGGGGACGTCGAGCCTTCCCCGCTGACAGGAGGCAGATGTTTTCACCACGGTGGAAAATGTCCTACTGTCGGCGGACCGCGCCGACGCTGGGGAGGCGGCGGGCGTTTCCGGGGTTGTCATGAAGCTGATGCTCGTTCAGGGCGCCAACATGGAGTATCTGGGCCGGCGCCAGCCCGAGTTGTACGGGACCACCACCGCCAAGGAGCTGGACGGGATCGTGCGCCGGACGGCGCGGGGTCTCGGGGTCGGCCTCGATATTCTGTACACCAACACCGAGGGCGAGGCGGTGTCGGCCATCTACCGGGCCGATCGCGCCGGCGTCGACGGCCTGCTGTTCAATCCGGCGGGGTTCCTGCACGCCGGGCATGCCTTGCGGGATTGCCTGCGCTCGATCCGCGCGCCGGCGATCGAGCTCCACATGACCAACATCGAGAAGCGCGGCTACGGCTCCGTGACGGCCGAGGCCGCGATCGGGATGATCGCCGGCTTCGGGGTCGATTCCTACATTCTCGGTCTCGAGGCGATGGTGGCGGCGCTCCAGCGATCGCCGCGCCGCCGGGATTGAGCCCCCGCACCGCGTGGGATAGACCGCTGGCGCGAAGCACATGAAATTGCTCTGGGATAGAGGCGGATGGGACGTGTGACGGGCAAACGGCAGGGCGGCTGCCTGTGCGGTACTGTGCGGTACGAGCTGTCGGGCCCGCCGCGGCTTGGCATCGACTGCTATTGCCGGGACTGCCAGTACATCGCCGGCGGCGGACCCGCGCACGTGCTCGTCGCCTCGCGCGGCGACCTGCGGATCGGCCGGGGAACGCTCAAGACCTACTGGACGGAGGCCGAGGGTGGGGGCCGGGTGGCGCGTGAGTTCTGCCCGATCTGCGGCACGCCACTCTTTTCCTACACGGAGAAGCGGCCGGATCGGATTGGCCTCAAGGTCGGCAGCCTGGACGACCCGTCGGGCTTCAAGCCTGCCTTGGCCATCTGGCTGTCGTCGGCGCAACCCTGGCATGCCGTGGACATCGCCTTGCCTCGCTTCCAGAGGCTGCCAAGGGTCGGCAAGTACGTGATCGGGGAAATGATCATCGCCGGGCTGATCAAGCTCGCCCGGGTCATCCGTCCGGACGCCGCCAAGGGCTGATCCGCCCCTACCAGGCGCCGCTCGCCAGGGTCGTCGGCGCATAGTCGACGAAGGCCCACGCGAAGGGCAGGGCGCGGCGACGGCGCCACGCCTGCTCGACCTCGATCCGCCACAGTCGCTCGGCGCCGGCCGGACCGCCGGTCGGCTGCCAGTCGATGGCGACGCGACCTTGCACCTGCAGCGCGTCGCCGGTCGCGAAGTCGACGAACAGCAGGCCGGCGCGGTCGTCCCCCAGCAGGTTGCCGAGCGTGTTGAAGTAGCGATTGCCGCGGAAGTCCGGCACCGCCAGGGTGCCGCCCTGCACGCCGACGAAGCCAGGCCGGCCGCCGCGGTGCGAGATGTCAAAGCCGCCCTGGGGCCCCGCCTCGGCGCGGGAGCGGCTGGCCACGAAGAACGTATCGGCGCCGGCGATGACGACGCGGGCCTCGTCGTCGAGCCTGTCCAGCCGTTCGACGCGACCGGGATCACGGGATGCCGGCTGCACCGTCCGCCGCTGGATGTATTGCGGGCAGTTGCCGAAGCTCTGCGACACCCGCACCGTCAGCCCGTCGTCGACCGCGACCAGTCGGCCATTGGCCCGATTGCGCCGCCGCGTCGCGAGATCGAGGCCCAGCAGGCCGATCTCGCCGCCCGCCCGCAGGCCGTCGCCGGCCGGGTCATCGCCGCCGGGCAGCGCCGCGATCCGCAGCGTGTCGGGCGCCGGCGATCCGATGAATCCTGGCGCGCCATGAAGGACCGTCGCGATCGGCCAGCCGCGCCCGTCGGCGGCGCCGACGAACACGAGCGGCAGCTGGCGAAAGAAGTCGCGATGCTGGTCGGGCATGAGCGCCCGGACCGCCGCCGTCCCGGTCGCCACGCGCGCCAGGGCCCGGGCGCGCAGCTCGTCGGCATGCGGGGGCAGGAAGGCCGTGGCGGCCGGGGAGGGCTGGAAGCTGGTTGGCATTGTGTGTCTCCGATCTGCGCCCACACGTAGGCGGTCGCCATTGGCAGGGGAACCGGCAAGGACTAGAATTCAATCCTTCAATTTCTGGAAGAATGAATGGACCGGTTGGACGAGCTGGCGATCTTCGTGCACGTCGTCGAAGGCGGCAGCCTGGCCGGAGCGGCCCGACGTTTGCGGCGGTCGCCGCCGGCCGTGACGCGGGCGCTGGCGGCTCTCGAGGCGCGGGTCGGACAGCGTCTGGTCGAGCGCACGACGCGCCGGCTGGCGACCACCGAGGCCGGCCGGGCGCTCTACGAGCGCGCGCGCGGCCTCCTGGCCGACTACGAGGCGGCGACCGGCCCCGTCGCCGTCGGGCCGGTGCAGGGTCTGCTGCGTCTCAGCGCGCCGGTCCAGTTCGGCCGTCGGCACATGGCGCCGATCGTCGGCCGTTTCCTCGACGAGCACGAGGCGGTCGAGGTCGAGCTGGTGCTCAACGATCGCACGGTCGATCTGGTCGAGGAGGGGATCGACGTTGCCCTGCGCATCGGCGAACTCGCGGCGTCGAGCCTGTCGGCCCTGGCCGTGGGGCACGTCCGGAGACTGTGGGTGGCGAGCCCGTCCTATCTCGAGCGTCGCGGGGCGCCCGCCCGGCCGGCCGATCTGGTCTCGCACGAGGCCCTGCTGGGGACCTCTCCCGGCAACGGCGAATGGCGATTCGCGGGCGGACGGCGCGGGGCCGCGCCCCGCCTGAGCGGCCGCCTCAGGGTCGACGACGTCGAGACCCGGCTGCGCGCGGCGCGCGACGGCCGCGGCATCGCCCAGCTGCTCTCCTACCAGGTCGCGGACGACTTGGCGTCGGGACGGCTGATCCGCCTGCTGGAGCCCTTCGAGCCCTCGCCGCTGCCGGTCCATCTCGTCACCTCCGGCCGGCGACATCGCGCGCCCAAGGTCGAGGCCTTCCTGGCCTTTGCCGGCCGCCGCCTGCGGGCCTTGCCGGTGCTGCGCGAGGCCCGGCCCGGCGCCGTCAGTCGGGCGTGACGCCGAACCGCCGCTGCCAGAAGTCGCGGCTGCGGCGCTCGCCGACGTCGCAGCCCAGCTCGTACTCGGGGCGCACGAAGCGGGTGTAGTCGTCGTCGCCGCGCGCCGCGCGGCGGCTGGTGCCGCTGCCCGCGGTCCCTGCGCTCTGGGCCAGCTGCGTGCCGTCGGCCCAGGGGACGCCGCCGGCCACGTCGCCGTCGCTGCGCGGGCCGAGGTCGGCGACTTCCTGCAGCAGCTTCTTGCGCACCGCGCGGGGAAAATCCTCGAAGCTCTGGGCGACCTCGACGAACGAGCGCGGTCCGCCCGTGACGCAGTGCAGGTAGTACCGGTCGAGGTCGGTCTCGTTCGGGAAGCCGAAGGGATTGGGCCGGTCGTTCATGATTGGCAGGCCGTTGATGACGATGCGCTGCTTGAGTGCCTCGTGGCGCTCGTGGGTGACCAGGCCGCCATCGTTGTTGGAGCCGTCTCCGGAGATGTCGAGCACCTTGCGCGTCGGCTCGAACGGCAGGCGGGCGAACATCGGGACGGCGTAGCGGATCGCGCCGCTGATCGAGGTCCGGCGCGCGATCGAGAGCGGCGTCGTTGCCAGCCGCTGCGCGAAGGCTGCGACCGCGGCTTCCGAGTCGAGCAGGGTCCAGTCGACGAGGAGCTTCTGGACCCAGGCGTCCGACCATTCGAAGTAGGCGACGGCGACCCGCCCGGTCGGGCCGCCCAGGATCGCCTTGACGATCACCGGGTCGCGGAACGCCTGGACGTAGCCCTCGCGTTGAAGGCGCGCTTCCTCCTGGTCGATGCTGCCCGAGATGTCGATCGCCAGCACGAGGGCGAGGTCGACCTCCTTGCGGTCCTGCGCGGCGGCCGGCAGGGCCAGCAGCAGGAGCAGGCCGGCAAGGCGCAGGAGCAGGGACATCGATGGCCTCCCTCGGGGGTTCGCCGATGACGGGGCAAAAAGTGTACCGCCCGTCGGAAGCCCCGGCCAGCGACGGGGCTGGACGCTGCGCCGCCTGCCCCGCTAGCTTCGCGCCACAACAGGGAGGCCCGCATGGATCTGGCACTCAGCCGGGAGGACGAAGCGTTCCGCGACGAGGTGCGCCGCTTCCTCGACGAGAATCTCAGCGACGACCTGCGCGAGGCCGGGCGCAAGACCGGCGGCGTCTTCACCGACTTCGACGCCGGCCTGCGCTGGCACAAGGTCCTGGCGCGACGCGGCTGGTCGGCGCCGACCTGGCCCAAGGAGCATGGCGGCACCGGCTGGAACGCCACCCAGCGCTACATCTTCGCCCGCGAGTGCACCGCCGCCGACGCGCCGCGCATCTTCACCATGGGCATCCGCATGGTCGGCCCGGTGATCATGAAGTTCGGCACGCCCGAGCAGAAGGCCAAGTACCTGCCGCGCATCGTGTCGGGCGACATCGTGTTCTGCCAGGGCTACTCCGAGCCCGGCTCGGGGTCCGACCTGGCCAGCCTGAAGACCCGGGCGGTGCGCGACGGCGACGACTACGTCATCAACGGCACCAAGATCTGGACCACCGGCGCGCACGTCGCCGACCACATGTTCTGCCTGGTCCGCACCTCGGTCGACGGCAAGGCACAGGACGGAATCTCGTTCGTGCTGATCGATTCGATGAAGACCCCGGGCCTCAGCGTCGCGCCGATCGTCACCCTGGCCGGCGACCACGAGGTCAACCAGGTGTTCTTCGACAATGTCCGCACGCCGGTCGCCAACCGGATCGGACCGGAGAACCAGGGCTGGACGGTCGCCAAGTACCTGCTCGAGTTCGAGCGCGGCGGCGATGCCTACACGCCCAACCTGTACGCCCGCATCGAGGACGTCCGGCGCGTCGCCCGCGAGGAGGCGGCCGACGGGGCCGGGCGCCTGATCGAGGATCGCGGCTTTGCCCAGCGCCTGGCCGAGGCCGAGATGGAGGTCCAGGCGCTCGAGATGATCGAGTTGCAAGTTCTGTCCGACCTCAGCCGCGGCAAGAACCCGGGGGCGGTGTCCTCGGCGATGAAGATCCGCGGCAGCGAGACCCTGCAGAAGCTCGACCATCTCGGGGTCGAGGCGCTGGCCTGGTATGCCGGGCCGTTCGAGCCGGAGGCCCGCACGCTCGGCCACAACGAGCCGGCGGTGACGCCGGACTGGGGCCTGACCGCCATGCCGCTCTATCTCAACAACCGGGCGGCGACGATCTACGCCGGCTCGAACGAGATCCAGCGCAACATCATCGCCAAGGCGGTGCTCGGCCTGTGAGCGACGCTCCCTACGTCCTGCACGGCTTCGATCCGTCGCCCTATTCGGTGAAGATGCGGGCGCTGCTGCGCTACCGCCGCCTGCCGTTCGTCTGGAGCAACCTCGGCTCGCCGCGCGACGTCGCGGTGGCCGCCGGGCTACCGCCGGTGATCCCGGTGCTGCGCTTTCCCGACGGCCGGCTGATGAACGATTCGACGCCGCTCGCCCACGCCCTGGAACGCGAGCATCCCGGCCGGCGCTCGGTGGTGCCGGACGATCCCGCGCTCGCCTTCCTGTCGGCCCTGCTCGAGGATTTCGGCGACGAGTGGGTCACCAAGATGATGTTCCACTATCGCTGGTACTATCCGGCGGATCGCGCCTTCGCCCAGGTCTGGATCGTCAATTCGCGCGATCCGGTGATGGACGAGTCGCGGCGGCGGCGCGAGATGCAGGTCTTCAACGACCGCCAGGTCGGCCGCATGGCCCTGGTCGGCTGCACCGAGCAGAACCGGCCGGTGATCGAGCAGAGCTACCACTTCCTGCTCGACACGCTCGATCGCCATGTCCGGCAGACCCCGTTCCTCCTCGGCTCGCGGCCCTGCCTCGGCGACTTCGGCCTCTACGGCCAGCTGCAGATCCTGTCGGTCGATCCGACGCCGTCGGCCGAGATGCGGGCGCGGGCGCCCAACGTCCTGGTGTGGCTGATCCGGCTCGACGACGCGTCGGGGGTGGAGGGCACGTGGCTGGACCCCGCCGAGCCGCTGCCGGAGACCCTGCCGGCGCTGCTCGCGCACATGGCCGAGACCTACCTGCCGTTCCTCGCGGCCAATGCCCGGGCGATCGAGCAGGGCGCCGACCGGCTCGAAGTGTCGCTGCTCGGGCGCGACTTCGCCCAGGCGCCGTTCCGCTACCAGGCCAAGTGCTACGACGCCCTGAACAAGGCCTGGCGGGCCCTGCCGCCGGAGGCCCGCCGCCGGCTCGACCCGGTGCTGGAAGAGACCGGCTGCCACCACTACATCGGCTGAGTGCGACCCCAAGGGGGTTGCAACCCTTCAAATCCACATCAAATTGGTGGGCATGACCGATCCGTATAGTGTCCTGGGCGTTGCGAAGACCGCGTCTGAGGAGGACATCCGCAAGGCCTTCCGCAAGCTCGCCAAGAAGCACCATCCCGACCTCAACCCCGGGGACAAGGTGGCCGAGGCGAAGTTCAAGGAAATCTCGCAGGCCAACGAAATCCTGTCCGATGCCGAGAAGCGCCGTCGCTACGACGCGGGCGAGATCGACGGCACCGGCCAGGAAGTGCCGCCGCGCGGCTTCTACCGCGATCACGGCGGCGGCTTCGGCGGCGCCAAGTACGAGCATGCCGGGGCGCACGAATCGTTCGTCGACATGGGCGGCGTCTTCTCGGAGATGTTCGGGCAGCGTGGTGGTGGATTCCGGTCCCGCGGCGGGAACGGCGAGGACTTCGACATGGCGGGCGTGCCGGTCACCTACTCCCTGCGCGTGCCGTTCCTGGTCGCCGCGCGCGGCGGCAAGCAGCGGGTCAATCTGCCGGACGGCAAGACCCTGGACATCGACATCCCCGAGGGCACGACGGACGGCCAGACCCTGCGCCTGAAGGGCCAGGGCATGCCGGGCCGCAAGGGCCGGCCGGCCGGCGACGCCTATGTCGAGATTCATGTCGATCCGCACGCCTTCTTCGAGCCGCGCGACAACGACATCCATGTCGAGGTGCCGGTGACGGTCACCGAGGCCGTCCTGGGCGGCCGCATCCGCGTGCCGACGGTCGGCGGTGCGGTCATGCTGAACGTGCCCGCCGGCTCCAACACCGGCACGTCGCTGCGCCTCAAGGGCCGCGGCCTGCTCGACCGGCGCTCGCAGCAGCGCGGCGACCAGTACGTCAAGCTCAAGGTCGTGCTGCCCGATCCGCCCGACCCGGCGCTCAAGGAGTTTCTCGAGAAGTGGGAGGCAGGCCGCACGCACGACCCGCGGGCGGCGATGGAGCAGTTCACATGACGACCCTGGACGAGCTGCTGCGCGGGCACGCGCGCCTCACGACGGTGAGGATCGAGACCTGGGTGCGGCGCGGCCTGCTGCGGCCGACGGGCGGCCACGACGAATGGCAGTTCGAGGCGGTCGACGTGGCGCGTGCCGAGCTGCTGGCCGAGCTGCGCGACGTTCTCGGCTTCGAGGAGGACTCTCTCGAGACGGTCGTCGACCTGCTCGACCAGGTCCACACCTTGCGTCGCCAGCTCGATGCGCTGGGACGGGCCATCGCGGCCCAGCCGCCGTCGGTGCGCGAGCAGCTGGCCGCGATCCTGCAGAGCGGCCCGCGACCGTAGCGGTTAGCTGTGGAGTCTCAATAGGTTGTCGCCGGCAAGGCCGAGTCTGGTGACGGGTGGTTTACCGCCGATGCCTGCATGGGGTCTATGCCAGTTGTAGCGGTGAAGGAACGTGGGGAGATGCTCGGCGCGTTGAGCCGAGCAGTTGTAGGCCCTGGCATAGGCCCATTCTCGCAAGATGGTCTGAATGAAGCGCTCGGCTTTGCCGTTGGTCTTGGGGGTGTAGGGCCTGGTGAAGATGTGGCGGATGCCGAGCCTGTTGCAGGCTTTGCGGAAGGGCCTGGAGCGGTAGCATGATCCGTTGTCGGTCATGATGCGTTGAATGCGGACGCCGAGCTTCCTGTAGTGTTCGATCGTGGCTTTG
>JAXMCN010000032.1:0-9131 GCA_046349275.1 Reyranellaceae bacterium | reverse complement strand
GTGCGCGAGATGGCGCTTTATCACGCACCCCCCTTCCAACCCGAAGCGGGCGACCCCCTGCCCAGCGCTTACGGCTACGGGCTGGTGAATGCATCCGACGCGCGCCTCGGCCGCCGCCTGCATCATCCCGGCGGCCTGCCGGGCTACGGATCGCATGTCCTGATGCTGCCCGACCGGCGCTTTGGCGTGTTCGCCTTCGCCAACCGCACGTATGCCCCGCTGTCGAAGCTGACGCCGCGGCTGGCGGAGCTCCGCCTCGCGCCGCCGCAACCTTCGTCAGCCGCACCGTCGCCGGCGCTCGGCCGGGCGATCGACGCCGTGGTCGCGGCTTACGCCTCGGGCCGCATCGAATCGATCGCCGACTCGTGCGCCGTCAACCTCCTGCTCGATACGCCGCCCCGTCTGCGCAACGCCGAGCTCGCTGACCTGAAGCGGAGGCTGGGCGGGGGCATGGCCGAGGGGATCGAGCCGGTGCACGCTCTGGCCGGTCGCTTCGTGCTGGCCTGCGAGCGCGGCCGCCTGAAGGTCGCGCTGACCCTTTCCCCTGAAGCGCAGCCCCGGATCCAGAAGCTCGTCTTCACCGTGGAGCAATGATCCGGCCGCCATGACCTGCGGCATCGGCACATGAAGCGCACTCGATTGTCCTCCCCAACGCTTGCCTTGGGGAGGAGAATGAAGGCAGCAGCGATTCTGGCTAGACGGCCGGCCGCCTACTTCGGCCCCACCCAGGCCTCGATCACGTCCCACTTGGCCTTGCGCTGCTCGGCCACCGGCTTCTTGAAGTCGTGGCCGTAGGTGGCACTGTCGAACGAGCCGTAGGTGGGGTTCGGAATCATCAGCCACTGCTTGCCCCAGTAGGCCATGTCCGAATCGAAGGCCTTGACGCGATCGGCCTCGCTGGTGCGGTAGCGGTCGTCGAAGTCCCCGAAATTGTCGCCGATGTTCAAGAGGATGCGGTAGTCCTTGGCGATGGCGGCACGGCGCGTGCTCTTGGCGCTGCCCCACTCCGGCTTCTCGTTCTGCATCAGGAAAGTGTCGACATTGCCGCCCATCGGGAAGCCGAGCTTCTCCATGTTGGCCCGCGTGTCCTTCTCGGTCTCGACGCCGCGGTTGGTGACATAGAACACCTTGACGCCCTTCGAATCGGCGTACTTGGTGAACTCGACGGCACCGGGGATGGCGCGCGACACCTGGGCGGCGCAGAACTCGTTCCAGGTCTTGACGCTGAAGGTCTGGTTGGCCCGCATCATCCAGGCTTGGTAGAGCGAGTTGTCGAGCAGGGTCTCGTCGACGTCGAGCACGACGGAAGGCGGAAGGTTCTGGAAGTCGCCCTTCTGCTCGCCCGGCGCCGCCGTCCAGCTCTTGTTGGCCAGCGCCTCATCGAGCCGGATCTTCGCCAGCGCGAACACGGTGATGGTGTTGGCCCGGTATTCGACCGAACGCTGCGTCCACAGCGTGGCGAGCAGCAGGTCGTTGGGCGCCACCTCCTGCGCCTGGACCGCACTTCCGGCCGCCATGCCGGTCGACAGAGCGGCGAGCACGCCGCCCAGCACCAGGAACTTGCGCACGATCATGGCTCGATCTCCCTCAACAGCCTCTGCCTTGTCGTCTCGTCGGCAAACGATGCCTCGAGCGCCGTCCGCGCGATGCGCCTCAACGCTGCCTCGTCCAGTCCCGCCAGGTCGTACTCGGTGCCCAGCGTGGTGTGGAAGAAAGGCGGATCGTCGGAATTGAGGGTGACGCGAACGCCCGCCTCGATCAATCGGTGCAACGGATGGGCCGCGCGGTCGGGATAGAGGCCGAGCGCGACGTTGCTGCCCGGGCAGACCTCGAGGACGATGCCGCGACGGGCGAGCTCGTCCAGCAGCTTGGGATCCTCGGCCGAACGCACGCCGTGACCGATGCGGGTCACCGGCAGATCGCGGATCGCCGCCCATACGCTTTCCGGCCCCCTCACCTCGCCGGCATGGACGGTGCAACCGAAGCCATGCTCGTGGGCCAGCCGATAGGCCGGCGCGAAGTCGATCGGCGCGAACTGCGCTTCATCGCCGCCCATGCCGAAGCCCACGACATAGCGATGCGGCTCGGCCACCATGGCCTGGGCCATGGCGAGCGCCCGCTCCGGCCCGAGATGGCGGATGCAGATGACGATGATGCGGCCCTCGATGCCGAAATCCCGGCGCGCCCGGTCGATCGCCTCGGCGAGCGCCTCGAGCCAGGCGCCGTAGGAAACGCCGAGCGCCGCCGGCCGCTCGGGCGAGCAGAACATCTCGACATAGACCGCGCCCTCGCGCGCCGCGCCGGCCAGGTAGCTGTACAGCACATCGCCGAAATCGCGCGCCGTGCGCAGGGTCTGACAGACCCGGTCGTACGCCGCGAGGAAACTGAGGAAATCCTTCCAGACGTAGAAACCGTCCTGGCCCATCAACCCGGCCGGCAGGTCGAGATCGTTGCGCAGCGCCAGCTCGCGCGCCAGTGCCGGCGGGATCGAGCCTTCGAGATGACAGTGCAGTTCGGCCTTGGTGATCACACAAAACCTCGTAGGGGCAGGGTTGGCCTTTGCAACCAGTTGTCTGCCGGATAATCGGCCCGGCCGTCGATCACGTGCAAGGAATAGGCATGGCGCGGTCGCGCCGAGCGGTTGGGGGCGCTGGCGTGCGGCAACAGCCCGTGCAGGACGACCAGCGTGCCGCGCCGCGCTTCGATGGCCACCGCCTGCGTCGCCGGCCACGGCGTCTCGTCGAGCGTCTCGCCGGCCAGCCGCTCACCGCGGCGCCGGAAGCGCTGGCGCAGCGGCCCGCGATGGTCGCCGGGCAACGCCATCAGGCAACCATTGTCGCGATCGGCGTCATCGAGCGCGATCCAGAAGCCGGTCACCGTCGAGGGCTCCGTGAAGAGCCAGGTCGCGTCCTGGTGCCAGCCGACCTCGGCGCCGATGTGCGGCTGCTTGAAGAGGTACATCGATTGCAGCAGCAGTGGCTGCACCAGGCCCAGGGCACGCGCCAGAGCGGCAAGCTCGGGCCGCCGCGAGACGCGGTCGAACAACGGGTCGAGGTCATGCAACGCATGGCCGATCTTGTTCAGCGCCAGCGCGGTCGGCTGGTCGGTCGCCGCCTCCTCGAAGAAGAAGCCGATGGCTTCACCCGATTCGCTGAAATAGCGATCCTCGGCGTGGCGCTGATCTTCGGTCGAGAACACCGTGCGCCGGGCGGGTGGCACGAAGCCCGCCACCAGCTCGGCCGCGCGCGCCTGCAGCGCGTCGCAGTCGGCCGGCGGCAGGAAATCCTCCAGCACGAGGAAGCCGTCGCGATCATAGGCCCCGAGATCGACCGTGCTCATTGGACGATGCGCTCCATCACCACCGGCCTTGCCGGCCCGGCGCCAGGCCCGATGCGGATCGCCCGGCGCACGATGGCGATCGCTGCATCGGCGGCATCATCGCTCGCGGCATGGACGATGCAGAGCGGGCTGCCGGCGCGGACCGGCACGCCGACATCGACGACGCCGGTGAGGCCGACCGACGGATCGATCGCATCGTCGGCGTGGCTGCGGCCGCCGCCCAGCGCCACCACGGCGATGCCAATGTCGCGTGCGTTCATGCCCGCAACGTAGCCCGACTGCTCGGCATTGCACGGCCGGATCACCGCGGCGTGGCCGAGATAGCGGTTACTGTGCTCGAGGAAATCGTCCGGCCCGCCAAGCGCCGCCACCATGCGCCCGAAGCGCTCGGCCGCCCGCCCGTCGGCAAGGACCGCCTCGGCAAGAACCCGGCCGGCCGCGACGTCGGGCGCCAGGCGGGCCAGGGCTACCATCTCGCCGGCCAGCGCCATCGTCACCTCGTGCAGGCGTGGGTCGCGCGTGCCTTCGCCCTTCAGATAGTCGACCGCCTCGACGACCTCGAGGGCGTTGCCGACATTGCGCCCCAGCACGCGGTCCATGTCGGTGATCAGCGCGACGGTCGGCAGGCCGGCCTGGTTGGCCACCGCGACCAGGCTTTCAGCGAGATCGTGCGCCATCGCCTCGGTGTCGCAGAACGCGCCCGATCCGCACTTCACGTCCATCACCAGCCCGTCGAGCCCCTCGGCGATCTTCTTCGACAGGATCGAGCTCACGATCAGGGGGATCGATTCGACGCTGGCGGTGACATCTCTGATGGCATAGAGGCGCCGGTCGGCCGGCGCCAGATCGTCGGTCTGGCCGATCACAGCGCAACCGACCTCGCGAACGACCCGGCGGAACGTGGCGATGTCGGGCTGGGTGTCGTAGCCCGAGATCGCCGACAGCTTGTCGAGCGTGCCGCCGGTATGGCCAAGCCCGCGGCCCGAGATCATCGGCACGAAGGCGCCGCAGGCGGCAACGATCGGCGCCAGCATCAGGCTCACCTTGTCGCCGACGCCACCGCTCGAATGCTTGTCGACGATCGGCCCCGGCAGGGCGAGATCCGTCCAGTCGAGCTGCCGGCCCGAGCGGCAGAGCCCCTGGGTCAGCGCCGCCCTCTCCGCCGTCGTCATGCCGCGAAAGAACACCGCCATGGCAAAGGCGGCGACCTGGCCCTCGCTCAACCCGCCGTCATGGATGCCACGCGCGACGAAGGCGATCTCCTCGGCCGACAGTTCGAGGCCGTCACGCTTCCTGCGGATGATCTCTTGCGGCAGCATGGCCTAGAGGCGGCAGCCTTTCTTCTTCGCGCTCTCGCCGATGGCGATGCGGATCTCCCGCAGCTCGGCGAGCGTTTCCTCGGCGTCCGAGTTGTCCTCCCAGGTGACGAAACCGAAACCCAGCGCGGCAAAAGCTGCGAGGCCTGCGATGTTGGCGGCCGCCGTTCCGGCGTTGGCCTTCCGGATCTCGGCCTCGACCTGGCGCTCGGCGGCGGAGTAGTTGCGGTATTCGCGCTGAATCTCCTCGCAGCTCGCCGCGTCGATAAGCCTCTGGTCCTCAGGATCGAGGGCAGACCATGCCCCCTGCCCGGGAAGCATGAGCATCGCCGCAAGCGACAGGCACGGCAGCACTTGCTTCATCGATAAGCCTCCAGGAACGCCCACAACAAGCGCTGCACCTCACCCGCCGACGCGCTGGCGACGGCGACGGTGTGGTCGTGGCCCAGCGCGCCGGGCACCAGCCCGGCGGCGTAGTTGGTCATCAGCGACAGCGCCGCCACCTTCATGCCGACATGGCGGGCCAGGATGGTCTCGGGCGCCGTCGACATGCCGACCGCGTCGGCGCCCAGCACCCGGGCGGCGCGGATCTCGGCCGGGGTCTCGAAGCTCGGGCCACTGAACCAGATATAGACGCCCTGATGGCACACGACCCCGGCGGCATCGGCCGCCGCGAGCAGGGCCTGCCGCAGCGCCGGGTCGTAGGCGTCGACCATGTCGACGAAGCGGCTGTCGCCCGGGCCGACGTCGAACAGCGGATTGACCCCGGTGAAGTTGATGTGATCGGTGATTGCCATCACCGAGCCCGGCGGCATCTCGAGGCGCAGGCTGCCCGCCGCATTGGTCTGCAGCAGCGTCTCGCAGCCGATCTCGGCAAGGGTGTGGATGGCGACCTTCATCTCGTCGGGCCGGCCGCGCTCATAGTAGTGGGCACGGCCCTGCAGCACCGCGACCGGCGTCGGCCCGACATGGCCCAGCACCAGGCGGCCGGCGTGGCTGCCGACGGTGGTCTGCGGAAAGCCCGGCAGGTCGCCGTAGGGAATCGCCGCCACGGGGGCCACCTGGTCGGCGAAGCGACCCAGGCCGGAGCCCAGGATGACGGCCACCTTGGGCTGAAAGCCTGGCGCGCGACGAGCGATCACCTCGCTCATGGGGCGCCGACATGGTGCGGGCCGAAAGACATCGGCAGAAGATGACCCAGGGTCACCGTGCGATGCAGCCCGTCCGGGCTGCAGAGATGGATCGGCAGATCGTCCGAGGCGAACTCGCGCAGCTTCTGGCGGCAGCCGCCGCACGGCGTGATGAGCTCCGGTCCCGGACCGATCACCAGGCATTCGAGGATGCGCTTCTGGCCCGCCCCCACCATCGCCGCGATCGCCGAGGCCTCGGCGCACCAGCCCTGCGGGTAGGCAGCGTTCTCGACGTTGCAGCCGCCGTGGATCGAGCCGTCCGCGCTGCGCAGCGCCGCACCGACATGGAATTTCGAATAGGGCGCGTGGGCGTGCAGCATCATCCGTCGGGCGAGATGAAGCAGGTCGTCCATCATTGTTCCTTTCTGCAGCGCACTAATGCTCCTTTTCGTAGGGGATGCCGGCGGCCTTGGGCGCCACCGCGCGACCGATGAAGCCGGCCAGCAGGAACACGGTGAGAAGATACGGCAAGGCCTGGAACAATTGCACCGGAACCTCGCCGATGCCCGGCAGGCGCACGCCCTGCAGGCGGATGGCGATGGCGTCGAGCAGGCCGAACAGCAGGCAGGCGCCGAAGGCCGCGAAGGGCTTCCACTTGCCGAAGATGATGGCAGCCAGCGCGATGAAGCCCTGCCCTGCCGTCATGTCGCGGCTGAAGCCGGCATTCTGGGCGATCGAGATGTAGGCGCCGGCGAGGCCGGCGAACAGCCCGCACAACAGCACCGCGCGATAGCGCAGCCAGGGCACCGAGATGCCGGCGGTGTCGACGGCCAGCGGCATCTCGCCCACCGCGCGCAGGCGGAGGCCAAAGCGCGTGCGCTCGATGATCCACCAGGTGAGCGGCACGGCGGCGAGCGCGACATAGACCAGGATGTTGTCGCCGGCGCCCGGCAGCAGGATCGGCATCAGGCGCTGATCGCCGACCAGGGCCGGCGTCTGGCCGCCCCGGCTGAACCAGGCGTTGCCCAGCACGATGGTGAGGCCGGCCGCCAGGATGTTGATGGCGACGCCGCTCACCACTTGGTTGCCGCGATAGGTGATGCAGGCCACGCCGTGCAGCAGCGCCATCACCTCGGCGGCGATGATCGCTGCCGCCACGCCGGCCCAGGCCGACCCGGTGACGGCGGCGGTTGCGGCGGCGAAGAACGCCGCCATCAGCATCTTGCCTTCGAGCCCGACATCGATGATGCCACCCTTCTCCGAGAACAGCCCGCCCATGGCGCACAGCACCAGCGGCGTCGCCACGCGCAAGGTGGCGGCGAGGGTGAGCAGGACGAAGGAGAGGGTGTCGTCCATGAGATCAATTTTCCTCCCCCGTGATCGGGGGAGGTGCCCCGTCATACGGGGCGGAGGGGAAAAGCCTCAGCCGAGATGCTTCTGATTCCGACGTCGGGATTGAGGCCGCTCGACTGAGGCTTTCCCCCTCCGGCCCTTCGGGCCACCTTCCCCGATTACGAGGGAGGAACGATAGACTTGTCATGACCCTCGCCCTCGCCGCCCTAGCGAAGGCGCGAGCGCCAACACCCACTGCAGCCACGGCCTCGGCAGGTTCACCAGGGCACCGGAGAACAGGATGATCAGGCCCTGGATCACCACCACCATCTCGCGGTTGATGGTCGGGATCTCGAAGGCGAGCTCGGCGCCGCCCTGCTGAAGGGCACCGAACAGCAACGCCGCCAGGACAATGCCGAGCGGATGGCTGCGCCCCATCAAGGCGACGGCGATGCCGGCAAAGCCGTAGCCCGCGGGAAAGTCGAGCACGATGCGCTGGTGCACGCCCATCAGCTCGTTGACGCCGACAAAGCCCGCCAAGCCGCCCGACAGGCACATGGCGAGCATGGTCATGCTCCTGAGGTTGGTGCCGGCATAGATCGCCGCCTCGGGATTGTGTCCCATGGTCCGCAGCGCATAGCCCCACGGCGTGTGCCACAGGAAGACCCACACGCCGATGCAGCACAGCACCGCCAGCACGATCGACAGGTTGAGCGCCGACGGCACCACCTGGATGCCGAGCCCGGCCAGCACGTCGTGCATGTTGGGCAGCTTGCCCGAGGCGGTGAAGGTGCGGCTCTGCGGCGTCATCGAGCCCGGCGCGATCAGCACGTTCACCATCAGGTAGACCATCAGCGCCGAGGCCAGGAAGTTGAACATGATGGTGGTGATGACGATGTGGCTGCCGCGCCACGCCTGCAGCCAGGCCGGCACCGCCGCCCATGCCGCGCCGAACAGGGCGGCCGCGATGATCGCGAGCGGGATCATCAACCACGCCGGCAGGAAGCGATCGAGCGCCAGGATGACGAGGCCGCAGCCCAGCCCGCCGATATAGGCCTGGCCCTCGCCGCCGATGTTGAACAGCCCGCCATGGAAGGCGACGGCGACGGCGAGCCCGGTGAAAATGAAATTGGTCGTGTAATAGAGCGTGTAGCCGATCGATTCGGACGAGCCGATGGCGCCCGCTACCAGCAGATTCAATGCATGCAACGGGTCGACGCCGATGATGCGCACGATGATGCCCACCGTGACGAAGGCGAGCGCGATGTTGAGCAGCGGCAGCACCGCGATCTCGGCCCAGGCGGGCAGGGGCCGGAGCGGCCCTCTCATCCCGCCGCTCCCGCCATCATCAGCCCGAGCGTGCGCTCGTCGGCCTTCCCAGCCGGCACCTCGCCCACGATCCTGCCAGCGAACATCACCACGATGCGGTCGGCGAGCGACAGGATCTCGTCGAGCTCGACCGAAACCACCAGAACGGCGCAACCCTTGTCGCGGCTCTTCACCAGCTCGCGATGGATGAACTCGATGGCGCCGATATCGACGCCGCGCGTCGGCTGGCCGACCAGCAGCACCTTGGGCTCGCGCGCCATCTCCCGCGCCAGCACCAGCTTCTGCTGGTTGCCGCCCGAGAAGCTCGACGAGCGCAGCGCCGGCGCGCGCGGCCGTACGTCGAAGCGCTCCATCAGCTGGGCGCAATGCGCCCCTACGGCCGGCCCGTCGAGCAGGTAGTTGCGGCAGAACGGCGGTTCCTCCTGGTAGCCCAGAATCGCCGTTTCCGACGCCTGGAACGCTGCCACCATGCCCTGGCGCAGGCGGTCCTCCGGGACGTGCGCCAGGCCGAGGCCGCGCATCTCGGCCGGATCACAGGGATGGCCGGCGTCGATCACGCGGCCGCACACGGTGAGCGTGCCGCCGGTCGGCGCGCGGATGCCCGACAGCACTTGCAGCAGCTCGGTCTGGCCGTTGCCCGAGACGCCGGCGATGCCGACGATCTCGCCCGCCCTGAGCTCGAGCC
>JAXMCN010000031.1:0-9556 GCA_046349275.1 Reyranellaceae bacterium | reverse complement strand
GGGCCGGCCGGGCGGCCTCCCTGCAGGCGGTGCGCGGCCATCGCCAGGCCGACATCCTCGAGCGGCCCGGCGAGGTCGATCTCAGCGCCCACGTCGATTTCGCCGCCCTGGCCCGGGCGACCGGACAGCCGACCTTCGGGCCGGTGCCGCAGGGCGCGTTCCTGCAGCAGCTTGGCGCCCTGCAGCGCGCCGCCGCGCTGAAGGCGCGCGCCAGCGAGGCCCAGGCGCGGGCGATCGACGCGGCATTGGCGCGCTTGATCGCTCCGGATCAAATGGGCACGCTGTTCCGCGTCATGGCCGTGGGCGACGACAGAAACGCCGGACCGGCCGGCTTTGCGGACAGCCCCCCGGACGCAACAGGTTCGATCGCGACATGATCCAGGCCCCTTCCCTGGCCGCCCTCGGCGGCGTGCGGCATCGCTTCTTCACCCGCCACGGCGGCGTCAGCAGCGGCCTCTTCACGTCGCTGAACTGCGGCTACGGCTCGGCCGACCCGCCCGACAACGTGCGCGAGAACCGGCGGCGCGCCGCGGCCGAGTTCGGGCTCGCCGAGCCCGACCTGCTGACCGTCCACCAGATCCATTCGCCCGAGGTGCTGACGGTCGACAGCGCACGCTGGACGTCGCCCGGCGCGCCCAAGGCCGATGCCCTGGTCACCGACCGGCCGGGCGTGGCGCTGGGCGTGCTGTCGGCCGACTGCGCGCCGGTGCTGATGGCCGATCCGCAAGCCGGCGTGATCGGCGGCGCCCATGCCGGCTGGAAGGGCGCGCTGGGCGGCGTGACCGACAGCACGATCGCCGCCATGGAGCGGCTGGGCGCGCGGCGCGAGCGCATCCGCGCCGCGATCGGCCCCTGCATCGGCGGCAAATCCTACGAGGTCGGGCCGGAATTCCCGGCGCCGTTCCTGGCCCAGGACGAGGCCAACGGCGCCTTCTTCGCGCCGTCGCCGCGCGCCGGCCATTTCCTGTTCGACCTGGCGGGCTACCTGCTGCGCCGGCTGACCGCCGCCGGCGTCGCGGCCAGCGCCACCGGCCACGACACGCTGGCCGGCGAGGCCGACTTCTTCAGCTACCGGCGCAACACGCTGGGCGGCGTCCGCGATTACGGCCGCGGCCTGTCGGCGATCGCCCTCGAGGCCTGAGTGCCCTACTTCATCATCCTGGTGTTCTGCTGCCTGCTGGGAGCCATCGCGACGTGCGCCTTGCTCTAGTGCTGCTCGGCCTGCTGCTGCTCGCCGGCTGCGCGCCGCCGCCCCGGGCGTTCGAGCGCGACGATTCCTACGTCAGCAGCCGTCGCCTGCCGCGCGACAAGATCGAGCTGGCGATCGCGCCGCCGCGCAACATGCCCGACGCGATGGCCGAGCGGGTGGCGGCGGCGCTGGCCATCGAGCTGCAGTCCTACGGCGTGCTGGCGGCCGTCGCGCCGGCCGAGGCGCCCCTGCAGGTGACCGGCACCATGAGCACCCGCGATGCCCCGAACGGAATCGAGGTGCAGATCGACTGGCGGGTCGCGGGAACGCCCGACTCGCAGCCGCCGGCGACCAGCCGGACCCGCGCCCGGTCGGAGGACTATGCCGAGGCGAGCGACCGGCTGGTCTCGCGGATCGCCCAGCAGGCGGCGCCGAGGGTCGCCACCCTGATCGGCCGGCCGCCCAATTTCACGCCACGCTCGCCGGGCGAGGTGATGTCGGGCCTGACGATCCCCGAGGAGCCGCCGGCGGATCCGGCGGTGGCGGCGGCCGAGGCCGCCAAGACCGCGACCGACCAGCCTGTCGCCGCGGCCGGCCAGCAGCCCGCGCAACCCCAGGCGCCGCAGGTCAAGGTCCTCGTCGAGTCGGTGACCGGGGCGCCGTCCGACGGCAACAGGCAGCTGACCTCCGGGATGCGGCGGGCGCTCGGCTCGAGCAAGATCGTGCTGGTCGACGGCGCCGGCCCCGATGTCTTCGTCGTCTCCGCCACGGTCAGCCTGACGCCGCTCGACGAGCAGCGTGGCCAGCTGGTCGTCAAGTGGCTGCTCAAGGATTCGACGGGCCGCAAGATCGGCGACATCGAGCAGGCCAATCCGGTGCCGCTGGCCGCCGCCAAGGGATCGTGGGCCGGCTTCGGCGACATCGTCGCGACGGCGGCCTCCGAAGGCATCCTCGAGCTGCTCGAGAAGGCCATCAACGGCGGCGCCGCGCGGCCGAATTAGCGCAGCGCCTGAATCGGCTTCCGGAAGCGGCCCCGCCGCTGCTAGTGTGGAATTGGGGAGCGGCTCGATTCTTGCAGAGAAGCGCGCAACAGGGAGCAGGGAAATCATGATACAGTGGAGAAAGTCGGTCGCCAGCGTGGTGGCGGCCGCCAGCCTCGCGGGCTTGATGGGCATGGCGCCGGCCCAGGCGCAGACCCTCAAGGTGGTGATGCACTCGGATCTCAAGATCCTCGATCCGATCTGGACCACGGCTTACATCCAGCGCAACCACGGCTACATGGTCTGGGACACGCTGTTCGCCATGGACGAGAAGTTCGAGGTGAAGCCCCAGATGGTCGAGAAGTACGAGGTGTCGCCGGACAACCTCGTGTGGACCTTCACCCTGCGCGACGGCCTGGAGTGGCACGACGGCAAGCCGGTGACGGCGGAGGACTGCATCGCCTCGATCAAGCGCTGGGCGGCGCGCGATTCGATGGGCCAGAAGATGATGGGCTCGGTCGCCGACTTCGAGGCGGTCGACGCCAAGACCTTCAAGATGAAGATGAAGGAGCCGTACGGACTGGTCCTGCAGTCGCTCGGCAAGCCGTCGTCCAACGTGCCGTTCATGATGCCCAAGCGGGTCGCCGAGACCGATCCCGCGACCCAGATCAAGGTCACCGACGTGATCGGCTCGGGCCCGTTCGTCTTCAAGCAGGACGAATGGAAGCCGGGCGAGAAGACGGTCTACGTCAAGAACGCCAAGTACAAGCCGCGCGCCGAGCCGCCCTCCGGCCTGGCCGGCGGCAAGGTCGTCAAGGTCGACAGGGTCGAGTGGATCGCCATGCCCGACGTCCAGACCCAGGTCGGGGCGTTGCAGAACGGCGAGATCGACATGATCGAATCGCCCGGCCACGACCTGCTGCCGCTGCTCGCGGCGGACAAGAACATCAAGCTGTTCGACGGCAATCCGCTGGGCAACCAGTACGTCTTCCGCTTCAACAGCACGGCCAAGCCGTTCGACAACGACAAGATCAAGCACGCCGTGATGGTGGCGTTCGGCCAGGAGGACTTCCTCAAGGCGACGATCGGCGACCCCAAGTACTACAAGGTGTGCAAGCCCGTGTTCATCTGCGGCACGCCGCTGGCCAGCGAGGACGGCATGGCCGACGTGCTGAACGCCAACGCCGCCAAGGCCAAGCAGCTGCTGCAGGAAGCCGGCTACGACGGCACGCCGATCGTGCTGATGCAGTCGACCGACCTGCAGGTCCTGACCAACCTCGCGCCGGTCGCCAAGGCGCAGATGGAGCGGGCCGGCTTCAAGGTCGACATGGTGTCGATGGACTGGCAGACGCTGGTCGCCCGCCGCGCCAAGAAGGAGCCGCCGAGCCAGGGCGGCTGGCACGCCTTCCTGACCTCGTGGGTCGCCGCCGACATCCTCAACCCGGTGATGGCCGGCTTCTTCAACGCCGCCTGCGACAAGGCGATGTTCGGCTGGCCGTGCGACCAGACGATCGAGAAGCTGCGCGACCAGTTCGCCAAGGAGACCGATCCGGTGAAGCAGAAGGCCATCGCGGTCGACCTGCAGAAGTACTGGGTCGACCACCCGACGCACATCAACGTCGGCCAGTGGTACCAGCCGGCGGCGCTACGCAAGAACATCGACGGCGCCATGGTGGCGCCGGTGACGGTGTTCTGGAACATGACCAAGAAGTGATCGACGCGCGCGTGCGGGAGCCCCGGCTCCCGCACGCCCCATCGATGAAGGCGGTACGGGGAGCCGCCTTCTTCCATGGGAGGAAACAGAGGGGCTTCCGAATGAAGAACATCACCAGACGCACCATCGCCGCCATCGTCGCCGGCGCCGCCCTGGCGGCCGGCGCACCGACCTGGGCCCAGCAGGGCAAGGTTCTGCGCTTCGTGCAGAACGGCAACCTGACGATCCTCGATCCGATCTGGACGACGGCCTACGTCACGCGCAACCACGGCTACCTGGTCTACGACACGCTGTTCGCGACCGACGCCAACAACGCCGTCCAGCCGCAGATGGTCGACAAGTACGAGGTCTCGCCGGACAAGACGGTGTGGACCTTCACCCTGCGCGACGGCCAGGCTTGGCACGACGGCCAGCCGGTGACGTCGGAGGACTGCATCGCCTCGATCAAGCGCTGGGGCGCCCGCGACGCGATGGGCCAGAAGCTCATGGACTTCGTCAAGGAGTTCAAGGCGGTCGACGCCAAGACCTTCCAGATGGTGCTCAAGGAGCCCTATGGCCTGGTCCTCGAGTCGCTGGGCAAGCCGTCGTCGCAGGTGCCGTTCATGATGCCCAAGCGGGTCGCCGACACCGACCCGTTCAAGCAGATCGACAGCCAGATCGGCTCCGGCCCGTTCATCTACGTCAATGCCGAGTCGAAGCCGGGCGAGAAGCACGTCTACGCCAAGAACACCAAGTACAAGCCGCGCAGCGAGCCGCCCTCGGGCCTGGCCGGCGGCAAGGTCGCCAAGGTCGACCGGGTCGAGATCGTCGAGATGCCCGACCCGCAGCAGCAGGTGAACGCCCTGGTCAACGGCGAGATCGACCTGGTCGAGCAGCCGCCGCACGACCTGATCCCGATCCTCAAGGCCGACAAGGGCGTGCAGCTGGTCGACTGGAACCCGCTCGGCCACCAGTTCATCTACCGCTTCAATCACACGGTGAAGCCGTTCGACAATCCCAAGATCCGCCAGGCCGCGATGCTCACCATCCGCCAGGAGGACTACCTCAAGGCGACGGTCGGCGAGCCGCAGTACTACAAGGTCTGCACCGCCGCCTTCGTGTGCGGCACGCCGAACGCCTTCGACGTGCCCGGCGGCCTGCTGGTCAAGCCGGATTTCGAGAAGGCCAAGGCGCTGCTCAAGGAGGCCGGCTACGACGGCACGCCGATCGTGCTCATGCAGTCCACGACCTTGCCGGTGCTGACCAACATGGCGCCGGTGACCAAGGCGCTGCTCGAGCAGGGCGGCTTCAAGGTCGACATGCAGTCGATGGACTGGCAGACGCTGGTCACCCGCCGCACCAAGAAGGAGCCGGCCGACAAGGGCGGCTGGAACATCTTCCACACCTTCTCGGTCGCCGCCGACATCCTGAACCCGATCGCCGATTCCTACATGGTGGCCAACGGCGACAAGTCGTGGTTCGGCTGGCCGACCGATCCGGAGATGGAGAAGCTGCGCGACGCCTACGCCAAGGAGACCGATCCGGCGAAGGCCAAGCAGCTCGCCAAGGCGGTGCAGGACCGCGCCATCGAGACCGCCCAGTACGCCTGGGTCGGCCAGTGGTACGGGCCGGGCGCCGCCCGCGCCACCGTCACCGGCTGGCTGAAGGCGCCGGTGCCGGTGATGTGGAACATCGAGAAGAAGTGACGCCTCAGCGGTTGTCTCATATTCCTCTCCCCCGCCAGGGGGAGAGGAGAATGACGGACTAGGATCGACATGCTCGACTTCATCGCCCGCCGCCTGATCGCCATCATCCCCGTGCTCGCGGTGGTGGCGATCTTCGTGTTCCTGATGCTGCGCCTGACGCCGGGCGATCCGGCGGCGGTGATCGCCGGCGACAACGCGACCTCCGACCAGATCGCCGACATCCGCGCCAAGCTCGGCCTCAACGAGCCGCTGTGGACCCAGTTCGCGATCTGGATCGGCAACGTCCTGCAGGGCAATTTCGGCGAGAGCTTCTTCTTCAAGAAGACGGTCGCCGAGCTGATCGCCCAGCGCATCGAGCCGACCCTGGCGCTGGCCACCTGCACGCTGATCTTCGCCGTCGGCGTCGCCGTGCCGATCGGCGTCATGGCCGCGTGGCGCCAGGGCTCGCTGTTCGACCGCATCGTCATGGGCTTCTCGGTGCTCGGCTTCTCGGTGCCCGGCTTCGTCATCGGCTACTGCCTGATCTACGTCTTCGCCATCACGCTCGGCTGGCTGCCGGTGCAGGGCTACGTCCGCATCGGCGTCAACTTCTGGCAGTTCCTCGAGCGCATGGTGCTGCCCTCGCTCACCTTGTCGGTCGGCTTCATCGCCCTGATCGCCCGCATCACCCGCGCCTCGGTGCTCGAGGTGCTGAACGAGGACTACATCCGCACCGCCCGCGCCAAGGGCCTGTCGAACCGGGTCGTGCTGATGCGGCACGCGCTGCGCAACGCCGCCGTGCCGATCCTCACCGTGATCGGCATCGGCGTCGCCATCCTGATCGGCGGCGCGGTGGTGACCGAGAGCGTGTTCGGCCTGCCCGGGCTCGGCCGCCTCACCGTCGAGGCGGTGCTCAGCCGCGACTTCCCGACCATCCAGACCGTCATCCTGATGTTCTCGGTGGTCTACGTCGTGATCAACCTGCTGATCGACATCAGCTACACCCTGTTCGATCCGAGGATCCGCTATTGACCGTCGCCAGCGAAGACCTCGTCGACTCCGCCTCGATCGCGGCGGCCTCGACCAAGCGGCGCAGCCTGTGGCTGGTGGCGCTGCGCAATCCCAACGTGATCATCGGCGGCCTGATCCTGCTGGTGATGGTGGCGATCGCCGCCCTGGCGCCGTTCCTCGGCACGGTCGACCCGACGCGCATCGATCCGGCGGCGCGCAACAAGAAGCCCGGCACCGAGATCACCATGCGCCTGGACGACGGCACGACGGTCAAGCGCGAGGCCATCATGGGCACCGACAGCCTGGGCCGCGACGTCTACAGCCGCGTGCTGTACGGCGCCCGCGTATCGCTGGCGGTCGGCCTGGCGGTGGCGGTGATCGCCATCGCGATCGGCGTCGTGATCGGCCTGATCGCCGGCTACATACGCTGGGCCGACGGGATCATCATGCGCATCATGGATGGCTTGATGGCGATTCCCGGCATCCTGCTGGCAATCGCCCTGGTGTCGATCTGGCGTGCCGGCCTGTTCACCGTGATCTTCGCCATCGTCGTGCCCGACGTGCCGCGGGTCGTGCGCCTGGTCCGATCGATCGTGCTGACCGTCCGCGAGGAGCCCTACGTCGAGGGCGCCATCTCGGTCGGCACGCCGACCTGGGTGCTGATGTTCCGCCACATCCTGCCCAACACCATCGCGCCCCTGATCGTGCAGGGCACCTTCATCGCCGCCGCCGCCATCCTGGTCGAGGCGGCGCTGTCGTTCCTCGGCATCGGCATCCCGCCGGAGATCCCGAGCTGGGGCAACATCATGGCCGAGGGCCGTACCCTGTTCCGCGTGTTCCCGCACAACATCTTCTATCCCGGCATCTTCCTCGCCTTCACGGTGCTCGCCATCAACATCATGGGCGACGGCCTGCGCGACACGCTCGACCCCAAGATGAGCAAGAAAGTATGACCGACTCCGCCGACCAGCCGGTCCTCGAGGTCCGCAACCTCGCCGTCTCGCTGCCCAAGGGCGGCGACCGCGGCAACGCCGTCCAGAACGTCAGCTTCACCGTCAAGCGCGGCGAGATCGTCTGCCTGGTGGGCGAATCCGGCTCGGGCAAGTCGGTGATCGCCTTCACCGTCATGGGCCTGCTCGCCAAGGCGCTGAAGCCGACCGCGGGCGAGATCCTGCTCGAGGGCGAGAACGTGCTGACCGCCAGCGAGGACAGGCTGCGCGAGCTGCGCTGCACGCGCATGTCGATGATCTTCCAGGAGCCGATGACGGCGCTCAACCCCGTCATGACCTGCGGCGAGCAGATCGACGAGGTGCTGAGCACCCACACCAAGCTCGACGCCGCCGCCCGCCGCGCCAAGATCCTGGGCATCCTGGGCCGCGTGAAGCTGCCCGAGCCGGAGCGCATCTACGGCTCCTATCCGCACCAGCTGTCGGGCGGCCAGCGCCAGCGCATCATGATCGCCATGGCGCTGGTGCTCGATCCGGTGCTGCTGATCGCCGACGAGCCGACGACGGCGCTCGACGTCACGACCCAGGCCGAGATCCTGAAGCTGGTCGCCGAGCTGCAGGCCAGCCAAGGCACCGGCGTGCTGTTCATCACCCACGATTTCGGCGTCGTCGCCGAGATCGCCCATCGGGTCGCCGTGCTGCGCTGGGGCGAGCTGGTCGAGATGGGGCCGACCGAGCAGATCCTGTCGCGGCCGCAGAACGCCTACACGCGCATGCTGATCTCGTCGGTGCCGTCGATCCATCCGCGCAACCGCGGCGACAAGCGCAACGACGTCACGGTGCTGCGCACCGAGAAGCTGGGCAAGAGCTACACCGGCCACGGCTTCTTCCAGAAGGCGCGGGTGGTCAAGGCGGCGATCGACGTCGACCTCGAGATCCGCAAGGGCGAGACCCTGGGCATCGTCGGCGAATCGGGCTCCGGCAAGTCGACGGTGGCGCGCTGCATCGCCCGCCTGATCGACCCCAGCGAGGGCAAGGTGTTCCTCGGCGACACCGAGATCGCCACCATGTCGGCCGGCAAGCTCAGGCCGCATCGCCGCCGCGTGCAGATCGTCTTCCAGGACCCCTACCGCTCGATGAACCCGCGCATCACGGTCGGCGAGTTCATCATCGAGGGCCCGATGAACTTCGGCCTCGGCCGGGCCGAGGCGATGGCGCGGGCGCGCAAGCTGATGGAGACGGTGCGCCTCGATCCCAATGCGCTCGACCGCTTCCCGCACCAGTTCTCGGGTGGCCAGCGCCAGCGCATCTGCATCGCCCGCGCGCTGGCCATGGAGCCCGAGCTGCTGATCGCCGACGAGGCGGTGTCGGCGCTCGACGTGTCGGTGCAGAAGCAGGTGCTCGAGCTGCTCGACGAGATCCGCAAGCGGCTCGACCTCGCGGTGCTGTTCATCACCCACGACCTGCGCGTCGCGGCGCAGATCTGCGACTACGTGGCGGTGATGAGCAAGGGCCGCGTGGTCGAGTACGGCCCCGCCCAGCAGGTGTTCGGCGCGCCCAAGGCCGACTACACCAAGGCGCTGTTCGCCGCCGCGCCGGGCCGCGCCTGGGAGTTCGGCAAGTTCGAGGCCGCCTGAGCCGAAGGGCTCAGGCGCTTTCCGGATAGGTCGAGACCTCGATCAGGTTGCCGTCGGGGTCGCGGCAATAGACCGAGATCATGTCGCCGCGCGCGCCGATCTTGCGCACCGGGCCGGTGACGATGGCGACGCCGCAGGCCGTGAAGTGGGCCACGACTTCCTCGGGCGATTGCCGGGTGACGAAGCACAGGTCGAGCGTGCCCGGCGAATCGACCTCCGACGTCATCCAGCCCCTGGCGCCGGTCGGCCGCACGTTGAACTTCTGATGGCCGAACTTCAGCGCGGTGTGCTTGAAGTCGCCGAACACCTCGCGCTGCATGCCGAGCACGCGCTCGTACCAGGACGCGGTCGTCTCGACGTCGCGACAGTTGATGACGATGTGGTCGATTCGGTCGACGGACAGGGCCATGGCTT
>JAXMCN010000030.1:0-11460 GCA_046349275.1 Reyranellaceae bacterium | reverse complement strand
CGAAGAACATCGCGGCCGCCAGGATCAGCCAGAAGGCCGACACCCCGAACATCGTGGTGTTGTAGTTGTAGCCGGCCAGGATGATCAGGGTCGCGGCGCCGAAGCCCAGCAGCCCGCCGCAGTTGCGCCGGCCGATCTTCTCCGAGAGGTAGGAGAAGGTCAGGCGGCCGACGAAGCCGGTCACGGTCAGCAGGATGAACATCTTGCTGGCTTCCTGCGGCGTCACTTTGAGGATCAGCACGAACAGGGTCGGCGCCCACAGACTGATCCCGTAGACGCCGGTCTGCGCCCCGGCGTTGCCCAGCCAGGAGACGGCGAGGCTGCGCGGGTACTTGAAGAGGTCGAGCCACCGCGTCTTGACCGGCTCGCCCAGGGTCCGGGCATCGGGCATCGGCAGCGACTCGGGCGGCTTCTCCAGCGCCCAGGCCAGCGCCTTGCGGGCCTCGTCGTAGCGGCCCTGGCGGACCAGCCAGCGCGGCGACTCCGGCACCCACAGGCGGACCAGCAGCACGATCAGCGCCGGGAACAGGCCGATCAGGAACAGGGTGCGCCACTCGGTCGGGCCCATGAAGGCGCCCAGCACGCCGCCCAGACCGACGCCCAGCGGGATGACGCAGGTCACCAGGCCGCCGACCCAGCCGCGCTTGGACGACGGCATGAACTCCTGCACCAGCGGCAGGTCCACGCAGTACAGGCCGCCGACGCCGAAGCCGACGAAGAAGCGCATGATGGTGAGGTAGATCCAGCCGTTGTCGGGCGTGAAGTAGAGCAGGCCGGTGGCGATCGAGAAGTTCAGCACGGTGCCGATGAACACCGGGCGGCGGCCGATCCGGTCGGCGACCCAGCCCCAGATGTAGGCGCCGAGCAGGGCGCCGACTCCGGACGACAGGAAGACGATGGCGAACTGGTCGAAGGTGAGCTTCCACGGCCCGATCAGGAAGGCGAGCACGAAGCCGATCAGGAAGTAATCGAAGAACTCGAGCGCGTCGCCGATCACCGCTGCGGCGATGATCTTCTTCTGGTTGCCGGTCAGACTCGTCTGCCGGTCGAGAATCTCGAACATGGCATTTCCCCAGGCGCCTGTTATTGGTAGGGGCGGACGTCGCGCCGTCGTGCCGCCGATGGTGGAACGCTACGCTTCCAATTGCCGCAGCGGCAAGCGCCGATCGAATCGGTGTTTGCCCGTCGAAACGCTGACGGCGGTGCACAAGGTCGAGGGGAGAACGAGATGCATTGGACCGATCGACGCCGGCGCTTCCGCGCCGTTCTGGAGGGCGGCCGTTGCGTCCATCCCGGCTCGGTGTTCGATCCGATCTCGGCCCGCATCGCCGAGGATCTCGGCTTCGAGGTCGGCATGTTCGCCGGCTCGGTGGCGTCGCTCACCGTGCTGGGTGCGCCCGACCTGATCGTCCTCACACTGAGTGAATTCGCCGCCCAGGCCTATCGCATCAACCGTGCCGGCTCCCTGCCGCTGATGGTCGATGCCGACCATGGCTACGGCAACGCGCTCAACGCCAAGCGCACGGTCGAGGAGCTCGAGACCGCCGGCGTCTGCGGCCTCAGCCTGGAGGACACCGAGCTGCCGACGCCGTTCGGCACCACGGCGCCGCGACTGGTTTCGATCGCCGAAGGCGTCGGCAAGATGAAGGCAGCGCTGGCCGGCCGCCAGGACCCGGCGCTGTGCATCGCCGGCCGCACCAGCGCGGTCGCCATCAGCGGCCTCGAGGATGCGATCGCCCGCGGGCGGGCCTACGAGCAGGCCGGCGTCGACGCGCTGTTCTTCGTCGGCGTGCGCACCCGCGCCGAGCTCGATGCGCTGTCGGCGGCGACCACCCTGCCGTTGATCCTGGGCGGCGTGACCGGCGAGCTGACCGACAAGGACTATCTCGGCGCCCGCCGCGTGCGCATCGCGCTGCAGGGCCACCAGCCGTTCGCCGCCGCGGTCAAGGCGGTGCACGACACGCTGAAGGCGCTGCGCGACGGCACGCCGCCTGGAAAGCTGGCCGGCGTCGCCGATGCCGAGCTGATGAAGCGGGTGACCCGCGAGGCCGACTACGGAAAGTGGACCAAGGACTTCCTCGGCTGAGGCGCTGACCGCGCCTGCCCGACCCCGCCTGCCAGACCGGCACCCCTACCCGACCGGCACTAGAGTGACGGCGACGCCGTAGGAGTGCGAATCGCCGCCCAGGATGACGCCGCGCAGCGGGCTCACGTCGGCGAAGTCGCGGCCCCAGGCGACCACCACGTGGTCCTCGCGCGCCACCAGGTTGTTGGTCGGATCGAGGTGGATCCAGCCGGCCTCCGGGCCGCACCACACCGCCACCCAGGCGTGGCTGGCGTCGGCGCCGCGCAGGCCGATCTCGTCCTTGGAGCGCACGGTGCGGATGTAGCCCGAGACGTAGCCGGCCGCCAGGCCGTGGGCGCGCAGCGCCGCCAGCTCGACGTGTGCGAAGTCCTGGCAGACGCCGGCCTTGCCGGCGAACACCTGGGCCAGCGGCGTGCTGATGTCGGTGGCGCCGGGGTGATACTCGAAGTCGGCGTTGATGCGCGCCGTGAGCTCGAGCGCCGCGTCGAGGATCGGACGGCCCGGCGTCAAAGACTTGGCGCCGTACTCGGCCAGCGCCTCGACCTCGGGCACCAGCGGCGAGTCGTGCACCAGCTCGCTCGCCCCGACGGCGGTCGGGAAGCCGCCGCTGTCGAGCGCGGCGCGGATCTCCTCCCAGGGGGGCGTGGCGGCGGCGAGCGGCGGATCGGGGAAGCGCACCTCGATGTCGGCCCGCACCTCGATCTCGAAGCGGTTGTGCGGCTTGTCGAGGCGATAGATGTCGATGAGGTTGCCGAAATGATCGACGTGCTGCACCGCCAGCGCCGGCAGCGGGTTGGTCTCGATGGTGATCGCTCCGACGCTCTGGCCGGGGAAGCTGCGCGGCCGCAGATGGGCGATGTGCTGCGCCGAATCGACCGAGCTGGCGTAGGCGTAGGACGTGCGATGGGTGAGCTGGTACTTCATCGCGCCGGCGTCAGCCCGTCGACGAGCCGACGGCCTGGGCCGCCGGCACGTGCGAGAAGTAGGCACGGGTGACCGACTCCGACAGCTGGTCGAGCCGCTGGTCGGCGTCGGCCGCCATGTCGCGCAGCACGGCCAGCGCCAGGCCCTCGTGCCGCCAGACCTTCTCGTCGCCGGCGAACTGGCGCACCGCCGAGTCGAGGTCCTGCTCGAACGAGGCCGGCAGGGCGGCGACCCGCACCCCCGAGACTCGCGCCAGCCAGTCGAGGTTGGCCTCGATCGAGCGCAGCTGGAAGGCGAAGGAGCGCGGGTTGCTGTCGTCGAGGATCACCAGGTCGAGCACCGGCGCCGGCTGCAGCTGGCCGAGATAGCGCGTGCGGTAGGTGATCGTGCTGTCGCAAAGCTCGAGCGCCAGCCGCATGGCGGCGTCCCAGTCGATCGGCGAATGGCCGAACGGTCCCAGCACGCCGGTGACCACGAACTGCGCCCGCTCGAGGCGGCGGCCGAGGTCGAGGAAGCGCCAGCCTGTGCCGCGCGTCATGTTCTCCTGCGACAGGCCCGACAGGATGGCGACGAAGCGCACGATCTCGTCGAGCGCCGCGAGCAGCGGATCGAGCTGGCCGCGCGCCCCCAGCAGGCGCTGGCGGATCTCGGCCATCACCGGCCCGGCAGCCATGGTCATGTCGGCCGACAACCGGTCGCGCATGCCGCTGATCAGCCGTTGGATGGCGTTCAGCACCTGCACCAGGCCGCGATTCTCCGAGGCGACCGCGACCAGCCCCTGCTGGAAGCCGACGTTCTCCGGCGCCGACAGGGCCGCCGTCTGGTCCATCAGGTTGGCGTGGTGGAGCAGGCGCCCGAGCAGGCGCAGCTCGACCGCGTCGCGCGGGCTGACCGCGCCCTGGGCGACCTTGGTCGCGGTGGTGCGCAGCAGGCGGGCGTCGTTGTCGAGCCGCTCGATGTAGCGGCCCAGCCAGTAGAGATTGTCGGCGACGCGGCTCTGCAGCTCGGCGCCGCCGCGCTCGACCGCCAGCTGGTGGAAGCGCCGGGCCGGCGGGATCTGCACGTCGGCGGCGTCCTCGGCCAGCACCCAGACGTCCTTCAGGGTGCCGTTCAGGCGGTTGAGCGAGCGCAGGCAGGTGTCGTCCGACGGCTCGCGCGCCAGGCCGCCGGGCAGCACGCGGTAGCCGTCGCCCTCGGCGCTGGCGAACACCCGCACCACGATGGCCGCCGGCGACAGGGCGGTACCGTCCCATTTCGGGCTGAGCGACGGCATGACCGCGTACTGCGCGACGAAGTGGCCGGGATGACGCCGGATGCGCTGCTCCAGCGCGCGCCGCTCGTCGCCCTCGAGCATGCCGACGATGATCGGCTCGCGGTCGAAGGCGAGGCAGGGACGCACGATCATCAGGTCGAGATTGGCCAGGGCGAAGGTCAGTGCCGCCGGTTCGCCCAGCCACCAGACGTCGAGCGACGGCAGCTCCAGCGGCTTGCCTTGCAGGTGCTGGCTCAGCCGCTCGAGGAACGGCATCAGGGCCGGCGTCTCGGCGACGCCCGAGCCGAGCGCGTTGGCCAGCGCGATGCGGCCGGTGCGCGTGCTCTCGACCAGGCCGGTGATGCCCAGCGCCGAATCGGCGCGCAGCTCGAGCGGATCGGCGAAGGCGCTGTCGAGCCGGCGCAGCAGCGAGTGGACCGGACGCAGGCCGGCCAGGGTCTTGATCGACACCGCGCCGTCGCGCGCCACGAGGTCGCCGCCTTCGACCAGCGGCACGCCGAGCAGGCGCGACAGGTAGACGTGCTCGAAGTAGGCCGCCGACAGCGGGCCCGGGGTCAGCACGGCGATGTTCGGGTTGGTGACGCCGGCCGGCGCGGCGGCGCGCAGCGATTCGTGCCAGCGGTCGACGAACGGCCGCAGATGGCGCACCGGGATCGAGCGGAACACCTCGGGAAGGCTGCGCGCCAGCACGCGGCGCATCTCGATCGCGTAGCCGATGCCCGAGGGCACTTCAGTGTGGTCGGCCAGGACGTGCCAGCGGCCGTTGCTCAGGCGGACGAGATCGACCGCGTAGTGCGACAGGAAGCGGCCCGGCGGCTGGCCGTCGCGTACCCGGCAGGCGCGCAGGAAGTGGCGGTTGGCCTGCACCACGGTCGGCGGCAGCAGGCGCTGGCGCAGCAGGTCCTGGCGGCCGTAGACGTCGGCCAGGATCGAATCGAGCAGGCGGGCGCGCTGCACGACGCCGCTCTCGATGTGCGCCCATTCGTCGGGCGTGATGACCACGGGCAGCGGATCGAACGCCCAGCGCGGCTTGCCGCGGTCGTCGAGCAGGTTGACCGTGGCACCCGATTCCTCGAGCTGGCGGCGCGCGCTCTCGACCCGCTCGCCCAGCCCGCCGGGCAGCGATCGGATGACGCTGAGAATGCCCTGCCAGTGATAGCGGATCGACTTCTGGCCGGTGACCAGCTCGTCATAGGCATTGGCCGGCGTCGAACTCAGGCCGCGCAGCGACTCCATGGCCCCCGGGGAGAAGAAGCAAAAAACCAGCTTGGCACGTGCGTTTGGCGGGGTCTACCGATCGTCGTCGCCCGGCCGACCGGCACGCCTTGCCGTCAGGCGCGCCGCAGATCGAGGGTCAGCGGGTGCTCGGGATTGTCGACCGGCCGTGGCTCGGGCATCTCGCCCGGCGTGTAGCCGATGGCGAAGAACCGGGCGCGGCGCCGCGCTTCGGCCTCGTTGGCATTGACCGGCATGCGGTCGTAGTTGCGGCCGCCGGGATGGGCGACGTGGTAGGTGCAGCCGCCCAGCGACCGGTTGCTCCAGCCGTCGTACAGGTCGAAGACCAGGGGCGCGTGCACGCCGATCGTCGGGTGCAGCCCCGACGACGGCGCCCAGGCACGATAGCGCACGCCGGCGACGTACTCGCCGGCCGTGCCGGTCGGCCGCAGCGGCACCCGCTTGCCGTTGCAGGCGACGACGTGGCGTTCGGCGTTCAGCCCCTCGACCTTTACCTGCAGGCGCTCGACCGAGGAATCGACGTAGCGCACCGTGCCGCCGCCGCCCGGCTCCTCGCCCAGCACGTGCCACGGCTCCAGCGCATGGCGCAGCTCCACGGTGGTGCCGCGCTGCGCAATCTCGCCGATGCGCGGGAAGCGGAACTCGAAGTGCGGCGCGAACCAGTCCGACTCGAAGCGGTAGCCGGCCTCGCGCAGGTCGGCCAGCACGTCCTCGAAGTCCTGCCAGACGAAGTGCGGCAGCATGAAATCGTCGTGCAGCCGGGTTCCCCAGCGGGTCAGGGTGCGCTCGTAGGGCCGGTCCCAGAACTTGGCGATCAGGCCGCGCAGCAGGCCCTGCTGCGCCACGCTCATGCGCCAGTGCGGCGGCATCTCGAAGGCCCGCAGCTCGAGCAGCCCGCGGCGGCCGGCCGACGATTCCGGGGCGAACAGCTTGTCGATGCAGAACTCGGTGCGATGGGTGTTGCCGGTGGCGTCGACCAGCAGGTTGCGGAACACCCGGTCGACCAGCCAGGGCGGCGTCTCGCGGCCGGCCTCGATCTGGCGGAAGGCGATCTCGAGCTCGTGCAGCGCGTCGTTGCGCGCCTCGTCGACCCGCGGATGCTGGCTGGTCGGGCCGATGAACAGGCCGGAGAACAGGTAGGACAGCGACGGGTGGTTGAGCCAGTAGCCGAGCAGGCTCTTCAGCAGGTCGGGCCGGCGCAGCAGCGGCGACTCGGCCGCCGAGGGACCGCCCAGGGTGACGTGATTGCCGCCGCCGGTGCCGGTGTGGCGGCCGTCGATCATGAACTTCTGCGCCCCCAGCCGGGTTTGCCGCGCCTCCTCGTAGACGATCTCGGTCTTGTCGACGACCTCGCGCCAGCTGGCCGAGGGATGGATGTTGACCTCGATCACGCCGGGATCGGGCGTGACGCTGAAATGCAGCAGGCGCGGATCGGCGCCGGGCGGCGGGTAGCCTTCGAGGAAGACCGGCTGGCCGAGCTCCTCGGCGGTGTCCTCCACCGCCGCGACCAGGTCGAGATAGTCCTCGGTGCGGTCGGTCGGCGGCATGAAGACGTGCAGATGGCCGTCGCGCGGCTCGAACACCATCGCGGTGCGCACGATGTTGGCCGCCGAGCTGCCCGGACCGGGCCGCGGCCCGAGATCGGGTGCCAGCGCCCGCCGCCAGGCCTCGCGCCGCGCCTCGCCGTCGCCGGCCGCCGGCTCCACCGTCCGCCGGGCGTCCTGGAGGACCAGCAGCGGCGCGCGCCGGAAGGCGTCGAGCGGCGGCAGGTCGGGATGCGGCGCCATCGGGTCGGGCTCGGCCATGAAGCCGACATCGGCCGGGGCCGCCCAGGGCAGCGAATCGAGCGGCAGGCGGTAGCCGATCGGCGAATCGCCGGGGATCAGGTAGCAGCGCTCCGAGCGCAGGAACCACGGCCCGCTGCGCCAGCGGCCGCGGCCATTGTGCTCGCGCTGGATCGGCAACACGGTGCCGACCGGCGTCTCGAGCCCTTGCTCGAACACCTTGGCCAGGCGCTCGCGCTCCATCGCGTCCTTGACCTTGGACTGGTCGACCGAGACGTTGCTCGGCAGCCGGCGCTCGCGCCACAGGTAGTACCAGGTGTCCTCGAAGGCCTGGAAGAGATAGTCGGGATCGAGCTGCAGGCGCTGCGCCAGGGCCAGCGCGAAGCGTTGCGCCATCTCGGGCGTGGCGCCGGTCGGCTTCGATTCCAGGGCGTAGAGATGCGGGTCGCGCCAGATCGGCTCGCCATCCTTGCGCCAGTGGCAGCCGAGCGCCCAGCGCGGCAGCTGCTCGCCGGGGTACCACTTGCCCTGGCCGAAGTGCAGCAGCGGGCCGACGGCGAAGCGGTCGGCGAGGCGGCGGAACAGCACGCCGGCCAGGCGACGCTTCTCCGGCCCCAGCGCCAGCGTGTTCCACTCCGCGCCGTCCATGTCGTCGATCGACACGAAGGTCGGCTCGCCGCCCATCGTCAGCTTGAGTCCCTGGGCGGCGATGTCGCGCTCGATCGTCTCGCCGACGGCCAGCAGCGCCGCCCACTGCTCGTCGGTGTAGGGCTTGGTGGATCGGGGCGTCTCGCGCACCCGCGTCACCTTCATCTCGAAGCCGAAGGTGACGTCGCTCTTCTCGACCGCGCCTTCGATCGGCGCGGCGCTCGACGGCTCGGGGGTGCAGGCGAGCGGGATGTGGCCCTCGCCGGTCAGCAGCCCCGAGGTCGGATCGAGGCCGATCCAGCCGGCACCGGGCAGGTAGATCTCGCACCAGGCATGGAGGTCGGTGAAGTCGCGCGTCGGCCCTTCCGGGCCCTCGAGCGGCTTCTCGTCCGGCGTCAGCTGGATCAGGTAGCCCGAGGCGAAGCGGGCGGCGAAGCCGAGATGGCGCAGGATGGTGACCAGCAGCCAGGCCGAGTCGCGGCACGACCCCTTGGCCAGCTTCAGGGTCTCCTCGCAGGTCTGCACGCCCGGCTCGAGGCGCACGATGTAGCCGATCTCCTTCTGCAGCCGGGCATTGAGCCCGACGACGAAGTCGACGGTGCGCTGCGGGCTGCGATCGACCCGCGCCAGCCACTCGGCGAGCAACGGCCCGACGGGCTCGAGCTTGCGGAAGGGGGCGATCTCCTCGGCCAGGCCGGGGTCGTAGGCGAACGGCCACCGCTCGGCGTCGGGCTCGAGGAAGAAGTCGAACGGGTTGATCACCGTCATGTCGGCGACCAGGTCGACCACGACCTCGAAGCGGTCGGTCTTCTCGGGGAAGACCAAGCGCGCCAGATGGTTACCCTGCGGATCCTGCTGCCAGTTGATGAAGTGCTGCGCCGGCTCGACCTTCAGCGCGTAGGACAGGACCGCGGTCCGCGAATGCGGCGCCGGCCGCAGGCGCACGACCTGCGGTCCCAGCGCGACCGGGCGGTCGTAGGTGTAAGTCGTCCGATGATGCAGTGCGACGTGAATGCTCATGCGGCCCGCCCCGTTCCGCTGCTTGAGTACTTTCGTACTTGGCCACACTTAGCAAGTGACATGCCAGCGTCAAACCGCTTCAGTGCCGGCATGACCAACTACTTCGATCTCTCCGGCAAGGTCGCCCTCGTGACGGGCGGCAGCCGTGGCCTTGGCTACCAGATGGTCAAGGCCTTCGCCGAAAGCGGCGCCGACGTTTTCATCACCAGCCGCAAGCTGGACAACTGCAACAAGGTCGCAGGCGAGGTCCGCGCTCTGGGTCGCCGGGCCGAGACCTATGCCTGCAACGTCGCCAACTGGCAGGAGCTCGACGGGCTGGTCGACGCCGCCTACCACGCCTTCGGCAAGGTCGACATCCTGGTGAACAATGCGGGTTCGTCGCCGCTGGCGCCGTCGTCGCTGGAGACGCCGGAACAGCTGTTCGACCGCATCGTGTCGCTCAACTTCAAGGGCCCGTTCCGGCTGATGTCGCTGGTCGGCAGCCGCATGGCGGCGGGCGACGGCGGCTCGATCATCAACATCTCGAGCGCCGGGGCGCTGCGGCCGCGGCCGCAGATCGCCCCCTATGCCGGCGCCAAGGCGGCGCTCAACGCCCTGACCGAGGCCTTCGCCTTCGAGTACGGGCCCAAGGTGCGGGTCAACACGATCTCGCCGGGACGTTTTCTCACCGACGTTTCCAAGGCCTGGAGCGACGAGCACAAGCTGAACAGCACCGCGGCCCTTCGGCGCAGCGGTCGACCGGAGGAAATCGTCACCGCGGCGCTGTATCTTGCGTCCAGCAGGTCGAGCTTCACCACGGCCTCGCTGGTTCGCGTCGACGGGGGGATTGCCTGATGAAGATGAAAGCCGCGGTTCTGACGGTCTGCGGGGCGCCGCGGCCGTTTGCGAAGAGCAAGCCGATCCAGATCCTCGAGGTCGATCTCGATCCGCCGGGCGAAGGCGAGGTGCTGGTCAAGGTCGGCGGCGGCGGGCTCTGCCACTCCGACCTGTCGCTGGTCAACGGTGACCGGCCGCGGCCTGTGCCGATCGTGCTCGGCCACGAGGGCGCCGGCGAGATCGTCGAGGTCGGGGCGGGCGTGCACGACGTCAAGCCGGGCGATCATGTCTGCTTCACCTTCAACGTGAGCTGCGGCCGCTGCCGGCGCTGCCTCGAGGGCCGGCCGTACATCTGCGAGCGCTCGGTGTCGCCGCGCGCTGCCGGCCAGCTGCTGTCCGGCCACCACCGGCTGCACCACGACGGCAAGCCGGTGAACCACCAGTCGGGCGTGTCGTGCTACGCCGAGTATGCCGTGGTCGACCGCGGCTCGGTGGTGGTGATCGATCCGACCTTGCCGCTCGACATCGCCGCCCTGTTCGGCTGCGCCGTCGTCACCGGCGTCGGCGCGGTGGTCAACACCGGCCGCATCGAGCCGGGCAGCACGGTCGCCGTCGTCGGCCTCGGCGGCGTCGGACTGAGCGGCCTGATGGGCGCCGTGCTGGGCGGCGCCGGGCGAATCATCGCCATCGATCTCAGCGACGACAAGCTCGGCCTGGCGCGCCAGCTCGGCGCCACCGACACGGTCAACGCTTCCGATCCGGATCACGTCAAGCAGGTGCGCGACCTGACCAATGGCGGCGTCGACTACGCCTTCGATCTCGCCGGCACGATCAAGGCGATGGAGACGGCCTACCTGGTGACCCGCTGGGGCGGCACGACGGTGACCGCCGGCCTGTCGCCGATCGCCGCCGACTTCTCGTTCAAGCAGAGCGTGCTGGTCAGCGAGGAGAAGACCATCAAAGGCAGCTACATGGGCAGCTGCGTGCCGGTGCGCGACATCCCTCGCTTCATCGCGCTGTACCAGCAGGGCCGCCTGCCGGTCGATCGCATGATGAGCCAGCGCATCGGCTTCGACGAGGTCAATGTCGGCTTCGACCGGCTGCAGGACGTCGCCACGGTGCGCCAGGTGCTCGTGCCGCACGGCTGACATCGGCCGCATGCTGCTCGCCAACTTCGTCGTGTCGGCCGCCATGGTCGGCGCGACGGTGACCATTCATTTCGGCGGTCTGCTCGCCCTGCTCTGGATGCTGCGCCGCCGCGGTCATCGTTTCCGTGCGCACGAGAGCTGGCTGGGGCAGGGCGCCGCCCTGGTCTTCGTCGTGCTCGGGCTGGTCGCCATCACCACGACGGAGATCTGGCTCTACGCCGTGCTCTATCTCCTGCTCGGGGCGCTGCCGGACTTCGAGTCGGCGCTGTACTTCTCGACCACGAGCTACACCACGATCGGCTACGGCGACGTCGTGCTCGAGCCGCGATGGCGGCTCCTCGGGGCGATCGAGGGCGCCAACGGCCTGCTGCTGTTCGGCTGGTCGACGGCGTTCCTGATCTCGGTGACGGCCCGCATGCGCAGCTTCGAGCACGATTGGCTGGAACGCCCGGAGCGCGACGGCTGAAGCTCGCCGTCGCCGCCGGTCCGACCCCGTGGTCGGTTCTCTACGCAAAGGACCTCGGC
>JAXMCN010000029.1:0-12162 GCA_046349275.1 Reyranellaceae bacterium | reverse complement strand
TGGTCGAAGTCGCGCAGCGCCATGTTCTGCGCCACGGACAGCGGCCCGACGCAGGCGTTGCGCAGCGGCTCCTCGGGCAGCGCGCGCAACTGCAGCCGGCGGTTCTCGTGCCGGGTCGCGGCGTACGGCTCGCCGGCCACGCGCACCGTGCCAGCGGCGCGCGGGCGCTGGCCCACCAGCGCCTCGACGAGCTCGCGCTGGCCGTTGCCCGACACGCCGGCGATGCCGAGGATCTCGCCCTGGCGCACTTTCAGCTCCAGGCCCTGCACGGCGAGCGTGCCGCGGTCGCCCATCGCCGCCAGGCCCTCGACCTCGAGCGCGAACGGGGCGTTCGGGTCGGTCGCCACGCGCGGCGCGGCGCTGCCCTCGGCCACCACGGCCGACGCGTCGGCGGCCGCCTCGCCGATCATCGCCTGCGCCAGCAGGCCGGGCGTGGTCTGGCGCACGACGGCGCCGTGCACGCGCTGGCCGCGGCGCAGGACCGTCACCTCGTCGGCGTAGGCCATCACCTCGCGGAACTTGTGCGTGATCATCAGCACCGTGCACTCGCCGCGCTGCGCCACCGCGCGCACGTAGGCCAGCACTTCGTCGGCCTCCTGCGGCGTGAGCACCGAGGTCGGCTCGTCCAGGATCAGCAGGCGCGGCTTGAGGTAGAGCTGCTTGAGCAGCTCGAGCTTCTGCTTCTCGCCCGCGGCGAGGCCGGCCGGCGTGGCGTCGAGGTCGAGTTTGAATGGCGTGGTCTCGAGAAAGGCCGCGAGCGCCGCGCGCTCCTTCGGCCAGTCGATGAAGGCCGGCGTGCGTCCGCCCGCCAGGAGCAGGTTCTCGGCCACGCTCATCCCCGGCGCCAGCGTGAAGTGCTGGTAGACCATGCCGATGCCCAGCGCGCGCGCGACCACCGGCGTGGCGATGTCGTGCTCGCGCCCGTCGACGAGGATGCTGCCACCGTCCGGCCGCTGCGATCCGGCGACGCACTTGACGAGCGTGCTCTTGCCCGCGCCGTTCTCGCCGAGCAGCGCGTGCACCGATCCGGCGGCGACCTTCATCGTCACCGCGTCGAGCGCGGTGAAGCTGCCGAAGCGCTTGGTCAGGTCGAAGGTGTCGAGGGCGAGGGCGCCGGTTGGCGGCGCAACGGAGTCGAGCGGGGCGGTCATGTCAGTGCCTCCTTCGCGTCTCGCGCGAGCCGCGACGCATGAGACAAGATGGCCGGCAGCAATCGCGCGAGCCGAGGCCGGCGGGTGCCCTTGCCCTCCATGTCCCCCGCCAGCGGCCCCCGGGGCCGCCGGCTCCTCCTCTACTTCCGGGCAAGGGCACCCACCGTCCTCGGCGGGCAACCGTGGCGGGGTTCGACGGTCGGGTCCCGATGCGGCGGCAGGCCAAGGCTGGGGGGGGGGGGCGCCCGGAAGTCAAGGAGGAGGGCCGGGCGCAGCCCGGTCCGGGGGACATGGAGTGGGAGGGCACCCGCCAGCCTTGGCACGCTCGGAATTCGAGCGATGGAACTGTGCCGCAGCCGATGGCGCCCCGCTTGCGCAAGGCCCCGCACGACGGCAGCAAAGGGGAGGGTGTCACGTCAGTTCCCGTCGCGTTGTTCCCAAGCGACCTGTGTTGCCGTCGGCTCACGACACCGCAGGTGACCTGGCGTCGTCGTGCTGCAAAGCCTCCAGCACGGCGGTCGAGGGAGCCACCGCGCCGAACACGCCGCCCTGCATCGTCACCATCTTGAGCGCCGCGAGGTGGTTGCCCAGGTCGGTGGCGGCCGTGCAATCGGAGAGCAGCAAGCACTCGAAGCCGCGGTCGTTGGCCTCGCGCATCGTCGTGTGCACGCAGACGTCGGTGGTGATCCCGGCGAGCATCAGGTTGGCGATGCCGCGCGTGTTGAGGATCAGCTCGAGGTCGGTCGCGCAGAACGAGCCCTTGCCCGGCTTGTCAATCACCGGCTCGCCGGGCAGCGGGGCGAGTTCGGGGATGATGTTCCAGCCTTCCTCGCCGCGCACCAGGATGCGCCCGCAGGGTCCGGCGTCGCCGATGCCGACGCCGTCGGTGCCGATCTGCCGCGACCGCCAGCGCTTGTTGGCCGGCAGGTCCACCAGGTCGGGCCGGTGGCCCTCGCGGGTGTGGATCACGTGGTAGCCGAGCTCGCGCATGCGTGCCATCAGGCGGCGGATCGGCTCGATCGGCGCCCGCGTGAGGCCGATGTCGTAGCCCATCTTGTCGACGTAGCCGCCGGGCCCGCAGAAGTCGGTCTGCATATCGATCACGACGAGCGCCGTGTTCTGCGGACGAAGGTCGCCGTTCCACGGCCAGCGGTAGGGATCGGCGTCGACGAAACGTGGTTTCTTCTCGTGCATCGTGGTGTTCACCGTGCAGACGACAACTCGCCCGGGCTGCCCGCGGCCACCTTTCCGGGGCGGCAGCTGATGACGAGGATCACCAGCGTCAGCACGTAGGGCACGGCGCTGAAGAGGTAGTAGCCCTGGCTGATGCCGATCGACTGCAGCGCCGGGCCGATCGCGCCGGCACCGCCGAACAGCAGCGCTGCGCCGACGCAGCGCAGCGGGCTCCAGCGGGCGAAGATGACGAGCGCGACCGCGATCAGGCCCTGGCCGCTGGAGATGCCCTCGTTCCAGCTGCCCGGATAGAACAGGGTGAGCGACGCGCCGCCCAGCCCGGCGATGGCCCCGCCGGCCGCGGTGGCGGCGACGCGGATGCCGTTGACCGAGTAGCCGAGCGCCTTGGTCGCGCTCGCCGAATCGCCCGCCAGGCGCACCAGCAGCCCCCAGCGCGTCCGCGCAAATCCGGCGTACAGCGCCGCGGCGAGCAGCAGGCCGATGGGCAGAAGCGGGTTGATCTGCAGCGCCGCCTGCACCACCGGCGACTCGCTCCAGCCGCCGAGGGCGATCGGCGCCAGCTGCGCCGCCTGGGGCTGGATCAGGGGCTTGCCGAGGTAGAACGCGAGGCCGGTGCCGAGCAGCATCAGCGCGATGCCGGTGGCCACGTCGTTGACCCGCGGCAGCGAGCACAGCAGGCCGTGCAGGAGGGCGAGCGCGGCACCGGTGGCCGCGGCACACAGCACGCCGATCCACGGCGAGCCGCTGACGTAGGAGCCGCCGAAGGCGGCGCACGCCGACAGCACGAGCACGCCTTCGAGGCCGAGGTTGATGCGCCCCGACTTTTCGGTCAGGCACTCGCCAAGGCTCACGAAGAGGAACGGCACACCGACGCGCAGCGCGCCGCCGACGATGGCGGCGAGGAAGGGCACGAGCACGCCGTCGGTCATCGTGCGCTTTCCTGGCCCGGACGCGCGCGGCTACGGGGCGCCGGTGCCTGCGATCCCCCGCGTGCCAGGGCCTCGCGGATCCCGGCGCAACGCTGCATCTTCATGCGACCGTCTCGCCGAGCGCCGTCTGCAGGTCGGAGGGCGCGGCCGGGCGCTTCAGGCGTTGCCAGACGGCGCGCCAGTCGAGCGCGCGCAGCGCCTCGCTGGCGAGGATCAGCACGAAGGCGATGCCTTGCAGCACCTGCACCGACGCGTCGGGCAGCCCGAGGCGCCGCTGGAGCAGGCTGCCGGCAGCGCCGAAGCCGCCGAAGAGGACGGCCACCGGAATGATCGCGATCGGGTTGTGCCGGGCGATGAACGCGACCAGGATGCCGGCGTAGCCGTACCCGGCGATCAGAGACGCGTTGGCGTTGGTGTGCACCGCCGCCACTTCCACCGCGCCGGCGAGTCCGGCACACGCGCCGCCGAGCGCGCACGCGAGCAGGATCAGCCGGCTCGCCGGCAGGCCCACGAGTTGCGCCGTGCGCGGATTGCCGCCGACCACCCGCACCGAGAAGCCGCGCGCGGTGAGCGAGAGCCACAGACCGAGGCCGAGGCAGGCGGCCACGCCCAGCACCAGCCCCCAGTGCACGTCGTAGCCGGCGATGCCGGGGATGCGCAGCGCCTCGTCGAGCGCGCGCGTCGAGGGTTTGTTCAGCGTCGCCGGATCGCGCAGCGGACCCTCGACGAGCTGCTTGAAGATCGCGATGGCGGTGTAGGCCAGCAGCAGGCTGCTGATCGTCTCGTTGACGCCGCGGTACTGGCGCAGCGCGCCGGCGAGCGCGATCCACGCCGCGCCGGCGGCCGTGCCGGCCAGGCAGACCAGCGCGGTGCCCGCGACGTTGCCGGGCAGGGTCACCGCATAGGGCAGGGCAGCGGCGGCCAGACCGCCCAGCACCAGCGCGCCTTCGCCGCCGATGATCACGAGGCCGGCGCGTGCCGGCAGCGCCACGCACAGCGCGGTCAGCATCAGCGGCGCGGCGCGCTGCAGCGTGTTCTGCCACGAGAACCAGTCGCCGAAGGCGCCCTTGAACAACAGCACCCACGCCTCGACCGGGCTCGCGCCGCCGAGCCAGACGAACAGGCCGAACAGCAGCAGCGCGGCGAGCAGCGCCGCCACCGGCAGGGCAACGTCGAGGACGGTGTCGCGCATCACCGGCTCGCCCGAGTCGGGACTAGACCGAGCCGACGACGCCTTCGACCAGGTAGTTCATCTTCTCCAGATCAACGTCGGTCTGCTTCATCGTCTTTCCGGCCGGGATGACCGTCGCGCCCTTGTTGTCCTTGAGCGGGCCGACGAAGATGTCGAAGCTGCCGGCGACCATCTTGGCCTTGACGTCGTCGGCCTGCTTCTTCGCCGGCTCGACGACCATCGCGCCGTAGGGCGACATCTTCACGTAGCCCTCCTTGAGCCCGCCGCGCAGGAAGTTCGGGTGCGGCTTGCCGGTGAGCGCCGCGTCGACGATGGCCTTGTAGGCGATCTGCCAGTTCCACTCGGCGCCGGTGAGGTAGGCGTTGGGCGCGAGCTTGGCCTGGCTGACGTGGTAGCCGCACACCATCTTGCCGCGCTTGGCCGCGGTCTCGACGATCACCTTCGGGCTGTCGACGTGCATCGTGAAGACGTCGATGCCCTGGTCGGCGAGGCTGTTCGTCGCCTCGGCCTCCTTGACCGGCATCGACCACTCGCCGGTGAAGATCACCGTCGTCGTGATCTTCGGGTCGACCGACTTGGCACCCATCGTGAACGCGTTGATGTTGCGCAGCACCTGCGGGATCGGCTTGGCGGCGACAAAGCCGAGCTTCTTGCTCTTGCTCATGTGGCCGGCGACGATGCCGTTGAGGTACTGGCACTCGTCGATGTAGCCGAAGTAGCTGCCGGTGTTCTTCGGGTGCTTGCCCTCGGTCCACATGCCGCCGCAGTGCGAGAAGCGCACGCCCGGGTCCTTGGCCGCGAGCGCCAGCATGTACGGGTCGAAGTAGCCGAACGAGGTCGGGAACAGCAGCTTGGCGCCGTCCTGTTGGATCATACCGGTCATCGCCTTCGTCACCGCGGTGGTCTCGGGCACGTTCTCTTCCTCGACGACCTTGATGCCGGGCATCTTCTTCATCTCGGCCGCGGCAGCTGCCTGCGCCTGGTTGTAGCCGAAGTCGTCCTTCGGGCCGACGTAGATCACGCCCATCGTCAGCGAGCCCTGCGCCAGCGCCGAGCGCAGCGCCCACGGCGAGACGGTGGCGAGCGACGCGGCCGAAAGCTGGGCGAGGACGCGGCGGCGGGAGGCGTTTGCGGTGTCGGTCATGGCGGTTCTCCGGTGGATTCGGCGGGATGGGGCAGAACGCCTGCGCTGGCCGATGGCGGCCCGGGCAACGGCGCATGCATGCGTGTGCAATCTGACGTGCAGCAAGAGCCGTGCCCGTCGGGGCGGCTCCGGGGGACGCGGTGCGGCGCGGCGCGCGCACCGTGTCGGCGCAGCGGCCCGGCTGGGCCGACGGGTCCGGAGCCCATGGCGCGCCAAACGGGTGCGTGATCGGTGCCGGGCCCGTCGGCCGGCTGCAGTCAGGTGCGAAGACCGCCGGGGCCTCGACCGGTCCGCCGCGGTGCGGGCGCGACCGATTCGACGCGCGGCCCGCGCGTCGGCATGATCGGGCCGGCCCCGGTACCGTGCCGTAGCGACTGCCGCGGCCTCGCGGGCCGCCTGGCCGCACTACCTTGGAGCCTCTCCGATGTCCGCGCACAGCGAAGCCTTCTGGCGGCAGTACCACGCGACCACGGCCCGTCGACCGGTGCGCGAGCACCTGCGGCGCGCGCTGGACTTCGTGGCCACCGATGCGGCCCGGCCGCGCACGGCCGTCGACATCGGCTTCGGCGCGGGTGTCGAGGCGTTGTACCTGCTCGACCAGGGGTGGCAACTGTTCGGCGTCGACCCGTCGCGCTCGGCGGCGCGCACGCTGCGCGCGGCGATGCCTGCCGACGCGGCGTGCCGGGCGACGATCCGGGTGGCACCGATCGGGAAGGTCCGCCTCCCGGATGCCGACCTGATCTGGGCCGGGCTGAGCCTGCCGTTCCTCGCGGCGGAGCAGATCCCTACGCTCTGGCCGGCGATCGTCGCGAGTCTCAGGCCCGGCGGCGTATTCGCCGGCGACTTCTTCGGCCGGTGGCACGCGTGGGCCGGGTCGTCGGCGTCGTTCTGCCTCGGCCTTGCCGACCTGCGCCGCCTGCTGCGGCCACTCGACCTGCTGTCGCTCACGGTCGAGCGCGGCGCCCGGTTCTCGGCCTCGCGGGAGCTCTTCCACAGCGAAATGTTCAAAGTCATCGTGAGGCGGCCCCCGTCGTCCGCGCGCCGCGGCTGAGCGGCGTGCCGGCCGCGGCGACGAACACCGCCCCGCGACGCTGCCAACGCCGCTGCGGATCAACGACTACCATGTCTCGATCGCCCCGGCCCGCGTCGGACGACGACGCGCTGCCGACCCGACACCGCAGGAGGCTCCGATGGCCGAACCGCATCCGTTGATCGACCTCGACCGCTGCATCCGCCAGCTCGACGAGACCGGCCAGTTGCTGCGCGTGCGCAGCGAGGTCGACCCGGTCCACGAGCTGGCCGGCATCGCCAAGCGCTTCGAGGGCGGCAAGGCGGTCCTGTTCGAGCGCGTGAAGGGCAGCGCCTGGCCGGTGCTCGTCGGCCTGCTGTGGAACCGCGGACTGGTCGGCAGCCTGTTCGGCGTGGCCAAGGAGGAGGTGCCGTTTCGCATCGCGGCGGCGATCGGGCCGTGGCGCGCGAAGCACGACGCGATCCCGTCGGCGCTGCTCGACCGCGCGCCGGCCAACGAGGTGATCGAGCCCGAGGTCGACCTGACGAAACTGCCGGTCCCGGTGCACGCGCTGCTCGACGGCGGGCGGTACCTCGACGCGTCGGTCGTCGTCGTGCGCAACCCGGCGACCGGCGCGCCCAACACCTCCATCCACCGGATGATGATCACCGGCCCCGACCGGCTGAGCTTTCTCATCGACCCGGGCCGCCACCTCGGCGAGTTCGTCGAGATCGCCGAGCGGCGCGGCGAGGTGCTGCCGGTGACGATCAACAACGGCGTCGGCTTGGCGCCGTGGATCGTCTCGTCGCTGCCGCGGCTGGGCGACTTCAAGCCGCTGGTTGCCAACCACCTCGTCGGCCGGCCGATCGACTTCGTGCGCGCGCAGACGGTCGACGTGCCGGCCTATGCCGACGCGCAGTTCGTCGTCGAGGCCGAGATCCTGCCCGGCGTGCGCGAGCCCGAGGCGCCGTTCGCCGAGGTCACCGGCTACTACGGCCAGGCCGACCGACGCTGGGTGATGCGCGTGAAGGCGATCACCCGCCGCGCGCAGCCGACCTTCCACACGGTGCTGTCGGGCCAGGAGGTGTGGAACGCGGTCGGCTTCACCGCCGAGGCGGCGATCTTCGCCGCGCTGAAGGCGAAGATCCCCGAGGTGCGTGCGGTGCATCTCCCGCCGGGCGGCTGCGGCTTCTACGTCGCGGTGGTGCAGGTCGAGAACCGGCGCGCCGGCCTCGGGCCCGAGGTGATCCGCGCGACCTTCTCCGCGTTCCGCTCGCTGCAGCGCGTGACCGTCGTCGACGCCGACGTCGACCTGTTCGACGCGGTCGACGTCGAGTGGGCGGTCACCACGCGCTTCGACCCCGAGACCGATCTGGTCGTGCTGCCGCGACAGGAGGGCCACATCCTCAACCCGGTCGTGAAGATCGACCCCGACGGCAAGGGCGGCACCGTCACCAAGATCGGCATCGACGCGATGGGGCCGCACGGCGGAGGGTTCGCCTTCCAGCGCGTGCGCTTCCAGGACGTGGATCTGGCACGGTACGACATCCGGGGCTGAGGCGCGGCTGGCCGCGCGGCGGCACAGCGCCCACTTCGAGCATGGGATCTGGATGCTGCAACCTGGCGGTCCCGGAGTCTGACCTCGAGTCTCGCCGAGTCTCGCCGAGTCCGTCGTACGGCGCCTGGGCGGCATCGGCCTTCCGGGCTTCGCGAGCGGTCCATGATGGCCTTGCTGGACGACCCAGACCACGAGCCGCATGAAGTCCGGCCGCCTGGTTCGACGAGCCTTCCGTCGGCCTCGACACAGCCCGCGACGGCCTGTGAAACGCCGTCACGGAGCGGACATGTTCGGTTGTCACACTTCGATCGATGCTCGCACGTTTGGTCCCGTGGGCCCTGGCGACCGTTCTCGTGTCTGCGTCGCTCGCCGACGCCGCACCGCCGCCACTGCCCACGACGCTCGCATTCGCTGACCTGTACCAGATGCCGGTCGGTCCGCGCGGCCTGGTGCCGACCGACCGGCTGCTGGCGCTCGCCGGTCTGCGCGTTGAACTGACCGGCTTCGTCGTGCGCCGGGGCGAGCCAGTGGCCGCGCCAGTGATCCTCGCGCCGCTGCCGCTCAGACTCGGCGACGAGGACGAAAGCCTGGCCGACGAGTTGCCGCCCACCGTGATCTATCTTCACCCAGTGGACGCGAGGCACATCGACACATTGCAGGCCTGTCGCGGCGCTGCCCGCGTTGCCGGCGTGTTGGAACTCGGGCCGATTGCCGAAGCTGACGGACGCATCTCGTACGTCCGGGTCCTAACCGATGCCACCTCGTGCGCGCCGTGACGCACATGCCAGCCTTCCGTGCGAAGGCACCCGTCCAGGAAGAACCGATGACCTTCCAGCCCCTGTCGACCCTGCCGCGCTGCGCCCTTGTTGTCGGGCTGACGGTGTGCATGACCGCTCACGCCGCGCCAAGCATCAGTCGGCTGACGCCACCGAGCGAGCTGTTCGCCTCCGGCAGCGCCAGCCCACCCTACATCGCGCGCTTCCTGCCTGGCCAGCGCTTCGACCTTCAGGCCACCGTCCGACTCGACCCGGGAACGACGCTGAAGTCATTCTCCTTCTCGGTCGACGGTGTCGAAACCCGTCCCGCCGAGAATCACACGAGCGTCGTCACCACGGGCCTCTCGCTGCCGGCTGACGTCAATGCGGCGGTGATGTCGGAGCGTGCCCACGCGGCAGGTCGACCGGGTGTCCATACGTTTTCGGTCCGCGCCGTGCAAAGCGACGGCCAGATCGCGACGGCGACCGGCAATTTCGAGGTGGTCGCGCTGTCAGGCGAGGCCAAGCCGGCGAAGAACATCATCATCCTGCTCGGCGACGGCATGGGGGCTGCCCACCGCACCGCGGCACGCATCATGGCCCGCGGGTATGCGCAAGGCAAGCCGCAGGGTCGGCTGGCGATGGACAGCTTCCCGTTCACAGGCATGGTAATGACCTCGTCGCTCGATGGCATCGTCACCGACTCGTCACCAGGCATGTCGAACTACGTGACCGGCAACAAGGCGGCCAACAACCAGCAAGGCGTCTGGCCCGACGATACGGTGGACGCCTTCGACAATCCGCGCGTCGAATACCTCGCCGAGTACCTGCACCGTACCCAGGGCAAGTCGCTCGGCATCTTGACCACGGCCGACGTGTTCGACGCCACGCCCGCCGCCATGGCGGTGCACACCAGCAACCGGGGCTATGGAAGCGGCATCGTCGACCAGTTCCTCGACGACCGCGGCCTGACCGGCCTGACGGTGCTGATGGGCGGCGGGCGCAAATGGTTCCTGCCGAACGTCGACCCGATGAAGGCCAACGGCGCGCTCGAGGGCCAGCCGATGAACGGCTCGCAGCGCGACCGACGCAGCGACTATGTGCTGCCCGCCGACCTGGTCAGCGCCTGGGGCGCTGCACGCGGCGCGCTCGACCCGTCGCGCGACCTGATCGCCGACTTCGAGCGGGCCGGCTTCACCTATGCGCCGGACCATGCATCGCTGAGAGCGCGCGGCGCCGGCGCAGACAAGCTGCTCGGGCTGTTCGCGTACTCGAACATGAACGTGGCGTTCGACAAGATCGGCGGCCGGCGCAAGGCGTCGACGATCGTGGACGAATTCGGGTTCCCCGATCAGCCCATGCTCGACGAAATGGCCTCGGTGGCGCTCGAAGTGCTGGCGAAGAACCCCCGTGGCTTCGTCGCCATGATCGAGGGTGCGTCGATCGACAAGCAGGCCCACCTGATGGACACCGATCGCTGGCTGCTGGAAATGATCGAGTTCGACCGCGCGGTGCAGATTGCGAAGGACTTCGCCGACAAGCATCCGGACACGATCGTCATCGTCACTGCGGATCACGAGTGCGCGGGGGCGGCGATCATCGGCGCGTCGACGCGCCCGGTGGCGGCGCTGTGGGACGCCACCGCGAAGCCCGGCGTCGAAGCCCAGCGCGACAAGATCGTCGGCACGTACCAGGCGTCGAAGTTCCCGAAGTACAAGATGCAGGCCGACGGCTACCCGGCAACGACCGACGTCGACTACAAGATGCTCGTGGGCTACGGAGCCAATGCCGACCGCTACGAGACCTGGCTTGCCAACGTGACGCCGACGCGGGACACGCAGCAGCCGTTTGCCACGGTGCCCCCGCTGAGCACGTATCCCGCCAGTCCCGCGGTGCGCAACAAGGACACCGGATTCCTCGTCACCGGCCAGGTGCCCGGCGACCAGGCGGTGCACACCGCGACCGACGTGCCGCTGTCGGCCTACGGCCGCGGCGCGGCTGCGTTCACTGGCGTGATGGACAACACCGACGTCTTCTTCAAGCTGGCCGCCATCTCAGGCGCCCGCTGACTCCGGGCTCGACGCGCGGCGCTGGCTATGGCAGCCGGATCCGGTACCAGCCCAGGCCCAGGCTGAGCGTAGCCCGACTCATCGGCGCATAGCCCACACCGCAATCCAGGCCGAGCGTGCCCGGCACGAGCCACCATCGAAAGCCTGCCTGGCCGGCGGGTCTGTCGTGGTCCGTTCCCAGGACTTCGCCAAAAAAGAGCCAGCGTTCGTCGGGTTGCCACGCTGCCCCCAAATTGAGAGTGGTCGCCGTGCTCCCGGCGAAATCGCTGCGAACCGCGCCAAGGTTGAGGTCGATGGTCAAGGAGGAGCCCAACGCAAGGCTCGCCAGGCCGATGAGTGCAGGCCCGTCGTTCCGCCAGCGAAGGGCCGTGTCGCGGGCCCACGCGTTGCCGGCCTTGACGCCCAAACTGAGTGTTCCGAATGCGACCTGATAGACGAGGAAGGCCGGTGCCCATTTGAGCCCCAGGGCGGCCGAGGACAGTGTCGACGCGCCGCCCTGGATGCGCGACACGCCCGCGTCGAGCTCAAGCTCGTCCGTCAGGCCGCAGGCGGGCGACAGGCTCTGCGAACGGACTGCCCCAAGTCGATCGGACCAGAACTCGATCTGGCATTCGCCCTGCCCTGCGGTTTGCGTGTCGTCCGTCACCATCGGCCGCCCGGCGCGGACAATCGTCGGCGCGCACACCAGAATCAGCCATGTCACGAGGAACCTGCCATTCGCCATCGGCCGGGATCCGGATGTTTCGCTCTGGTGCGAGGGCGTCGGCTCGTGCAACGGCGTTGCACCGAATCCATCCCGTGCGCCAGGCGCGGCGCACGTCGAGGTTCCGACGATGGTCCCTCGTCGGAAACTGCTCCGTAGCAGCCCCCGGTCCGCCGCGAGCTGCGTCGGCGGCCGGCGGCGGCACGGAACTCCGCGACGTGCGGTTCCTCGAGAGTGGGTGACTCAGCGACCGGTCTCCTTTAGGTACTTGCGCAGCGTCGGCACTGCAGTGTTCGCGAAGTCGGTGAACACGCCGTCCACGCCCGCGCGCAAGTACGCCAGGAGTTCGGCCTCCGGGTCGCCGTTCCACACCCCGACCAGGTACTTCGCTTCGTTGCGGAAGGTATAGACGTGAACGAACAGTCCCGCCGCGTGTGCGTCTTCGATCAGGCTGGTCG
>JAXMCN010000028.1:0-19844 GCA_046349275.1 Reyranellaceae bacterium | reverse complement strand
AGCTACCCGGTCGGCGCCCTGTCGACGATGTACTGGCTCGGCCTGCAGCCCGGCGACGTGCACGTCAACATCTCCTCGCCGGGCTGGGCCAAGCATGCCTGGAGCACCTTCTTCGCGCCGTGGAACGCCGGCGCCACGGTGCTGATGGTCAACCAGGCGCCGTTCAACGCCAAGGCGCTGCTCGCGGTGCTGCAGCGCTGCCAGGTCACGACCTTCTGCGCCCCGCCGACCGTGTGGCGACTGCTGATCCAGGAAGACCTGTCGTCGCACAAGCTGGCGCTGCGAGAGGTCTGCGGCGCCGGCGAGCCGCTCAATCCGGAAGTGATCTCCAAGGTCGAGGAGGCCTGGGGGCTGACGATCCGCGACGGCTACGGCCAGACCGAGACCACGGCGCTGGTCGCCAACTCGCCGGGCCAGACGGTCAAGCCGGGCGCCATGGGCCGGCCGATGCCGGGCTACACGGTGCGGCTGCTCGACGCCGACGGCATGCCGCAGACGGAAGGCGAGATCTGCCTCGACCTCAACGACGAGCGGCCGGCCGGGCTGATGCAGGGCTATGCCGACGCCGACGGCAAGCTCAGCGGGATCAACGACCGCGTCTATCGCACCGGCGACGTCGCCCAGCTCGACGACGAGGGCTACCTCACCTTCGTCGGTCGCGCCGACGACGTCTTCAAGTCGAGCGACTACCGGATCAGCCCGTTCGAGCTCGAGAGCGTGCTGATCGAGCATCCGGCGGTCGCCGAGGCGGCGATCGTGCCGACCCCCGATGCGATCCGGCTCAGCGTGCCCAAGGCCTGGGTGCTGCTGGTCGCCGGGGCCAAGGCGGACCGCGACACCGCGCGGGCGATCCTCGAGTACACCAACACACGGCTGGCGCCGTTCAAGCGCATCCGCCGGCTGGAGTTCGTGAGCGAGCTGCCCAAGACGATCTCGGGCAAGATCCGCCGCATCCAGCTGCGCCGCGTCGGGTACGACGGCAGCGCCGCCGAGGTCACGCGCGGGATCGAGTTCCACGAGAAGGACGTGCTGGGGTGAGCGGGTGTCGGCGCGGCCTTGCAGCCTCGGGCCTCATCCCATGAAGTCGCACCTGTCTCTATCACGAGCGTGCCATGGACGAATTGGTAACCGCGACGGAGGCAAACCGCAGGTTCTCCTCGCTGCTGCGCGGCGTGCGGGAAGGGCGCAGCTACCTCGTGAGCAGCCACGGCAAGCCGGTCGCGCGGCTGGTCCCCGTGGGCACGGACGACCGCGCCGCGACGCGTGCCCGCGCGGTCCTGCTGGCCCGGCTCGAGAAGCAGCGCGTCGTCTCGGTGGGCCGCTGGACGCGCGATGAGCTTTGCGAAGACGATCCGTGAGGTGACTGCGCCGAGGGCCGCGACGGATCGCGAGCTGTGGCTTCGTGATTCGGTCATCCTGTCGGCCGCCTTGCAATCGAGCTGCCGCCTGCTTCTGTCGGAAGATCTGCAGGATGGCTTCACCGTCGCTGCGTGGCTTGCCTGGCCGAAGTCGAAGACGCGCCACCGGGGCGCACATATTCGTTCTGCGGCTCCGGCCGTCCACGAAGAAAAGCATTGATAAACTTCTATGATGCATTACTTATAGTGCCCGGAAATGCTGCCGTCGTGGCGTGCCGGGAACGGATGAAACCAGACGCGTTGGCTGCCCTCGCGATGCGGCACGAACCAGGAGACTCGGCCCACCCACCCTTCCGATAATTCCGACAAATCGAAAAATGCCCGGCCCGCCCAGGCGCCCCTCAGCGGAGAGTCGACCATGCTGCCCAGATCCGGAATCACCCGCAGGCTCGCCCGCTTCGTCGTCGAGACGGGCTGGGACGACGTGCCCCGCACCGCGCGCCACGAGGCCAAGCGGGCGCTGCTGAACTTCTTCGCCGTGGCGCTGGCTGGCTGCCGCACCGAGCCGGTCGAGCTGGCGCTTGCCACGCTCGGCGAGTTCTCGGGCGGCCGCCAGGCGACGGTGGTCGGCCGGCGCGAGCGACTCGATGCCCTGTCGGCCGCCTTCCTGAACGCCGCCGGTGCCAACGTCTTCGACTATTGCGACACGCATCTGCCGACCGTGGTGCATCCGACGGCGCCGCTCGCTCCTGCCCTGCTGGCGGTCGCCGAGTTGCGGCGGGTCAGCGGCCGCGACCTGCTGCTGGCCTTCGTGCTCGGCTTCGAGATCGAGTGCCGCATCGGCGCGGCGATCTCGCCCGGTCACTATCCGCGCGGCTGGCACATCACCTCGACCTGCGGCGTGTTCGGCGCGGCGACGGGCGCCGCCCGCCTGCTGGGCCTGAGCGTCGAGCAGGCGGTGTGGGCGATGGGCAGCGCGGCGACGCAGTCGGCCGGCCTGTGCGAATGCCTGGGCTGGCCGGCCAAGAGCCTCAGCGTCGGCAACGCGGCGCGCAACGGCCTGTTGTCGGCGCTGCTGGCCGAGAAGGGCTTCAGCGGCCCCGGCGAGCCGATCGCCGGCGCCCAGGGCTTCCTCGCCGCGATGGGCGAGCCGCCGAACTGGGACGCGCTGACCGAGGGGCTGGGCAAGACCTGGGAGGTCAACGAGAACTCGATCAAGCCCTACCCGGCCGGCTTCGTGATCCATCCCCTGCTCGACTGCGCGCTCGACTGGCGGCGCGCCCATCCCGACGCCGTGGTCGAGAAGATCGCGGTGCGCGGCAATCCGCTGCTGCTGCAGCGCACCGACCGGCGCGCGCCGGCGACCGGCCGCGAGGCCCAGGTCAGCCTGCAGCACGCCGTCGCCGCGGCGCTGGTGCATGGCAAGGCCGGCCTCGACCAGTTCACCGATGCCTGCGTCGACGACCCCGCCGTCAAGGCGCTGCGCGACAAGGTCGAGGTCGCCGCCGACCCGGCGCTGTCGACGATCGCCGTCGAGGTCGACTTCTTCACCGGCGACGGCCGCAAGCATGCCGTGTCGACCCAGGCGGCGCGCGGCAGCACGGCCAATCCGCTGACCGACGCCGAGATCGAGCAGAAGCTGATCGACGAGGCGCGCAGCTGGCGGCCGCAGCACGACGTGCGGCCGCTGATCGACGCCGTGTGGAACCTGGAGCGCAGCGACGACGTCGCCGGCCTGGCGGCGTTGACGGTGCCAGATTGATCAGTGTCCTCCCTGCGCGCAGCGCGGGGAGGTGCCGAGCGAAGGCGAGGCGGAGGGGTCGGAGGCCAAAACCATGCCCCCTCCGTCGGCGAAGACGCCGACACCTCCCCACGCTTTGCGTGGGGAGGAAAGCTTAGGGTTTGTGCCCGACCACGCAGTGCATCGGATGCGCCATGAACAGCAGGCCGTCGGCCGCGGCCGTCGCGCGCGCCGCCTGCCACGCCTCGGTTTCCGCCGGGTCGAGCTGGGCCAGCAGGTGATCCTCGCGGTAGCGCCAGATCGAGCCGCCCGGCCGGTCGAGCGTCACCAGCGAGGGGAAGCAGGTCAGCCGCTCGAGCCCGGCGGCGCTCGCGCGCCGATAGAGGCTCGCATCGGCGACGCCACGCGCCCCGACCGACTGCGGCGGCACGACCATGCGGCTGCGGATCGGCTCCGGCAGGTCGACGCTCCACCATTGCGGGAGGTCGATCGAGCGCACGATGACGCCGACCCGGCCGCCCGGCCGCACGACGCGCACCAGCTCGGCCAGCGCCCGGTCGGCGTCGCACTCCTCGAGCACGGTGACCGAGAAGGCGCAGTCGAAGCTCGCGTCGGCGAACGGCAGCGCTTCGGCGCTGCCGGACTGGAAGGTGATCGAGCCCGCGACACCGTCGGCCTCGGCCAGCGCCGCCGCCTCGCGCAGCAGGAAGCCGTTGACGTCGACGCCGACGATCGGGTTGGCGGCGCCCAGGCGCTGCGCCAGCAGGCGATCGAGCGCGCCCGAGCCGCAGCCGACGTCGAGGATGCGCTCGCCGGGCCGAGGGGCCATGAGATCGACCAGGGTGCGGAACATCGCCCGGTAGGTCGGCGCCCGCGCCCGGTCCTCGAGCGCCGCGACGCCGCCGACATGGGCACCGCCCACGGTGATCACGCTGAACGAGCGGGCGAGCGCCGGCACGGCCGGCGTCCATTGCGACGGCGCGAGGAAGAACGGCAGCAGCAGCAGCGCCGGTCCCGCCCCGTCGATGCGCCAGGTCAGGCCGGCATGGCGACCCTGCCGGGCCGGCACGGTCGGCGCGTCGGCCATCCGCTGCTGCAGGAAGCCGACCATCGTGCCGACGATCTCGTCGGTGCGGTCGACGACGACGTCGGCCCAGCCCGGCGCGTCGTAGCCCGACAGAATGTGGCGGCGGGCGGCCAGCAGGCGGGCGGCGGCGCGCGCCGTGGTCTCGCCGACCAGGCCGCCGTCGCCGCTCACCATCAACAGGCGGTCGGCCAGCGCGCCGAATGGCGTGGGATCGAGGCGGGTCGGCACGCACAGGACGACGCCGCCCAGCCGCTCGGGGCAGCGCGCCGCGAGGTCGGCGATGTCGCCCGGCATCTGGGTCGCGACGTGCGCGACCCGCAGCCCGAGATGGTCCAGAAGCGCGATCAGCCGCTCGGCGAGCGGCTGATCGTCGGTCTCGGCAGCGGTGGCGCTCAAGCGTGTGCGGGCTGGGCCGCCTTGATGTTGGAGCGCTTGATGCGGTCGAGGTTGCCGCCCTCGATGCGGACCAGGCGGGTCAGCGTGTCGCGCTTGGGCGAATGCACCACGCCGACGTCGTAGAAGTGCGCGTCGCCCGGCTTCAGCACGTAGGAGCGCTCCGGCTCGACGAGGCTCGGCCGGTCGCCCTCGCCCTTGCGCACGATCTTCCAGTCGGTCATCTCGGTGTCGCCCTCGGCGAGGCCGTAGATCGCCCAGCTCGAGCCGTGGTCGTGCGGCTCGCCGTGCGCCGGCTTCTCGTAGACGTGGCCGCAGATGCAGAAGCCGAGCTCGGGATCCTCGTACAGGACCTTGCGCGGCTTGCACTGGTCGGCGGTCAGGTGCTTGGCGACGAAGTCCTTGTCGAGCAGGACCTTCGAGACCAGGCCGACCACCGCCTTCTTGCCGCCGAGGCCGGGATCGGCCTTCAGCGCGTTGCGGATGTCGGTGCTGAGCTGTTCGAGTGTGTAGGCCATCGGTACCTCCAGGGCTGAGAAGATTGTACTCGGCGCCGCGCCCGCCGCCACCGTTCAGCGACCGCGCAGCGAACCTCGGGGTGCGTCACGTCGGCGGCGCCTCGCGCCATTCGCGGCCGTCGAGCGCAGCGCCAGCCACCTTGCGACCCAGCCGCTGGACGATCGCTCCGTCCGGGAAAGGGTGAAGGCGGCCGCGCCCGTCACCGCCATCCGGCGGCGCGGCCCATTCGCCCCACTGCTTCAGGAAGAACGGCACGCCCGTCGCCTGGCATTGGTTGCGCAGCGCGCGGAACCAGTCGGGATGCGACGGCCGCGCCCGCGGGCCGGACTCGCCGCCGGCGATCACCCAGCCGAAGCGTCCCGGCAGCCTCTCGAGGTCCAGCCGCTCGAGCAGCGGCTCGGCCGACAGGACGTGGCGGGTCGCGGGCAGCGACAGCAGCGGCGGCGCCCGCAGCTCGAGCATCTTCTGCGTCTCGGCGGTGATGCCGGGCCACAGGTTGGCGGGCAGCGGGCGCTGCCGGAACAGCTTGACGGCGACCTGCGGTCGCTTGGTCAGCAGGATCCAGTCGAGCCAGGGCGTCGCCTCGATCAGGCGCAGATAGTCCTCGCGCCAGGCCGGCGGCACCTCGGCGTCGAACGGATCGCCGAGGCTCGGACCGAACACCTTGGCGCGTCGGCCGCGCGCCGCCGCCTTGCGGTTCCAGCGCAGCGGCTGGCGCCAGGTCTCGGCCGCGGTGCGGCGGCGGGCGGCGCCGGGCTCGAAGCGCGCCCAGCCGCGACGATGCGCCACGGCGGCGGCATAGCAGTTGTCGCAGGCCGGCGAGACGCGGGTGCAGCCGATCCACGGGTTGAAGGTGTGGTCGACCCATTCGATCCTGGTCTGCTCGGCCATGCCGTCATGCTGGCGGCGAATGTGTCGCCGCCAAGGCGGGCGTTGCGGACGCGATACACATCGCCGCGAAAAGGCTCGCGGGCGGCCACGCGTCGGGCCTCTTCGGAGACCATCTCTGGCGTGACGAAACGCAAAGGAGTGGACAATGGCAACCCGGGCGAAGCGGACCGGCTTCGCACCCGTCTCAGGCGACGACGCCGCGCTTGCGGCCTACGCGCTGACGCAGTCGATGATCGCGACGCTGGTCGGCAAGAAGACCCTGGACGCCGAGGAGGCCGCCGCCCTGCTGCGGCGCGCCGGCAGCGCGCTGCGCCGGCGCTCCGACGGCTTCGCCAGGGCCGCCTCGCTGCTCGAACAGGAAGCGCGCTTCTGGTCGGCACCGTGATCCTCCCCACGCGAAGCGTGGGGAGGCTGGAGTCTTACTGGAACGACAGGCCGCCGCTCAGCGCCACCGTCTGGCCGGTCATGTAGGCGTTGCCGACCAGCATCATGACGACCTCGGCGCATTCCTCGGGCGTGCCGAAGCGGCCGAGCGGGATGCGCGACGCGGCATCGGCCAGGCCCTGGCGCACCATGTCGGTCTCGATCAGCGACGGCGCCACGGCGTTGACGGTGATGCCGTCCTTGACCAGGCGCGCGGCATAGCCGCGGGTCAGGCCTTCCATTCCGGCCTTCGAGGCATTGTAGTGCGGCCCGACGCCGCCGGCGCCGCGCGCCGCGCCGGACGAGATGTTGATGATGCGGCCGAAGCGGCGCGCCCGCATGCCGGGCAGCACCGCCTGGATGCACAGGAACACCGACTTGAGGTTGACGGCGATGGTGCGGTCGAAGTCGGCCTCGGTCAGCGTGTCGACCGAGCGCACCAGCCCGATACCGGCATTGTTGACCAGGATGTCGACCGGCCCCAGCGCCGCCTCGACCGTGCCGACGAGTCGCGCCACCTCGTCCGCTCGCGAGACGTCGGCCGCGATCGCGAGCGCCCGGCCGCCGCGCCGCGCGATCTCCGCCACCACCGCGTCGGCAGCCGGCGCCTGCTCGAGATAGTTCACCGCCACGGCGGCGCCGGCTTCGGCCAGCGAAATCGCCACGGCGCGGCCGATGCCGCGCGATCCGCCCGTCACCACTGCAACCCGGCCCCGCAGCGCCGCCATCGCCGTCCTCCCTGCCCCATCGACCTCGTGGGACCGCCATGCTAGGCCTTCTTCGCTTGCCTTTCATTCGCCGTCCCGACGCAGGCTGCGGGACGTCCGGGCCCTTCGCTCCAGGAGAACACGCATGTCCCGTCTCGGCTTCGGCGCCTTCCTCGCCCCGCATCATCCGATCGGCGAGAACCCGACCCTGCAGTTCCGCCGCGACATCAAGTTCGTGGCCCATCTCGACGAGCTCGGCTTCGACGAGTTCTGGTGCGGCGAGCACCACTCGAGCGGCTGGGAGATGATCGCCTCGCCGGAGATGTTCCTGGCCGCGGCGGCCGAGCACACCAAGCGCATCAAGCTCGGCACCGGCGTCATCTCGCTGCCCTACCACCATCCCTACAACGTCGCCCAGCGCATGGTGCAGCTCGACCACATGAGCGGCGGCCGCGCCATCTTCGGCTCGGGCCCGGGCGCCCTGCCGTCCGACGCCCACACGCTCGGCATCGACCCGATGACCCAGCGCGACCGCCAGGACGACGGGATCGACGTCATCCGCCGCCTGATGCGCGGCGAGCGCGTCACCAAGAAGACCGACTGGTACACCCTGCAGGACGCCGCCCTGCAGCTGCTGCCGCTGCAGGAGGAGATGGAGTTCGTCGTCGCCTCGCAGATCAGCCCGTCGGGCATGACCCTGGCCGGCAAGTACGGGATCGGCATCATCTCGCTGGGGTCGATGTCCGAGCAGGGCCTGCTGTCCTTGCCGACCCAGTGGGGCTTCGCCGAGGAAGCGGCCAAGAAGGCGGGCACCACGGTCAACCGCAAGCAGTGGCGCGTGCTGCTCAACTGGCACATCGCCGAGACCCGCGAGAAGGCGCGCGAGGAGGCCAAGCACGGCCTGATGCGCTGGCACAACGAGTACATCACCGGCACCCTGCAGCGGCCGGGCGCGGTGCCCTACACCTCGCCCGACGAGGCGGTCGACCAGACCGCCTTCGTGCCCGGCGCGGCGGCCGTCGTCGGCACGCCCGACGACCTCGTGAAGATGATCAAGTCGGTCTACGACAAGGCCGGCGGCTTCGGCACCGTGGTCGGCTTCGTGCACGACTGGGCCAACATCGAGAACACCTTCCGCAGCTGGGACCTGGTGGCGCGCTACGTCATCCCCGAGATCAACGGCTACGTCGCCAAGCTGCGCGAGTCGCAGCAGTTCCTGATCGACAACCGGGCCGTGTTCGACCGCGCCGGCCAGGCCATCATGGCCAAGATCATGGAGAACAAGGCGGCGGCCGAGGCGCTCAAGGTCACCGACTCGCCGCGCTTCGCGGCGGCCAATGCCCAGATCCCGGTGCTCGGCAAGGGCAAGCAGGCGGCCGAGTAGCCGCCTCGTCGCCGGCGCTCAGGCCCCCGCTCAGGCCCAGAGCACGCGCCGGTAGGGCGTGCCCGGGCCCGACCAGGCGAGCACGTTCCAGGCGGCGGCGATCAGGCTGGGAAACGTCTGGATGTCGTTGATCGGATCGCGCCGCAGCGCATAGGGATAGGAACCGTCGGCCTGCTGGCCGGCGGCCAGGATCGCCATGAGGCGGTCGGCTGCCGCCGGATCGTGGCTGCGCAGCGCGAAGGCGGCGCCGAAGCTGCCCTCGTACCAGGGGCTGGTCACGGTGCCGACCGGATAGCCGTCGGCCGGCACGAAGGTGGTGAAGCCCGACAGGCCGCTCGCCGCATCGGTCACCCAGTAGTGGCGCTGCATCCGCTCCAGCGCCGCCTGCCGGTCGGCCGGGCGACCCCAGCGCTCGAGCAGCACGCTGCCCCAGCTCATGACGTCCAGGGCGTGCTGCCCGTCGGGCTGGTTGCGGCCGGCGGCCCAGGTGCCGCCCTGCCAGAAGATGCCGGCGCGCGGGTTCCACGCCGCAGCCTCCAGCCCGGCGCGGATCCGGTCGGCGGCCTGGCGATGGCGCGGCTCGCCGTACAGCTCGGCGGCGAGGTCGAAGGCCCACCAGGCGTCGATGTTGTGCTCCGTGCTCCACCACGGCACGACGTGGTCGGACTCGAGCACGTGGCCGACGTAGCGGCCCTTGCCGCCGTTCAGCAGGCCGAGCGGATTGGCGTAGCCCAGCAGGAAGTCGAGGCAGCGGCCGGCCGCCGCGGCCGTGCGGGTCGCGAACCACGGGCGGAATTCGGGGCGGTCGGCGAGCAGCAGGGCGTAGGCCACCCAGGCCACGGCGCCGCAGCGGATGAAGCCGTCCTGGTGCTCGCCCAACACCGACTGGTCGCAGGCGAAGGCGAAGCCGCCGTCGGGATTCTGGACGGCGAGCAGCGCGTCGACCAGGCGGCACGCCCGGGCGCGGTCGCCGAGCTGCAGGAAGGCGATCAGGGCGACCGCCTGGTCGTAGAGGAAGCAGACGTCGTTGAAGCCGTCGTAGTAGACGTCGTCCGGCGTCTGGCCGGCCTGCTCGGCCGGCACGTCGAACGAGCGCAGCAGGCCGGACGGCATCGTGTGCTCGCCGAGCACGCGGCGGGTCGTGACGTCGACCAGCGACACCCGCCCGATCGCCGCAGGACGGTGCTCGAACCGCCACGTGCCGTCGCGCGGGGCCGGCCGCGTCTCGGTCGCCTGCGGCGGAGGCGGTCGCCGATCGCGCGGTACTCCAGGCGCAGATGCGGCCAGGCATCGGGCGCGCCGGCGAATTCCTCCGTCCACGCCGCCCCGATCACGCGCCGGGCGCAGCCGGCTCGAGCTCGACCAGGCGCAGCCGGACCGCACCGCCGAGCGGCCGCGGGCGCTCGAGGCGAAAGCGCCCTGGGTGTGCCTCGGCAAGCGCCCAGGCATATTCGGTGTCGGCCTCGCCGGTGACCAGGATCCGATAGTCCCGGGCGGCATCGCGGGCGAACGCCCCGAGGGTGCCGGCGACGGCATCGCCGGCCGCCGCGCGGGTCACCGTGACGTCGCTGAACGGCAGCTCGGCCGCCGGATCGAGCGCGGCGTACCATTGCCGCACGTCGCCGGGCCGCTCCGCCTCGTGCCAGGGTGGCCGACCTCGACCTCGTCGCGGTCGGCGACCGCGACCAGCTGGAACGACCAGGCCCCGGCCGGCGGATCGACCAGCGCCGCCTCGAAGCTGCCGTTGGCCGCGACCCGGGCTCGCCAGCGGCGCACGCCGGCCACCGTGCCGACCACGAAGAAGTCGGGCCACGGCACGCCCTCCTTCCAGGCCCACGAAGGGAAAGTCGACGCTGCCGTGAAAGGTCGCGGGCCGACCCGGCACGATGGGGAAGTGCAGCGGCCCGCGCATCAGGATCGGCGTGGCGGGCGGACCGGCGTCGCGCCCCGGCACGGCGAATGTGCCCGTCCAGGGACCGGCGACACGGCGCTCGCGGTCGGGCTCGTCGGGCGTGAGGCGGGCCGCCCGGAAGACCGTGCGGGTCTCGGCCTGCCGCGCCAGGAAGCGCCAGGCACGGGCGACGCTGTCGTGCGCGGGATCGCTCATCGCCGGCAGGCTCCGGTCACGGCAAGTTGCCGCTTGCCGAGCGCCCGGGGCGAAGGGAAAGTGGCCCGACGATGACCGACACGCTGACGGGCCTCTGCCTCTTCCTGATCGGGCTGGGCATGGTGCCGACCCTGGTCGCGGTGTCGCAGTTCGCGGTCATCGGCTGGCATGGCGTGCGCAATCACTACTCGCAGTGCCGGACTTCACGCCGCCCGTCGCCTTCGTGCTGCCGGCCTGGAACGAGGCGGACGTGCTGGGCTCGAGCATCGATTCCCTGATGAGCATCGACTATCCGGCCGGGGCATGGCGAATCTATGTCGTCGACGACGCCAGCACCGACCACACGCCCGAGGTCATGCGCGCCAAGATGGCGCAGTATCCCGGCTCGGTCTTCCATCTGCGCCGCGAGAAAGGCGGCCAGGGCAAGGCGCACACGCTGAACCACGGCCTGCGCATCATCCTCGACGAGGGCTGGGCCGAGGCGGTGATGATCATGGACGCCGACGTGCTGTTCGAGCCGCTGACCCTGCGGCGCATGGTCCGGCACCTCGCCGATCCGAGCGTCGGCGGCGTCACGGGCTATGTCAAGGAAGGCAGCTACCCCAGCCATCTCGTCTCGCGCTACATTGCCTTCGAGTACATCACGGCGCAGGCCGCGGCGCGACGGGCGCAGAACGTGCTGGGCGGCCTCGCCTGCATGGCCGGCGGCGCCCAGTTGCACAGCCGCGAGAACCTGCTGGCGATCGGCGGCGCGATCGACACCAGCACGCTCGCCGAGGACACCTACACGACCTTCAAGACCCAGCTGGCCGGCCGGCGCGCCCTGTTCGATCCCAACGCCATCGTGTGGGCCGAGGAGCCCGACAGCGTCGCGGCACTTTGGAAGCAGCGCGTGCGCTGGGGCCGCGGCAACCTGCAGATCACCAGCGCCTTCCGCGACCTGTGGTTCAAGCCCGGCAAGAGCCGGCTGTTCGGCAGCTTCGGCTTCGGCATCCTGTGGTTCAGCGTCGCCTTCCTGCCGCTGTTCCTGATCATCGGCTCGGCCGGCCTGGTCGGCCTGTACTTCCTGTGGCCGCCCTGGGCCTGGAAGGCCTTCCAGGTGGCCTGGACGGTGACCCTGTTCAGCTACCTGTTCCAGACGCTGTACGCCTTCGCGATCGATCCCTCGACCGGCCGCCAGACCTGGTTCGAGGGAATCACCTTCCCCGGCCTGTTCTCGGTGACCGTCATGGTGATCGCCGTCACGGGCCTCCATCCCGTCGCCGACGCCGTCGATCCGCAGGGTGGCGGGGGCTGGCTCGACCTCGCCGTCGCGGTCATCCTCGGCTGGTCGGCCCTCTCGACCTTGGCGGCCTATGGCGTCTACCGCCTCGACAAGGCCGGCGCGCCGAAATGGCTGCGCAACGTCCTGCTCGTCCTGGTCGGCTACGGCCCGCTGTTGTGCGCCATCGGCTTCGCGGCGATCATCGCCCAGCTGAGGAACGCCGATCTGAAATGGGACAAGACGATCAAGTCGGGCAAGGCGCGGATCCAGACGTGACGCCGCCGAGCGGTCCCGCCGTCGATCCCTATGCGTACATCCAGGCCGAGGACACGGCCAACGAGGTGCGCATCTTCTGGGGCGAGATCGCGGTGATCGCCATCCTCGCGCTGTTCGCCGCCATCTACGCCATCGTCAGCTAAGGTCGGACGGCGCACCGCGCCGCAGCGCGATGATCTCGCCATTGGCCATAGGTCGCGCGGTTTCGCGGGCGCGGTACTCCGCCATCCAGCGCGCCGACGGCTCGAAGCCGGCACTCAGCGCCACGGTGTAGCCGCGGAAGAACTGGCCATGGCCGACCGCGATCACGAAATCGGCCTCGAGCGCCGACAGGCGGCGATGGAAGTCGGCCAGGCGGCCGACGAAGGCGCGGAAGGTCTCGGCGTCGGCGCCGTCGAGATGGTCGGGATCGCAGCGCTGCCAGTACTCGGCGATCCACGGCCGGCGGATCTCCGGCGTCGTGCCGACGCAGCGCGCCGGGCTGAGGTAGGTGAGCTCACCGATCGGCCAGGTCTCGGTCGGCGTCGCCGGCCAGCGCTCGAGGATCGGCGCGGCGGTGTCGCGGGCGCGGGCGAACGGCGACACGACCACGAGGTCGGGCGGTCGCTCGACCTGCCCGGCCACGGCCGCGGCCTGACGATGGCCGAGTTCGGTCAGGGGCACGTCGGCGTGCAGCACCGAGGGCAGCCCGGCATTGGCCGCGCTCTGCCCGTGCCGCACCAGCCAGGTCAGCGCCGGCGGCACGTCAGGCCGGCTTGGCGAGGGCCTGCCATTCGGCCGGATCGAGATAGTGCTCGGTCCAGTAGCGCACGACCATAATCTCCTTGAACGGCACATGGTCCGGCACCGGCCGACCGGCGACCTCGTCGACCATCAGCTTGGGCATGTCGACGCCGGCGGCGATGGTCAGCGGCAAGGTGCCGGGAAAGCGCGGATTGACCTCGAGCAGCTTGAAGACGCCGTCGGCGGCGCGCTTGAACTGCACGTTGGCGACGCCGCACACGCCGATCGTCTCGGCGGTCTTCGCCGCCGCCTCGATCAGCTCCGGCAGATGGCGGTGCGCGCCGCGACGGCGACGCCGGAATCGGTCTTCATGCGCTCGCGCGGCACGGCGCCGATCACCTTGCCGTCGCGTCGCACGTAGACGTCGACCGAGAACTCCTCGCCCGGAAGGTACTCCTGCAGCAGCAGGGAGCCGTCCTTGGGCAGCGCCTCGAGATCGGCCGGTCCGGCGATCTTGACGGCGCCGCGCGATCCCGCGCCCAGGCGCGGCTTCACGAAGCGCGGGAACGAGCCGATGGCCGCGGCCACCGCCGGGGTCAGCGCCTCGTACTCGGGCACCGGCACGCGGCCGCGGACGCGGTCGAGCAGCAGCTGCTTGTCGCGGCAAGTGCGTAGGCACTCGGCCGGCGAGATCGGCAGCGCGGTGCCCAGCGCCGCGAACTGGTCGCTCGCCTCGGCGAGCGGCGCCAGCTCGGCGTCGACGGTCGGCAGCAGCAGCTCGATGCGGCGGGCGCGGCAGGCCTCGAGCAGGGCCGGCAGCAGTTCGGGGCTGTCGCCGCGCGGGATGATCAGCCGTCGCTCGGCCGGCACCACGTAAAGGCCGGCGGCGCAGGGGTCCATGTCGGCCATGTGCAGCTCGTGCTGCGCCGACAGGCTCTTCCAGACGCTGATGGCCGAGGGACCGCCGGCGCCGGTGATCAGGATCCGCATGGCCTCAGGCAACCTCGCTGGCCGTGGCGGCGGCCTCGCCCGCCGCGGCCTCCTTGCCGGCGTCGGGCGACATGTCGCCGTCGCGCTGGCGAACGATCCGCATGGGCTCGGCCAGAACGTAGCCGGCGAAGCGGCCCCAGTAGCGCGCCGTGGTGATGATCACGTCCTCCTGCAGCGACTCCATGCGGTCGACCTGGCTCTTGTAGGCGGCGATCGCCTGCAGCTTCTCGCGGATGTGCTCGGTGATGTCGACGAAGCGGTTGGGCCGGAACTCGACCGTCGCCGAGGGCGACTGGTAGAGATAGACGTTGGGCACGCTGCGCGCCGCCACCAGGGTGGCGGCATGCGCCGCGCGATGGTCCTGGTGGGTGTCCTCGCTGCAGTGCGTGTAGACGTGGGTCGGCCGCAGCTCGCGGATCGCCGCCTCGATGATCGAGATCGTCTCGGCGCCTTCGCTGATGTTCGTGTCGGTGAGATTGCCGAACTTCAAGGTCGCGCCGAGGATCCGGGCGGCCTGCTGCGCCTCGGCAGTGCGCACGTTGGTGTCGCCGCCCGCCGCGCCGCGGCTCAGCGTGAGGATGTGCAGCACGTCGCCCTTGACGTGATGCTTGGCCAGCGAGCCGCCGCAGCCGATCTCGACGTCGTCGGGATGGGCGCCCACGGCGAGCACCCGGCGCTGCTGGCGCAGCCGCCGCTCGTGCACCGCGTCGGCGAGCAGCAGCGACTGCTCGAGGAACTCCTCCGCCGTCACCGGCTTGAACAGCAGCCCGTCGATCCGGCACTTCACGGCGTGGCGCAGGAACTGCGGTGAGCGGGCGTGCGAGACCACCAGGGTGGCGACCCAGCGGTAGTGGTCCTTGACGTGCTTCAGCAGCACGAAGCCGTCGTCGATGATCGGATCGACGACCACGAGGTCCCATTGCTGGGTCGGCAGCAGCGCGGTCGCCTCCTCGGCCGTGCGCACGTGGCGGATGTGCGCCGTCGGCGTCCGCTCGGCGGCCCGACGCAGGGGAAAGGCCGCCGCCTCGTCGGGATCGACGAGGAGGATCTGCACCACCGAGTCCGGCGCGTCCGCCACGACGGTCAGCCGAGGCTTGTCTGAGTCTGCTGTCATGCGGGACCTTCGAGCACGGGTTACCAGTTGTAGCGCAGGCCGAGCGTGGCGCGAGTGTCGGCGTTGATCGAGTTGTGGACGATGGCCGCCTGGACGGCGACCCGCTCGGTGAGCGGCAGGATCGCCCGAGCATGCAGGTCGGTGTTGTCGATCAGCGGCGCGTAGCCGGCGCCGGCGACCAGCAGCATGTTGTGCGGGCCGTGATAGTTGACCTCGACGACCCAGCTCCATATGTCGCGCCAGTTGTTGTAGATCGCCTGCGCGGCGTCGTAGACCGTGCCGGTGATTTCCCAGGACTGCGACAGCGAGATGCCGAGCCCGAAGCGGACCAGCCTGGCATCCCACTGATAGGCGCCGAAGGCCTGGCGATAGCCGAAGAAGCCGCGCAGCCAGTCGGCGAAGTAATAGGCGCCGCTGGCGTCGATCCAATGCTCGGTCGGCAGGCCGCTGTGGGCGCGATAGTCGTAGACGACCGAGAAGGCGTAGCTCAGCGGCACCAGCCGGTTGTAGCCGATGCGGACGTCGTCGGACGGCAGCACCGCGACGCCGATCGCCGTCAGAGTCTGCAGCTCGTTGGTGTAGTGGTACCAGCCGAGCTCGAGCGTATCGAAGGCCGTGACGCCGATCAGACCGAAGCCGCCGAAGCCCCAGGACGAGCCGCTGGCCGTCGAGACGTAGCTGCCGCTGACGTCGAGCACGTACTTGTAGACGTCGGGCGCCATCGACAGGCCGACCTTGGCCTCCTCGTTGCCCGGATGCAGGGCCAGCACCTTCTCGAAACCGGCCTGGCCGGCCACCCGGTTGCGCTCGGCGAGCTGTAGCCAGGCCAGGCCGTTCAGGGCATCGGCGTCCTGCGGGTCGGTCTTGAGCAGGCCGTCATAGATGGCCCGCGCCTTGTCGAGCTCGAAGGCGCCGCGTTCGATGCGCGCCAGCCCGAGCAGCGCCGGCCGCGATCCGGGATCGTCGGCCAGGATCGACTGATAGACCTTGGCCGCTTCCTGCGGATGCCGCTCTTCCAGGGTGAAGGCGAGTTCGAGGGCCGGATTGCGCTCGCGCGGCGCGAGGTCATGCGCCTTGCGCAGGAACACGATCGCCTGCTCGCGATCGCCGGCCTCGCGGGCCATCACGCCCTGGAACATGTAGACCCGGTAGTCGGTCGAGCCGGCCGCGTCGCAGGCCGCGAGCAGGCGCTGCACGGTCTCGGTCGGCCGCGACTGCTGCCCGAACAGGCGCTGCGCCGCCTCGACGTCGCAGCCCGTCTGCGTCTGTGCCCGCGCCCCAGCCGACAGCCCGCCAAGGGCCACGGACACGAGGGCGAAATGCGTCAGGGGCCTGCTGAAAGCCATTCTCACTGTGGCTAGCATAAAGTGCAGGGCAAAGTAACCGCTCCCAACATGCAATTAGAATCTCAGAGCGTGCAATCAATCCGGCCGGCGCGCTGACGCACGATGCTGATCGGCTCGGCCAGGCGGTGCCCCGATTCATGCCCCCAATACTGGGCCCGGACCAGGATGGCCTCCTCGCGCAGGGCCGGCACGCGCGTCCGCTGGCTTTCGTAGACGGCGCTCGCCGCCAGCTTCTGCGCGATGTAGCCCGCGATGTCGGTGAAGCGGTTGGGCTGGAAGGCGCGCGTCGCCGACGACGACTGGTAGCAATAGACGTTGGGCACCCTGCGCGCCGCCGCCAGGCTGGCGGCATGGACCGCGCGATGGTCCTGGTGGGTGTCCTCGGCGCAGTGGGTGTAGACGTGCGTCGGCTCCAGCCGGTCGATCGCGTCGCGGATGACCTCGATGGTTTCGATTCCGTCGCCGATGCGCGTGTCGGGGAGATCGCCGAAGCTCAGCGTGGCGCCAAGGATCTCGGCGGCCCGGGTCGCCTCGGCAACCCGCACGGTCTCGTCACCGCCGGCGGCGCCCCGGCTCAAGGTGAGGATGTGCAGCCTGTCGCCGCGCGCCCCGTGACGGGCCAGGGAGCCGCCGCAGCCGATCTCGACGTCGTCGGGATGGGCGCCGATCGCCAGGACCCGCCGCTGCAGCCTATGGCGGCGGGCGACGACCTCCTCGGCCAGGGCCAGCGCCCGCTTGAGAAAGGCCGCCGATGCGATCGGCTTGAGCTCGATGGCGTTCACGCCGCACTCGACGGCGCGCAGCAGGTGGGGCACCCGCAACTGGGTCAGCACCAGGATCGAGATCCAAGGGCGCTGCCGGACCGCGCGCACGAACTCGAAGCCCCGGGTCATCGCCGGATCGACGACCACGAGATCCCAGGCGCGTGCCGCAAGCATCGCCCAGGCCGCGGCGCCGTCGGCGGCGTAGCTCAGCCGCAGCCTCGGCCATCGCTCGACGCCCCGGCGCAGCGAGTAGGCCGCCGCCTCGTCGGGGTCAACCAGAAGGACATTGAGCGGCTCGGGCGCCGACGATGATCCGACGAGCCTCAAGGGAGCGGGTCTTTCCAAGGCAGCTGTCATAACGCCTCCACGACGGCGGGGGACCGGCGCCGATTATCACTGCGACGAGGTGTTATCACATAAGTGCAGTCATTGTAAGCACAGATTCGTGCAATTACTACTCTTGGTGGTGTCTGGGGTCAATTTCGAGCCCCCCGCCGCCCTGCGCCCGGCGCAGCCAGACCGCACTGTCGTGGAAGGCGGCGCCGCCATTGGGCGGCACAGGGTCGGCGCCGATCAGGGCGTTGATCCCAACCCCACCCGGGTAGGCGGAGCTCGGCCAGTTGCCTTCGACGACCACGACGCCAGGCTGCGCCGTGGCGGCGCGTGCAACCCGCAAGGACACCTGTCCGCGCGCGTTGCCGAGCACGATCAGGTCGCCCTCCGTCAGCCCCGCCCGCTCGGCGTCCTGCGGATGGACGAGCGCGCGCGGCTCGCCTTCCCGGGTCCGCGACCCGGGCGTCTCGGTGAAGGTCGTGTTGAGGAAGCTGCGAGCCGGCGGCACGACCAGGCGGAACGGTTGCTCGGGGCTCGCCTGCTCATGCAGGGCGACATGGTCGGGCCACGCCGGCAGGGCGCCGTGATAGGGCCCGACTGCCGCCCAGTCGGGCTTGAAGCGAAAACGGCCCGTGGCTGAAGGAAAGCCGTCGAGGAAATGCGCCGCCTCGAACGGCAGCGCGCAGTCGATCCAGCCGCGCTCCGCCGCCTCTTTCCAGGTGCCCTTGCCGGAGGCCTGCAAGGTGGCGTCGAGAAGCTCGACCGCGGTCATGCCGAAGCTCGGCTGGTTCGCGCCCAGCCGCCGCGCGAGAGCGCAGACCAGCTCGTGGTTGGTGCGGCACTCGGCATGCCGCTCGAGGACCCGCGGCCCGACGGTGAGATGGGTGTGGCCGAGCCCGTAGTAGAGGTCGTCGTACTCGAGGAACATCGCGGCCGGCAGCACGATATCGGCGAACCGCGCGGTGGCCGTCATGAACTGCTCGTGCACCGCGACGAAGAGATCGTCGCGCGCGAGGCCGCGGGCGACCGCGCCGCTGTCTGGCGCGACGTTGGCCGAGTTGGCGTTCTGCATCAGCATGGCGGCGACCGGCGGCCCGCCGGCCAAGGCGCCCGCCTCGCCGCACAGGATCGGCCCGATGCGCGACTGGTCGAGCACCCGCGTCGCCGGATCGATCATGTCGAGCCCGTGCGCCAGGGTGAGGTCGAGGCCCCAATTGTCGAGGCTGAGGAAGAACGCGCCGCCGCCCTCGTGACGCCAGGCGCCGGTCATCGCCGGCAGGCAGCTCACGGCATGCATTGCGGCCGAGCCGTTGCGCGAGCGCGTGAAGCCGAAGCCCAGCCGCAGGAAGCTGCGCGGCGTGCTGCCGTAGAGGGCCGCGAACGACTCGATCTCGTCGACCGACAGGCCGGTGATCGCCGCCGCCCAGGCCGGCGTCTTGTCGGCGAGATGCGCTTCCAGCGACCCGTCGAAATCGGTGTAGCGCTCGAGATAAGCGCGATCGACCAGGCCGTCGCGCAGCAGCACGTGCATCACCGCCAGCGCCAGCGCGCCGTCGGTGCCCGGACGCACGATCAGCGCGATGTCGGCGGCCTCGACGGTGGGCGTGCGGTAGACGTCGACGACAACCAGCTTGGCGCCGCGCTGCTTGCGCGCCTTGGCGATGTGGGTCATGGCGTTGACCTGGGTCGACACCGGGTTGCCGCCCCACACCACGATCAGATCGGACTCGGCCATCTCGCGCGGATCGGGGCCCAGCAGCTTGCCGACGCCGGCCCGCCAGCCCGATTCGGCCGGCGTCACGCAGATCGTCGTCTTCTGCCGCGAGTAGCCGAAGGCATGGCGCAGGCGATCGAGCCCCCAGCGCTGCACGATGCCCATGGTGCCGCCCGAATGATAAGGCCACACCGCCTCCGGCCCGTCGCGCCGCGTCGCCGCCTGGAAAGCCTCGGCGATTTCGTCGAGGGCATCGTCCCAGGCAATCGGCCGGAAGCTGCCGCTGCCTTTGTCGCCCACCCTCTGCAGCGGCTGGGTCAGGCGATCCGGATGGTGGACGCGCTCGGCATAGCGCGCGACCTTGGCGCAGATGACGCCGTCGGTGTAGCTGTTCGCGGCGGCGCCGCGGATGCGCCCGATGCGGCTCGGCGACAGGCGCTCGACCTCGAGCGAGCAGGCGCTCGGGCAATCGTGCGGACAGGCCGACTTCCAGAATTCCTTGCCCATGCTGCCTCCTCGCACCGTGCGTCCCCGTACATTGACCGGGCGCGGCCGTCGTTTATGCTCGCCGCCAATAAATAAGGTGCTTCTGGAGGAAACGACATGTCGATCAAGCGTCGCCAGGTGTTGTCGGGTTCGGCCGCCGGCGCGGTCGCCCTGGCCGGCGGCGGCCTCGCCGCCCCCGCCATCGCCGCCAACGAGCCGATCAA
>JAXMCN010000027.1:0-31575 GCA_046349275.1 Reyranellaceae bacterium | reverse complement strand
CTGGGCGGCATCGCCGCCGCCGAGGTGATCAGCCACGTCGGCGCCCGTCCCGAGCAGCCGCTGCGCAGCCTCGTTTGACGGTCGGCCCCTCCCCGCAGCCGGCGATCCGGCGCTCCACCTGGGCTCGCTGGCGCGACGCCGCCGAGGTCTATCGCGACCGCCGCCAGCTGGTCATCATGCTGATGGGCTTCGCCAGCGGCATGCCGTTCCTGCTGACCGGCGCGACCCTGACCTACTGGATGAGCCGCGTCGGCGTCGATCTCAAGACCATCGGCCTGTTCGCCCTGGTCGGCACACCCTACGCCTTCAAGTTCGCCTGGGCGCCGCTGGTCGACCAGGTCGGCGTGCCGGGACTCGATCGCTGGCTCGGGCGACGGCGCGGCTGGATGCTGCTGGCCCAGGTCGGCGTGCTCGCCTCGGTGCTGGCGATGGCCTGGAGCGACCCGGTGGCGACGCCGTGGTTCACGGTCGCCGCCGCGGTGGCGATCGCCTTCTTCTCGGCCACCCAGGACATCGCCGTCGACGCCTACCGCATCGAGATCCTGAGCGACGAAGAACAGGGCGCCGGCTCGGCGACGACGCAGCTCGGTTACCGCATCGCGCTGTGGATCGTCGACGCCATGTCGCTGCTGCTGCCCAGCCTGCTGCCCTGGCCGATCGTGTTCACCCTGATCGGCCTGCTGATCGGGATTGGCATGGCGACCACGCTCTACGCCGCCGAGCCGGCGGTGCTGCGGCCGCGCCTCGAATCGGCCGAAGCCTGGATGCGGCAGGCCGTGGTGCGGCCGTTCGCCGAGTTCCTCGCCTATCGCGGCTGGGTCGTGATCCTGCTGTTCGCCCTGCTCTACAAGTACGGCGACGCGCTGGGCGGCACCATGACCCGGCCGTTCCTCAACGCCATCGGCTTCTCCGGCCCCGAGATCTTCGGCATCACCAAGAGCTTCGGCGTCGCCGCCACCATCCTCGGCGGCTTGGCCGGCGGCGTGCTGGTGGCGCGCTACGGGCTGTTCAAGGCGCTGCTGGTGGCCGGCATCCTGCAGGCGGTGACCAACCTGCTGTTCTCCTGGCAGGCCGAGGCCGGCCACGACCTCGTCGTGCTGACGATCGCCATCAGCGCCGACAACTTCACCGGCGCCCTGGGCGGTGTCGCTTTCATCGGTTACCTGTCCAGCCTGTGCACCGCGGGCATGGCCGGCACCCAATATGCCCTGCTGACCTCCCTGATGGCGTTCGGCCGAACGACCCTGTCGGCCGGCGGCGGCTGGCTGGCCGAGCAGACGGGCTGGACGGTGTTCTGGATGGCCACGACGGCGCTGGCCCTGCCCGGCCTGCTGCTGCTGCTCTGGCTGTGGCACCAGGCGGAAAGAAAGGCCCCTCCTTCGGGGGCGAAGGAGGGGCAGTAGCACGGCGTCGGCCGGGGGCGGCCGCGCCGGGGGAACCGGCCCGTTCCGGCGGGGCGTGGGGGTGCCGGCGGGGAACGAGCCCTTGCTGTCTAGACGATGCGGACGACAGGAACGTTACCGTGCCCTGTGGAAATGTTTGTCGTCTCAGCCGGGCGTCGAATCGAGCGCATAGCCGGCGGCGCGCACGGTGCGGATGACGTCGGCGAACTGGTCGCCGTTCAGCGCGATGCGCAGGCGCCTGATGTGCACGTCGACGGTGCGCGCCTCGACGTAGACGTCCTTGCCCCACACCGCGTCGAGCAGCTGCTCGCGCGAGAAGACGCGGCCGGGATGCTCCATGAAATGCCGCAGCAGACGGAACTCGGTCGGCCCGAGATGGACCGGCTTGCCGCCGCGCGTGACGCGATGCGCCACCAGGTCCATGACGATGTCGGCATAGCCCAGCGCCTCGTCGGCCAGGGCCGGCCGGATGCGGCGCAGCACGGCGCGGATGCGCGCCACCAGCTCGGTCGGCGAGAACGGCTTGGTGACGTAGTCGTCGGCGCCGGCGTCGAGCCCGCGCACCCGGTCGCCCTCCTCGCCGCGCGCCGTCAGCATGATGATCGGCAGGTTGGCCGTCGCCGTGTTGCGGCGCAGCTGGCGGCAGACCTCGATGCCCGACATCAGCGGCAGCATCCAGTCGAGCAGCAGCAGATCCGGCACCTCCTCGCGCAGCAGCGCCAGCGCCTCCTCGCCGTCGAGCGCGACGGTGACGCGGAACCCGGACTGCTCGAGGTTGTAGCGCAGCAGCTCGACCAGCGCCGTCTCGTCCTCGACGATCATCACGTGCGGCCGGAGCGTCGTCGACTGCATGTCGCGCCGGGACGGAGCGTGCACGGCCAGGCTCACGGCGTGCCGTCCGCGCTGTACAGCGCGGCGCTGCCCTTGGGCCGCGCCTCGTCGAAGCCGCGTCCGGTGATGCGGAAGCTCACCAGCTCGGCGATGTTGGTGACGTGGTCGCCGGCGCGCTCGATGTTCTTGGCCATGAACATCAGGTGGGTGCAGGCGGTGATGGTGCGCGGATCCTCCATCATGTAGGTCAGCAGTTCGCGGAACAGGCCGGTGTAGACTTGGTCGATCTCCTCGTCGCGCTGCCAGACGTCGCGCGCCTTCTCGAGATCGCCGTGCGCGAAGGCGTCGAGCACGTCCTTGAGCGCGCTGCGCACCAGGCGGCCGAGGCGCTCGATGCCGGCGACCGCCGAGGCCGGCGCAGTTCCCTGGGCCAGGATGATGCTGCGCTTGGCGGTGTTCTTGGCGTAGTCGGCGATGCGCTCGAGCGCCGCCGCGATCTTGATCGAGGACAGGATCATGCGCAGGTCGACGGCCATCGGCTGGCGCAGCGCCAGCAGCCTCACCGTCTGGTCCTGGACGGCGAGGTCGAGGGCGTCGACGCGGGCGTCGTCCGCGATCACCCGTTCGGCGGTTTCCGTGTCGCCTTCGCGCAGCGCGACCAGCGACTGCGCGAACTGGCTCTCGGCCAGGCCGCCCATCTCGCTGATCGTGGCGCTCAGCCGCTCGAGTTCCTCGTCGAAGCGCTTCAGTGTGTGCTCGGCCATGCTCTTCTCCACTTCCTCAGCCGAAGCGCCCGGTGATGTAGGCCTGGGTGCGGCTGTCGCGCGGCGTCGTGAACAGCGTCTCGGTGGCGCCGAACTCGATCAGCTCGCCGAGATACATGAAGGCGGTGAAGTCGGAGACCCGAGCCGCCTGCTGCATGTTGTGGGTCACGATGACGATCGTGTAGTCCTGCTTGAGCTCGTCGATCAGCTCCTCGATCTTGGCGGTCGAGATCGGATCGAGGGCCGAGCACGGCTCGTCGAACAGGATGACTTCCGGCTTCACGGCCACGGTGCGCGCGATGCAGAGGCGCTGCTGCTGGCCGCCCGACAGGCTCTGGCCGCTGGCCGCCAGCTTGTCCTTGACCTCGTCCCACAGGGCGGCGCGGCGCAGGGCGCTTTCCACCCTTGCGTCGATCTCGGCCCGCGGCAGGCGCTCGTAGAGCCGGATGCCGAAGGCGATGTTCTCGTAGATCGACATCGGGAACGGGGTCGGCTTCTGGAAGACCATGCCGATGCGGGCGCGCAACAGGTTGATGTCCTGGTCGGGGCGCAGCAGGTTGTCGCCGTCGAACAGCACCTCGCCGGCCGCGCGCTGGCCGGGATAGAGGTCGTACATGCGGTTGAGCACGCGCAGCAGGGTCGACTTGCCGCAGCCCGAGGGGCCGATGAAGGCGGTGGTCTTGTTGGCGTAGAGCGACAGGCTGATGCCCTTCAGCGCCCGCGCATCGCCGTAGAAGAACTCGAGGTCGCGGATCGCGATCTTCTCCTGCAGATTTGCCGTGTCGACGCCGGCATGCGTCGCGACCGGCGTGCTCACCCGGGGGCCGCCACCCTGGGCGTTGGCAGACGGAACGTTCATGACGACTTCCTCGCGGTAAGGGACCGGGCGACGATGCTGAGCGCCAGCACCGTCACGGTGATCAGCAGCGCCCCGGTCCAGGCCAGCTTCTGCCACTCCTCGTAGGGCGACAGGGCGAACTGGAAGATCACCACCGGCAGGCTGGGCAGCGGTGCGTTGAGATCGAGGCTGAAGAACTGGTTGTTGAGGGCGGTGAACAGCAGCGGCGCCGTCTCGCCGCTGATCCGCGCGACCGCCAGCAGCACCCCGGTCACCATGCCGGCGCGGGCGGCGCGGTAGGCGATCCGCACGATCATGTGGGCGCGCGGCAGGCCGATCGAGGCGGCGGCCTCGCGCAGCGTGTCGGGCACCAGGGTCAGCATGTCCTCGGTGGTGCGCACGACGACGGGAATGACGATCACCGCCAGGGCGACGGCGCCCGCCCAGCCCGAGAAGTGGCCCATCTGCGCCACCATGATCTCGTAGACGAACAGGCCGACAACGATCGACGGCGCGCTGAGCAGGATGTCGTTGATGAAGCGCACGACGCTGCTCAGCCGGTCGTGACGGCCGTACTCGGCCAGGTAGGTGCCGGCCAGGATGCCGATCGGCGTGCCGATCAGCACCGCCAGCACCGTCATCACCAGGCTGCCCGCGATGGCGTTGAGCAGGCCGCCGTCGGACCCGGGCGGCGGCGTGTTCTGCGTGAACACCGCGAGCGACAGGCCGCCGACGCCTTGCCACAGCAGGACGCCGAGGATCAGGACGAGCCAGCCGAGCCCGAACACGGTGGCCGCCAACGCCAGGCCCTTGGCCAGCGCATTGCGCCGCCGCCGCCGCGCGTAGAGGGGGTTGTCGTGCGACACGGCCATGGCGCTACCCCGCCCGCTTCTGCAGGCGCAGCAGCATGAGCCGCGCCACCGCCAGGACGATGAAGGTTATGACGAACAGGATCAGGCCGAGCGCGACCAGCGACGAGGTGTAGAGGTCGCCGACCGCCTCGGTGAACTCGTTGGCGATCGAGGCCGAGATGGTGGTGCCGGGCGCCAGGATCGAGGCCGAGACCTTGTGGGCGTTGCCGATCACGAAGGTGACCGCCATGGTCTCGCCCAGCGCGCGGCCCAGGCCGAGCATGAAGCCGCCGATCACGCCGACCCGCGTGTAGGGCAGGATGACGTGGCGGAAGACCTCCCAGGTCGTGCAGCCGACGCCGTATGCCGCCTCCTTGAGCACCGGCGGCACGGCGTCGAAGACGTCGCGCGAGATCGAGGTGATGAACGGCAGCACCATGATCGCCAGGATCAGGCCGGCGGTCAGCATGCCGATGCCGTAGGGCGGACCGGCGAACAGCTCGTTCAGGATCGGGATCGGCTCGAAGGTGTCGATGAGCAGCGGCTGCACGTAGGTCTGCAGGAACGGGGCGAAGACGAACAGGCCCCAAATCCCGTAGATGATGCTGGGGATGCCGGCCAGCAGCTCGATGGCGATGCCGATCGGCCGGCGCAGCGCCATCGGGCACAGCTCGGTCAGGAAGAAGGCCACCATCAGGCCGACCGGCAGCGCGATCGCCATGGCGATCGCCGAGGTGACCAGGGTGCCGTAGATCGGCGCCAGGGCGCCGAACTTCTCGGTCACCGGGTTCCACACCTCGCTGCCCAGGAAGCCGAGGCCGAAGGCACTCAGGGCGGGTAGCGAGCCGTGCACCAGCGAGACGATGACGCCGCTCAGCAGCAGCAGGACGACGAGCGCGGCGATGCGCGTCAACCCGTGAAAGACCCTGTCGGTATTCCTGAGCTTGCGCAGAACGGAAGCGCGCGACGTCGACTCCCCGCCGGTCAAGGCCGCCCCATGAACAGTTGCTTCGGACACCTTACGCCCCCGCCGTCCGAGAAAGAATCCCCCGCGCCCGGGATGAAGTCGTCATCCCGGGCACGCAGCGTCGGCTCAGTTGGTCGGCGCGTAGAGCGGCTTGCCGCCCGCATCCTTGATCTCGCTCGACCACATCTTCCGGATGTCCGACACGACGTTGTCGGGCATCGGCACATAGTCGAGATCCTCGGCCATCTTGTCGCCCTTGGCGTAGGACCAGGCGAAGAACTTCAGCGCCTCGGCGGTCGTCGCGGCGTCCTGCGGCTTCTTGTAGAGCAGGATCCAGGTCGCGGCGGTCATCGGCCAGGACTTGTCGCCCGGCTGGTTGGCCAGGATCACGCCGTAGCCCGGCTGCGACTTCCAGTCGGCATTGGCGGCGGCGGCCTGGAAGGCCTCGGCCGTCGGCGCCACCGTCTTGCCCGCCTTGTTCACCATGTTGGCGTAGGTCAGCTTGTTCTGCTTGGCGTAGGCATACTCGACGTAGCCGATCGAACCGCGCGTCTGGCGGACATTGTTGGCGACGCCCTCGTTGCCCTTGGCGCCGATTCCCGCCGGCCATTGCACCGCCGTCGCCGTGCCGACCTTGGACTTCCAGTCGGGGCTGGCCTCGGACAGGTAGTAGGTGAAGTTGTAGGTCGTGCCCGAGCCGTCCGAGCGATGCACGATGGCGATCGCCTGCTTGGGCAGCTTGACGTTGGGGTTGAGCTTGGCGATCGCCGGATCGTCCCAGCTCTTGATATCGCCCAGGAAGATCTTCGCCAGGGTCGGGCCGTCGAGCACCAGGTCGCCCGGCTTGACGTCCTGCACGTTGATCACCGGCACGATGCCGCCCATCACCATCGGAAACTGCGCCAGACCCGACTCGTCGAGCTCCTTGCCCGGCAGCGGCGCGTCGCTGGCGCCGAAGGTCACGGTCTTGGCCTTGATCTGCTTGATGCCGCCGCCCGAGCCGATCGACTGGTAGTTCATGCCGATCCCGGTCTCCTTCTTGTAGGCGTCCGCCCACTTGGCATAGACCGGATAGGGAAAGGTGGCGCCGGCGCCGGAGATGTCGGCCGCCACGGCAGGCGCCGACAGGGCGAGCGCGGCGGCCGCCAAGGCGATCTTGGTGATGTTCACAGGGTCCCTCCTTCGTGGATATCCCGAAGCGGCGTCACCCCTAGAAGCCTCCCGTCACTCTTGTATTACCGATTTGTTACAGTTCCGTGACGGCGCCGGGGAGAACCCGGTCAGGCGGCGACCGGCAGGGTCACCGTGAAGCGCGAGCCCTTGCCGGGCGCGCTCTGGATGTCGAGGCGGCCGCGGTGCCGGTTGACCACGTGCTTGACGATGGCGAGGCCGAGGCCGGTGCCGCCGAGCTGGCGCGAGCGCGCCGCGTCAACCCGGTAGAAGCGCTCGGTCAGGCGCGGCAGGTGGACGGCCGGGATCCCGTCGCCCTCGTCGCCCACCGTGACGGCGATCCGCTCCGGCGCGACGCGGCGCGCGGTGACCTGCACCGCGGTCGCCGGCCGGGTGTACTTGATCGCGTTGTCGATCAGGTTCTGGAACACGATGATCAGCTCGTCGGCATCGCCGGCGACGGCCGGCAGATCGTCTTCCAGGTCGAGCTCCAAGGTCACCTGGCGCGACGACGCCTTGAGCTGCAGCAGATCGAGGACGCTTTCCAGCACGCGGCGCAGGTCGACCGCGGCGTCCGGCCGGGCATGCTCGTGCTGCTCGATGCGCGACAGCATCAGCAGGTCGTCGACCAGCCGGCGCATGCGGTCGGCCTGGTCGGCCATGATGCCGAGGAAGCGTTCGCGGGCCGTCGGATCGTCGCGCGCCGGCCCGCGCAGGGTCTCGATGAATCCGGCGAGCCCGGCGATCGGCGTCTTCAGCTCGTGGCTGGCATTGGCCACGAAGTCGGCCCGCATGCGCTCGGCGCGGCGCAGCGCCGTCGTGTCGTGCAGCACGATCAGCGCCAGCGACCCGTCGGCCGCCGGCTGCGGCAGGCGACGCAGATGGGCGATCACCTCGATTTCCGGAGGACCGGGCAGGGCGAAATCCACGGTCGCCTGCTCCGGCGCCGTGAAGTTGCCGTCCGTCCCGGTCTCGAGCAGGGCGTCGATGGTGGCCAGCAGCTGCGGCTGGCGGAAGGCCGTCGAGACGTCGCGCTCGCGGCCGACCGGACCGAGCAGCAGGCGCGCCGCGCGGTTGGTGCGCACGATGCGGCGCTGGCGGTCGACCGAGACCAGCGGGTCGGGCAGGCCGTCGACGATCGCCTGGGCCGAGGCGGCCAGATTGTCGATGGCGGCGCGCTGCCGCCGCCACGCCGTCGACAGGGTCGCCGCCGCCGCCGCCAGCTCCTCGGTCGCCGGCGCGAAGGCGAGCCGCGGCATCGCCGGCTCGCTTTCCCCCGACAGGTCGGCGACGAAGCGCGCGAAACGCGACACCGACGCGAGGTAGCGCTGCACCAGGACGACGGTCACGACGCCGATGGCGCCCATCGCCAGGAGCGCCGGCCGGCCGGCCAGGGCGCCCGCCGCATAGAGCGCCGCCAGGGCGGCGGACGACGGCAGCAGCGCCACGGCGCTGGCCACGACGTAGCGGCGCAGGGGCACGTCGGCCACGCGCGGCGCCTATTCCTGGCGCGGCATGAACAGGCGGATGGCGGCCAGGCCGTAGACGAAGCCGCCGATATGGGCGACCCAGGCGACCTGCTCGCCGTCGGCGCCCGGCGTTCCGCCGACCAGGCCGAAGAACACGTTGAGGCCGATCCACACGGCGGCCACCGGCAGCAGCGAGGTCAGGCTGCCGACCCGGCGCAGCAGCATCAGCACGCCGCCGAACACGCCGCTGATCGCCCCCGAGGCGCCGATCACCGGCTCGATCGAGCTGGGCGACAGTACGGCGTGGACGACCCCGGCGACGATGCCCGCCGACAGGTAGAACAGCAGGAACCGCCGCCCGCCCAGCAGGCGCTCGACCGGCGCGCCGAACGCCGCGAGGCTCACCATGTTGACGACGAGGTGCATCCAGCCGCCGTGCAGGAACTGGTAGGTGATCGGCGCCGCGACCTGCGACAGAAGGTCCGCGCTGCTCCCGGTATAGGCCGCCGGCACGAAGCCGAACTGCTGGATCAGGGCGATGTCGGCATCGTCGCTCAGCAGCACGGAGCGGGCGACCTGCACGATCACGTTGACGACGATCAGCCACAGCACCGTCGGCGGCAGGTTGATCGCCCGCTCGCCGGCGCCGCGGCCTGGCCCCGGCCGGCCGACATTGTCGAAAGGCATCCCGAACTCCGTAAGACCTGGTGCCGCGCGCCCCGCCTGCTTAGCGCTTCAGTCGGCGCGAGCCCAGCCAAAGAAACAGGCCGCCCAGGAGTAGCGTCGGCGAGCCGCAGACCAGGGCCAGCTGGCCATCCTCGCTGAGCAGCCTGCCGTCCGACACGCCGAGGATGCAGCCCAGGGTGAGGACGAGCAGGACCACGCCGGAAATCGCGAAGAACCAGCCGAGGCCGCGATTGGGCGGCGGCGGGGACGGCGGATGCACCGGCGGCGGCGGCGGCACGCGACCGTCGTCGCCGCTCATCGCCGCGCCTCGGCCAGCCGTGCGTTGCCGGCGGCGCCCGGCCGATAGAAGGTGTTGTAGGTGTCGAACGGAATGATGCGTTCGTCGGGCGTCACGAAATGGACACAGGAACGCTTGACGTTGCCGAGGCAGAAATTGAACCGGTCGAGAAACTCGACGATCGTGATCCGGAACACGTTCTCGTAGCCCGATCCCGGCGGCATCGGCACCTCGGGCAGGCAGCACAGCAGCGAGCCGAGCCGCTCCTGGGTGTTGGTGTCGGCGGTCGACAGCGACAGCAGGTCGACGAAGCGCTGGCGCAGCTCGGGATACTTCTCGAACGAGATCGCGTTGGGCAGCGACGGCAGCAGCGCCTCACGCGGCACCAGCGAGGTCAGGGGAATCACCTTGTCGCCGTCGCGCAGTCCGTAGCCGATCGAGATCGACGCCGGATTGCAGGGCAGCGGGATCATGTCGCCGTCGGCGAAGATGCCGGAGTCCTGCACGATGCGGCGCCGGATCTCCGACAGCACGATGCGGTTCTTCGCCGGATCGAAACCCTGGTTGCGGCCGGCATCCTGCACCGGCTGAAAGTTGATGCCGCGCACGCAAGCCCAGCCCAGCGCATGGCGCACGATGTCGCCGATCTCGTGGTCGTTGACGCCGCGCTTCACCGTGCAGACCAGGGTCGTCGAGATGCCGCGCGCCTCGAGATTGGCCAGCGCCTGGCGGCGGATGCGCGACAGGCGGGCGCCGCGGATGTCCATCAGCGCGTCATCGCTCAGCGAATCGAACTGCAGGTAGACCTCGAAGCCCGGCTTGAGCGCCGCCAGCGCGTCGACGAAGGCCTCGTCCTCGGCGATGCGGATGCCGTTGGTGTTGAGCATCACGTGGCGGATCGGCCGGCGTCGCGCCGCCGCCAGGATCTCGAGGATCTGCGGATGCAGGGTCGGCTCGCCGCCCGAGATCTGCACCAGGTCGGGCTCGCCCTCGCTGCGCACCAGCGCGTCGAGCATGCGCTCGACCGTCGCGAGGTCGCGATGCGAGTCCTTCTTCGGCGAGGAATCGGCGAAGCAAACCGGGCAGGCGAGGTTGCAGGCCTCGTTGATCTCGACGATCGCCAGGCAGGAATGCTGCTCGTGATCGGGACAGAGGCCGCAATCCCACGGGCAGCCGCGCTCGGTGCGCGTCGCCGGCACGAGCGGCCGGTCGCCCGGCTTCAGGTAGTCCAGGGTGCGCCGCCAGTAGACCGGATCGTCGGAGACCAGCGTCTTCATCACGCCGTGCTCGGCGCAGCGCTTCAGGTAGAAGACGCCGCCATCTTCCTCGACGATTTTCGTCGGCACCAGGCCGAGGCAGGTCTCGCACAACGACGTCGTCTGCCCGAGGAAGAGGTAGGGCGCGGACTTGCGCGCTATGCCGCCGTCCATGCCCGGCCCTGCTTGCGGATCATCAGGCCAGCGTACACGAGCAGTCCCAGGCACACCAACTGCAACAGGTTGAGGGGTCCCAGCACGGTCGCGTAGGGCTTGAGGAACTCCCAGGCGAAGCGCTGCAGCCCATACCACCCGACCGCGAGATAGAAGCCGTTGGCCAGCCAGAACGGGTCGCGCGCCCGCAGGCGCAGCAGCAGCACGACCAACATGCCGGCCATGCACAGCGATTCGTAGATCTGCACCGGGTGGCGCAGCAGGCCGTCGCCGAAATCGACGCCCCACGGCATCGCGGTCGGCGTGCCGTAGGTGAAGTCGGCGAGCCCGGAGAAGAAGCAGCCCCAGCGCCCGACCGCCACGGTGGCGCAGAACGGCGCCGCGAAGACGATGCCGGTCGAGCCGCGCACGCCGAGCAGGCGCTTGAAGATCTCGATCGAGGCGATGGCGCCGGCGACCCCGCCGACCATCGAGAAGCCGAGCGCCCGGACGCCCGACAGCAGGGTGTTGGCGGTGCCGAAGAACATGGCGCCGCACAGCGCGCCGCAGCCGGCGGCCAGCGCGTAGGCGCCGGGATGCGACACCCGGTTGGCCGGCAGCGCCTCCGGCGGCAGCAGCCGCCGCGTCGTCAGCCAGAACATCGCCATCGAGGCCAGCCAAGCCAGCCCGTCGAACACGGCGTGGACGTAGGGCAGGCCGAACCAGGTCATGTCCGGCCCATCCTTGGGCGCTACTTCTTCGGCCCGCCCTGACCGAGCGCCCGCAGGCGCAGGCGCAGCGCGTTCAGCTTGATGAAGCCTTCCGCGTCGCGCTGGTTGTAGGCGCCCTGGTCGTCCTCGAAGGTGACGTGCTGCATCGAGTAGAGCGACTGCGGCGACTTGCGGCCGACCACCGTGGCGTTGCCCTTGTAGAGCTTGAGCCGCACCGTGCCGGTGACGTTGTCCTGGCTCTTGTCGATCAGCGCCTGGAGCATCTCGCGCTCGGGCGAGTACCAGAAGCCGTAGTACACCAGCTCGGCGTACTTCGGCATCAGCTCGTCCTTGAGATGCATGGCGCCGCGGTCGAGCGTGATCTGCTCGATGCCGCGATGCGCGGCGTGCAGGATGGTGCCGCCCGGGGTCTCGTAGATGCCGCGGCTCTTCATGCCGACGAAGCGGTTCTCGACCAGGTCGAGGCGGCCGATCCCGTTGGCCTTGCCGAGCTCGTTGAGCCGGGTCAGCAGGGTCGCCGGCGACATCGCGTCGCCGTCGATCGCGACGGCGTCGCCGCGCTCGAAGTCGATCGTGATGTAGGTCGCCTTGTCGGGCGCCTGCTCGGGCGAGATCGTGCGCTGGTAGACGATCTCGTCAGCCTCCTCCCAGGGATCCTCCAGGATCTTGCCCTCGCTCGAGGAGTGCAGGAGGTTGGCGTCGACCGAGAACGGCGCCTCGCCGCGCTTGTCCTTGGCGATCGGGATCTGGTTCTGCTCGGCGAACTCGATCAGCTTGGTGCGCGAGCTGAGGTCCCACTCGCGCCACGGCGCGATCACCTTGATGTCGGGCTTGAGCGCGTAGTAGGTCAGCTCGAAGCGCACCTGGTCGTTGCCCTTGCCGGTGGCGCCGTGCGCCACGGCGTCGGCGCCCATCCGGCGCGCGATCTCGATCTGGTGCTTGCCGATCAGCGGCCGCGCGATCGAGGTGCCGAGCAGGTACTGGCCCTCGTACAGCGCGTTGGCACGGAACATCGGGAACACGAAGTCGCGCACGAACTCCTCGCGCACGTCGTCGATGAAGATGTTCTCCGGCTTGATGCCCAGCATCTCGGCCTTCTTGCGCGCCGGGCCCAGCTCCTCGCCCTGGCCGAGATCGGCCGTGAAGGTCACGACCTCGCAGCCATAGGTGGTCTGCAGCCACTTCAGGATCACCGACGTGTCGAGGCCGCCGGAGTAGGCCAGCACGACCTTCTTGATCTCCCCCTTCCGTTGGGGGCCGCTATTAGACAGGCTCATGGCGCGCGCTTTCGTGTCGCTTCGATACGGGGGCCGCGCATATCATCGCCACCGTGACCCGGCAAGCAGCCGCAAAGCCGCTACAATCGCTTCCCACCTGCCCGACCATGCCGACCGCCCTCGACCGCCTGACCTACACCGCCCGCCAGACCGCCCGCGTCGCCTGGTATGCCGGCCACTACGCCGCCGGCCGCCGGCTGCTGAAACCGCTGCCGCGGCCCGAGGGACTGCTCGGCCCGATCCCGACGCGGGCCGAGCTGACGGCCGACATGCGGGCGCTGTTCGAGCGCGAATGGCGCGACATCGCGGCCGGCCTGTTCCCGCCGCCGCGGCCGCGCCAGCCCGAGCCGGCCGAGTTCCTGCGCCGCAGCCTGCGCTACTTCCGAGACCTGCCGCAGGTCGACGCGCGCCGCCACGGCCGTCTCGACGAGCTGCCGCCCGGCGAGCAGGGCGACGGCCTGCCGGCCTACTACCGCCAGCACTTCCACTTCCAGAGCGGCGGTTGGCTGAGCGAGGACTCGGCGTCGCTCTACGACACCCAGGTCGAGGTGCTGTTCACCGGCGCCGCCGACGCGATGCGCCGGCGGGCGCTGCGGCCGATCGCCGAGTGGCTGGCCGGCCGCAGCCAGCGCGGCCTGCGCGGCCTCGACGTCGGCTGCGGCACCGGCCGGCTGCTCGCCTTCCTGCACGACGCCTGGCCCGGCCTGCGCCTGAGCGGCCTCGACCTCAGCGCGCCCTACCTCGCCGAGGCGCGCCGCCTGATCGGTCCGACCGCCCGCGTGAAGCTGCTCGAGGGCGCCGCCGAGCGCCTGCCGTTCGACGATGCCAGCCTCGACCTCGTCGTCTCGTCCTTCCTGCTGCACGAGCTGCCGGCCGAGGTGCGCGCGACGGCGCTCGCCGAGATGGCGCGCGTGATCCGGCTGGACGGGCTCATCGTGATCGTCGATTCGATCCAGCGCGGCGACGAGCCGGGCTGGGACGGGCTGCTCGACCTGTTCCCGCACTATTTCCACGAGCCCTACTACGCCGAGTATTGCGCCGGCAGCCTCGAGGCCTGGGGCGCGGCGTCCGGCCTGCGCACGGTGTCGAACGAGCGCGCCTTCCTGTCGAAGGTCGTCGCCTTCACGCGCTGAGCTACAGCGCCACCTTCTGGCCGCGGGCGCGCAGGCTCTCGCTCTTGAGCTGGCCGCAGGCGGCCAGGATGTCGCGGCCGCGCGGCGTGCGGATCGGGGCGCTCAGCCCGCCGTCGTTCACGATCTCGGCGAAGCGGTGCATGCGGTTGTTCGAGCTGCACTCGTAGATCGCGCCCGGCCAGGGATTGAACGGGATCAGGTTGACCTTGGCGTGGATCGGCTTCAGCAGCCGCACCAGTTCGCGGGCGTCGGCGTCGCTGTCGTTGACGCCCTTCAGCATGGCGTACTCGAAGGTGATGCGCCGGCTGTTGCGCGCCCCCGGATAGGCGGCGCAGGCGGCCAGCAGCTCGGCGATCGGCCATTTGCGGTTGATCGGCACCAGGGTGTCGCGGATCTCGTCGCTGACGGCGTGCAGCGACACCGCCAGGTTGACGTCGAGCACCTCGCCGACCTTCGGGATCATCGGCACCACGCCGGAGGTCGACAGGGTGATGCGACGGCGGCTCAGCGCGATTCCCTGCTCGTCCATGACGATGCGCAGGGCGGTCGCCACGTTGTCGAAATTGTACAGGGGCTCGCCCATGCCCATCATGACGATGTTGCTCAGCATGCGCGTCGTCTCGATCGGCGTCGGCCACTCGCCGTAGCTGTCGCGCGCCACCATGAACTGGCCGACGATCTCGGCCGGCTGCAGGTTGCGCACCAGCGGCTGGGTGCCGGTGTGGCAGAAGCTGCAGGTCAGGGTGCAGCCGACCTGGCTCGAGACGCAGACCGAGCCGCGATCCTCCTCCGGGATGTTGACCGTCTCGGCCTCGTTGCCGTCGGCGAAGCGCAGCAGCCACTTGCGCGTGCCGTCGACCGAGCGCTGCTCGGTGACGACCTGCGGCCGCTCGATCACGAACAGCTCGTCGAGCCGCTCGCGGGCGCGCTTGGCGATGTTGGTCATGCGCGCGAAGTCGGTGACTCCGTGCCAGTAGATCCACTGCCAGACCTGGCGGGCGCGGAACGGCTCCAGGCCGGACTCGACAAGCGCCGCCTGGAGGCCGTCGCGCGACAGGCCGACCAGGTTGCGGCGCGTGTCGTTGCGCAGCGCCGGGGCGGGCTCGACGATCTGCATCGGGTCGTGGGGAAGGAGGCTCATCGCCGGCCTGAGATAGGGCATGCGGCCGGCGCTCGCCAGTCCCCGCAAAGCGCGCCTGGAGGCGCGCGGTCCGGCTGAGCCTGATTGGACCGCGCGCATTCTGCGCGCTCGGACCTGGCCCGGCGTGTCTAGGGTCGGCCCTGGGCGCGCTCGCGCAGGCGCTGGCGGCGCTTGTACATCGGCTCGCCGAACACCGGCGGTGCCATCGCCTCGGTCGGGCCGCCCTCGCCGACCGGCCGCGGCGCATGCCGGCCGAGGCTGATCAGCCGGTCGTACATCACCAGCGCCCCGGCGACCCCGAGGTTGACCGAAAATCGCATGGGGATTTTCACGACGTAGTCGCACAAGGCCTGCACGTCGGGCGACAGGCCCTCGCGCTCGGCCCCCAGCACGTAGGCCGCCTGCCGCGGATGACGGAAGCTCGGCAACTCGATCGCCTGGTCGGTGATCTCGATGCCGATCAGCCGGCAGCCGTGCGGCAGGCAGAACGATTCGAGATCGTCGAAGGCATAGGCGGGCACCGAGCGCGGCGTGTCGGAGGTGTCGCTGAGCGCCCCTTCGCGGCGCTTGTACTGGGCGCGCAGGGTGAACACGAACGACGCGCCGAAGGCGTGCGCCGTCCGGAACAGGGTGCCGACGTTCACCGCCTTGCTGACGCCTTCCACACCGATCCCGAAATAGCCCTTCATGTGCCCTTTCGTGGCCGCGGGATTTGTTGCACTAATCCAACGCCGGCCCTGCCGCCCTCCCGGTAGCGCCGAGCCCGTCGTCGAACAAGGCCAGAATGACCGTTTCGCAATCGTTGGAAGATGTCCGCGCCCAGTACGAGGCGTTGCCCTATCCGCCGCGCGACCCGCGGGACGAAGCGATCCGGCTGATCACCGGCACTCCCAGCCATATCCTCGAGGTCAACCACTACCTCTATTCCGGCCGGCTGAATTTCAACTGGCCGTTCCGTGCCCTGGTGGCCGGCGGCGGCACCGGCGACGCCTGCATCATGCTGGCGCAGCAGATCGTCGACCGGCGCTGCCCCGGCGAGGTCGTGTACCTCGACCTGTCGGAGGCCTCGCGCCGGATCTGCGAGGCCCGCGCCAAGGCCCGCGGCCTGCGCAACATCCGCTTCGTCACCGGCTCGCTGCTCGACCTGCCGAACCTCGGGCTCGGCCTGTTCGACTACGTCGACTGCACCGGCGTGCTGCACCACCTGCCCGACCCGCTGGCCGGCCTGCAGGCGCTGGCCGGCGTGCTGCAGTCGGAGGGCGGCGTCGGCGTCATGCTGTACGGCGAGTACGGCCGCAGCGGCGTCTATCCCATGCAGGAGATGCTGCGCACCCTGGCGCCGCCGTCGATGGCCATCGAGGACAGGCTGGCGATGGCCAAGCGGCTGATGCGCTTCCTGCCGACCACCAACTTGTTCCGCCGCAACCCCTACCTCAACGACCATGTGACCGGCGGCGACGCCGGCGTCTACGACCTGCTCCTGCACAGCTGCGACCGCGCCTTCACGGTGCCGCAGATCGGCGCCATGGCCGCCCAGTCCGGCCTGCGCGTCGTCGCGTTCCTCGAGCCGGTGCGCTACGAGCCCGCGACCTTCATGAGCGATCCGCTGATCGCCCGCCAGCTCAGCTCGCTGCCGCTGCTCGAGCGCGCCGCCTTCGCCGAGTGCCTGGCCGGCAACCTGCGCACGCACATCTTCTATGCCACCCGCGCCGGCTTCGACACGGTGGCGCGGCCGGAGGACACCTCGGCCATCCCGGTGCTGCGCGAGATGGACGCCCAGAAGCTGGCGGCCGGCCTGCAGCCCGGCACGCCGCTGATCGCCAACCTCGACGGCTTCCCGTGGCGCGCCCAGCTGCCGCCGCTGGCGCCGCGCATCGTCGCCCAGATCGACGGCCGCAAGACCGTGGCGGAGATCTACACCTCGCTGGGCGCCCAGGGCGGGCTGCCGCAGTGGGAGGATTTCTACACCCAGTTCGAGGACCTCTACGTCAAGCTGAACGGGGTCAACCACCTGCTGCTGCGCTTCCGGACCTGAGCCGCCGCGCCATCAGCCGCCGCTCGGGGTCGGTGCGCGCCCGCGCCAGCGCCAGCTCGAAATGCCGCCGCGCCTCGGCCGGCCGGCCCAGCGCCTCCAGGAACACGCCGCGCGCCGCCTCGGCATACGGGCCGTCGCCCGCGCCCGGCAGGGCCGCCAGTCCCGCCGCCGGCCCCTCGGCGCGGCCCACCGCCACCGCCCGTGCCAGGCGAACCACCGGCGACTCGTCGACCACGACCAGCTGGTCGTAGATCGGCACGACCCGCGCCCAGTCGGTCTCCGCCTCGCTCGGCGCGGTCGCGTGCAGGGCGGCGATCTCGGCCCGCAGATGCCAGACCGTCAGCGTCTCGCCGGCCGCGGCGCGCAGCAGATGATCGAGGCCGAGCGCGATCAGGCCGCGGTCCCAGCGCTCGCGCGCCTGGTCGGCGAGCAGGACCGCGACCCCTTCGGCATCGACCCGGGTCGGCAGCCGCGCCGCCGTCAGCGCCAGCAGCGCCGCCAGGGCGTCGCTGGCCGGGCCGGCCGTCACCGGATGCCCGGCCAGGGCGCGCGCCAGGCGCAGCGCCTCGACGCACAGCGCCGGCTGGACCAGCGCCTCGCCGGACGAGGCCGAGTAGCCTTCGCTGAACATCACGAACAGGGTCGTGCGCACCGACTCGACGCGCTCCGGCAGGGCCTCGGGCGGCGGCGCCTCGATCGCCACCCGCGCCCGCGCCAGGGTTCGGCGGGCGCGCACCAGGCGCTGGGCGATCGTGGTCGGCGCCGCCAGCAGCCCGGCGGCGATCTGCGGCACGTCGAGCCCGCACACCGTCTTCAGGGCGAAGGTCACCCGCCCCTCGGAGGACAGCAGCGGATGGCAGACCGCGAACAGCAGAGCCAGCTCGTCGTCGTTGAGCTCGCGGTCGAACCGGCCGCCGGCCGGTGACGGCGGCGCCGGCAGCTCGCCCAGGGCACCGTCGGCCAGGGCGACGCTGCGGCCGTCGCGTCGCAGCTGGTCGAGGGCGCGATTGCGCGCCACCGTGGCCAGCCAGGCTTCCGGCCGGGACGGCACGCCATGGAACGGCCACGAGGTCAGCGCCTGCAAAAGCGCGTGCTGGACGGCGTCCTCGGCCAGCGCGATGCCGCCGGCGCCCAGCCGCCGCGCCAGCGCGGCGACCAGGCGGCTCGCCGAGCCACGGGCCAGCGACTCGACGAGCCGGTCGATCTCGCTCAGCTGGCCGCCGCCGCGCTGCGCGCCTGGCTCATGTCGTCGATCGGCCGGATCTCGACCCAGTTGCCGGGCGCTATGGCGAGATGCGGGCAGCCGCCGGCGATCGCCTCGGCCTCGGCCGGGTCGCGCGCCTCGATCACGAAGTAGCCGCCGACGACGTCCTTGGCCTCGGCGTAGGGACCGTCGCTCGCCACCGGCTTGCCGTCCGCCAGGCGCAGGTGGCGCACGCCGCCGGCCTTGAGCTTCTCGCCGCCGACCAGCCGCCCCTGCTGGCGCAGGCCGTCGGCCCACGCCATGTAGCGCTTGGTCATCTCGAGCATCTTCTCGCGCGGCAGGTCGACGTTGTAGGTCGGGGCCTGGTGCAGCATCAGCATGAATTGCGCCATCGTCGGATCTCCTGTGGGTGATGACGGATCGTCCCGTCCTCTCTCCGACGTCCGAGACCGCCCGGAATCGACAATCAGCGCGCCAGCGCCTCCGGATTGAGGACGTTGATCGGCTTGCCGTCGAGCCACGCCTCGATGTCCTCGATCGTGCCGGCATAGAAGTGCCGGTAGCTTTCCTCGACGACGTAGCCGAGGTGCGGCACCAGGGTGACGTTGTCGAGCGCCGTCAGCGGATGGCCCTTCGGCAGCGGCTCCTTGTCGTACACGTCGAGCCCGGCATGGGCGATGGTGCCCGCCTTCAGCGCCTCGATCAGGGCCGCCTCGTCGACGATCGGGCCGCGCGAGGTGTTCACCAGGATGGCCGACTTCTTCATCTTCGCGAGCTCGGCGGCGCCGAGCAGGCCGCGCGTGCGCGCCGACAGCACGAGATGGATGGTGACGAAGTCGGAGGTCGCCAGCAGTTCGTCCTTGCTGACCAGGCGGGCGCCGCCCTTGGCGGCCTTTTCCTCCGTCAGGTTCTGGCTCCACGCCACGACGTCCATGCCGAAGGCGCGCGCATAGCCGGCGACCCGGCTGCCCAGCCGGCCGAGGCCGAGGACGCCCAGCCGCTTGCCCTCGAGCACCACCATTTGCCGGATTCCGTCGTGCCAACCGCCGCGGCGCATCAGGCGCTCGCCCTGGGCGAGGTCGCGGGCGCACGACATCAGCAGCGCCCAGGTGAGCTCCGCCGTCGACGCATTGGAGCCGCCGCCCGGCGTCGTGCTGATCGGAATGCCGCGCTCGGTCGCCGCCTTGTCGTCGAGGCTCGAGGCGCGGGCCCCGGTCAGCACCATGAACTTGAGGTTGGGCAGCTTCTCGATCAGCGCCCGCGGGAACGCCGTGCGCTCGCGCAGCAGGCCGAGCATGTCGAACGGCGCCAGCTTCTGCGCGGCGTCCTCGACCGACGCGAACGGCTCGTGGAACACCGTGATCTCGACGCCGCGGCGGCGCAGCCGGTCCCAGTCGGCCATGCGCAAGGCCACCTTCTGGTAGTCGTCGAGCAGGGCAAGCTTGCAGGTTTGCGGCATGGCGGTTCCTGGGGGACAATGAAGGAGGACCAAGTATAGCCGCTGGAGGTGCCCGTGAGCATCACCGTGACCCAAGTCGGGCCCGACTTCGTGGCCGAGATCGCCGGCATCGACCTCGCCCGGCCGCTGGCGCCGGCCGACCGCGCAGCGATCCAGTCGGCCATCGACCGTTACGCCGTGGTCGTCTTTCGCGGCCAGACGCTCGACGACGCCCAGCAGATCGCCTTCGCCCGCCACTTCGGCCCGATCCACTCCTCGGCCCAGCGGGCGCGCCACCAGGGCATCAAGCATCGCCTGGCGCTGACCGAGATCGCCGACATCTCCAACCTCGACGGCGACGGCAAGGTGCTGGCGACCGACAGCCGGCGGCGGCTCGACTGGCTGGCCAACCGGCTGTGGCACACCGACGCCTCGTTCCGCGCCGTGCCGGGCGCGCTGTCGCTGCTCTATGCCCACATCGTGCCCGCCGAGGGCGGCGAGACCCAGTTCGCCGACACCCGCGCCGCCTACGATGCACTGCCGGAAGCCACCAGGGCGGCGCTCGAGGACCTCGTCGCCGAGCATTCGATCTGGCACTCGCGCGGCCAGCTCGCGGTCACCCAGTACACGCCGGAGGAGCTCGCCACCTTGCCGCCGGTGCACCATCGCGTGGTGCGCCTTCATCCGGGCTCGGGCCGCAAGGCGCTCTACGTCGCCAGCCACGCCTCGCACGTCGTCGGCATGCCGGTGGCCGACGGCCGCCTGCTGCTGCTCGATCTGATCGAGCACGCCACCCAGCCGCGCTTCGTGCACACCCATGTCTGGCGGCGTGGCGACCTGGTGATCTGGGACAATCGCTGCACCATGCACCGCGCCCGGCCATTCGACACGACCCAGGTGCGCGACCTGCGCCGGGTGACCACGCGCGACGACGCGATGCCGGCCGAGCAGGCGGCGTAGGCCTCGCCATGCGGCCCGGCCGCTTCCGCTGGGTCGTCGTGCTCCTGCTGTTCGCGATCACGGTGGTCAACTACGTCGATCGCGCCGCGATCTCCTACGCCATGCCGCTGATCCAGCGCGATCTCGGCCTGTCGCCGGAAAGCGTCGGCGCGGTGCTGGGGGCGTTCGGCGCCGGCTACGCGCTCACCACCCTGGCCGGCGGCTTCGCCGTCGACCGCTTCGGCGCCCGTCTCGTGCTGGCCGTCGCGGCCCTGCTGTGGAGCCTGTCGATCGGCGCCACCGGGCTCGCCGGCAGCCTCGGCATGCTCTACGGCGCGCGGGTGCTGCTGGGCGTCGCCGAAGGACCGAACTTTCCGGCCATGACCGGCGCGGTCAGCCGCTGGCTGTCGCCGCACGAACGCGCGACGGCGCTGGCCAACGCCCTGCTCGCCGTGCCGCTGGCGCTGGCGATCGGCGGCCCGATCGTCACCGAGCTGCTGCATCGCCTCGACTGGCGCTGGACGTTCGGCGTGCTGTTCGCGCTGTCGGTCGCCTGGGTGCCGCTGTGGTGGGGGCTGTTCCGCGACAGCCCGGCACAGTCGCGCTTCGTCGGCGCCGCCGAGCTGGCGCATATCCGCGCCACCGACGGCACCGCCGCCGCGACGCCGGACGACATCGCGCGCTCGTGGCCGAAGCTGGCCGACCTCAAGCCGTTGCTGGCCAATCGGACCTTGCTGGCCAACACCTGGGCGTTCTTCGTCTTCGGCTACTTCCTGTTCTTCTTCATGACCTGGCTGCCCGGCTACCTGGAACGGCAGTACAGCCTCGATTTGCGCGCCGTCGGCGCCTTCACCGTGCTGCCCTGGCTGGCCGCCGCCCTGCTGCTGTGGCTGGCCGGGCGGTGGTCCGACAGGGTGGTGCGACGCGGCGGTCGCCACCGGATCGCCAGCTCGGCGCTGATCGCCGGCAGCCAGCTGGTCGCCGCGATCGTGGTCGTGCCGGTCGCGCTGACCGACAATCTGGCGCTGGCGGTCGCCGGCATCACGATCGCCGTCGGCGCCTCGATGAGCGCCAACGCCGCCTACTACGCCGTCGTCGTCGACATCGCCCCACGGCGCGCCGCGACGGCGCTCGGCATCATGGACTTCGCCTTCGCGCTCGCCGGTTTCGCGGCGCCGTCGCTGACCGGCTTCGTGCTCGAACTGCGCGGCTCGTTCACTGACGCCTTCCTGCTGCTGGCCGGGCTGGCGCTGTCGTCGGTCGTGGTCGTCGCCCTGTTCCACCAGCCGGATCGCGACCGCCTGCCCGCGGACCGTTGAGACAGGTCAAGACGACGGCGCGCCGGCAGCCTAGAGAGAAGCCGTCATGGACGCCGTCTCGCACTTCATCTCCCTGTGCGGCCAGGGGCTCGACGCCGTCTCGGCCGCGCCGGCCGGACTGCCGCTGGCCCTGCTGGGCGCCGGCCTGGCCGGCAGCCTGGTGCATTGCGTCGGCATGTGCGGGCCGTTCGTGCTGTCGCAGGTGGTGAGCGATGCCGCCGGATCGCGCGCCGTGCGCTACGGCGAATGGCAGCGGCTGCGCGGCGCGGCGCTGCTGCCCTACCATCTCGGCCGGCTCACGACCTACACCGCGCTGGGCGCCCTGGCCGGCGGGGCGACCGCCCTGTTCGCCGACAGCCGCGGCTTCGCCTGGCTGTCGGCCGGCCTCCTCGCGCTCGCGGCGGTGCTGATGGTCCTGCAGGCGATCGGCCTGTCGGTCGGAGGCGTTTCCGGGGGCGGCGCGGCGCCGGTCGCCGGGGTCCTGGGCCGGCTCGCCGCGCCGCTGACCACGGCGCGCAGCCCGGCGGCCCGCTACGCCCTCGGCCTGGTCCTCGGCCTGCTGCCCTGCGGCCTGCTCTACGGCGCCCTGGCGGCGGCCGCCGGCACCGGCTCGGCGCTGCTCGGCGGGCTCGCCATGCTGGGCTTCGCGCTCGGCACGGTGCCGGCCCTGATCGCCGTGGGCTGGCTGGGCCTGATCGTGCGTCGCCAGCTCAAGTCCCTGGTCGCCTGGGTGGCGACCCCGCTCCTGGTGGTCAATGCCGTGCTGATGCTGGGCCTGGCCGTCCAGCGGCTGGCCGCGGCGTAGCTCAGGCGTCGCCTTCGCCGGGCGAGTCGAAGACCACGATGTCGCGATACGCGTGCCAGGTGGCGTGACCGACCACCGGCAGGACCAGCACCAGGCCGAGCAGGCCCGGGACCATCGACAGGGCCACCAGCAGCACGATCAGGCCGGCCCATACCAGCATCGGCCGCAGGTTGACCCTCACCGCGGTGACCGAGGTGGCGATCGCCTCGAACAGGTTGGCGTTCCGCCGGTCGAGCAGGTAGGGCATCGAGAAGGCGCCGATCGCGAACACCATGCCGGCCAGGATGGCGCCGATGCCGACGCCGACCGCCAGGAACGGCAGGCTGCGCGTCGAATGCCAGGCGAGGTCGGAGAAACGGTCCCAGGACGGCACGCTGCGAAAGTCGAACAGGGCGAACAGCAGCTGGGCGACGCGCATCCAGGCGAGATGGAACAGCAGCAGCACCACGGCCATCAGCAGGATCTGGTCGGGGTTGCGGCGCCAGGCGGTCATGGTGATCGACAGGTCGACCGGCAGGCCGCGCTCGCGGCGACGACTCGTCTCGTACAGGCCGACCGCCATGAACGGCCCCAGGAAGAAGAAGCCGGCGGTCAGCGGCAGCACCAGGAAGGGCAGGTCGAGCCACAGCAGCAGGGACACCGCCAGCCAGCCGGCCAGCACCGCGAAGATGCCGTAGGTCATGCTGTTGACGGGGCCGGCCCACAGGTCGCGCCAGCCGGCGCCCAGCCAGACCCAGGCCTGGTCGAGCGGCACCCGCCGGATGCGCGGCTGCGGCGACCGGAAGACGGCGATGCTGCTGTCGCTCATGGATTTCCTCCTGTCCTCGCCACATGCCCCGTTTCGTCGCTCGCCGGCCTTGACCCAAATCAAGGGACGCCCGCAGGGGCCGCGTAAGGTCCCGCCGCCAGAGGTGGGAGAACCTATGTCCAGCGCATCCGCAGCAGCCAATGAAATCTTCGACGACGAGCGCAGACCGATGCCGCGCTACGTCGAGGACCCGATCCGCGTCGGCGTGATCCTCACCCTGTTCTGGGGGATCGCGGCCTTCCTGGTCGGCGTCGTCATCGCCGCCCAGCTCGTCTGGCCGCAGCTCAGCTTCGACAGCCCGTACCTGACCTTCGGGCGCCTGCGGCCGCTGCACACCTCGGCCGCGATCTTCGCCTTCGGCGGCACGGCGCTGATCGCCACCGCCTTCCACATCGTGCAGCGCACCTGCCGCGCCCGCCTGTTCGGCGGCGAGCCGCTCGCCTGGTTCGTCCTGCTGGGCTACCAGTTCTTCATCGTCATCGCCGCCACCGGCTACCTTCTGGGCATCACCCAGGGCAAGGAATACGCCGAGCCGGAATGGTACGCCGACCTCTGGCTGACCATCGTCTGGGTCGCCTTCCTGGTGTCCTACGTCGCCACCGTGATGAAGCGCGAGGAGCCGCACATCTACGTGGCCAACTGGTTCTACATCGCCTTCCTGCTCACCGTGGCGATGCTGCACATCACCAACAACCTGGCGATCCCGGTCTCGATCGGCGGCACCAAGAGCTACACCCTGTGGGCCGGCGTCCAGGACGCCATGATCCAGTGGTGGTACGGCCACAACGCCGTCGGTTTCTTCCTGACCGCGGCCTTCCTCGGCATGATGTACTACTACATCCCCAAGGCGGCCAATCGCCCGGTCTACTCGTACCGGTTGTCGATCGTGCACTTCTGGTCGCTGGTGTTCCTGTACATCTGGGCCGGCCCGCATCACCTGCACTACACGTCGCTGCCCGACTGGGCGCAGACGCTCGGCATGGTGTTCTCGGTCATGCTCTGGATGCCCAGCTGGGGCGGCATGATCAACGGCCTGATGACCCTGTCCGGCGCCTGGGACAAGCTGCGCACCGATCCCGGCCTGCGCTTCTCGGTCACCGCCGTCGGCTTCTACGGCATGTCGACCTTCGAAGGGCCGGTCATGTCGATCAAGGCCGTGAACTCGCTCAGCCACTACACCGACTGGACGATCGGCCACGTGCATTCCGGCGCGCTCGGCTGGGTCGCCTTCATCGTCTTCGGCACGCTCTACTACATGGTGCCCAAGATGTGGAACCGCACCGGCATGTGGTCGACCCGCCTGATCGGCTGGCACTACTGGATCGCCACCATCGGCATCGTCCTCTACATCACGGCGATGTGGGTGAGCGGCATCATGCAGGGCCTGATGTGGCGCGCCTACGACGAGCTCGGCTTCCTGCAGTACTCGTTCGTCGAGACGGTTGCCGCCATGCACCCGTTCTACCTGATCCGCCTGCTCGGAGGCGTCTGCTTCCTGCTCGGCGGCCTGATCATGGCCTACAACGTCTGGCGCACGGTGAAGGGCGTGCCTGCCACCGCGCAGGCCGGCCGCGCCCAGGCAATCGCAGCCTAGGAGACCGCCCCCATGTTCCTTCGTCACGAAACCATCGAGAAGAACGTCATCCTGATGGCGGTCCTCACCCTGATCACGGTGTCGATCGGCGGTCTGGTTCAGATCATTCCGCTGTTCACCATCGAGAGCACGATCGAGCGCGTCGACGGCGTGCGGCCCTACTCGCCGCTCGAGCTGGCCGGGCGGGCGATCTACGTCCGCGAGGGCTGCTACCTCTGCCACAGCCAGCAGATCCGGCCGTTCAAGGACGAGGTCGAGCGCTACGGCCCCTACAGCCTGGCCGCCGAGAGCATCTACGATCATCCGTTCCAGTGGGGCTCCAAGCGCACCGGGCCGGACCTCGCGCGCGTCGGCGGCAAGTACTCCAACGACTGGCACGTCGCCCATCTCGCCTCGCCGCGCGCCGTCGTGCCGGAGAGCATCATGCCGGCTTACCCGGCGCTCGCCGAGCACAAGCTGCGCTACGACGACATCGCCGACCATCTCAAGGTCCTGAAGTTCGAGGGCACGCCCTACACCGACGAGATGATCAAGAACGCCCGCGCCGATCTCGAGGCGCAGGCCAACCCCGACGCCGACTCGGCCGCGCTGCTCAAGCGCTACCCGCGCGCCGTCGTGGCCAAGTTCAACGGCCAGGCCGACGGCATCACCGAGATGGATGCGCTGGTGGCCTACCTGCAGATGCTGGGCACGCTGGTCCGCTTCGGCGACCTGCCGCCCGACCGGCTGCGCCAGTAGAGGGAGGACGCATCATGAGCTTCGAGACCATGGGCGAGATCCTCGGAACCGTGTGGACCGTGTGGGCGGTGCTGCTGTTCGCCGGGATCTTCCGCTGGGCCTACCGGCCGGCCAACCGCGGGCGCTTCGAACGCGACGCCTGCATTCCCCTGAACGACGAAGGCTGAGGCCCGCAATGCCGACCAAGATCGAGAAGGACGCCCTGTCCGGCACGAACACGACCGGTCACGAATGGGATGGCGTCAAGGAACTCAACACGCCGCTGCCGACGTGGTGGGTCTATACCTTCTACGCGACGATCGCCTTCGCGATCGTCTACTGCGCCATGTACCCGGCCTGGCCGTGGCTGAGCGGCCACACCCAGGGCATGCTGGGCTACTGGAGCCGCGGCCAGCTGATGCAGGACCTCGACGCCCAGGCCAAGGCGCGCTCGGCCTACGTCGAGCGCATCCGCAAGACACCGCTGGCCGACATCCGCAAGGATCCCGAGCTGTTCAACTTCGCCATGGCGGGCGGCCGGTCGGCCTTCCAGACCAACTGCATGCAGTGCCACGGCGCCGGCGGCGCCGGCAGCGTCGGCTATCCCAACCTGGTCGACGACGACTGGCTGTGGGGCGGCTCGCTGGACCAGATCTACACGACGATCCAGCACGGAATCCGCAATTCCGACGACAAGTCCCGGCAGTCGATGATGCCGCGCTTCGGCGCCGACAACATGCTGAACGCGCAGCAAATCGGCGCGGTCACCGACTTCGTGCTCAGCCTGTCCGGCAAGGGCAAGGCTACTCCCGAAGGCAGCAAGATCTTCGCCGAGCAGTGCGCCGCCTGTCATGGGCCGCAGGGCAAGGGCAACCAGGAAGTGGGTGCCCCCAACCTGGCCGACGGCCTGTGGCTGTACGGCGGCGACCGCGACTCGGTGTACCGGTCGATCTTCTACGCCCACAACGGCAACATGCCGTCGTGGAGCGAGCGGCTCGACGACGCCACCATCAAGATGCTGGCGGTCTACGTCCACTCGCTGGGCGGCGGCCGCTAGGCCGCCCCCGACATCCCCCGTGTACCACGAGTAAGCCATCATGGACGGCGGACACCACACCGACGACCCTCGCTCGCTGCGGACGCAGAAGGCGGACACGCCGCTCTACGCGACCCGCATCAAGGTCTACCCGCAGGCCGTCACCGGCCTGTGGCGGCGGGTTAAGTGGATCGTGCTCGTCGTCCTGCTCGGCCTCTACTACGTGGTGCCGTGGCTGCGCTGGGACCGCGGTCCGGACGCGCCCAACCAGGCCATCCTGATCGATCTCGACGGCAGGCGCGGCTGGTTCTTCGACGTCGTGATCTGGCCGCAGGAGATCTACTTCGTCACCGGCTTCCTGATCCTCGCCGCGTTCGGCCTGTTCCTCGCGACCTCGCTGTTCGGTCGCGTCTGGTGCGGTTTCACCTGCCCGCAGACCGTGTGGACCGACCTGTTCATGATGGTCGAGCGGCTGATCGAGGGCGACCGCAACAAGCGCATGCGGCTCGACCGGGCGCCGATGTCGCTCGACAAGGCGCTGCGCAAGACCGCCAAGCACGTCGTGTGGCTGGCGATCGCCGCGGCGACCGGCGGCGCCTGGGTATTCTACTACGTCGATGCGCCGACCACCCTGGTGAACATCTTCCGCGGCCAGGCGTCGATGGAGGTCTATGCCTTCGTCGGCCTGTTCACCGCCACGACCTACGTGCTGGCCGGCTGGGCGCGCGAGCAGGTCTGCACCTACATGTGCCCGTGGCCGCGCTTCCAGGCGGCGATGCTCGACGAGCAGAGCGTCATCGTCACCTACCAGAAGTTCCGCGGCGAGCCCCGCGGCAAGCTCAAGGCCAACGAGAGCTGGTCGACCGGCCGCGGCGACTGCATCGACTGCCGCCTGTGCATCGCCGTCTGCCCGACCGGCATCGACATCCGCGACGGTCAGCAGATCGAGTGCATCGGCTGCGGCCTGTGCATCGACGCCTGCAACCGCACGATGGAGAAGATCGGCCGGCCGGCCAACCTGATCCGCTGGGACACCCTGGCCGACCAGCAGGCCAAGGAGAAGGGCGGCGTCGCCGCCTGGCGGCCGGTGCGGCCGCGCACCATCCTCTACGCCCTCCTGCTGACCATCGTCGCGGCGGTGATGCTGACCGTGTTCCTGATGCGCAGCAGCACCGACGTCACGGTGCAGCGCGACCGCAGCCCGAACTTCGTGCGCCTGTCGAACGGCGACATCCGCAACTCCTACACCGTGAAGATCCTGAACAAGCGGCGCAGCGACGAGCGATTCACCCTGGCGCTCGACGGCCTGCCCGGCGCGACCCTGGGCTATGTCGGGGCCGAGGTCGAAGGCGGCGGCGCCGACACCCGGCTGCCGGTGCGGCCCGACGCCGTCGGCACCTTCCGCGTCTTCGTCACCGTGCCGCCGGGCAGCGCCCCGTCGGGCTCCAGGCCGATCGAGTTCGTCGTGCGCGACGCCACCGGCCACAAGGCATCGCACGACGCCGTGTTCGTCGGCCCCGAAACCCGGAGACCCCAATGACCGCCCTCGCCCTCCGCCGCGGCTCGATCGTCCCCTGGCTGTTCGTCGCCGGCTTCGCCATCGTCATCGCCGTCAACGGCATCATGGTGTGGTTCGCCGTCAGCTCGTTCTCCGGCCTCTACGCGGCCAATCCGCGCGAGAAGGGACTGCACTACAACGACGTGATCGCCCAGCAGCAGCAGCGCGACGCGCTGGGCTGGACGGTCGACGCGACCTGGCAGGCCGCCCCCGGACGCCTCGAGGTCGCCGTGCGCGACGCCGGCGGCCAGCCGCTGGCCGGGGCGCAGGTGACCGCGACCCTGGTGCGGCCGGTCGAGAAGCGGGCGCCGATCGCGCTCGTGCTCGAGCCGGTCGAGATCGGCCGCTTCGCCGGTCGTATCGAGCTGCCGGCGCACGGCAACTGGGACGTCGACCTCGTCGTCGAGGCCGGCGGCCAGCGCTACGCCGCGACCCGGCGCATGTTCCTGCAATGAGCGACGCCGCCCTCCGGAGGGGCGGACCGGCGGCCCTCGCGCCGTCGGGCAGCGCCGCGCAGACGCTCTGCGCGCATTGCGGCGAGCCGGTGCGTGGCCGCGAGGACAGCGAGTTCTGCTGCCTGGGCTGCGCCAGCGCGCACGCCATCATCGGCGCCGCCGGGCTCGGCGCCTTCTACCGCCGGCTCGAGGAGCGCCACGCCCACAAGCCGGTGCCGCTCGACTGCGACCTCGCGCCTTTCGTGCGCACCGTCGGGCCGTCCGAGTGCGAACTCGACCTGCTGGTCGACGGTCTCGACTGCGCCGCCTGCGTCTGGCTGCTGGAGAGCCTGCTGGCGCGCAATCCGGCGGTGCTGCGCGCCCGCGTGTCGCTGACCTCGCGCCGGCTCGCCCTGCGCTGGAAGGGCACGGCGGCCGACGCCGAGGCGCTGGCCGGCCTGGTCGCCTCGCTCGGCTTCCGGCCGGCGCCCTACGACCGCGTGCGCGCCGCCGGCGAGGACGATCGCGAGGCGCGCGAGCTGCTGCGTTGCCTCGCCGTCGCCGGCTTCGCCGCCGCCAACGTCATGCTGCTGTCCGTGGCCGTGTGGTCGGGCCACGACGGCTCGATGGGCGACGCCACGCGCACCCTCTTCCACTTCCTGTCGGCGACCATCGCCCTGCCGGCCGTGGCCTATGCCGGGCGGCCGTTCTTCCGCTCCGCGCTCAACGCGCTGAAGGCCGGCCGCACCAACATGGACGTGCCGATCTCGATCGGCGTCACCCTGGCCTGCATCGTCAGCCTGCACGAAACCTGGGTCGGCCAGCAGCACGCCTACTTCGATTCGGCGATCACCCTGCTGTTCTTCCTGCTGATCGGCCGCTACCTCGATCGCCGGGCCCGCGGCAAGGCGCGCGAGGCGGTGCGCGCCCTTCTCGCCTTGTCGAGCCGCAGCGCCACCGTGCTGGCGGCCGACGGCACGACGAGCCAGCGCCGCATCGAACAGCTGGTCGAAGGCGACCTGCTGCTGGTCGCCGCTGGCGAGCGCCTCGCCGCCGACGGCACGGTCGTCGAGGGACGGTCGGCGCTCGACGCCGCCCTGGTGAGCGGCGAGAGCCTGCCGCAGGCCGTCGAGCCCGGCGCCCGCGTCTTCGCCGGCATGGTCAATCTCGGCACGCCCCTGCGCGTGCGCGTGACCGCGGCCGGCGAGCACACCCTGCTGTCCGAGATCGTGCGCCTGGTCGAGGCCGCCGAGCGCGGCCGCTCGCGCTTCGTGGCGCTGGCCGATCGCGTCGCCCGCGCCTACGCCCCGGTCGTTCACATGACCGCCCTGCTGACCTTCCTCGGCTGGGTGCTGCTGGGCGGCCTGGCCTGGGACCGCGCCCTGCTGGTCGCGACGGCCGTGCTGATCATCACCTGCCCGTGCGCGCTCGCGCTGGCCGTGCCGGTGGTCCAGGTCGTCGCCAGCACGCGGCTGCTGCGCGGCGGCGTGCTGCTGCTGTCGCCGACCGCGCTCGAGCGGCTCGCCGTCATCGACCATGTCGTGCTCGACAAGACCGGCACCTTGACCCTGGGCCGCCCCGAGCTGGTCGAGACCGCGGCCGACCCGCAGAGCCTGGCCGAGGCCGCGTCGCTCGCCGTCAACTCGCGGCATCCGCTGGCCCAGGCCTTGGTCCGCGCCGCGCCCGACGTCGCGCCGGCCGACGGCGTCGTCGAGCAGTCCGGCCTCGGCCTCGAGTGTGGCGCCGTGCGGCTCGGCTCGGCCCGCTTCTGCGGCATCGACGCGACCGTCGACGACGGCCGCTCCGAGCTGTGGCTGGCCCGTCCCGGCACAGCCCCCGTGCGCTTCGCCTTCGCCGACCGGCTGCGCCCCGACGCCGCGGCGACCCTGACCGCACTGCGCCAGCGCGGCCTCACCGTCGAGCTGCTGTCGGGCGACCGGCCGGCCGCCGTGGCCCGCGCGGCCCGCGACGCCGGCATCGAGCACTGGCGCGCCGAGACCTCGCCGGCCGCCAAGGCTGAGATCGTCGCCGCTTTGGTGCGCGACGGCCGCAAGGTGCTGATGGTCGGCGACGGCCTCAACGACGCGCCGGCGCTGGCCGCGGCGACCGCCTCGATCTCGCCGACGACCGCCGCCGAGGCGACCCAGAACACCGCCGACGCCGTGTTCCAGGGCGACGCGCTGCGGCCGCTGCTCGAGATCCTCGAGGTGGCGCGCCGCGCCGACCGGCTGGTGCGCCAGAACCTCGGCCTCGCCCTGCTCTACAACCTGAGCGCTGTGCCGCTCGCCGTTCTCGGCGCCGTGACGCCGCTGATCGCCGCCGTGGCGATGTCCTCGTCGTCGCTGCTGGTGATCGGCAACGCCCTGCGGCTGGGCGCGCGATCTTCGGTCAAGGAGGTGCGCTGATGGACGCCCTGCTCGTTCTCGTGCCGGTGGCCCTGCTGCTCGGCCTGACGGCCCTCGCCGGGTTCCTGTGGGCGCTGCGCAACGGTCAGTTCGACGATCCCGAAGGCGCCGCCGGCCGCATCCTGTTCGACGACGATTAGAGACGAAACGAAGGAGACGAAAATGTCCTACTGGGTCATGGGAATCCTCACCGCGGTGTGCGGGCTGGCCGGGCTGCTGATGGCGAGCGCGGCGCGCGACTTCGGAATCCTGTACTTCGGCCTGGCGCTGGCCCTGTTCTCGGTGCTGTTCTGCTGGTTCCTGATCAAGCGCTCGTTCGACGAGGCCGAACGGCA
>JAXMCN010000026.1:0-55001 GCA_046349275.1 Reyranellaceae bacterium | reverse complement strand
AGACGATCGCCCGGCAGATGCTGCAGAAGGTCGAGATCACCGATGCCGGCGATTCGACCTTCCTGATCGGCGAGCAGGTCGACAAGCAGGAGTTCGACCACGAGAACGCCAAGCTGGCGGGCGACAAGCTGCGCCCGGCCAAGGCCGACCCGGTGCTGCTCGGCATCACCAAGGCCAGCCTGCAGACCAAGTCGTTCATCTCGGCGGCGTCCTTCCAGGAGACGACCCGCGTGCTGACCGAGGCGGCGGTGTCGGGCAAGGTCGACACCCTGCAGGGTCTCAAGGAGAACGTCATCGTCGGCCGCCTGATCCCGGCCGGCACCGGCGGAGTCGTCAATCGCCTCAAGGCCATCGCCGCGCAGCGCGACCGGGCGATCCTGGCGTCGGGCGCCGACCTCGAGACGCCGGCCCTGCCGCCGCTCGTCGAGGAGCAGGCGGCGGACGACTGAGCTCGCGCCGAGCGACTCGGACAACAGGGCCGTCCACCCCCGGGTGGGCGGCCCTTTTTCTTTGCGTCGGCTCCTTCGCGGATGCAGCAAAGGCGATCTTGGCACCGGAGCCCAGAAACTCCAAGCTTGTGGGTCTGGTGCCGATTCCACCCAACATCTGGGGGGTCACATTGTTGCGCTGCGGCGGTTCGGACGGCTTCGGATCGGCGCGCGCCTGGCGCTGCCAAAGGTTGAAAAGTATCAATCAGCCAGGCGACGGAACTGTGCTTGACGCGACCGTGCCCTCGGCCATATAAGCGCGCCACCTCGCCGGGGGGCTGGTGGTAGGCGAAAGCCTAAACGCAGCCTGACGTCGAGGACCGCTACAAGTCAGGCCCTCTGGCCGCAACGATTTCTGATCACGCGGGGCTGCGCTCATGGCGCCATGCCCGCGTCTTCGCTTTGCGCCGAAGCCTGTCCTGAGTGGACCCGCGATGTAGACCCCGAAGAGGGTGTTTAAGGAAGCCGGAAAGTCGATGCCGACCATTAACCAGTTGATCCGCAAGCAGCGCCACGGCCTCACCTCGCGCAACAAGGTGCCAGCGCTCCAGGCGTGCCCGCAGAAGCGCGGCGTGTGCACCCGCGTCTACACGACGACCCCGAAGAAGCCGAACTCGGCGCTGCGCAAGGTCGCCAAGGTGCGCCTGACCAACGGCTACGAGGTCGTGAGCTACATCCCCGGCGAGGGCCACAACCTGCAGGAGCACTCGGTCGTCATGATCCGGGGCGGCCGCGTCAAGGACCTGCCCGGCGTGCGCTACCACATCATTCGCGGCACCCTGGACACCCAGGGCGTCAAGGACCGCAAGCAGCGCCGTTCGAAGTACGGCGCGAAGCGGCCGAAGTAAGGGGCGGAGGAAAAGATGTCCCGTCGTCGCGCTGCCGAGAAGCGAGAAGTCCTGCCCGACGCCAAGTATGGCGATGTCGTGCTCTCGAAGTTCATGAACACGCTGATGGAGCGTGGCAAGAAGTCGGTCGCCGAGCGTGTCGTCTACGGCGCGCTCGACGTCGTCGAGTCCAAGATCAAGGCCGATCCGGTGCCGGCGTTCCACGAGGCGCTGGAGAACGTCAAGCCGGCCATCGAGGTGCGGTCCCGCCGCGTCGGCGGCGCCACCTACCAGGTCCCCGTCGAGGTCCGTCCGGAGCGGCGCCAGGCGCTCGCCATCCGCTGGATCATCCAGGCCGCGCGCGACCGGTCGGGCCACAGCATGACCGAGAAGCTGTCGGCCGAGCTGCTCGACGCCTTCAACCGGCGCGGCAATGCCGTGAAGAAGCGGGAAGACACCCACAAGATGGCCGACGCCAACAAGGCGTTCGCCCATTACCGCTGGTAAGCGGTTCCCCCAAGCCTTTTCCGGAAAGCCCCTTCCATGGCGCGCACGACCCCCATCGCCCAGTACCGGAACATCGGTATCATGGCGCACATCGACGCCGGCAAGACGACGACGACCGAGCGCATCCTCTACTACACCGGCAAGTCCCATAAGATCGGCGAGGTCCACGACGGCGCCGCGACCATGGACTGGATGGAGCAGGAGCAGGAGCGCGGCATCACCATCACGTCGGCCGCCACGACGTGCTTCTGGAAGACCGAGACCGGCCCGTTTGCCGGCCCGAGCATCCGCGTCAACATCATCGACACGCCCGGCCACGTCGACTTCACCATCGAGGTCGAGCGCAGCCTGCGCGTGCTCGACGGCGCCGTGTGCGTGTTCGACTCGGTGGCCGGCGTCGAGCCGCAGTCCGAGACCGTGTGGCGCCAGGCCGACAAGTACGGCGTGCCGCGCATCTGCTTCGTCAACAAGATGGACCGCACCGGCGCCAACTACTGGCGCACGATCGACATGATCGTCGACCGGCTCGGCAGCAAGCCGTTGATCACCCAGATCCCGATCGGCACCGAAGCGGAGTTCAAGGGCCTGATCGACCTCGTCGCCAACAAGGCGATCATCTGGCTCGAGGAGACGCTGGGCGCCAAGTTCGAGGTCGTCGAGATTCCCGACGAGTTCAAGGAGCAGGCCGCCGACCTTCGTCACAAGATGATCGAGATGGCGGTCGAGCAGGACGACGCGGCGCTGGAGAAGTATCTCGGCGGCGAGGAGCCCGACTACGACACGCTGATCAAGTGCATCCGCAAGGGCACCATCTCGTACGCCTTCGTGCCGGTGCTGTGCGGCTCGGCCTTCAAGAACAAGGGCGTGCAGCCGATGCTGGACGCGGTGGTCAACTACCTGCCCAGCCCGACCGACGTCCCCGACGTCAAGGGCGCGAAGATGGGCAGCGAGGAGGCGATCACCCTGCCGTCGAGCGACGACGCTCCGCTGTCGGCGCTGGCCTTCAAGATCATGACCGACCCGTTCGTCGGCTCGCTGACCTTCGCGCGCGTCTACTCGGGCGTCCTTGAGTCGGGCACCGGCGTGCTGAACAGCACCAAGGACCGCAAGGAGCGCATCGGCCGCATGCTGCTGATGCACGCCAACAACCGCGAGGACATCAAGGAAGCGCGCGCCGGCGACATCGTCGCCCTGGCCGGCCTCAAGACGGTGACGACGGGCGACACGCTGTGCACCCCGGAGCACCCGGTCGTGCTCGAGCGCATGGACTTCCCGGAACCCGTCATCGAGCTGGCCATCGAGCCGAAGTCGAAGGCCGACCAGGAGAAAATGGGTCAGGCGCTGGGCCGCCTGGTCCAGGAAGACCCGACCTTCCGGGTCACCACCGACCAGGAGACCGGCCAGACGGTGATCAAGGGGATGGGCGAGCTCCATCTCGAGATCAAGGTCGACATCCTCCGCCGCACCTACAAGGTCGACGCCAACGTCGGCGCCCCGCAGGTCGCCTATCGCGAGACGCTCGGCCGTCGCGCCGAGATCGACTACACGCACAAGAAGCAGAGCGGCGGCTCGGGCCAGTTCGCCCGCGTCAAGCTGGTGTTCGAACCGGGCGAGCCCGGCTCCGGCTACAGCTTCGAGAGCAAGATCGTCGGCGGCTCGGTGCCCAAGGAATACATCCCGGGCGTCGAGAAGGGCCTCGCCGCGTCGCGCGAGTCGGGCGTCCTGGCCGGCTTCCCGGTGATCGACTACAAGGTCACCCTGATCGACGGCGCCTTCCACGACGTCGATTCGAGCGTGCTCGCCTTCGAGATCGCGGCCCGCGCCGCCTTCCGGGAAGGCCTGCAGAAGGCCCAGTGCAAGCTGCTCGAGCCGATCATGAAGGTCGAGGTCGTGACGCCCGAGGATTACATGGGCGACTGCATCGGCGACCTGAACTCCCGGCGCGGCCAGATCCAGGGCATGGAGGCCCGCGGCAACGCCCAGGTGATCAACGCCATGGTGCCGCTGGCCAACATGTTCGGCTACGTCAACACGCTGCGCTCCATGACCCAGGGCCGCGCGGCCTACACCATGACCTTCGACCACTACGCGCCTGTTCCGCAGGCGGTGGCGGACGAGGTCGTTGCCAAGCTGGCGGGCTGAACCGCCGATCGAACCAGGTGAACTCAGGGACAGATAAACATGTCGAAGGCAAAGTTTGAGCGGAACAAGCCGCACTGCAACATCGGGACGATCGGTCACGTGGACCATGGCAAGACGTCGCTGACGGCGGCGATCACGAAGATCCTGGCGAAGACGGGCGGCGCGACGTTCACGGCGTACGACCAGATCGACAAGGCTCCGGAGGAGCGCGAGCGCGGCATCACGATCTCGACGGCGCACGTCGAGTACGAGACGGCGAACCGTCACTACGCGCACGTCGACTGCCCCGGCCACGCCGACTACGTGAAGAACATGATCACGGGCGCGGCGCAGATGGACGGCGCGATCCTGGTCGTGTCGGCGGCGGACGGTCCGATGCCGCAGACGCGCGAGCACATCCTGCTGGCGCGCCAGGTCGGCGTTCCGGCGCTGGTCGTGTTCATGAACAAGTGCGACATGGTCGACGATCCGGAGCTGCTGGACCTGGTCGAGCTCGAGGTTCGCGAGCTGCTGAAGAGCTACCAGTTCCCGGGCGACGACATTCCGGTGGTGCGGGGCTCGGCGCTGATGGCGCTTGAGGACAAGAACCCGGAGCTGGGCGAGCAGGCGGTTCTGAAGCTGATGGCCGAGGTCGACCGGTACATCCCGCAGCCGACGCGCGACAAGGACAAGCCGTTCCTGATGCCGATCGAGGACGTGTTCTCGATCTCGGGCCGCGGCACGGTGGTGACCGGCCGCGTCGAGCGCGGCATCGTGAAGGTCGGCGAGGAAATCGAGATCGTCGGTCTGAAGGCGACGGCGAAGACCGTGGTGACGGGCGTCGAGATGTTCCGCAAGCTGCTGGACCAGGGCGAGGCGGGCGACAACATCGGCGCGCTGCTGCGCGGCGTGGGTCGCGAGGACGTGGAGCGCGGTCAGGTCCTGGCGAAGCCGGGCTCGATCACGCCGCACACGAACTTCGAGGCCGAGGCCTACATCCTGACCAAGGAAGAGGGCGGCCGGCACACGCCGTTCTTCACGAACTACCGTCCGCAGTTCTACTTCCGGACGACGGACGTGACGGGCGTGGTGACCCTGCCGGAAGGCACGGAAATGGTGATGCCGGGCGACAATGCGCGCATGGTGGTGGAGCTGATCCAGCCGATCGCCATGGACGAGGGCCTGCGCTTCGCGATCCGCGAGGGCGGCCGTACCGTCGGCGCGGGCGTCGTCACCAAGATCGTCAAGTAACAGCCGACACCGGCGCGTAAGCGAGCAGACCATGGACAGCACCAACATCCGAATCCGGCTGAAAGCCTTCGATCATCGCGTGCTCGACGCGTCGACCAGCGAGATCGTGAGCACGGCCAAGCGGACGGGCGCGCAGGTGCGCGGCCCGATCCCGCTGCCGACCGGCATCGAGAAGTTCACGGTCAACCGCTCGCCGCACATCGACAAGAAGTCGCGCGAGCAATTCGAGATCCGCACCCACAAGCGGGTTCTCGACATCGTCGACCCGACCCCCCAGACCGTGGACGCGCTGATGAAGCTCGACCTCGCCTCGGGTGTCGACGTCGAGATCAAGCTCGGCGCCTGACGGTCGGCCAGAAAGAAGGAACAGGACCATGCGTTGCGGTCTCCTTGCCCAGAAGGTCGGCATGACCCGCGTCTTTAACGACGCCGGCGAGCACGTGCCCGTCACCGTTCTGAAGGTCGACCAGCTGCAGGTCGTTGCTGTCCGCTCCGAGGAGAAGGACAAGTACACGGCGGTGCAGCTGGGCTTCGGCAAGGCCAAGGTGAAGAATGTGAGCCAGCCGATGCGCGGCCACTTCGCCAAGGCCAAGGTCGAGGCCAAGAAGAAGCTCGTCGAGTTCCGTGTCGCCAAGGACGCGGTGCTCGAGGTCGGCGCCGAACTGGTGCCGAGCCACTTCGTGCCCGGCCAGTTCGTCGACGTCGTCGGCACCACCAAGGGCCGCGGCTTCACCGGCTCGATGGTGCGCTGGAACTTCCACGGTCTCGAGGCCAGCCACGGCGTGTCGGTGTCGCATCGCAGCCATGGCTCGACCGGCAACCGTCAGGATCCGGGCCGGACGTTCCCCGGCAAGAAGATGGCCGGTCATTACGGCGACGAGCGCGTCACCACCCAGAACCTGAAGGTCGTGGCGACCGACGACGAGAAGGGCCTGCTGCTGGTGTCGGGCGCCGTGCCCGGCCCGCGCGGCGGCTACATCATCGTCAAGGACGCGTCCAAGCGCGCCCGCCACGCGGACGCTCCCTATCCGGCCGGCCTGCGCAAGGCGGCGGCTGAGGCACCCGCGGCCGAAGGGCCGGCGGCCTGAGGATTGAGACATGAAGATCGCGGTCAAGACCATTGAGGGCGGCAGCGCCGGCGAGATCGATCTCGCCGACGGCGTGTTCGCCGTCCCCGTCCGCAAGGACATCCTGCAGCGTTGCGTGGTGTGGCAGCTGTCGCACCGCCAGCAGGGCACGCACAAGAGCAAGGGCCGTTCGGAAGTGACGGCCACGGCCAAGAAGATGTACGCCCAGAAGGGCACCGGCAGGGCCCGCCACGGCAACGAGGCGGCGCCGCAGTTCCGCGGCGGCGGCAAGGCCTTCGGACCGGTCGTGCGCAGCCACGCCTCGGATCTGCCGAAGAAGGTCCGCAAGCTCGCGCTGCGCACCGCGCTGTCGGCCAAGGCGGCCGAAGGCAAGCTGATCGTCGTCGAGGCGGCGGCCCTCGCGGCCCCCAAGACGGCCCAGCTGTCGGCCCATCTCGGTGCCCTGGGCATCTCGAGCGCCCTGGTGATTGCCGGCGCCGAGGTCGACACCAACTTCGCCCGCGCCGCGGCCAACATCGCCCACGTCGACGTGCTGCCGCAGCAGGGCGCGAACGTCTACGACATCCTGCGTCGCGACACGTTGGTCCTGACCAAGGATGCCGTGAAGCACCTCGAGGAGCGCCTGCAATGAGCGTCGGAAACCGGAGCGCCGTGAAGGCCAAGGTGTCGCGCGCGCGCATGTACGAGGTGATCCGCGCGCCGCTGATCACCGAGAAGACGACCAACGGGTCGGAGCACGGCCAGGTGACCTTCCGGGTCGCGGTCGACGCCACCAAGCCCGAGATCAAGCAGGCCGTCGAAGGTCTGTTCAAGGTCAAGGTGAAGGCCATCAACACCGTGACGGTGAAGGGCAAGAAGAAGGTATTCCGCGGCCGCCGCGGCGAGCGAAGCGATTGGAAGAAGGCCATCGTCTCGCTGGCCGACGGTCACAAGATCGACGTGACCACGGGCCTGTAGGACGGGGATCAAGACATGGCTCTGAAGAGTTTCAAACCGATCACGCCGTCGCTGCGGCAGCTGGTCATCGTCGACCGTACGGGCCTGTGGAAGGGCAAGCCGGTCAAGGCGCTGACGCGCGGCAAGAAGAAGACCGGCGGTCGCAACAATCACGGGCGCATCACCAGCCACCACATGGGTGGTGGTCACAAGCAGCGCCTGCGCCTGGTCGATTTCCGCCGCCGCAAGCACGGCGTGACGGCCAAGGTCGAGCGGCTGGAGTACGATCCCAACCGGACGGCCTTCATCGCCCTCATCAAGTACGCCGACGGCGAGCTGGCCTACATCCTGGCGCCGCAGCGCCTGAAGGTCGGCGACGAGGTCGTCTCCGGCGAGCGCGTCGACATCAAGCCGGGCAACGCCATGCCGCTGGCCAACATGCCGGTCGGCACGATCGTCCACAACGTCGAGCTGAAGAAGGGCCGCGGCGGCCAGCTGGCCCGCTCCGCCGGCACCTACGCCCAGCTGGTCGGCAAGGACGCCGGATACGCCCAGGTCAAGCTGAACTCGGGCGAGCTGCGCCTCGTGCCGGCCGAATGCATGGCGACCGTCGGCGCGGTCAGCAATCCCGACAACCAGAACATCGTGATCGGCAAGGCCGGTCGCCAGCGCTGGCTCGGCCGCCGCCCGGTGGTCCGCGGCGTGGCGATGAACCCGGTCGACCATCCGCACGGCGGCGGCGAGGGCAAGAGCTCGGGCGGCCGTCATCCGGTCACGCCGTGGGGCAAGCCCACCAAGGGCAAGAAGACCCGCACCAACAAGGCGACGGACAAGTACATCATCCGCAGCCGGCACTCGGCGCGCTGACGGGATCGAGGAGACTAGAAAGTGGCACGTTCCGTTTGGAAGGGTCCGTTCGTCGAGGGCAGCCTGATCAGGAAGGCCGACAAGGCGCGGCAGTCGGTGCGCAACGAGGTCATCAAGACCTGGTCGCGCCGCTCGACGATCCTCCCGCAGTTCGTCGGTCTTACCTTCGGCGTCTACAACGGCCGCAAGTTCATCCCGGTGAACGTCACCGAGGAGATGGTCGGTCACAAGCTCGGCGAGTTCTCGCCGACCCGCACCTTCAGCTCGCACGCGGGCGACAAGAAAGTGTCGAAGGATTAAGCCGTCATGAGCAAGCCATCCAATGCCCGCCGCGAGGCGGACAACGAGGCCAAGACCGTGCTGCGCACCATTCGCGTCAGCCCGCGCAAGCTCGACCTCGTCGCCGCCTCGATCCGCGGCAAGAAGGCGGCGACCGCCGTCAACGAGCTGACCTTCTCCAAGAAGCGGATCGCCCAGGACGTGCGCAAGGCGCTGAACTCGGCGATCGCCAACGCCGAGAACAACCACAATCTCGACGTCGACCGCCTGTTCGTCGCCGAGGCGTCGGTCGGCAAGGGCCTGGTGATGAAGCGCTTCCAGACGCGCGGCCGCGGTCGCGCCGCCGGCATCCAGAAGCCGTTCAGCCATCTCACCATCGTGGTGCGCGAGCGCGCCGAGGCGGAGGACAAGTAATGGGTCAGAAGGTCAACCCGATCGGCCTGCGGCTCGGCATCAACCGGACCTGGGACTCGCGCTGGTACGCCGAAGGCGGCGAGTACTCCAAGATGCTCCACGAGGACATCCACATCCGCAAGGTGCTGCGCGAGCGGCTGGCCCAGGCGGGTGTCGCGAAGATCGTGATCGAGCGTCCGGCCAAGCGCGCCCGCGTCACCATCCACACCGCCCGTCCGGGCGTCGTGATCGGCAAGAAGGGCGCCGACATCGAGAAGCTGCGTGCCGACCTGGCCCGCATGACCAAGGGCGAGGTGGCGCTCAACATCGTCGAGATCCGCAAGCCCGAGATCGACGCGACGCTGATCGCCGAGAACATCGCCCAGCAGCTCGAGCGCCGCGTCGCCTTCCGGCGCGCCATGAAGCGCGCCGTGCAGTCGGCGATGCGCCTCGGCGCCCAGGGCATCCGCATCAACTGCTCGGGCCGCCTGGGCGGCGCCGAGATCGCCCGCATGGAATGGTACCGCGAGGGTCGCGTGCCGCTGCACACGCTGCGTGCCGACATCGACTACGGGACCGCGACCGCGTTCACCACCTTCGGCACTTGCGGCGTGAAGGTCTGGGTGTTCAAGGGCGAGATCATGGCGCACGACCCGATGGCGCACGACAAGCGCGCCGAGGAAGCCGCGCCGCAGCGCACGCCGTCGCGCGTCGAGCGCACGGAGCAGAGGGACGCGTAGGACATCATGCTGCAACCAAAGCGCACCAAGTACCGCAAGGCCTTCAAGGGCCGCATCAGCGGCGCGGCCAAGGGCGGCTTCAACCTCGACTTCGGCGCCTATGGCCTGAAGGCGATGGAGCCGGAGCGTCTGACGGCCCGCCAGATCGAGGCGGCCCGCCGCGCCATCACGCGCCACATGAAGCGCGCCGGCCGCGTCTGGATCCGCATCTTCCCGGACGTTCCGGTGTCGAAGAAGCCGGCCGAGGTCCGCATGGGCTCCGGCAAGGGCGCGCCCGAGTTCTGGGTCGCCCGCGTCAAGCCGGGCCGCGTGCTGTTCGAACTGGACGGCGTGCCGGTCAACGTGGCGCGCGAGGCCCTGCTGCTCGCCGCCGCCAAGCTGCCGATCAAGACGCGCTTCGTCGCGCGCGTCGGCGCCTGAGGAGTGAAGCCATGAAGGCCAGCGATCTGCGCGCGCGCACCGACGACCAGCTCAAGGAAGAGCTGGGCAACCTGCGCAAGGAAGCATTCAACCTGCGTTTCCAGAAGGCCGGTGGCCAGCTGGGGAAGACCGCCCGCGTGCGCCAGGTGCGCCGCGACATCGCCCGCATCAAGACCGTGCTGGCCGCCAAGGCCGCGGGCCAAGGAGCCGCCTGATCATGCCGAAGCGTATTCTCGAGGGGGTCGTCGTCAGCGACAAGATGGACAAGACCATCGTCGTCAAGGTCGAGCGGCGCGTCCAGCACCCGATCTACAAGAAGTTCATCCGTCGATCCAAGAAGTACCACGCGCACGACGAGACCAATGCCTTCAAGGGCAAGGTCGGTGAGAACGTGCGCATTCGCGAGTGCCGCCCGATGTCCAAGACCAAGAGCTGGGAAGTTCTGGTCGAGGCGGCGGCGAGCTGAGCGGGCGGAGCCAGAAACATGATCCAGATGCGGACCAATCTCGAGGTCGCCGACAATTCCGGCGCCCGTCGAGTCCAGTGCATCAAGGTGCTGGGCGGCTCACGCCGCAAGTACGCCAGCGTCGGTGACGTGATCGTCGTCTCGGTCAAGGACGCGATCCCGCGCGGTCGCGTCAAGAAGGGCGAGGTGCATCGCGCCGTCGTGGTGCGGACGTCGTTCGCCCTGCGCCGGCCGGACGGCAGCGCCATCCGCTTCGACCGCAACGCCGCCGTGCTGCTCAGCAAGCAGGACGAGCCGATCGGCACCCGTATCTTCGGACCGGTGACGCGCGAGCTGCGCGCCAAGAAGTTCATGAAGATCATCTCGCTCGCACCGGAGGTGCTCTGAGCCATGGCGATCAAGCTGAAGATCCGCAAGGGTGACCGCGTCCAGGTCATCACCGGCCGCAGCAAGGGCAAGGTGGGCGACGTTCTGCGCGTCCTCCCGGCCGAGCAGCGGGTGGTGGTGTCGGGCGTCAACGTCATCAAGCGCCACACCAAGCCGAGCCGAACGGATGCCGGTGGCATCGTCGAGCGCGAGGCCGCGATCCACGTCTCGAACGTGGCGCTGATCGACCCGAAGACGGACAAGCCGACCAAGGTCGGCTTCAAGTTCCTCGAAGACGGCCGCAAGGTGCGCTTCGCGCGCGCCTCGGGCGAAACCATCGACCGTTAGGAGAACGGGCCATGCCCGCGCGACTGCAAGAACACTACATCAAGACGGTGCGAGAGGCGCTCACCAAGGAGTTCTCCTACGAGAACGCCTTCCAGGTGCCGAAGCTCGACAAGATCGTCATCAATATGGGTGTCGGCGAGGCCGTCAACGACCGCAAGGCCGTCGACGGGGCCGTTGCCGAACTGGCGGCGATCACCGGTCAGAAGCCGGTCGTCACCAAGTCGCGCAAGTCGATCGCGACCTTCAAGCTGCGCGAGGGCATGGCCATCGGCGCCAAGGTCACCCTGCGACGCCAGCGCATGTACGAGTTCGTCGATCGCCTGATCAACATCGCCCTGCCGCGCGTCCGCGACTTCCGCGGTCTCAACGGCAAGTCGTTCGACGGCAACGGCAACTTCGCCATGGGGCTCAAGGAGCAGATCGTGTTCCCGGAAATCGACTACGACAAGGTCGACCAGGTTCGCGGCATGGACATCATCATCTGCACGACCGCGAAAACCGACGCAGAAGCCAAGGCGCTGCTGCGTGGCTTCGATTTTCCGTTCGTGAACTGAGGCCGGAGACAGAAATGGCCAAGACGAGTTCAGTCGAGAAGAACAATCGCCGCGCCAAGATGGCGAAGCAGTACGCCGCCAAGCGGGCGAAGCTCAAGGCGATGGCGGTCGACGACAAGCTGTCGCCGGAGGATCGTTTCGGGGCGCGCCTCAAGCTCGCCGAGCTGCCGCGCAACTCCTCGCCGACGCGCATCCGCAACCGCTGCGAGCTGACCGGCCGGCCGCGCGCGGTGTATCGCAAGTTCAAGCTTTCGCGGGTCGCCCTGCGTGAGCTGGCGTCGCTGGGCGCGTTGCCCGGCGTCGTGAAGTCGAGCTGGTAACGGGGGACCGTAGACCATGGCGATGACAGATCCCGTCGGCGATTTGCTGACCCGCATCCGCAACGGCCAGTCGGCGCGTCTCGACAGCGTCACCGTTCCGGCCTCGCGACTGCGCTCCAACGTGCTCGACGTGCTCCAGCGCGAAGGCTACATCCGCGGCTGGTTCGAGGAAGAGCTGCGCCCCGGCGTCAAGGAGCTCCGGGTCGAGCTGAAGTACGATAACGGCCGTCCGGTGATCCGCGAGATCAAGCGCGTTTCCACCCCGGGCCGCCGCGTCTACTCGAAGATCCGCGAGCTGCCGCGCCACTTCAACGGCCTCGGCATCTCGATCCTGTCCACCCCGCGCGGCGTCATGTCCGACGCCGAGGCGCGCGCCGCCAACGTCGGCGGCGAAGTCATCTGCAAGGTGTTCTAGCCATGTCGCGCGTCGGCAAGCATCCGGTGGTGATCCCGCAAGGCGTCACCGTCGACCTCACGGGCCAGCATCTCAAGGCCAAGGGCAAGCGGGGCGAGCTCGAGTTCACCGTGCACGACGACGTGTCGGTGGTGCGCGATGGCGACAAGCTCGTCTTCCAGCCGCGCACCGAATCGCGGCGCGCCCGCATGCAGTGGGGCACCGCCCGCAACCTGGCCAGCAACCTGGTCAAGGGCGTCAGCGACGGCTTCACCATCAACCTCGAGATCAACGGCGTCGGCTATCGCGCCCAGGCCGATGCCAAGGTGCTGAAGATGCAGCTCGGCTTCAGCCACGACGTCGAGATCCCGATCCCCGCCGGCATCCAGATCAAGGCCGTCAAGCCGACCGAGGTCGAGATCAGCGGTGCCGATCGCCAGCGGGTCGGCCAGATCGCCGCCGAGATCCGCAGCCTGCGGCCGCCGGAGCCCTACAAGGGCAAGGGCATCAAGTACTCGACGGAGACGATCCGGCGCAAAGAAGGCAAGAAGAAGTAGAGAGACCCATGTCCGACCGCAATGCCCTCTTCGCCCGCCGCCAGCGGCGCACGCGTCACGCGCTGCGCCAGGCTGCCGGCGGACGTCCGCGCCTCAGCGTCTTCCGCTCGGGCCGGCACATCTACGCCCAGGTCATCGACGACGGGAAGGGGGCGACGCTCGCCTCGGCCTCGTCGATCGAGAAGGATCTCCGCGCCTCCCTCAAGACCGGCGCGGACAAGGATGCCGCGATCGCCGTCGGCAAGCTGCTCGCCGAGCGGGCGCTGGCGGCGGGGGTGAAGGAAGTCATCTTCGACCGCGGTGGTTACATGTATCACGGCCGCGTCGCCGCGCTGGCCAATGCCGCCCGCGAGGGCGGCCTGTCGTTCTGATCGGGAGTTAGCAGATGGCTCGTTCACCCGGCGGTTCCGGCCGTTCCCGCGATCGCGAGCGCGGCCGCGACCGCGACGAGGAAAACGAACTCAAGGACAAGCTCGTCACGATCAATCGCGTGGCGAAGGTCGTCAAGGGCGGTCGGCGCTTCGCGTTCGCCGCGATCGTGGTCGTCGGCGACCAGCGTGGTCGTGTCGGCCATGGTGCGGGCAAGGCGCGCGAGGTGCCGGAGGCGATCCGCAAGGCCACCGAGGCCGCCAAGCGGGCGCTGATCCGCGTGCCCTTGCGCGACGGGCGTACCCTGCACCATGACGTGCGCGGCCGCTTCGGCGCCGGCAAGGTCACCCTGCGGGCCGCGCCGGCCGGCACCGGCATCATCGCCGGCGGCCCGATGCGCGCCGTGTTCGAGACCCTCGGGGTCAAGGACATCGTCGCCAAGTCGGTCGGCACGTCCAATCCGCACAACATGATCAAGGCGACCTTCGCGGCCCTCCAGCTGCTGAACTCGCCGCGCATGGTGGCGACCCGCCGCGGCAAGAAGGTCGGCGATCTGCTGGGCCGTCGCGACGACGCCTCGGCCGAAGCGGCAGCGTCGGCGTAAGGAGCGGACCATGGCCGAAGGCAAGAAGATCCGGGTCACCCAGACCGGCAGCCACATCGGGCGGACGGACGATCAGCGCGCGACGCTGATCGGCCTCGGCCTGAACAAGCGCCACCGCAGCCGCGAGCTCGTCGACTCGCCTGCCGTGCGCGGCATGATCAACAAGGTGCGCCATCTCGTCAGCGTCGACGAGGAAGTGGCCTGAGGACAGAGCGATGAAGCTGAACCAGATCGCGGACAATCCGGGAGCCCGCAAGGGCCGCATGCGCGTCGGCCGCGGCATCGGCTCGGGCAAGGGCAAGACCTCCGGGCGGGGCGTCAAGGGCCAGAAGTCGCGCACCGGCGTGGCCATCAAGGGCTTCGAGGGCGGCCAGATGCCGCTCTACCGGCGCATTCCCAAGCGCGGCTTCCGGCCGCCGCAGCAGAAGGAGTTCCAGGTGGTCAACCTGGGCCGGCTGCAGCAGGCGATCGACGAGAACCGCCTCGACGCCAACCAGCCGATCGACGCCGCTGCCATGCAGGCGGCCGGCCTGTTCAAGCAGGTGCGCGACGGCGTGCGCCTGCTCGGCAAGGGCGAGATCAAGACCAAGATCGAGGTGAAGGTCGCGGGCGCCTCTGCGTCGGCGATCGCCGCGGTCGAGAAGGCCGGCGGCAAGGTCGAGCTTCCGGCCGCTCCGGCAGCCGAGGCGGCGTAACCCTTCACGGGCGAGGTTCCATGGCATCCGCCGCCGAGCAACTTGCCGCCAACCTGAACTGGGGGTCCATCGGCAAGGCGACCGAGCTCAAGAAGCGTCTGTGGTTCACCATCGGTGCGCTGGTGGTGTTCCGCGTCGGCGCCTACGTGCCGGTGCCTGGTGTCGACCCGCATGCGCTGGCCGAGATCTTCGCCCAGAATGCCGGCGGTATCGCCGGGCTGCTCGACGTCTTCTCGGGCGGCTCGATCGGTCGCATGTCGGTGCTGGCGCTCAGCATCATGCCGTACATCTCGGCGTCCATCATCATGCAGATCCTGACGACGGTCGTGCCGTCGCTCGAGGCGCTGAAGAAGGAAGGCGAGGCCGGCCGCAAGAAGATCAACCAGTACACCCGCTACGGCACGGTGCTGCTGGCGGCGTTCCAGGCCTACGGAATCGCCGTTGGGCTCGAGACCCAAGTCGCCTCGGCCGGCCCGGTGGTGCCCGATCCCGGCCTGTTCTTCCGGTTCGTGACCATCGTCACCTTGGTCGGCGGCACGCTGTTCCTGATGTGGCTCGGTGAACAGATCACCGCCCGCGGCGTCGGCAATGGCGTCTCGCTGATCATCTTCGCGGGCATCGTGGCGGCGCTGCCCAACGCGCTGGTGCAGACCCTCGAGCTCGGCCGCACCGGCGCCCTGTCGGCGCTGTTCATCATCGCGCTGGCGATCGGCGTGGTCGCCGTCGTGGCGGTGGTGGTCTTCGTCGAGACGGCGCAGCGACGAATCATCGTGCAATATCCCAAGCGTCAGGTCGGCAACCGAATGTACGGCGGCGAGGCCTCGCACCTGCCGCTGAAGATCAACACCTCGGGCGTCATCCCGCCGATCTTCGCCTCGTCGCTGCTGCTGTTTCCGGCGACCATCGCCTCGTTCCAGGGCAACGCCAACGAGCCCGGCTGGATGCAGTGGATGGCGACCTATCTCGGGCACGGCCAGCCGCTCTATCTGGTCGCCTATATCAGCCTCATCGTCTTCTTCTGCTTCTTCTACACGACCGTCGTGTTCAACCCGACGGAGACCGCCGACAACCTCAAGAAGAACGGCGGCTTCGTGCCCGGCATCCGGCCCGGCAAGAACACCGCCGACTATCTCGAGTACATCCTGAACCGCCTGACCGTGATCGGCGCGCTCTATCTGTCGGCCGTCTGCATCCTGCCCGAGCTGCTGATCGCCCGCGGCGGCGTGCCATTCTACTTCGGCGGCACCAGCCTGCTCATCGTGGTCTCGGTGACCCTCGACACGGTGACCCAGATCCAGGCCCATCTGCTCGCCCACCAATACGAAGGGCTGATCCGCAAGGCGCGCTTGCGGGGGGGACGCGGGCGATGAACATCATTCTTCTCGGGCCTCCCGGCGCGGGGAAGGGCACCCAGGCGCAGCGGCTGCAGAGCGAGCGCGGCATGGTCCAGCTGTCGACCGGCGACATGCTGCGCGCCGCGGTGGCCTCGGGCAGCGACCTGGGCAAGACGGCCAAGGGCATCATGGAGCGCGGCGAGCTGGTGCCGGACGCGCTGATCGTCGGTCTGATCGAGGACCGGATCGCCCAGCCGGACTGCGCCAAGGGCTTCATTCTCGACGGCTTTCCGCGCACCGAGGCGCAGGCCGGCGCGCTCGACGCCATGCTGCGCAAGAGCGGTCGCAAGCTCGACCGGGTGGTCGAGATGGAAGTCGACGAGCAGGCGCTGACCGAGCGGGTCGTCGGGCGGTTCACCTGTGCCAAGTGCGGCACCGGCTATCACGACAAGTTCAAGCGCACCAAGGTCGAGGGGACGTGCGACGTCTGTGGCAGCAAGGATTTCACGCGCCGCAAGGACGACAACGCCGAGACCATGAAGACGCGCATGGCTGCCTACCGGGCCCAGACCGAGCCTCTGCTGCCGTACTATTCCGCGCGCGGGGTTTTGCGGAAGGTCGACGGCATGGCGTCCATGGACGAGGTGTACCGTCAAATCTCCGGGGTGCTATCGGAGGCTTGACAAGTTGGAGTTCCGTTGACTCGGGCGCGCGCATCCCTATAATCGCGCGCTTTTCCGGGGCCAGCGGATCGGATACGGGCGCGCGCGAGCGCGCGTAAGTCGTTGAAGGAGTTGGGAATTTGGCTCGCATAGCCGGCGTGAACATACCGACCGCCAAGCGCGTCGTGGTCGGACTGCAGTACATCCACGGGATCGGCCAGGCCAAGGCCAAGGAGATCCTGGGCAAGGTCGGGGTCGACGAGTCGCGTCGCGTGAACACGCTGACCGACGACGAGGTCATCCGCATCCGCGAGGCCATCGACCGCGACTACACGGTCGAAGGCGACCTGCGGCGCGAGGTGGCGATGAACATCAAGCGATTGATGGACCTCGCCTGCTATCGCGGCCTGCGGCATCGCCGTGGTCTGCCCGTGCACGGCCAGCGTACGCATACGAACGCCCGGACCCGCAAGGGGCCGGCCAAGCCGATTGCCGGCAAGAAGAAAGTCACGAAGTAAGCCGAGGGGAATCGGATCATGGCCAAGCCAGCCGCCGCAGCCGCCACCGCCGGCGCGCGTCCTCGCCGTCGCGAGCGCAAGAACATCATCTCGGGCGTCGCGCACGTCAACGCGTCGTTCAACAACACGATCGTCACGATCACCGATGCCCAGGGCAACACGATCGCCTGGTCCTCGTCGGGTCAGCAGGGCTTCAAGGGGTCGCGCAAGTCGACGCCGTTCGCCGCCCAGATGGCCGCCGAGAACGCCGGCCGCAAGGCGATGGAGCACGGCATGCGCACGCTGGAGATCGAGGTCCGGGGACCGGGGTCGGGGCGCGAGTCGGCGCTGCGGGCGCTGCAGGCCGTCGGGCTCGCGGTGACGGCGATCCGCGACGTCACGCCGATCCCGCACAACGGCTGCCGGCCGCCCAAGCGTCGTCGCGTCTGACATCGCGCGGGCGGCGCTCGCCGTCGCCCCCTTCGAGATTTTTCGCGAGCCCCTTCGGGCGGCTCGTCGATTCAACCGGTCTAGAGAGGTAGCCCCCGTGCTTCAGAAGAACTGGCAGGACCTGATCAAGCCGGAGAAGCTTGTCACCGAAGCCGGCGTCGATCCCGGCCGCGTCGCGACGATCGTCGCCGAGCCGCTCGAGCGCGGCTTTGGCCTGACGCTCGGCAACGCGCTGCGGCGCGTGCTGCTGTCGTCGCTGCAGGGCGCCGCCGTCACGTCGATCAAGATCGACAACGTGCTGCACGAGTTCTCGTCGATTCCCGGCGTCCGCGAGGACGTGGTCGACGTCGTGCTCAACATCAAGGCGATGGCCGTCAAGATGCAGGGCGACCGGCCGCAGCGCCTGTACCTGCGCGCGGTCGGCCCGGGCGAGGTGACGGCCGGCATGATCGAGCTGCCGGGCGACGTCCAGATCATGGATCCCAAGCACCTGATCTGCACCCTCGACGACGGCGCGTCGATCTCGATGGAGCTGATGGTCGCGACGGGCAAGGGCTATATCCCGGCCTCCGCCAACCGGCCCGAGGACGCGCCGATCGGCCTGATCCCCATCGACTCGGTGTTCAGCCCGGTCAAGCGCGTCTCCTACAAGATCGAGAACAGCCGCGTCGGCCAGGTCACCGACTACGACAGGCTGTCGATGACGGTCGAGACCAATGGCACGACCCGTCCGGACGACGCGGTCGCGCTCGCGGCGCGCATCCTGCAGGACCAGCTGCAGCTCTTCATCAACTTCGAGGAGCCGCGCGAGGTTCGCAAGGAAGAGCAGCAGGACGATTTCCCGTTCAACCGGAACCTCCTGCGCAAGGTCGACGAGCTCGAGCTGTCGGTGCGCTCGGCGAACTGCCTGAAGAACGACAACATCATCTACATCGGCGATCTCGTGCAGAAGACCGAGGCGGAGATGCTGCGCACGCCGAACTTCGGCCGCAAGTCGCTGAACGAGATCAAGGAAGTCCTGGCGGGCATGGGCCTGCATCTCGGGATGGAGATCCCGGGCTGGCCGCCGGACAATATCGAGGAAATGGCCAAGCGGCTGGAAGAGCCGTACTAGGCCGCAGGCGGGAAGGATCTAGTCATGCGTCACGGAAATCGCGGTCGGAAGTTCCACCGCACGGCGGAGCATCGCAAGGCGATGTTCATGAATCTCGCCGGGGCCCTCATCAAGCACGAGCAGATCACGACGACCTTGCACAAGGCCAAGGATCTGCGGCCGATCGTCGAGAAGCTGGTCACCTTGGGCAAGAAGGGCGGACTGCACGCCCGTCGCCAGGCGATCGGCTTCCTGCGCGATCCCTACGTCGCGGACAAGCTGTTCACGACCCTGGGACCGCGCTACGCCAACCGCAACGGCGGCTACCTGCGCGTGCTCAAGGCCGGCTTTCGCTTCGGCGACGCCGCGCCGATGGCGGTGATCGAGTTCGTCGAGCGCGACACCAGCGCCAAGGGACAGGATTCGGGCCCGTCGGCCGAGCAGGCGGAGCAGCAGGAAGCGGCCTAAGCCGCTTCTCCGGAGCCCGGAGCCGCCTCAGCGCGCCGGGCACAGCAAGGCGGTCGAGTGCCTCTCGGCCGCCTTCGTCGTTAGAGCAGGGCGCGTTCGGCCGAGGCCCGCGAAGCGACGTTACTCTCTCGCGTCGACGCTCAGAGCTGCCGCTCTTCGAGGGCGAACACCGTGCGGCCGGCGGCCTGCAGCGGGCCGAGTTGCGCCAGGGCCGGGGGGACGATGACCTCGGCGTAAAAGCGGGCGGTCACGATCTTGGCGGACAGGAAGTCGGTGTCGCCGTCGCGGGTCGCCAGGCGGCGCTGCGCCGCCAGCGCGCTGCGCGCCAGCAGCCAGCCGCCCAACGCCGTTCCGGCCAGCCGCAGGTAGGGCGCCGACCCGGCCAGCGCGGCCACCAGCTCCGTCTTGACCGACTCCGCCACCCAGCGGGTCGCCGTCTCCAGGGCGTCGGCCGAGGCCGCGAGCGCCGTGCGGATCGCCGCCAGGTCGTCGCCCGGCGCCGCCGCGAGCTCGTCGACGGTGGCGCGCATCTCGGCCACCAGCAGCAGTATCGTCTCGCCGCCATCCTTGGCGATCTTGCGGCCGACCAGGTCGCGCGCCTGGATGCCGTTGGTGCCTTCGTAGATCGGCAGGATCCGGGCGTCGCGCAGATGCTGGGCGGCGCCGGTCTCCTCGATGAAGCCCATGCCGCCGTGCACCTGGACGCCGAGCGAGGCGATCTCGTTGCCGAGGTCGGTGAACCACGCCTTGACGATCGGGATCAGCAGGTCGACCCGGTCCTGGGTGCGGCGCGCCGCCGCGCGGTCGGGATGCTTGAGCGCGCCGTCGATGCCGGCGGCGGTGTAGTAGCCGAGCGCCCGCATCGCCTCGATCTGGGCCCGCATGGTCATCAGCATGCGGCGCACGTCGGCATGGTGCACGATGGCCACCGGGCTGGGATCCTTGCTGCCGTCGTCCTTCGACTGCACGCGGCCGCGCGCGAACGCCACCGCCTGCTGATAGGCGCGCTCGGCGATCGCCAGGCCCTGGATGCCGACCGACAGCCGGGCGTTGTTCATCATGGTGAACATGTAGGACAGGCCGCGGCCTTCCTCGCCGACCAGGTAGCCGACGGCGCCGCCGTCGTCGCCGAACGACATCACGCAGGTCGGGCTGGCATGGATGCCGAGCTTGTGCTCGAGCGACACGCAGCGCAGGTCGTTGCGCCGGCCGGGCTTGCCGTCGGCGTCGACCAGGAACTTCGGCACGATGAACAGCGAGATGCCGCGCACGCCCGGCGGCGCGTCGGGCGTGCGCGCCAGCACCAGGTGCACGATGTTCTCGGCCATGTCGTGCTCGCCGTAGGTGATGAAGATCTTCTGGCCGCTGACCAGATAGTGGTCGCCCGACTTCACGGCGCGGCTCTTGAGCTGCGCCAGGTCGGAGCCGGCCTGCGGCTCGGTCAGGTTCATCGTTCCGGTCCATTCGCCGGAGATCATGCGCGGCAGCCAGGTCGCCTTCTGCTCGGCCGAGCCGTGGTGATGGATGGCGTCGATGGCGCCCTGGTTGAGCAGCAGCACCAGCCCGAAGCCCATGTTGGCGGCCTGCCACATCTCCTGGACCGCGGCGGCGAGCAGCCACGGCATGCCCTGGCCGCCGAAGTCGGGATCGAACGGCAGCGAGTTCCAGCCGCCGTCGACGAACTCCTTGTAGATCGCCGCGAAGCCCGGCGCGGTGCGCACGACGCCGTTCTCGAGCTGCGCGCCCACCTTGTCGCCGTCGCGGTTCAGCGGCGCCAGGCCGTTGCCGGCCAGCTTGGCCGCCTCCTCGAGCACCGCGTCGACGGTGTCGTCGGTGGCGTGCTCGTAGCCGGGCAGGCTCGCCACGGTCGGCAGGCCGGCGACTTCGCGCAGCGCGAAACGCATGTCGGCCAGCGGGGCTGAATAGGTCATCGCTTCTCCTCCAGGGCCGGCAATATGGCGCGGTCGGTCGCTTTTGGCGACGGGCTCGGGTATTTTCGCGACAACATGACGGACACCGTACTCCTCGCCATCGACGGCCCGCGGGCCACCATCACCCTGAACGATCCGGCCAAGCACAACCGGCTCGATCCCAGCGGTCTCACCAAGCTGCGCCAGGCCATCGAGCAGGCCGACGCTCATCCCGACGTGCGCGTGACGGTGCTGACCGGCGCCGGCGAGAAGACCTTCTGCTCGGGCTACGATCTCGGCTCGATTCCGTCGGGCAAGGGAGCGCGGCCGGCCGACGGCGAGGACAGCTTCGAGACGGTGATGGACCGGCTGGAAGCGATGCGCATGCCGACCCTGTGCGCGCTCAACGGCGGCGTCTATGGCGGCGCCACCGACATGGCGCTGGCCTGCGACTTCCGTCTCGGCGTCAAGGGCATGCGCTTCTTCATGCCGGCGGCGCGCTTCGGCCTGCACTACTATCCGAGCGGCCTGCGCCGCTACACGCAGAAGGTCAGCCCGAGCTTCGCCAAGCGCGCCTTCCTGCTGTCGGAGGAATTCGCCGACGAGGATCTCTATCGCCTGGGCTACCTCGACTGGCTGGTCGATCGCGCTTCGTTCCCGGCCAAGGTGGATGAAATAGCCGGCAAGCTTGCCACCCTTGCGCCGCTTTCCATGGCCAGGATGAAACGCGCCATCGAGCAGTTCGCCCAGGCCGAGCCGGACATCCCGGCGATCCGCGAAGGCATTCGTGCCTGCCAGGCCTCGGAAGATCTGCGCGAAGGTCTGGCGGCGCTGCGCGACAAGCGGGCGCCGGCCTTCAAGGGCCGCTGAGAGACGGCCTCGAACGGGGGATCATGCAGCGCCGCCTTGCCGCGATCGTGCACGCCGACCTCGCCGGCTTCACCCGGATGATGGAAGGTGCCGAGACCAGGACCTTTCGGCATCTCAAGTCGGCGATGATCGAGGTCTGGCGGCCGGCCATCGAGGCCGCCGCCGGGCGCCTGGTCGGCACCGCCGGCGACGCCATGCTGGCCGAGTTCGGCTCGGCCGTGGTCGCCGTGTCGGCGGCGATCGACATCCAGGAGCGCATGGCCCGCTTCAACGAGGCGCTGTCGCCCGAGCAGCGCATGCTGTTCCGCATCGGGGTGCATCTCGGCGAGGTGATCGTCGACGACGAGGACCAGAACATCTTCGGCGACGGCGTCAACCTCGCGGCGCGTATCCAGGCGCTGGCCGAGCCGGGCGGCATCGCCGTGTCGCGGGCGGTGCGCGACCTCGCCGAGTTGCGCATCGAGTACGCCTTCATCGACGGCGGCGAGCATCAGCTCAAGAACGTCAGCCGGGCCGTCCAGGTCTTCCATGTCCGCGCGGCGCGCCGCGAGGCCGCGGCCACGGTGGGCACCACGACGCGCATGGTGCCGCAGATCACCTTGCGCTTCGAGGGCAGCGATTCGAGCGGCGGCAAGCACGGCTTCGAGGTCGCCCTGGGCAAGCTGATGGAGCGCAGCCAGGGCCAGGTGATCGGCCGCTCGGCCGACCAGTGCGATCTCGTCGTCGCCCATCCCACCGTGTCGCGCCGGCATGCCCGCCTGGTCCTGGCGGGCGACGCGCTGCAGGTCGAGGATCTCGGCTCGACCAACGGCACGTCGCTCGACGGCGGCCTGCTGCGGGCGAACGAGCCGGCCGCCCTTCACGCCGGCGCCCGGCTGAAGCTCGGCGACGTCGACTTCACCGTGCGTCAGCTCTAGGGCCGGTCCGCCATGACCGAAGCTCCCACTCAGACCGTCGGGCAGTCGCCCGAGGTCGATCACGTCGCCCTGAAGCCGGGGCAGACGGTCGGCCGCTACGAGATCGTCGCCATCCTGGGGCAGGGCGGCTTCGGCATCACCTACCGCGCCCGCGATCGCCAGCTCGACCGCGAGGTGGCGATCAAGGAGTACCTGCCCTCGGCGCTCGCCTTCCGCGAGGACGGCGTCACCGTGCTGCCGCGCACCACCAAGCAGGCCGACGACTTCACCTGGGGCCGCGAGCGCTTCGTCGTCGAGGGCCGCACCCTGGCCAGCCTGCATCGCGTGCCGGCGATCGTGCAGGTCTTCGACTTCCTGGAGGCCAACGGCACCGCCTACATCGTCATGGAGCTGCTGCACGGCGAGACGCTCGAGGACCGCCTGCGGCGCGACGGCCCGCTCGGTCCCGAGGCGGTCGACGGCATCCTGTGGCCGCTGCTCGACGGGCTGGAGAAGGTGCACGGCGCCGGCTTCCTGCATCGCGACATCAAGCCGGGTAACATCCTGCTCGACGCCGCCGGCAGACCGACCCTGATCGATTTCGGCGCCTCACGCGCCGCCATGGCGGGCCGCAGCACGGCGCTCACCGCGATCTTCACGCCGGGCTATGCCGCCGCCGAGCAGATGACGTCGGCCAAGCAGGGACCGTGGACCGACATCTACGGGCTGGCCGCGACGCTTTATCACGCGATCGCCGGCAAGGCGCCGCCGAACGCCTTCGACCGCATGCTCGAGGACGCCTACCAGCCGCTGGCCCATCTCAAGCCGCCCGGCTTCGCCGCCGGTGTCCTGGCCGGGGTCGATGCCGGCCTGGCGGTGGCCGCGCGCGACCGGCCGCAGAGCATCGCCGGCTGGCGGCAGATCCTCGGTCTCGCCGCCGCGCCGGCGGCCGATGCCACGGTGGTGCTCGGCCACGCGCCGGAACCGCCGCGGGCGGCGACCGTCGCGGTGCCGGCCGTCGCGCCCGTTATCGTGCCGGTCGCGACCTCGCCGGCGCCGGTGCCGCCGGCCGCCAAGGCAAGTCGGACCGGCCTGTGGCTCGGCCTCGTCGCCCTGGTGATCGTGCTGGGCGGCGGCGGCGCCTGGTACGCGCTGGCGCCGCGCGGCCCCGATCCCGAGATGGTGCGCGCCCGACAGGCCGCCGAGGAGTCCGAGGCGCGACGCCTGAAGGCCGAGCAGGAAACCGCGCAGCTGCGCGCCGCCGCCGAGCAGCGCGAACGCGAGCAGGCGGCCGCCGCGGCGCGCCAGCAGCAGGAGGAAGAGGCGGCTGCGGCCCGCAAGCGCCAGGACGAGGAGGCCGCCGCCGCCCGCAAGCAGATCGAGGACGAGACGCGGCGCAAGATCGAGGCCGAGCTGCAGGAGCAGAAGCGGGCCGAGGACGAAGCCCGGCGCAAGGCCGAGGCCGACGACGCGGCGCGCCGCAAGGCGGTGGAGGACGCGCGGCGGGCCATCGAGTTCGTCTCCGGCGGCTTCGATCGCTTCGGCAAGACCCTGATGATGATCGGCCTCAAGGACCACGCCGACGAGGTCCGCCTGCAGGGCGTCGACGTCGTCGCCGATCCCGACCTGCAGAAGGTCGGCGTCCAGGCCCTGGCCGCCCAGCCGCGCGACCTGCATTGCCGGCAGACCGACCGCCTGACCGACGGCACGCCGCTATACCGCTGCCTGATCACGCCGCTCAACGCCAAGCCGCCGCTGGCCGACATCCCGGATTCTGAGCGCATCGACCTGGCCTTGGCCCTGGTGCGCAACGGCCTGGTGCTCGCCTCGTGCGATGCGCCGCGGTCCTACGCCGACGCCGAGGACGAGGCGCGGGCGCGCAAGCAAGCCCTGTGGGGACGGGTCAATGTCCTCGAATACAAACGAAGGTGCACGAAATGACGACACTGGTTGCCGGGACGATGGCGCCGCGGACCACGATCCGACGGCTGGCGATGCGCGTGGTCGGCCTGGTGGCCGCGCTGGGCCTCGCCACCGCCTGCACCACCACCAGCGACGGCAGCGGCCCGTCCAACCAGGCCATGGGCACGGTGCTGGGCGCCGCGGTCGGCGGCACCGTGGGCGGCCTCGCCTTCGGTACGGCCGGCGGCGCGATCGGTGGCGCCCTGGTCGGCGCCCTGGCCGGCAACCTGGTCGGTCGCGCCCTCGACCAGCAGGAGCGTGCCCGGCTCGCCCAGGCGACGCAGACGGCCTTCGTCTCGGACACCAACGTGCCGACGACCTACACGGTCGAGCCGACCAGCCGCTCGGCCAGCGGCTCGGCGCCGCCGCCGACCGTGGTCAGCGCCCGGCCGGTGGCGCCGGCCAGCACGCGCGCCGACGGCAGCACCTGCCGGCCGATCGAGCTCACCGCGACCAAGAACGGCCAGACGACGACCGACACGACGACCTTCTGCAAGTCGGCCAACTCGGCCGAGCTGAAGCCGGTCTCGGTCTGATCCGATGACGCGGCCGGCGCCGCGCGGCGCCGGCCGTTTTCCCGAGGGTGGGACGGCATGAGCGATGCCCGCGCACAGGAGGGGGAAGGGACCGTCGCGACGGATTTCGTCGCGCTGAAGCCCGGCCAGGCGGTCGGCCGCTACCAGATCGTCTCGGTGCTCGGCCAGGGCGGCTTCGGCATCACCTATCGGGCGCGCGACACCCAGCTCGGTCGCGACGTCGCCCTCAAGGAATACCTGCCGGCCGCCCTGGCGGTACGGCACGAGGGCACGACCGTGCTGCCGCGCTCGACCGCAGCGGCCGCCGACTTCGCCTGGGGCCGCGAGCGGTTCGTCGACGAGGGCCGCACCCTGGCCGGCTTCGAGGACGTGCCGGCCGTCGTGCGGGTGTTCGATTTCCTCGAGGTCAACGGCACGGCCTACATCGTCATGCAGCTGCTGCAGGGCGAGACCCTGGAGGCCCGCCTGCGCCGCGCCGGCCCGCTCGCCCCGGCGGAGCTCGAGCGCATCCTGTGGCCGCTGCTCGACGGCCTGGAGCGCGTGCACGCGGCGGGCTTCCTGCATCGCGACATCAAGCCTGCCAACATCGTGCTCGACGCTGCCGGCAATCCGACCCTGATCGACTTCGGCGCCTCGCGCGCGGCGATCGCCGGGCGCAGCCACGCCCTCACCGCGATCTTCACGCCCGGCTACGCGGCGGCCGAGCAGATGACCTCGGCGGCCCAGGGACCGTGGACCGACATCTACGGCCTCGCGGCCACCTTCAGCCATGCCATCACCGGCAGCGTGCCGCCGAGCGCCTTCGACCGCATGCTCGAGGATACGAGCCAACCCCTGGCCGGCCGCGACCTTCCGGGATTTTCGCGCAGCCTGCTGGCCGGCCTTGATGCCGGGCTGGCGGTGCGCGCCGCCGAGCGGCCGCAGAGCATTGCCGAGTGGCGGCTCCTGCTCGGCGCCGCGCCGCCGCCGGGCGGCGCCGTCACGGTGAGAATGCCGAAGCCGGAGACGCCGCCGGCGGCCGCGAAGCAAGCCGCGCCGGTGCCGCCGGAGTCCGGCAAGCGGCTCCGCAAGAGCGCTCGCAATCGCTGGCTCGTCGTGGCCGTGATCCTGTTCTTCGCGCTCGGCGGCGGCAGCTATCTCGGCATCGGCCGCCATCGCCCCCCGGTCGCGCCGCCGCCGGCCGTTCCGGCGACGGACACGGCGGCCCAGGACGCGCAGCGTCGCAATGAGCAGGACGCGCAGCGTCGCAAGGAGCAGGACGAGCTCGAGCGCCTGCGTGCCGAGGCGGCGGCGCGCCAGAAGGCGGACGAGGAGGCGGCCCGCAAGCAGCGCCAGCTCGACGAGGAACGCCAGGCGCGCGACGCCGAGGCGGCCGAGCAGAAGCGCCGTGACGAGGCGGCGCGCCTGCAGGCGGACGCCGATCTCGCGGCCCGGCGCAAGGCCGAGGAGGAGGATCGCAAGGGCGCCGAGGCGGCCGAGGCCGGCCTGCGGCTCGGCCTGCCGGAGCGTCAGCACGTGCAGGTCGCCCTGAGCGCCCTGGGCTACCCCACCAACGGCGCCGACGGCACCTTCGGTCCGCGCACGCGCGACATGATCGCCGCCTGGCAGAAGGCCCAGAACGCGGCCGCCACCGGCTTCCTGACCGCCGCGCAGGTCCAGGCCCTGACGACTGCGGGCGCCGCCGCCATCGCCCGCTTCGACGACGATCAGCGCAAGGCCGCGGCACCCGCCTCGCCGGCGACGTCCCCGGCGGCGGCGGTGCAGCCCGCTCCGCCGTCCCCGGCGCCGGGAGCGCAAGCGCCTCACCCCGCCGCGCCGCCGCCGGGCCCGGTCGCCGCACGCAGCGGACCGGACGGCCTGTGGGAAGGCACGATGCACTGCTCGCCTTCGCGCAACGGTTCGGAGTTCACGATCCGCCTGGTGATGACCGTCGCGGGCGGCACCGGCACCTGGTCGCGGCCGGGCACCTCGGATACCGGCATCCATTCCGTCAGCCTGGCGTTCAGCGGCCGCCAGGTGACGGTGTCGCGGCTGTATACGCCGGCCCGTCGCGCCGAGACGACGCAGACAGGGACCCTGATTGCCCAGTACGATGGCGCCAACGCCATCGCCGGCTCCGGTCCGGAAGCCAATGGCGGCGGCCGCATCTGCAACATCAGCATGCAGCGTACCCGCTGAGGGGCGCTGCCGAGTCTTTCGGGGAATGGGCATGGCAAACGTTAAAGCGAAGATCCTGCGCGACCATCTGGCCGCCGGCCGGTTCATTTTGGCGCCCGGCGTCTACGACGGGATCTCGGCGCGGGTCGCCGATCGCATGGGCTTCCCGGCGCTCTACATGACCGGCTACGGTGCCACGGCCTCGATGCTCGGGCTGCCCGACGCCGGCCTGGCGACCTACAGCGACATGGTCGGGCGCGCCGAGATGATCTGCTCGGTGGTCGAGACGCCGCTGATCGCCGATGCCGACACCGGCTATGGCGGCCTGCTCAACGTCCGGCGGACGGTGCGCGGCTACGAGGCGGCCGGCGTCGCGGCGATCCAGATCGAGGACCAGGAGATGCCCAAGAAGTGCGGGCACACGCCGGGGCGTCGGGTCGTGCCGGCCGAGGACATGGTCCTGAAGCTCAAGGTCGCGGTCGAGGCGCGGCGCGATCCCAACACCTTGATCGTGGCCCGCACTGACGCGCGCACCAGCCTCGGCCTCGACGAGGCGCTGCGCCGCGCCCGGCTCTACGAGGAGGCCGGCGCCGACGTCATCTTCGTCGAATCGCCGGAGAGCGAGGAGGAGCTCGAGCGGATCGGCCGCGAGGTCGGCAAGCCGCTGCTCGCCAACATGGTCGAGTTCGGCAAGACCCCGCGGGTCGAGGTCGACCGCTTGAAGAAGTGGGGCTTCGACCTCGCGATCTATCCCGGCCTGGGCTTCAGCGTCGCCGCCGAGGCGATGCGCCAGGCCTGGGAGCATCTCAAGACGGCCGGCACCAGCGTCGGCGGGAACGTGCCGCAGTTCGGCGACATGCACGAGCTGATGGGGTTCCAGGAGGTCTGGGAGTTCGAGAAGCGCTGGGCGCAATGAGCGGCCGGCAGTTCCTCGAGCTGCTGGCGCGCCTGCCGGCGCGCGTCTGGCTGCAGGCGATCCTCGGACTGCTCGGCTTCGTGGTGCTGGCCGTGCTCGGCTTCGCGGCCATCGCGGGAATCGCCGCGGCGATCGTGCTGGCGATCCTCGGCCTCAAGGCCAAGGCCTGGCTGCAGCGCCTCATGAGCGGCACGCCGCCGGCGCCGCCGCCGGCCCCGGGCGAGCGCAAGGTGATCGACGTCCAGTACGAGATCGTCGACCGCTCCGAGCGTACCCCGACGCGGGACTGAGCGTCACGGCCGGCCGGCGCGTCGCCGGCGGCTCACCTGTCCCTGCGCGTCCTCGACCAGCACCTCGTCGGCCTCGTCGAGGAACAGGCCATGGCCGACCACGGCGGGCATCGCGTCGAGGCGATGCGCGAGGCTCTCCAGGTCGATCCCGGGCGGCAGCCGGACGTCGAGCACGGCATTGCCGCTGTCGGTGAGGAAGGGCGCCCTGTCGTCGCGCCGGCGGCCCGTTGCAGCGAGGCCGGACGTCGCGAGCGCCTGCCGCAGCGTGTCGTGCGCTGCCGCGGCGACCTCGATGGGCAGCGGTGCCGTCGCGCCCAGCCGCTCGACCAGCTTGTCGCTCTGCACCAGGTAGACACGCCGGGCGCTGGCGCGTGCCACGCGTTTCTCCTCGGTCATGGCGCCGCCGCGCCCCTTGATCATGCGCAAGCCGGGATCGACCTCGTCGGCGCCGTCGAACAGGATATCGACCCGGCCGACCGCGCCCAGGTCGACGACGACCAGCCCCAGCCCCTCGGCCAACTGGCGCGAGGCCCGGCTGGTGGCCACGCAGCGCAGCGTGAGGCTCTGCCGGCGGGCGCGTTGCGCCAGCGCGGCGATGGCGCGCGACGCTGCCCGGCCGGTCCCCAGGCCGACGACCATGCCGTCGGCGATGTGCGCGACGGCGGCTTCCGCCAGGTGGTCGACCATCGGCAACTCCCGCTGCTTCGTGGCGTTGGCCACGCTGGATGTCCCTTCCTCGTCCGCCGCCCGTCCGGCTCTCCGCAGTCGTCTCCGACGTCGACGGCACCCTGGTGACCGACGACAAGAGGCTCACCGACCGCGTGCGCGCCGCCGTGGCGAGGATCCGCGCCGCCGGGCTGCCGTTCTGCCTGATCAGCAGCCGCCCGCCGCGCGGCCTCGCGCCGGTGATGCATGCGCTCGAGGTGGATACCCCGACGGCCTGCTTCAATGGCGGGGTCGTGGTCGGGCCCGATCTCGCGCCGCTCGAGGAGCATCTGCTGACGCCGGCGGCGTCGCGCCGGGCCATCGAGTTTCTCGAGGCGCGCGGCCTCGGCGTCTGGCTGTTCAGCGACGGACAATGGATGCTCCGGAATCCGGCCGGGCCCTACGTGGACCACGAGCACCGCACCGTCGGCTTCGCGCCGGTCGTCGTCGCCGGCTTTGACGGTGCGCTGGAGAAGGCGGCCAAGATCGTCGGGGTGAGCGCCGATTTCGACCGGCTGGCGCGCTGCGAAGCGGAGCTGGCGGCGATGATGGGGAACTCCGCCTCGGTGGTCCGCTCGCAGCGCTACTACCTCGACACGACCGCCCCGGCCGCCAACAAGGGCGCCGGCCTCCAGGCGCTGGCGCGTCGGCTCGGCGTGCCGGCGCGTGAGATCGCGGTCGTCGGCGACGGCGCCAACGACGTCGCGATGTTCGCCGAGAGCGGTCTCGCCATCGCCATGGGCAACGCCCTGCAGGCCGTCCAGGCGCGAGCCGACCATGTGTCCGCCTCCAACGGCGCGGACGGCTTCGCCGACGCCGTCGAGCGCTTCATCCTGGCGGCCCGGCCGTGAGCGGCCGGCCGGTTCTCATCGCGCCCTCGATCCTGTCGGCCGACTTCGGGCGGCTGCACGACGAGGTCGTGGCGGTCGATCGCGCCGGGGCCGACTGGATCCATGTCGACGCGATGGACGGCCGCTTCGTGCCCGACATCACTCTCGGACCGGTCGTCGTGAAGGCGGTGCGGCGGGCGACGCGCAAGCCGCTCAACGTGCACCTGATGGTGAGGGAGGCCGAGCGCCATCTCACCGCCTTCGCGGCCGCCGGGGCCGACCATCTGCTGGTCCACGGCGAGCCCGCCGCGACCTTCCATCTGCATCGCACGCTGATGCAGATCCGCGATCTCGGCCGCAAGGCCGGCGTCGTGCTCGATCCGGCGACCCCGCTCGAGGCCGTCGAGTACGTCCTGCCGCTCTGCCACATCCTCCTGGTGATGACCGTCAATCCGGGCTTTGCCGGCCAGTCGTTCCTGCCCGAGATGCTGCCCAAGATCCGCAGGCTGCGCGCGCTCTGCGACGCGCGCGGCCTCGCGCCCCACATAGAGGTGGATGGCGGGCAGGACCGCGAGCATGCTCGGCAGTCGATCGAAGCCGGCGCCGACGTGATCGTCGCCGGCACGGCGGTGTTCGCCAGCAAGGACTATGCGGCCGCCATCGCGGCGCTGCGGGGAGGACGGTGATGGAGGCTGTGGAAGCCGAGGTGCTGGGCGATGCCGAGCAACTGGCCGAGCGGGCGGCGATGTGGTTCGCCGAGCTCGCCCGCGCCGCGCCGGATCGCTTTGCCGTGGCGCTGTCCGGCGGCTCGACGCCGCGCCGCCTGTATCAGCGGCTGGCGGAGATGGACCTGCCTTGGCAGCGCATCCACTGGTTCTGGGGCGACGAACGCTTCGTGCCGCCCGACGATCCGCTCAGCAACTACCGCATGACGCGCGAGGCGCTGTTCGACCGCGCGCCGGTGCCGGAAGCCAACATCCATCGCGTGCCGACCGTCGGTCTCGAGCCGGCGACCGCGGCGGAACGCTACGAGGGTGTGCTCCAGGACTACTATGGCGGCGCGGCGCTGCGGCCGGCGCGGCCCCTGTTCGACGTCGTGCTGCTCGGCCTCGGCACCGACGGCCATACCGCGTCACTGTTTCCCGGAACCGCGGTCCTTGAGGAGCGTCAGGTCTGGGTGGCGCCGGTGCTCGGGGCCAAGGAGGAGCCGCGCATCACGCTGACCTATCCGGCGCTCGAGAGCAGCCGGCACGTCGCCTTCCTGGTGGCGGGCGCGGACAAGCGGCGGATGCTGGGACGGCTGCTGAGCGGCGATGCCGAGATTCCGGCAGGGCGGCTGTCGACGGGCCGGGCGCGCGTCTTCGCCGACCGGTCGGCCACCGGTCGATGAGGTAGATCCAGGAGGAAGGTCATGGTGACGGCGGCGTCCGACGAGCTCTGCATCGACACGCTGCGCACCCTGGCGATGGACGCGGTGCAGAAGGCCAACTCGGGTCATCCCGGGACGCCGATGGCCCTGGCGCCGGTCGCCTACACGCTGTGGCAGCAGGTCCTGCGCTACGACCCGGCCGACCCCGCCTGGCCCGATCGCGACCGCTTCGTGCTGTCGAACGGCCATGCCTCGATGCTGCTCTACGGCCTGATTCATCTCGCCGGCGTGCAGGGGCCAAACGGGCCCGCGCTCACCGTCGCCGACCTCGAGCGGTTCCGGCAGCTCGACAGCCGGACGCCCGGCCATCCTGAGTACGGCCTCACCGTCGGAGTCGAGACGACCACCGGTCCGCTGGGGCAGGGCTGCGGCACCAGCGTCGGCATGGCGATCGCCTCGCGCTGGCTGGCGCAGCGCTTCAACCGGCCGGGCTTCGAGCTGTTCGACTACGACGTCTACGTCCTGTGCGGCGACGGCGACATGATGGAGGGTGTCGCGAGCGAGGCCGCGTCGCTGGCCGGGCATCTCGGGCTGGCCAATCTCTGCTGGCTCTACGACAACAACCGAATCACGATCGAGGGTCGCACCAGCCTCGCCTTCGACGAGGATGTTGGCGCGCGCTTCCGCGCCTATGGCTGGCACGTCGCGCATGTCGCCGACGCCAACGACCGGACGGCGCTCGCCGCGGCGCTGGCCGCCTTCAAGGCGCGCACCGACGCGCCGACCCTGATCGTCGTCGACAGCCACATCGGCTACGGCGCGCCGCACAAGCAGGACACCGCGGCGGCGCACGGCGAGCCGCTCGGCGCCGAGGAGGTGCGGCTGGCCAAGCGCTCTTACGGCTGGCCCGAGCAGGCGCAGTTCCACGTGCCGGAGGGCGTCCGAGAGCGTTTCGCCGCCGGAATCGGCCGGCGCGGCGCCGACCTGCGGCGACGCTGGGCCGAGCTGAGACGGCGCTATGGCGAGGCCCATCCGCAGGAGGCCCGCCTGCTCGACGGAATGCTGGCCGGCCGGCTCCCCGAAGGCTGGGACAGCGCCCTGCCGGCCTTTCCGCCCGATGCCAAGGGCCTGGCGACCCGGGACTCCTCCGGCCAGGTGATCAACGCTCTGGCGCAGCACTATCCGGCCCTCGTCGGCGGCTCCGCCGACCTCGCGCCGTCGACCAAGACGCGCTTCACCTTCGACGGCGCGGGCGATCTCGAGCCGGGCGACCCGGGCGGCCGCAACATGCACTACGGCGTGCGCGAGCATGCCATGGGCGCGGTCGTCAACGGCATGACCCTGTGCGGCGTACGCGCCTTCGGCTCGACCTTCCTGATCTTCTCCGACTACATGAAGCCGGCGATCCGGCTCGCCGCGCTGATGGACCTGCCGGCCCTGCACGTGTTCACCCACGACTCGATCGGCCTCGGCGAGGACGGCCCGACCCATCAGGCGATCGAGCAACTGGTCGGGCTGCGGGCCATCCCGCGCCTCGTGGTGCTGCGGCCGGGCGACGCCAACGAGGTGGTCGAGGCCTGGAAGCTGATGGCCGGCCTCGCCAGGCGGCCGGCTTGCCTGGTGCTGAGCCGCCAGGCGGTGCCGACGCTCGACCGTAGCCGCTACGCGCCGGCCTCCGGCCTGGCGCGCGGCGCCTACGTGCTGGCCGACGCGCGCGAGGCCACGCCGCAGGTCATCCTGATCGGCACCGGCAGCGAGCTCGCCCTCTGCGTCGAGGCCTACGAGCGGTTGGCCGGGGAGGGGATCGCGGTGCGCCTCGTCAGCATGCCGTCCTGGGAGCTGTTCGAGGCCCAGGACGAGGCGTGGCGCGACTCGGTGCTGCCGCCGTCCGTCCGGGCGCGGGTCTCGGTCGAGGCCGGTTCGCCCCTCGGCTGGGACCGCTATGTCGGCCGCGAAGGCGCCCGAATCGCCATGTACGGCTTCGGCGCTTCTGGACCGTACAAGGACGTGTATAGGAAGTTCGGTTTCACCTCGGACGCGATCGTTGCCGCCGCGCGCAGTCAGCTCGCCAGGCTTGGATCGACGCCAGGACGAGGCGCCGCAGAGCATTCGGACAGATCGGGGAGCCGTGCATGAATCCGCTGAAGCAACTCGAGACCTGCGGCCAGGCGCCGTGGCTCGACTACCTCAAGCGCAGCCTGATGGAGAGCGGCGAACTCAGGACCCTGATCGAGCGCGACGGCCTCAAGGGCATGACCTCCAATCCCTCGATCTTCGAGAAGGCGATCGGCGAGTCGGACGAATATGTCGAGGCGATCAAGGCCTTCCAGGCGAGCGGCGACCACAGCGTCATGGCGATCTACGAGCATCTGGCGATCGCCGACATCCGCGCCGCGGCCGACGGCCTGCGCCCGGTGTTCGACACCACGCAGGGCCGTGACGGCTACATCAGCCTGGAATGCTCGCCCTACATCGCCAACGACACCGAGGCGACAGTCGCCGAGGCGCTGCGCCTGTGGCAGGCGGTCGACCGGCCCAACCTGATGATCAAGGTGCCGGCGACGCCGGCCGGGCTGCCGGCGATCCGCACCCTGATCGCCAAGGGCCTGAACGTGAACATCACCTTGCTGTTCGCCGTGCCGGTCTACGAACAGGTGGTCGAAGCCTATCTGGCCGGGCTCGAGGCGCTGCAGGCGAGCGGCGGCGACGTCGGCCGGCCGGCGAGCGTCGCCAGCTTCTTCATCAGCCGCATCGACAGCGCCGTCGACAAGAAGCTCGCCGGCCTCGCCGACAAGGACGCCGCCTCAAAGCTGCGCGGCCGCATCGCCATCGCCAACGCCAAGGTCGCGTACGCGCGCTATCAGGCGCTGTTCTCGGGGCCGCGCTGGGAGCGGCTGGCCAAGGCCGGGGCGCAGACCCAGCGCCTGCTGTGGGCCTCCACCAGCACCAAGGACCCGAGCTACAAGGACACGCTCTACGTCGAGACCCTGATCGGCCGCGACACCGTCAACACGCTGCCGCCGGCCACGATGGACGCCTACCGGGATCACGGGACGATCGTGCCCGACGCCATCGAGGACGATGTCGAGGGCGCGCGGCAGGCGCTGGCGCTGCTCGAGAAAAGCGGCATCTCGCTGCCGCAGATCACCGAGCAACTGGTGGTCGAGGGCGTCCAGGCCTTCGCCGATTCCTTCGACAAGCTGCTGGCCACGGTGGCGCAGCGCCGCCGCGAGCTGCTGGCCGGCAGCAGCGCCAAGGCCGAAGCAGGGCAGGCGATCAGGCCCGGCAGCGACGCTCTCAAGGCCGCCGTCGCGGCCGAGATGGAGGCCTGGCGACGCGACGGCCGCATCCGCCGTCTGTGGGCGCGCGACAAGACCTTGTGGACCGGCACCGACGAGGACAGATGGCTGGGCTGGCTCGACATCGCCGATCGCGAGCGCGCCGGCGCGGCCGAACTGGGGGCCTTCGCCGGCGAGGTCCGGCGGCGCGGCTTCAGCGACGTGGTCCTGCTCGGCATGGGCGGCTCGAGCCTCGGTCCCGAGGTGCTGGCGCAGACCTTCGGCCCGCAGGCCGGCTGGCCGCGCTTCCACATGCTCGACAGCACCGATCCCGGCCAGGTCGGGCGGCTGGAGAAGGCAGTCGATCTCGCCAAGGCGCTGGTGATCGTCTCCTCGAAGTCGGGCAGCACGCTCGAGCCCAACATCTTCATGGACTTCTTCCTCGACCGGGTGGCCAAGGCCGGCGCCGGCGACAAGGTCGGCGAGCAGTTCGTCGCCGTCACCGATCCCGGCTCGTCGCTCGAGAAGGTCGCCCGGCAGAAGGGCTTCGCCCACATCTTCCACGGCGTGGCCGCGATCGGCGGCCGCTACTCGGTGCTGTCGAAGTTCGGCCTCGTGCCGGCGGCTGCGATCGGCCTCGATGTCGGCCGCCTGCTGGACAAGACCCGCGCCATGGAGCTGGCCTGCGGCCCCGACGTGCCGCCGGCGGAGAATCCCGGCGTGGCGCTGGGCGTCGCGCTGGGCGTCGCCGCCAAGGCCGGACGCGACAAGGTGACGATCGTCGCCTCGCCCAAGATCGCCGATCTCGGCGCCTGGCTGGAGCAGCTGCTGGCCGAGAGCACAGGCAAGCTCGGCCATGGCCTGATCCCGGTGGACCAGGAGCCGCTGATCGCCCCCGAGCACTATGGCAAGGACCGGTTCTTCGCCTATCTCGAGCTTGCCGGCCATGCCGACCCGGGGCAACGCGCCGCCATGAAGGCGCTGGAAAAGGCCGGCCATCCGGTGGCCCGCATCGAGGTCGAGGATGCCTGGCACATCGGCCAGGAGTTCTTCCGCTGGGAGATCGCGACGGCGGTCGCCGGGGCGGTCATCGGCATCAATCCGTTCGACCAGCCGGACGTCGAGGCGAGCAAGGTCAAGACGCGCGCCCTGACCGACGCCTACGAGAAGACGCGCAAGCTGCCCGGCGAGGAGCCGATCTTCCGGCAGGACGGGATCGCGCTCTACACCGATGCCCGCAACGCCGAGGCGCTCGGCCGCCACAACACCGTGCAGGGCTACCTGCGCAGCCACTTCGGGCGGGCCCGGCCGGGCGACTACGTGGCCCTGCTGGCCTATCTCGACCGCACGCCCGAGGCGATCGACCGGCTGACAGCGCTGCGCCGGCGCCTGCACGACAAGACCGGGACCGCGACCTGCGTCGGCTTCGGCCCGCGCTTCCTGCATTCGACCGGCCAGGCCTACAAGGGCGGCCCGGACTCCGGCGTGTTCCTGCAGATCACCGCCGATCCGGCGCGCGACATCGCGGTGCCGGGCCGCTCCTACAGCTTCGGCGTCGTCGAGGCGGCGCAGGCGCGCGGCGACATGGACGTGCTCGTCGAGCGCGGCCGGCGGGTGCTGCGCGTTCATCTCGAGGACGTCGAGGGCGGCCTGAAGACCTTCCTGCAGGCCGCCGACACCGCCCTGCAAGGAGGATGACCGTGCCCGACAGCGAGGAGATTCGCGTCCGTTCCTCGGCCCACGAGCGGGAAGCTCCGTCGCGGCCGCTCGAGCCGGCCGATCCCTGCGCTCTCGTGATCTTCGGCGCGGCCGGCGACCTGACGCGCCGGCTGATCATTCCGGCGCTGTACAACCTCGCGCGCACCGGGCTGCTGCCCGACAACTTCGTGCTGGTCGGCGTCGACCGCAATGAGCGCAGCGTCGAGGAGTGGCGCAGCCAGCTCTTCGCCATGCTGCAGAGCTTCGTCGGCAACGCCGCGTCGGAATTCGAGACCGACCGGATCGACCGCAAGGCCTGGAACAAGGTCGCCTCGCGCATGGCCTATGTGCGCGGCGACTTCACCGACGACGATCTCTACGACCGGCTGCGCGACACCCTGGCCGAGGTCGGCAAGGAGCACGAGACGCGCGGCAACGCGATCTTCTATCTCGCCGTCGCCGACCGCTTCTTCGGCGATGTCGTGGATCTGCTGGGCAAGGCGGGTCTCACCACCCAGGGCGAGGAGAAGGACGGCAGGCCGGCTTTCTGGCGCCGCGTCGTGATCGAGAAGCCGTTCGGCCACAGCGTCCAGTCGGCGCGCGAGCTCAACAAGCGGATCCTGCGCAGCCTCGGCGAGGACCAGATCTTCCGCATCGACCATTTCCTCGGCAAGGACACGGTGCAGAGCATCATGGCCTTCCGCTTCGCCAACGGCCTGTTCGAGCCGATCTGGAACCGCGACCGCATCGACCATGTCCAGATCACCGTCGCCGAGACGGTCGGCGTCGGCACCCGCGGCCGCTTCTACGAGGCGACCGGGGCGTTGCGCGACATGGTGCCGAACCACGTCTTCACCCTGCTGTCGATGGTGGCGATGGAGCCGCCGACCTGCTTCGAGGCCGACGCCATCCGCTCCAAGAAGGCCGACGTCTTCAAGGCGATGCCGGCGGTCAGTCCCGACAAGGCGGTGCGCGGCCAGTACGGCCCGGGCGAGGTGCTGGGCAGGTCGGTCGGCGGCTATCGCCAGGAGGCCAACGTGGCGGCCGGGTCCAACGTCGAGACTTTCGTCGCGATGGAGCTGCAGGTCGACAACTGGCGCTGGGCCGGCGTGCCGTTCTACATCCGCACCGGCAAGCACATGGCGGCGCGCATGACCGAGATCGCCATCCGCTTCAAGCAGGCGCCTTTCGCCGCCTTCGAGAGCACGCCGGTGCACAGCCTGCGGCCGAACTGGCTGGTGCTGCGCATCGCGCCGGACGAAGGAATCTCGCTGCAGTTCGAGGTCAAGCGGCGCGGCCCGGCGATGGAGCTGGCGGCGGTCAAGATGGACTTCCGCTACGACGACTGGTTCGAGCGCGAGCAGAACGTCGGCTACGAGACCCTGCTGTACGACGTCATGACCGGCGACCAGACCCTGTTCATGCGGGCCGACATGGTCGAGGAGGCCTGGCGGGTCGTGCAGCCGGTGCTCGACGCCTGGGCCGGCGACGCGGCGGACTGTCCCGATTACCGCTCGGGCAGCACCGGTCCGGCGGCGGCCGATGACCTGATCGAAGGCGACCGCCATTGGCGGCCGGTGGTTCTGCCGCCGGGCCGGTGATGAGCGACGGGCCGGGCACGCTCGCCATCGACATCGGCGGCACCGGGCTGAAGGCGGTGCTGCTGGACGCAGCCGGCCGCATGCTGGGCGAGCGGGAGCGCATCGACACGCCGCATCCTTGTCCGCCGCAGACGCTGGTGTCGTCCCTGATGAAGCTGACGGGCGGCCTCACCGGCTACGGTCGCGTCTCGGTCGGCTTTCCCGGCGTGGTGCGCGAAGGCCGCGTGCTGACGGCGCCGCATTTTCCCGCCGGCGACTGGCGAGGTTTTCCGCTGGCCGCGACCCTGGCCGAACGGCTCGGCCGGCCGGTGCGGCTGCTCAACGATGCCGAGGTGCAGGGGCTGGGCATCGTCGAAGGCAGGGGCCTCGAGGTCGTGCTGACCCTGGGCACCGGGGTCGGCAGCGCGGTGTTCAGCGACGGCGCGCTCAGCCCGCATCTCGAGCTGGCGCATCATCCGCTGCGCAAGGGCAAGACCTACAACGAGTACGTGGGCGAGGCGGCGCGGCGCAAGCTCGGCCGCAGGAAGTGGAACCGTCGTCTGCGGCGGGTGATCGACACGGTCGAGGCGCTGCTGCACTACGACGTGCTCTACCTCGGCGGCGGCAATTCCCGGGCCGTCGACCGGGACCTGCCGGACAACGTTCACCTGGCCTCCAACGACGCCGGCCTGACCGGCGGCATCCGTCTGTGGGACCCCGCGGTTTGGAACGCCGTGCCGGGCCGCTCGGCGCACAGCGGCTTCGCGTGACGCCGATGTTCCTCTCCCCCGCGAGGGGGAGAGGTTAGGAGAGGGGGCGACTCAGCACGCCCACTGAAACCCGTCGACCACGAAGTGCTGGCCGGTCAGGTAGCAAGGCTCGCTGGTCGCCAGGAAGGCGACGAGCTGCGCGACGTCGTCCGGCGTGCCGAGCCGTCCCAGGGCGATGCCGCGCGCGAGCTCGGCGCCACGGCCGCCGCCGGTCAGCAGGCTGGCCAGCAGCTCGGTCTCGATGACCCCGGGGCAGATGGCGTTGATCGAGATCTTGGGACCGAGTTCCTTGGCCAGCGACCGGGTGAGACCGAGGATTCCGGCCTTGGCGGCGGCGTAGGCATGCTTGCTGACGGCGCTGGTGACGCCCCCCGAGAGCGCGTTGATCGACGACATGCTGACGACGCGCCCGCCCTTGTCCTGCTCCAGCATGATCGGCGCGGCGGCATGGATGTAGTTGAAGCAGCTCTTGAGGTTGACGGCGATCGTGCGGTCGAACTCGGCCTCGCCGATCTCGAGCAGCGGCTTGGGATTGGGCGCGCCGGCATTGTTGAGCAGGAAGTCGATGCCGCCCCACTGGCGGTGGACGTCGGCGACGACCTCGTGGGCGCGCGCGAACAGCGCGACGTCGGCGACGTAGCGCAGCGTCCGCCGTCCCGACTTCACGATCTCCTCCGCGGTCGTCGTCATCTCGGGCTCGAGCCGGTCGACCAGCGCGATGTCGAAGCCGCGCCGCGCCAGCTCGAGCGCGCAGGCGCGGCCGATGCCGCGGGCGGCGCCGGTGACGATCGCGACCTTCGACGATGCCGCGGCGGCGGCGCTCACGCGGCGTTGTCCCGAGCGTAGCGTGCCACCTGCTCGTGGGTGGCGAACCACACCTCGCCCTTGGCCTTGGCGTGGCGGATCAGCTCCTCGACGATCCAGATGCGCGAGCGGTAGCCGATGATGTGCGGATGCATGGTGAGCTGGAACAGTCCGCCTTCCTCCCAGGCCGCGTCGAGCTCGCGCCGGAAGGTCTCCAGCACGTCGGTCGGCGGCGTGTAGGGACGCAGCGACGAGAAGCGGTGCATCGAGAAGTACACCGCGTCGTCGCGCACCCATTCGACCGGCAGCTCGACGATGCCGGTCGGCTCGCCGTGCAGCAGCAGCTCGTAGCAGTCCTCGTCGGCCATCAGCGACGAATCGTAGAGCAGTCCCATCTCCTTCTCGATCGCGAGCGTGTTGGGGCTGAAGTCCCAGGACGGGGTGCGCAGCCCGACGGCGCGCTTGCCGGTGATCTTCTCCAGGGTGTCGGCGGAGCGCAGCATGAGGTCGCGCTCGGCCTCGTAGGGCAGCACGGAGTTCAGCTCGTGGATCCAGCCGTGGATGCCGATCTCGTGGCCTTCGGCGACCAGCGCCCGCTGCTCCTCGGAGTGCAGCAGCGCCGCCACCGCCGGCACGTAGAAGGTCGCCGGCACGCCGTGCCGCTCGAGCAGGCGGCGGATGCGCGGCACGCCGACCCGGGTGCCGTATTCGCCCCAGCACAGCCGGCCGATCGACTTGCCGCCGTCGCGCAGCTCGTTGGTCTCGTGGTCCGAATCGAACGACAGGGCGACGGCGCAGCGCGCCCCGTCCTTCCAGCGCGCCGGCCGGTAGGCGCGGCCGGCCCGCACCTGGTTGACGAGACGGCGCCAGTGGCTCTCGCTCCACTGCCAGGGTTCGGGCTGCGGCGCATGGCTGTCGGGCATGTCGTGCTCCTTGGCTAGAGGTCAGGCGAGCGGCGAGCCGGTCACCGGCAGGATCTGGCCGGTGATCCACGACGCGCGATCCGAGGCGAGGAACAGCACCGCGTCGGCGATGTCCTCGGGCCGGCCCATGCGCCGCATGGCGATGCGGTCGGCGAAGGTGCGCCGCGTCTCCTCGCTGTAGGAATTCCACTGGCGCTCGTAGTCGGGGCTGGTCGCCATGAATCCCGGCGCCACCGAGTTGACGGTGATGCCGAACGGGCCGAGCTCCTGGGCGAGCTGCTTCACCAGCCCGACCTGGCCGTGCTTGGCGGCGGCATAGGCCTGGATGCCGGTCAGGCTGGTGGCCAGGCCGGCGCGGCTCGAGATCGTGACGATGCGCCCCGTGCCCGCCCGCTTCATGCCCGGCGCCACGGCGCGCGCGAACAGGAAGCAGCCTTTCAGGTTGGCGTCGACGATGCCGCTGAAGTCGTCGGGGTTCACTTGCTCGAGGGGCAGCGGCACCTGGCCCAGCACGCCGCCGGCGACATAGGCCAGCACGTCGACCCGGCTGGCTGCGGCGACGACGGCGGCGACGCTGTCGGGGTCGGTGACGTCGACCGGCATCGCGGTGACCCCGTCGCCGGGCTCGATCTGGCCGACCAGCCGGTCGCAGGCGATCACGCGGGCGCCGTCGGCCGCGAAGGCGCGCACGATGGCACGGCCGATGCCGCGGGCGGCGCCCGCGACGATCACCGTCTTGCCGTCGAAGCGGATCTCCATGGTGTCAGGCCAGGTCTTCGAAGGCGGTTTCGCGCAGGCTCCAGATCACCCCGAGCGACACCACGGCGGCCGCGATGAGGTAGGTCGTGTGCACGGTCGGCGAGCCGAACTCCTTGATCAGCCAGATCGAGATGTAGGGCGCGAAGCCGCCGAAGATGGCCACCGCCAGGGCATAGCCGGAGGTCATCCAGGTCGAGCGTCGATGCGTCGGGAAGATCTCGGCGATGGCCGCCGGGCCGGCGCCCGAGAACATCGAGATCAACACGGCGAACAGGATCTGGATGGCGATCAGCATGCCGAACGAGGCGCCCGCCGCCAGGTAGGCGAACAGCGGGTAGGGCACGACGATGAAGGCGATGCAGCAGCCGATCAGCAGCGGCTTGCGCCCGATCCGGTCCGACAGATGGCCCATCAGCGGGATCGCCGCCACCAGCACCAGCAGGCCGATCGTGTTGGCCCACAGCGCCGAGGCCGGGCTCAGCTTCATGTTCTGCTGCGACCAGGTCGGCATGTAGGTCAGCAGGACGTAGAAGCACACCGTCCAGACGATGGTGAAGCCGAAGGCGCGGGCGGCCAGGGCGAAGCCGCTCGGCTCGCCCGCGGTGCGCGCCGGCGCCTGCCGCACCTTGGCGTAGGCCGGGGTCTCCTCGATGGTGCGCCGCATGTAGATGCCGATCGGCCCGAGCAGGCCGCCGAGCAGGAACGGCACGCGCCAGCCCCAGTCGTTCATCTGCTCGCCGCTCAGCACGCTGTTGAGCAGGGCGGCGAAGGCCGAGCCCAGCAGCAGGCCGGCGACGACGCTCATCTGCTGGAAGCTGCCGTACAGGCCGCGCCGGCCGGCGGGCGCCCATTCGACGATGAAGGCGGTCGAGCCGCCCCATTCGCCGCCGGCCGAGAAGCCCTGCATCAGGCGGGCGACCAGCAGCAGCAGGGGCGCCACCCAGCCGATCGTCTCGTAGGTCGGCAGGACGCCGATCATGAAGGTGCCGGCCGCCATCAGGAAGATGGTGATCAGGAGCGCCGCCTTGCGGCCGCGCGTGTCGCCCAGGCGACCGATGACGATCCCGCCGATCGGCCGGGCGACGAAGCCTAGGCCGAAGGTCAGGAAGGTCGCCAGCAGTGCCGCGACCTCGTTCTGGGCCGGGAAGAACTTGCGGGCGATGATGGTCGCGACGAAGCCGTAGACGGCGAAGTCATACCATTCGAGGACGTTTCCGATGACCGCGGCCGTGACGGCCCGGCGGCTCTGCGACGACGACGGCTGCACCATGGTGTCTCTCCCCCGACAGACCCCGCATGGTACAGCAACCGCTCAGACGCGCACCACCTTGCCGGGGTTCATCAGATTGCGCGGGTCGAGCGCCCGCTTGATCGTCCGCATGGTGTCGAGCTCGACCTGGCTGCGGTAGTGCGCCAGCTCGTCGACCTTGACCTGGCCGATCCCGTGCTCGGCCGAGATCGAGCCGCCGTAGCCGACCACGATGTCGTAGACGGCGTGGCTGATCGGCTCGGCATAGGCCATGAACCGCGGCTTGTCCCAGCCCGGCGGCGACTGGCAGTTGAAGTGCAGGTTGCCGTCGCCGACATGGCCGAACGGCACCGGCCGGCAGTCCGGCAGCACCCGCTTCATGGCCGCCAGCCCGTCCTCGATGAAGGCCGGCAGCTTGCTGACCGAGACCGAGATGTCGTGCTTGATTGACGGGCCTTCCTTCTTTTGGGCCTCGGAATGATTCTCGCGCATCGCCCAGAAGGCGCGCGCCTGGGCCTCGTTCTGGGCCGGCGCCGCGTCGAGCACGAGGCCCTGCTCGAGCGCCTCGCCGAGATAGGCTTCCATCTTCTCGGACAGGCCGGTGTCGTTGGCGCCGCTGCGCCGCGGCCGGGTCGACGACCATTCGAGCAGCACGTACCAGTCGTGCCGCTCGGCCAGCGGATCGGTGGCGCCCGGCACGTGGCGCAGCACGAAGTCGATTCCTTGGCGGCCCATCAGCTCGCACGAGGTGACGTTGTCCTCGCTGGCGGCGTTGGCGCTGCTCAGCAGGGCGACCGCGGCCTCCGGCGAGGGCACGGCGATCCACGACGTCGCGACGTCCTTGGGCTTGGGCCACAGCTTCAGCACGGCCCGCGTGATGATGCCGAGCGTGCCTTCGGCGCCCAGGTAGAGGTCGCGCAGGTCGTAGCCGGTATTGTCCTTCTTCAGCGCCCGCAGGCCGTTCCAGACCTTGCCCTGCGGCGTCACCACCTCGATGCCCAGCACGAGTTGGCGGGCGTTGCCGAACTTCAGCACCTGCACGCCGCCGGCGTTGGTCGACAGGTTGCCGCCGATCGTGCAGCTGCCCTCGGCGCCGAGGCTGAGCGGGAACAGCCGGTCGTGCTGCGCCGCGGTGTCCTGGATGGTCTTCAGCACGACCCCGGCCTCGACCGTCATGGTGTAGCCGATCGGGTCGACCTCGAGGATGCGGTTCATGCGGTTCAGCGACAGCACGATCTCGCGGCCGTCGCGGTGCGGCGTGCCGCCGCCCATCATGCCGGTGTTGCCGCCCTGCGGCACCACCGCGACGCCGTGCTCGAGGCACAGGCGCACGACCGCCGCGACCTCCTCGGTGCTGGCGGGACGCACGATGGCCAGCGCCGCGCCGAGATAGTTCTCGCGCCAGTCGCTGAGATACGGAAGCTTGCCGGGCTCGTCGGTGACGAGGCCGCGCTCGCCGACGATGGCCCTGAGGCGATCGATGAAGTCGGTCACAGCCTGAGGATCTTCCCGGGGTTCATGATGTTCTTGGGATCCAGCGCGCGCTTGATGGCGCGCATCGTGTCGAGCTCGACCTTGCTGCGGTAGTGCGCCAGCTCGTCGATCTTCTCGATGCCGATTCCGTGCTCGGCCGAGATCGAGCCGGCCATGTCGCGCACCAAGTCGTTGACGGCGCGGGTGATCGCCGGCGTGTACTGGCGCAGGGTCTCGCGGTCCATGCCGACCGGGCCCATGAACGAGAAGTGGATGTTGCCGTCGCCGATATGGCCGAGCGGGTAGGGGCGGATGCTGGGCAGAATGTCGGTCGCCGCCGTGATCCCCTGGGCGATGAAGGCCGGCACCTTGGAGATCGCCACCGAGACGTCGTAGCTGAGGCCCGGGCCCTCGGCGCGCGAGGCCGGCGCCACCGATTCGCGGATGAACCACATGTTGCGCGCCTGCGCCTCGTTCTGGGCGATCACGGCGTCGAGCACGCGGCCGGCCTCCATCTGGTCGGCGAGGAACTGCTCCATCTTCTCGGCCATGCCCTCGGCGCCGTCCTGGCGCGGCCGCGACGAAGACCATTCGAGCATCAGGAACCACGGCGTGTCGGCCTTGAGCGGATCCTGGGTGCCGGGGATGTGGCGCAGAACCATGTCGGTGCAGGCGCGGCTCATCAGCTCGCACGAGCCGACATTGTCCTCCGACGCGGCATGCGCCTCCGACAGGATCTCGATCGCCGCCTGGGGATCGCGGATGGCCAGCCAGGCCGTGGCCACGTCCTTGGGCGCCGGCCACAGCTTCAGCACCGCCTTGGTGATGATGCCGAGCGTGCCCTCGGCGCCCATGAACAGGTGCTTGAGGTCGTAGCCGGTATTATCCTTCTTGAGCGAGCGCAGCCCGTCCCAGACGTCGCCGTTGGGCAGCACGACCTCGAGGCCGAGCACCAGGTTGCGGGCGTTGCCGTAGCGCAGGACCTGCACGCCGCCGGCGTTGGTCGACAGGTTGCCGCCGATCACGCAGGAACCCTGGGCGCCGAGGCTGAGCGGGAAGAAGCGGTCGTGGCTGGCCGCCGTCTCCTGCAGGGTCTGCAGGATGCAGCCGGCCTCGACGGTCATCGAGTAGCCGACCGGATCGACCTCGAGCACGTGGTTCATGCGGGTGAGCGACAGCAGGATGCCGCTGTGCGTCGGCCATGGCGTGGCGCCGCCCATCAGGCCGGTGTTGCCGCCCTGCGGCACGATGGCGATCCCGTGCTCGTGGCAGAGCCGCACGACCTTCGAGACCTCGTCGGTGTTGGCCGGTCGCACGACCACGGCGGCGGTGCCGATCAGGCTGCCGCGCCAGTCGCGCACGTAGGGCTCCTTGCCCGGCTCGTCGAGGATCAGGCCGCGTTCGCCGACGATGCCGCGCAGCGCCTCGAGCACGGCAGGGGTGACGGGTACGGTCGGAATGGCGGGAGTGATGACGGTGTCGGGCATGTTTCCTCTCGTCTTGTCGTCAGCCTAGCCGGCGTCGCGCGGGCCGTCACCAGCCGCGGCGCGGCGCAGCCGATCGTTGATGGCGAGCCCCAGCCCGCGGTCCGGAATCGGCATCACCGCGATGCCGCCGATGCCCGGCCGGTCGAGCAGGCGCATCATCGCGAACAGGTTGGCGGCCGCCTCGCCGAGCTCGGCCGTGGGGCTGAGATTGTAGGTCAGCACGGCGCCCGGCGGAACGTCGGGCCCGAAGGCCAAGAGGCCTTCGCCGGCCTGCACCTGACGCGCCTCGAGGCGTACCGGCCGACTGGGCGCGTAGTGGCTCTCGAGCTGGCCGGGCGACTTCAGCGGCGACTCGCCCGTGGCCACCGCGTCGCTCAGCGCCAGCGGTCCCGCGATCGCCTCGATCGCCTCGCGGGTGGCGCCGCCGGGGCGCAGCAGGGTGGGAACGTCCGTCGTGAGGTCGAGCACCGTCGATTCGACTCCGACCAGGCAGCGGCCGCCGTCGATGATCAGCGGCACCCGCTCGCCCAGCGACTCGGCGACGTGCTGCGCCGTGGTCGGGCTCACCGCTCCGCTGCGATTGGCCGAGGGCGCCGCGATCGGCCGGCCGGCGGCGCGGATCAGCGCCTGGGCGACCGGATGCGAGGGCGCGCGGATCGCCACCGAATCGAGGCCGGCGGTGGCCAGCAGGGCGATCGGCGAGGCTTCGGCGCGCGGCAGCACCAGGGTCAGCGGCCCCGGCCAGAAGCGCGCGGCCAGGCGCTCGGCCAGCGGCGTCCAGCGCACGAAACGCCGCGCTTCGGCGGCGTCGGTGACGTGGCTGATCAGCGGATTGAAGCGCGGCCGGCCCTTGGCCTCGAAGATCGCCGCGACCGCACGCTCGCTGGTCGCGTCGGCGCCCAGCCCGTAGACGGTCTCGGTCGGGAAGGCGACGAGGCCGCCCTGCTGCAGGAGCCGCGCGGCCTCGGCGATGGTCTCGGCCGTCGGCTCGACGATCCTCATCCAAGTCCCTTGCTGCGGGCGATGAAGTGCGGGTTGGAGAATTTCGGCTTGCCGTAGCGCAGCGGCCGTCCGTCGGTCGTCACGACCTCGCCGCCGGCCGCCTCGAGCACGCCTTGGGCGGCCGCGGTGTCCCATTCGTTGGTCGGTCCGAAGCGCGGATAGATGTCGGCCTTGCCCTCGGCGATCAGGCAGAATTTCAGCGACGAGCCGGCCTGGATGCGCTCGGCGACCGTAAGCCCGTTGTTGCGGAACCAGATGTCGAGGTCGCTGTAGACGGCGTGGCTGCGGCTGGCGCAGGCGATCAACGCATCGCGCGGCGCCGGCCGCGTGGCGATCGGGGCGAAGGCGCCGCCGGCCTCGCTCTTGTCGGCGCCGAGGTGCGCGTCGCCGCGCCACAAGGTCTCGGTGGCCGGCGCCAGCACGATCCCGAGGGTCGGGCGACCCTGCTCGATCAGGCCGATGTTCACGGTGAATTCGCCGTTGCGGCTGATGAATTCCTTGGTGCCGTCGAGCGGATCGACCAGCCAGAACGGGCCGTTGCCGATCTGCGGCACGCGGCCGGCCGCCATCTCCTCCTCGGCGACTACCGGCACGTCGGGCGTGAGCTTGCGCAGGCCGGCAACGATCACGACCTCGGCGGCCTGGTCGGCGTCGGTCACCGGGCTCTTGTCGGCCTTGCTGCGCACGCCGAGGTCGCCCGCGTAAATGCGCATGATCTCGCGGGCGGCCTCGCGCGCGAACTCGGTGCAGGACTGGCGCAGGATTTCACGGGAGGGCAGAGTGGGCATGGACACCTGACTGTTCTTCGGAGCGGCGACCTTATAGCCGATCGGGCGATGGCAAACAGGCTTCTTGGCGTGCTTTCCGCCCTGCCGGAAGAGCTGGCGCACCTCTCCGACCGGGGCGACGGCGCCGAGCGCCTGGCCGGGCTCGACTTCTGGCGCGGCGCCATCGCCGGCCGCGAAGCGGTGTTCGTCGAGTGCGGTCCCGGCAAGGTCAATGCCGGGCTGGCCACGACCCTGCTGCTCGACCGTTTCGGCTGCCGCGCCCTGCTCATGTGCGGCGTCGCCGGCGGCCTCGATCCGGCGCTGGCGATCGGCGACGTCGTGGTCGGGTCGAGCAACCTGCAGCACGATTACGGGCTCGACCAGGAAAACGGCTTCCACGTCATCCAGCCGGGCAGCCGGCCGTCCCTGGGCCGGATCGAACGGCCGGGATATCCGCTGGCCGAACCGCTGCTGGCCCGCCTGCGGGCGGCGCTGGCCGGCCTCGCCCTGGCGCCGCTGCCGCCGGAGGTCGACGTATCGTGCCGCACGCCGGCGGTGCGCTTCGGCACGATCCTGACCGGCGACCGCTTCGTCAACGCCGAGGCGACGCGCCGGCGCCTGCAGGACAAGTTCGCGGCCCAGGCCGTCGAGATGGAAGGCGCCGCGGTGGCCCAGGTGGCGCAGCGCTGGGACTCCGAGCTGCCGGTGGTCAACGTGCGCTGTCTGAGCGACCTCGCCGGCCGCGAGAGCCATCTCGACTTCCGCGCCTTTCTGCCGGTGGCGGCGCGCAACGCCTCGCTGGTCGCGCACCGGTTGGCGCCGGCGATCTGAGGCTTCGGCTAGCGGCCGAGCACGCGTCCGGCGACGGCCTCGAGCTTGCGCGCCATGCCCGGCGCGCGCTTCTCGGGCGCGGTGAGCAGCGCGAACTCGAGCGCGCGATCGCAGCCGGATGGGCAGGGGGCGGGCCGCGAGTCCTTGAGCTTGGGCGCCACCCGGGCGACCAGCGTCTTGGCGCGCTCGGCATTGTCGTGCAGCACGCGCACGATGTCGGCGACCTGGACGTGTTCGTGGTCGGGATGCCAACAGTCGAAGTCGGTGACCATGGCGACGGTGACGTAACAGATCTCGGCTTCGCGGGCGAGCTTGGCCTCCGGCATGTTGGTCATGCCGATCACGTCGCAGCCCCAGCTGCGGTAGAGGTTCGATTCGGCGAGGCTGGAGAATTGCGGACCCTCCATCGCCAGGTAGGTGCCGCCGAGGCGGACCGGGAAGCCGGCTTCCTGGGCGCAGGCGTGCACGGCCTGGGCCAGGCGGTTGCAGGTCGGATGGCCCATCGAGACGTGCGCCACCAGGCCTTCGCCGAAGAACGACTTCTCGCGCGCGAAGGTGCGGTCGATGAACTGGTCGACGACGACGAAATGGCCGGGCGGCAGGTCCTCGCGCAGCGAGCCGCAGGCCGACAGCGACAGGATGTCGGTGACGCCGACGCGCTTCAGGGCGTCGATGTTGGCGCGGTAGTTGATCGAGGTCGGCGAATGGCGATGGCCGCGGCCGTGGCGCGGCACGAAGACGACGTCGAGACCGTGCAGCACGCCGAACAGGAACTCGTCGGAGGTCTCGCCGAACGGCGACTCGATGCGCTTCCAGGTCGCCTTCTCGAGGCCCGCCATCTCGTAGAGCCCGCTGCCGCCCAGGATTCCCAACACCGTCATCTGCTTCTCCCGTTCGGCGTTGGTGTATCATCCCGCCTCGTCAAAGGGGAGAAGTCATGGGCAAGCTCGACGGCAAGATCACCATCGTCACCGGCGCCACCAGCGGCATCGGGCGGCGCACCGTCGAGGTCTTCGTGGCCGAGGGCGCCAAGGTGCTGGCGACCGGCCGCCGCGAGGAGCTGGGCCGCGCGCTGGAGCAGGCGCTGGGCTTCGCCAACTGCCGCTTCCTGCGCGCCGACGCGACCCAGGAGGCCGACGTCGAGGCGATGATCGCGGCCTGCCTCGGCGAATGGGGCCGCCTCGACTGCCTGTTCAACAATGCCGGCGGACCGGCCCCGGTCGGCGGCATCGAGACCATCCCGGTGGCCGGCTTCGACGCCGCCATGGCGACCCTGGTGCGCTCGGTGATGCTCGGCATGAAGCATGCCGCGCCGGTCATGATGAAGCAGGGCTCGGGCAGCATCATCAACAACGGCAGCGTCGCCGGCCGAAGCGCCGGCTACTCGACCTCGATGATCTACGGCGCCGCCAAGGCGGCGGTGAACCACCTCACGGTCTGCGCCGCCATGCAGCTCGGCGAGCGCAACGTGCGCTGCAACTCGATCTCGCCCGGCGGCATCGCGACCGGCATCTTCGCCAAGGCGCTGGGGCTGGCGCCCGACAAGGCCGACGCCTACGCCGAGGCGATGAAGGGCGCGATGGCCAAGAACCAGCCGATCCCGCGCGCCGGCACGACCGACGACATCGCCCGCGCCGCGGTGTTCCTGGCGTCCGATGACTCGACCTTCATCAACGGCCACGACCTCGTCGTCGACGGCGGCCTGGTCGGTGGCAAGATGTGGACGCCGCACCAGGAGGGCGTGCGGGCTATGCGCAAGGCGTTCGGGGTCGACGAGATCTGAGGCGGCGGGTGAATAGCCTTCGCCGGACGCTGCTGCGGCTCGGCCTCGCGGCCCTGGCGGTGAGCGGTCCGGCGATGGCTCAAGGCGATCCCGCCGGCGAGATCCGCGGCGCTCTCGAGCGCTGGACCGCCGCCTTCAACGCCCGCCAGGCGGAGGACGTCTGCGACCTCTTCGCCCGCGACCTGCGCTACGATTTTCGCGGTCAGCCCGAGCGCGACTACGCCGCGATGTGCGCCGGCCTGCGCAAGGCCCTTGCCGACCGCTCGCGCGACCTGCGCTACGCCTTTGAGATCAAGGAGATCCTGGTCTCCGGCGATCTTGCGATCGTCCGGCTGGTATGGACCTCGGCCTTGCGCGCGGCCGGCGCCGAGCGCGCGGTGGTGACGCGCGAGCCTGGCCTCGATGTCTTCCGCCGTCAGGCAGACGGGCGCTGGCGGATCATCCGCTACATGGCCTACGAGGAGCCGTAGGCGCTACGTCTCGAGCGGTGCGTGCGCGTCCTGGCCGAAATAGGCGCGCTCCAGGCGATGCGGCAGGTCCGGCTCGTCGGTGCGCGCCTCGAGCACGATCGTGCCGCGCGCCAGCGCATAGACCCGGTCGGCCAGCGCCAGCGCCTTCTCGATCAGCTGCTCGACCAGCAGCACGGCGGTGCCGTTCTCGCGCAGGCGCGCGGCGGCGGCCAGAACGCGGTCGACCAGCACCGGCGACAGCCCGGCCGACGGTTCGTCGAGCATCAGCAGGCGCGGCCGGCGCACCAGCCCTTGGGCGACCGCCAGCATCTGCTGCTGGCCGCCCGACAGGGTGACTGCCCGGTCGGCCCGCTTGGCGGCGATCTCGGGGAAGAAGGACAGCGCCTCCTCGGTGCGGCCGGCCAGCTCGCCGCGCGGCAGGCCATAGCCAGCCAGCAGCAGGTTGTCCTGCACCGTGAGCTGGGTGAAGACGCGATGGCCCTCGACGACGTGCACCAGGCCGGCGCGCACCGTCTCGCGCGGGCCGGCCTTGGCCATGTCCTGGCCGGCGAAGCGGATCGAGCCGCGGCGCGGCAGCAGGCCGGACACCGCCTTCAGCAATGTCGACTTGCCGGCGCCGTTGGGCCCGAGCAGGGCGACGATCTCGCCCTTGCCGATCGTCATGTCGATGCCCTGCAGGACGCCGATCTTGCCGTAGCCGGCGCTCAGGCCGGCGAGCTGCAGCAGGGGCTCAGGCGCCGAGATAGGCACTGACGACCTCGCGATGGGAGCGGATCTCGGCCGGCGTCCCGGCGGCCAGGACCTTGCCGAGGTTGAGCACGGTGACGTGATCGCAGATGTCGAAGATCAGGTCGGCATGGTGCTCGACCAGCAGCACGCCGACGCCTTCGCGGGCGACGGCCTTGATCAGGCTGCCGAGCCGGCGGATCTCCTCGGGTGACAGGCCGGCGGCCGGCTCGTCGAGCAGCAGGAAGGCCGGTCGCAGCATCAGCCCGCGCGCGATCTCCATGAAGCGCAGCTCGCTGTGCTGCAGCCGGTCGGCGCGCACGCCGGCCAGCGACTCCAGCCCGACGGTGGCCAGGGCCGCCAGGGCGGCGTCGCGCAGCTGCGTCTCGTCGCGGTGATGACGCGGCAGGCTCAGCATCGTCTCGGCGAAGCTCGCCGTGCCGTCGATCGTGCCGCCGATCATGACATTGTCGAGCACCGAGGCGCCGCCGATCACGCGCGGCGTCTGGAAAGTGCGGGCGATGCCGCGGCGGGCCCGCGTGTGCGGCGCCAGGAAGGGCAGGGGAGCGCCGCCCAGCCGGGCCGTCCCGGCATGCGGCGCGTAGTAGCCGGAGATGACGTTGAGCGTGGTCGTCTTGCCGCTGCCGTTGGGGCCGATCAGCCCGTGGACCTCGCCGCTGCGCACCGTGAGGTCGAGCCCGTCGATCGCCCGCACGCCGCCGAAGTGCAGTTCGATGCCGCTGAGCTCGAGGTCGCGCGCCGCACGGCGGCCGCCCAACACCTGGGCCAGCAGCTCGGGGCGCGGCGCGATCTCGCGATGCTGCTCGAGCGGCCGGCGGTTCTTGAAGTCGATCAGGTCGGCGATGCCGCCGGGGATCAGCAGCACGATCAGCAGCAGCAGGGCGGCGTAGAGGAAGGTCGACCAGGCGACCAGCGGCGCCGCGAACTCGGGCAGCACGGTCAGGATGATGGTGCCGAGCAGCGGCCCCAGGATCGAGCCGCGGCCGCCGATCAGGATGGCGATGAAGAACAGCACCGACAGGTCGAAGGTGAAGGCGTCGGGCGTGATGTAGGACTGCAGTGAGGAGAACAGGCCGCCGGCCACTCCGGCCAGCGCGCCGCTGAACACGAACACGGTGATCAGCAGCGCCGGCTTGCCGACGCCGGATGCCTCGGCCGCGACCTCGGCGTCGCGGATCGCCACCAGGGCGCGGCCGAAGCGGCTGTGCGCGATGTTGGCGGTCATCCAGGTCGCCAGCGCGGCGAGCAGCAGGCAGAAATAGTAGAAGCCCCAGCCGGGATCGAACGGCCACGGGAACACCGGCCCCGGCGTGCCGATGCCGCCGCCGGTGACGCTCTTCCAGGCCAAGGCCACCTGCGTGACGATGGTGGCGAAGCCGAGCGTGGTCATGGCGAAGTAGAAGGTGCGCAGGCGCAGCGCCGGCAGGCCGACGACGACGCCGAACAGCGCGCCCATCGCCGCGCTGGCGACCAGCGCCAGATAGGGATGGATCTCGCTGGTCACCGTGCCGGCCGTCAGCACCGCCGTGGTGTAGGCGCCCAGGGTCAGCAGCGCGACCCAGCCGATGGCGATCTGGCCCGCGAAGCCGACCACCAGGTTCAGCCCGGCGCACAGGATCCAGTAGATGCAGGCGCGCTGGCCGATCACGCCGGCATAGGAATCGTCGAACAGGGGCAGGGCGATGGCCGCCGCGGCCAGCGCCAGCCACGGCAGAACGGCCTCCAGCCGGCTGCCGCGCCGCGCCGGCACGGCGCCGAGCGCGATCGGCGAGGCGCTCGTGTCGGTCATACCCGGCGCGCCGTCGCCGCGCCGGCGAGGCCCTCGGGACGCAGCAGCAGGACGGCAATGAAGACCACGAACACCGCGACGGCGGCGAAGATGCCGCCGACCAGGAAGTTGGCCGTCTGCTGGAACAGGCCGAGCGCCAGGCCGCCGATCACCGCGCCGCGGTTGGAGCCCATGCCGCCCAACGCCACCGGCACGAAGCCGTAGAAATTCAGGATCGACTGGTTGCCGAAGAAGGCGAGCAGCATCTCCGCGCCGGTGAAGCCGGCCAGGGTGCCGATCATGCCGGCCAGCGCGTAGCTGGCGAGCCGCAGCCGCTGCTCGGGCAGGCCGAGCGCGCGGGCGGCATAGCTGTCCTCGGCGATGGCCAGGAAGGCGCGCCCGATCAAGGTGTGGCGGTAGAGCAGCTCGAGGCCGACGATGGTGACGGCGCAGGCCAGCATGGGCAGCCAGAACTGCTGGTCGAGCCAGCCCGGGCCGATCGGGATCAGCCTCGGGAAGGGCTGCGCGTCGGTGCCCCATTCGATCGCCACGAGCTGCTGCACCATCAGCGCGAAGGCGAGCGTCGACAGCACGTAGAGATGCTGCTCGAGGCTCTTGAGGACAGGACGCACGGTGACGATCTCGGTGATCACCCCGATCACGGCGCCGCAAGCCAGCACCAGCACCAGGCCGACGATCACCGGCAGGCCCCACTTGGCGATGAACAGCGCCCCCAGCACGCCGCCCAGCATGCCCAGCATGCCGGCGGTGAAGCTGAAGACGCGCGAGGCCGAGTACATCACGTTGTAGGTGATGCCGATCAGCGCGTAGACCGCTCCCACGGCCAGCCCGTAGGAGACGATGGATTCGAACATCGGCTAGGAGCTGTAGCCGGGAGCGATGTTGAAGGCGCCGTCCTTGAGCGAGTTGACCTCGCACATGACGACCTGGTCGTCGGGGAAGCCGTTGTGCTGCTCGGGCGTGAAGGTGATGTCGCCGTAGACGCCGGGCCACGACTTGGTGGCGTTGAACGTCGCGACGATCTTGTCGGCCGAGGTGCTGCCGGCCTTCTTGATGGTGTCGGCGAACAGGTTGGCGGCGTCCCAGCCGCAGGCGATCCACCACAGCAGGGTGTCGCCCATCTCGACCTTGTTGCCACGCAGCCGCTCGACGAACTCCTGGGCGCGCGGCGGCAGCTTGCCGTCCTTGCCGAAGCAGACCTTGCGGAAGTTGTTCGAGTAGACCTTGTTCCAGTTCTCGGGCTTCTCGAGCAGGGCCTTGGTCTGGCCCGAGCCCAGGGTCGTCTGGCCGACCACCGGGATGTCCCAGGCCATGGCGCCGCGCGTGTTGAGGATGCGCGCCAGGAAGCCGGCGTTGACGCTCCACGGCATGATCACCTGGGCGCCGGCGTCGCGCATGCGCAGCATGTCGGGCTTGAGGTCGGGGTTGGCGGCGTCGATGTGGCCCGAATAGACGACCTCGACGCCCTTGGCCTTGAGCATCGGCACGTAGGCCTCGACCGAGGCGGTGCCATAGCCCGTGGTGTCGCTGACCACCGCGATCTTCTTCAGCTTCAGCACGTCGACGGCGTAGAAGTTGGCGGCGGCGCCGATCTGCTGGTTGCTCGGCGCGTTGCGGAACGACATCGGGTACTTCTTGATGTCGATCAGCTGGTCCACCCAGCACGGATGCAGCATCGGCACCTTGTCGCGCGCGATCAGCGGCGACGCCGCGAGGGCCTCGCCGGAATTGCCCGGCCCCCAGATCAGGGCGACCTTCTGGCGCTGGGTCAGCTCGGCCACGGCGTTGACCGCCTTGGTCGGATCGCTCTGGGTGTCGCGCACCACCAGCTCGATCTTGCGGCCGTCGATGCCGCCGGCGGCGTTGATCGCCTCGACCGCCATCACCGTGCCTCGGTTCATGCCGACGCCGGTCGACGAGCTCGGGCCGGTGAGCGCGGGCAGCCAGCCGACCTTGATCGGCTCGTTGGCGGCGATGGCGGGGGCGGCGAGGCCACCGCCGGCCAGGGCGACCGCGCCGGCAGCCGATCCCGACAACACTTGGCGACGCTTGATCG
>JAXMCN010000025.1:0-69406 GCA_046349275.1 Reyranellaceae bacterium | reverse complement strand
GGGGTCAGGCTCTCCGCTACCGAACCTTGCGGAAGAAGGCGCGGACGTCGTCGACGAACAGCGCGGGCTGCTCGAACGCGGCGAAGTGGCCGCCCTTGGGCATCTCGCTCCAGTGCTGGATGTTGGTGAAGTTGCCCTCCATCCAGCGGCGCACCGGCGGCACGATCTCGCGCGGGAACACCGCGACCCCGGTGGGCACGACGACCTTGTGCACGCTGCGGCGTTCCGGCCCGAAGCTCTCCCAGTACAGCCGGGCCGACGAGGCGGCGGTCTGCGTCACCCAGTACAGCATGACGTTGTCGAGCAGCTCGTCGCGCGTCAGCACGTTCAGCGGGTCACCGTCGCAATCTGTCCAGGCCCAGAACTTCTCGAGAATCCAGGCGGCCTGGCCGACCGGCGAATCGGTGAGCCCGTAGCCCACCGTCTGCGGCCGCGTCGACTGCTGCTTGGAGTATCCCGAGTCCCAGTCGGCGTAATACTTGATCCCCTTCAGGGCGCGCGCCTCCTCGGGAGTCGGTGCGCCTTGCACGTCCGGCCTCGTCGCCATGGCCAGCGTGATATGGATGCCGGCGCAATGGCCGGCATCGAGGCCGCCGATCGCCGTCGTCACCGCCGAGCCCCAGTCGCCGCCTTGGGCGCCGTAGCGGGCGTAGCCCAGACGGGCCATCAGCGCCGCCCACGTCCGCGCGATGCGATCGACGCCCCAACCGGTCGTGCGCGGCTTGGCCGAGAAGCCGAAGCCGGGCAACGACGGGCAGACGACATGAAAAGCATCTTGGGCGTCGCCGCCATACGCCACCGGGTCGACCAGCGGCTCGATCACCTTGTGGAACTCGACGATCGAGCCCGGCCAGCCGTGTGTGACGATCAGGGGCAGGGCATTGGCATGCGGCGAGCGCGCATGGATGAAGTGGATGTCGAGCCCGTCGAGCTCGGTGGTGAACTGCGGGAAGCGGTTCAGTGCGGCCTCGCGGGCGCGCCAGTCGTAGGACTCGGCCCAGTAACGGCAGGTCTCCTCGAGCCATGCCAGCGGCACGCCCTGGCTCCAGTCGGCAACGAGCTCGGCTTCGGGCCAGCGCGCATTGCGCAGGCGGGCCTTCAGGTCGGTCAGCACCTGCTCGGCGACGGCGATACGGAACGGCGTGACGGTGCTCATGCGGTATCTCCTCGGGCGGCGGGATGGCGACTGCCCGGCGGCGGCGGCGTCTCGGGCGGACCCGCGAAGCACTGGGCAATGCTCATCCAGTGCCGGGCGATCTCGCCGTCGACGAGCAGTCCGGTGTCGCCGACATTGCGGGTCTGGGCCACGACCTGACAGAAGGCGACGGCCTCGCCACGGACGCTGCCGCCTTCAGGCGGCTGCGGCCAGTCCCAGGCGTCTCCCGACGGGCCCACGAGATGCACCGACGGGATTGCCGGTGGCAGCGGCAGCCCGCGATTGCGATAGGTCCAGCCGAATGTCCGCACGCCGATCTCGGCGATGTTGCGCAGGCGAGGGCTGGCGCCGGGACGGCTTCGCCCGATCAGGTCCCAGATCGCCTGGGCGTGCGACCACACTTCCATCTGCCGCGCGGTCGTGAACATGCGAACGCCCATGTCCGGACCGGCCCACGGCAGGCGGGTCTGCGGCGGCAGAGGGGCCAGCACGCCGCATAGCCTCTCGAGGGTTTCCTGCCAGCGATCGAGCAAGGCCCGGCCGGCCAAGCCGCCGAGCCTTTGCCGCGTTTCCTCGAGCCGGCTGAGACCGGCCTCGCGCTTGGCCCGGATGTCGGCCATCAGGGCGGCGAAGGCCTCGGCATTGGTCGCCGAGGCCAGCGCCATCAGGTCGCCGACGTGCACATGGCGGACGATGTCGTCGACTGTCCATCTCTTGAACAAGGTCGGCCGCTGCCAGTCGTCGTCGCGCAGGGCGGCGAGCAGGCCGGCGAACTCGGCGGCCTCGGCGCGAAGGTCAGCGACCTGGGGCAGCATTCAGGATCATTCCATGGCGTCCTTGGCCGCCGACAGCAGGGTCACCTTGGCGTTCTTGGCGCAATAGCTGCCGATCTTCTTGGCGGCCTTTTCGAACTCCTTGAGGTCGAACCGCGTCTCCTCGTTCCTGCCGGCATAGTAGCCGTGCAGCCACAGCAGGATCGCACCGGCGTCGTCGTCCTTCATGGTCTTGAGATCGCCACACGTGATCGACGCCATGTCGACCACTTCCGCCCGTGCCGGCGCCGCCAACGCGATTGCCGCGACCGCGATTGCCATCCATCCATGCTTCATCAGACACTCTCCCCGGTTGGAGCGCCCATCTTAGACAACGCCGAAGATGACCGACAACGGAAGGTTGGCTACTCGGCAGCCTTTGCCATCTGGTCCTGCTGCAGGCGCAGCACCTGCTCCCAGCCGCGATAGCCGGTGAAGCCGTCCTCGTCGAAGAACAGCACCGGACCGTCGCAGAAGAACAGGTACTCGGTATCCTCCAGCGCGGTCGTGGCGCCGTGGATCATGCCGTTGGTCTCGTGCAGGAAATCGCCGGGGCCATAGACCGTGTCGCGGACCTGCAGCTTGCCCGACAGGATGAAGGCGAAGGCCGCCGACAGGTGCTTGTGCGGCGGTGCCGAATAGCCCTTCTTCCACTTGAGCAGCACCGCCCAGCGGCCGGATTCGGGACCGACCCAGAGCACCTTGGTCCAGGCTTCGCCGGGCTTGGTTTCTACCCACGGAATCGCGGCCGAGCGCGTGATCGAGTCGGCGAGCTCGCTGTTCACCGGGCGGATGTCCTGCGGCAGGGCCATGCATTCCTCCATGCAGTCTCTTGTTGGGACCAGCTTAGCACGGCGTATGATCGGCGCATGATTCTCGTCGGTCAGTACGATTCGCCCTACACGCGCCGCGTCGCCGTCTCGCTCGGCCTGCTGGGCTTCGCCTTCGAGCACGATCGCCGTTCGGTGTTCGCCGATTTCGACTCGATGCGCACCACCAACCCGCTGGGTCGCGTTCCGTCGCTGGTTCTCGACGACGGCACGACCCTGGTCGATTCGGCGGCGATCCTCGACTGGCTCGACGAGACCGTGGGGCCCGAGCGTGCGCTGCTCCCCGCCGCGGGACTGGCGCGCCGCGACGCCTTGCAACGCATCGCGCTCGCCACCGGCATCGTCGACAAGGCGATGGCGCTCGCCTACGAACGGCTGATACGACCGGCCGACAAGCGCTGGCCGGACTGGATCGAGCGCTGTCGCCTCCAGGTCGGCAGCGGCCTCGCGGCCCTGGCGGCGCGCGACTGGCCGGGCGAGGCGCGGCTCGACCAGGCCTGGATCACGACGGCCTGCATGGTGCGATACCTGCGCCTGTCCGGCCCCGACCTGGTGCCCGAGGGCCGCCATCCGGCGCTCGATGCCGTGTCGCGGCGGTGCGAGGGCCTGGCCGCGTTCCAGGCATGCTGGCCCGCGGACTACGCCGTGCCGGCGAGCGGCTAGACCAGGATCAGGCCGCCGCGTAGCGCCGCAGGGCCGCCAATCGCGCCGCGTAGGGGGGCTCGGTCTCGGGCACCAGGGTGGGCACGTCGATCGTCTCGGCGAAGTGGCAGGCCACGACGTGGTCGGCGACGCCGACGGCGCGCAAAGGCGGCTCCTCGCGTCGGCAGCGCTCCTGGGCGTGGGCGCAGCGGGTGTGGAATCGGCAGCCCGCCGGCGGGGCGAGCGGGCTCGGCACGTCGCCGGCCAGGCGCAGACGCGTGCGCTCCGCCGTCGGATCGGGCACCGGCACGGCCGACAGCAGGGCCTGCGTGTAGGGATGGCGAGGCATCGCGAACAGGCGTCGCTTGGGGGCCAACTCGACGATCTTGCCGAGATACATCACCGCCACGCGGTCGCTGATGTGGCGCACTACGGCGAGGTCGTGGGCAATGAAAATGTAGGAGAAGCCCAGCCGTTGGCGCAGGTCCTGCAGCAGGTTGACGACCTGCGCCTGGATCGACACGTCGAGGGCCGATACGGGTTCGTCGCAGACGATCAGGCGCGGCTGCGAGGCGAGCGCGCGGGCGATGCCGATGCGCTGGCGCTGGCCGCCGGAGAACTCGTGCGGGTAGCGCAGCGCGTGCCAGGGCGACAGGCCGACCTCGCCGAGCAGCGCGTCGATTCGCTGGCGCAGCGCGGCGCCGGTCGCGAGACCGTGCAGGCGCAGCGGCTCGGCCAGGGTCTCGCCCACCGTGAGGCGCGGATTGAGCGAGGCGTAGGGGTCCTGGAAGATGATCTGCATGTCGCGCCGCAGGTCGCGCAGGGCGGTGCGGTCGAGGGCGCGCACGTCGCGCCCGGCAAAGCGGATGCTGCCGGCCGTGGCCTCGATCAGCCGCAGGATCAGGCGGCCGGTCGTGGACTTGCCGCAGCCCGATTCGCCGACCAGCGCCAGGGTCTCGCCGGCGGCGACGTCGAACGACAGACCGTCGACGGCGCGCACCGTGCCGACGGCGCTCTGGAACAGCACGCCGCGCTTCACCGGGAAGTGCTTGGCGAGGCCGGCGACCGACAGCAGGGGCTCGGTCATGCCGCTGCCCCTGGCGCGAGAACGGCGTCGATCGGCGCGCGCCAGCAGGCGACGCGATGACCGGACGACACCTCCTGCAGGCCCGGCGGCTCGCGGCGGCAGCGCTCGTCGGCGAGCGGGCAGCGCGGGCTGAAACGGCACCCGGCCGGCAGCGCGTAGGGATTGGGCACCATGCCCTCGATGGCGGTGAGGCGCTCGTCGCCGTCGCTGCCCAGGCGCGGGATCGAGCCGAGCAGGCCGAGCGTGTAGGGATGCTGCGGGTCGGCGAACAGCGCACCGACCGGCGCCTCCTCGACGATGCGGCCGGCGTACATGACGATCACGCGATGGGCGAGCTCGGCGACGACCCCGAGATCGTGGGTGATCAGCATGATCGCCGCGCCGGTGCGGGCGCGCAGGTCGCGCAGCAGGTCGAGGATCTGAGCCTGGATGGTGACGTCGAGGGCGGTGGTCGGCTCGTCGGCGATCAGCAGTCGCGGATCGCAGGCCAGCGCCATGGCGATCATCACCCGCTGGCGCATGCCGCCCGACAGCTGGTGAGGGTACTCGTCGAGGCGCGTCTCGGGCGAGGGGATGCGGACCAGGCGCAGCATCTCGAGGGCGCGCGCCCGCGCCGCGGCGGCGCCGAGCGGCCGATGCAGGCGGATCGCCTCGACGATCTGCTCGCCGACGGTCTGCACGGGGTTCAGGCTGGTCATCGGCTCCTGGAAGATCATGGCGACGGCGTCGCCGCGCACGGCGCGCATCTCGGCTTCCGGCAAGGCGAGCAGGTCGCGGCCATCCAGCCGGATCTCGCCGCCGGCGATGCGGCCGGGCGGCGAGGGCACCAGGCGCATGATCGACAGCGACGTCACCGACTTGCCGCACCCGGACTCGCCCACGATCCCGAGCGTCTCGCCGGGCGCCAGGGAGAAGGAGATTCCATCGACTGCCGCGAACACGCTGCCGCCCGACCGGAACTCGGTGCGCAGGTTGCGGACTTCGAGCAGCGGAGCCGACCCCGAAGAGGTCATGACCCCTCCGTCGCCGTAGGACGGCGACACCTCCCCGCGCTGCGCGCAGGGAGGAGCCCGAGTCCTCCCCAGCGAAGCTGGGGAGGTGGCCCGCAGGGCCGGAGGGGTCGGAGGTCTTCCCGAGTCATGACCCCTCCGTCGGTGCAAGGCACCGACACCTCCCCGCGCTGCGCGCAGGGAGGAGTCCGAATCCTCCCCAGCAAAGCTGGGGAGGTGGCCCGCAGGGCCGGAGGGGTCACGGGTCTCACGTCACCGGCCGCGACTGCGGCAGGCGCTCGCGCGTCGTGTAGACCGGCGGCGCCAGCTCGTCGGCGGTGCGCTTGGCCCAGTCGCGCTCGGGCACCGTCTTCAGGCGCTTGCGCTGGCCCTCGATCAGGCCGGCCGTCGCGCGCTCAACGTCGATCGTCAGGACCTTGCCGTCCTTCACCACCTGCGCGCCGTCGACATAGACGTGGCGGATCGCCCGCTCGCTCGCCGAGTAGATCAGGCTGCGCACCGGCTCGTGCGCCGGCTGCATGTAGGGATGGCTCATGTCGACCAGCGAGAAGTCGGCCTTGCTGCCGGGCGCCAGGCGACCGAGATCGGGCCGACGCAGGATCGTCGCGCCGCCCACCGTCGCCGCCTCGAAGGCGTGGCGCGTCGTGCCCATCTTGTAGTTGCCGGTGAGGACGCGGGCGACGTAGCAGGCCAGCCGGATCTCTTCGACCATGTTGTGCGGGAAGGTGTCGGTGCCGATGCCCACCGTGATGCCGGCGTTCATGTAGCGGCCGATCGTGTTCAGCGCCATGCCGCGCCGCGCGAACACGGTCGGGCAGTGCGCCACCGCGGCCCCCGAGTCGCGCAGCATCTCGAAGTCGTGGGCGTGCGGATAGTGGATCTGCGGATGGTCGCTGAGGAAGATGCCGTGGCCGATCACCAGGTCGGGCCCCAGAACGCCGATCGAATCGAGCCATTCGATCGGCGTCTTGCCGTGGCGATGCACCATCTCGTGGAATTCGACCACGGCCTGGCAGGCATGCGTCTGCATCGGGATGCCGCGCCGCCGCGCCTCCTGCAGCGCCTCCTTGAAGTAGCCCTCGCGGCAGGTGTCGATCTGCGACGGCCCGACCATGCCCGAGATGCGCCCGCTGGGATGCTTCATCGCTTCGTCGATGGTCTTCATGGCGGCGGCGAAGGCCTTCTCGCCGGCCTTCTCGTCCCAGGCATACTCAACCGTGTGACCGTTCTTGGTGTACCAGTACCCTTGGCGCATCATCGGGCAGACGACGGCGCGGATGCCGGTGGCGACGAGGTCGTCGACCCAGCCGTCGCGCGCCATCGACAGGTCGGAGATGGTCGTCACGCCGCTCTTCAGGAGTTCCGACATCGCCACCATGGTCGACGGGCCGGCATCCTCGGCGTCGAGGCCGAACACTGGCAGGTACTCGTAGAGCGAGCTCTGGCCGAGCTTGTCGGAGCCGTACTCCTCGGTCAGGCCCTTATTGGCGGGCTCCGAGAAGGGATGGCTGTGCACGTTGACGAATCCCGGGATCGCCATGAAGCCCGCGCCCTCGAGCGTGACGTCGGCGGTGCCGGTCCAGCCCGGGCCGACATGAACGACCTCGTTGCCGCGGAACACCAGGTCGGCGTCCTCGAGATAGACGTGCCGCCGCTCGGACTCGTCCCAGGCCACGACGTGGTCGAGCTTGGCGATGCGCGTGGTCTTCATTGTCCTATCCTCCTTCTTCTTCCCCTCCCTGGCGAAGCCGGGGAGGTGTCCGCGCAGCGGACGGAGGGGGCATGAGCCATGCTTCCATGACCCCTCCGTCGGCGATGACGCCGACACCTCCCCACGCGACGCGTGGAGAGGACTCTGATTTCCTCCCCAGCGAAGCTGGGGAGGTGGCCCGTCAGGGCCGGAGGGGTCATGAGCGTTGGGTCTCGACCCCTCCGTGGGGGCCCGACACCTCCCCACGCGGCGCGTGGGGAGGAGGTATGACTACTTGAACGCGATGCCGAGGCCCTTGTAGAGGCCGCAGCCGTAGTTGCCGTGGGCCTTGATCGGCTTCAGCTTGGCGCCGGCGACGACGAACAGCGGCTCGTGGAACAGCGGGATCCAGACGAAGGCGTCGTGCACCTTCTGCTGCACGGCGCCGTAGGCGGCGGCGCGCGTCGCGTCGTCGGTCGCCGTGGAGCCCTTCTCGAGCAGCTCGTCGGTCTCCTTGTCCTTCCAGTTCATGCGGTTCGGCGTCGGCGTGTTGGCCGAGCGGAAATAGAGGTTGAGCGCGTCGCCGGCGCTGACATAGGGGAAGCTCATGCCGAAGGCGTCGAACTCCTGCGTCGCCAGCTTGCCCCAGGCGACCGTCGAATCGAACAGCTGGATCTGCAGGTCGATCCCGACCTTGCGCAGGTCGCCCTGGACCGCCTCGGCGATTTCCTTGAAGGCGCCGGAGATGCCGTAGAGCACCGGCGCGAGCTTCTTGCCGTCCTTGCTGCGGAAGCCGTCGGGGCCCTTCTTCCAGCCGGCCTCGTCGAGCAGCTTCTCGGCCTCCTTGACGTTCTCGCCGTAGGCGTCGCGGTCGACCTTGCCGTTGAAGTCGAGGACGCCGGGCATCAGCATCGTCGAGGCCGGCGTGGCGAAGCCGAAGGTCACCGCCTCGGTGATCGCCTTCTGGTCGACGGCGAGGTTCATGGCCTGGCGGACACGCACGTCCTTGACCAGGTCCTTGTCGACCTTGAAGCCGATGAAATAGGTCCAGAAGTAGTTCTCGGCCTTGGTCACCGACAGCGCCTTGTTGGCCATCAGCTCCTTGATCGACCAGTAGGGCACGTACTGGCTGGCGTCGGCCTGGCCCGCCTGCAGCGCGGTGACCCGCGTGTTCTCCTCCGGCACGACCTTCCAGACGACCCTGTCGACCTGCGCCTCGGTGGCGTCGTAGATCGGCGGTCCCCACTTGTAGCCCTTGTGCTTGCTCAGCACGGTCGAATCGCGCGGCGTCCAGCTCTCGAAGCAGAACGGCCCGGTGCCGTCGATTCCCTTGACGCCGAAGTCGGCGCCGAGCTGCTTGGCCTGCTCGACGTTCAGGATCGTGTGGAAGTACTGGGTCATCTGGTAGAGCAGCTCGGAGAACGGCTTCTTGAGCTTGTACTCGACCGTGACGTCGTCGGGCGCGCTGATCTTGTCGACGTCGCCCATGCGCCACTTCACGAGGCCCTTGGTCTCGGGATCGAGCCAGCGTTCGTAGGTCGCGACCACGTCCTTGGCGGTCATCTTCTTGCCGCTGCAGAAGCTCACGTCGTCGCGCAGCTTGAAGGTGTAGGTGAGGCCGTCGGGCGACACCGTCCAGCTGGTGGCGAGACCCGGCTTGAGGGTCTTCATGTCGTAGTCGAGATTCACCAGGGTGTCGCCGATCATGTACATGACCTCGGCGCCGGAGCGCGACGTCGACTTGTGCGGATCGTAGCGGTCGGTGTCGATCTCGCGCACGATGGTGACGCTCTTCTGGGCGAACGCCGGCGCCGCCGCGCCCAAGGTGGTGGCCAAGGCCGCCGCCGCGACGGTGCCCCAAATCATCCGGGTCATGATGCCTCCTATTGCCTGAGCTTGGGATCGAGGGCGTCGCGCAGCGCGTCGCCCAGCACGTTGAACGCGAGAACGACGAGGAAGATCGCGGCGCAGGGCAGGGTCGAGACCCAGGGCGCGATCTGCAGGAACTTGCGGCCGTCGGCGGCCATGCTGCCCAGCTCGGCGGTCGGCGGCTGGGCGCCGAGGCCGAGGAAGGAGAGGGCGGCGCCGAGCAGGATCGCCTGGCCGAGCTGGAGCGTCATGTAGATCAGGATGGTCGGCCAGCAGTTGCGTGCCAGGTAGCGCCAGATCAGCGCGCCGTCGCCCAGCCCGACGGCACGACCGGCCTCCATGTACTCCTGCTGCATGATCGACTGGGCGGCGCCGCGGGCGATGCGGGCGATCGACGGCACGGCGGCGATGCCGAGCGCGATGACCAGCGAGCCCAGCCCGGTGCCCAGCACGGCGGCGATCGCCAGGCCGAAGAGAATCGACGGAAACGACAGCAGCACGTCGACCAGGCGCATCAGGGGGGCGTCGAGGCGCCGGAAGTAGGCGGCCGACAGGCCGATCAGCGCGCCCAGCCCGCCGCCCAGCGCCACGGCGGTGATACCGAGCTCCAAGGTGGCGCGCAGGCCGAACAGCAGGCGGCTCAGCATGTCGCGGCCCTGGTTGTCGGCGCCCAGCAGATAGGCGGCGCAGCGCTCGCTGCCGGGTGGGCAGAGCCGCAGGCGCATCGTGTTGGCGTAGGGATCGAACGGTGCAATCCATGGCGCCGTCGCTGCGGCAATCACGACCGCCACCAGGAAGAGTGCGGCGGCGGCCGCAGCGGGGTCCCGCAGGATCCGCCGCCACACGGCGTTCTTGCGCCGGATCGCCGCGATGGCCCGCTGGTCGGCCTCGCTTTGCAGGGAAAGCGCCGCGTCGGTCATAGGATGATGAGCGCGCAGGATGCGCCCGGTCCAGCTTGACGGTGGCTCATGGGGACCGCGCGCGTCCACGCGCGCTCATGAGTCCGAGGGCGTGCCTGGAGGCGCGTGGTCCGGGAAGACGGCTTCATGGGGACCGCGCGCGCCCACGCGCGCTCATGAGCCCAAGGGCGCGCCTGGAGGCGCGCGGTCCGGGAGGACGGCTTCATGGGGACCGCGCGCATTCTGCGCGCCTCCCGTTCATGAGCGCGCCGGAGGCGCGCGGTCCCAGAAGGCTCATGACCGCGCGATCCGGGGATCGAGATAGGCGTAGAGCACGTCGACGCCGAGGTTCACGGCCATGAAGCCGACCGCCAGCACCAGGATCGCGCCCTGGGCCAGTGGGAAGTCGCTCGAGGTGATGGCGCCGACCGCCATGCGGCCGACGCCCGGCCAGGCGAACATCGTCTCGGTGACGATCGACCCGCCGAGCAGGAAGCCGATCTGCAGGCCGACCAGGGTGACCACCGGGATCAGCGCGTTGCGCAAAGCATGGCGGATCGTGACCTGCCAGTCCGAGGCACCCTTGGCCCGCGCCGTGCGGACGTAGTCGGCGCTCAAGGTCTCGAGCAGGGCGGTGCGCGTCATGCGCGCCACCGGACCGACGAACACCGCGCCCAGGGTCGCCGCCGGCAGGATCAGGCTGAGCGGTCCGTCGCGCCCCTGGAAAGGCAGCAGGCCGGCGCCGCCGACATACTGGATCAGCAGCAGGCCGACCCAGAACACCGGCACCGACACGCCCATCACCGACAGCGCCATCACGGCGCGGTCGACCAGGGTGCCGCGGCGACGCGCCGCCACGGTGCCGAGCGCGATGCCGAGCGGCACCGCCCACACCAGGCAAGCCAGCATCAGCTCGACGGTCGGCCAGAAGGTCAGCGCGATCTCCTCCGAGACCGGCCGGTTGGAGATCATCGAGCGACCGAGATCGAGCTGCAGCACCCGGCCGAGATAGCGCGCGAACTGGATCCACAGCGGCTGGTCGAGGCCGAGCTGCTGGCGGATCGCCGCCACCTCGGCCGCCGTCGCGGTCGGGCCGGCGACCACCGTGGCCGGATCGGTCGGAACGACCTGCAACAGCAGGAAGCCGATCAGCAGCACCCCCAGCAGCACCGGCAGCGAGATCACCACTCTGTGGACGATATGCCGCGCCATTCGACGTTCGAAATCCGCTCCCCTCGGGGTCGACAGTGACCGAGCACGCCGCCCTCGACAAGCGCCGCGCGACTGGCACAATCGCTGCAAGAAACGCGCCGAGGAGCGAGTACCATGTCTGCAGGAAAGCTGACCGAACAGGCGAAAGGCGTCTACATCATCGCCGCGACGCCGTTCACCGACGAAGGCGCGCTCGATCTCGCGAGCGTCGATTCGCTGACCGACTTCTATCTCCAGTGCGGCGTCGATGGCTTCACCTTGCTCGGCATGATGGGCGAGGCGCACAAGCTAGCGCCCGAGGAATCGCTCACCGTCGTCAAACGGGTCGTGGCGCGGGCGGGCGATCGCCAGGTGATCGTCGGCGTCAGCCATGCCGGCCTCGAGAACGTGCGGCGGCTGGCGCACGAGGCGATGATCGCGGGAGCGGCCGGCGTCATGGTGGCGCCGCCGCCCGGCCTGAAGGGCGACGACGGCGTCTTCGGCTACTACGCCCAGCTGTTCCGTGAGCTCGGACCGGACATCCCGGTCGTGTACCAGGACTACCCTCAGACCACGGGCGTCTACTTGGCGCCGACGGTGTTCGAGCGCCTGGTCGACGAGTTCCGCCAGCTTGTGATGCTGAAGCACGAGGACTGTCCTGGCCTCGCCAAGCTCACGCGCATTCGCGAAGGCGAGCAGCGGCCGGGCCGTCGCCGCGTCTCGATCCTGGTCGGCAACGGCGGCCTGTACCTGCCGCAGGAACTGCAGCGCGGCGCCGACGGCGCCATGACCGGCTTCGCCTGGCCGGAGATGCTGGTGCAGGTCGTGCGGCTGTTCGCCGAGGGCAAGGGCGAGGAGGCGGAGGACCTGTTCGACCTCTACCTGCCGCTGGTGCGGCACGAGCAGCAGCCGGGCATCGGCCTGGCATTGCGCAAGGAAGTCCTGTTCCGCCGCGGCGCCATCCGCAGCCCGCGGCAGCGCGCGCCGGGCTCGAGCCTGACGGCGACCGACCGTGCCGAGCTCGACGGCCTGATCGCTCGCCTCGACCGCCGCCTCGCGGCGGCCGGGCAGCCGGCCCGATTGGCGGCAGAGTAACCGGCGGCAGAGTGAAGGGGAGAGAGTTCGCGATGTCCGACTACGACCTGATCGTCCGCAACGCCAAGATCGTCACCGCCGAGCGCCAGAGCGAGGGCGACATCGCCGTCAAGGACGGCCGGGTCGCCGCCCTCGGCGCCGACGTCAAGGGCACGGCGGACCGCGAGATCGACGCCGCCGGCCGCTTCGTGCTGCCGGGCGGCGTCGACAGCCACTGCCACATCGAGCAGCGCTCCGGCATGGGCGTGATGTGCGCCGACGATTTCTACACCGGCACCGTGTCGGCGGCGTTCGGCGGCACGACGACGGTGATCCCGTTCGCCGCCCAGCATCGCGGCATGTCCTTGCGCCAGGTGGTCAAGGACTATCACGAGGCGGCGACGCCCAAGGCGGTGATCGACTACGCCTTCCATCTCATCGTCACCGATCCCAGCGAGCAGGTGCTGGGGCAGGAGCTGCCGGCGCTGATCCGCGACGGCTACACCTCGTTCAAGATCTACATGACCTACGACGCCATGAAGGTCAGCGACTACCAGATCCTCGACATCCTGGCCCTGGCGCGGCGCGACGGCGCGCTGGTCATGGTGCATGCCGAGAACCACGACATGATCCAGTGGCTGGCCCATCACCTGGTCGAGCAGGGCCATGTCGCGCCCAAGTTCCATTCCATCGCCCATGCCCGCGTCGCCGAGGCCGAGGCGACCAATCGCGCCATCTCGCTGGCCCGCCTGGTCGATGCGCCGCTGCTGCTGGTGCACATGTCGGAGATCGAGGCGATCGAGACCCTGCGCCAGGCCCAGAAGAAGGGCCTGAAGATCTTCGGCGAGACCTGTCCGCAATACATCGCTCTGACCGCCGACGACATGGACAAGCCCGGCGTCGAGGGCGCGATGTGGTGCTGCAGCCCGCCGCCGCGCGATTCGGAGGCGCAGGAGGCGGTGTGGGCGGCGCTCAAGGACGGCACCTTCCAGACCTTCTCGTCCGACCACGCGCCCTACCAGTTCAACGCCTCGGGCAAGATTCCCAAGGGCGACAAGACGACCTTCAAGGAAATGGCCAACGGCGTGCCCGGCCTCGAGCTGCGCCTGCCCTTGCTGTTCTCGGAGGGTGTCCAAAAGGGCCGCATCACCCTGCAGCAGTTCGTCGCCCTGACCTCGGCCAACCACGCCAAGCTCTATGGCCTCTATCCGCGCAAGGGCACGATCGCCGTCGGCTCCGATGCCGACTTCGCGATCTGGGACGCCGACAGGGAAGTCACCGTTCGCTGGACCGACCTGCACGACAATGTCGGCTACACGCCCTACGAGGGCCGCGAGATCCGCGGCTGGCCGGTGATCGTCGTGAGCCGCGGCCGGGTCGTGGTCGAGAACGGCCAGCTCGACGCGCCGCGCGGCTCCGGCCAGTTCCTGCCCTGCGCCTCGCCCGACGCCGCCAAGCCGCAGGGCCAGGCGGCGCCCGAGCTGCAGGCGATGAGCCGGTTCGGGGCGAAGCCGCTGTTCTGAGCGAACTGGCGCCGCGGCGGCGCCCGGGCGGCGTGCTAGGCTAAAGTGGTGCGCGTTTCTTCTGGAGGAGTGTCGTAGTGTCCCGTCGCCTGAAAGTCGCCGCCGCCCAGCTCGGCGCCATCCATCGCGCCGACAGCCGCCAGAGCGTGGTCAAGCGCCTGGTCGAGATGCTGAAGGAGGCCGATTCGCGCGGCTCGAAGTTCGTCGTGTTCCCCGAGCTGGCGCTCACCACCTTCTTCCCGCGCTGGTGGATCGAGGACCAGGCCGAGGTCGACCGCTTCTTCGAGGCGCAGATGCCGAGCCCGGAGACCCTGCCACTGTTCGAATTGGCACGCTCCAAGGGAATCGGCTTCTACTTGGGTTATGCTGAGCTGACGGAGGAGGAGGGCAGGCCCCGCCGCTTCAACACCTCGATCCTGGTCGGGCCGGACGGCCGCATCGTCGGCAAGTATCGCAAGATCCATCTGCCGGGGCACAGCGACCACCTGCCGGAGGCGCCGTTCCAGCATCTCGAGAAGCGCTATTTCGAGGTCGGCAATCTCGGCTTCAACGTCTGGAAGATGTTCAAGGACGAGGTCCTGGTCGGGCAGTGCATCTGCAACGACCGGCGCTGGCCCGAGACCTTCCGCGTCATGGCGCTGAAGGGCGCCGAGATGGTCGTGCTGGGCTACAACACGCCGACCGAGAACATCTATCACCCCGACGAGCCGCCCTACATCCGGGTCTTCCACCATCTGCTGTCGTGCCAGGCCAATGCCTATCAGAACGGCATCTGGGTGGTCGCCACCGCCAAGGCCGGCAAGGAAGACGGATTCGGCATGTACGGCTGCTCGGTGATCGTGGCGCCGACCGGCGAGATCGTCGCCAAGGCGGTGACCGAGGAGGACGAGGTGATCGCCTACGATTGCGACCTGTCGCTCGGCGAGTACATCCGCAACACCGTCTTCAACTTCGCCAAGCACCGCCGCATCGAGCACTACAAGCTGATCACCGAGCGGACCGGCGTGAAGGTCGAGCCCGCCAACTGATCATTGGACCGCGCGCATCCTGCGCGCTCATGATTGCGCGCGGAAGGCGCGCGGTCCGCATGAAGGGAGCCATTCGATGCAATACGCCACCAACGACCTCACGCCGCACGAGCGCTACAAGATGCTGGCCGCCTTCGTGCTGCCGCGGCCGATCGCCTGGGTGACGACGATCGGACCGACCGGCGTGGTCAACGCCGCGCCGTTCAGCTTCTTCAACGTCTTCGCCGAGGATCCACCGCTGGTCATGTTCGCGGCCAACAAGCGGCCCGACGGGCGGCTCAAGGACACCTGGATCAACATCGAGCGGACCGGCGAGTTCGTCGTCAACCTGACCGACGAGCCGCTGGCCCGCGCCATGCACGATTCGAGCGGCGACTTCCCGCCCGAGGTCGGCGAGCCCGACTATCTCGGCCTGAAGCTCGCGCCGTCGCTCGACATCAAGCCGCCGCGGCTGGCCGACGCGCCGTGGGCCCTGGAGTGCCGCACCTGGCAGGTCATCAACGTCAAGGACGACCGCCAGCTGATCATCGGCGAGGGGCTGCGCTTCCACGTCCGCGACGAGCTGTGGGACCCCAAGGCGATGCGGGTGCACATGGAGAAGTACCATCCGATCGGCCGCATGTTCGCCGACCGCTACTGCCGCACCGACGACCGGGTCGTCTTCCCGGCCGCCGAAGGCCCCAAGAAGTCGGCGGCGGCCGACTGATCCCGTCGGCGGGGCGAGGGGAGACGCTCCGACGCGATGCCGACCGCCATGGCCCAGCGTTCACCCTCGATCCGCCGCGAACCGCCCGTCTCCCCGGTCGCGCGCCTGCCCTGGCTGGCGGCGCTGCTGGCCGGCGTCCTGCTGGTGCTGGCCCTGTTGATCGGCTCCTGGCTGCTGCGCGCCTGCGCGCCGGTCGAGCCGGAGATCGAGCTCAGTGTTCGCGAGGAGCCGCCACCGCCCGCCCCTGAAGCGGCGCCCGATCCGACGCCGGTCCTGAAGGCCGCGCTCGCGGCCGAGCAGGAGCGTCAGCGCGCGCTCGCCGCCGAGCAGGCCGCTCTCGCCGCCGAGCTGCGCAGCAAGCTGGCGCTGTGCAAGCCGCCGGAGCCGCCGCCCGCCCCCAAGCCCGCGCCGCCGGTCGAGGCCAAGCCGGCGCCGCCGCCGCCGACGCTGCCCGCCGATCGCTGGGCCCGCAAGGACCTCGGCCTGCTGCAGGGCTGCTGGCGGCTCGGTCACGATACCCAGGGCACGATGGGCGTCGGCGGCCGGATGATCCAATGCGCGGTCCGTGCCGGCCGTATCTGCTTCGGGGCCGATGGCAGCGGCCAGCGCGAGGCGACCAGCGACTGTCCGGGCACCGGTCTGATCCGCTGCAGCGCGCCGATCACGGCGCGCTTCGGCGACAGCGGCACCTTGGGCACCACGCAGCCGCCCGTGCAGTGCCAGCCCGCCGGCACCGGCTGGAACGGCCCGCCCAACAGCCTGACCTGCCGCCGGGTCAGCGACAGCCTGGCCGTCTGTCGCGACAAGCTGGGATTCGAGCACGAGTTCCGCCGCGAGTAGGCGCGGCCGGGAAGGGGAGGTTAGACCGACCAGCCCAGCCGCGACCGGCCGATCGCCATCGACACCGCGGCCTGGCTGGGCTCGACCACCGGCAGGCCGACATGGCGTTGCAGACGCTCGCGATAGCGCGCCATGCCGGCGCAGCCCATGACCAGCACGTCGGCGCCGTCCTCGTCGCGCAACTCGGCGGCGACCTCGGCCATGCGGGCGAAGGTGCGCGCCTCATTGGCCAGCTCGGTGACGCCGAGCCCGATGGCCCGGTCGCCGGCCATGCGGTCGGCGACGCCCATCTGACCGACGTAGCGGAGATGGCGGGCGATCGACTTGCGCAGGATCGAGATGACGCCGAAGCGCTGACCCAGGGTCATCGCCGTCAGGATGCCGCATTCGGCGATGCCGAGCACCGGCTTGGTGGTGAGCTCGCGTGCGGCATGCAGGCCGGGATCGGAGTAGCAGGCGATGACGAAGGCCGAGCAGTCGTTGTCGCGCTGGCGGACCATGCGGCCGATCGGCGCCACGACCTGCTCGACATGCGCCTGGCTCTCGATGCCCGGAGGGCCCTCGGCCAGGGTCACGCATTCGATGGCCGGTCCGCCGGCGATGCGCAGCGGTTCCATGGCGGCGTCGATGCCGCGGGTCACGGTCTCGCTGGAGTTCGGATTGATGACGAGGATGCGGTCGGTGGCGGCGGTCATGGCGCCGCACCATGGCCCTTAAATTGCTATTCAACAATGCCTGATCTAACGTCGCCGCCTGGGGATTTTGGCATGGGAGGCCAGGGATGCTGAACCGTTTCGCCGCGATCGCGATCGCGGCGCTGCTTGCCGTGAGTCCGGCGCTGGCGCAGGACAAGAAGCCGCCGCTGCGGACCGGCGTCGACGGCACCTTCGCGCCGCACGCCATGCCCAAGCTGGGCGGCGGCGTCGAGGGCTTCCAGATCGACCTCTTCACTGAGGCCGCCAAGCGGATGGGCCGCGACATCACGATCGACGCGGTCAGCTTCTCGACCCTGATCCCGGGCATGCAGTCCGGCCGCTACGACTTCATCGCGGCGCCGACCACGGTGACCAAGGAGCGGGCCGAGAACATGCTGTTCACCGCCGGCTACCTGTGGACGGCTTTCCAGTTCGGCGTGAAGAAGGGGACGCCGCCGATCAAGAGCTGGGAAGACCTCAAGGGCAAGTCGGTGGCTGTGAACAAGGGCACGCCCTACGAGACCCTGTCCAAGCAGATGGGCGAGAAGTACGGATTCACGGTGCAGGTCTACGACACCCAGCCCGACGCCACGCAGGCGGTCCTGTCGGGCCGCGCCTACGCCACCCTGGGCGGCAACACGACGATCGTCTATGCGGCCTCCAAGAATCCGAACTTCGTGGCCGATCTCGAGCTCAAGGAGACGCGCGCTCACTGGGCGGCGCCGGTGCCCAAGGACAATCCCAAGCTGCGCGCCGAGCTGCAGGACGCGCTCGACTGTATGAAGAAGGACGGCACCATCGCCAAGCTGATGAAGAAGTGGTTCGGCAAGGAGCCCGAGGCGGACGATCTCGCCGTCGTCGTCACGCCGGGTTACGGCGTGCCCGGCATGCCGGGCTACGACCCGACGCCGCACGAGCTGAAGTGCGGCAGCTGATTATCTTCTCCCTCCCCACGCGTTGCGTGGGGAGGTGTCGGCGCCTTGCGCCGACGGAGGGGTCAAAGGTTTCATGACGCATGCCCCCTCCGTCCGCGGCGCGGACACCTTCCCGACTTCGTCGGGGAGGAGGCCATGACCGCGATCGTCGAGGCGCGCGGCCTCCACAAGCATTTCGGGCACCTGCACGTCCTCAAGGGCGTCGACCTCGCCGTCGCCGAGCGCGAGCTGGTGTTCATCATCGGCCCGTCGGGCTCGGGCAAGTCGACCCTGTTGCGCTGCCTCAATCGGCTCGAGGTGCCGTCGTCGGGCGCCGTGACGGTCGATGGGATCGACATGCTCGATCCCCGGACCGACATCAATCATGCGCGGCAGCGCATCGGCATGGTGTTCCAGGCCTTCAACCTATATCCGCACATGACGGCGCTGGGCAACGTGACCCTGGCCCTGCGCAAGGTCGCCGGCAAGTCGCGCGCCGAGGCCGAGCAGCTCGGGCTGGCGGCACTGGCCCGGGTCGGGCTTGCTGATCGGGCCGGCCATACGTCGGGGCAATTGTCGGGTGGGCAGCAGCAGAGGGTGGCGATCGCGCGGGCGATCGCGCTCGAGCCGCGGGTTATGCTGTTCGACGAGCCGACCAGCGCGCTCGATCCCGAGCTGGTCGGCTCGGTGCTGGCGGTGATGCGCGACCTGCGCCAGTCGGGCATGACCATGATCGTGGTCAGCCACGAGATGGGCTTCGCGCGCGCCGCCGCCGACCGCGTGGTGTTCATGGACGACGGCGCGATCGTCGAGCAGGGCCCGCCCGCGGCGATCTTCGAGGCGCCGGCGCAGGAGCGTACGCGCGCCTTCATCGGCCAGATCCAGCGGCACTAGCGATGAGAGGCTGCTCTTTCTTCGGGACCGCTTCCTCGACACGTTCTTCAACGCCAGGGTGATGGCTAAGTACCTGCCGGACATCCTGCACGGCGTGGTCGTCACCATCGAGCTGGCGGTGCTGATCATCCTGAGCGGGCTGGCGGCCGGCCTGGCGCTGGCCCTGCTGCGCAGCCTGGCGCTGCGGCCGCTCAACTGGCTGATCATCTTCATGGTCGACGTGTTCCGCTCGCTGCCGCCGCTGGTCATCATCGTGCTGATCTACTTCGGCCTGCCGGCGGCCGGCGTCGCGCCCTCGGGCTTCGTGTCGACCTGGCTGTCGCTGGCGCTCGTGCTGATGGCCTTCTCCGAGGAGATCTTCTGGGCCGGCATCACCTCGGTGGCGCGCGGCCAGTGGGAGGCGGCACGCTCGACCGGCCTGTCGTTCGGTCAGACCCTGCTGGCTGTCGTGCTGCCGCAGGCGCTGCGGCTCACCATCCCGCCGCTCACCAACCGCACCATCGCCATCACCAAGGGGACGGCGCTGGGCTCGGTCGTCGCCGTCACCGAGATCCTGGGCGAGGCCAGCTCGGCGGTCTCGAACTCGTACAATCCCTCGCCGCTGATGCTGGGCGCCGCCGCCTACATCGTGCTGTTCCTGCCCGTCGTCGTGGCGGCGCGCTGGGTCGAGACGCGCTTCGCGTGGAAGCGATGATCGAGACCTTCCTCAATCCCGAGATCATCGCCGCGGCGTGGCCGATTGTGCTGTCCGGCCTGCTCAACACGATCCTGCTGTCGCTGATCGTGGTGCCGCTCGGCCTGCTCGGCGGACTGCTGCTGGCGGTGCTGGCGACCGCGCATCATCCGCTGGTACGCTGGCCTCTGATGGCCTGGGTCGACTTCTTCCGAGCCTTCCCGCCGCTGGTGCTGCTCGTGCTGCTGTTTGCCGGCCTGCCGTTCGCCGGGCTCGAGCTGGGCGGCTTCGCCTGCGTGGCCATCGCCTTCTTCCTCAATACCGGCGCCTACTACGGCGAGATCTTCCGCGCCGGCATCGACTCGGTGCCGGCCGGGCAGGTCGAGGCGGCGCGCTCGACCGGCCTGTCGCGACTGCAGGCGCTGGTCTACATCGTGCTGCCCCAGGCGGTGCGCAACGTGCTGCCGGACCTGCTGTCGAACACGCTCGAGGTCGTGAAGCTGACCTCGCTGGGCAGCGTCGTGGCGGTGCCGGAGCTGCTGTTCCAGGCCCGCCAGGCGCAGAGCCTGACCTACAGCCCGACGCCGATCGTCGTCGCCGCCATCGTCTACTTCCTGCTGCTGTGGCCGCTGGTTCGCCTGTTGAGCCGGCTGGAGAACCGCGCGCTGGCGAGCCGTCGCTAGCTGGCCTAGCCTCCGCCCGGGAGGAAAACATGAAACGATTCGTCATCGGGCTGGCGGCAGTCGCCCTGTCGCTTGCCGTCGCCCTGGGCGCCGCGGCCCAGACGGCGACGGCCTGGCCCGAGAAACCGGTCAAGCTCATCGTCGGCTTCACGCCGGGCAGCGCCACCGACGTCACGGCCCGCCTGTTCGCCGACCGCTTCTCGCAGGCCTGGGGCCAGCCCTTCGTGGTCGAGAACGTCGCCGGCAACTCCGGCGCCATCGGCACCGACCGGGCCGCCAAGGCGACGCCCGACGGCTACACCCTGCTGTGGGGCGCCAACGCGGCGCTGACCGTGCTGCCCAGCCTGCAGAGCCTGCCGTTCGATCCGCTCAAGGACCTGGCGCCGATCACCACGACCCTGTCGATGCCGTCGATCATCCTGGTCAACAACGACCTGCCGGTGAAGTCGCTGGCCGAGCTGATCGCCTATGCCAAGGCCAACCCGGGCAAGCTGAGCTACGGCACTCCCGGGGTCGGCACGCCGCAGCACGTCGCCGGCGAGCTGTTCTGCCATCTCGCCGGCATCCGCATGGAGCACATCCCGTATCGCGGCGCCAACCTGACTGACGTCATGAGCGGCACGGTGCCGGTCGGCATCCAGAATGCCGGCGCCAGCTTGCCGATGGTGCGCGACGGCCGGGTGCGCGGGCTGGCCGTGACCTCGCTCAAGCGGTCGGCCAACGCGCCCGACCTGCCGACCGTCGTCGAGGCCGGCTTCCCCGGCTTCGAGGCGACCTCGTGGTTCGCGCTGATGGCGCCCGCCGGCACGCCGCAGCCGATCCTCGACAAGGTGCGCGCCGAGGCGCTGAAGGCGCTGGCCGATCCGGAAATGCAGAAGAAGGTCGCCGCCCTGGGGCTCGACATCGTCGGCAGCACGCCTGAGGAGACGCGGGCGGCGATCGCCACTGACATCCCGAAGTGGGCCAAGGTGATCAAGGACGCCAACATCAAGGCGGGGAACTGACATGACCGATTTCACACGCCTTTCCATGGCCCTCGAAAGCAATCCCGCGCTGCAGCGCCGGGCAAGGCTGGCCAAGCTGGCCTTCACGGTCGCGAGCGGCGAGGCGATGGCCGCCGTGTCGGTCGGCGACACGGTGACGGTGGCGGCCGGGCCGGCGAGCGCCGGTGCGTTCACCCTGACGGCCGATGACGCGACCTGGTCGGCCTTCTCGCAGGCCGAGCCAAAGGTCGGCTTCCAGAGCCTGATCGGCCTGCAGCGCGCCGGCCATCTCAGGGTCGAGGGCGACCTGCTGGCCTATGGCCGCAACCTGCTGTTCCTCGAGCAGCTGTTCGCGGCGCTGCGGCCCGCGCGCGGCGTCGCGGCGGTGCCGGCGGTGGGCACGCCGACGATCGAGCCGGTGGTCGGGCGCTACCTGCGCCTCGACTTCAAGGGGCGGCCGCATCGAATTTACTTCGAGGAAGCGGGGCAGGGCATCCCGCTGCTCTGCCTGCACACGGCGGGAGCCGACGGTCGGCAGTACCGCGCCCTGCTCAACGATCCCGATATCACGGCGCGCTATCGCGTCATCGTCTTCGACCTGCCGTGGCACGGCAAGTCGTCGCCGCCGGCCGGCTTCGAAACCGAGCCGTACCAGCTGACCACCGATCTCTATGTCGACACGGTGATGGCGGTGGCGCAGGCTCTCGGGCTCGACAAGCCGGTGGTCATGGGATGCTCGATAGGGGGCCGTGCCGTCGTCCATCTGGCCCTGCGCCATGGCGACTATTTCCGGGCGGCGATCGGGCTGCAGTCGGCGACCCATGCCGAGGCCGGCGCCGACACCCGCCTGCGCGATCTCGGGATTCTGTTCCGCCCGGACGTTCACGGCCAGGAAGCCGCGGCCGGCACCGTGGCGTGCCTCATCGCGCCGACGGCGCCGTCCGCCGATCGCTGGGAGACCCTGTGGCACTATATGCAGGGCGGCCCGGCGGTCTTCCTCGGGGACCTTCACTACTATTTCGGCGAGGGCGATCTGCGGAACGTCGACCTGTCGGGCCTCGACGCGCGGTGTCCGCTGTACCTGCTGAGCGGCGAGTACGATCTGTCGGCGACGCCCGAGCTGACGCGTGCCCTCGCGCGCGCGACCGGAGCCCGCCATTGCGAGATCATGGAGGGGCTGGGTCACTTCCCGATGTCCGAGAGCCCCGAGCAGTTCCGGCGTTACCTGCTGCCGGTGCTGCGCGACATCGACCCTCAGTACTCCTCGACCATGCGGCCGTCGGGATAGATGGTCACCTGCTTGGGCACCCGCGGGCGGCCGGGCGTGGCGTCGCGCGTCGCGTCGGCCTTCCAGGATCCATTCAGCTCGGGCGTCATGCGCTGCACGCGATAGCCCTGCGATTGAATCCGCTCGCGCGACAGCGACTCGGTGTCGGGGTAGCGCGATCCCCATGAGGTCGACGGTGCCGTGGTCACAGGCGGCGAGATCGTCGGGGCCGGCAGGGTGGGCGGCGGCGGCAGGGCGCCCGGCAGCATCGTCTCGGGCATGCGGCCGGCATTGCCGACCGAGCCCGGCACGAGTTGCGCGGCGGCGGGGGACGCGATGGCCGCCGCCAGGGCGAGAGCCGAAATCAGGAAAGGGGCCCGCATCCGCCTAACATGGGACGATCGACGGGCGCCCACAAGGAGCGGCGCGCCAGCGCTGGCGGGACGTAAACGAGGAGTAAACCGTCCCGCTAGGCCGGGCGGCAGGGGCCGTGAGGCCTACTGCTCCCTGACGCTGCCGTTGGGCTCGAGGACGACGGCGACCTCGACGTTGTTGCGCATCGCCTTGGCGACCCAGTTCCCGGCGGGGTCGCGGCTCAGGGTCCGCACGCCGGTATAACCCTTGGCCTCGAGCTGGGCCTTGGCCGCGGCTTCGGCCGCCGAGGCGTTGGGGGCGGTCTTGGGGAAATTGTTGCTGGGATTGCTGGTGCCACCCGGAATCGAATCCATGGCCCGGCCGCCCGGCGTGCTCGGGGCCTGCATCTGGGCGTGCGCCACGCCGGCGGCCAGCACGAGGGCGAGGGTGGTCAGGGTGCGGTTCAACGTCATGTCGGCAGTCCTCCGGTGAGTGTCGAGCGGCGGAAGAACGCGGACAGGCCGCGTGTGTTGCGTGGCAATTGCAGTCGCTGCGACGGCACTTGCGGCCCCAGGCAACGTTTGTAAGGTAGCGCGCTCTCCTGGCGCCGCCGCGGCAGCGCGCCCGCGTTCATCCGCCGTCGAAGGAGATCCATGCCGCTTCGGTCGACAACCATCGCTCGCCGCACGATCGGCTATCTCGCGGTCGGCGCCGCCGCGATGCTGGGCATCGTGCTGACGGCGCTGTGGCTGGCGCAGCACGTTTCCCAGCACGCCGAAGACGTCGTGCGCGGGCGCGAGATCCGCACCGCCGCCAACGGCGTCCTGCAGGCCCTGCTCGATGCCGAGACCGGCCAGAGGGGTTACCTGCTGACCGGCGAGGACCCTTACCTGGAACCCTACAACCGGGCCGCCGCGTCGCTCGACAGGGAGCTCGAGCGGTTGCGCCGTGCCGTGGTGGCGGACGCGACGGCCTCGCGAGCCGTCGAGCAGCTGGTCCCGCTGGTCGAGGCCAAGATGGCCGAGCTGGCCGGGACCGTGGCCGAGAAGCGCGCCGGCCGCAGCGACGCCGCGCTGGCTCGCCTGCAATCCGACCAGGGGCGCCGCCTGATGGACCAGGCGCGCAGCCTACTGGGCGGCCTGCGCGGCGGCGCCGACACGCTGGTCGACGGCCGGCTCCAGGAGGTGGAGCGGGGCGTGAGCCTGCTGACCCGGGTGATCCTGGCTGGAACCGTCCTGGTGGTCGTGCTGGCCGCCGCCGCGGCCTACACGGCGCTCGGTTACACGCGCGAGCTGGCCGCCTCGCAGCTGGAGATCGCGGCGCTCAACGCCGGGCTTGAGGAACGCGTGCGCGAGCGCACGGCGGCGCTGGCCCGGGCCAACGACGAAATCCAGCGCTTCGCCTACATCGTCAGCCACGATCTGCGCTCGCCGCTGGTCAACATCATGGGCTTCACCAGCGAGCTCGAGACCGGGGTCGAGGTCCTGCAGCGTTACGTCGGCGAGGAGGGCGGGACCCGCTCGGTGCCGGTCGGAGAGGCGAGGACGGTGGCCAACGACGACATTCCGGAGGCGCTGCGCTTCATCCGCGCCTCGACGACCCGCATGGATGGCCTGATCAACGCCATCCTCAAGCTGTCGCGCGAAGGCCGGCGGGCCTTGCAGCCCGAGACGGTCGACCTCGCGGCGCTCCTGGCTCAGGCCGCCGCCAGCCTGCAGCATCAGCTCGAGGCGGCCGGCGCCACGATCGCCCTGCCGGCCGGCGCAACGGTGCTGGTGACCGATCGCCTGGCGCTGGAGCAGGTCGTGGGCAACCTCCTGGACAATGCGGTGAAGTACCTCGCCAAGGACCGGCCGGGCCGCATCGTCGTGGCAGTCTCGCGGGGCGGCGGCCGGTTGCGGCTCGACGTCGGCGACAACGGCCGCGGCATCGCCGCGCAGGACCACGAACGGATCTTCGAGCTGTTTCGCCGCGCCGGGCCGCAGGATCGGCCCGGCGAGGGGATCGGCCTCGCCCATGTGCGCGCCCTGGTGCGCCGGTTGGGCGGGGACATCACGCTGACGTCCGAGCTGGGACGCGGCTCGACCTTCTCGGTCGACCTGCCGCTGCGGCTCGTCGTCACCGACGCCTAGCAGGGAGGAATCATGAACGCGCGTCCCGTGGTCATCGTGATGATCGAAGACGACGAAGGCCATGCAAGGCTGATCGAGCGCAACATCCGCCGCGCCGGGGTCAACAACGAGATTGTGCAGTTCGCCAACGGCACCGACGGTCTGGCGTACCTGCTGGGCGAGGACGGTAGCGGCGAGGTCAGCGCGGCGCGGTCGCTGCTGGTGCTGCTCGACCTCAACCTGCCGGACATGACCGGCGTGGACATCCTGGCCAAGGTGAAGTCCAATCCGCACCTGCGCCGCTCGCCGGTGATCATTCTCACCACCACCGACGACCAGCGCGAGATCCAGCGCTGCTACGACCTCGGGGCCAACGTCTACATCACCAAGCCCGTGAACTACGAAAGCTTCGCCAACGCCATCCGGCAGCTCGGCCTGTTCCTGTCGGTCATGCAGGTTCCGACGGTGGAGTGACATGGCCGCCCCGATCCGTCTGCTCTACATCGACGACGACCAGGGACTGGGCGTGCTGGTGCGGCGCGCGTTGCGGTCGCACGGGATCGACGTGCATCACGTCGAGTCGGGCGCGGCGGCCGAGGAGGCGCTCGGCCGCGAGGAGTTCCAGGCCATCGCGCTCGACCATAACCTGGGAGCGAGACCGGCCTCGAGGTCATGGCCCGCCTGCAGCGCAGCGCCGTCGACTTGCCGGTCATCTACGTCACCGGCTCCGAGGATGCCCGCATCGCGGTGGCGGCCCTCAAGGCGGGGGCCGCCGACTATGTCTGGAAGGACGTCGAGGGCCACTATCGCGAGCTGCTCGGTCAGGCGGTACACGCGGCCCTGGAGCAGCAACGGCTCGAGCGGGCAGCCGAGGCTGCCCAGCGCGAGGTGCGCGAGGCGCGCGACCGGGCCGAGCTGCTGCTGCACGAGGTCAACCACCGGGTCGCCAACTCGCTGGCGCTGGTCGCGTCGCTGGCCGGCATGCAGGCCAACAGCTCGCGCGAACCGGCCGTGCGCGCGGCGTTGCAGGAGATGCAGGCGCGCATAATGGCGATCGCCGGCATCCATCGCCGCCTGTTCACCTCGTCCGACGTCCGCTCGGTCGACATGAAGGCCTATCTCGAGGTGCTGACGCAGGATTTCAGTCTGGCACTGGGCGAAAGCGGGCAGCCGCGGCCGCTGCGCCTGATGGCCGAAGACGGCATTCACATGCCGACCGACAAGGCCGTCTGGGTCGGGGTAATCGCCACCGAGCTGCTGACCAATGCCCACAAGTACGCCTACGCGCCGGGCGAGGCCGGTGAGATCCGCCTCGTGCTGGAGCGGGTCGCGGCGGACCGCCTGCGCCTCACCGTCGAGGACGACGGGATCGGCTGGCGCGGCGAGGGACGGGTGCGCGGCTCCGGGCTCGGCACCCGTGTCGTCAATGCCATGGCCGGCAGCCTCGGCTCGACCTTGCGATACGAGCCAGTGGCGCGCGGCACGCGGGCGGCGATCGAGTTCGCCACCTGATCGGTCAGGCGCTGTTGCGGCGTCCCCAGCGCTCGAGATAGTCGACGCAGAAGGCGAGGTCGGTGACGTCGACGTAGCGTCGTCCTATGTCGCGCAGGTTGTCGTGATGCGGGCCCTCCTCGATGTCGCCGACGCAGTCCTCAGGCACCAGGGTGCGGAAGCGATGGCTGAAGCTGTCGAGCGCGCTGCCGCGGATGCAGCCCGAGGTGTTGCAGCCGGTCACGATGACGGTGTCGACCCGCTCCTTCAGGAAGTAGTTGGCGACGCCGGTGTCGAAGAAGATCGAGGGCCCCTTCTTGGTGACCTTGAGGTCGTAGGCGGGGTCGTAGATCCGCGGGTCGAGCGCCGTGCTGGGATGGTCGTGCAGGAAGGTCTGCTTGACGGCGGTGATCTTCCAGTACGGCATCTCGCGCTCGTTCATGTAGCTCGTGTTGCAGACCGCGACCGGGACCCCGACCTTGCGGGCGACCTGCAGCAAGGTGGCCGTGTTCTCGACCGCCCGCGCGACCAGCGGCGCCCCGCCGAGCGGGTATTGTGGGTCGGTGAAGCCGAGCTGGAAATCGACGACGACGATGCCCGGCTTTTCGCCGGTACCGACGGCGATCTCGCCGTAGCTGCGCCTCTGATAGTCGTCGGTCATGCTCGCTCCTCGCTCAGGGGGTCGACGGCGCCGGCACCAGGCGGCCGGCCAGCCAGAGGCGGATCGTGCCGGCCGCCAGGGCGGCGATCGCCTCGCTGTCGCCGCGGCCGGCCAGCCGAGTCGCCGCGCCGGCCAGGGCGGCGGCGCCGAAGCTGAACGACCAGTAGGACGGGCCGAACGGCTGGGCGCCGATCCAGCGGCCGAGGCGCAGCAGGATCAGGACCTGCAGCAGGGCATAGCCGAGCAGGGCGTGGCTCAGCATGTCCGAGGCGCCGGGCCCGACGCTGACATAGGCCAGGGCGCCGACCGACGGCGGCGCGAACTGGATGCCCAAGGTCGGGCGCAGCGCCGGCGGCATCTCGGGCCCGCAGTGCAGCCGGTGCAGCAGCACCGATTCGATGGCCAGCCAGGAGAAGGCGCCGGCGCCGAAGGCGAGTTGTCCCCAACTCTGCAGACCGACATTGGCGGCCACGATCGCCGTCACGAAGCTGCCGGCCACGGCCGGCAGATAGAGCACCGGTGTCGTCGCCGACAGCGCGCGCTCGCCGCGCCACAGGTCGCCGGTGCGCTGCAGGGCGAAGGCCAGGGTGCCGAGTCCGCCGAGCACGAACAGCAGGATCGCCAGCGGCCGCGTATAGGGCAGCAGCGCCAGGGCGCTGAGCGAGGCGGTGACCGGCAGCAGCCCGACGAAGCAGCACTGGACCGGATGCCGGAACTCGTCCATCGCCTCGTCGCGCCGCATCAGCCACTTGCCGGCGAACAGCGCGACCAGGGCCGCCCACAGGGCGACGGCGGCCGCCAGGATGGTCTCCCCGATCGTCGCCGGCAGTGCCCAGGTCGCCGCGGCGGCGCGCCACGCCAGGCCGAGGCCGAGCAGCCCCAGGGGCATGCCGAAGAACGACGCCGGCGGGAGGCTCAACGGACCGCCACGCCGATCAGCGATTCGTGCAGGAAGGCCATGGCGGCGTAGGCCACCGTACCGATCAGGACGACGATCAAGTCGTTGCGCCCGAAGCGTGTGACCGGTGCTGCGCCGGTGTCGCCGCGCCGCTTGAGGGCGATGCGGTCGTAGACCGCCCAGGCGAGCAGCGAGCCGAACAGCAGCATCGAGCCGAGGTCGCCGTTGACCAGCAGATGGGCGAGCGCCCACGCCTTCACGGCGACCAGCATGGGATGGCGCAAGATCGCCTTGAGGCGGCTGGGCGGGGCATAGGCTGCAGCGAGGGCCACGAAGGCGAACCAAACCAGGGCCAGCGACACCGGCCGGAGCGCCGCGAAGGGCGGCGACCAGACCTGGATGTAGCCGCCGCTGCGATAGCTGCCGAAGCCCCAGACGATGAGGACCAGCCCGGCGGCGGCGATCACCGTGTAGAGGCCTTTGTAGGCGCCTTCACCCAGCCGCCCCAGGACGGCAGTGCGCGCCGGGCGCAGGGTGGTGAACGTATGGACGCCGAGGAACAGGACCAAGCCGAGGACGAGAAGTGCCATGTGGCAACTCTATCACAGGGTTGCGGGATTTCTGCGGTGTGTGAATTTTCACCTTCAGTTCTGCCGCGCCGCTGGCCTAATTGCGACCTGAGACGGACATGATCCCGGTGCAAGCTTCTCTAAAGTTCCCGAGTCGAAGCTTTGTAGTGCCGGCCATCGGCGATGGCGGGGGGCTCGTTACCATGCGGCGTTGGACGGTGTTGATTGCCTCGCTGGCGATGCTGGCGGCCGGGCCCCTGCAGGCCCAGCAGACCGCGCTCCAGAACGTCCGCTCGGACTGCCCGCCCGGCGAGCCGGATTCCCTGCAGATCAGCTGGACGGCGCCGTGCGACGGGGGCACTTGGCTGCTCGACACCCGGACCGGCTGCCGGATGTGGGATTGGCATCCCGAGCCCGAGGACAAGGCGACCTGGAAGGGCGCCTGCAAGGGTGGCCTGCCGGACGGTCCCGGCGAGGCGCAGTGGACCGAGCACGGCCGACCGATCGACCGCTTCACGGGCGCCTACCACAAGGGCAAGCGCGAGGGGCTGGGGCACTACGTCTGGAACGACAACGTGCGCTTCGACGGGCTCTACGCCGACGACGTGCCGCAGGGCTACGGCGTTGCCCGGATCGAGGGCGAGACCCTGGCCGGCGAGTGGTCGAAGGGCTGCCTCAGCGTCGACGGCAAGGTCGCGGCGATCGGCGTCCCGCGCGCGTCCTGCCCGGTCAAGGCCCCTCGCCAAGGGGACAACGTCGCGGTGCGGTGACGAGCCCCGCGGGCGGCGCGGGAAGGGCGAGCGGGGGGCGCGTGTTCGGTCTTGAGCTTTGGCAACTCGGGCTGGGTCTCGGCGCGGGCGTCGCGTGCGGCTTTCTCAACACGGCGGCCTCCTCCGGTTCCGCCGTGTCGCTGCCCATCCTGGTCCTGATCGGTCTCGATCCCGTTTCCGCCAACGCGACGAACCGCGTCCCTGTCCTGGTCGGTGCGATTTCGGCGACCTGGAGCTTCCACGCCAAGAAGGCCATTCACTGGGCGCTGGCCGCCAAGGTGAGCACGCCGGCGGCTGTCGGCAGCCTCGCCGGAGCGTCGCTCGCCGAACTCCTGCCGTCGCGCCAACTCGGGCTGGTGATTACGGCAGCCGTCCTCGCCGCGCTGGTTCTGCTGTTCAGCAAGGTCAAGCAGGCGATCGAGCAGGCGAGCGCCGACGTCACGCGCTATGGCTGGCGCGAGGCGGCGATCTTCTTCGCCATCGGGGCGTGGCTGGGCTTCATCGTGCTCGACGGCGCCACCTATCTGCTGCTGGCGCTGACCCTCGCCGTCGGCCTGCCCCTGATGCACGCCAACGCCATAAAGAGTGCCGTCCTGGTGCCGACCACCTTGGTCGCGATGATGCTGTTCAGCTACAAGGGGCACATCAACTGGACCTTGGGCGCGGTGATGGGCGCCGGCAGCATCGTCGGTGCCTTTCTCGGGGCGCGGGTGGCGACGTCTCCCGGCGCCCGCAAGTACGTGTTCTGGCTGCTGGTCGCCACGATCCTGGCGGAGCTGGCGCACCTCGCGGTGCACTACGTCCTCGGAACCGGCGGGTGATCAGAGCAGGCCGCGGGTCTCGAGCCAGTGCGCGGCGATGCCGACCAGCCCCGAGGCGATGATCGGGAAGGCGGGATTGATCCGGGTGCGCAGCAGCAGCAGGAACACGACGGCGGCGATCACCCCATAGAGGATGCCGGTGACGGCGCCGCGGCCCATGATGATGCAGCCGGCCAGCACCAGGCCGACCGAGACCGATCCCAGGCCGGTCTGGATCGCCGGCCGCCAGCGCCAGGTCGAGAGATGGACCCACAGGCGGCCGATCGCGAAGGTCAGCAGGCCGGTCGGCAGGAAGAAGGCGAGCAGCGCCACCAGGGCGCCGGGGATGCCCGCCACGACGACGCCGATCGACGCCACCATCATCATGTTCGGGCCGGGCGACAGCTGGCCGAGGCTGTAGAAGTGCAGCAGCTCGGGAAAGCTCATCCAATGGTACACGTCGACCGTCAGGGTCTTGAGCTCCGGGAACGCCGCCATGCCGCCGCCGACGGTCAGCAGGGACAGGTAGGCGAAGACGCCGGCCAGATCCTCGAGATCCTTCATGGGCCGCCCTCGCGCGGCCCGCGCGGTCGGTGCCACCAGATGGCGATCGCGCCGGCGGCCAGCAGGGCATAGGGGACCTGGACCCCGAAACCGGCCACGGCCGCGGCGGTCAGGACGACGAACACGTAGTCGGCGAACCCCTTGAGCACCCGCGAGCCGAGCTGGACCATGACGACGACGATCAGGCCGACCGCGCCCGCCGCGATGCCGTGCAGGAAGGCCTTCGACCACGGGTCGTCGCCGCCGATCGAGAAGGCGAAGCCGGCCGCGGTCATGATCGTGGCGCCCGGCAGGCACATGCCCAGGGTGGCGACCAGGGCACCCAGCCCGCCGCGCAGGCGGTCGCCGACCAGGATCGACATGTTGGTGGCGTTGAGGCCGGGCAGGGTCTGGCTGATCGACAGCAACTCGACGAACGAAAGGTCGTCCAGCCAGCGCTCGCGGACCACGAGGCCCGAGCGCAGGTAGCCGACGACGCCGCCGCCCAGGCTGGTCGCTCCCATCACCAGGAAGACCCAGAACAGCCGGCCGAGGGAAGGGGGAGCGGCTGGGGCCGCGGAGTCGGAGGCGCTCATTCGTGGGCTTGCGGCGGGTTGCCCCGGAGACGATAGACGGCGCCCGTCTTGGTCGTCGTCAGGCTCAGCCAGTCCGCGGCGGTCTGCTGGAGCTCGAGGAAGAAGCGCTCGCACGCGCGCAAGGCCTTGGCGCTGATGTCGTTCGGATGGTCGATGCGCAGCTGGAAGGCGAACTCGCCGACGAACGGGTGGTGGTCGCCGCGCGATCGCCACAGGCCGAGGTTGGCCGTGGCCTCGGTATGATGCCCGAAGTCGAGCAGGCAGATGTCCTGCATGAGCTCCTCGACGATGCACTGGTTGACCAGCGCGACGTCCTCAGGCCCGTCGCACGAGATACCCCTGAGGGCGGGGAACAGGTGTTGCAGGTCGGGCAGCGTCATGTGCCCGAGATGCTGCATCGCCAGCCGGTCGGCTTCCGGCGCCTGGCTGAGGCCGAATTCGACGTTGTGCGACAGCAGCCGTCGCATGCCGCCGATATGCTCCTTGAGCGGCATCACCTCGAGCTTGAACTTGATCTTGTACTTGCCGCTGATGTTGGGGCGGACGTCCATGCCCTGGGCCAGCATCATGTCCGGGTTGCGGTACTTGAAGACGATCTCGGGGTCGCTGACCGGGAAGCCGTCCTCGTAGGCGATGCGACGGCGCAGGATGAAGGCGTTGTTGTAGAAGTGGAAGTCGCCGGTATCGAGGAACAGCACCTCGCGGACCTCGGGTCGCTGCTGCAGCCTGGGGGCATGGCGGAAGGTCACGTCCGTGGCCTCGGCCGCCTCCTGCACGACGCCGGCGAACTCCTTGAAGACCTTGGCCGACGTGAAGCGATCGGGCTTCAGGATCAGCTTGCACTGGATGTACTGGAGGTCGTCGAAGCGCCGGCCGTCGGTGTAGGTCCCCTCGTAGTGCTCGGCGAGCCACTCGGCCATCTGGCATTGGCGCTTGTCGATGTCCAACCGTACCTCCCCGTACGCTAGCGACCGTTGACCAGGCTGACGTTCGGCGTTGCCGTGTCGACCCGTCCGAAGGAGTCGACCTTGTCGCCATCGTAGCAGACAAAGTAGCGGTCGCTCACGCTCCAGGGGACGCGGCTCCAGAAATCCTTGAGCAGCGCATAGTAGGCGCAATGTTTGCCGGACGAGTAGGCGACGGCCTGAGGGGGGCCCATGATGGCCTGGACCTGCTGCGGCGTCATTCCGGGCTGGACCTGGTCCAGGCTGCGCGCCGCCGGTCCGCAGGCGGCTGCCGGCAGCACGATAGACAAGGCAAGGACTGTCCGCTTCATGTCGCCTCCGCGAGCATTGTGCACGCTCGACGGCGATAAGTCAGGCTTGGCCTCGCCGCCAAGATTTGTCGGGGCCTGGCCGGTTGGCCCGGAGGGAGCGATGCGCTACCCCTCAATGCATGGACGCCCTTCCCCGTTTCCCGCTGCCGGGCCTGCCGGCGACCCTGAGCACCGCCGTCGGCGGCCTGAGCGAGACGCCGATCTCCGAGGTCGCGATGAGCGTGTTCGGCGATCCCGACGTGGTGCCGCTGTGGTTCGGCGAGGGCGATCTCGTCACGCCGCCCTTCGTCCGCGAGGCCGCGGCGGCGGCGCTGGCCGCCGGCGAGACGTTCTACACCTGGCAGCGCGGCATCCCGGAACTGCGCGCCGCCCTGTCGGCGTACACCGAGCGGCTCTACGGGGTCCGCTGCCCGGTCGACCGGATCAGCGTCACCACCGGCGGCATGCAGGCGATCGTGCTGAGCTGCCAGCTGCTGCTCGACCCCGGCGACAACATCGTCATCGTGTCGCCGATCTGGCCCAACATCACCTCCGCCGCCAAGCTGGTGCGCGCCGAGCCGCGCTACGTCGCCCTCGATCGCGACCGCGACGGGCGCTGGAGCCTCGATCTGCAGAAGGTCTTCGATGCGGTCGACGGGCGGACCCGGGCGGTGTTCGTCAACTCGCCGGGCAACCCGACCGGCTGGACGATGAGCGGCGAGGAGCAGAAGGCGCTGCTCGACTTCACGCGGGCCCGCGGCCTGTGGATCCTGGCCGACGAGGTCTATGCCCGGCTGATCTACGGCCGGCCCGTGGCGCCGTCGTTCCTCGAGCAGGCGACGCCGGACGACGCGCTGCTGGTCCTCAACTCCTTCTCCAAGCCGTGGGCGATGACCGGATGGCGGGTCGGCTGGCTGACCCATCCGGCGAGCCTGGGCGACCAGTTCGCCAAGCTGGTGCAGGTCAACACCTCGGGCGCGCCGCAATTCCTGCAGCGCGGCGCCATCGCGGCACTCGAGCACGGCGACGGTTTCGTCGCCGAGATGGTCGAGCGCTGCCGGGTCGGGGGCGAGTTGGTCTTCCAGCGCCTGTCGGGCCATCCGCGAGTGACCATCGCGCGGCCGGAAGCGGCGTTCTATGCCTTCTTCGCGGTCGAGGGCGTCAGCGATACGCTGGGCTTCTGCAAGCGGCTGGCCAAGGAGCACAAGGTCGGCCTGGCGCCGGGCGAGGCCTTCGGTCCGGGCGGCGAGGGCAACATCAGGCTGTGCTTCGCCTCCGGGCTGGACCGCCTGAGCCGCGGTCTCGATCGTCTCGAGGCGGCGCTCGACGCGCTATGATGGCTGCATGGTTCCCAATACCGCCCTCGAGGTCCGGCACCTGCGCAAGGTGTACGGCGAGATCGTCGCCGTCGACGATCTGAGCTTCGCCGTGCCGGCCGGCACCGTGCTCGGCCTGCTCGGCGGCAACGGCGCCGGCAAGACCACCACCATCGCCATGCTGCTCGGCCTGCTCGAGCCGACCGCCGGCGACATCCATGTGCTCGGCATCGACATGCGCCGCCGCCGCTACGCGGCGCTGCCCCGCATGAACTTCTCGTCGCCCTATGTCGACCTGCCGCACCGTCTGACGGTGCGCCAGAACCTGCTGTTCTATGGCCGCCTGTACGGCGTGCGCGGCCTCAGGCGGCGCATCGAGGAGATCGCCGAGCACATGCAGGTCGCGGCCTACCTGGATCGCCAGGCCGGCCGCCTGTCGGCCGGGCAGAAGACCCGGGTGGCGCTGGCCAAGGCGCTGATCAACCGGCCGGCGGTGCTGCTGCTCGACGAGCCGACGGCCTCGCTCGACCCCGACACCGCCGACTGGGTGCGCAGCTACCTCGAAGCCTACCAGGCCGAGACGCAGGCCACGATCCTGCTCGCCTCGCACAACATGGCCGAGGTCGAGCGCCTGTGCGACGACGTCATCCTGCTGCAGGCCGGCCGCGTCTTCGAGCGCGGCAGCCCGCGCGAGCTGATCGAGCGCTTCGGCCGTGCCGACATGGAGGAGGTGTTCCTCGACATGGCACGCGGCCGCGGTCGCGGCCTGGATACCTTGACCAAGCCGGCGAGCGCGCCATGAGCGGGTCGGCGGGCCGCATCTTCGCGCTGGTGATGCGCCACATCCACATCTGGCGCAGTTCGGTCATGCGGCTGATCGATTCGATCTACTGGCCTGCGGTCCAGATGGTCATGTGGGGCTTCATGACCCAGTACCTGATGCCGCAGGCGAGCTTCGTCGCCCAGGCGGCAGGCGTGCTGCTGTCGGGGCTGCTGCTCTGGGAGGTCGTGGTCCGCGGCAATCTCTCGCTTTCCATCGCCTTCCTGGAGGAGATCTGGTCGCGCAACCTCGGCCATCTGTTCGCCAGCCCGATCCGGTCGTGGGAGATGGCGGCCGGCATCATCGTGACGGCGCTGCTGCGGACCCTGCTGGGGCTGGTGCCGGTGTCGCTGCTCGCCTGGGCCTTCTTCGGCTACGCGATCTGGTCGCTCGGCCTGCCGCTGATCGCCTTCTTCGCGATCCTGCAGATGTTCTCGTGGTCGATCGGGCTGGCCATGTCGGGCCTGATCATGCGGGTCGGCCAGAGCGCCGAGAGCTTCGCCTGGGCGGCCGTCTTCATCCTGATGCCGGTGAGCGGCGTCTACTATCCGATCTCGGTGCTGCCGGAATGGCTGCAGGTGATCGCCAAGGGGCTGCCGACGGCCTACGTGTTCGAGGGCATGCGCGCGATCCTGGCCCACGGAGTCGTGCACTGGGACATGCTGGCCGTCGCCTTCGCCCTAGCGGTCGCCTACCTGGTCGCCGGCTTCCAGATATTCCAGTGGTTCTTCCGCCTGTCGCGGCGCGCCGGGACGCTGCTTGGACAGGGCGAGTGAGTCTCTCGCCTTCCGCCGCGGCGCGCCTTATTGAAGGGAGGTCCGCGGGGCCCGTCACGGTCCCGCCACCCTGGGGGAGTGAGCAATGGCGAAGGAGTTTCTCGCGCTGGCCTGCATCGCCGTCGGCCTTGCCGGCTGCGGCAACCAGACACGGACGGAGAAGCCGGTGTGGTCCGCCAACTACAACGTGCCGTTCGACGCCATGGTCGCCTGCCTGGCGGCGCCGCCGGACGGCGCCTTCGCCGTCACCGCGCCGACCAGCGGGACCGGCGGCGTCGTGTACATCGGCTTCACGCCGGCCAGCATGCCGCAGGTCGTCGCGCAGTACGTGATCTACCGCCTGCCGGAGAATGCCAGCCAGGTGAACTGGCGCCGGCCCGACAATGTCGGCGGCTTCGACTGGGTCGATGTCGAGGCGCGCCAGCGGGCCAATCGTTGCGGCGGCGTGCCGTTTCAGGGGCTGTAGAGGACGCTCGAGCAGGCCGCCGGCAGCTTCGGCCGATAGGGCGCCTGCGGCGTGCCCGGCGGCGGCAGGCGCACCGGCGGCCGCGTGAACCAGATTTCGAGCGGCTCGCCGCAGCCGTCGTCGGCATAGTAGCCGGCCTGCGGCTGGCACTGCGGGTTGCCCGGCGGGCAGTGCAGCCGCACGTGGAAGTGCTCGTCGTGGCCCGGCCAGACCACCAGCTTGTTGAGCCAGCGCCGGTCGCCGGTCGCGTCCTGGCAGATCCTCTGCTTGATCCACTTGTTGACGAAGATCCGGTCGAGGCCCGGCATCTCGGCCGCGAGGCGCAGCAGCGCTGCGTGCTGCGGCGTGAACACGCCGTCGTCGATGCCGGAATCATCGGCCCGCACCAGCGATCGCAGCCGCGGATTTTCGCGCTCGCCGGGCGGCCGTCGCGCCCCCGGCTGACGCTCGAACCAGATGTCCGCGTCGAGCCCGGTCTGGTGGCTGGCATGGCCGGACGGGGCCGGCCCGCCGCGCGGCTGGCCGATGTCGCCGATGTACAGAGGCGCCTGTCCGACGGTGCGCACCTTGTCGGCCAGCGTCTTGATGAACTGGATGGTGGAGGGCTGGCCCCAATAGCGGTTCCGGCTGATCCTGATCGCCTCGTAGCCGGGTCCGTCGAGCGGCAGGGGCTGGGCGCCCTGGAGGCAGCCGGCGGTGTAGAAGCCGATCGACTGCGGCGGGCCGGCCGAGGGTGTCGTCACTGTCGCCCAGTCCTGGGCCCGCGCGGCCGGCAGGCCGGCGGCCAGGGCCATCGCTGCGATCAGCGGAACGAGGCAGCGCGTCATCTTGTTGGCACCATAGGTGGCGGCTATGAGTTTGCCCATGGCCGACTACGCCAATCTCAGGCTGCGGCGCGACGGTCCGGTGGCGCATCTGACGCTGCACCGGCCGGAGCGGCGCAACGCCCTGACGCACCAGATGATGCTGGAGCTCGAGGACGTCTTCACGCGCCTGCGCTCCGAGACCGACTGCCGAGTGGTGGTGCTGCGCGGCGCCGGCGGCAACTTCTGCGCCGGCGGCGATCTCGCGGCGATGGCCGAGGTCCCACCGCTACCGCGGGACGGGTCGGACGATCCGCTGCTTCCGGCCTACCGCCAGTTCGGCAACGCCCTTTTGGCCCTGAACGGCCTGCCGCAGGCGACCATCGCGGTTGTCGAAGGCGCGGCAGTCGGCGGCGGGCTCGGCATGGCCTGCTGCTCCGACATCGTGCTGCTGCATGCCGACGCCGCCCTCGGCATGCCGGAGCCAAAGGTCGGGTTCATTCCCTCGCAGATCATCCCGTTCGTCGTGCGCCGCATCGGCGAAGGCGCGGCCCGCGATCTGGCCGTGAGCGGCCGGGTGATCAGGGGCCACGAGGCGCATCGGCTGGGCGTCGGACGGCCGGCCTTCGCCGATACCGAAGCGCTCGAGCGCGCCCTCGCCGAGACGATCGCCGACGTGCTGAAGATGGAGCCGCGCGCGCTCGCCGCCGCCAAGCACCTGGTGATGACCTGCGCCGAACGCGACGACGAGGCGGTCCTCGACGCCGCCGCCGCGAGCCTGGTCGGCCTGCTGCGCAGCGACGAGGCAGCGCACGGCATCCAATCGTTCATGTCCAAGTCATTGCCACGGTGGGCGAGGAGCTGATCCATGCGCAACTATCGCCATATCGAGGTCCGGCCGGTGGCCGGATCCCTGGGCGCCGAGATCCACGGCGTCGACATCGCGCGCGACCTGGCCGACGACGTCGTCGCCGAGATCCGGCAGGCCTTCCTCGATCACCTGGTGATCTTCCTGCGCGACCAGCGGATCACGCCGCAGCAGCAGGTGGCCTTCGCCCGCCGCTTCGGCGAGCCGGTCGAGTATCCGCAGCTCAAGGGCCTCCCCGAGGCCCCGCTGATCACACCGGTGGTCAAGCTCGAGCACGAGCGCAACAATTTCGGCGGCATCTGGCACTCGGACACGACCTATCTAGAGCGGCCGCCGATGGGCAGCATGCTGCTGGCCCGCGAGATCCCGCCGTTCGGCGGCGACACGCTGTTCGCCAACCAGTACCAGGCCTACGAGGCGCTGTCCGAGGGGCTGCGCGAGACCCTGGACGGGCTGGTCGGCGTCAGCTCATCGGCCAAGGCCGACGTCTCGCGCACGCGCGAGGATCGTCTCAAGGAGGCCGGGGTCGAGTTGAAGGTGCTGACCGCCGAACATCCCATCGTGCGCACCCATCCGGAGACAGGGCGCAAGGCACTGTTCACCTCCGACGCCCATACCGCGCACTTCGCGGGCTGGACCGAGAAGGAGAGCCAGCCGCTGCTGAAGTTCCTCTGGGAGCATCAGGTCAAGCCCGAGTTCACCTGCCGCTTTCGCTGGCAGATCGGCTCCGTGGCCTTCTGGGACAACCGCTGCGCCATGCACAACCCGGTCAACGACTATCACGGCTATCGCCGGATCATGCACCGCGTCACCCTGGCGGGTGACCGGCCGCGCTGAGGCAGGCGCCGTCGATCCTCGGAAACAGCGGCGGCGGGACTGTGACGCGGCGGCCCGGTGGCAGGGCATCTAGCGCGCGGTCCGCGTCTTCCGGCCAGGGCGGCTGACCGGCCGGCTCGCCGAGGCAGCGCAGCACCCGCTCGGCGGCGGCCGGAATGAAGGGCCAGGCGGCCAGGGCGGCGACCCGGACGAGATTGACGGCGGTGCGTACGGCGAGGGCGGCAGCTTCGGGATCGCTGCGCCACGTCGTCCAGGGAGCCGTCCTGGCCAGGTAGCCGTTGGCCAGACGCCAGAGGCCGCGCACCTCGTCCGCGGCGCGACGATAGTGCAGCGCTTCGTGAGCCGCACGCAGCGCCAGCAACCGGTGCTCCAGGGTCACGACCAGGTCCTGCTCGACCGGTCCGTCCGCACCGCCTTCGGGGATCAGCCCGGCGTAGCGGCTGCCGACCAGGCTGAGCGTGCGGTTCACCAGATTGCCGAAGCAGTCGGCGAGGTCGCCGTTCACGCCGGTCACGAACCGCTCCACCGTGAAGTCGCTGTCGGCGCTCTCGGGGGAATTGGCGGCCAGCCACCAGCGCCAATAGTCCGCCGGCAGCAGGTCCAGCGCGCGATCGGTGAAGAGGCCCCGCCCGGCGCTGGTCGAGAACTTGCCGCCCTCGTGGGTCAGCCAGTTGAAGCCCTTGACGACGTCGGGCAGGCGGAGCGGCAGGCCCGATCCCAGCAAGGTCGCGGGAAAGACGATGGTGTGGAAAGGCACGTTGTCCTTGGCCAGGAACTGCAGCAGGCGCACGTCCTCGTCGCGATGCCACCACCGCCGCCAATCGCGTCCTGGCGCCTGTCTCGACCACTCGACGGCGGCGGCGATGTAGCCGATCGGCGCGTCGAACCACACGTAGAAGATCTTGTCCTCGAAGCCGCGGCGGGGCACCGGCACGCCCCTCGACAGGTCGCGCGTGATGCAGCGATCCTCGAGGCCCTGCGCCAGCCAGCCGCGGGCGATCGAGTGGACGAGAGGCGGCCAGTCGCGACGGCTGCCGATCCAGTCGCGCAACCGCTCCTGCAAGGCCGACAGGCGCAGGAACAGGTGCCGCGACTCGCGGAACTCGATGTCGCCTGCTCCGCTCAGCGCCGAGCGCGGCGCCACCAGGTCCTCGGGGTCGAGCAGGCGCGCGCAGGCCTCGCACTGGTCGCCACGGGCGGCGCCGTGGCCGCAAGCCGGACAGGTGCCGACGACGTAGCGATCCGGCAGGAACCGCCGGTCGCTCGGCGACCAGGGCTGGCGCACAGTACCTTCGCGGATCAGGCCGGCGCGATCGAGCCGATGGTAGAGGGCCTGCGTCAGCCGATGGTTGGCGCGACCCGACGTTCGCGAGAAGTGATCGAATGACAGGTCGAAGCGCCGGTAGATCTCCGCGTGCCGGACATGCTGGCGGGCGCACCAGTCGTCCACCGGCAGGCCGGCCGCGTCGGCCGCCAGCTCGCTGGTGGTGCCGTGCTCGTCAGTGCCTGACAGGAACAGGACCTCGTGGCCGGTCTGGCGACGGAACCGGGCGTGTATGTCGGCGGGCAGCAGGGAACCGGCGAGATTGCCGAGGTGCTTGACGCCATTGACGTAGGGCAGAGCGCTGGTGATCAGAAAGCGGGCCATGGGCCTCTCCGTCGTGTCGTGGGGACAACAAAAAGCCCTTCGCGAGGAAGGGCCGGAGAGGCGGTCGGACGGTCAGCGCCCGCGTGTCAGCCTGCAGCCCCTGCCGTCGGAAGGGACCGGCGCATTCGAACGATCGACCAAGGCTTCAGCGCGGACATGCGCCCGATATGCGGCGGCGTCGGATCGGCGTCAAGCCTAGCGGACCGGCGGGGCGAGCGTGATGATGCCGGTCGCGGTGTGCTCGACCTCGGCGCGGGTGCCGGCGATCTCGATGTAGCGCAGCGCTTGCCAGCCCTCGACCAGGTTGCGGGCCCAGGGCGACAGCATGTTGCCCGACTGGCCGAGCGGCATGGCGAAACGGCTGTTGTCGAGGTCGCTGAAGTCGTACACGCCGCGATAGCCCGCGCCATGCACCGCCTCGAAGGGCGCGGCGCCGCGGTACGACGGCTGGGCACGGTTGAGCGTCTGGGCGCCGCCGTCGGCCGGGAAGCGCACCGAGGCGAGGTCGCGCAGCAGGGGCACGGAGTCGAACAGCGGATGGCGATAGGCGGCCAGGTGCTCGTTGCCCCACTGCCACTTTTCGATGTCCGGGCCCTGCCGCCGCGCGATCCAGTCCAGGGCGCGGTCGAGCGCGCGGGCGATCTGGTCGTCGCAGGTTTCCGCGGTCGAGGTGCTCGTGTCGTCGCACCAGGCGGGCTGGTCGCGCAGGATGCGGGTGATCAGGCGGACGTCCGGCACGACCATCGCCTGGTAGAGCCCGTCGCCGAGCTTGTCCGCCAGGAGCCCGCGCTGCAGTTCCCAGAGCCAGGCCGTGTAGATCAGCGGCTCGGCGCGGCGCGCCAGCATGAATCGATTCCAGCGGCCGAGCAGGTCGTGGACCCGCGCCGACCGCGAGTTGCGCGGCGTGACGCGCAGCAGGATCGGCAGCATCTCGTCGGCATCGAGGGTCAGGGTGTCGCCCTGCATGACGATCATGCCGTAGACCGGATGGCGCTCGACCTCGCGCAGCAGTTGGTTGGCCCGACGCTGGCGGAAGGGCTCGGCCCAGTCGCGGCTGATGAAGTGACGGTAGTCGTCGGGCACCAGGCGGGCGTTGGCGTTGACGACGATGCCGCTCGGCGGATTGTAGACCTTGGGCAGCTCGTCGAACGGCACGAAGCCGGCCCAGTCGTATTCCGAGGTCCAGCCCGGCACCGGCATGGATCCGTCGCCGCGCCGCCGGATCGGCACCTTGGCGGGGGCGATCAGCCCGACATTGCCCTCGGTGTCGGCGTAGACCATGTTCTGCATCGGCGAGACGATCTTGCGGCCGGCGTTGAGGAAGTCCTCCCAGTTCTGCGCCATGCCGATGCGGGCGAAGCCCTCGGCCGAGGTGTCGTTGCCGTCGAGCGCCGTCGCCTGCAGCGCGAGCACGTGCCCCTGCGGCACGAGATCGGCGGAGCGGGCGATGAAGTCGTCGATCACCGGCCCGTGCCGCGTCTCGCGGACCCGCATCGTGACGGGCTCGCCCCAGGCGACGTTTATGGTCTCCTCGCGCACCGCGAAGGGACGGGCGCCGTCGGGCGTGATGTAGCGGTTGGGATCCGTGGGATCGACCCGTTCGATGAACAGGTCCTGGCTGTCGAGGTTGGTGGTGGTGAATCCCCAGCCGATGGTGCCGTTGTGGCCCAGCACGACGGCCGGCGAGCCGGGCGAGGTGGCGCCGCGGATGTCGAATCCGGGACCGACCAGCCGCGCCAGGTACCAGGTCCCGGGGAAGGTCATCGCCAGGTGCGGGTCGTTGGCGAGCAGCGGCTTTCCCGACACCGCATGGGCGCCCGACACGACCCATTCGTTGGACGCCTCGCGCTTGCGCGTCGCGAGATTGTCGGTGCCCTCGTACAGCCGATCGAGGTCGGTGCGGTTCAGCGCCTCGTTGGCGAGCGTCAGCGTGGCGTCGCGCGTCTCGCCCGGCGGCCCGATCAGGAACTTCACGCCCTCGTCGCCGATCCTGCGGGCCAGCCTCAGGCGCAGCAGCTCGGCGCGCCAGTTGCCGTCGAGCCCGAGCGCCATCAGCTTGGCCCACACCAGCGAGTCGGCGGGCTGCCAGGGCTCGGGGCGGTAGCGCCCGCCGGACAGCAGCTTGATCAGCGTCAGCTCCAGCCCGTACTGCTGGTCCTTGCGGTCGAGCCAGGCATTCACCCCGGCGGCATAGGACTCGGTCATGCCGCGAATCGCCGGCGACAGCGCGTTCAGGCTTTCGCCGGCCCGCCGATACAGGCCGAGGCCGCGCATCGTGCGGTCGGTGTCCACCAGCCCGTCGCCGGCCAGGCGCGGCGGCACCAGTTCGGACAGCCGGCCCTGGCCCAGCCGGCGCATCAGCTCCATCTGCCAGAAGCGATCCTGGGCATGAACGTAGCCGAGCCCGAAGGCGGCGTCGTCGATCGAGCCGGCGATGATGTGCGGCACCGCGTTGCGGTCGCGCGCGATCTCCACAGGCGCCTTGAGGCCCTTGCCCTCGAGATGGCCGCTGTAGGCGGGCAGGGCGCCGCGAACCTGGAAGTAGGTCCCGGCAAGGAACACGAGGATGCCCAGGGCGAGGCTGACGAGCAGCTTGGCGAGGCCCGCGCCCAGCCACACCAGCCTACGCACGGGCGCGCTCCGCCGGCCGCGCGGCGCGAGGCGGGGGCGGCGAGGGCCGCATCCGCGTCAGCCGCCGACGAAAGCCAGGATGGCGTCGCGGTCGCTGTCGAGGTCGGGCGCGGGAAGCCGCGTCTTCGGATCGTGGAAGGCTGACATCTTGATGGGATTGCCGGCGAGCTTCAGCGTGCCGCCGCTGCCGTCCGGGACCTCGACCAGCATGTTGCGGGCGGCTACCTGCGGGTGCTCGATGGCCTGCTTGATGTTGTTGATCGGTCCGCACGGCACCCCCGCCTTGGCGAACACGGTGAGCCAATGAGCGGTCGTGTTGCCCTTGAGGATCGACTCGATCTCGTGCTCGAGCTTGTGATGGTGCTTGAGGCGCAGGGCGTTGCTCTTGTAGTTCGGGTCGGCGGCGAGATCGGGGCGACCCAGGGCTCCGCAGCTCTTGACGAACAGCCCGTCGTTGCCGGCGGCGATGATCAGCGCCCCGTCGGACGTGCGGAACGCTTGGAACGGCGTGATGGTCGGGTGACGGGCGCCCAGCGGGCCGGGGACCTCGCCCTCGACCGTGTAGCGCATGATGGCGTTCTCGAGCAGCGCCAGCTGGCAGTCGAACATGGCGATGTCGACCTTGGTCGCCTCGCCGGTCTGCAGGCGATGGACCAGCGCGGCATTGACCGCGACGGCGGTGAACAGGCCGGCGCCGACGTCGCCGATCGACATGCCGACCCGGGCCGGCGGCTGCCCCTCGTTGCCGGTGATGCTCATGATGCCACCCATGCCCTGGACGACCATGTCGTAGGCGGGATCCTTGGAGTTCGGGCCGCTATGGCCGAAACCCGAGGCCGAGGCGTAGATCAGCTTCGGGTACTTCTTGTGCAGCGTGTCCCAGCCGTAGCCCAGCTTCTCCATGGTGCCGGGGCGGAAGTTCTCGACGATGACGTCGGCCTTCTCGAGCAGCTTCTCGAAGACCTTGCGGTCGGCCTCGGCTTTGAGGTCGAGCGCGATGCTCTCCTTGCCGCGGTTGACCGAGGCGAAGTAGGTCGAGCGGCCGTTGACGAAGGGTCCATAGGCGCGGGCGTCGTCGCCTCCCTTGGGCGGCTCGACCTTGATCACGCGGGCCCCCATCTCGGCCATCAGCAGGGTGCAGTAGGGTCCGGCCAGGATGCGGGACAGATCGATGACGACGATGCCCGACAGGGGGCCTTTGGCGCGCTGGGTCATGCGCGGTTCTTAGCCAGTGGCCGGCCGCGAATCCAGCCAGACGTTCGCCGCGGCGGCAGCGATCACGATGCCGCCGCCGATCAGGGTCAGATCGTCCGGCTTTTCGCCATCGAGCAGCCACACCCAGACCGGTCCCAGCACCAGCTCGAGCAGGCCGAGCAGGGCGGCCCGCCCGGCCGGGATGCGCTTCAGGCTGGCCATGTAGAGCAGCAGCCCGCCCAGGAGCTGCCCCGGGCTCAGCGCCAGCAGCCAGGGCAACTGGCTCCAGGTGACATTCTGCGGCGCCGCTAAGGGCAGGGCGACCAGGCCCGACAGCAGGCCGGCCAGCCAGATCGCCGGTCCCATGCCGACGTCGCGGCGATGACGGACCACGACATAGTTGCCGCTCATGCACAGCACCACGATCCCCGCGACCGCCATGCCGGCCAGGGCGTGCCCGTGCAAGGAGCCGGCGACGCTGAGGCCGAGGCCGGCCGCGGCCACGGCCATGGCGACAAGGGTGTGCCGGTGCAGCGGCTCGCCGAGGAACAGCCGGGCCAGCAGCGCGGTCACGAACGGCGTGGCTCCGAACATCAGCAGGACGTTGGCCACCGGGGCGAGCCCCAGCGCCAGGATGAAGGCGACGAAGCTGCCGGCCAGCAGCAGCGCGCTGGCCAGCAGCGAGGGACCGGCGTTGCGCACGTCGATCAGGACGGCGCGCCGTTGCCACGCCAGCAGCGGCAGCATGCTGAGCACGACGAACGCCGAGCGCCAGAACGAGACGTCCCACGCCGGCAGGTCGATGTGACGCACGATGACGCCCGCGGTGCTGAACAGGCTGGCGGCGCCCACGGCGAAGGCGACGCCGAGCAGCGCGGAACTTTGCGATGGAGGAGACGTTTGCATAGGCGAAACGACATCGTGAATACGGAGTCGACGTGCCCCCGTCCATCGATTCCCGCGCGCTCGACCTGCCGCCCTTTCGACCCCGTTTTCCCTGGCTCAACGCCGATCTGCAGACCGTCGCGGTGCTTCTCGGGGCGCCGCCGCCGGATCTTTCGCCGCATCGCAGCGAACGCCTCTGCTTCTGTCTCGGAGACGCGAGCGGCGACATTCTCCTGGCCATGCTCGATCGGCCGGCGGAGCCCGAAGCGGGGCGACCGCTCGTCGTCCTGGTGCATGGGCTTACCGGCTGCGAAACTAGCCCGAACATCCTGAGCGGCGCGCGCCACCTGCTCGGTCGCGGCTATCCCGTGTTGCGACTCAACCTGCGAGGCTGCGGCGCCTCGCGACCCTACTGCCACGAGCACTATCACATCGGACGCACCGCCGATCTTCGTCAGGTGCTTTGGCAGCTTCCGGAGGAACTGGCCCGCGACGGGATCGTGGTCGTGGGCTACTCGATGGGCGGCGCCATGCTGCTGAAGATGCTGGGCGAGGACGGCTCGTTCTCGCCGCTGCGGGCCGCCGCCACGATCTGCGCGCCGCTCGATCTCAAATCCACGGGGCTGCACATGATGCGGCCGCGCAACTGGCTCTATCACGCCTACGTGCTGAACGGCCTCAAGAAGGAGACCTTGGCCGAGGGCGGGCGCCTGATCGAGGCCGAGCGCGACGCCGTCCGTCGTGCACGCACGATTCACGACTTCGACGAGCGATTCATCGCGCCGCGCTACGGCTTCCGCGATGCCGACGACTACTACGACCTGTGCAATCCCTTGCCTTTCCTGCCGGAGATCCGGGTTCCGACCATGGTGCTGGCTGCGGCCGACGACCCCTGGATCCCCGCCGAGAGCTACCGTGACCCCGACTGGGGCGCGAACCCCTGGCTGGTGCCGGTCATCACCGAGGGCGGCGGCCATCTCGGCTTCCACTGCGCGTCGACCGACGGGCCCTGGTGCGACCTTGCCCTGGAGAAGTTCCTGGCACGCCTCGGCTGACGCGCTAGCATGGCGGTGTGAGCTTGCCGCTGCCGCCCTTCGAGCCGCGCTTCCCGTGGTGGGGAGGCGACCTGCAGACCCTTGCCAACCGCCTGAGGCCGCCGCCGACCTCGCTGGCGCCGCACGTCACCGAGCGCCTGTCCTTCGCCCTGCCGGACGGCACCGGCGATACCTTGCTCGCGGACCTCGATCGGCCGCTGCGGGCGAAAGGCGAGCGGCCTCTGGTCGTGCTGGTGCACGGCCTCACCGGATCGGCGGACAGTCTCTACGTGCTTGCCACCGCCCGCCACTTCCTGGGCCGCGGCTACACGGTGCTGCGCCTGAACCTGCGCGGCGCCGGGCCCTCGCGCGCGCTCTGCCGGCAGCACTACTACGCCGGCCGGAGCCAGGACTTCCGGACCCTGCTCGGCCTGCTGCCCGCCGAGCTGACGGCTGCCGGCCTGGTCGCGGTCGGCTACTCGCTGGGCGGCGCAATGCTGCTGAAGTATCTCGGCGAGGAGGGCGGCGCGTCGCCGGTCGTTGCCGCCGCCACGGTCTGCGCGCCGATCGATCTCAGCGCCACCTCGCGCAACATGCTGCGACTCCGCAACCGGATCTATCACCGCTACCTGCTGGGCGAGATGAAGGTCGAGGCCACCGCCGAGGGCGCCGAGCTGACGGAGGCGTTGCGTGCGGCGATCCTCGGCTCGCGCACCGTCTGGGAGTACGACGATCGCTTCATTGCACCGCGCTACGGCTTCGCCGGCGCCGAGGACTACTATGCGCGCTGCCGTCCCACCCGGTTCATGACCGCCGTCCGGGTGCCGACCCTGGTGCTGGCGGCGCTGGACGATCCGTGGATTCCCGGACGGCTCTATCAGGCGTATGATTGGCAGGGAAACCGCGCCCTGGTGCCGGTGCTGTCGGCGCAGGGGGGACATGTCGGGTTCCGCGGCCGGGGCAGCCGGCAGCCCTGGAGCGACCTGGCGATCGAGAGGTTCTTCGAGCGTGGCTGATACGCAATCCGTTGCCTACTTCGTCGGCGTCGCCTCGTCCCTGGTCGCCCTGGTGCTCGCCTGGCGGGCCTATCGTGGCGCCGCCCAGGAGCACGAGCGGCGCAAGCGGGAAAAGGAGCGGCGCTGAACCGTCAGGCCGGAGGCGCCGCATTCAGGGCGATCGGCTCGCGCGGCGGGCCGTCGCGCAGCAGGGCAAGCAGCCGCTCGCCAAGATCGGTCGGCTCGAAGCGCTCTCCGGAGGCCGCGATTTCCTCGGCCGTCCACCAGCGGTGACCGCGCGTCCAGCTGCGCTCGCGCTCGTCGAGCCCGGAGGTGTCGACGTCGGTTCGGGCGGTGCGGGCGAGGAAGAACCGCTCGCGGTGGAGGACGTCCTTGCCGCGCCAGCTCATGCGGCGCTCGCGACGCCAGACCCAGCGCGGTTCGCCGATCACCGGCAGCTTGGTTTCCTCCAGGGCCTCGCGAACCGCCGCCTCGACGAAGTCCTCGCCGGGATCGACCAGTCCGCCGATCATCACCCAGAAAGGGTCGTGGTACGGGTCCGCCGGATCGAACACCGCCGGGTCGTGGACGTTGAACAGGAACAGGCGGTCCTGCGGATCGAGCAGAATCAGCCGGGCTGACGGCCGCTCGATCATTTGCCGGTGAGGTGCTTCGCGGCGTCGACCGCGCCATAGGTCAGGATGCCGTCGCAGCCGGCGCGCTTGAACGAGCCCAGCGTCTCCAGCAGCACCTTCTTCCAGTCGAGCCAGCCACGCTCGGCGGCGCCGCGCAGCATCGCGTACTCGCCGCTCACCTGGTAGGCGTAGGTCGGCACGCCGAACGTGTCCTTCACGCGGCGCGCGATGTCGAGATAGGGCAGGCCGGGCTTGACCATCACCATGTCGGCGCCTTCCTCGATGTCGAAGCCGACCTCGCGCAGCGCCTCGTCGGAGTTGGCCGGGTCCATCTGGTAGGTCTTCTTGTCGCCCTTCAGCGCCCCCGAGCTGCCGATCGCGTCGCGGAACGGATTGTAGAAGGCCGACGCGTACTTGGCGGCATAGGACATGATCTGGGTGTGCTCGAAGCCCTTGGCGTCGAGCGCTTTGCGGATGGCGCCGATTCGGCCGTCCATCATGTCCGAGGGCGCCTGGACGTCGGCCCCGGCGGCTGCCTGGACCACCGCCTGCTTGACCAGCGCCTCGAGCGATTCGTCGTTCTGCACGTAGTCGTCGCGCACGATTCCGTCGTGGCCGTCGCTGTTGAACGGATCGAGGGCCACGTCGCAGACGATGCCGATGCCGGTCACGGACTTCTTGACGGCCTGGATGGCGCGGCAGACCAGATTGTCGGGGTTGTAGGCCTCGCGGGCATCGGGGGTCTTGGCCGCCGGATCGGTCTCCGGGAAGATCGCGACCGCCGGGATGCCGAGGTCGCGCGCCTGCTTCACCGCCTCGACGAACAGGTCGACGGTCAGCCGGTCGACGCCGGGCATCGAGGCCACCGGCGTGCGCTGGTTGGTCCCTTCCTGGACGAACACCGGCCAGATCAGGTCGTCGACCGACAGCCGGGTCTCGGCGACCAGGCGGCGCGACCAGTCCTCGCGCCGATTGCGCCGCAGGCGCGTGTTGGGATAGCGGCCGAGGGTGGTGAATCGAGTGCTCATGGGGCACGACTATAGCCGTGCGGCCTCGGGAAAGGCGAGGGCGGGCAGCGCAGTCACGGACGCTTCGTTGACAGGGGGGGGACCCCCGATATGATCCGCCGCGCATGGATTTCCAGCTCACCGAAGACCAGGAAGCGTTCCGCGATACGGCCCGCCAGTTCGCCACCGAGCGCATGCTGCCGCAGGCGGCGCGCTGGGACGCCGACAAGATCTTTCCCGTCGACGTCTTGCGCGAGGCAGCGGCGCTGGGCTTCGGCGGCATCTATGTCAGAGACGATGTCGGCGGCAGTGCCCTCACGCGCTTCGATGCCGCCCTGATCATGGAAGAGCTGTCGGCCGCCTGCCCGAGCACCGCGGCCTACGTGTCGATCCACAACATGGCCGCCTGGATGATCGACGCGTTCGGCGACGACGAGCAGCGCCGGCGCTTCCTGCCGCGGCTGTGCAGCATGGAGCATTTCGCCAGCTACTGCCTGACCGAGCCGGGGGCCGGCTCGGACGCGGCGGCGCTCGGCACTCGCGCCGAACTGGTCGGCGACCACTATGTCGTGAACGGCAGCAAGGCCTTCATCTCGGGCGGCGGGCGGAGCGACGTCTACGTCGTGATGCTGCGCACCGGCGGGCCCGGCGCCGGCGGCATCTCGACCCTGGTGGTCGAGAACGGCACGCCCGGCCTGTCGTTCGGCAAGCAGGAACAGAAACTCGGCTGGAACAGCCAGCCGACGGCGGCGGTGATCTTCGAGAACTGTCGGGTGCCGGTGGCCAATCGCCTGGGGCCGGAAGGCCATGGCTTCAAGATCGCGATGATGGGGCTCGACGGCGGTCGCATCAACATCGGCGCCTGCTCCCTGGGCGGCGCCCGCGCCTGCCTCGAGACGGCGTCGCGCTACGTCGTCGAGCGCAAGCAGTTCGGCAAGCCGATCGCCGACTTCCAGGCGACTCAGTTCAAGCTCGCCGACATGGCGACCGAGCTCGACGCGGCGCGGCTGTTGATCTGGCGCGCCGCCTCGCTGCTCGACGCCAAGTCGCCGGAGGCCACCCAGGCGGCGGCGATGGGCAAGCGCTTCGCCACCGACGTCGGCTTCCGCGTCGTCAACGAGGCGCTGCAACTGCATGGCGGATACGGCTACTTGAAGGACTTTCCCATCGAGCGCTATCTCCGCGACCTGCGCGTGCACCAGATCCTCGAGGGCACCAACGAGATCATGCGCGTGATCATCTCGCGTCGGCTGCTGGTCGGCTGACGCAACTCTCTTCCGGAGCACGAATGTCAGAGTCCGAGATCATCTTCGAGGTCAGGGACGGGCTGGGCCTGATCACCCTCAATCGGCCCAAGGCGCTCAATGCGTTGACGCATGGCATGATCCTCGAGCTGGAGCGGGTGATTCCCGGCTGGGAGAATGACCCCGCGATCAAGGCGGTGGTGGTGCGCGGCGCCGGCGACCGGGCCTTCTGCGCCGGCGGCGACGTCACCAACCTCTATCGCGAGAGCCGCGACAATCCCTCGGGCACCTTGCGGCGCGACTTCTTCTACGACGAGTACATCGTCAACCGCCGCATCTACCGCTACGCCAAGCCGTGGATCTCGCTGGTCGACGGAATCGACATGGGCGGCGGGGTCGGCATCTCGGTGCACGGCTCGCACTCGGTGGCCAGCGAGAAGTTCCTGTTCGCCATGCCCGAGACCACGATCGGCCTGTTTCCCGACGTCGGCGGCGGCTACTTCCTGAGCCGCCTGCCGGGCGCGCTGGGCGTCTTCCTGGCCCTGACCAGCCATCGCCTGAAGGCGGCCGACGCCTTGTGGGCCGGCATCGTCGACGCCTACGTGCCGAGCGCTCAGATGGACGCTCTGCAGGCGGCCCTGGCGGCGGCCGACCTGACGGGCCCGGATGCCGACCGCAAGGTCGACGCGGTGATCGCCCGCTTCGCCGGCGACGCCGGCATGCCGGGCCTGCCGGCCATGATGCCCGAGATCGACCGCTGCTTCTCGGCCGAGAGCGTGGCCGAGATCAGGGCCAAGCTCGAAAAGCAGCCGGGCGAGTGGGCCCAGAAGCAGCTCGCCGCGCTGATGAAGCTGTCGCCGCTGTCGATGGCGATCACGCTCGAGCAGCTGCGGCGCTGCGCCAACCGCTCGTTCGAGGATTCGATGACCATCGAGTACCGCATGGCGCAGGCCGCGATGCGGCCCGACCACGACTTCTTCGAGGGCGTGCGCGCCCTGCTGATCGACAAGGACCAGAAGCCGCGCTGGAACCCGCCGACCATCGAAGGCGTGACGCGCGACATGGTCGAGGCGCATTTCCGGCCGGTCGCGAACGACCTGGTCTTCGACTGAGCGAGCACAGGGAGAGAACCATGGCCAAGATCGCCTTCATCGGGCTGGGCAACATGGGCGGGCCGATGGCCGCCAACCTCGTCAAGGCGCAGCACCACGTCGAGGCCTTCGACCTGTCGGCCGCCGCCGTCGAGGCCGCGGTCCAGCACGGCGCCCACAAGGCCGCGTCGGCGGCCGAGGCCGTCAAGGGCGCCGAGATCGTCGTCACCATGCTGCCGGCCGGCAAGCACGTGCGCGACGTCTACGAGAAGGACGTGCTGCCCAACGTCGCCAAGGGCACCCTGCTGATCGACTGCTCGACGATCGACGTCGAGAGCGCACGCCATGTCGGCGCGCTGGCCGCCAAGGCCGGCCTCGAGATGGTCGACGCGCCGGTTTCCGGCGGCGTCGGCGGCGCCACCGCCGGCACGCTCACCTTCATGGTCGGCGGCAGCGACGGCGCCTTCGCCAAGGCCAAGCCCATCCTCGACAAGATGGGGCGCAACATCGTTCACGCCGGCGCCAGCGGCAACGGCCAGGCGGCGAAGATTTGCAACAACATGATCCTCGGCATCTCGATGATCGCGGTCAGCGAAGGCTTCATGCTGGCCAAGCGGCTCGGCCTCGACGCCCAGAAGCTGTTCGACGTCGCCTCGACCTCGTCGGGCCAGTGCTGGGCGATGACCAATTACTGCCCGGTGCCCGGTCCGGTGCCGGCCTCGCCGGCCAACCGCGACTACCAGGCCGGCTTCACGGCGGCGATGATGCTGAAGGACCTGCTGTTGGCTCAGCAGGCGGCGGCCGGGGCAGGGGCGGCGACGCCGCTCGGCGCAGAGGCGGCGCAGTTGTTCAGCCTCTACGTCAACAGCGGGCATTCGGCCAAGGACTTCTCGGGCATCATCCAGATGATCGACGGCAAGTCCTGACCAAGGTCAGCGACCTGCGAGCGCCGAAATCGTCGTCCGGTCGATCGGCAGCTTGAACGGCGGTTGCTTGCGACCGCGCAGGCCGAAGACGTCGCCTTGCGCCCGGTCGACCGACGCGAGGAACAGGATGCCGGGCTCGAGGCAACGAGTCAGGGTCGGGCCGGGGATGGCGTCCCCGTTGGCGTCGACCTGCGGGAAGGTCATGCAGACGAAAATCGAGGGCGTCTCCGCGTTGGCAACCGTGCGCCTCTGCACGCTCCAGGTCGTGGACTGGACGAATTTCGTCGTCGACATCCAAACATAGACGATGTTCTCGGGCGAGAAATAGAAGACCTCGTTGCGCTGACCGGGAAGGTTGCGCAGGAACGTCATGTTGTTGATCTGTCGGGTGGCTTCTTCCATCGACCAGCGGCGGGCGTCGTTCTGTACCGCCGTGGTCACTTGGTCATAGACGGTGATCGACACGGCGGGCCGAGTCGTGACGGGCTGGGGCCTTGTTGATTCTGGACGCATCCGGCGAGGCCGGGGAGCGCCAGGCAAAGCACCATCGGCAATATCGCAGTCCGTTTCATTTTTGCCCCCTGGCGTTGTCTTACGGAGTTCGAAGTAACCTGAGGGAGTGTATTGAACGACACTGCGAAATGTCGATGTGCATCTGTGTTGACTTGACATGAAATAGACCACCAACCTGCGCCGCAGGTGCACAAAGGATCGCGCATGATCACCCTCTACGACCTCGTCTTTCGCGACGACCGCCGGCCGAGCCCGTTCTGCTGGCGCGCCAAGTTCGCGCTGCGCCACAAGGGGCTGGCCTGGCGCGACGAGCCGATGGGCTTCACCGACAAGCAGAAGATCGCCTTCGCCAACTCGCAGACCGTGCCGGTGATCCACGACGGTGCCGCGGTGGTGAAGGACAGCTGGGCGATCGCCTGCCATCTCGAGCAGGCCTACCCGGACAAGCCGCTGTTCGGCGGCGAGATCGGCCGATCGTTCGCGCACTTCACGGTGGCCTGGGTCGACACGGCCGTGCACGGCGCGTTGTTCCCGCTGGTCGTCGGCGATCTCTACGACCGGGTGCGGCCGGAGGACCAGGCCTACTTCCGCGAGTCGCGCGGCAAGAGGCTCGGAACCACGGACTTCGCGACCTTCCAGGCCAAGGCACGGGACAAGGGCGTGGCGGCGTTCCGCGCCGCCCTCGAGCCGGCGCGCCGTGTGCTGCGGACGCAGCCCTTTCTCTGCGGCGAGGCGCCGGCCTATCCCGACTATGCCCTGGCGGGCGCCTTCCTGTGGGCGCGCATCGCCAGTCCGTTCGAGCTGATCGAGGCCGATGACCCGGTGCACGGCTGGCGCGAGCGCATGCTCGACCTGCATGACGGCATGGGGCGCAAGGCCCGCGCGGCCTGAGGCTCCGGTGCGTTACGACGCCGTCGTCTTCGACCTGCTGACGGCGCTGCTCGATTCCTGGACCTTGTGGAACGACGTCGCCGGCTCGCCCGAGGTCGGCCTGAGCTGGCGGCGGCGCTATCTGGAGATCACCTACGGCTGCGGTGCCTATCGCCCGTACGAGGCGTTGGTCCGCGAGGCGGCGCGCGACTGCGGCCTGCCGTCGAAGCTGGGGGACGACCTCGAGCGACGTTGGGACGAGCTCGCGCCATGGCCTGAGGCGGGGAGCGTATTGCGCCGATTGCCGGTGCCGTTGGCGGTCGCCACCAACTGCTCGATCGCCTTGGGACAGCGCGCGGCGGCGCGCGTCGGGGTGGATTTCGATGTCGTCGTCACGGCCGAGACGGCGGGCTTCTACAAGCCGCGCGCCGAGCCCTACCGGGCCGTGCTGACTGCCTTGGGCACCAGCCCCGAGCGGACGCTGTTCGTCGCCGGCTCGGCCTCCGACGTTCCCGGGGCGAAGCAAGTCGGCATGCCCGTGTACTGGCACAACAGGATCGGGCTGCCGGCACGCGACGGCGCGGTGCCGGACCATCTCGAGACGACCCTCGACAGGCTCGCGGCGGTGCTCTGCGGGGCTAAGGTGCGCCGCCGCAAGGGAGGGCGCGTGGCCGAACTCATCGTTCAAGCCCGAGGAGCATCGCTTCGGACCGACGCACTGGTTCGAGGACCTGGTCCTCGGCCAGAAGTTCTACATCAACTCGCGGACCCAGACGGAAGGGCTGTTCGCCGCCTTCCAGCTGGCCAGCGGCGACGATCATCCGATCCATTACGATCGCGAATATTGCCGCGCCCGCGGCATCGCGATCTCCTGGCACACGGTCTGCAGGTCGCGATCCAGGGCGCCGCCGGGCGGGCATCTTCCCGCACGTGATCGGCGACTCCTGATCGGTTTCCTCGAGCAGTCGTCGCGTTTCCTGAAGCCGGTCTATTGCGGCGACACGCTGTATCCGCTGCTCGAGGTCAGCGACCTGAAACCGGGACGCAACACCGGCGTGGTGACCATGAAGCTCACCATCCACAATCAGAACGGCGAACTGGTATGCGACGGGGAACACAAGTACCTTGTCAAAAAGCGACCGCAGTGAGAGGGGGAAGACCATGATCGGGATCATCGCCAAGCTGACCATCAAGCCGGGCACCAACGCCGACTTCGAGGCGACGATGAAGGCGCTGCAGGCCAAGGTTCATGCCGACGAGCCGGGCAACAAGCTCTACGCCCTGCACAAGACCGCCGACGCCAACGTCTACGTCATGCTCGAGCGATACGACGATCAGGCCGCCCTCGAGGCGCATCGCGCCGCGCCGCATTTCAAGGAGCTCGGGCGCAAGCTGGGCGACTACCTGGCCGGCCGTCCCGACGTGCAGGTCATGCAGGAAGTCTGACGCCGTCGGCGTCGCAGACCGGCATGGACGGATCGTACGCCGCCACGCAGCCCGGCACCGCGCCGGGCATGCTGACCGGCCGCGCGCCGGTGCCGGACGAGGCGCTGGACTTCACCTTGGTGGAATACACATCCGACGACGTGCAGGTGCTGCACGGCGTCGAGGTCGACAGTGCCGCTTCCACCTCGGCACGCCGGGCCGCACCTGGATCGACGTCGCGGGACGGCCGAGCTCGGACATGCTGCGCGACCTCGGCATGGCCTTCAACTTGCACCCGCTGGCCCTCGAGGACGTGTTCCACGCCCATCAGCGCAGCAAGCTCGACCTGTACGAGGGGCAGGGCTTCATCGTGCTGAACGATCCGGCCTACGAGGCCGAGGAGTTCCTGCCGCGGCAGGTCAGCATCTTCTTCGGCGAGAACTACGTCATCTCGTTCCACGACCACAAGCTCGACATCTTCAAGCCAATCCGAGACCGCCTGCAGACGGCCGGCTCGCGGCTGCGCGTGTTCGGCATCGACTATCTCGTCTACGCCCTGATCGACCTGGTGGTCGATCGCAAGTTCCCGCTGATCGAGGTCCTGTCGAGCCATCTCGAGGAGCTCGAGGACGAGGCGCTCGAGCATCCGACGGGCGACACCCTGACCCGCATCCACCGCGCGCGGCGCGCCCTGGTCGTCTTTCATCGCCTGCAATGGGCCGAGCGCGAGACGGTGCTGGCGGTCATGCGGCCCGAGGTGCCGTTCATCATGCCGGAGACGCGCACCTATCTGCGCGACGTCTTCGACCATGCCGTGGCGGTGCTCGACCTGGTCGAAAGCTACCGGGAAATGACCAACGGCCTGATGGAGGTCTACCTCATGCATGCCTCGAACCGCATGAACGAGGTCATGAAGACGATGGCGGTGATCACCGTGTTCTTCATGCCGCTGAGCTTCCTGGCCGGCATCTACGGCATGAACTTCGATCGCGACGCCGGCAACATGCCCGAGCTCGGCTGGAAGTACGGCTACACGTTCTTCTGGATAACGGCGGTTTCGATCGTCGTCGGCCTGTTCATCTGGCTGCGCCGCAAGCGCTGGATTTGAGACCATGATCTACCGCATCTTCGGCTCGGAGCTGTCGCCCTACTCGGTGAAGGTGCGCTCCTGGTTCCGCTACAAGGGCCTGCCGCACAAGTGGATCCTGCGCTCGCCGGCCGTTCAGGCGGAGTTTCAGAAGTACGCCAAGCTGCCGCTGGTGCCGCTGGTCGTGACGCCGGAGGGCGAGGGCGTTCAGGACTCGACGCCGATCATCGAGCGCTTCGAGGCGCTGGCGCACCAGCCGCCGATCGTGCCGGACGATCCGGCGCTCGCCTTCCTGTCGGCCTTGCTCGAGGAGTACGGCGACGAGTGGGGCAACAAGTGGATGTTCCACTATCGCTGGCGCTACCAGCCCGACATCTGGTCGACCGCCGAGCGGATCGCCCAGCAGATGGCCGGCGCCCACGGCACCCTGGCGGTCGCCCAGACGCGGGCGATGGTGGCCGAGCGCATGACCGGGCGGCTGGGCTTCGTCGGCTCCAACGCGCGCACCGAGGCGACGATCGAAGCCTCCTTCAAGCAGGCGTTGACCCTTCTCGAGGCGCATCTCCAGGCGCGGCCCTACCTGCTCGGCGGCCGGCCTGCGATGGCCGACTTCGGCCTGTGGGGCCAGCTCTACGAGGCCGCCACCGATCCGACGCCGGGTGCCCTGATGCGCGCCGCGGCACCGAAGGTGATGGCCTGGATCGGGCGCATGCTGGCGCCCACGGCGGAAGGCCCGTTCGAGGCCTGGCCGGCCCTGGCGCCGACCTTGATGCCGCTGCTGACGCAGGAGGTCGGCGAGCTCTTCCTGCCGTGGTCGATGGCCAACGCCGCCGCGGTCGCGCGCGGCGACAAGCAGTTCGCGATCATGCTGGCCGGTGCGCCGTGGGACCAGGAACCGCAGAAATATCATGCGCGCTCGCTGGCCGAGATCCGCCGCAAGTACGCCGCGGCCAAGGATGCGTCGGGCCTGGCGGCGATCCTGCGGGAGGCGGGCTGCCTCGCGGCGCTGGCCGAGTGACTATCGCAGGCCGGTGACGACCAGCGATACGCCGGACAGGCCGAGAAAGAGCAGGATCAGCCGGCGGAAGCCGATATCGCCGACCCGGCCATAGAGCATCAGCCCGAGCCGCGCCCCGACGAGCGTCGTCGGAACCGCGATCACCGACCAGATCGCCCAGCGCCTGTCGAGGAGGCCGGCAATCGCCGCCGACGCCAAGGCAGCGGCCAGGATCGTCATGTTGAAGGGTTGGGCGACCCCGCGCTGCTCGTCGCGCGACCAGCCGCGCAACTGCACCCAGATCACCGGGGCGGGACCGCTGAGGCTCGCCATGCCGCCCATGACGCCGCCGATGAATCCGGCGATGCCATCGGCGATGCGGCCGCCGAACCGGATGACCGGCGGGCGGCGCACCAGGCCCATCCAGGCGCTGTAGACGAGCAGCAGCAGGCCAACTCCGAGCTTCAGCGGCGACACCGGCACGCGCTCCAGCAGCAGGGTGCCGAGCGGCACGCCCACCAGACCGGCGGCCAGGAATGGCCACAGGCGCGGCCAGCGCACGCCGCCACGCCAGATCGCCGGCAGGGACTGGATATGGCCGAGCACCGAGCAGGTGGCGACCAGGGGCGCCGCCGTGACCGGGCTCATCGCCTGCAGCCAGAAGCCGAGCGACACCAGGGCATAACCGGTGCCGGTCAGGCCGTTGACGAAGCCGGCCGCCAGGGCGCCGGCGACGACGATCGCGATGTCGCCGGCGGGGGGCACGAGGAGGCCTGGGTGCCTGGGATCAGGCGCCCGAGCTGAAGGCCTGGATGCCGGTCATGGCGCGGCCGAGGATCAGCGCGTGCACGTCGTGCGTGCCCTCGTAGGTGTTGACCGCCTCGAGGTTCATGACGTGGCGGATCACGTGGTACTCGTCGGAGACGCCGTTGCCGCCATGCATGTCGCGGGCAACCCGGGCGATGTCGAGCGCCTTGCCGCAGCTGTTGCGCTTGATCAGCGAGATCATCTCGGGCTGGGCATGGCCCTGGTCCTTGAGCCGACCGACCCGCAGGCAGGCCTGCAGGCCGATCGAGATCTCGGTCTGCATGTCGGCCAGCTTCTTCTGGACCAGCTGGTTGGCGGCCAGCGGCCGGCCGAACTGCTTGCGCTCCAGCGTGTAGTTGCGTGCCGCCTGCCAGCAGAACTCGGCGGCACCCAGGGCGCCCCAGGCGATGCCGTAGCGGGCGTTGTTGAGGCAGCCGAACGGGCCGCCGAGGCCGGCGACGTTGGGCAGCAGGTTTTCGGCCGGGACGAACACCTCGTCCATCATGATGGCGCCGGTGACCGAGGCGCGCAGGCTGAACTTGCCCTCAATCTTGGGCGTCTCGAGGCCCTTGAAGCCGCGCTCGAGCACGAAGCCGCGGATCGCGCCGCCGTCGAGCTTGGCCCACACGACCAGGACGTCGGCGATCGGCGAGTTGGTGATCCACATCTTGGAGCCGGAGACCTTGAAGCCGCCGGGTACCGTGACGGCGCGCGTCTTCATGCCGCCGGGGTCGGAGCCGTGGTCGGGCTCGGTCAGGCCGAAGCAGCCGACCCATTCGCCGGACGCGAGCTTGGGCAGGTACTTCTGGCGGGTCTCCTCGCTGCCGTAGGCGTAGATCGGATGCATCACCAGCGACGACTGCACGCTCATCGCCGAGCGGTAGCCGGAATCGACCCGCTCGACCTCGCGGGCGACCAGGCCGTAGGTCGTGTAGTTGGTGCCGGCGCAGCCGTACTTCTCGGGCAGGGTCGAGCCGAGCAGGCCGAGCGCGCCCATCTCGTTCATGATCTCGCGGTGGAACTTCTCGTGGCGGTTGGCCTCGAGCACGCGCGACATCAGCTTGTCCTGGCAGTAGTCGCGGGCCACGTCGCGGATCGCGATCTCCTCCTCGGTCAGCTGGTCGTCGAGGAAGAACGGATCTTCCCAGTCGAACGGCTTGGCGTCGGCGCTGATGCCCTTGGCGGCGCTCTTGATCGGGGTGGCGGCGGGGGACATGTCTCTCTCCTGGCGTTTCCTCCGCCTCTTATCAGGCGATGCCGGCCGCGCCAACCCGGCCGCCTCCGGTGAGGGCCTTGAAGATCTCCAGGCTGAGCCGCCCGAACGCCTCGGAGGCGCGCAACTCGACGGTGCGCGGCCGCGGCAGGTCGATCGCCAGGTCGGCGGCGATGCGGCCGGGCCGCGGCGACATCACGATCACCCGGTCGGACAGGAACACCGCCTCGGGGATCGAATGGGTGACGAACAGCACCGTCTTGCGAGCCTGGCGGGCGAGGTCGCGCTCGCCCCAGATGCGCAGCAGCTCGAGTGCCATGTCGTCGCGGGTCATGGCGTCGAGCGCGCCGAACGGCTCGTCCATCAGCAGCAGCGGCGGGTCGAGCAACAAGGCGCGACACAGCGCGGCGCGCTGCTGCATGCCGCCCGACAGCTCGCGCGGCAGCTTGGCGCCGAAACCGGCCAGCCCGGCCATCTCGAGCAGTTGCTCGGCGCGCCCGCGCAGGCCGGCCGCCGGCTTGCCGGCCAGTTCGGCCGGCAGCAGCACGTTCTCGAGGATCGAGCGCCACTTCAGCAGCACCGGCGCCTGGAACACCATGCCGACGTCGGGGATCGGCTGCCGGACGGCGCGCCCGGCCACGGTCACCGTGCCCGACGTCGCCGGGCGTAACCCGGCGACGATGCGCAGCAGGGTGGACTTGCCGCAGCCGCTCGGCCCGACCAGCGACACGAACTCGCCGGCCTCCACGGCCGCCGAGATGCCGGCGAGCGCCTCGACCGGGCCGCTCGCCGCCTGATACGTCATGCCGACCCGGTCGAGGCCGATCAGCTCCTGAGCCACGAAGCGCTTACTTCGGCATCGCGACCTTGGTGTAGAAGTCCTTGGTGTAGACGTCCTTGCAGTCGACCTTCTTGGGCAGGCCCATGTAGGTGTTCACCAGGTCGACCGAGTCGCACATCTTCTTGTCGTCGATCGAGCCGATTCCGTTCTGGGCGTAGCGCTCGGTCTTCATCAGGCCCAGCCCGATCAGCAGGTTGGGCGTCATGACCTCGACGTCGACCTCGGGCACCCGCTTCTTGAAGATCGCCATCGAGCCCTGCGGATCGGCCATGACGTCGCGCCAGCCCATGTAGGAGGCTTCGAGGAAGGCCTTCAGCACGGCCGGCCGCTCCTTCATGGTCTTGGCGCTGGCCATGATCGACATCGAGTACATGTCGAAGCCGAAATCGGCCCACGGCATCATCACCACGTTGCCCTTGCCCGCGGCCTTCTCGTAGAGCGGCAGGCCGGTCAAGTAGTCGCCGACCCCGTCCATGCGCTTCTCGGCGACGGCGGCGATCTTCGCGGCCGGCTCGATGTTGACCCAGTTGACCTTGGAGGGGTCGATTCCGTTGACCTTGGCGAAGGCCGGGAACATCTGGCGCTGGCTGTCGCCCGGAGGGGCGCCCAGGGTCTTGCCCTCGAGATCCTTGGGCTTGGCCAGAGGGTTGCTCTTCAGGCTGAAGATGTTGAGCGGCGTCTTGTCGAACACCATGCCGACCGTCTTGATCGTCGTGCCGCGGCCGACCGAGGCGATCACCACCGCGGCGTCGGCGAGACCGGCATCGGCCCGGCCAGTGTCGACCTTGGCGATCGAATCGCCCGAGCCCTTGGAGTTCTCCAGGGTCACGTCGAGACCCTTGTCCTTGTAGTAGCCCTTGTCGAGGGCGACCCAGTAGGCGGCATGGTCGCCGACCGCGAACCAGTTGAGCGCGAAGGTGAACTTCTCCTGCGCCGAGGCGGCGCCGCCGCCGGCCAGCCAGGCGGCCAGTGCGAGAGCGATCGTGCGTTTCATGTCTGTCCCTTTCCCTTCCCCGTACCCCTAGTCGAGTCCCTCGGCCCACGGCGCCCAGAGCTGGGCGGCGAGGACCACCGCGCCGTAGAGCAGCAGTCCGACGACCGAGATCCAGATCAGCGCCGCAAAGGCCACCGCGGTGTTCATGCTGCTCTGGGTCGTGACGATGACGTAGCCCAGGCCGCGCTGCGAGGCGACGAACTCGCCGACGATGGCGCCGACCACCGCCGCGGTCGCGGTGATCTTGAGCGCGCTCAGGATGTAGGGCAGGGCGTTGGGAATGCGGATCTTGACGAAGATCTTCCACTTCGGCGCGTTGAACACGCGGCCGAGGTCGAGCATGTCGGCCTCGACCTGGCTCAGGCCGACGGCGGTGTTGATCACGACCGGGAAGAAGCCGATCAGCGCGCCCATCAACATGTTGGGAAAGATGCCGTAGCCCATCCAGATCAGGAACAGCGGCGCGATCGCCACCTTGGGCAGGGTGTTCACGAATACCAGGAACGGCACCAGGGCGTTGGCCAGCAGCGGCGACCAGGCGATCGCCACGCCGAGCGCCACGCCGACCCCGGCGGCCAGGGCGAAGGCGCCGATGATCTCGAGCGTCGTCGTCCACAGGTGCTGCATCCATTGCGTGTCGCCGTGCCACAGCGCGTTCCACACCGACAGCGGCGACGGCAGCAGGTACTCGCGGATGCCGCCGGCGGTCACCGCCAGCTGCCAGCTCGCCAGCAGCAGGCCGAACAGCACCAGGGTCGGCCAGTACTGGCGGGCGAGGGCCTGAAATTTCGTCATGCGCGACGGCCGACGAAGTCCTTCATCGCGCACGACCGGCTGTTATCATGTCCCCGCATTTCAGCGAGACTGACGAACGGCCGTTTGGGCGTCAAGGCAGAGGACCCGGGTGAAGCTTTCCCTGTGCAACGAGGTGATCCGGGAGCTGCCGTTCGATCGTCAGTGCGCCCTGGCCGCCGGCCTCGGCTACCACGGGCTCGAGCTGGCGCCGTTCACCTTCGGCGACGACAGCTGGCGCATGCCGGCGGGCAAGCGGGCCGACATCCGCCGCACCTGCTCGGCGGCCGGCCTCGAGGTCAGCGGCCTGCATTGGCTGCTGGCGGCGCCGGCCGGCCTGTCGATCACCGCGGCCGATCCCGCGGTGTGGCGGCGCAGCGTCGACGTGCTGGAGGGCTGCATCGAGCTCTGCGCCGAGCTCGGCGGCAGCTACCTCGTGCACGGCTCGCCGGCGCAGCGGCGGGTCGAGACACCCCACGACGCGCGGCGCGCCGAGGAAGCCTGGCTGGTCGCCGGCGAGCGCGCCGCCGCGCTGCGCGTCGCCTATTGCATCGAGCCGCTGGCGCGACCGGACTGCAACTTCGTCAACACCCTGGCCGAGGCCGTCGAGCTGGTGCGCCGGCTGGGCAATCCCGCCTTGCGCACCATGGTCGACACCCTGGCGGCCGGCCTGATGGAGCCCGAGCCGGTGGCCGACGCCATCCGCCGCTGGATGCCGAGCGGCTTGATTGCCCACGTCCAGCTCAACGACCGCAACCGCCGCGGCCCGGGGCAGGGCGAGGACCGCTTCGCGCCGGTGCTGCGGGCGCTGCGCGAGACCGGCTATCGCGGCTGGCTGGCCATGGAGCCGTTCGTCTACGAGCCCGACGGCCCGACCTGCGCGGCGCGCATGATCGGCTACGTCGCGGGGCTGCTGGAGCAGGGGACATGAAAGTCAGGCTGCGCGAGGTCGAGCGCCACGAGCGCCACGTCAAGATGCGGCTCGCCTTCCGCTTCGGGGTCATCACCGTGACCGACGCGACGCAGGCGGTGATCCGCGCCACGATCGAGCTGCCCGACGGCCGCACCAGCCGCGGCGTCGCGGCCGAGGCGCTGGCTGCCAAGTGGTTCGACAAGAACCCGGCGCTGAGCGACGCGCAGAATTTCCAGCAGCTGCGCCGTGCCCTGGCGCTTGCCATCGAGCTGTATCGCGACCAGGGCTTCGCGCGGTCGTTCGACCTGTTCGCCGGGACGTACGAGGAGCAGAGGCGGCGCGGCGCCGCCGAGGGGCTCAATCCCCTGGTCGCCGCCTACGGCCCGGCGCTGCTCGACCGCGCGGTCCTCGACGCGCTGGGCCGCGCCACGGGGCAGTCCTTCGCCACCATGATCCGGACCAACCTGCCGGGCATCCGCGCGACGGCGCTGACGCCGGACATCGAGCAGGGGGCGTTGGACGGCTTCCTGGCCGGTCTGCGTCCGGCACCGTCGATCGAGGTGCGCCACACGGTCGGCCTGGTCGATCCGCTGACGGCGGCCGACCGGCCGGCGGCGGACCGGGTGAACGACGGGCTGCCGGAGACCCTCGAGGAGGTCGTCGCGCACTATCGTGGCCGCTACTACAAGCTCAAGGTCGCCGGCGACATCGCAGCCGACCTCGACCGGCTGACCCGCATCGCGGGGGTGCTCGACGCCGGCGCCGGCGACTACCGCGTCACCCTCGACGGCAACGAGCAGTACGACGACGTCGAGGGCATCGTCGAGCTGTGGCGTCGGGTCGAGGCGACGCCGGCGCTCGCCCGGCTGGCCAAGGCCACGCTGTTCATCGAGCAGCCGATCAAGCGCGCGGTGGCGCTGGCCCGCCCGGTCGAGCCGCTGGCGCGGCTGCGGCCGGTGATCATCGACGAATCGGATGGCGAACTGGGCGCGTTCCCGGCCGCGCTCGGGCTCGGCTATGCCGGCGTCTCGAGCAAGAACTGCAAGGGTCTCTACAAGTCGATCCTCAACGCCGCCCGCGTCGCGCGGCTGGGCACCGGCCACTTCATGTCGGCCGAGGATCTCACGACCTGGCCCGGCGTCAGCGTGCAGCAGGATCTCGCCTTGGTCTCGCTGCTCGGCATGACCCATGTCGAGCGCAACGCCCATCACTTCATCGACGGCATGGGCTTCGCGCCGGAGGCCGAACAGCAGGCCTTCGTCGCGGCCCACCCCGACCTCTACCACAAGCAACCCGGCCATCCGGCTCGGCTCACGATCCGCGACGGCCGCCTGGCTCTCGGCTCGCTGGCCTGTCCTGGCGTCGCGGTCGGGGCCGAGATGGATTTCAGCGCCATGGCGCCGATGGCGCGGGGAGACGCACCATGACTCTTCCGGACCGCTTCGAGTCGATCGCGGCGCTCGAGGACTTCATGACCGCGCCGACGCCGGCGCTGGTCGGCGATCTCGCCAAGGCGCCCGGCGACATCCTTGTGCTGGGCGTCGGCGGCAAGATGGGACCGACGCTCGCCCGCATGGCCAAGCGCGCCGCGCCCGACCGTCGCGTCATCGGCGTCGCGCGCTTCAGCGAGGCCGGGGTGCGGGCCGGGCTGGAGCAGGCCGGTGTCGAGTGCATCGCCGCCGACCTGCTCGACCGCGCGGCGCTCGAGGCGCTGCCCAAGGCGCCCAACCTGGTCTTCATGGCCGGGCGCAAGTTCGGCGCCACCGGCGACGTGCCGCTGACCTGGGCGATGAACGTGCACGTGCCGGCGATGGTGGCCGAGGTGTTCCGCGCCTCGCGGATCGTCGCCTTCTCGACCGGCAACGTCTATCCCTTCGTGCCGGTCGACAGCGGCGGCGCCCGCGAGGAGATGCCGGCCGTGCCGCCGCCGGGCGACTACGCCTATTCCTGCGCCGGCCGCGAGCACATGTTCGAATACTTCTCGGCCCGCTTCGGCACGCCGGGGCGGCTGTTCCGCCTGAACTACGCCATCGACATGCGCTACGGCGTGCTGCACGACATCGCCCGCAAGGTACGCGACGGCGAGACGATCGATCTCTCCGCCGGGCACGTCAACGTGATCTGGCAGGGCGATGCCAACGCCGTGGCGCTGCGCTGCCTGGCCCATGCCACGACGCCGACCTCGCCGATCAACGTCACCGGCCCCGAGACGCTCGAGGTGCGCTGGCTCGCCGTCGAGTTCGGCAAGCTGCTCGGTCGCACGCCGACCTTCACCGGCACCGAGTCGCGCGCGGGATGGCTGAACAACGCCGCCCGCATGGTGCAGGAGTTCGGCCCGCCCGAGGTGCCGCTGGCCGCCATGATGAAGTGGACCGCCGACTGGCTGGCGCGCGACATGGCGACCCACAACAAGCCGACGAAATACGAATCGCGCGATGGCCGATTCTGAGGCGGTTGCCATCACGCCGATCGACGCGACGCAAGCCGAGGCGGCGTTGCCGCTGTCGGTCGAGGCGGGCTGGAATCAGACCGTCGAGGATTGGCGGTTCATGCTGAAGGCGGGGCGCGGCTTCGGCGTCGCGGCACCCGGCGGCGGCTGGCAGGCGAGCGCGCTGGTGCTGCCCGTGGGCGAGCGGCTGTCCTGGATCAGCATGGTGCTGGTGACCAAGACCGCCCGCCGGCACGGGCTCGGTACCGGCCTGCTGCGGCATTGCCTGGAGATCGCGCGCGACGGCGGCGGCGTGGCCGGCCTCGACGCCACCGAGCAGGGCCGGCCGATCTACCTGCCGCTCGGCTTTCACGATCTCTATCCGATCCGCCGCTGGCACTTCGACGGCAACCGGGCCACGACGGTGCCCGGGCTCGCGGGGATCACGGTGAACCCGCTGCAGGCGGCCGATCTGCCGGCCGTGATGGCTTACGATCGGGCGCGTTCGGGCATGGGCCGGGCGGCCACCCTGGCCCATCTCGCGGCGCGTCGTCCGACCCTCGCCTGGGTGGCCCGGGACGCGTCGCGGCAGGTCGTCGGCTTCGTGATGGGACGGGACGGCCGCACGGCGACGTCGCTGGGCCCGATCGTCGCCGAGGACGAGCTGATCGCGCTGCTGCTGGCGTCGCGCGCCGCGGTGCTCGCCGGAGGGCCGGTGATCACCGACGTGCCGCAGGCCCATCGCGGCATGACGCGATGGCTGACGGACGCCGGTGCGACCTCGCCGCGCGGCTACGTGCGCATGACCCTGGGCGAGGCGCCGGGGCTCGAAGATCCGGAGTTCCTGTTCGCCCTCGCCGGGCCGGAACTGGGCTAGGATGCTCGCATGACCTCCGACCAGCCGCTTCACTGGCACGACCTGCCGGCGCCAGTCCTCGCCACCTTGCGCGAGGGCGCGGTGATCCCGGCCCATCCGCTGGCCCTCGCGCCGGACCGCAGCTTCGACCGCGAGTCGCAGCGCGCGCTCGGCCGCTACTACGTCGATGCCGGCTCCGGCGGCCTGGCCGTCGGCGTACATTCGACCCAGTTCGCGATCCGCGAGGTCGGGCTCTACCGGCCGGTGCTCGAGCTGGCGATCGAGACGGCGCGCGACTGGACCGACCGGCCGCTGGTCATGATCGCTGGCGCGGTCGGCCGCACCGCCCAGGCGGTCGAGGAGGCGCGCACCGCGCGGGCGCTCGGCTACCATGCCGTGCTGCTGTCGCTGGCGGCGATGAAGGGCGCCGGCGAGGACGAGCTGATCGAGCATTGCAGCGCGGTCGCGGCCGAGATGCCGCTGGTCGGCTTCTACCTGCAGACGGCGGTCGGCGGCATCCCGCTGTCGCGCACCTTCTGGAGCCGTTTCGCGGCGATCGACAACGTCGTGGCGATCAAGGTGGCGCCGTTCAACCGCTACCGCACGCTCGACGTGGCGCACGGCGTCGTGCAGGCCCAGGCCGAGGACCGAATCACGCTCTACACCGGCAACGACGACCACATCGTCGCCGATCTGCTGATGCCGCTGGTCGTCCGCACCGGCAATCGCGAGGTCACGGTGCGCTTCAAGGGCGGCCTGCTCGGCCATTGGAGCGTGTGGACGCGCGGCGCGGTCGAGATGCTGGAGCGGCTGAAGCTCTGCGTTGCCTCCGGCGCCGCTCCGCCCGAGGTGCTGGCCCTCGATTCTTTCGTCACCGACTGCAATTCGGTGGTGTTCGACGTCGCCAACGACTTCGCCGGCTGCATCCCCGGCTGCCACGAGATCCTGCGCCGCCAGGGGCTGATGAGCTCGATCGCCTGCCTCGATCCGCACGAGACGCTGAGCCCGGGGCAGAGCGAGGGTATCGACCGCCTGTATGCGACCTATCCCGAGCTCACCGACGACGCCTTCGTGGCGGCCAACCTGGCGCGTTGGCGCGGCTGACATGGACGACCTTTTCGCGACCCACGACGCGCTCGCCGTCGCCGAGCTGGTTCGCAGCCGCAAGCTCGGCGCCCGCGAGCTGCTCGACGGCACCCTGGCGCGCCTGCGCATCCTCGACGAGACGCTGAACGCGGTCACCGACTTCTACGACGGCGACTTGCTGGAGAGGTCGGTCGCGGCGGCCGGGCCGGGGCCGTTCCACGGCGTGCCCTATCTGGTCAAGCAGCTGATGGCCGACTGCGCCGGCACGCCGACCACGCTCGGGTCGCGCTTCTTCGCCCGCGCGCCGGTGGCGGCAGCCGACAGTGCCGCGGTGGCGCGGCTGCGCCGGGCCGGGCTGGTGATCGTCGGCCGCACCAACACCAGCGAGCTCGGCCTGGCGCCGACCACCGAGCCGGCCTTCGGCGGCGCGACGCGCAACCCGTGGCGCGCCGACCTGTCGCCCGGCGGCTCATCGGGCGGCTCGGCCGCCATCGTAGCGGCGCGCGGCCTGGCCATGGCGCACGCCACCGACGGCGGCGGCTCGATCCGCATCCCGGCGGCGCTGTGCGGCCTGTTCGGCCTGAAGCCGTCGCGCGGCCGGGTCAGCCTGGCGCCGATCGGCGAGACCCTGGCGGGGGCGGGCGCCCAGCACTGCGTGTCGGTCTCGGTGCGCGACAGCGCCGCCCTGCTCGACGCCGTCGCCGGTCCGCAGCCGGGCGATCCCTACGCTGCGCCACCGGCCGGATCCTTCCTCGCCGCGACCCAGGCGCCGCCGCCACGCCTGCGGATCGCCGTGATGCGCCGCCCGGTCGGCGGCGCGGCGCTCGATCCCGTGCTGGTCGGCGCCGTCGAGCGCACCGCGATCCTGCTGCAGGAGCTCGGCCACGTGGTTGAGGAAGCGTCGCCCGACTACGATGCCGCGGCCGCCGGCGCGGCCTTCGGCACCGTGATGTGCGCCAACACCTTCACGAACATCGAGGTGCGGCGCGGCGACCGGCTGCCGGGGCCCTACGATCTCGAGCCGGTGACGCGCGCCCATGCCGAGATCGGCCGTGGCGTCTCGGCGCACGACTACATCCGGGCCGTGCAGACCTTCCATCGCACCGGCCGCCAGCTCGGGCAGTTCCTCGAGCATCACGACGTGCTGCTGTCGCCGACGCTCGCGCGCACGCATCTGCCGCTGGGAGAGATCCGCATGGACGGCTCGATCGAGAGCTATCAGGAGGGGCTGGCGCCGATGGTCGCCTTCACGTCGGTGTGCAACGTCGCCGGCGTGCCGGCCATGTCGGTGCCGCTCGAATGGACCGACGATGGACTTCCGATCGGGATGCACTTCGTGGCCCGGCTGGGCGCCGAGGAGACGCTGTTCGCGCTCGCCGCCCAGCTCGAGCAGGCCAAACCCTGGAAGGAGCGGCGGCCATGATCGGCTTCCTGCGGACGGTCCTGATCGGCTTCGTCGCCGGCGCACTCGGTGTCGTGATCTTCCACCAGGCCGGCTTCTGGATCGCCAACGAGCTCGGCTACACCAAGGTGCCGCTCTACAATCTGCGGCCGGTGCCGCCGTGGGGCGTGCCGACCATACTCTCGCAGGCCTTCTGGGGCGGGCTTTGGGGCATCGTGGCGGCCTTCCTGGTGCCGCGCCTGCCGCGGCCGCTGAATGGCGTCGTGGGCTGGGTGCTGTTCGCCGCCGTGATCGTGACGCTGGTCAACTGGCTGGTCGTGCTGCCGATGAAGGGGCTGCCGCAGGGCGGCGGCTGGCGCATGCCCGGCCTCGTCGTGCTGCCGCTGGTCTACGGCCTGTGGGGCCTCGGCATGGCGGCGATCGCCGGCCTGCTCGGGCTCAAGAAGTGACGGCTCAAGAGGTGAGGGGATGAAGATCGTCGACGCGCAGGTCCACATCTGGGCCGCCGATTCGCCCGAGCGGCCGTGGCCCAAGCGGGCCGAGCCGCACCGCGCGCCGCTCGGCGCCGACGAGCTGCTGGCCGAGATGGACAAGGCTGGCGTGACCGGCGCGGTGCTGGTGCCGCCGTCCTGGGAAGGCGACCGCAACGACCTGGCGCTGGCCGCCGCGGCGGCGCATCCCGACCGCTTCTGCATCATGGGCCGCTTCGACCCCGAGGCGCCCGACGCGAGGCAGCAGCTCGCCGCCTGGAAGAGGCAGCCCGGCATGCTCGGCATGCGCTTCACCTTCCACACCGAGATCCTGCGCCAGCCGCTGCTCGACGGACGCTTCGACTGGGTGTGGGGCGAGATGGAGAAGGCCGGCATTCCGGCCATGGTGCTGTTCCACCACGAGTACATGCATCTCGCCGATCGCATCGCCGAGCGCTACCCCGGCCTGCGCCTGGTGCTCGACCATCTCGGCCTGAAGAGCGGCAAGGAGGTGCGCGAGGCGGAGAACTTCGCGACCCTCGACAAGGTGCTGGCGCTCGCCGCGCGGCCCAACGTCGCCGCCAAGGTCACGGCGCTGCCGTGCTACGCCGACGACAAGACCTGGCCGTTCCGCTCGCTGCACGGGCACATCCGGCGCGTCTTCGACGCCTTCGGGCCGCAGCGCACCTTCTGGGGTACCGACTGGTCGCGCCTGCCGTGCAGCTACGCCCAGGGGATCGCGATGTTCACCGAGGAACTGCCGTGGCTGCGCGGCGCCGATCTCGAGGGCGTGATGGGCCGCGGCCTGTGCGACTGGATCGGCTGGAAGCTGCCCTGAGGGCGGCCGCCGGTCACAGCGCCCGCGTCACCGTGCGCGAGCCGCCGCCCCAGATCGGCAGGTAGGTCGTCTTGTAGCCGGCGCCGCCGGTGACGATCAGGTGGATCGACTCGGGATCGGCCGCCACCCCGTCGCCCTGGTCGAACAGCCAGCGCTGGGCGCGCCGGATGTCCCAGCCGTCGTG
>JAXMCN010000024.1:0-79331 GCA_046349275.1 Reyranellaceae bacterium | reverse complement strand
GCCGCGGCTGACCCGCTGGCCGACCCACCAGTCGCCGACCGCCGGGCGCAGATGCTCGTTGCGCGCCACGACCTCCTCGCTGTGCGCCACCATCTCCTTGGGCCCGATGCCGGGATCGATCTGCAGGTAGCGCAGCGAGCGGTAGAAGCGGTCGATGTGCTCCTTGAGGCGGAACGGCTGGCCCTCGAAGGTGCGCGTCATGTCGAAGGCGCCGTCGCCGTACTTCCAGCTGCGGTCGCGGAACGGGATCATGACCTGGCCTTCCGGCATGAACTTGCCGTTGAACCAGGCGATGCGTTGGTTGCTGAGCTGCTGAGCCATGATGCGGAATCCCCGGGGCAAAGGTGCTGGCCCGCATCGTTCTCGATTTTGCCGCCGTGGGCAATCGTGCGATGGTCGCCGAGGCATTGATCTTGCTGGATGGGAGCCATGCGCAGCTACGCCAAGTCGATCGCGCTCTACGAGCGCACCCGCCGGCATCTGGCGGGCGGCGTCAGCAGCAACGTGCGCTATGCCAGCACGCCGGTGCCGCTGTTCTTCGCGCGCGGCGAAGGCGCCCGGCTGGTCGACGTCGACGGCAACGTGCACATCGACTACGTGCTGGGCAACGGGCCGGCGATCCTGGGGCACGCGCCGAAGCCGGTGGTCGACGCCGTCGCGCGCTCGCTGGCCGACGGCCAGGTCTACGCCGCGCAGCATCCGCGCGAGCCCGAACTGGCCGAGCGGCTGTGCCGCCTGCTGCCCGGCGCCGAGGTGGTGCGCTTCGCGACCTCGGGCACCGAGGCGGTGCTGATGGCCTTCCGCCTGGCCCGCGCCTTCAGCGGCCGCACCAAGATCCTGAAGTTCGAGGGCCACTATCACGGCTGGAGCGACCAAGCCTATATCAGCGCCCGGCCGTCGCTCAACGAGGCCGGGCCGGCCGAGGCGCCGGTGCCGGTCGCCGGCTCGCCCGGCATGCCGCCCAGCGTGCTCGACGACGTCGTGGTCGCCGGCTGGAACGACCTCGACGCGGTCGCCGCCGCCTTCGCCCGCCATCCCGGCGAGATCGCCGGCGTCATCATGGAGCCGGTGATGATCAACGGCGGCGCCGTGATCGCCGCCGAGGGCTATCTGGCCGGCGTGCGCGACCTCTGCCGCCAGCACGGCGCGCTGTTCATCTGCGACGAGGTGATCACCGGCTTCCGCGTCGGGCTGACCGGCGCCCAGGGCCGCTTCGGCGTCACCGCCGATCTCGCGATCTACGCCAAGGCGGTCGCCGCCGGCTTCCCGCTCGCCCTGGTCGCCGGCCGGCGCGACGTTCTCGACACCTTGGCCGACAAGGGCGTCATGCACGGCGGCACCTACAACGGCAACGTCCAGAGCATGGCTGCGGCGCTGGCGGCGCTCGACGAGCTGGAGCGCGACGACGGCGCGGTCTATCGCGCGCTCGAGCGGCGCGGCACGCGGCTGATGGACGGCATCCGGCAGGCCGGCCGGAAGCACGGCGTGGCGCTCAAGGTGCAGGGCCCGCCGGCGATCTTCCAGGTGTTCTTCACCGACGGCCCGGCGCCGCGCAACTACCGCGAGGCCACGGGCGCCGACCGCGACAAGGCGCTGGCTTTCCAGGCGGCGCTGCAGGAGGAGGGCGTGCGCATCACCCAGGTCGCCAAGTTCTTCCTGTCGACGGCGCACGACGACAGTGTGATCGACGAGACCCTGGCGGCGGTCGACCGGGCGATGGCCACGGTGCGATGAGCGACATCCGCCTCGATCGGGTGAGCAAGCGCTACGGGCCGGTGGCCGCCGCCGACGAGGTCGACCTGGCGGTGGCGCAGGGCGAGTTCGTCACCATCCTGGGACCGAGCGGCTCGGGCAAGACGACCCTGCTGTCGCTGATCGCCGGGCTGAACCGGCCGAGCGCCGGGCGCATCTTCATCGGCGGGCGCGACGTCACCGAGGCACCGGCGCAGCAGCGCAACATCGGCCTGGTGTTCCAGTCCTATGCCCTGTTCCCGCACATGACGGTGCTGGAGAACGTCCTGTTCCCGCTCGGCGTGCGCAAGATGGACGGCGCCACGGCGCGCCGCCGGGCGCTCGAGGCGCTGGCCCTGGTGCGGCTGGGCGGCCTCGAGGACCGCCGGCCGTCGCAGCTCTCCGGCGGCCAGCAGCAGCGCGTCGCGCTGGCCCGCGCCATCGTCTTCGAGCCCGACATCCTGCTGCTCGACGAGCCGCTCGGCGCCCTCGACCGCAAGCTGCGCGAGGAGCTGCAGGTCGAGCTCAAGCAGCTGCAGCGCACGCTCGGCGTCACCACCCTGCTGGTCACCCACGACCAGGAGGAGGCGCTGTCGTTGTCCGACCGGATCATGGTGCTCGACAAGGGCCGCACGCAGCAGGTCGCGGCGCCGGCCGAGGCCTATCTCAAGCCGGCCAACCGCTTCGTCGCCGAGTTCCTCGGCATCGCCAACTTCGTGCCGATCGACGGCGGCGCCACCGGCGTGGTGCGGCCCGAGCGGGTGCGGCTCGCGTCTGCCGAGGCGGCGGGCCGGCCGGCCCGCGTGACCGAGGCGGTCTATCTCGGCCAGACGGTGCGCTATCATCTGGCGCTCGAGGCGTCGGCAGCGCCGGGGACGATGGTGGCCTCCGTGCCGTTCGTCGGCCGGCCGTTCGCGCCCGGCGAGCGGGTGACGGTTTCGTGGGAGCCGGCCGACATCTGGCCGGTCGCCTGAGGGTCGGGGAGCAGAGGAGGGACTTGGCATGAAGAGACGCACCTTCGTCGGCACGGCGGCAGCCGCCTTGCCGGCCATCGGACTCCTGTCGGCGGGCGCGCGCGCCCAGTCGAAGGAGATCCGCATGATCGAGTCCGGCGGCAAGTCCGGCGAATCGATCGAGGTCGGCTACATCGAGCCGCTGACCAAGAAGACCGGCATCAAGGTGATCCGCGAGAGCCCGAGTTCGCTCGGCAAGCTGCGCGCCCTGGTCGAGAGCGGCCAGACCTCGACGGTGCTGTTCGAGCTCGGCTCGGGCGTGCTGGTGCAGGCGCGCAAGCTCGGCCTGATCGAGAAGATCGACTGGGCGGCGGTGGCGCCGGGGGCGATGTTCCCCGAGGCCAAGAACGACTACGGCTTCGGCTATCAGTACTTCTCGACCATCATGGCCTGGCGGGCCGGCCAGAAGGAACCGAAGAGCTGGGCCGAGTTCTTCGACACCAAGGCCTTCCCGGGCAAGCGTTGCCTGCCCGACTATCCGCATTACGCCCTGCCGTTCGCCGTGCTGGCGACCGGCGTGCCGGTCGACAAGCTCTATCCGCTCGACGTCGACGCCGGCTTCAAGAAGCTGAACGAGATCAAGAAGGACGTCTCGGTGTGGTGGAAGGCCGGCGCCCAGCCGCCGCAGCTGCTCAAGGACAACGAGGTCCAGTACGTGATCTGCTGGTCGGGCCGCGTCGTCGGCGATCCCGCCTTCGGCCTGAACTTCGCCGGCGGCATGGCCGACCTGTCCTACTTCGGCATCGTCAAGAACTCGAAGGCCGAGGACAAGGCGTCGGCCTACAAGCTGATGCACGAGATGTCGCTGCCCGAGAACCAGGCCAAGGCGGCCGAGGTCATCTCCTACACCGGCCCCAGCCCCGACCTCGATCCGCTGCTGCCCAAGGACAAGCTGTGGCAGTTCCCGACCAGCAAGCAGAACAAGGCGGTGCAGTGGTTCCAGAACGCCGAATGGTGGGCCGACAACGGCGAGGCGGTGAACAAGAAGTGGGAGGCCTTCAAGCTGAGCCTGTGACGGCGTCTCCGGCCCGTCCGCCTCGACGATGAACCGCTCGACCGGCTTCGGCTTCATCGCACCGCTCCTGGTGCTGATGCTGGTCGCCTTCAACGCGCCCATCGTCTACATGCTGGGCCTCGCCTTCTGGGACAAGGGGCGGGGCTTCACCCTGGAGCACTACGAGGGGCTGGTCGAGGCGCCGGTCTACCTGCGCGTGCTCGGCAACACGCTCCGTATCTCGCTGATCGCCACCCTGGCCAACGTGGCGATCGGCTATCCGCTGGCGCACTGGATGCGCGGCCTGCCGCACCGGGCGCGGCTGGTCGCCTTGGCGCTGGTCGTGCTGCCCTTCTGGGTCAGCATCCTGGTGCGCACCTATGCCTGGATCGTCGTGCTGGGCAACGGCGGCCTGGTCAATCGCAGCCTGCAAGGGCTCGGCCTGACCGACGGGCCGGTGCAGTTCCTCTACAACGAGCTCGGCGTCACCATCGGCATGGCCAACGTGCTGCTGCCGTTCCTCGTGCTGCCGCTGTTCGCCGCCATGATCCGCATCGACGACCGGCTGCTGCAGGCCGCCGCCTCGCTGGGCGCGCCGCCGCGCACGATCTTCTGGAAGGTCTACTTTCCGCTCACCCTGCCGGCGCTGGGCGCCGGCACCCTGCTGGTCTTCATGCTCTGCCTCGGCTTCTACGTCACGCCGGCGATCCTGGGCGGCGGCCGGGTGCCGATGATCTCCAACCTGCTCGACACCCTGATCAACCAGATCCCGCGCTGGGAGCAGGCCTCGGCGATCTCGACCGTGCTGCTGCTGGTGGCGCTGGCGATCTTCGCGGTGTGGCGGCGGCTCGACCGACGGGCGGCGGCGACGTGAGCGGATCGCCCGCCTGGTCGCGCCGCCTGCTGGCCGCCGCCGGCATCTTCGGCCTGGTGTTTCTCGCCGTGCCGTTGCTGATCGTCATCCCGATGTCGTTCTCCTCGGCGCGGGCGCTGACCTTCCCGCCGCCCGGCCTGTCGCTGCGCTGGTACGCCGCCCTGTTCGGCGATTCGCGCTGGATCGAGGCGATGACCACCTCGGCGATCCTGGCGCTGGTCTCCTCGCTGGCTGCGCTCGTGCTGGGCGGGCTGGCCGCCTATGGTTTGCGACGCGGCCGCTTCCGCGGCTTGGCGCTGGCCGAGAGCAACTTCGTGGCGCCGCTGATCATCCCGACCATCATCGTGTCGATCGCCCTCTATCTCGGCCTGGCGCGGGTCGGCCTGCTCGGCTCGTTCGCGGGCCTGGTGGCGGCCCACACCATCCTCAACGTGCCGCTGGTCATCATGGTGCTGGGCGTGGCGATCCGCGACTTCGATCCGCGCATCGAGCAGGTCGCCTGGAGCCTCGGCGCGTCGTGGTCTCACACCATGCGCCGCGTCGTGCTGCCCAACCTGGCGCCCAGCGTGTTCGCCGCCTGGATCTTCGCCTTCATCGGCAGCTTCGACGAGGTGATCGTCACCTCGTTCATCGCCGGGCGCTACGAGACGGTCCCGAAGAAGATGTTCAACGAGCTGATCCTCGAGGTGAACCCGACCATCACCGCGGTCGCCACCCTGCTGATCGGCCTGACCGTGCTGGCCCTGGCGGCGGTCGCCGTGATCCTGGCGCGCGGCGGCCGGCTCGGTCAGACCCTGGTGCGGTAGCTCAGCCGTCCGGCGCCGCCAGGTGCTCGAGCAGCGCCCGCGCCGGCCCCGACAGGGCGGCGCGGTGGCGCAGGCAGATCCGCAGCCGGCGCACCGCCCACGCATCCGACAGCGGCACGACGGCGATCGGCAGGCTGCGCCGGCCGCGCTCGGCGGCGCTCTGCGACACCACCGCGACGCCGAGGCCGCCGGCCACGGCCTGACACAGCGCGTCGAAGCCCGGCAGCCGCACCCGCAGGCGCAAGCGCCCGCCCAGCCGCGCCGCCTGGTCGTCGAGATGGGCCTGCAGCGCGCTGCCCGGCGGCAGGCCGACGAAGTCGGCGTCGAGCGCCTCCCGGAAGGCAAGGTGCCGCCGTCGCGCCAAGGCATGGCGGCGCGGCACGACCAGGACCAGCCGATCGACCGCGAAGGGCAGGGTCTCGAGCTCGGCCGCCGTGTCGACCGCGTCGGCGACGATGCCGAGATCGGCGCGGCCGGCGGCGACGGCGCGCACGATCTCGGGGCTCGGCCGCTCCTCGAGCGCCACGTCGATCTCGGGATGGGCGGCGAGGAACGGGCCGAGCCGGGCCGGCAGGATTTCCAGCGTGGCCGCGGTGTTGGACAGTAGCCGCACCTCGCCGCGCAGGCCGCGCGCATGCTGGCGCAGCTCCTCGCGCAGCGCCGAGACCTGCCCCAGCACCAGCCGCGCATGCCGCAGCAGCGCCTCGCCGGCCGCGGTCGCTGCGACGCCGCGGCGGCGGCGCTCGAAAAGCGCGACGCCGAGGTCGGTCTCGAGGCCACGCAGGCGCTCGCTGGCCGAGGCCAGGGCGAGGCCGGCGCGCGCCGCGCCGCCGGTGATGCTGCCGGCCTCGACGACGTGCAGCGCCAGGCGGAGATCGACGATATCGAGGCGCATGACGGTCCTCCCGCGGCCGGAGCGAGCCTTCGGCTGGGCCGAAGGCTTGCCTCGGGCCTTCCGCATTGTCCAGCCGTCGCCGGCGCCGCAGGGTCGGCGCCATGGACACGATGATCGTCGCCGCCGTCTTCACGCTCGCCGGGCTGCTCAAGGGAGTCGTCGGGCTCGGCCTGCCGACCGTGTCGATGGGGCTGCTGTCGCTGGTCCTGCCGCCGACCGAGGCGGCGGCGCTGCTCCTGCTGCCGTCGCTGGTCACCAACCTGTGGCAGATGCTGGTCGGGCCGTATGCCCTCGTCCTCGCGCGGCGCCTCGCCGGCATGATGGCCGGCGTGGTGGTCGGCACCGTGGCGACGGCCGGCGCCCTGACGGCGGCCGGGGGCCCGTGGCTCGGCGTCGCTCTGATCGCCTATGGCGGGCTCGGCCTGTCGGGCGTGCGCTGGACGATCGAGCGGCGGCACGAGGGTTGGGCGGGGCCGCTGGTCGGGCTGGTCACCGGGGCGGTGACCGGCGTCACCGGCGTCTTCGTGCTGCCGGCGGTGCCCTTCCTGCAGGCGATCGGGCTGGAGAGGGACGCGCTGGTACAGGCGCTCGGCCTGTCCTTCACGGTGTCTACCGTGGCCCTGGCGGCTGGACTTTGGCTGTCGGGGGGGCTGCCGTCGGTGGCGCTGGGTGGCTCGCTGGGCGCGGTGGCGCCGGCGCTGCTCGGCATGGCGCTGGGCCAGGGGCTGCGCCGGCATCTCGGCGCCACGGCCTTCCGCCGCGCCTTCTTCGCAGGCCTGCTCTGCCTCGGCGCGGGGCTCGCGCTGCAGCCGCTCGCGTAGTATGGGCGGCGTCAGGGAGGCGTCGTCATGAATCTGCCCAAGCGAGTTCGTCTGGTCGAAGTCGGTCCGCGCGACGGGCTGCAGAACGAGGCCAAGCCGGTGCCGGTCGAGGCCAAGGTGGCGCTGATCGACGCGCTGACCGCGGCCGGCCACAGCGCCGTCGAGGCCGGCAGCTTCGTGTCGCCCAAATGGGTGCCGCAGATGGCCAACACCGACGCGGTGATGGCCCAGATCCGGCGCAAGCCGGACGTCGCCTATCCCGTGCTGGTGCCCAACAAGCAGGGCATGAACGGCGCCGTCGAGGCCAAATGCGAGGAGATCGCCGTGTTCACGGCGGCCTCCGAGGCGTTCTGCCGCAAGAACACCAACTGCTCGATCGACGAGAGCTTCGAGCGCTTCGCGCCGGTCATGGAGGCGGCTCAGCGCCACGGCATGCGGGTGCGCGGCTACGTCTCGACGGTGATCGCCTGCCCGTACGACGGCAAGGTCGCGCCGGCCAAGGTCGCCGAGGTGTCGGAGCGCCTGTTCCGCATGGGCTGCTACGAGGTCTCCCTGGGCGACACGATCGGCGTCGGCACGCCCGGCGACTGCGTCGCCATGATCGACGCGGTCGCGGAACGGATTCCGCGGGACAAGATCGCGGCGCATTTCCACGACACCTATGGCCAGTCGCTGGCCAACATCATGGCGGTGATGGAGCGCGGCATCGCGGTGTTCGACACGGCGGTCGCCGGGCTGGGCGGCTGCCCCTATGCCAAGGGCGCCTCGGGCAACGTCGGCACCGAGGACGTGGTCTACCTGCTGAACGGGCTCGGCATCGCGCACGGCGTCGATCTCGACGCGGTGGCCGCCGCCGGGCGCGCGATCTGCGCCGCGCTGGGCCGCGAGCCGGCCTCCAAGGTCGCCCAGGCGCTCAAGGCCAAGGCGGCCTGAATGCGCCGCCGCGCGGCGGCCCGGAGCGCGCTCGCCCTCGCGCTGGTCGCGCTCGCGCCGGCGCGGCCGGGAGGGGCCCAGCCGTCCAACCCGTCGCCCGTGCAAAGCCTGCTGCCCAGCGTGCTGCCGCTCGCCGAGAATGCGCGCGCCCGGGTGATCAGTCATCCGACCCTGGCGGCTTTCGAGATCGAAGCGATGATGCGCAAGGCGGTGGCGCAGGCAAAGGCGGCACTCACCGGACCGCACGAGACGGGCGCGGCGCGGGCCCTGCTGCAGCCGCTGGAAGCCGAACTGGGGGCGGTGCGAATCCTGCCCCTGGTCGAGATCCAGCAGCTGCTCGGCGCCATCGCCGGCATCGAAGGACGGACGGCCGACCAGACCTTCCACCGCGCCTTCGCGGTGAGCCTGATGCTGGTGCTCGACCGGACCGGCGACGGCAAGAGCCCGCGCACCGCGCGCCAGGTGGTGCTGATCGCCGAGGAGTACGACTGGTTCGCCGTCAACCCGGAGGTGCAGCGCAGGAGCCGAGTGTCGAAGGACATCGACGGCCGGACCTACGACATCTGGACCGTGGCGACCGCCGCCGGCGAGGAGACCCTGTACTTCGACGCCACGGCCATGGGCCAGTCGACGCTGCGCGTCCTGGCGGCCCGCGAGGCGGCGGGCAAGCGGCCGCGTTAGCACGAACGTTCAAGATCGGCGCGGCGGCGCCGGTGCAAGCTGCGACCATGGACGCGCTGCCCGGCTTCCTGCTCGCCGCCGTGGCGCTCGCCGGCAGTCCGGGGCCGGCGACGCTCGGCTTGACCGCGACCGGTGCTGCCTTCGGCGCGCGCCGCGGCCTGCTCTATCTCGCCGGCATCGTGCTCGGCATGGCGCTGGTGATGGCGATCGTGGCCAGCGGCGTCGTCGGCCTGATGCTGGCGATCCCCGGTGTCACGCCGGTGATCGGCGGGCTGGCGGCTCTGTATTTCCTGCATCTCGCCTGGCGCATCGCGACGGCGCCGCCGCTCAGCGAGGCGAGCGCGGCGGGCCGGGCGCCCGGCCTGGCCGCGGGTCTGCTGCTGTCGCTGGTCAATCCCAAGGGCTACGCGGCAATGGCGGCGCTCTATTCCGGGTTCGTGCTGGATCGCCATCACGTCCTCCTCGATGTCGCCTTCAAGACGGCCCTGCTGGTCGTCGTCATGATCGCCGTGAACCTCGCCTGGCTGCTCGCCGGCGCAAGCCTGAGCCGCGCCTTTCGCGACCCCCGTCGCGGTCGTCGGCTCAACCTCGCCTTCGCCGGCCTGCTCCTCGCTTCCGTAGCCGTGGCGCTGTGGCCGTGATCACGGGCGGGCGACGATGCGCACCGTGACGTTGGCTGAGTGGCCGGCCTCGTCGACCACGGCAAGGCGCACGGCACCAGGGCCCTGGGGCACCCAGCGTGCGCCGTCGATCGGCCGCCCGTCGGCCAGCCAGCGCAAGGCGCCGTTGCCGCCCAGCGCCGACAGCGGCACCGGCTCGTCGGGCGCCAGCTCGATGCGCGCGTCGGCCGGCGGATAGGCGATGCGCGGCCCGCCGGTCGACTCGCCCGGCGGGCCGAGGCGGCGCAGGCGGACCGGCAGGTCGCGCCACGAGCCGACCTTGAGCACGTCGGGCGGCGGCGGCGCGGCGCGATTGTCCTCGGCCGGCAGGCGGCCGAACGCCTTGAACAGCACGGGCAGGGCGGCCAGCCGGCCGAGTTGGCCGGGGCGCGGCGTGCCGTCGGCGTGGCCGACCCAGACCACCACCGTCCAGTTGGCGCTGTAGCCGGCCGCCCAGGCGTCGCGGTAGCCGGCCGAGGTGCCGGTCTTGTAGGCGATGCGACGGTCGCGCAAGGCGACCGGCAGATGGGCGAAGCCCTCGGGCAACGGCGCGTCGGCCAGCACGTCGCCGACGTACCAGGTCGCCGCCGGCCCGATCAGCCGCACCGGCTCGGCCGCCGGCCGATCGCGGCGCACCCGCGGCGGTGCGAACTGGCCGCCGCGCGCCAGCCCGGCATAGAGGCCGGCCAGCTCGAGCGGCGACACGGTGGCGCTGCCCAGCGCGATGCCTAGTGCGTTGCCCGAATCGCCAGGCGGCAGCCCGGGCTCGACGCCAGCGGTGCGCAGGGTGGCGAGGAAGCGCTGCGGCCCGACCTTGTCGAGCGCCAGCACCGCCGGCACGTTGAGCGACTGCTGCAGGGCGCGGCGCACGGTCACGGCGCCGAGGTAGCCGTGGTCGAAGTTGCGCGGCAGCCAGTCGCGGAAGCGCACCGGCACGTCCTCGACGATCGACTCGGGATGCAGCACGCGGTCGTCGAACGCCATGGCATAGATCAGCGGCTTCAGCGCCGAGCCGGGGGAGCGCCGGGCGCGCACCAGATCGACCTGTCCGGCGCGGCCGAACCAGTCGCTGCCGCTCGCCCAGGCGACGACCGCGCCGCTGCGATTGTCGAGGGCGACCAGGGCGATCTGCGGCAGGTCGGGCATCTGCCGCCGCTCCTCGGCGACCAGCTGGGCGAGCGCCGCCTGCAGCTCGTAGCGCAAGGTGGTCGGTACGATGGCGCCCGGCGACTGGCCGGCCAGCCAGGCGGCGAGATGCGGCGCCTGCATCGGCAGGGCGAGGCGGCGCTGCGGCGCCTTCTCGCTCAGGGCGCGGTCGTAGAGGCTCGCCTCGAGCAGGCCCTGCTCGAGGCCGCGCGCCAGCACGCGGTCGCGCGCCGCGCGGGCCGCCGCGGCGGCGCGATCGGGCCGGCGCCGCTCGGGCGACTGCGGCAGGGCGACCAGCAGGGCGGCCTCGGCGGCGCTGAGCTGGCGCGGCTCCTTGCCGAAGTAGGCGAAGGAGGCGGCGCGCACGCCCTCCAGGTTGCCGCCCATCGGCGCCAGGGTGAGGTAGATCGCCATCACCTCGCGCTTGGGATAGCGCCATTCGAGCTGCAGGGCGCGCGCCGACTGCAGCAGCTTGGTAGTGAGGCTGCGCGTGCCGGCCTGGAAGCGCTGCGGCTCGAGCAGGCGGGCGGCCTGCATCGACAGGGTCGAGGCCCCCGAGACGACCCGGCCGCGCTCGGCCCATTGCGTGGCGGCGCGCAGGCTGGCCAGGGGATCGACACCCCAATGCGTGTCGAAGCGGCGATCCTCCCAGGCCTTGAGCAGGGCGAGATAGAGCGGATCGACATCGTCGGCCGTGGTCTTGAGCCGCCACTTGCCGTCGGCCGTGGTGAAGGCGCGCAGCAGGCGGCCGCCGGCATCGACCGTCTCGCTGGAGCGCTCGCGGTAGCGCGACAGGTCCGGCGGGAACAGGCGGTCGAGCGCCAGCAGGCCGACGGCCAGCAGGACGACGAAGAGCCCGGCACCGACGCCCCACGACTTCAACCGGGACCGCGCGCCTTCCGCGCGCCTCACAAGCGCGCTCCAAGAGTGCCGAGCCCCGGACCGCGCGCCTCCAGGCGCGCGGTCATGAGCGCGCAGAATGCGCGCGGTCCCGGGGAAGAGGGGGTCATCGCGGCGCGACGGTCACGCTGCCCATGGCGCTGCGGCCGTAGATCCGCGGCGCGTACATGTCCGAGACGTTGACCGCCGGCAGCGCGAAGCTGCCGGGGGTCACGGCCCGCACGATGTAGGCGACGTGGTAGATGTTGCCGTAGTCGGCTTCCTGGTCCCACAGCGAGCGGAACGGCCGCCGCCCGAGGTTGAACGAGGCGAAGAAGCGGTCGTCGCGCGCCTCCGCGATGCGGGTGTCGGTGATCTTGCTGAGGAACGGGAAGGACTTGACCGTGTCCTCGTTGAGCACCGACTCGATCTCGAAGCCGGCCGGCAGCAGGTCGAGCAGCGCCACCTCGTGGTAGCCGCCCTCGAGGTTGCGACCGTCGATGCTGACGATCACCCGCTCGTTCTGGCGCAGCCGCGCCAGGTTGACCGGCTCGCCGCCGAAGGTCAGGAACCGGCGGCGCACGCTCAGGCCCTGAGTGGCCGCCGGCTGCGGCTCGGTCGGCACGCCGCGGGCGGTGACCTGCAGCCACACCGGCCGGTCGCCGTCGTTGGCGACGCGCAGGCCCTGGGCCAGCGCCGCCGCGTCGGGGTTGAGCACGACCGGGTCGGTGGTCCCCTTGCGCGCCTCGCCGTTGACCGAGTAGGCGAGCTCGGCGTTGCCGCTCAGCGCCCGCGCCGCCAGCACCAGCCAGGCCTGTTCCTGGGTCGTCGTCTGGTCGATGCGCGCCACCAGCTTCTCGCGCACCGCGTTGACCACCTCGGCCACCGCCTCGGCGCCGCCGGCCTCGCGGGCCAGCGCCAGTACCGCGGCGCGGTTGCGCAGCGGCGAGCCGTAGTAGTCGGCGGGATCGTCCTGGTCGAGGCGCTGGCGTGCGATCGCGAAGGCCAGCCGGGCGCGGCCGGACTCGGCGACGTGGTTGAGCGCCGCCGCGAGCTGCGCCCAGGCGAGGCCGCCGCGCATCTCGCCGGCCTTCGTGTCCTGGAAGTAGCGGATGCGGCCGGGATCGGCCATGCCCGCCTTGGCCAGCACGTACCAGCCATAGGCCTGGGCGTTGGGCGACAGCTTCTCGACGGTGCGGTTGAGCCAGGTCAGGCCGCGCTGCAGCGAGGCCGCCGGCACGGCCATCGACTGGTCGCGGGCGCGCAGCAGGAAGTCGAGGGCATAGGCCTGCAGCCATTCGGCGGCCGGCGCATAGGGTCCCCACATGCCGAACGAGCCGTCCGAGAGCTGCATGTCGGCGATGCGGTAGACGGCATCCTGGACGCGATCCGGGATGCTCTGGTCGGCGGCGCCGTATCCGAGCAGCGCCACGTCGTTGTAGTAGAGCAGCGGCAGCGCCCGGCTGGTCGTCTGCTCGATGCAGCCAAACGGGTACTTGTCGAGGGCGCGCAGCAGGCCGGCAACGTCGATGCCCGGCGTGCGCGACAGCGCCACGCTGACCACCGCCGTGCCGGGCGCGAACTGCGCCGTCAGGTTCCGGTCGACGGTCAGCGCGCGCTTGGCGTCGAGCTGCGCCGTGGTGTCGACGGCGCTCGGCGTCTGCGCCGGTCGCACCTGGATGTCCCAGTCGCGGGTCACGGCGAAGTTGCCCGGGCCGGAGACCGACACGGCGACCTTGCCGAAGCCGGCCTCGCCGGCCTTGAGGTCCCAGGTCAGCAGCTCGCGCTGGTTGGCGGCGAGCCGACGCGTCTCCTCGACCGGCCGGTCGAGCGCCACGGCGCCCGTCGCGCTCAGGCTGACGCGATAGGCGCCGGCCTGGCCGTCGACATTGTGCAGCGACAGGGCGACGCGGCTGCGGTCGCCGGGCGCCAGGAAGCGCGGCAGCACGACGTCGGCGGTCACCGCGTCGCGCACGAACAGCCGCTGCTCGGTCGAGCCGACCCGCTTGGCGCTGTAGGCGACGGCCATCAGCCGCAACTGGCCGATGAAGTCGGGCACGTCGAGCGCGATGCGCGCCTCGCCCTTGTCGTCGAGCTTCACCGGGCCGCTGAACAGCGCCACGGTGCGGGTCGGCACGACGTCGAGTCCGCCGATGTCGCCCGAATCGCCACCCGTCCGGACGCGTCCGAGATCGTCGAAGCGCGTGTCGAGCAGGCGGCCGTAATCGTCACGCATCGCCAGGCCGAGCTGGCGCTTGCCGAAATAGTGCTTCGCCGGATCGGGCGTCTTGAAGCGGGTGAGCTGCAGGATGCCCTCGTCGACCGCCGCCAGGGTGACGAACGCTTCCTCGTTCTGCAGGTTGGCGACCTTGACCGGCACCTCGAGCTTCTGGCGCGGCGTCACCTTGTCGGGCATGCCGAGCGAGATCGCCAAGGTGCGCAGGGCCGGATCGATGCCCAGCCAGGCGGCGCCGATGGCCCGGGTCGGCGTGCGCTCGGCTTGGGTCGAGAGCGGCCGCCAGGCAGTGACGAGGGCATAGGCGCCGGCGCCCCATTCCTCCTGGATCGGGATCTCCACCGTGGTGCCGCCGGCCGGCACCGCCACCGGATAGGTGGCGACGATGCGGTCGGTGGCGATGGCGATTAGCGCCTGGCCGGCGAACGGCGGTTCGATGCGCAGCCGGGCGCTCTCGCCCGGCTTGTAGTTCTGCTTGTCGCTGGCGACCCTCAGGGTGTCCGGCGTCTCCTGGGCGTCGGCGTCGCCGCCGTACCAGCCGACGTAGAAGGTCATGCTGGTCAGGGCGTTCTGCTGCTCGTCGAAGACGGTGAGCTTGTGCTGGCCCCAGCCCAGGCGGCGGGTCAGGCGGCTCGCGCCGTCGGCCTTGAGCTCGAGCGAGTCGGCCACGACGATCCGTTCGTTGGGCGTCGACTGCCAGCGCCAGCGGCCGTCGACTTGGTACCACTGGTAGGCGTACTCGATGCGCTCGATCTTGTACTGGACGCGCGGGCGGGCGACCTGCTTGCCGGCGGCGTCGACGGCGACCAGGTCGAAGTTGGTGTCGACGCCTTCCTGGGCATAGGCGCCGTCGAAGGTCGGCTTGATGCCGAGATAGAGCTCGCGGGTGCGCAGCGGCGCCGCCAGCTCGGCCTTGGTGGCGCGCCCGCCGCCGGGCTCGAAGACGCGGGCCTGGAGCTGGGCGCGCAGCGGCACGCTGGTGTCCTTGACCTTGTCGCCGCCCCATTCGAGCGTCGTCTTGCCCTTGTCGTCGGTGTCCGGTGCGGCGAGCGTGAGCAGCGGCGGCTCGAACTTGCGGCGCTCGTTCTCCGAGCCGAACGTATAAGCGGCGAAGGCGGGGAAGGGGTTGTCGTCGACGACCACCCGCAGGTCGGCCTCGGCGGTGAGGCCGGCGGCCGGCGCGCCGTACAGGAAATCGGCGGCGATGGCGAAGGTGTTGGTGCGGCCGGGCCGCAGGATCGGCTGGGCCGAGCTCAGCTCGACCTTCAGCTTCTCGGGCACGAAGTCCTCGACCGAGAACTCGACCCGGCCGACCGGCGGCGCCTTGGGGTCGATGTGCGCGGTGACCGACCAGCGGCCGCGCCGCGACGACTTGGGCAGCGCGATGCTCTGGTACAGCGCGCCGGCCGACTGCAGGGCGAGCGCGAAGCGGGTGAATTCGGTGCCGTCCGGGCGCTTGACGATCAGGGTGACCGGCAGGTTGGCCAGGGCCACGGCGCCGTTGTCGCGCAGCAGGCTCATCAGCTGCACGGTCTCGCCGGGCCGGTAGACGCCGCGCTCGGTATAGAGGAAGGCGTCGACCGGGCCGGGCTGCTCGCGGCCCGAGATGCCGCGATCGGACAGATCGAAGGCGGCCTTGGTCAGCTCGAGGCGAGCGAACTCCTGCTTGGTCGAGTCGGAGGCCATGACGGCATAGGCCTCGGCGGCGCCTTTGCCCTTGATCAAACCGGGGGCGAAGGTGACGCGCCCGTCGGCGCCGGTCACCGCCTTGCCGATCGGCTCGTTGCCGCGGGTCAGCAGCACGACTTCGAGGCCGGACAGCGGCTGGGCGCTCTGCAGCGAGCGGGCGAAGACGTTCAACCCGTCGGTGCCGGTGAAGCTGGTCAGGCCGATGTCGGTGTCCATGACCCACAGGCCGGCGGCGCCGCCGCCCGCCGAATCGTCGTCGTCGTCGTAGCTGCGCGACGGCGGCCGGGCGGCATTCCAGACGACCACGAAGTAGGCGCCGGGCTTCCAGTCGCCCAGGGTCTCGCGGATCGGGAAGGCGGTGGTGACCGGCTGGTTCGGCGGGTTGCGCACCTCCATGGTGCCTTCCCATTGCTTGGTGCCGTTGCTGCCGTTCAGCCAGCCGCGCAGGGACCACGTCTCGGTGACCGGCTGGGAGCCGGGAAACGAGGCATCCCAGCGATCGCCGGCGAAGCGGTCGAGCCCGCGCTCGTTGACGCGGTAGACGGCGATGCCGACCTTGGAGACGTTGATCGTGGTGATCGGCAGCCCGGCGGCCGCGCCGCGCGGCAGGATGAAGCCCTTGCCCGGCAGGGTGACGACGGCCGGTCTGGCGCCGAGCGACACGGTCACGGTCTGCTCGTCGGCCAAGGTGGCGCCGTTGCCGGCGGGCAGGCCGGCGAGCAGCCGCACGGTGTAGTCCTGGCCGTAGGCGAGGCCGCCGACGCACAGCTTGTCGTCGACCGCGCGGACCGCCGACTTCACCTCCGGGGTGATGCGCAGATAGTCGCTGAAGCGCACGTCGCCCGTGGTCAGGGAGCGGTTGAAGGCGAAGCATACCTCCGCCTCGGGCCGGCTGCTGTCGATGGTGAAGCGCCGGTAGGCGAACGGCTCGACCGGCGCCGCCGCGGGCTGGACCGGCGCGGGGCTGGCCTGCACAGGAGTCGCCGTCGGGGCGGCCGGCGTCGCCGGGGCCGGCGCTTGAGCCGGCGCCGCCGGCTTCGGTGTCGTGGTCGCCGGCTGGGTGGCGGCTGGACGGTCGACGCTGTCTCCCGGTCGCCCGACGAGATATCCGGCGATTCCCGAGCCCAGCATCAAGGCCAGGACCAGGGCGAGCAGAGTCGGTCTATTCATCAGAGCCCCCGAGAGCAGTGCCGCACTCTATGCCACCGATTGTGCAGACTTCGTGGAGTGTGATCCCGCCCCTGTGAATCTTCCACCGCTGTGGCGCGCATATCACGCTTGAGACCACGGGCGCGGCCGTACTAAGGGCCAAGCGATGGCGTTGCATCTCATCAAACTGGCCGTCGGCGTCGACGATCTCGCGCACATGAAGCAGGTCCAGGCGGCGCGGCGGCGCCAGCGCGGCCAAAGCGCGCGCTCGCCGCACTGGGTCTATACGCGCAACACGCCGCGTCGCGCCGAGGAACTGCTCGACGGCGGCTCGCTCTACTGGGTGGTCCGTGGCGTGATCCGCTGCCGCCAGGAACTGGTGGCCTTCGACGAGGACGTCGACCAGGAGGACGGGCGCAAGTATTGCCGCATCCACGTGCGGCGAACCCTGATCTCGACGTCGCCGCGCACCTGCAAGGCGTTCCAGGGATGGCGCTATCTCACCCCCGCCGACGCGCCGCCCGACCTGGCCGAGGGCGACACCGCCGACATGCCGCCGGAAATGGCGGCGGAACTGAAGCGGCTGGGGCTGCTGTAGCGCGATCCCGGTCAAGCCGGGGAGTCAGTCCCCGGCTCGTCGCCGGCCGGTGCGGAGTCCTCGGCACCTGGCCACCAGTTCCGGCCGGCCTCGGTCGGCGCATCCGCCGGCGGATTGCGCCAGCGCCGCGGCTGGCGGTTGCGCAGCCAGAAGATCGCGGCGCGCGTGTCGGGCAGGCAGTGCACCTCGTAGGGCACGGTCACGGCTTCGCCTTCCGTCGCCAGGACCTTGTTGGCCAAGTAGGTGTAGCCGACGGCGCGCCGGTACAGGCCATGCGCGACATCCCCGTCGGCCATCTCGCGGCCGCGGCGCACGGCCTCGCGGAACACGGGCTGGCTGCGCAGCCAGTTCTCGATGGTGCGCGTCGAGACTTCGAAGGCGCGGGCGAGGTCGTCGTTGATCGCGCCCATGAGGCACAGGCGGTGGGCCTGCTCAGCGAATTCCTCGCAATACAAGGTGGGACGACCGGGACCATCCATGGCGGGGCTCCTCCTGTAGAGCCCAGAGTATATGAGGGACTGAAACTAAAATCAAAACTTAAGAAAAGATATGCTTAATTTCCTGCCCGGCTGAATAAGTTCGGTCCATCTCCGAAAATATTCCAGGGGGCGTCAGCGGTTGGTGAGCTTGAGCTCGATGCGGCGATTGCGGTCGCGATCCGTCGTCGACAGCGGCTGGAATTCCGCGTAACCGGCGGCGACGAGACGGTTCCAGGGGATGCCCTCGCTGTGCAGGAACTTCACCACCGCGATGGCGCGGGCGGTGGACAGCTCCCAGTTCGAGGCGAACGGCGCGTTGCGGATCGGCCGGTCGTCGGTGTGGCCGTCGACCTGCAGGACCCAGTTGAGGTCCGGCGGGATCTTCGAGGCGATCTCCATCAGGCGCTGGGCGACGTCGGCCAGCTGGTTCTCGCCGGCCGACTGCAGTTCGGCCGAGCCCGAGGCGAACAGCACCTCGGACGAGAACACGAAGCGGTCGCCGACGACCTGCACGTCGCGCTGGCCGGACAGCGCCTCGCGCAGCTTGCCGAAGAACTCCGAGCGGTAACGGGCCAGCTCCTCGACCTTGCTGGCCAGCGCCCGGTTCAGCTTCTGGCCGAGGTCGACGATCTGCGCGTTCTGCTCCTTGGCCTTGGCATCGGAGGCGTCGAGCGCCTTGCTGAGGCGGGCGAGCTCGTCCTTGAGGCCGGCCAGCTCGGCGGTCAGGCGCACGACGGCGGCTTTCTGCTCGGCGCTGAGCTTCTCCTGCTCGGTGAGGTCGCCGAACAGCTTGCCCTTCTCCTGGTTCGCGGCGGCCAGGGAGGCGGCCAGACGCGTCAGCTCGGCGCGCTGGCGCTCGATCTCCTTCTGCAGGTCGGCGGCCGTGACCTCGGCCTGCTTCTGCTGGGCGGCGGCGCGCGCCTCGGCCTCCTTGCGCTGGCTCTCGAGGGTTGCGGCCAGCCGGTCGCGCTCGCTCAGCATCGAGGTCAGGCGCTCGCTCAGCTGGTCGCGCTCGACCTTCAGCGAGTCCGAGGCCTTGCGCTCGGCGGCCAGGTCGGCGCCCAGGCGCTCGCGGTCGGCCCGCTCCTGGCGCAGCTGCAGGGTCAGGGTCTCGAGGTCCTTCTGCAGGCTCTGGGTGGCCCGCTTCTCGATCGCCAGCTGGCTGGCCAGCTCGCCGACCTGCTGGTCGAGCCTGTCGATGGCGCTGTCGCGCGAGCTGAGCGCGCTGGACAGGGTGAACTGACCGACGCTGAATAGGGTCAGCAGGAAGATCAGCACCATCAGCAACGTCGTCAGCGCGTCGACGTAGCCGGGCCAGGTGTAGTCGGCCCCGCCGCCGCGCCGCCGCCCGGAGCTGGAGGCCATGCTAGCCGTCGCCGGCCGGGTGGCCGCCGCGCAGCGAGGCGATGGTGCGGGCGAGCAGGCGGAACTCGCCGCGCAGCTCGTCGGCCAGGGCGGTGCGGCTGCGCACCGTCTCCTCGACCAAGCGGGCGAGTTGGGCCTCGACCAGGCGCTGATGGGCCAGCGCTTCCTCGCGGTCGGCGCCACCGCCGCCGCTGTGGCCGCTGCGCTCGACCATGCGCTCGATCGCCGAGCGCAGGTCGATCGACTGCTCGGCCATGCGCGCCAGCAGGGCCTGCTGGCCGCGCATCGCCTCGGCCAGGGACGACAGGCGCTCGATCAGCATGGCGTTCGAGGCGGCGGCGGTCTCGCGGCCTTCCTCGGTACGGCGCATGGTCCGGGTCAGCTCGTCGAGCCCGTCGGCGGTGCGCTCGAGCAGGGCCTCGACATAGGCCGGCACGCCTTGCTCGCCCTCGATGCTGACGCCGCTCGACAGCCGCGTCGCGCCGGCAAGCCACTCTTCCAGCTCGGTGTGGAAGCGCCCCTGGGCCTGGCTGGCCTGCAGCTCGAGAAAGCCCAACACCAGCGAGCCCGACAGGCCGAACAGCGAGGCGCCGAAGGCCGTCGACATGCCCTTCAGCGGGCCCTCGATGCTCTTCTTCAGGGTGGCGAACATCTGCACGGCGTCGCCGGTCGAGACCTGCAGGTTGGCGATGGCGTCGGCGACGGCGCCGATCGTCTCGAGCAGGCCCCAGAAGGTGCCGAGCAGGCCGAGAAAGATCAGCAGGCCGATCAGGTAGCGGGTGAGCTCGCGGCGCTCGTCGAGGCGGGTGGCGATGCCGTCGAGCAGGGCGCGGGTCGCGGTCGGCGCCAGCCGCAGGTCGCCGCGGCGTTGGCCGAGCATGACGGCGAGCGGCGCCAGCAGGTCGATCGACTGGCTGTCGAGCGCCGGCGCCTCGTCGTCGCGGTTCTGGAAGCGGCGCAGCCAGGCGACCTCGGGCCACAGCAGGATGACCTGGCGCATGACGAAGAAGATGCCGATCAGGAGCACCGCCAGAATGACGCCGTCGAGGATCGGCGTGTTCAGGAACACGCGCAGCAGGTCGACGCGCAGCACCCAACCCAAGGCGGACACCGCCACCAGGAACAGGAGCATGCGGATGAGATAGGGGAGGGGGCTGCTCATGCGATCAGTCGGTATCGACAATAGCCAATGGCCGCCGCCCCCTCAAATCAGATTCCTCCGGGGGGCTTCGCGAGAAATCATCTCCTCCCTGCGCGGAGCGCGGGGAGGCGGCGCGGAGCGCCGGAGGGGTCGAGCGTCATGAGCCTTGACCCCTCCGTCGGCGTGGGACGCCGACACCTCCCCACGTTTGACGTGGGGAGGAAAATGATCAGGCGGCGGCGAGGATCTCGACCATGGGGTCGCGCAGGCCGAAGTTGGTGGCCAGCAAAGAGCGGGCACCGATCGTGTAGGGCTTGCCGTCGATGTCGTTCACCAGGCCGCCGGCCTCGCGCACCATCAGCACGCCGGCGGCGACGTCCCAGGGCTGCAGGCCGAACTCGAAGAAGGCGTCGAAGCGGCCGGCGGCGACGAAGGCGAGGTCGAGCGAGGCAGCGCCCCAGCGCCGGACGCCGGCGGTGCGGGCACTGACCGTCGCCAGCTTGGCATGGTAGGCGGGGTCGGCCTTGCCGATGTTGGGAATGCCGGTGGCGACAAGGGCCCTCGCCGGATCCTTGCGTCCCGACACGCGCAGGCGGCGCGAGCGGGCGTTCGGCGTGTCGACGAAGGCGCCCTGGCCCTTCTCGGTCCAGAACAGTTCGTCGGAGATCGGCTGGTAGATGACGCCGGCGATGATCTCGCCTTCGCGCTCGAGCGCGATCGAGATCGCGAAGTGGGGCACGCCGTGCAGGAAGTTGGTGGTGCCGTCGAGCGGGTCGACGATCCAGCGATTGCGCCCGTCGCCCGCCGTCTCGCCGCCTTCCTCGCCGAGGAAACCGTATTCCGGCCGGGTGCGCGCCAGTTCGGCGCGAACGGTGCGCTCGGCCTTGACGTCGGCGTGGCTGACGAAGTCGCCCGGTCCCTTCTCGGAGACCTGCAGGTTCTCGACCTCGCCGAAGTCGCGCTTGAGCGCCTTGGCCGCGGCGAAGGCGGCGCGGATCATGACCGTGACGGTCGCCGAGCGCGTTGCCAGCGAACGCCGCTCCGGCGGGCCCGAGCGCTCGCGGCCCATCGTCATGGGGGCGCGACCGACGCGGGCGGTGGGTTGCTCCGGCGGGCGGGCCACCGTCAATCCTTGGCGCGCTCGAGGTAGCTGCCGTCCTCGGTGTTGATCACCAGCTTGGTGCCGACGCCGATGTGCGGCGGCACCATGACGCGAATGCCGCCTTCGACGATCGCCGGCTTGTAGGACGACGAGGCGGTCTGGCCCTTGACGACGGCGTCGGCCTCGATGACCGGCAGGATCACCGTCTTGGGCAGCTCGGCGCCGACCGGCGTGCCCTCGTAGAGCGACACCGTGACCTCCATGCCGTCCTGCAGGAAGCGCGCCTGGTCCTCGTCCAGCACGTCGCCGGGCACGGTGAGCTGCTCGAAGGTTTCCTTGTCCATGAACGTGTAGCCGGTCTCGTCCTTGAACAGGTAGGTGCACTCGCGCTCGTCGATGTGCACCCGGTCGATCGTCTCGCCGGAGCGGAAGCGCTCCTGCAGCTTGTTGCCCTCGCGCAGCGCCTTGGCCTCGATGGCGACGAAGGCGCCGCCCTTGCCCGGGTTGATGTGCTGCACCTTGGAGGCCACCCAGAGCTTGCCGTTGTATTCGAGGACGTTGCCGGCGCGAATGGAATTGACGGGCACTTTCATGGGCTTACCGCTGGATCTGAGAATGGATTTGGCCTCGTTCCGAGGAATCGGGACGAGGCCGGCGGCGCCTTCTATCAAAGCCTGTCCGCAGCCGCAACCGCGGGGCCCGGCAGCAGGCCCAGCGCGATCCGCCGCCGCCGCGGCAGGGCGGCGGCGATCACGGCATGGGCGCGCCGCAGATAGGCCTTGAGCTCGGTTGCGGTCAGCACCGCAGGGTCGTCCAGGGCGACCCATTTGGCGCGGGCCAGATAGGGGGCCGGGCGGAATCCTTCGGCTGCCGACAGCGCCTCGTAGTGCTCGGGCGGGCACTTGAAGCTGAGTCGCGCCACCGAATGGCCGTCGGGGGCGAGCAGGCAGAACATCTTGCCGCCGACCTTGAACACCACGACGCCTTCCCACTGGACCTGCCGGGTGGCGGCCGCCAGTCCGGCGCAGAAGGCGTCGATCTGCTTCGGGGTCATGGCCCGACCCTACACCGGCGGCGGCCGTCGTGCGATGGTTCGGGATGACCGAGTGGCGCCCCGACAAGCTCGCGCGACGGCTGCCCCACCTCGCGGCGCGCAGCCGCCTGCAGGCGGCCATCCGAAATTGGTTCCTGGCCGACGGATTCGTCGAGGTCGAGACGCCGATCCTGCAGGCCGCTCCGGGCGCCGAGGTCCATCTGGTGGGCTTCGCGACCGACTGGGAGCTGCCCGACGGCGAGGAGCGCGAGCGCTGGCTGCACAGCTCGCCCGAGCTCGCGATGAAGAAGCTGCTGGCCGGCGGCGTGCCGCGCCTGTTCCAGTTCGCGCGCGTGTTCCGCAACGCCGAGGGGTCGGCGCTGCACCATCCCGAGTTCACGATGCTGGAGTGGTACCGGGCGGGCGCCGGTTACGAGACGATCATGGCCGACTGCGCCGGCCTGCTGGGACTGGTCGAGGCCGACGCGCTGCGCTGGGGCGACCTCGTCTGCGATCCGCGCGCCGAGCCGGAGCGGCTGACCGTGGCCGAGGCCTTCCGTCGCCATGCCGGCCTCGACCTGTTCGCCACGATCGGCAACGCCGAGGCGCTGGCCGCCGCCTCCGGCGTGGCCGCGCATGCCGGCGACAGTTGGGACGACGTCTTCTTCCGGGTGATGTTCGACCGCATCGAGCGGCATCTCGGCGTCGGCCGCCCGACCATCCTGTGCGAGTACCCGATCTCGATGGCCGCCCTGGCCCGCGCCAAGCCCGGCGATCCGCGGGTCGCCGAGCGTTTCGAGCTCTATGCCTGCGGCGTCGAGCTGGCGAACGCCTTCGGCGAGCTGACCGATCCGGACGTGCAGCGGGCGCGCCTGGAGGCCGACATGGATCTCAAGGAGCGCCTCTACGGGGTACGCTGGCCGGTCGACGAGGATTTCCTCGCCGCGCTCGAACACGGGCTGCCGACGTGCAGCGGCATCGCGCTGGGCTTCGACCGCCTGGTCATGCTGGCGACCGGCGCGCGGCACATCGAGGAGGTGCTGTGGCTACCGGTGCGCTGAGAAGATCTCGTTGAAGCTGCGGACGGCCGCCGCCGGTCCTTCGGCATGGTTCCAGACGCCACCGGCGACGGCCAGGAAGTCGGCGCCGGCGACGACCAGGGGCCGGCAATTGGCCACCGTGATGCCGCCGATGGCCACGCACGACACCTCCATCAGGCTGCTCCACCATTCGAGGATCTCGACCTCGGCCGGCGTGGTGACCGCCTTGGTCGACGACGGGAAGAAGGCGCCGAACGCCACGTAGTCGGCGCCGGCCTCGGCGGCCTCCATGGCGAGATGACGCGACGCCTTGCAGGTCACGCCGACCTGCCGGTCGGGGCCGACGATGCGCCGCGCCTCGGCATAGGGCGTGTCGTCCTGGCCGACATGAACGCCGTCGCAGTCGAGCTTGACCGCGAGATCGGGCCGGTCGTTCAGGATGAAGGCGACGCCGCGCTGCTGGCAGAGCGGCCGCAAGGTGTCGGCGGCGCGCACCACCGCCGCGGCGTCGACTTCCTTCAGCCGCAGCTGGAATGCGGCGACGTCGCCGCCGTCGAGCGCGGCGCGCAACTCGTCGGCGAAGACGGCGGGATGGTCGAGACGCTCGGGCGAGATGAGATAGAGACGACAGGGGGCTGATGCGGACACGAGGCCTAATTGCCGCGCCGCCGCGGGAGCGTCAACGTGGTCCCCGGCCGGCGAGCGATCGCGCCTCCGCAAGCCGCGACGATCATCGGTGTTGTTTGGTTGTATTCCAATGGCATATAGATAGGGAGAGGCAGTTAGGGGTGGCTGGGGGCATTGCGGGGGGGGGGCATGGCGCCCTTGGTCAGCGTCATCATTCCGACATTCAACCGCAGGTCGCGCGTCCTTCGGGCGTTGGATAGCGTCGAGCGCCAGGATTATCCGGCGCTCGAGGTCGTCGTCGTTGACGATGCCTCGACCGACGGCACGGCCGAGGCTATCGCGGCCCGACAGTCGTCCGTGCCGGTCAGGGTGATCGGCTTGCCGACCAACTTCGGCCCCGGCGAGGCGCGAAATGCCGGGGTCGCCGGTGCAGCCGGCAAATACGTCGCGTTCCTCGACAGCGACGATCACTGGCTGCCGGGCAAGCTGCGACGGCAGGTCGAGGCGGCCGAGCAGGCGGTCCACAAGCTCGGTGTCCTGGTCTATTCACGCACACGGATCCTGCGTCGTCACGAAGCCATCGTACGGCCGCACAAGGCGATCGCCCCCCTGGAGGCGGTCGCCGACTACCTGTTCGCCAATGCCGGCTATCTCGCCCAGTCGGCCATGCTGGTGCCGACGGCCGTGGCGCGTGCCGTGCCGTTTCGCGACATGGCGATCCACGAGGACTGGGACTGGTACATCCGCCTGCAGGCGGCCGGAGCCGCCTTCCTGATGCTGCCCGAGGTGCATCGCGTGGTCGATGACCGCGGGATCGAGGGGCGTCGAAGCCAGGCGCCGGCCCACGTCTCGTTGTCGATCCTCGACTCCTGGAAGTCGTCGATCTCGTCCCACGCGTACCTGGGGCTGCGCGCCCGGATCGCGCCGCTGCTGCGCTCCTCCGCTCCGGGCAGGGCCATGCACTTCATCGTCGAGGCGTACCGGCGCGGCGCGATCGACCACTGGCAGTTCTGTGCGCTGACCGGCCGGCTGGCGCATCCGCAGCTGCGCGACGTCGCCTACCGGCTGCGCGGTGCCTGGGCCACGATGACGGGCAAGCTGTCGACGTCCGCGGAAAAGGCGCGCTGAGGCGGTCGAGGCGCGGCGCATGTATTTCCCCGGATCCCTGGGCGGCTGGTGTCCCGTCGTGTGGCGGCAGGCTCCCGGCGTCACCGATGTCGCGCTGACGTTCGACGATGGCCCGCATCCCGAGACGACGCCGGCGATCCTCGACCTGCTGCGCCATCACGACGCCACGGCGACCTTCTTCTTCAGCGGCGTGCGGGCAGCGGCCTCCCCGGACCTGGTCGCGCAGGCGGTGGCGGCGGGTCATGCGGCGTACGCGCACGGCTGGGATCACGTCGACCACGAGCGAGTCGGCTCCGCCGACTCGGCGGTTGCCTGTCTGCAGCGGGCGGAGCTGCTGCTGAGTGCCTTCCGGCCGACCCCGGATCCCTACCTCGTGCGGCTGCCGTTCAACGCCGGCATGAAGCGGCAGCGCTTTCACCGGTCGCTGCGCCGGTTCCGCCCGCGGGCGCGCTTCGCGTGGTGGACGATCTCGGCACAGGACTGGCGCCTCGCCGAGCATTGCGCCGACCCGGCGGAGCTCGCCAGGCGCTGCGGAGCCGTAGCATCGACCCTGGCGGGGCGGCGTGATCTGCCGGGCTCGATCGTCCTTCTGCACGAGGCGCCGTTCGGCGCGACTGGTCCTCTGGTGCCGCGGATCGCGCCGGAGTTGCTGCGCGCCGTCCTCGCGATGCTGCGCGCGCGAGGGTTGCGCGCCGGACCGTTGGCGCCGCCGGTGCCGCGCGCCCACGAACGCTACTTCTGGTGGCATCCCGGGGCGGATCGCCTGATACTTCCGCCGGCACGCGTCTGACGCGGTGCGCGAGGCGCAGGCTCTGGTTTTGGACAGCGCGAGCGCCGGCATGAGGCCGACGGCCGGCAGGCTCGGCGGCCCGGGTCAATCCCGCGGCGGCTCCCAGAAGCGCGCTTCCTGGTCGAGAATCGAGGCGGCGCGCTCGAAGGCGTCGGACCGTCGGCGCAACACCTCGCTGGCCCGTCGGTAGATCGTCAGGGCCTCGGCGGCGCTGAGGAGGCGCTTCTCCGCGAAGTAGGAGATTTGCGACTGCAGCAGCGCGTAGGCGGCCATCGCGATGTCCCGGTCGTTCACCTCGACGTCGACCAAGGTCTCCCGTACAAGCTTCGCCAATGTGCGTCCACCCGATTGCGGTCCACCGACCGAGCCCCAAACCCTCGGATGGGAGTCGTCTCACACCGCAGGTCGCCGATCAATCCTGCATGGACGGGCAACAAGGGCCGTCAGGGACCGGGAGGCTTGAGCAGCAGACCCTGCCCGGTCGGCAGGGAGGCGATGGCCACGCCCTTGCTCCTTGCGAATCCGTCCATCGCGACCTTTTGCGTGCGATATCCGTGACAGGCGTAGTCGTCCAGGACGACCGTGGCGCCGGGCACCAGACGGTTCCAGAAGTGCTGCAGGGCGGCGACCTCGGGCGGCGAGCAGTTCATGTCGATGTGGAGGAAAGCCACCTTCTCGGGCGTCGCCTGCGCGAGCGTGTCGGGGATGGCGCCTTCGATGATCACGACGTTTCGCCACTGCGAGAAGTTCGCGCGGACCAGTTCCGAGCCATTGGCCAGGAAGCCGGTGTCGCGCTCATGCTGGGTGCGTTCGAGGACGCCGTTCTGCCGCTCCTCCTCGGTGATGTAGCGCGGATCGAGGCCCGCGAAGGTGTCCATGAGATAGAACGTGCGGCCCGTCGTGTCTCAGTCGAGCATCTGCATGATCGAGGAGCTGAGGAAGCCACGGTTCACCCCGCATTCGACGAAGTCGCCCGGCGGATGCGCGGCATGGCGCGCTGCCCAGAGGCCGATGTGCACGCGCCACTGCCAGCGATAGTCGCGGCCGGCCGCCTGCACGCCGCGGGCATAGGCCTGCTTGAAGACCTCGTCGTCCCAGGAACTCGTGATTGTGAATCGTGCGCAGTCCGTCGGACTCGAAAACACTCATGTGACGCTTCCCCAAACCCTCGCAGGGAAGATGGTGCAGTCACAGAGAAAAAAAGAAGGCTCGCCGGTTGCGGCTTCTCGAAGCCGCTCTGCGCGCGGCCAATGAAAAGGGGGCGGCCGGACCCGTCCGGCGCGCCCCCTTGAAAGGCAGAGAGCCGCTCCGGCTCGCGCTACATCTTGCCCTGGTAGATCCCGATGATCTTGTCGAGCATGTCGAGCGCCTGCTCGCGTGGCCGCTGGAAGGTGTTGCGACCGATGATCGAGCCGTTGGCGCCGCCGTCGCGCAGCCCGCGGACCTCGGCATAGAGGCCCTCGAGGTCCTTGGCCTCGCCGCCCGAGAAGACGACGATGCGGCGGCCGGCGAAGCAGGCCTGCACGACGTGCTTGATGCGCGCCGCCAGGGTCGAGGTGTCGACGCCGGCCCTCTCGATCGCCGCCTTGGCTTCGGGCTGCCAGAGCACGCTGGTCGGCGGCTTGACCTTGATGATGTGGGCGCCCAGCAGCGCCGCCATGTGGGCAGCATAGGCGCAGACGTCGAGCGCCGTCTCGCCGGCCTTGTCGAGCTTGCCGCCGCGCGGATAGGACCACATGACCACGGCGAGACCGTACGCCTTGGCCTCCTCGGCCATGTCGCGGATCTCCTCCATCATCGCGTACTGGTCCTCGGATCCCGGGTAGATCGTGAAGCCGATCGCCGAGCAGCCGAGCCGCAGCGCGTCCATCACCGAGGCGGTCACCGCCTGGTCCTTGTTGGTCGACAGCGAGTTCGCCGAATTGACCTTGAGGATGGTCGGAATGGCTCCGGCGAAGGTGTCGGCGCCGGCCTCGAGCGGGCCGAGCGGCGCGGCGTAGGCGTTGAGGCCGGCATCGATCGCCAGCTGATAGTGATAGTGCGGATCGTACGCGTCCGGATTGGGCGCGAAGGAGCGGTCGGGACCGTGCTCGAAGCCCTGGTCGACCGGCAGGATGACCATCTTGCCCGAGCCGCCGAGACGGCCGTGCATCAGGATGCGGGCGAGGTTGCCCTTGGTGCCCGGGCTGTCGCTTTCGTAGTTGTCTAGGATCTTCTTGACGGTGCGCGTGATCTTCATCGCAGGCTCCCTGTTCGGCTTGTCCGGGCGGCGCCGGTGATAGCGGGGGCGGCGGACCGGTTCAAGGCCGCCGGGCGCGACCGAAGTGCGGAATGGGTGTGCCGACTTCCCCACGCGGAGCGTGGGGAGGAACGGGAGCGGGCCTATTCGTTCAAGCCCTTGCCGGGATAGGGATGGGTGGTTCGCCAGTGGTTGGCGATGTCGATGCGGCGCGTCACCCAGACGTCGCGATGCTTCTGGATATAGTCGAGCAGGCGCCACAGGCCGGCCATGCGCCCGGGATGGCCGATCAGACGCATGTGCAGGCCGACCGACATCATCTTGGGCGTCCGGTCGCCCTCGGTGTAGAGGACGTCGAAGGCGTCGCGCACCAGGCCGAACCACTGCTCGGCATGGGTCATGCCGGCAGCGTACTTGCCGTCGTTGTTGGTCAGCGAATACGGCACGATGAGATGCGGCTTGCCCTCGACGGTCTGCCAGAACGGCAGCTCCTCGCCGTAGTAGTCGGAGTCGTAGGTGAAGCCGCCTTCCTCGACCAGCAGGCGGCGCGTGTTGACGCTCGGTCCGTAGCGACAGTACCAGCCGGCCGGTCGCTCCCCGACCGTCTTCTGCAGCGAGGCGATCGCCTTGGCGATGTGCTCGCGCTCCTCGGCCTCGCTGAGCTGGAAGTGGCGCACCCAGCGCCAGCCATGGCAGCAGACGTCGAAGCCGGCCTTGCGGATCGCCTCGGCGGCCAGCGGGTTGCGTTCGAGCGCCAGAGCGCAGCCGAACACGGTGAGCGGCAGGCCGCGCTCCTGGAAGGCGCGCAGGATGCGCCAGAAGCCGACGCGGCTGCCGAACTCGAACATGCCCTCGGCGGCGAGGTCGCGGCCCTTCAGCCCCTGCGAGGAGGTGCTCGATTCGGTCAGACCGTTCTCGGTGTAGCCCTCGCCGTCCTGCACCGAAGGCTCGGAGCCTTCCTCGTAGTTGACGACGAAGTTCACGGCGACGCGGGCGCCGCCCGGCCATTTGGGATCGGGCGGGTTGGGCCCGTAGCCAATGAGATCTCGGGTCGGCTGCCAGCTCATGTCGGTCTCCTCGTCAGCTCGGCGCCCATCTGGCGGGCGATGTCGGCTACTCTTTCGTTCGGCTCGGTCATCGACAGGCGGCGCAAGCCGCTGCGCAGGCAGGCGAGCGCATGGCCGGGCGCATCGCCGCAGTCGACGACGAAGGCGAAGGCGACGTCGGGGAACTCGGCGCGCGCGCGCCGCTCGAGCGCGGCGAGGAAGCCGGCGCCGTACGTCGCCGCGGCATTCGCCGGCGAGACCAGGGTCGGCGCGAGGCCGGCCTGGCGCGCCCGCAACAGGGCGTCGCGCATGTCGTGCCAGTCGCCCACCTCTATCTCATGGCGATGAGTCATGACCCCTTGTGTCTTTCCGATGGTGCAGAATGGGAGTTGACGGGCGGCTGCAGCAACAGCCGCCCGTCGCTGGACCTGAGCCCGTAGACCCCAGAGCCGCATGGCTGTGCCGGAGCTAGTGCCAAGTCCGGTGTCTTCGCAAACCCGAACAGTTGCGAGGGTCGACCCCGCACCACAAGGAAGGGCTGGAAGATGGCGCAGATGGTACCGACGGTGGGCATCGATGTCTCCAAGGATCGCTTGGATGTCGCGATACATCCCACCGGTGAGGAGTTCAGCGTGCCGAACGACGCCGGGGGGTGGCGCCAGTTGATTCGGCGTCTCAAGCCGTTGGCGGCGAGCGGGATCGGCCTGGAGGCCAGCGGTGGATACGAGCGAGGCGCCATCGGTGCCTTGCTGGAAGCCGGTTTGCCCGTCCGCCAGGTCAATCCCTGGAAGCTGCGCATGTTCGCCAAGGCCGCCGGCGTGCTGGCCAAGAATGACCGGCTCGATGCCGGCGTCATCGCCCGCTTCGTCGCCTCGATGCCCACCCGGGAAGTGCGCCGGGACGCCGATGTCGAGCACCTGGCCGAGCTGGTCACGGCGCGACGCCAACTGGTCGATGCCCTGCAGCAGACTGGCAACCACATGGAGCAGCTGCGCGATAGCCTCCTGCTGCGCCTGCAGGCACGCAGGGTCCGCCAGCTCGAGCGCGACGTCGCGCAACTCGACAAGCTGATTGCCGAAGCCATCGCCGCCTGTCCTGCCCTGAGCGCTCGCCACGACCTTCTGTGTTCCGTGCCGGGCGTCGGCCCGGTCCTGGCCGCCACCCTGCTGGCCTTCCTGCCGGAACTGGGCACCTTGCCAAACCGATCGATCGCCGCCTTGGTCGGCGTCGTCCCATACGACTTCGACAGCGGCAGAATGAAAGGCAGACGACACATATTTGGCGGCAGAGCGGCCGTGCGACGCGTCCTCTTCATGGCGACCCAGGTCGCCATCCGCTTCAATCCCACCTTGAAGGCCTTCAAGGAACGCCTCACCGCAGCCGGTAAGAAGCCGAAGGTCGCAATCGTCGCGGCCATGCGAAAGCTCATCGTCTGTCTCAACGCCATGGTCCGAGACAACAATCCTTGGACGGCAACTGCCGCATAAACGAAGACAGTTGCTCCGTCCGCTGCGCGGACACCTCCCCCCGCGTGGCGTGGGGAGGATTCATGATCCTCCCTGCGCGCAGCGCGGGGAGGTGGCCCGGAGGGCCGGAGGGGTCATGGCGTCGAGTCATGAGAGGCCGCGATGCTACTCGTTCAGCCCGTTGCCGGGATAGGGATGGGTGGCGATCCAATGGCGCGCGATGTCGAGCCGTCGCGTGATCCAGACGCCGGGATGCTTCAGCATGTGGTCGAGCAGCCGCTCGAGCCCGGCGGCCCGCGCGGGATGGCCGATCAGCCGCATGTGCAGGCCGACCGACATCATCTTGGGGCTCTCGGCGCCCTCGCGGTAGAGCATGTCGAAGGCGTCGCGCACGAAGGCGAACCACTGGTCGGCGGTGCCGATGGCGACGGCGAACTGGCCGTCGTTGTTGGTCACCGAGTAGGGCACGACGAGTTGCGGCCGGCCGTCGACGGTAAGCCAGAACGGCAGCTCGTCGCCGTAGTAGTCGGAGTCGTAGAGGAAGCCGCCTTCCTCGGCGACCAGCCGGCGCGTGTTGACGCTGGGTCCGTAGCGGCAATACCAGCCGAACGGCCGCTCGCCGGTGGTCTTCTCGATCGAGGCGACGGCCTTGGCGATGTGCTGGCGCTCCTCGGCCTCCGACAGCCGGTTGTGCATGATCCAGCGCCAGCCGTGGCTGCAGACGTCGTGGCCGGCGGCGCGGATCGCCCCCGCCGCCTCGGGGTTGCGCTCCAGCGCCAGCGCGCAGCCGAACACGGTGAGCGGCAGGCCGCGCTCGCGGAACAGCCGCATCAGGCGCCAGAAGCCGACCCGGCTGCCGTACTCGAACAGGCCCTCCGCCGCGAGGTCGCGGCCGCCGATCGACTCGGCCATGCCGGCGGCCTCGGTCAGCCCGTTCTCGCTGAACGACTCGCCGTCCTGGATCGACGGTTCGGAGCCTTCCTCGTAGTTGATCACGAAGTTGACGGCGAGGCGGGCGCCGTTCGGCCACTTGGGATCGGGCGGGCTGGCGCCGTAGCCGACGAAATCGCGACGCACCTCGTAGGCCATGCGGCAACCTCCGGTCAGGTCAGGCGGACGGTGAAGGGGCTGACGGGCACGAACTCCTCGTCGCCGGCGCCGCCGGTCCGCCACATGAAGACGGCGAAGCGGCCGGGCCGGTCGAGCGTGGTCAGCCCGTGATGCCAGGTGTCGGCGCGATAGGTGACGCCGTGCCGCCCGTCGGCGACGAAGGCGCGGGCGGCGGCGAGGTCGGGGCCGCCGACGGCGGCGTGCGGCGCCACGACGATCAGCCAGCGGCCGACGTCGAGCGGCACGAAGCTCTGCGAGGAGAACTGGTGGCGCTCCAGCATGGCGCTGCCGAGCGGCCGCTCGACCGTCTCGGGCTTCAGGATCAGCGACAGGCTGGGCCGCGCCGCCGGCCGCAGGTTGCCCAGCGCGGCATCGTAGTACAGGCGCTCCGGCTGCTGCGGCAGGTCGAGCACCTCGCCGAACGGCGCGAAGGCCTGCGGCGTCAGCGGTTCGGGGATCAGCTCCATGACGGGTCCTTCACTCGCGCATGCGGCGGGTCAGCCCCACCGTCCATTCCATCACCAGCATCAGCAGGAATGCCGCCGCGATCAACACGCCCGACACCGCGGCGATGCGCGGGTCGAGGGTCGATTCCATCATGCCCCACATGCGGATCGGCAGCATGTCGGTGCGCGCCGTCGACAGGAACAGCGACACCGGCACGTTGTCGATCGAGGCCATGAAGGCGAGGAAGGCGCCGGCGAAGATGCCGGGCGCGATCAGCGGCAGGGTGACCCGCCGCAACGTGTAGAGCCAGCTCGCCCCCAGGCTCTGCGACGAGGCGTGCAGCGCCGGGTCGAGCTGCGACAGGCTGGCCGTCGTGGTGCGCAGGATGAACGGCACGGTGACGATCATGTGGCCGGCGATGATCAGCTCGAGCGACGGCCGCAGGCCGATCAGGGTGAAGTACATCAGCGCCGCCAGGCCGAAGGTCAGGCCGGGAAGCACCAGCGGCGACATGAAGAAACTGTCGGCGAAGCGCGCCAGGCGATGGCGGCGGCCGGCCAGGCCGAGGCTCGCCAGGGTGGCGAGCAGGACGCCGCAGGCGGTCGACAGGGCGGCGACGTGCAGGGTGTTGCCGGCGGCGCGATGGATCTGACGCGACTGCGCGGCGTCGAACAGCGCCGCGTACCATTGCAGCGAGAAGCCGCTGGGCGGGAACTTGAGCGAGCGGCCCTCGGTGAAGGAGGTCGTCAGCACGATGATCACCGGCGCCACGATGATCAGCAGGGCGACGGCGGCCAGACCGCCGACGACCAGGCCGTACGACAGGTCGCCGCGGCTGCGCCGCCTAGCCATGGACATAGCCGCCGCTGCGGCGGCCGAGCCAGGAGAGCGCGGCGACCACCGACAGCACCGAGACCAGCAGGGTGAGCGACGCGACGGCGGCCAGCGGCCAGTTGAACACCACCAGCGACTGCTGCCAGATCAGCAGCGGCAGGTAGATCAGGCGCACGCCGCCGATCACGGTCTGCGAGATGAAGGCGGTGGTGGCGCTGGCGAACACCAGCAGGCAGCCGGCGATCAGGCCGGGCATGCTGAGCGGCACGATGACGGTGAACAGAATGCGCCAGCGCGAGGCGCCGAGCGCCGCGGCGGCGTCGCGCAGGTTGGGATCGACCCGCGACAGCACGCTGATCAGCGGCAGCAGCATCAGAGGCATCTCGATCTGGGTCAGCGAGATCACCAGCCCGAGCTCGGTCTGCAGCAGCTTCAGCGGCTCGCCGATCACGCCCAGCCAGAGCAGCGCCTGGTTGATCACGCCCTCGCGACCCAGCACGACGATCCAGGCGAAGGTGCGGACCACGACGGAGAGCAGCAGCGGCATCACGATGACGAAGATCAGCACCTTCTGCAGGCGTGGCGGGGCATCCATGAAGACCAGCGCCAGCGGGTAGCCGAGCAGGATGGTGGTGGCGACCGTCTTGACGCCGAGCAGCAGGGTGTCGGCGATCACCTTCCAGGTGAACGGATCGCCGAGGAACTTCGCCCAGGTGGCGAGGCCCGGCCGGGTGATCTTGTCGTCGTCGAAGAAGCTGACGCCGAACAGCATCAGCAGCGGCGCCAGGAACAGCGCCGCGAAGGCGAGCGCCAGCGGCAGCGCGAGCTGTCCCTCGGCAAGGCGGAAGGCGAGGGTGCGGCGGCCGCCCGTCGGGGCGGCCACCGCGAGGTCGGTCACTTGGCCATTTCCTTGTTGAACTTCTCGATCCAGCCGGCGCGCAGCGGATTGATCTTGGTCCAGTCGTGGCGCACGAAGCTGTTGAACTCGTCGAGGCTCTTCATCGGCAGGTAGTCCGGCAGCGCGACGTCCTTGTTGACCGGAATGAAGTTGAAGGGCGGCTTGGTCAGCGCCTCCTGGACCTCCTTGCTGGCGACGATGTCCATGTACTTGTAGGCGTTGTCGACCTCGGTCGTGCCCTTGGCGAGATGCAGGGTCGTGTAGAAGGCGACGGCGCCGGTCTCCGGCTTCACGAAGTCGATGTCGACGCCCTTGCTGGCCAGGGTCGCGACGGTCTGGGTGTTGGTGTACATCACGTCGCACTGGCCTTGCTGGAAGAGGCCGGGCATCGCCGCCGGCTGGCCGACCGCGGCGACCTTGGGCAGCACCTTCTTGAGCTCGACCAGGGCCGGGTCGATGTTGGTCTCCGAGCCGCCGAACACCTTGGCGATCTCGATCAGCGACACCGTGCCGAAGGTCGTCTGGAAGCCGGTCAGGCCGAGCCGCGACACCCAGGGATCGCTCAGCAGGTCCTTCCAGCCCTTGGGCGCCGGCACCTTCTTCGGGTTGTAGGCGATGCCGACCACCTGGGCGTTGACGCAGACGCCCCAGTCGTCGACGAAGCCGGCCGGCATCTTGGCGGCGTTCGAGAGCTTCTTGCCGTCGAACTTGTCGAACAGGCCGGCCTCGATGGCGGTGATGCGCGGACCGGGATCGAGCACGAAGGCGTCGAACGGTGGCGCCCCGCGCGCCGCCTTGGCCTTGGCGACCTGGTCGACGGCGAACAACGGCTGCAACTCGAGGTCGATGTCGTAGGTCTTCTTGAGCGCCGGCGCGACGATGGCGCGATAGGCGTCCTCCCAGGTGCCGGGATAGGTCGCGGCGACGACGCTGCCCTTGGCGTGGGCGAGGCCGGGCATCAGCGTGGCGCCGCCCAGCGCGGTGGCGCCGGCCAGGACTTTTCTTCGCGTGAACATCGAAAGTGACTCCTCGTGGTGCAGGGGGAACGCGGGAACAGGGTGGGGCGGGCGTCGCCGGCGAGCGCGCAGTAGCGCCGCGCCGGCGGCGGCGCGCCAGGCCGGCGCGGCTCGACGATCTTGAGCATCGTGCCGTCGCCGGCCCGCGCCTCGTGCACCAGCTGGGCGCCGAGCGGCAGGCTGAGGCCGGGCTCGATCGCCCAGGCCTCGGCCGACGGCGCGTCGCGCAGCTCGAGCTGCTCGGGACGCACCGACAGCAGGACCGCCGCGCCCAGCCCCAGCCCGGCGGTCGCCGGCAGGCGCAGGGTCGCGCCGGCGTCGAGGGCCACCGTGGCGGCGCCGTCGGTCAGCGCCGCGACTCGGCCGGCCAGCAGGTTGGTGGTGCCGATGAAGCCGTTGACGAACAGCGTCTGCGGTCGGTCGTAGATGGCGACCGGCGTGTCGAACTGCTCGACCTTGCCGCGGTTCATGACGGCGATGCGGTCGGCGACGCTCATCGCCTCGTCCTGGTCGTGCGTCACCAGGATGGTGGTCAGGCCCAGGGTGCGCTGCAGGCGCTTGACCTCGATCTGCATGTCGAGCCGCAGGTTGCGGTCGAGCGCGGCGAACGGCTCGTCGAGCAGCAGGATCGACGGCTCGACGGCCAGCGCGCGGGCCAGCGCCACGCGCTGCTGCTGGCCGCCCGAGAGCTGGCGCGGCAGGCGCTCGCGGAAGCCGGCGAGTTGCACGGTCTCGAGGAAGCGATTGACCCGCGCCTGCACCTCGGGGCCGCGCTGGCCGCGGGCGCGCAGCCCGTAGGCGACGTTCTCCGCCACCGTCATGTGCGGGAACAGCGCGTAGTTCTGGAAGACGATGCCGATGTTGCGCTGGTTGGCCGGCAGATCGTCGATCGGCGTGCCGTCGACCCTGACCCGGCCGGCGACCTGGCGGACGAAGCCGGCGATCACCCGCAGCAAGGTGGTCTTGCCGCAGCCGGACGGGCCGAGCAGCGCCACCACCTCGCCGGGCTCGATCGACAGCGAGACGTGGTCGACGGCGAGCGCCGCGCCGTAGCGCACGACGACGTCCTCGACGTCGAGGGCCCGGGCTTGCCCGGCGGATGTCTGTTGGCTGGCTGGCTGCACGCCCGCGGCCTCCTCCCTCGGGGGAGGAGGCAAGGGGCGTGCCAAGGTCTAGCGGATCGGCGATCCGCGGACGGGGCGAGGGGAGATCAGCCCAGCTTGCCCATGGCGACGGCGGTGTCGGCCATGCGGTTGGAGAAGCCCCACTCGTTGTCGTACCAGCTCATGACCCGCACCAGGGTCCCGTCCATGACCTTGGTCTGGTCCATGTGGAAGGTCGACGAGTGCGAGTCGTGGTTGAAGTCGATCGACACGTTGGGCTGGTCGGTCCAGCCCAGGATGCCCTTGAGCTGGTTGGCGGCGGCCAGCTTGATCGCCTTGTTGATCTCGTCCTTGTCGGTCTTGCGCTTGGCCACAAACTTGAAGTCGATCATCGAGACGTTCGGCGTCGGCACGCGGATCGCCACGCCGTCCAGCTTGCCGTTGAGCTCGGGCAGCACCAGGCCGACCGCCTTGGCGGCGCCGGTCGAGGTCGGGATCATCGACAGCGCCGCGGCGCGGCCGCGGTAGAGATCCTTGTGCATCGTGTCGAGCGTCGGCTGGTCGCCGGTGTAGGCATGGATGGTGGTCATGAAGCCGTGCTCGATGCCGACCGCGTCGTTCAGCACCTTGGCCACCGGGGCGAGGCAGTTGGTCGTGCACGAGGCATTCGACACGACGCGATGGTCGGCCGCCAGCTTGTCGTGGTTGACGCCGTAGACGATCGTGATGTCGGCATTGTCGGCCGGGGCCGAGACCAGCACGCGCTTGGCGCCGGCCGTGAGATGCGACGAGGCCTTGTCCTTCGACGTGAAGATGCCGGTGCACTCCAGCGCGATGTCGACGCCCAGCGCCTTGTGCGGCAGCTTCGACGGATCGCGCTCGGCGGTGACCTTCACCTTGCCGCGGCCGACGTCGATCGTGTCGCCGTCGACCTTGACCTCGCCGTTGAAGCGGCCGTGCACCGAGTCGAAGCGGAACAGGTGGGCATTGGTCTCGACCGGGCCGAGATCGTTGATCGCCACGACCTCGATGTCCTTGCGCCCCGACTCGATGATCGCCCGCATGACGTTGCGGCCGATCCGCCCGAAGCCGTTGATTGCAACCCGAACTGCCATTGTCATCCTCCGTTATGGGCCAGGCGGCGGGCCGCGTCGGCAATCGCTTCCGCCGTGATTCCGAAATGCTTGTAGAGATCGGCCGCCTTGGCCGAGGCGCCGAAGCCGGTCATGCCGACGAAGGCGCCGCGCGCCCCCAGCCAGCGTTCCCAGCCGAAGCCGGTCGCCGCCTCGCAGGCGACGCGGACCGTGCCGTCCGGGCCCAGCACGGCAGCGCGATAGGCATCGTCCTGGGCCGCGAACAGCTCCCAGGACGGCATCGAGACGACGGCCGCCGCCAGCCCGTCGCGGGCCAGCTGCTCGCGTGCCGCCAGGGCCAGCTGGACCTCCGAGCCGGAGGCGATGAGGCGGATCGGCGCGGCGGCGTCGCCGGCCAGCAGGTAGGCGCCGCGGGCGCAACCATTGCCGTCGCCGGCGGTGCGCACGGTCGGAAGGTTCTGGCGGGTCAGCGCGACGACCGAGGGCTTGTGGCGCGATTCGAGCGCGAGCTGCCAGCACTCGGCGGTCTCGATGGCGTCGGCCGGCCGGAACACCTGCAGGCCGGGAATGGCGCGCAGGGCGGGCAGGTGCTCGACCGGCTGATGGGTCGGGCCATCCTCGCCCAGGCCGATCGAGTCGTGGGTCAGCACGTAGACGACGCGCAGGCCCATCAGCGCCGACAGGCGGATCGACGGCCGGCAGTAATCGCTGAACACCAGGAAGGTGCCGCCATAGGGGATGATGCCGCCATGCAGCGCCAGCCCGTTCATGGCCGCCGCCATGGCGTGCTCGCGGATGCCGTAGAAGACGTAACGGCCGCCGCTCTCGCCCGGCGCCACCGGCTTCAGCGATGCGGTGCGGGTGTTGTTCGAGCCGGTGAGGTCGGCCGAGCCGCCGACCGTCTCGGGCACCACCGGATTGATCGCCTCGAGCACTTCCTGGCTCGACTTGCGGGTCGCCCAATTCGGCTTGTCGGCCTCGGCCTTGGCCTTGAAGGCGGCGATCGCCTCGCCGAAGGCGGCCGGCAGGTCGCCCTTGAGGCGGCGATCGAATTCCGCCCGCAGGTCGTGCGCCAAGGTGGCGTGGCGCTGCATCCACTTGCGGCGGGCGGCGCGGCCGCGCTGGCCGATCTTGCGCCAGGCGGTGAAGATCGGCTCGGGAATGTCGAACGGGGCGTGCGGCCAGCCGAGCTTCTGGCGGGCGCCGGCGACCTCGTCCTTGCCGAGCGGCGAGCCGTGCGTCGCGGCGGTGCCGGCCTTGGTCGGCGCGCCGAAGCCGATCACCGTCTTGCAGGCGATCAGCGACGGCTTGTCGTCGACGGCGCGCGCCTTGCGGATCGCCCGCGCCACGGCCTCGGGGTCGTGTCCGTCGACCGCCTGGACGTGCCAGCCGGCGGCGGCGAAGCGCTTGCGGTGATCCTCCGAGGTCGACAGCGAGGTCGGCCCGTCGATCGAGATCCCGTTGTCGTCGAACAGCACGATCAGGCGGCCCAGCCCGAGATGGCCGGCGAGGGTGATCGCCTCCTGGCCGACGCCTTCCATCAGGCAGCCGTCGCCGGCGATGACGTAGGTGTAGTGGTCGACGACCTCGCGGCCGAAGCGCTCGGCGAGCAGGCGCTCGGCCAGCGCGAAGCCGACCGAATTGCCGAGGCCCTGGCCGAGCGGGCCGGTCGTCGTCTCGATGCCGCTGGCATGGCCGTATTCGGGATGGCCGGCGGTGCGGCTGCCGAGCTGGCGGAAGCGCTTCAGCTCGTCGAGCGTCACGTCGGCGTAGCCGGTGAGATGCAGCAGGGAATAGAGCAGCATCGAGCCGTGGCCGGCCGACAGGATGAAGCGGTCGCGATCGGGCCAATGCGGGTCCGAGGCGTCGAACTTCAGGAACTTCGAGAACAGAACGGTGGCGACATCGGCCATGCCCATCGGCATGCCCGGGTGCCCGGAATCCGCCTGCTGCACGGCGTCCATGGCGAGCGCCCGGATGGCATTGGCCATGTCGCGCGCCATGTCACGGCTGGCAACGGTTTGATCGGTCATCAGGCGGGGGGCTGTATGGGGTTTTCGGGCGGCGCGCAACATGCCGACCGCGTTTTACGGCGTCAATCCGTCCTTGCCGCGAAATTGTCCAGATGTAGCGTGGCAATATGCTCCACAGGGGCAACATGTTGACCGGGAAGGCACCCTGATCCTATGCTTTTTGCATGGATCAAATGCAGCCGGCAGCCCCCGCGCACGCAGCGGGGGCAAAGGAGCGCGTGGACAGCGCGCTGTCGCGGCTGGAATCGATCTTCGACGAGCGGCTGCGGGCCGAGATCGCGCGCGCCGACGGTCTGGCCGAGCGCCTGGCGACCCTGGAGCGCCAGCACGACGAGCTGAAGAAGGTGGCGCACGAGGTCGAGCAGCGGCTCGAGCGCGCCATGGAATACATCCGGTCGCTGCTGGCGGTCGACCAGAAGTGACGTCACACTGAAGTTCCCCTCGACGCCCACTCCTGAACAAGGGACGGGCGCAAAAAAAGGAGTAGCGGACCATGCCGCAGGTTTCGATCCAGATCGCCAGCCGGACCTACGAATTCGCCTGTGGCGAGGGCGAGCAGGCGCGCGTGCAGCAGCTCGCTGCCTATGTCGACGACAAGGTGAGCGAGCTGCGCCGCCAGATGCCGGGCGCGCCCGAGGTCAAGCTGCTGGTGTTCGCGGCGCTCCTGCTGGCCGACGAGAGCCACGAGGCGCGCGGCGTCGCGCGGGCCGCCGAGACCGCCCGGGTCAGCGCCACCGACAGCGCCGAGACGCTGGCGACGGCGCTCGAGGAGCTGATCACCTCGCGGGTCGACAAGATGAGCCGCAAGGTGAGCGGCGCGGCCTGAGACGCAGCCTGAAACCGCAGCGCCGCATTGCACCCCCGCCCGTCAGTCCCTAGATTGGGGGCGGGGCGGAATTCTGCGCGGTGCGTGGTTCGCATATAAACCCCGGGGCCAATAAAGATCTCCTGGGAGCTGTTCCTGGCCTTGGCCGTGGCCTTGGCTACACGGTGCCCACCTGCTTTTGCAGGCCTTGGAGGTTTTTTCGATCACGGCCCATCGTGGAGCCGCCCCACTTCCTTCTTGCCCGATGGCCATGACCCTGCGTGACGACAAGAAGGCCCTGCGCCAGGCGTCGATCGCCCGGCGCGCCGGCCTGGACGAGGCGGCGCGGCCGGCGGCGGCGCGGAGCTTGGTCGAGACGTTTCTCGCCGAGCGCCCGTTCGCCTTGCCGCGGCTGGTCTCCGGCTTCTGGCCGATCAAGGACGAAATCGACATCCGGCCGCTGATGGCGGCCCTGGCCGGGGCCGGCTGCGGCCTGGCCCTGCCGGTGGTGGTGGGCAAGCGACAGCCGCTGCTGTTTCGCGCCTGGCAACCCGACGAGCCCCTCGAATCCGGCGTGTTCGGCACCCTGCAGCCGGCGGCCGGCCGGCCCGAGGTCGAGCCTGACGCACTGCTGGTGCCTCTGCTGGCCTGCGACAACGAGGGCTGGCGGCTGGGCTATGGCGGCGGCTTCTACGACCGCACCCTGGCCGGGTTGCGGGCACGCAAGCCGGTCACCGCGGTCGGCGTCGCCTTCGACTTGCAGCGCGTGGACGCGGTGCCGCACGGTCCCGACGACCAGCGGCTCGATTGGCTGTTGACCGACCGGCGGGCTTGCGCCTTTGTCTGACCGATGAAGGTCCTGTTCTGTGGCGACATCGTCGGTCGGGCCGGCCGCGACGTCGTGATCAAGGAGGTGCCGCGGCTGCGCCGCGAGCTCGGTCTCGATTTCGTGGTCGTCAACGGCGAGAACGCCGCGGCGGGCTTCGGCATCACGGCGCGCATCTGCACCGACCTGCACGAGGCCGGCGTCGACTGCATCACCACCGGCAACCACGTCTGGGACCAGCGCGAGATCGTCGGCTACATCGCCCAGGACAAGCGCCTGCTGCGGCCGCTCAACTTCCCGCCGGGCACGCCGGGCTGGGGCGCCAACCTGTTCCAGACCGCGCGCGGTGCCAAGATCGTGGTGATCAACGTCATGTGCCGGCTGTTCATGGACGCCCTCGACGATCCGTTCCGCGCCCTCGACGCCGAACTCGCGAAGTACCGGCTGGGCGTCACCGCGCAGGCCATCCTGATCGACGTGCATGGCGAGGCGACCAGCGAGAAGCAGTCGATCGGGCATTATTGCGACGGCCGCACCTCGGCGGTGCTGGGCACCCACAGCCACATCCCGACCGCCGATTCGTGGGTCCTGCCGGGCGGCACCGCCTACCAGACCGACGTCGGCATGTGCGGCGACTACGATTCGGTGATCGGCATGAAGAAGGAGATCGCCGTGCAGCGCTTCATCCGCAAGATGCCGGGCGAGCGGCTGGCGCCGGCGGAGGGCGAGGGGACGCTGTGCGCCGCCTTGGTCGAGACCGACGACCGCACCGGGCTGGCCCGCGCGATTCGGCCGGTGCGGATCGGTGGCCGGCTGCCCCCGACCGGCTGAGTCGCCTATCTGGTAGGCCGGAGGGGCCATTTCCCTCTATTAGATGTGGGCTGAAGAGGCTCATTGACGCCCCGGGCCAAAGGCGGCATCCTGTTGACGTCAAAGGATTTTTCGTCCTACGGACGAGCTGTCTTCAGGTTAGAGGGGGCGTCGGAATCTAGGTTCCGACGTTTTTTAGCGGGGGCTTCGGCCCCCGCCTTTTTTTATGCCCCGGGGCAGTTCCGCAGTCTCTGGCAGTCCCAAAGCCCACGAGAAGTGGTATAGGCGGCCCATCTCGTCACTCAATCTGGTTGCTCGAGCGATGGCCGGCCATTCGCAATTCAAGAACATCATGCATCGCAAGGGGCGTCAGGACGCCCAGCGTGCCAAGATCTTCACCAAGCTGATCCGCGAGATCACGACCGCGGCGCGGCTCGGTTCGCCCGATCCGGCGTCCAATCCGCGGCTGCGGGCGGCGACGATCGCGGCCCGCGAGGCCAACATGACGCGCGACACGATCGATCGCGCGATCAAGCGCGGCGCCGGCGGCGGCGCCGACGAGGCCTACGACGAGGTGCGCTATGAGGGCTACGGCCCGGGCGGCGTCGCGGTGATCGTCGAGGCGCTGACCAACAACCGCAACCGCACCGCCGGGGAGGTGCGCTCGATCTTCTCCAAGCATGGCGGCAATCTCGGTGAATCGAACAGCGTGTCGTTCATGTTCGACCGGCTGGGCGAGTTTCGCTTCCCGCTCAAGGCCGGCACCGCCGACGAGGTGCTGGAGAAGGCGATCGACGCCGGCGCGGACGACGTGGTGAGCGGCGAGGGCGACGATGCGGTGCACGAGATCTACTGCGCCCAGGACAGCTTCAACACGGTGCGCGAGGCGCTCGAGAAGTCGCTCGGGCAGCCCTCGGTCGCCAAGCTGACCTGGCGGCCCAAGACCACGGCGCCGGTCGACGGCGACGCGGCCGAGACGCTGATCGACCTGATCGGGGCGCTGGAAGACAACGACGACGTCCAGAACGTCTACGCCAACTTCGAGGTGTCGGACGACGCTTTGGCGAAGTTCGCGGCCTGAGCGGCATGCGGCTGACCGGCGCATGCGACTGATCGGCCTCGATCCCGGCCTGCGCCTGACCGGCTGGGGCGTGATCGACGTCGAGGGCAATCGCCTGCGCCACGTCGCGCACGGCGTGGTGAGCGTCGCCGCCGACGCCACCCTGGCCGAGCGGCTGCATCGCCTGTTCGAGGGCGTGGCGGCGGTCATCGAGGCGCAGCGGCCCTGCGAGGCGGCGGTCGAGGAGACGTTCGTCAACGTCAATCCCGGCTCGACCCTGAAGCTCGGCCAGGCGCGCGGCGTCGTCATGCTGGCGCCAGCCCGCGCCGGGCTGCCGGTCTACGAGTACGCCGCCAACCTCGTGAAGAAGTCGGTGACCGGCGTCGGCCACGCCGACAAGCGACAGGTCGCCATGATGATCGGTCGCCTGCTGCCGGGCATCGACGCCACCAGCGACGCCGCCGACGCGCTGGCGGTCGCCGTCTGCCACGCCCATCACCGCGCCACCCAGCGGCGCATCGAGGCGGTGTCGTGATCGCCCGGCTCAAGGGGACGGTCGAGTCGGTCGACGAGGACAGCGCCGTGATCGACGTCGGCGGCGTCGGCTATCTGGTCGCCGCCTCGGCTCGGACCTTGCGGGCCCTGTCGAGCGGGCAGCAGGTCACGGTGCTGGTCGAGACCATCGTGCGCGAGGACGCGATCGCGCTGTACGGCTTCCTCGAGCCGACCGAGCGCGACTGGTTCCGCATCCTGACGACCGTGCAGGGGGTCGGCGCCAAGGTCGCCCTGTCGATGCTCTCGACCCTGTCGCCCGACGAGATTGCGCGCGCCATCGTCGGCCAGGACCGCGCCACCTTGAGCCGCCCGGCCGGGGTCGGGCCCAAGCTGGCGGCGCGACTGGTGACCGAGCTCAAGGACAAGGCGAGCGCCTTCGGCGTCGCACCGGTGTCGCGGGCCGTCGAGGCGCCGGCGTCCGCGCCGGCCGGCTCGGTCAACGAGGATGCCGTCTCGGCCCTGGTCAACCTCGGCTACAAGCGGGTCGAGGCGTATGGCGCGGTGGCCCGCGTCGTGCAGCGCCTGGGCGGCGAGGCGCGGCTCGACGCGGTGATCCGGGCCGGCCTGCAGGAGCTGGCGCGATGAGCGACGGCGATCGCCTGGTGGCCGGCAAGCGCACCGAGGAGGACGCCGCCGAGCTGGCGTTGCGGCCGCAGACCCTGGACGACTTCATCGGCCAGAAGCAGGTGCGCGAGAACCTCAAGATCTTCATCGCCGCGGCGCGCGGCCGCGGCGAGGCGCTCGACCACGTGCTGCTCCACGGCCCGCCCGGCTTGGGCAAGACCACCATGGCGCAGATCGTGGCGCGCGAGATGGGGGTCGGCTTCCGCGCCACCTCGGGTCCGGTGATCCAGAAGGCCGGCGATCTCGCCGCCCAGCTGACCAACTTGCAGGCGCGCGACGTGCTGTTCATCGACGAGATCCATCGCCTCAACCCGGCGATCGAGGAGGTGCTCTATCCGGCGATGGAGGACTTCCAGCTCGACCTGATGATCGGCGAGGGTCCGGCGGCGCGCTCGGTGCGCATCGAGCTGCCGCCCTTCACCCTGGTCGGCGCGACGACCCGCTCGGGGTTGATGACGCGGCCCTTGCGCGAGCGTTTCGGCATTCCCTTGCGCATGGTGTTCTACGAGCCGGACGAGCTCGAGACGATCGTGCGGCGGGCGGCGCGCGTGCTGCAGATGGCGATCGCGCCGGACGGCGCGGCCGAGATCGCCAAGCGCTCGCGCGGCACGCCGCGGGTCGCCAACCGGCTGCTGCGCCGGGTCCGCGACTTCGCCTCGGTGGGCGGCAGTGGGATGGTCGACGCGCGGGTCGCCGACGCCGCCCTGACCCGCCTCGAGGTCGATGCCCGCGGCCTCGATTCGATGGATCGGCGCTACCTCGCCTGCATCGCCGAGAACTACGGCGGCGGGCCGGTCGGGGCGGAGACCCTGGCGGCAGCGCTGGCCGAGCAGCGCGACGTCATCGAGGACGTGATCGAGCCCTACCTGATGCAGCTCGGCCTGCTGATGCGCACGCCGCGCGGCCGCCTGCTGTCGGAGGCCGGCTACCGCCATCTCGGGCTGGCGATGCCGCGCGACCAGCAGCGCCAGCTCGACCTGCTGGCCGGCGGCGGCCCGGCGGAGCCGGCGTGAGCGCCGCCGCCGGCCGGCTCGTCGACGGGCTGCACGTCCTGCCGTTGCGCGTCTACTACGAGGACACCGACGCCGCCGGCATCGTCTACTACGCCAACTGGCTGCGCTTCCTGGAGCGCGGCCGCACCGAGCTGCTGCGCGCGCTCGGCCAGCAGCACAGCGCCCTGCGCGCCGAGCGCGGCGTCAACTGGGTGGTGCGGCGCTGCGCCATCGACTACCTGAGGCCGGCCCGGCTCGACGACGTCGTCGAGGTGGTCACCGGCTGCGGCGCGCTGCGCGGCGCCTCGCTCGACATGGTGCAGCTGGCGCGCCGCGACGCCGAAACCCTGGTCAGGGCCGAGCTGGTGGTGGCCTGCATGGGCGCCGACGGCCGGCCGGTCCGGCTGCCCCCCGACCTGCGCGCCGCGCTCGCCACCCTGGCGACGCCGACAGCGCCCCGCTCACGCCATATTCACGCTTAACCCTTTGATCAAACGGAGAAACCAATGGAAGCGCTTGCGCAGGCCGCCGGAGCCCCCCTCGGCGGCAACGCACCGATCGACATGTCGGTCTATGGCCTGTTCATGCAGGCCGACTGGGTCGTCAAGGCGGTCATGATCGCCCTGCTGCTCGCGTCCTTCTGGTCGTGGGCCATCATCTTCGAGAAGGTGCTGCGGCTGCGCACCTTGAAGCGCAGCGCCCAGTCGTTCGAGGACACGTTCTGGTCGGGCGTCTCGCTCGAGGATCTGTACGACCGGGTCGGCGCCAAGCCCGATGATCCGATGTCGAGCATCTTCGCCGCGGCGATGCGCGAATGGCGGCGGTCGGTCTCCAAGGGGCTGGCGGCCAGCGCCACGGCGCGCGCCGCCCTGCGGCAGCGCATCGAGCAGGTGATGGGAGTCACCATCCAGCGCGAGATGGAGGCGATCGAGAAGCGCCTGGGCTTCCTCGCCACGGTCGGCGCCAACGCCACCTTCGTCGGCCTGTTCGGCACGGTGTGGGGCATCATGAACAGCTTCGGCCACATCGCGCAGTCGAAGAACACCTCGCTGGCGGTCGTCGCGCCGGGCATCTCGGAGGCGCTGTTCGCCACCGCCATCGGCCTGATCGCCGCGATCCCGGCGGCCGGCGCCTACAACATCCTGTCCGGCCAGGTGGCGCGCTACGCCCAGCAGCTCGAGTCGTTCGCCGGCGAGTTCATCACCATCCTGTCGCGCCAGCTCGAGGAGCAGGTCTGATGGCCGGAATCATCCCGGCGGCGGGCGGCGGGGGCGGCGGCCGGTTCAGGCGCCGACGCTACACGCCGATCGCCGACATCAACGTGACGCCGCTGGTCGACGTCATGCTGGTGCTGCTGATCATCTTCATGATCACCGCGCCGCTCCTGCAGGTCGGCGTGCCGGTCGACCTGCCGAAGACCAGCGCCCAGCAGGTCGGCGGCAAGGACGAGCCGCTGGTCGTCTCGGTCAACGGCAAGGGCGAGGTCTTCCTCGGCGACACGCCGTACGCGCTGCCCGAGCTCGCCGCCAAGCTCAAGGCGGTGCACGACGAGAAGCCCGACCAGCGCGTGTTCATGCGCGGCGACAAGGCGGTCGACTACGGCAAGATGATGGAAGTCATGGGCGTGGTGATCGACAGCGGCTTCCGGCAGCTCGGGCTGCTCGGCGAACAGGCGCAGCAGCTCGGCAAGGGCCTCGGCTCGGTCTCGCCGGCGCCGGCGCCGCGCGCCCCGCAGCAGCAGCAGCCGGCGGCGCGCCGCTGAGCCCACAGGCGTAGCGATCGATGTTCGAGCGCTCCTCCGAGTTCGTCGAGATGCGCACACCGGCCATCGGGTCGGTGATGCTGCATGTCTTCGTGATCGCGGCGGCGCTGGTGAACTTCCACTTCTTCAACCCGCCGCCGCTCGAGCCCGAGCCGGTGATGGTCGAGTTCGAGGCGATCGACAAGAAGGCGGCGGCGCCGACCGTGGGCAACCCGCCGCCGCAGCCCAAGGACGCGCCGATCGCCAAGGAGACGGCCAAGGCGCCGCCGCCCAAGACCGACGAGCCGCCGCCGCCGCCGGAGAAGCCCAAGCCCGAGATCGCCGAGGCCAAGCCGCAGCCGCCTCCGCCGCCGCCGATCGAGAAGCCCAAGCCGGAGACCTCCAAGCCGGCTGACGACCTGATCGCGCTCAAGCCCAAGGAGCCCGAGCCGCCCAAGGTCGAGAAGCCGCCGGAGCCGCCCAAGCCGCCGCAGGAGGTCAAGAAGCCCGAGCCTCCGAAGCAGCCGCCGCCCAAGCCGCCGCAGCCCAAGACGGCCGATTCGATCATCGACGACATCCTGAAGAACAAGCAGCCGAACAAGATCCAGACGCCCGAGCAGTCGCCCAAGACGCCGCCCCAGGTGACGCGCCAGGCGCCGGCGGCGCCCAATCTCGCGGCCGTCGTCACGGCGAGCGAGATCGAGGGCGTGCGCAGCAAGATCCGGCCGTGCTGGAACACGCAGGGCGCGCTCAAGGACCAGAACATGATCATCACCCTGGTCGTGCAGATGAACCAGGACGGCACGCCGGTGAAGGCCGAGCTCAAGGATCCGGGGCGCTACAACAGCGACCCGATCTTCCGAGCCGCCGCCGACGCCGCGCATCGCGCGATCATGAACCCGCGCTGCCAGCCGTGGCCGCTGTCCCCGGAAAAGTACAGCTCCTGGCGGTCCATCACCTTCAATTTCGACCCCCGCGACTACTAGGGGCGAGCGCGCTATAGAACCAACCCCTCCGACGAAACCAACAAGAGGTCCGACATGATGCTTCCAAGACGGACGACCTTGCTGGGCGGCGTGGCCCTTGCCGCCGCCGGCAGCGCCGGCGCGGCGCGCGCCCAGCTCACGATCGACATGACGCGGCCGACCTTCGAGCCGGTACCGATCGCCATCGTCGACTTCGGCGGCGACCGGATCGGCGCCGACATGGCCAACGTGATCCGCAACGACCTGCAGAACTGCGGCCTGTTCCGCTCGATCTCGCCCAGCGCCTTCATTCAGCGCGACATCACCGCCAGCGCCGCGCCGCGCTTCCAGGACTGGCGCAGCATCGGCGCCGCCGGCCTGGTGGTCGGCCAGGTCCAGCCGTCGGGCGGCAGCATCAAGGTCGACTTCCGGCTGTGGGACGTCGTGGTCGGGCAGCAGGCGACCGGCCTGTCCTTCACCAGCCAGCAGGGCAACTGGCGGCGCCTCGCCCACATCATCGCCGACGCGATCTACAAGCGGGTCACCGGCGAGGAGGGCTATTTCGACACCCGCATCGCCTACGTCTCGGAGACCGGGCCGCTCAACGGCCGGGTCAAGCGCATCGCCATCATGGACCAGGACGGCGCCAACAACCGCTACCTGACCGACGGGCGCACGCTCGCGCTGACGCCGCGCTTCTCGCCGACCCTGCAGGAGATCGTCTACATGGCCTATGGCGAGGACCGCGGTCCGCCCAAGGTCTACCTGCAGAACGTCGATTCCAACCGCCGCGAGATGCTGGGCAACTTCCCCGGCATGAGCTTCGCGCCGCGCTTCTCGCCGGACGGCAGCAAGGTCGTGATGAGCATCTCGGCCGACGGCAACACCGACCTCTACGAGATGGACATCCGCGGCCGCGGCCTTCGCCGCCTGACCAGCGCGCCCGGCATCGACACCTCGCCGTGCTTCTCGCCGGATGGCGCGCAGATCGTGTTCAACTCCGACCGCGGCGGCACGCAGCAGCTCTACGTGATGGGCGCCGGCGGCGGCGGCGAGCGGCGCATCAGCTTCGGCGACGGCCGCTATGCCACGCCGGTGTGGTCGCCGCGCGGCGACTACATCGCCTTCACCAAGATCTCCGGCGGCAGCTTCGGGATCGGCGTGATGCGGCCGGACGGCGGCGGCGAGCGCATGCTGACCAGCGGATTCCTGGTCGAAGGGCCGACCTGGGCGCCCAACGGCCGGGTGCTGATGTACTTCACGCAGCCGCGCGGCGGCGGCGCCAGCCTGCGGCAGATCGACATCACCGGACGCTTCGAGCGTCAGGTCCCGACCCCCACGGATGCCTCCGATCCGGCCTGGTCGCCCTTGATTCCGCAGTAGCGAGATATATGATCCCTCAACCCCCAGGAGACAAAAATAATGCGATTTTTCCGGGCTTTGGCTGCGCTGGCAGCCGTCCTCTTCGTGGTCGGCTGCAGCAGCGAGCAGCAGGCCTCGAGCTCGGCTTCGGCCAGCACCACGGTCACTCCCGGTTCGGCCGCCGACTTCAGCCAGAACGTCGGTGACCGCGTCTACTTCCAGACCGACGAGTCGACCCTGCGCGACGACGCACGGCAGACCCTCGGCCGCCAGGCCGAGTGGCTGAAGAAGTACACCAACTACCAGATCACCGTCGCCGGCCACTGCGACGAGCGCGGCACCCGCGAGTACAACCTGGCGCTCGGCGAGCGGCGCGCCAACGCCGCCCGCCAGTACCTCGTCGCCCAGGGCATTCCGGCGGCACGGATCAAGACGATCAGCTACGGCAAGGAGCGTCCCGATCCGGCCGGCTCGGACGAGCAGGCCTGGGCGCTCAACCGCCGCGCGGTGACGGAACTGCAGTAGGCATCGGCGGCCTCGCCGCCGCGAAGCGCCGGTCGCGCCGCGACCGGCGTTTTCATTTGGCGCCGGCACGCCGGTGCCTGAAAATGGCCGCGTTTCAACGGACACTGACCCCCGCAATGAAGTCCATCGGCTCCCGTCTGGTGCTCGTCCTGGCTCTCGCCGTTCCCGGCGCGGCATCGGCGCAGCGCATCGACCCGGTCTATGTCGAGGACCGGCTCAACCAGCTGCAGCAGTCGATCACCATGCTGACCGGCCAGCTCGAGCAGCTGCAGTACCGCAACCAGCAGCTCCAGAAGCAGCTCGAGAAGATGCAGACGGACTACGACTTCCGGCTGGAGCAGATCGAGAAGGGCGGCAAGGGGGGCATCAAGCCGCCGGTTCCCGGCGCCCAGGCAGGCCTGGCGCCGCCGGCCGCGGGCGCCGCAGCCGGACCCGCTGCCGGGGCCGCGCCGCCGGCCGGAGCCGGCGAGGCGGCCGGCGACCAGCTCTATCACGACGCCTTCAAGAAGCTGCAGGACGGCGACTATGCCGGCGCTGAGCGTGGCTTCAAGGCGTTCCTGCAGGGCAATCCGCGGCATGCGCTGGCCGGCAACGCCCAGTACTGGCTGGGCGAGACCTACTACGCGCGGCGCGACTACTCGAACGCCCTGACCGCCTTCGCCGAGGGCTACAAGACCTACAAGACGAGCGCCAAGGGCCCCGACAACCTGCTCAAGCTCGGGGTCACCCTCGCCAACCTGGGGCGCAAGCCCGACGCCTGCGCGGTGTTCGCCAAGTTCGGCCAGGACTATCCCAGGGCCACCGACCTGCAGAAGCGCCGCGTCGACCAGGAGCGGCAGAAGAACGGCTGCGGGTGATCCTCGACCGCGCGCCGCCGGTCGGGGCCGCCGAGTTCGCGCGGCTGATGGCGGCGTTCGCGCCCTTCGAGAGCCACCCGGCGCTGGCCCTGGCCGTGTCCGGCGGTCGCGATTCGATGGCCCTGGCGGTCCTGGCCCGCGACTGGGCGGAGCCGCGGCAGGGCACCGTCGCGGCACTGATCGTCGATCATGGGCTGCGGCCCGAGTCGGCCGACGAGGCTCTTGGCGTGCAGGCGCGGCTGGCCGCGCTGGCGATCCCCGGCACGATTTTGTCCTGGACGGGCGACAAGCCGCGCGGCGGCCTGCAAGCCGCGGCGAGGGGCGCGCGCTACCGGTTGTTGCGCGCAGCCTGCGCCGAGCGCGGCGTCCTGCATCTCCTGGTTGCCCACCACGCCGACGATCAGGCCGAGACGGTCGCGATGCGGGCCGGCCGAGGAAGCGGCGACGACGGCCTGGCCGGCATGGCCGCCCTGGTCGAGTTGCCGGAGGTTCGCCTGCTGCGGCCGCTGCTGACGGTGGCGCGCTCGCGGCTGACCAGCACCCTGCGCCAGCGTGCCGTTTCCTGGATCGACGACCCGTCGAACGTCGACCCGCGGTTCGAGCGCGCCCGACTGCGCGCCCGGCCGCTCGTGGCGCGGCGCTCGGACGACCTCCGTGACAAGGCCCGCGACCGCTCGGCCCGCGATCGCGCCCTCGCGGAGGCCGCCATTGCCGTGGTCGAGCGCGAGCCGGGCGGCGGCTTCGCGATCGATCGCGAGGGCCTGCGGGCCCTGGCCCCCGAGCTTCAGGCCCGGCTGCTGGGCCGTCTCGTGCAGTGCTTGGGCGGATCGGATCATCCGCCGCACCGGGAGCGTGTCGCCCGCGCTCTGCAGCGCCTGTGCGACCAGGACGATCGCGGCGCCTCCGGCCGGCGCCAGGATTTCACCCTGGCAGGGGCCCATCTGCTGCTGCGCCAGGTGTCGCAGGACGGGCGGCTGCGCTGGATTGTCCGGCCCGAGGATGGCAGGAACCCGGGGCAGCCTTTGGTTCCTGCGCCATTTTTTGCTTGCGGCGCCCCTGCCGGAACCCATGTAGTGTGAAACTCCACCGCAACGGAAGAGTCTCGTGAACCCGTTCAACCGCAACGCCGCTCTGTGGATCGTCATCGTGCTGCTGCTCGCGCTGCTCTACAGCGTGTTCCAAGGCGGCACGACGCGGTCGGCGGGCAACACGGTCTCGTATTCCGACTTCGTGCGCGCCGTCGAGCAGCGCCAGGTCCAGGATGTCCGCATCCAGGGCAACACCATCAGCGGCACCTTCCGCGAGCCGCGCAACGGCGTCACCAAGTTCGCGACCTACGTGCCCAGCACGCCGGTCGACGAGCAGCTGATGCCGATGCTGATCAAGAACGTCGACCGGGTCGACGCCGGTCCGGCCGAGGAGGGAGTCAATCTCGGCAGCATCTTCGTCAGCTGGCTGCCCGTCCTGGTGCTGGTCGGCGTGTACATCTTCTTCCTGCGCCAGATGCAGAGCGGCACCGGCCGCGCCATGGGCTTCGGCAAGTCGAGGGCGCGCCTGCTCACCGAGAAGCACGGCCGCGTCACCTTTGAGGACGTCGCCGGCATCGACGAAGCCAAGGCCGAACTCGAGGAGATCGTCGACTTCCTGAAGGACCCGCAGAAGTTTCAGCGCCTGGGCGGCAAGATCCCCAAGGGCTGCCTGCTGGTCGGCCCGCCGGGCACCGGCAAGACCTTGCTGGCGCGCGCCATCGCCGGCGAGGCCAACGTGCCGTTCTTCACCATCTCGGGCTCCGACTTCGTCGAAATGTTCGTCGGCGTCGGCGCCAGCCGCGTGCGCGACATGTTCGAGCAGGCCAAGAAGAACGCGCCCTGCATCGTGTTCATCGACGAGATCGACGCCGTCGGCCGCCATCGCGGCGCCGGCCTGGGCGGCGGCAACGACGAGCGCGAGCAGACGCTGAACCAGCTGCTGGTCGAGATGGACGGCTTCGAGTCGAACGAGGGCGTCATCCTGATCGCCGCCACCAACCGGCCCGACGTGCTCGATCCGGCGCTGCTGCGGCCGGGCCGCTTCGACCGCCAGGTCGTGGTGCCCAATCCCGACGTCGGCGGCCGCGAGAAGATCATCAAGGTGCACATGCGCAAGGTGCCGCTGGCGCCCGACGTCGACCCGCGCGTGCTCGCCCGCGGCACCCCGGGCTTCTCCGGCGCCGACCTCGCCAACCTGGTCAACGAGGCGGCCCTGCGCGCCGCCCGGGTTGGCAAGCGTCTCGTCACCATGGCCGACTTCGAGTACGCCAAGGACAAGGTGCTGATGGGCACCGAGCGGCGCTCGATGGCGATGACCGACGAGGAGAAGAAGCTGACCGCCTACCACGAGGCCGGTCATGCCCTGGTCGCCATGCACGTGCCCAAGAGCGATCCGCTGCACAAGGTGACGATCATTCCGCGCGGCCGCGCGCTGGGCGTCACCATGCAGCTGCCCGAGCGCGATCACCTCAGCCATACCAAGCAGTTCCTGGAATCGCGCCTCGCCATCCTGTTCGGCGGCCGCTCGGCCGAGGAGATCATCTTCGGCGAGGACAGCGTCACCACGGGCGCGTCCAACGACATCCAGGTCGCGACCCAGATGGCGCGCGCCATGATCACGGCCTACGGCATGTCCGACAAGCTCGGCCGGGTACGCTACCAGGCCAACGAGCAGGAGGTCTTCCTCGGCCACGCCGTCACCCAGACGCAGAACGTGTCCGAGGCCACCGCCCAGCTGATCGACCAGGAGGTCCGCCGGCTGATCGAGGAGGCCGAGGGCAAGGCGCGCCAGATCCTGACCGACCGGCTCGAGGATCTGCACATGATCGCCAAGGCGCTGCTCGAGTACGAGACCCTGAGCAACGACGAAATCAACCAGATCCTGCGCGGCGAGAAGATCGTGCGCGACGATACCGGCGGTGCCGGCAGCGGCGATCGCCGTCGTCGCGCCTCGGTGCCGACCAGCACGGGCCAGGGCACCGGTCCGGCGCCGGGCGCCAATCCCGAGCCGCAGCCCGGCGTGTGACGGCATCCTTCGGCGGCCTGTCGCTCGACCGGCCGCGGCTGATGGCGATCCTCAACGTCACGCCGGACTCCTTCTCGGACGGCGGCGAGCACCACGATCCAGCGCAGGCCATCGCCGATGGCCTGCGTTTCGTTTCGGAAGGGGCCGACATCGTCGATGTCGGCGGCGAATCGACTCGCCCCGGTTCGCGTCCGGTGTCGGCCGACGAGGAACTGGGCCGCGTCCTGCCGGTCGTCCGCGGGCTCGTCCAGGCCGGGGTGACGGTCTCGATCGACACGCGCAGGGCTGGCGTGGCGGAGGCCTGCCTCGAGGCCGGCGCCCGGATCGTCAACGACGTCTCCGCCCTGCGCGACGACGCGGAGATGCTCGGGCTGGTCGCCCGGCGGCAGGCGACGGTCGTGCTGATGCATCGCCGCGGCGAGTCGCAGTCGCGCTACCGCGGCGCGGCCTATGGCGATGTCGTCGAGGACGTTCGCCGCTTTCTGCTCGAGCGCGCGGACTCCTGCCTTGCGGCGGGGTTGCGGCGCGACGACATCGCGATCGATCCGGGCATCGGCTTCGGCAAGAGCGTGGCGGAGAACGTCGAACTGATCGCCCGGATCGGGCGGCTGGCCGACAGCGGCCACCCCGTGCTGATGGGCTGCTCGCGCAAGTCGTTCATCGGCGAGCTGACCGGCGTCGCCGAAGCGCGCCGGCGCGACCCCGCCTCGATCTGGCTGGCCGTCGAGGCGGCCCGCCGCGGCGCCGTCCTGCTGCGCGTCCACGATGTCGCCGGGACCCGCCAGGCGCTCGCGGTGGCGGCGGCGATGCGATAGGATTCAGGCGATGACTCGTACCCTCTTCGGAACCGACGGCGTGCGCGGGCGCGCCAACAGCAAGCCCATGACGGCCGAGATCGCCATGCGCATCGGCATGGCGGCCGGCCAGATCTTCGCGCGCGGCGGCCATCGCCATCGCGCCGTGGTCGGCAAGGACACGCGCCTGTCCGGCTACATGCTCGAGCAGGCGCTGAGCGCCGGGCTGCTGTCGATGGGCATGGACGTGCTGCTGCTGGGGCCGCTGCCGACGCCGGCGGTCGGCTTCCTGACGCGCGCCATGCGGGCCGATGTCGGCGTCATGATCTCGGCCTCGCACAATCCCTACGAGGACAACGGCATCAAGCTGTTCGGCCCGGACGGCTTCAAGCTGTCCGACGCGGTCGAGATGCAGATCGAGGGGCTCGTCCTGTCGGGCGACGACGGCAGCCTCGCCGAGCCTAGCAAGATCGGTCGGGCCAAGCGGCTGGACGACGCCGAGGGCCGCTACATCGAGGCGGTCAAGGCCTCGGCGGCGCGCGGCCTCGACCTCAGCGATCTCAAGATCGTCGTCGATTGCGCCAACGGCGCCGCCTACAAGGTCGCGCCGACCGTGCTGTGGGAGCTGGGCGCCGAGGTGACGTCGCTGGGCATCTCGCCCAACGGTTTCAACATCAACGACCGCTGCGGCTCGACCCATCCGCAGAACCTGCAGCGCGCCGTGGTCGAGCAGGGGGCCGACATCGGCATCGCGCTCGACGGCGACGCCGACCGGGTCGTGCTGGTATGCGAGAAGGGCAAGGTGATCGACGGCGACCAGCTGATGGCGGCGATCGCCGACACCTGGCGCAACGACGCCCGGCTGGCGGGCGGCGGCGTCGTCGCCACGGTGATGTCCAACCTCGGCCTCGAGCGCTACCTCGGCGGGCGCGATCTCAAGCTGGTGCGCACGCCGGTCGGCGACCGCTACGTGCTCGAGCGCATGCGCGCCGACGGCTACAACCTCGGCGGCGAGCAGTCGGGTCACATCATCATGACCGACCACGCGACCACCGGCGACGGGCTGATGGCGGCGCTGCAGGCGCTGGCGGCGATGATCAAGGCGGGCAAGCCGGCCAGCGAGACCTTCCACGCCTTCGAGCCGGTGCCGCAACTGCTGAAGAACGTGCGCGTCGTCGACGCCGGCGCGGCGCTGGCCGACCAGAAGGTGATCGACGCGATCGCCGCCGGCGAGGCGCGGCTGGGCAGCGGCGGCCGCATCCTGGTGCGCAAGTCGGGCACCGAGCCGCTGATCCGCGTGATGGCCGAGGGCGACGATTCGGATCTCGTGCGCGCCGTGGTCGACGGAATCATCGACGCCATGCCGCAGCGCGCGGCATGAAGGGCCGCGTCCTGATCGTCGCCGGCTCGGACTCCGGCGGCGGCGCCGGCATCCAGGCCGACATCAAGGCGGTCACCGCGCTCGCCGGCTTCGCCATGACCGCGGTCACGGCGCTGACGGCGCAGAATACGCAGGGCGTGCAGGGCGTTCTGGCGATCGAGCCGGCGTTCATCGCCCGGCAGATGGAGGTCGTGCTCGACGATCTCGGCGCCGACGCGGTGAAGACCGGCATGCTGCACAGCGCCGCGGTGATCGAGACGGTGGCGGCAACCCTGCGCGAGCGCGCCGCCGGCGTGCCGCTGGTGGTCGACCCGGTGATGGTCGCCAAGGGCGGCCATCGCCTGCTGCTGGGCGAGGCCGAGGCGGCGCTGCGCGAGATCCTGCTGCCCCGGGCGGCGCTGCTGACGCCCAACCTGCCGGAGGCCGAGGTGCTGGCTGGCTTCGCGGTGCGCGACGAGGCCGACATGCGCCGCGCCGCCGAGCGGCTGGCCGGGCTGGGCGCGCGCGCCGTGCTGATGAAGGGCGGCCATCTCGAAGGCGACACCCTGGTCGACCTGCTGTTCCACGACGGCCGCTTCGAGCGCTTCGAGGACCGCCGCATCGCCACGCGCAGCACGCACGGCACGGGCTGCACCTTGGCCTCGGCGATCGCCGCCGGCCTGGCGCAGGGCCTGACGCTAGGGGAGGCGGTCGCGCGGGCCAGGCGCTACGTCCGCGAGGCGATTGCGACGGCGCCCGGGTTCGGGCACGGCCATGGGCCGCTCAATCACGCCGTGACGGTCGGCACCCCGTAGAGGACGCGGTCCCTCAGACCCGCGCGGCGCCGGGATCGACCGGCAGCGCGGGGGTCCACTTGCCGGCCTCGACCAGCACCAGGAAGTTCCACAGCTCGCGATTGAAGGCGTCGGGTTCCTCGAGGTTCACCGTGTGGCCGGTCTTGGGGAACATCGCGAGGCCGGCGTTGGGCAGCACCTGCTTCAGCCACAGCGAGGGCTGCAGGCAGGGCTCGTCCTCGTCGCCGCAGACGATCAGGACGGGCCGGTCGAGACAGCGGAAGCCGTCCTCGAACTCGTACAGCGACGGCCGCTTGCCCTGGTAGTTGGCCATGGTGGCGGCGGCGCCGCGATCGGGATGTTCCGACAGCTGCTTCACGAACTCGGCGAAGCCGCGCGGGTCCTTCTGCTTGAAGCGCGAGCGGGTCGGATTGCTGATCAGGCTGGCGGCGTAGGCCGCCATGCCGTCGCGGCGGATCCGCTCGGCGGTCGCTTGGGCGTCGCGCTTGAAGCGCTCGTGACCGTCGCGACCGGCCCCCGAGCCGACGCCGGCCAGGGTCAACGACAGCGCACGCTCCGGGTACTGCAGGCCGAAGTGCGCCGTCGCGAAGGCGCCCTGCGACAGGCCTACGACATGCGCCCGGGCGATGCCGAGCTGATCGAGCACGTGCCGCGCGTCGTCGACCGCATGCTGCTGTCCGTAGGACGCGTCGCCCTCGGGCACGTCGGAGCCGGGATAGCCGCGGAAGGAATAGGTGATGCAGCGGTGGCGGCGGGCGAAGAAGCGCATCTGCGGCTCCCAACTGCGCCAATCGCCGCTGTACTCATGGACGAACAGGATCGGCGTGCCGCTCCCGGCCTCTTCGTAGTGCAGCTTCACGCCGTCCGGCGTCGTAACGTGCGGCATCGTCGCGAGCTCCTCTCGATGATCGCTTTGTCGCTCAGGCGCCAAATCGCTCCAGCCGCTCGAGCACGGCCGGGATGCGGTCGTCGGCGACGTTGGCGAAGGCCAGTCGCACGAAGCGCTCCTGACCGGCGCCGAACATGTCGCCGGGAATCGTCAGCAGGTTCTCCTCGTCGGCCAGGCGCTTGGACACGTCGGTGGCGCGCTGCCCGGGGAAGGGGTGCTCGACGTAGGCGAAGTAGGCGCCGATGCTGACCAGGCGCCAGCGGTTGGACCGGGCGAGGCCGCTGCCCAGCAGGTCGGCGCGCGCCTTCAGCCCTTCGGTGTTGCGCCGCGCCCAGGGCAGCAGGTTCTCGAGCCCGTACAAGGCCGCTTCCTGGCCGAGCCGCGGCGGGCAGATCGACACGCAGTCCATCATCTTCTCGATCTCGGCCATCAGGCCGGCGCCGGCGGTGACCGCGCCGACCCGGTAGCCGGTCAGCGCGAAGACCTTGGAGAAGCTGTAAAGGTGCACCAGGGTGCCGCGCCAGTCGGGCCGCGAGAACAACTCGTGCGGCCGTTCGCCGGCCGGCAGGAAGTCCTTGTAGGTCTCGTCGAGGATCAGCGCGATGCCGTGGCGCCGCGCCAGCTCGTAGAAGGCATGCAGGGTCTCCGGCGGATAGACCGCCCCGGTCGGGTTGTTGGGCGAGATCAGCACGATGGCGCGCGTCCGGGGCCCGATCAGCGGCTCGGCGTCGGCGGGGTCGGGGATGGCATTGGAGCCCGGCCGGAAATCCAGCGGCACCGGCTCGACGCCCTGCATGCGCATCCACATGTCGTGGTTGAAGTAATGCGGCCGCGGCAGGATCACCTGGTCGCCGGCCCGGGCGAGGCTCGACAAAGCGAGGCAGAAGGCCTGGTTGCAGCCCGAGGTGATGCCGACCTCGCTGGCGGCGATCGGCGCGCCGTAGAAGCTCGCGACATGGGCCGCATAGGCCTCGCGCAGCCCCGGCACCCCGAGGATCGGCGTGTAGCCGTGCACGCCGGGATCGAGCAGGCGCTCGCCGAGATGGCGTCGCAGCTCGATCGCGGGCGGATAGCCGGGCACTGCCTGGCTGAGGTCGATCAGCGGCCGGTCGGCGGGAAAGTCGCGGCCCAGCACCCAACGCTTGGTTTCGCCGATCGGCGACGGCTCGACGGCGGCGAGCCAGGGATTGACGCTCGGGATCGGCTGCACGGGCAAGGCGGTCATGGCGAAGGGCGACGCTCTCTCGAATTCACGGGATCGGGCCGTGGAACGGCCGCTTGCGGACCACCATTCCGGTCCTTGCGCACGGTGTCAAACCGCACCGGCGAGGCATTCGAAAATGCGTTGCTTGGCCCACCACTTGTGCATAGCATCCGCCTCAAGGCTCCCTTCGAGAGTCAATCAAGCGTTTAGAGGAGGATTCGTATGGCATCCCGGAAAGTCAGCCGTCGTCGCTTCGTCGCGAGCACCGCTGCCGCGTCGACGGCACTGGTCGCCGCTCCCTTCGTGCGCGGCGCCCATGCCGCCGGCAAGCTCTCGGTCGGCTTCTGGGACCACTGGGTCCCCGGCGCCAACGGCGCGACCGAGACCCTGGTCAAGGAGTGGGCCGAGAAGGAGAAGGTCGAGGTCCAGATCGACTTCATCACCTCGCAGGGCAACAAGCTGCTGCTGACCACGGCCGCCGAGGCGCAGGCCAAGTCGGGCCACGACATCCTGGCGATCAACACCTTCCTGCCGGCGCGCTATTCCGAGCAGCTGGTGCCGGTCAACGACCTGATGGACAAGCTCATCCAGGACAACGGCAAGGTCAACGCGACGGTCGAGTATCTCGGCAAGATCGACGGCAAGTGGCTGGCGGTGCCGGCCACCGTCGGCAGCCAGATCAAAGGCCCGTGCTCGCGCATCGACCTCCTCAAGAAGCATGCCGGCATCGACATCCAGGAGATGTACCCGGCCGGCGCCCCGCCCAAGGCCGATGCCTGGAATCTCGACGCCTTCCTGAAAGCCGCCGAAGCCTGCCAGAAGGGCGGCAACCCGTTCGGCATCGGCCTCGGCACGACCTCCGACTCCGTCGATTCGATCGGCGCCTTCTTCCACGCCTACGGTGCCGTGCTGGTCGACGCCAAGGGCAACATCGTGGTCAAGAACGATCAGGTGCGCCAGGCACTGGAGTTCTACAAGAAGCTGATGTCGTTCATGCCGGCCGACGTGCCGTCGTGGGACGACGCCTCGAACAACAAGTGGTTGGTGTCGGGCCAGGGCGCGATGATCATGAACCCGCCGAGCGCCTGGGCGGTCGCCAGGCGGGACGCGCCCAAGGTCGCCGAGCAGTGCTGGACGCACGGCTTCCCGGTCGGGCCGAAGGGCCGCTTCGCGCCGTTCCTGCCGTTCTTCTGGGGCATCTGGAATTTCAGCAAGAACCAGTCGGCGGCCAAGAGCCTGCTGATGCACCTGTCGACCGCCTCGGCGGCCGAGAAGATGACCAACGCCAGCGGCGGCTACGACCTGCCGTCCTTCGAGAAGCTGACGACGTTCAAGGTGTGGGCGGAGGAGGGGCCGCCGAAGGGCACGCTCTACCACTACCCGAACCCGTACAACCATCAGATCCTGTCGGTCGCGGCTGCCCCGGCGCCGCACAAGATCGCCGAGCAGATCTACAACCAGGGCATCCAGACCCAGATGGCCGTGCGCTATGCCAAGGGCGAGGCGATGAACAAGACGCTCGACTGGGCAGCCAGCGAGATCGAAGGCTTCATGCGCAACTAGCAGGGCGCGCGCTTCGGCAGGGCGGCCGGCGGCCGTCCTGCCGTCGTTGGCCCGTCCCGCAACGTCGGAGCATTCCATGGCAGACATCGCCGCCCGAGGGCCGGTCACCCTGACCGCCGACAGCCGCAGCAGCCTGCACAAGCTGATGCAGCGCAAGTCTACGATCGCCTTCCTGATGGCGCTGCCGCTCATCCTGCTGATCGCCGTGCTGGTCGCCTATCCGGCGGGCTACGCGATCTATCTCGCGATGCTCAACAAGGGCATGAACAAGTTCGTCGGCTTCGGGAACTTCACCTTCCTGTTCGGCCGCGACACTTTCTGGATGGTCGTCTACCAGTCGTGCCTGTTCGCCATCTCGGCGGTGATCTTCAAGGCGATCATCGGGTTCGTGGTCGCGCATTTCGTGCACAACATCCCGACCAAGGGGCAGCGCAAGTGGCGCGGCATGCTGCTGGTGCCCTGGGTGATTCCGCCGGCCATGAGCACGTTGGCCTGGCTGTGGCTGTTCGATCCGTCCTACTCGGCGTTCAACTGGATCCTGGCGCAGCTCGGCATGGACAACGTCCCGTGGCTGGGCGAGACCGGCTGGGCGCGCTTCTCGGTCATCCTGGTGAACGTGTGGATCGGCTCGCCGTTCTTCATGATCATGTACCTCGCGGCGCTGAAGTCGGTGCCCGAGCAGCTCTACGAAGCGGCCTCGATCGACGGCGCCACCTGGTGGCAGCGCATCTGGTACGTGACCCTGCCGATGATGCGGAACATCATCGCCATCACGGCGCTGTTCTCGCTGATCGTCACCTTCGCCAACTTCGACATCGTGCGCGTGCTGACCAAGGGCGATCCGCTCAACACCACGCACGTCTTCGCCACCTGGGCGTTCCGCGTCGGCATCGAGAGCGGCGACATCCCGCTGGGCTCGGCAGTGTCGCTGTTCATGGTGCCGATCCTGGCCGTCGCCGCGACGTTCATCCTGCGCGACATCACCAAGCGGGGGAGTGAAGTCTGATGGCCGACGCCGCGATCCCCGCCTCGGGCGCCGCCGCCGCGCGCCGCCCGGTCTATGGCAGCATGAGCCGCGACCGCCGCTGGGCGCTGCGCTGGTCGTATTTCTTCCTCGTGCTGTTCGCCATCTTCTTCCTGATGCCGCCGCTGTACATGTTCATCACCTCGCTGAAGACCAGCGCGGAGATCTCGGCGGCGACCAATCCCTGGTGGGTCCAGTCGCCGACCCTGAGCAACTACATCGAGCTGCTGACCCAGAACCAGTTCCTGGTGTTCTTCCGCAACTCGGCGATCGTCTCGATCTTCGTGGTGATGATCACCATGGCGATCAGCGTGATCGCCGCCTTCGCCTTGGCGCGCATGCGCTTCTGGGGCTCGGCGACCCTCGCCACCGGCGTGTTCCTGACCTACCTGGTGCCGGACACGCTGCTGTTCATCCCGCTGTTCAAGATGTTCGCCTGGGTCAACGAGACCTTCGGCATCCAGCTGATGAACCACTGGTGGACGATGATGATCCTCTACCCGACGCTCACCGTGCCGTTCGCCACCTGGATCATGATCGGCTACTTCGCGTCGATCCCCAAGGAGCTCGACGAGGCGGCGCTGATCGACGGCGCGACCTGGCTGCAGACCCTGACCAAGATCTTCATCCCGGTGGCGCTGCCCGGCATCATCGCGGCGACCATCTTCACCTTCACGGTGTCCTGGGCGCAGTTCCTCTATCCGCTGGCCTTCACCACCTCGACCAGCGAACTGGTGCTGCCGGTCGGCATCGTCACCACCCTGATCAAGGGCGACGTCTTCAACTGGGGGCAGATCATGACGGGAGCGCTGCTCGGCGCCGCGCCGCCGCTGATCATCTACGCCTTCCTCATGGACTACTACATCGCGGGCCTCACCGCCGGCGCGACCAAAGGGTAAGCGATCATGGCTCAGGTAACGTTGCGTAAGGTCGTCAAGAAGTACGACGAGGTGCTGGCGGTGCGCGGCATCGACCTCGACATCAGCGACAAGGAGTTCATCGTCCTGGTCGGCCCGTCGGGCTGCGGCAAGAGCACGACCCTGCGCATGATCGCCGGCCTCGAGGAAATCAGCGGCGGCGACATCGCGATCGGCGGCGACGTCGTCAACGACGTGCCGCCCAAGGACCGCGACATCGCGATGGTGTTCCAGAACTACGCGCTCTACCCGCACATGAACGTCTACGAGAACATGTCGTTCGGGCTGAAGCTGAAGCGCACGCCCAAGGACGAGATCGACCGGCGGGTCAAGCAGGCGGCGCAGATTCTCGACATCACCGAGCTGCTCGACCGCAAGCCCAAGCAGCTGTCGGGCGGCCAGCGCCAGCGCGTCGCCATGGGCCGCGCCATCGTGCGCGACCCCAAGGTGTTCCTGTTCGACGAGCCGCTGTCGAACCTCGACGCCAAGCTGCGCGTGCAGATGCGCACTGAGATCAAGAAGGTGCACCAGAAGGTGCGCACGACCACGGTCTACGTCACCCATGACCAGGTCGAGGCCATGACCCTGGCCGACCGCGTCGTGGTGATGAACGGCGGCCTGATCGAGCAGGTCGGTTCGCCCAACGACCTCTACCACTCGCCGGCCACCAAGTTCGTCGCCGGCTTCATCGGCTCGCCGGCCATGAACTTCATCCCCTGCACCGTCGAGCAGGCGGCGGGGGCGTTGCGCGTGCGGCTGAGCGACACGCTGGGCTTTCCGGTGCCGGCCGACCGCACGGCGCGCTACACGCCTTACGTCGGCAAGACCAACCTGGTGCTGGGCCTGCGGCCGGAGCACATCACCGAGGCGCGGCCGCACATCGAGCCCAACCAGCACGATTTCAGCCAGATGATCGACGTCGTCGAGCCGATGGGCATGGAGACCCTGGTCTATTTCACGATCGGCGGCGCCGAGGTCTGCGGCCGGGTCAATCCCAACGCCGGCGCGGCGGCCGCCAAGGCGATGACCCTGCGGGCCGATCTCAGCAACATGCATCTGATCGACGACAGCACCGGCAAGGTGCTCTAATCAGGCGCGGGCGCTTTCGCCCGCCGTTCGGGGAAGATCGAGGAGAACATCGATGGCTGCGTTGTCGGGCAAGGTCGCCTGGGTGACCGGTGCTGGCTCGGGTATTGGTCAGGCGGCGGCGGTCGCGCTGGCCCGCGAAGGCGCGACGGTTGTGCTGACCGGGCGCCGCAAGGAGCCGCTCGAGGAGACCGCGGCGGCCATCGCCAAGGCCGGCGGCAAGGCCGTCGTCAAGCCGGGCGACCTGATGAAGGCGGCCGCCGTGCAGCGCATCGCCAAGGACATCGAGAAGCGCTTCGGGCGCTGCGACATCCTGGTCAACAATGCCGGGCTGAACATCCTGGAGCGCAAGTGGAGCCAACTCACCCCGGCCAGCGCCGAGCAGGTGATTGACGGCAACCTGTCCAGCGCCTTCTATTGCGTGACCGCCGTGCTGCCGATGATGCGCAAGCGCAAGGACGGGGTGATGATCCACACCTCGTCGATGGCCGGCCGCAATCCCAGCATCCTGAGCGGCGCCGCCTATTCGGCGGCCAAGCACGGTGTCGTGGCGATGAGCCACACGATCAACATGGAGGAGTGCGTCAACGGCATCCGCTCCTGCGCCGTCTGCCCGGGCGAGGTGGCGACGCCGATCCTCGACAAGCGGCCGGTGCCGATCACCAAGGCCGAGCGCGCCCGCATGGCCCAGTCGGAGGATGTCGGCGACCTGATCCGCTACATCGCCTGCCTGCCGCCGCACGTCGTGATCAACGAGGTCATGATCAACCCGACCTGGAATCGCGGCTACGTCGCCGCCCTGCAGCGGGGCAAGCGCTGACATGACGGTGACGCTCAAGGCGCAGGCTCTCGAGTCCTTCGTCGCCGACATCTTCGCCGCCGCCGGCTGCTCGCCGGCGGAGGGCGGCCGCATCGGCCGCTACCTGGTGAGCGCCAACCTGTCGGGCCACGACAGCCATGGCGTCGTCCGCGTGCCGCGCTACGCGTCACAGAAGAAGTCGGGCACCGTGGTCGCCGACGTCACGGTCGACGTCGTCGTCGACACGCCGGTGATCGCCGTGGTCGACGGCAAGTACGGCTTCGGCCAGACGGTGACGCCGCAGGCGGTGCAGATCGGCATCGACAAGGCGCGCGCCAACGGGCTGAGCGCCGTCACCCTGCGCAACGCCGGCCATGTCGGCCGGGTCGGCGACTGGGCCGAGATGGCGGCGGCGGCGGGCCTCGTCTCGGTGCATTTCGTCAACGCCTCGGGCAGCGTGCTGGTGGCGCCGTACGGCGGCGTCGACCGCCGCTTCTCGACCGCGCCGTACTGCGTAGGCATCCCGCGCGAGGGTCGCGATCCGCTGGTGCTCGACTTCGCGACCTCGATCGTCGCGGAGGGCAAGGTCCTGGTCGCCAGCCAGGGCGGCAAGAAGGTGCCCGAGGGCGCCCTGGTCGGGCCCGACGGCCAGGCCAGCGCCGACCCGCACCTGCTGTACGGCGACTACACGCCGACCGGCCCGCGCGAGCACAGCAAGGGCACCGGCGCGATCCGCGCCTTCGGCGACCACAAAGGCTCCGGCCTCGCCTTCATCTGCGAGTTGCTGGGTGGCTCGCTGTCGGGCACCGGCGCCACCGATCCGCAACGCGGCCGCTTCGCCAACGGCATGCTGTCGTTCTACATCGACCCCAAGGTGTTCGATCCCGCCGGCTTCTTCCCGGGCGACATCGACAAGTACGTGGCGTTCGTGAAGAGCTCGAAGCCGGTGGCGGCGGGCGGCGAGATCCTGGTGCCGGGCGAGCCCGAGGCGCGCATGCGCGCCCAGCGCCTGGCCGACGGCGTGCCGCTGCCCGACGACACCTGGGCCGCCATCGTCGAGACGGCGCGCTCGGTCGGCCTCGACGAGCGGCGGATCCAGCAGGCGACGATGTAAGGTGCCGCGGCGGCGCAGCGGCTTCGACGCGCTGCTGCGCGCCCTGGGTGGTGCCGCGCGCCCGCCCGCCCGGCCGGCGGCGCGCATCATCGAGACCGATCCCGGCGCCGCCGCGCTCGACGGGCTGTGGCAGCACATGGCCCAGGTGTGGAGCGAGCTCGGCCGCGAGGAGCCGCTGTTGTCAGTGCTGCCCGAGCCGCGCTACCGCACGGCCGCGCGCCCGTCGGCGCGCACCCTGGCCCGTTTTCACGCCAGCGGCCGCGCCGAGGTCGAGCGCCTGGACGCGCTGCTGGCCGATGCCGGCGTGATCCTGCCGAACCGCGCCCTGGTCGCCGAGTATGGCTGCGGGGTCGGCCGCACGACGCGCTGGCTGGCCGAGCGCTTTGCCCGGGTGCGCGGCTTCGACATCTCGGCCCCGCACTTGGCGCGCGCCGAGCAGCATCTCGAGCAGGCCGGCCGGGGCAACGTCGAGCTGGTGCCGCTGCGGCGGCGCCAGGAGCTGGCGCTGCTGCAAGGCGTCGACCTGTTCTTCTCGCGCCGCGTGCTGCAGCACAATCCGCCGCCGCTGCAGCGCGGCATCCTCGACCAGGCCCTGGCCGGGCTAGGAGCCCGTCCGGATAGTTCCGGCGGGCTTAGTTGATGTGTTGTCGCTCTCGGTCTGGGTCATGCTCGCGCCGCGAGCTTTGCGATGTTGTGGGCCGTGCAGATCATTGCCCATTCAGCCCTGACCCGGTCGATACCTCGGAGGAGGAACTGGCGGAAGCCTCGTGCTTGCTTGATCTGTCCGAACACCGGCTCGACGATCTGCTTTCGTAGCCTGTAGCGACTACGCCAACCAGCTCGCTTGAGCCTTGTGCGCATGGCCCTCGTCAGCGGTCCGGAGAGGTTTGGCCTGCCTCGTTCGGGATGCTTGGCAGGGCCGATTGCGACGTAGCCTCTGATATGGCGCTGGTGCAGGGCTTCGAGGTTGGCCTCTCTGCAGTAGCCGGCATCTGCCGAGACCTCCTTTGGCTGGCGACCCAGGTTTGCCTGGATGCTGTCGAGCAACGGCACCAACTGGTCCTGATCGCTCGTCTGGGCCACCAGGCCGTGGGCGACGATGATCTGGGCCTCGCCATCGACGGCGGCCTGGGCGTTGTATCCCTGAATGAAGCCGTCCTTGGTCTTCAGGATACGGCTCTCGGGGTCGGTGAAGTTGCGCTGCGCCTTGGGTGACGGTTCAGCCTTCGGTGCAGGCTCCTCGGCTCTCTGACCGTGCCGCCTTTCTTCTTCGGCAGCCGCCTGCGCCTCCGCCTCGAGTTCCGCCTTTGCCTGGCGGATCTTCTCCAGCCGCTTCTGCTTGTCGGCCAGCCATGCCGGCAGATCGTCGCCGCGACGGCCGTCCTCCTCGCGGTCCGCCGCGTCGGCCGCCTTCAGCCAGCGATCGACCTCCGTCGCAAGCTCCGCTTCCCGCTTCTTCATCCGCTCGTAGCTCATCGCCTTGTGCTTGGAGGCGTTCGCCCGGATCTTCGTGCCGTCCAGCGCCACGTGACCCAGCTTCACCAGACCCGCCTTCTCCGCCACCTTCAGCACCTGCACGAACAGGCCCGACAGCGCCTTCTCGTGGCGCCGACGGAACTCCCAGATCGTACGGAAGTCCGGAGGGTCTCCCGCAACAAGCATCATGAAGTCGGCCCGCTCCACGCAGGCTCGGGCTATCCGACGCGACGAGTACAGCCCGCTGACAAAGCCCTGCAACAACAACGCCGTCATCATCCTCGGATCGAACGGCGGCTGCCCCAACTCGCCCCGATAGCTCCCGATGATCGCGCCCAGGTCCAACGTCTCCTGAACCAACGTCACGATGAACCGGCTGACATGACCGGACGGCACGTAGTCCTGCACGCTCGGCGGCAGAAGCTGAACTTCGTCGATCTTCCAGGGGCGAAACTGCTTGCTCATCCCTAATACACAGCCAGACTTACGGTCGCTTCGAAACCCAATTCTCAGACAGGCTCCTAGAGCCGCGCGGCGTCGCCTGCTTTCAGGCCGTGACCGCCGTTCCAGGCTACGGCTTCCGGGTCGCCGACTATGCAAGCGGCGGCGGCCGCGCCACCGATCGGCTCGAGCTGCACGTGCTGCCGCAGGGCGAGATCTTCGCGCTGGCGCGCCGGCACGGGCTCGACGTGCTGGCGGTGCACGACGACGGGCCGGTCGATCGGCCCGGCACGCGCTCCAACACCTTCGTGATGCGCAAGGACTGAGGCACGGACCGCGCGTCTCCAGGCGCGCCTCATGCAGACGAGCGCGCAGGATGCGCGCGGTCCGGACGACCGGGGGCGTCAGCGGCTGGGCCGACGCTCCAGGCGATGCACGGGGCCGGCCACCGGATCGACGAAGGCAAGGGTGGCGACGTAGTCGTCGTGCAGCCGCCGGCTCAGGGCCGCCAGCCGGTCGCGGCTCGCCACCATGCCAGTGGCGGCCGCCAGCTCGCCGAGATCCATGTCCCACAGCCGCACCGCCAGCACAGCGTAGCCCCGCGCAAGGGCCTGGTCGATCTGCCGTTGCAGGGCGTCCGCCAGGCGCGGGTCGCTCCACTCCGGATGGCGCAGGACATCGCCGGTGAAGCCGATCCACTTGAAGCGCGGCTCGGCCTCCGGGGCCGGGCCCAGGGCGGCGACGCCGGGCTCGCTGACCCCCCAGTGCAGCGAGGCGTAGACCATCAGCCAGTCGAAATCGTGCAGCAGCCACACGGTGCGCGCCGGATCGGCCTCCTTTTCCAGCCGCTCGATCGCGCGCTGCCAGGCGCCGTCGAGGCCACGCAGCGGCGCCAGGCTCCAGACGTTGTAGGCCAGCAGCAGGACGGTCACGCCGCTGAGCAGGGCGAGGGCGCGGCCGCCCCAGCGCCGCCGCGCGGCGACCAGCAGCAGCGCCCAGCCGACCGTCAGCCAGGCCATGACGTTAACCTGCATCTGCGGGTCCTGCGGCTGGGAGTAGAGGTTGAAGACCTCGCCGGCCACGAAGGTGCCGCCGAACACCGCGGCAAGGGCGCGCGCCGCCGGCTCGCGGCGGGCCCGCCACAGCAGCCGCAGCGACACCGCGGCGATCGCCAGCATCCAGGCCGTGGCGGTGAAGCGCCAGATGTCCCAGCCGGGAATGGCCTCGACCTGGGCCACGCCGGCCCCCAACAGGTAGGCGACCATGCCGTCCCACAGATAGCCGACCTTCGGCCAGGTGAAGCCGGCCCACACCGAGCGCACCGCCTTGCCGGTCCACAGCAGGTCGAGCGGTCCGACCGATCCGAGATGGCCCTGCCAAGCCCAGGCCGCGAAGCCCGCCATGGCGACCATCGTGGCGAGGAACAGGGCGATCCAGGCGGCCCGGCGGCCCGGTCGCGCCTCGCACAGCCACAGCGCCGCCAGGAAGGCCGGCAAGCTGGGGAACATCAGCCGCCATTCCATCAGCCAGCCCAGCGAGAATAGGGCGGCGACGGCGATCACCCGCGGCGCCGTCGGCCGCGCCAGCCAGACCGCACCCAGCGCCAGCGCGGCGAGCAGCACCGCGTAGCTCGGCATGATGTCCTCGTTGATGATCGCGAGGAACATCACGAAGCTGCTGGCGAGGTGGAACAGCGCCGACAGCAGCGCCACCAGGCGGTCGCCTGTGACGGCGCGCACCAGCCCGTAGACGATCGCTAGGCTCGCCGCGCCGGCGAGCGCATTGAGGATGGTCAGCTGGCGGCGCGGATCGCCGGCGAACACGCCGAGCAGGTCGAGGCCGCGGCACAGCGCGCCCATGATCGGATAGTAGAGATAGTTCGCGGGGTAGAGCGGAGCGCCGTGCGGCGCCGTCACCCACGGCTTGAGCTCGAGGCTCTTGAAGACGCCGTTGCCCGTCAGCCCGCCCTGGGCATTGTCGAACCACAGCACGAGGGCGACGAGCAGAACCGCACCGCCGATCGCGACCAGCGCGGCATCGCCCAGGACGCTGCCGGCGCGGCCGGCGCTGCCGGGCGGGGCGCGATCACGCGGTCGCGTCGCGGCGATGTCATGAGAAGCGAAGGGCAAGGCGGCCGAGTATCGCCCGGCCTCCGCGGATCAGGAAGCGGCGAGCGCGAGCGGTGCGCCGCCGCTCGCCGGGTCGGCGATCTCGACCCAGCCCGTGGCGCGGCAGGGGACCACCACCTGCTCGTAGCCCGAGCGCGAGTCGATGCGGTAGATCGGGCCGCACAGTTGCTCGAGCTCGATCAGCGAGTCGCCATCCGACGCGTAGACGCCGAGTCGCCGCACGACTTCGACCAGCACGGGATCGTGGCGCACGCCGCCGTTCCAGTCGGACCTGCCGCTCAACTCGCGACCGAGCTGCAGGGCGTCCTCGGAGAGCCGGAAGCCATCGCCGTATGCCCGATTGACCGCGACCCAGCCCGCCGACTCACGCTGATTCATCCCGCTCACCCCGATGCACCCGCGGCGAATGCTGCCGTTCCGGCATGTGCCGTGCAAGCAATGGTACGGTGACGTTGTCGAGGCAAACGAGTCGGGAATGTGGCGAAAATCGGCCGCCAGACTCGTCAGGGAACAGGTCCGTCAGGACGCCGCTTCGACCAGGCCCAGCTTCAGCAGCAGCCCGGCCGCCCGCGCGACGATCGACAGGTGCTGGCCCAGCGATCGCGCGTGATCGTCCAGGCTGCCGTCGCGCTGGCCGACCGACTCGAACAGGCGCTGGACGATCTCGGCCGGCACCGACAGCGCGCCGAACAGCGCATGCCGCAGGGCGGCGTCAAGGTCGGCGCGGCTGGCCCCGGCGCGCACCGCCAGCCGCATCGCGCCGTCGATCGTGCGGGTCGGGTAGTGGGCGAAGGCCTGGAACGGATCGAGCCGCGCCGCCGGCACACGCGGCAGCGATCTCAACCAACCCTGCAGGCGGCGGTCGCCGGCGGCGCGCCTCCGCTGCTCGCCGAGCTCGGCCCACAGGGCCTGGTACTGCCCGTAGACGACCCGCCAGTCGAAGGTCTCGCGCGCCCGCCGGCGCCCTGCCTCGCCGAGACGGCGTCGCAGCTCCGGGTCGCGCGCCAGGGCTGCGATCGCCTGCGCCGCGGCCGTGACGTCGACCGCCGTCGACGAGGTCGTCGTCCAGCAATACTGGTCGTACGACAAGGCCTCGGATTCGTGCGCGAAGATCAGCGGCCCGCCCAATCCGGCAGCCGGCGCCGCCGTGGCGATGCGGAAGCCGTCGACGCCCTCGCGCACCGTGTCGCGATAGCCGTTCCAGTCGCTGACGACGACCGGCAGGCCGGCCGCCATGGCCTCGAGCGGCGTCAGGCCGAACGTCTCCTGGATGCTGTCGGACAGCGAGGCGAAGACGTCGGCGGCCGCCCATGCCCGGGCGCGCTGCGCGGCGTCGCGGCCCTCCAGGAAGATGGTCGGCGTGCCTGGGGCGAAGTCGCGGGCGCCGTCTCGGAAGGCCGCCTCGATGGCGGCATTGGGAAACCAGCCGCAGAGCAGCAAGGCGAGCCGCCGGCCGCTTTGCCGCGCCGCGCTCTCGAGGGCGCGGAACAGGGCGTAGGGATGGGCCTTGGCGTGAAAGACGAGGCGGCCGACGAACAGGATGGCCACGGTGTCTTCGGCCAGGCCGAGCGTCGTGCGCGCCGCGGTGCGAGCCCCCGGCGCCACGGCGAAATCGTCGGCATGGACCCCGAGCGGGATCACGGGCAGGCGCGGCAGGGCGGGACGCGCCTGCGGACCGAATCGCCAGCGCAGGTATTCGGCTTCCGCCGCGTGCACCTGGCGCACCGTGTCGACGACCGCCTGCGACGTGCAGACGAGCGCATCCCACGGCGCGAGCGGCTCGCGCAGCAGGGCGGCGATGTCGTCCATGGCGCGCAGGCTGGCGGTCGTGTGGGTGACGCCGCAGATCGAGTAGGCGGCCAGGCCGACCCGCTGGCGCAGCCGCGCATCGGCGGCGAGCGATGGGCCCGGCGTGTAGAGCGTGCCGATCTCGGTGACCCGCTGCAGCCGCTCCGGCGGGACCCATTCGAATCCGGCCGCCGGATCGATCTCCTTGACCAGCGCGGCGATGCGCCGGGCCGAGTCGGGCGACGGGGTGAAGCCATGGATCGGCCGGTCGCCGCGCGCTTGCACGGCGGCCCGCAGGAAGCCGTTGCCCGCCGACTGCCGGCCCATCAGGCGCTCGCGGGTCAGGTCGTAGCCGTCGGGCTCGGCGCGGATCACCGCGGCCGGAAGAGCGTTCGCCGTCATGCCGCTCTCCTGGCCGTCAGGCTGCCGGTCGCCTGGCCAGCGCCAGGCCGGCGCCGAGGGCGATCATCGCGCCGCCGCAGGCCTGTTGCAGGCGCTTCACCAGGCTCGACCGCGCCGCCATGGCGCTGCGCACGCGGCCGGCGGCGAGCGCCATCAGGATGTCGACACCGGTGTTGAGGGCCACCGAGATCAGGCCGAGCAGGATGAATTGCAGGGCGACCGGAGCGGCGTTCGGCTGCACGAACTGCGAGATGAAGGCGAGGAAGAAGGCGGCCGTCTTGGGATTGAGCGTCTCGACCAGGATGCCGTCGCGCAAGGCCCGGCGCGGGCCAACACGATCCGTCGCGACGCTACCGTCGATGACCTCGTGGCCCGCCTTGGACAGGGTGCGCCAGCCCAGCCACATCAGATAGGCGGCGCCGGCGAGCTTCAGCGCCGTGAACAACTCGGCGCTGGCCAGGACGAGCGCCGAGACGCCGACGCTGTCGGCCGCGACGTGGACGAGGCCGCCGAGGCCTGTGCCGACGCTCGAGGCGATGCCGACGGCGCGGCCGCCGGCCAGGGTGCGGGCGGCGATGTAGAAGATCCCCGGTCCGGGAGTCAGGGCGAGCAGGGCGGCCGCCGCCACGAACAGCAGCAGCTGGATCGGATCGAGCATGGTCTGCCATACCCCATATCCCGGCGCCGGCCCATCGAGGAGGGGCGGGGTTTGCCCTCAGCCCATGCGCGGCGGCCAGGCATGGGTCTCGCCGGCGAGATGGCGGCACCAGGCATAGAGCGCATCGTACATCACCATTCCGTGCTTCAGCATCTCGTGGTCGTCGGCGAAGCAGTGGCTGAGGCCGAGCGAGAGGGCGAACAGCCCGGCGCTCTGCGGCGTCAGATCGAGGCGCGACGTGTCGGCGCCGCGCACGATGTCGGCCAGCCGGTCGAGGCCGGGCGCGTCGAGCCTGTAGTCGGCGATGAAGGCGTCGAACGAGCAGCGTTCGCCGACGTGGCTGAACTTCACGTCGGGCACGTCGTAGGGGATGGCATCGCGGTCGCGCGCCGTCGCCATCACCTCGGCCGCCGGCACGTAGAGGAACTCCGGCGCGGCGTCGATGAAGCGGGCGATCAGCCACGGACAGGCGATGCGGTCGATCTTGGGCCTCTCGCGGGTTACCCATCTCATCGGCTGGCTCCTTCGTCATGCGGTTCGGTGGGAAAGCCGTTGGCGCGCCAGGCGCCGATGCCGCCGGCCACCGCGACAGCGTCGAGCCCGGCCGCGCGCAACGCCTCGGCACACTGGCCGCCGATCTCGAAGCCCCAGGCGCAGTAGACCAGCGCGCGGCGGCCGGGCGGCAGGGCGGCCACGGTCTGGGCCACCCGGTCGGGCGGGATACGACGCGCGCCGGGCAGCCGGAACGGGATCATCGCGGCGTCGGCGGCGAGGCGGGCATCGATCACCAGCAGGTCGGGATCGGCCGCGAGCATCGCCCGGGCCGCCACTGCGTCGACCATGCCGTGCGGCGAGGACGGCGTGGCACCGGCGAAACGCGCCGCGGCGCCGCGCCACGACATGTTGGCCATGAACGCCTCGACATAGGCCGCGGCGTCGGCGCCGAGCGCCAAATGATAGGCGTGCTCGTAGAGGTCGAGCAGGGGGTACCGCCGGCCAGGGCGCAGCTGTGGTCGGCGCCCCAGACGTTGCTCAGGGTGCCGTCGCGCGGCGAGCGGGTCAGCACCACCCAGCCCGAACCGCCGGCCAAGGCCCGGCCCATCGCCGCGAACTCGGCCCGCCAGCGCGCCAGCGAGCCGAAGTCCCGCGCCAGCGCTGTCGCCAGCGCCTCCGGCGGCGCTTCGCCGTCCTCGCCCAGGGAGTCGAAATAGACCTCGTGCAGCAGCATCGAGTTGCTGGCGATCAGCTCCTCGCGTTTCAGCCCGTTCAGGCGGAAGCCCGGCACGGTGGCCGGATCGAGCTTTACCAGCTCGTCCCGGATCGCGTTCAGACGGCGCACGGCGCCGCCGTAGTTGTTCTCGTAGTGGCTGGCCATCAGGGCCGGCGGCAGGCCCTTGAGGCGGCCAGGCTTGAAGCCGATCGGCAGGACGTGGAAGGTCATGGGGCCCTTGATGCAGTCGTTTCATAAACAATAAGCCTATAAAAAATCGATTCAAGGATAAATGATACAAGTGTTTCACAGACATCTTTGGGCATGATACAAAAGCGTCATGACGGTCGACCCGGCGCCGCGCTGGCTGCTGCTCATCCACCAGCTTCCCGCCAAGCCGGCCTACGCCCGCGTGAAAGCCTGGCGACGGCTCCAGGCCCTGGGGGCGGTGACGGTTAAGAACGCGGTCTACGCCTTGCCGGCCAATGACGAATGCCGCGAGGACTTCGCTTGGCTGGCGCGCGAGATCCGCGAGCTGGGTGGCGAGGTCCTGGTCTGCGAGGCGAGCCTGGTCGAAGGGCTGAGCGACGACGATCTCAAGGGGCTGTTCGAGGCGGCCCGCGACGAGGATTACGGCCGCCTCGCCGGCGAGGCGCGGGCGCTCGCCGCGCGCCTGGCGACCGGCCCGGGCGATGCCGAGCGGGCCGACGGCGCGGCGCAGGTGGTGCGCCTGCGACGCCAATTCGAGCAGGTCGTCGCCATCGATTTCTTCGGCAGCAACAGCCGCCTCGCCGCGCAAGGCCTGATCGCCGGGCTCGAGGCGAGCCTGCAGGGAGGGAGCGAGCAGATGACGACCGACAGTGCGCCGCCGGCCGGGCCGTTGCGCAGCCGGGTCTGGGTGACCCGCCAGCAGATCCAGGTCGATCGCATCGCCTCGGCCTGGCTGATCCGCCGCTTCATCGACCCGGAGGCGCGGTTCAAGTTCGTGCCGGCGCGCGGCTATGCACCAGCCGCCGGCGAGCTGCGCTTCGACATGTTCGAGGGCGAGTTCACTCACCAGGGCGACCGCTGCACCTTCGAGGTCCTGCTGGCCGAGGCCGGCTTGGCCGATCGGGCGCTCGTCGCGATCGCCGAGATCGTCCACGACATCGATCTCAAGGACGACAGGTACGGTCGGCCCGAGACCGCCGGTGTGAAGAGCCTGCTCGCCGGCATCGCCACGCCGGCGGCGGACGACGCGCAACGGCTGGCCCGCGGCGGCATGCTGCTCGACGGCCTCTACGACTCATTTTCCCTCGAGAAGGATCCGCGATGAAGGATCATGGCGTCTCGTTCGGCGAGGCGATGAAGGTGTGGGCGCGCGTCGCGGCGCTGAGCTTCGGCGGGCCGGCCGGCCAGATCGCGGTCATGCACCGCATCGTGGTCGAGGAGAAGCGCTGGATCGGTGAGCATCGCTTCCTGCAGGCGCTGAACTACTGCACCCTGCTGCCCGGGCCCGAGGCGCAGCAGCTGGCGATCTACATCGGGTGGCTGATGCACCGCACGGCCGGCGGCCTGGCCGCCGGAATCCTGTTCGTGCTGCCCGGCCTGCTGTCGATCATGGCGCTGAGCTGGATCTACGTGCTGCTCGGCAAGCTCGCCTGGATCCAGGGCCTGTTCTTCGGGCTGAAGGCGGCCGTGCTGGTGATCGTCATCGAGGCGGTGCTGCGGGTCGGCAAGCGCGCCCTGCGCAACGGTGTGCTGCGCGGTCTCGCGGCGGCGGCTTTCGTGGCGATCTTCTTCTACGACGTGCCGTTCCCGCTGATCATCGCCGGCGCGGCACTGATCGGTTGGGTCGGCGGCCGGCTGGGATGGGCCGCGTTCCGGGCCGGCGGCGGCCACGGCAAGGTCGGCGACCGGCAGGTCGACGACGCCGACTCGCTGCTGGGCGAGGAGACGCCGGCGCACGCCCGGCCCAACCTGCGCTGGTCGCTGACCATCAGCGCGACCCTGCTCGCTCTGTGGCTGGTGCCGGTGGCCGTCCTGCTGATCGGGCTGGGGCCCGCCAACGTGTTCAGCCAGATCGCCGTGTTCTTCAGCAAGATGGCGGTGGTGACGTTCGGCGGCGCCTACGCGGTGCTGGCCTACGTCGCCCAGCAGGCGGTCGATCATTACCACTGGGTGCAGCCGGGCGAGATGCTCGACGGGCTGGGCATGGCCGAGACGACCCCCGGGCCGCTGATCATGGTGACGCAGTTCGTGGGCTTTCTCGCGGCCTGGCGGTCGCCGGGGCCGCTCGACCCCTTGCTTGCCGCAACTCTGGGCGGCCTGCTGACCACCTGGGTGACCTTCACGCCGTGCTTCCTGTGGATCTTCTTTGGCGCGCCGTTCGTCGAGGCCTTGCGGGCCAACAAGGCGCTGTCCGCCGCCCTCGGCGCGGTCACCGCGGCGGTCGTCGGCGTAATCCTGAACCTCGTCGTGTGGTTCGCGCTGCAGGTGCTGTTCGCCGAGCGCGACACGGTGCACGCGCTCGGCGCCACGATCGAGCTGCCGCGGCTCGCCTCGGCGAACCTGCCGGCCATGGTGCTGGCGGTCGCCGCCGCGGTCGCGGTGTTCCGCTTCCGGCTCGGCATGGTGCCGGTGCTGGCGGCCAGCGCGCTGGCCGGCATCGGCTGGACGATGCTGCGCGTCTAGGAGCCTGTCTGAGAATTGGGTTTCGAAGCGACCGTAAGTCTGGCTGTGAATTTGAGATGAGCAAGCAGTTTCGCGCCTGGAAGATCGACGAAGTCCAGCTTCTGCCGCCGAGCGTGCAGGACTACGTGCCGTCCGGTCACGTGAGCCGGTTCATCGTGACGTTGGTTCAGGAGACGTTGGACCTGGGCGCGATCATCGGGAGCTATCGGGGGGAGTTGGGGCAGCCGCCGTTCGATCCGAGGATGATGACGGCGTTGTTGCTGCAGGGCTTTGTCAGCGGGCTGTACTCGTCGCGTCGGATAGCCCGAGCCTGCGTGGAGCGTGCCGACTTCATGATGCTTGTTGCGGGAGACCCTCCGGACTTCCGCACGATCTGGGAGTTCCGTCGGCGCCACGAGAAGGCGCTGTCGGGTCTGTTCGTGCAGGTGCTGAAGGTGGCGGAAAAGGCGGGTCTGGTGAAGCTGGGTCACGTGGCGCTGGACGGCACGAAGATCCGGGCGAACGCCTCCCGGCGCAAGGCGATGAGCTACGAGCGGATGAAGAAGCGGGAAGCGGAGCTTACGGCGGAGGTCGATCGCTGGCTGAAGGCGGCCGACGCGGCGGACCGCGAGGAGGACGGCCAGCACGGCGGCCGTCGCGGCGACGAGCTGCCGGCATGGCTGGCCGACAAGCAGAAGCGGCTGGAGAAGATCCGCCAGGCAAAGGCGGAACTCGAGGCGGAGGCGCAGGCGGCTGCCGAAGAAGAAGGGCGGCACGGTCAGAGAGCCGAGGAGCCTGCACCGAAGGCGGAACCGTCACCCAGGCGCAACGCAACTTCACCGACCCCGAGAGCCGCATCCTGAAGAGCAAGGACGGCTTCATCCAGGATACAACGCCCAGGCCGCCGTCGATGGCGAGGCCCAGATCATCGTCGCCCACGGCCTGGTGGCCCAGACGAGCGATCAGGACCAGTTGGTGCCGTTGCTCGACAGCATCCAGGCAAACCTGGGTCGCCAGCCAAAGGAGGTCTCGGCAGATGCCGGCTACTGCAGAGAGGCCAACCTCGAAGCCCTGCACCAGCGCCATATCAGAGGCTACGTCGCAATCGGCCCTGCCAAGCATCCCGGACGAGGCAGGCCAAACCTCTCCGGACCGCTGACGAGGGCCATGCGCACAAGGCTCAGGCGAGCTGGTTGGCGTAGTCGCTACAGGCTACGAAAGCAGATCGTCGAGCCGGTGTTCGGACAGATCAAGCAAGCACGAGGCTTCCGCCAGTTCCTCCTCCGGGGTATCGACCGGGTCAGGGCTGAATGGGCAATGATCTGCACGGCCCACAACATCGCAAAGCTCGCGGCCCGAGCATGACCCAGACCGAGAGCGACACCACATCAACCAAGCCCGCCGGAACTATCCGGACGGGCTCCTAGGACCGGCCGGGGAGGGTTCACGCCATCGCGGGAGCGGAGAAGAGACCAAGGCCGCCCATGAAGCGGCCCTGGTCTCTCGGTTTCGGCCTAGGGCCTGTCCTCAATTGAGCCAAGCGACGGCGGCAGCGAGGTGGATCGCGGCGAGGAAGTTGGTTGCGGTCTTGTCGTACCGGGTTGCGATTGCGCGGAAGCGCTTGGGGCTGCAGTAGAAGTTTTCGATGAGATGGCGCGCCTTGTAGACTTCCTTGTCGAAAGGGCGGAGCTTTTTGCGGGTTCTCTCTTGCTGAATGACACAAGTCTTGCCGAGTGCCTCGAGCGGCTTGATGACGCGCTGGTCGACATCAAAGGCTTTGTCGGCGAGCAGGGTATTGGCGTTCATCTGAGGCAGCAAGGCGTCTGCGCCCTGTAGATCATGGGCCTGGCCTGGGGTCAGGAAGAAGGCGATCGGATTGCCCAAGGGATCGACCAGGGTGTGGCTCTTGGTGCTCAGTCCGCCTTTGCTGCGGCCGATCGCTTGATCCTGGCCGTCTTTTTTTGGGCGCCGGCGCTATGCTGATGAGCGCGCACGATGGTGCTGTCGATCATGGCGTATTCGTTGTCCGCATCGGCCGCCAGAAGCTCGAACATCCCGCGCCATACGCCGCGCTTGGCCCATCGGCTGAAGCGCGTATGAACCGCCTTCCAGTCGCCGAAGCGCTCCGGCAGGTCGCGCCATGGGATACCCGCTCGATAGCGGTAGATCACAGCATCGACGAACAGACGATTGTCCTTGGCGGTCACCCCGACATGACCGGCACGGCCGGGCAGGGTCTCCTTGATCCTCTCCCATTGGTCATCGCGAATGGCGTAGCGACGCATCAGTCAGCTCCACAAAGGCTGACTGCCAGGGATCATGTCCCGGACGCCTTGGATAGCTCAGGCTGCCGAAAAAGCCGCGCATCCGGCAGCAACGCAAGATCGATTCGAAATTCGCAACAGACTGATTCTATTCTTACGCACATTCTGTCGCGAATTGAGGACAGGCCCTAGCAGGCTGCTAAAAAAGCCGCCTCCGATGGGCGACTCGATATTGTAGGGTCATTCGAGGCGGAGTTGGTAGTCGATGCGTGGATCGGACGAGCGAACGGGAAGCCTGTTTCCCTACGTGGATGTCGAGGACCGTGTACCGGCGAATCATCCTCTGCGGGCGATCCGGACGATCGTGAACGAGGTGCTGGAGGGGCTGAGCGGAGAGTTTGCGAGGATCTACTCCGACAAGGGGCGTCCCTCGATCGCGCCGGAGCGTCTGCTGCGGGCGTTGCTGCTGCAGACGTTTTACACCATCCGGTCGGAGCGTCAGCTCATGGAGCAGCTCGACTACAACCTTCTGTACCGCTGGTTCGTGGGGCTTGGTGTCGACGAGGCGGTTTGGGTTCCGACGGTGTTCACGAAGAACCGGGACCGGCTTCTGGAGGCCGACGTGGCGCGGAAGTTCCTGGTCGAGCTGCTCAACTACGAACGCGTCCGCAAGCTTCTGTCGGACGAGCACTTCTCGGTGGACGGGACGCAGGTTCAGGCCTGGGCCTCGATGAAGAGCTTTCGGGCCAAGGACGGCTCGGATGAACCGCCAGGGCCGGGCCGCAATGGCGAGCGCAGCTTCCATGGGGAGAAGCGCAGCAACGAGACCCACGGCTCGACGAGCGATCCGGAGGCGAAGCTGCATCGCAAGGGCGCGGGCAAGGAGGCAAAGCTTGCCTTCCTGCGCCATGCGTTGATGGAGAATCGTAACGGGCTGATCGTCGAAGCCGACCTGACGCAGGCCGACGGCCTGGCCGAACGTCAGGCTGCTCGGCAAATGATCGTGCGGCACGCGCCGGGTGCACGACGCCTGACACTGGGCGCCGACAAAGGCTACGACACGAGCGACTTCGTCGCCGACCTTCGGCAGCTGAAGGTCACGCCGCACGTGGCGCAGAACGATACCAATCGGCGTTCGGCCATCGACGGGCGCACCACGCGGCATGCTGGCTATGCCGTGAGCCAGCAGCAGAGAAAGCGCATCGAGGAGTCGTTCGGCTGGGGCAGACGATCGGCGGCTTGGCCCGGCCGATGTTTCGGGGCCTCGACAGGCTACGCTTCAAGTTCACGCTGACCATGGCCAGCTACAACCTGATCCGCATCCCAAAGCTGCTCGCGGTGGCAACCTGAGGCGACGACGATGCAAAAGGCCTTCATTTTCGCCCGCAAGTGCTCGATACACCAGGAGACTGCGCATCCTGTTGTCCCGGCCCAGAACTCGGGCGCAACGAAGACCCGCTGTCGCCAACCTCGTT
>JAXMCN010000023.1:0-81474 GCA_046349275.1 Reyranellaceae bacterium | reverse complement strand
GCCTCTCCGGACGCGAGGCAGGTCAACAGGTCCAGCGCGAGATGCCCGCCGATATTGGGCTTCTTAGGGGGCAGTTGGGGCCGGAGAGACTGTCGCCTCAGGGGGCTCTGGCGGAGCAGGCGAACCTGAAATCCAACGGTCTCCACTTTCTGCATGCACGATGAGCGGGGCAGCCTGTTACTTTGGCCCTTCAGGTGGCGCGGCTCGTAAAGTCTGCCAGCTGTCGCTCGAGATGGGGAAAATCTACTGGCTTCGTCAGGAACTCCGCCGCGCCATATTCCTGAGCCTGTCGTCGGCGGTCGCCGTCGCCATAGGCCGTCACCATGATCACCGGCAGGTCCGGCGTACGCTCCTTTACCTTCTGAAGCCGGCTCAGCCCGTCGATTCCCGGCATGTTGATGTCGGACAGGATCACGATCAGCTCGGGCTGCACGCCTTCCTGGAGCTTCTCGAGTGCCTCCTCGCCCGATTGGGCGAAATGCATGACGTACAAGCCCTTCAAGACTCTCCGCCGAAACTGCTGGCGGACCCCATCGACACTCCGGCTATCCGGCTACAGCCTAGTATCATCGATGCCGGCAGTGACTTGTGCAGAAGATTTCTAGAGATGCTCTGAACAAGTCACCAGTCAGTAAGACGCCCCTCTGAACGCACGCCGTCGTTGGAGATTCGAGCCACAATTTCATTGGCTTTCTTTCGACCTCTGGCGAGACTGTCGGCGGCAAAAATGCCCAGAGTGGAGAAGTGCCAGGGACTTATTCAGAGCATCCCTAGGCTTCCTCTCTAGTTCGTGGTGACGTTAAGATGGCGTTCTAAGTTGCCAACGGCTGTCGAGAAGTGAATGCGATGACCACAACAATGAATTTCAATTTCAGCCCTACCCTACTGGACAGCCTGACGGCTGGCGGGAGCGCCAACCACGTCTACGCTTATGCCTTCGCCTTCTCTTCGGGCACCTTGGTCGGCTCCACCACACTGATCAGCAATGGTGCGGCCGCCTCCTCATCGATCCCGCTCCCGACGTCGTTCGCCAGCGGCGCCATCTATGTCGTCATTCAGCAGAACGGCAACGGCACGCTGCCAGGCTCGATTAGCACTATCGGCGACATTAATCCCGCAAGCGCCCAGTCCGCGAACTATTCTTACCAGCTATTCGAGGCGACGCTCGCGAGCTCGCCGTACGATCAGGGGGACATTTCGTCTCTCAATACTTTCGGGCTGCCAGCGACCTTCCAGGTGGTGTTCCAGAACGGCACAGCGCAGACTCGAGGCTACGCTCCCGGCCTCACGGGGCAAGGCATTTATGACGCTCTCGGCAACGCACAGATCTTCAGTCCAAACACGTTCCCCAGCCCCGACCGGCTGGCGATCGGGCCAGCAACGGCAAACGATGCTGCGCCATGGCCGTCGGCCGATTGGACCGCCTACGTCAATGCATTCAAGGCCAGCACCGCGACCTTGAACGATATTCAGCTCGTAGTGCCGTTCACCGGCAGTCCGCTGCAATCGGCGCCGATGTTGAGCCAATATGGCGTGCAGTACGTCACTTCCGACCAGTACGGGACCGACTATTTCTGGTTGGTGCCCAATACCATGAACGGGGCGACCAATACCGATTGGATCCGCATTCCCGCCAGTCAGTTGATGCAGAACATCTACGTCCAGCCGGGGCCGCTCGAGGTCCATGTCGGCGGCAAGAACGGCCCGGTGCAGCAGCAGCAGAGCTTCACGCCCAACAACGCCGATGGTGCCGTCGCCAAGTATTTCATCGCGGGCTTCGATGCCGGCTACTGGGGCGGCTCCGGTACCTCGCCCAATCCCAAGGACCTGACTAAGCTCGATCTAAACCACACCTGGAACTGGAATTTCAACTACGCCTACAACGCCACACTCAACTCCAGTGGCATCCAGTACTCCAATTTGTTGGGAAGCGGGCCCGGTACAGCGGGTGGCAACAACCGCTTTTACGATCCGTGGGCGCAGTTCATTCAGAAGAACAGCAACGCCTACGGCTACTCCTACACCGATCTGGTCTCTGAAGGCGGCGTGAACCCGCAGATCACCTTGTGGGACCCAAATGGGGGCGTCAACCACACCGGCGGCAACATAGCCACGATCAACATTGGTCTCTACGATAACAGCGAGACCCTCCCGGCGACCTCAGGTTACCTTGCGACGCCCGTTCCCTACGTACCGCCTTCGGGTGCGACCTATGCGGCAGCTCTTACGCAGGCCGCCACGGCCAATCAGATCCAGTTCGCATTCAACTACGCCCTGGGCAGTCTATCCTTCGCCCCCAACGACCAAACGCCGGCCTTTTTCAAGTTCTACGCTCCGTCAGATCCTACGGCCGGCACCGACGGCTTCGTCAGCCTCCAGTTACCAGGCGACGTCGCGAACTTTCCGGGCATCTGGAACTACATGCAGCTCAGCCACTCCTCGACGGGCTGGACTCTGACGCCGACCAACAAAGCGGGTAATTCAGGTTTCTTCGATATCATCAATGTGCCGGTAACATCCGATGGCAGCCCCGCTTGGTATCAACTGGTGTTCGGAGGGGCCGAACATCAGACAATCTACAACATCTACGCCAAATCCGATGCGACCACGCATAACTTCCTCGACACGACGCTCGGAACGAACCCAAGCATCTCAAATTTCGTGGTCGACCACGGAGTCAGCATCCTCGAAGTCACCAACTCGAACTACGCGCTGAACTTCGCCCCGGGCGGCTCGATGACCTACGACATCGCGACTTTCAGCGCGCCCAATACTATCTTCGGCAGCTCGGGTGACGACGCGCTGAATGGCAACGCCAGGGACAACATCTTGAACGGAGGCATCGGCGACGATGTCATCAACGGCGGGGCCGGATTCGATACAGCCGTGTCATGGGCACCATCCTCGCACTACCTGATCAAGGTCACGGCCGGCGACCCCGCCGTTACCGTCCAGGACAAAGTTGGCGCCAATGGCACCGATCATGTGACAAGCATTGAGTTCCTCCAGTTCGGCGACCAGATACTACCGACAGGTTGGTTCACAAACGCGGCTAACTTGGCACCCAACCAAGTGCTGAAGGTTGTTGGCCTTTATACCGCGGGCCTGGGCCGCGCACCCGATGCTGTCGGCCTCGACTACTGGTCGAGCCAATTGGCCGACGGCAAGAGCCTTGGCGAGGTCTCGAAGGCTTTCTTCGCATCTTCCGAAGCCGCAGCGATCTTCAATTCAACCGTGCCTGCCGCCAGCTTCGTGACGGCAGCCTATATTAGCGCTCTGGGGCGCGCACCAGATCCGGCTGGCAGCACCTACTGGATCAACGAACTCCAGACGGGCCACATCGCCCGCTCGGACCTAATCACGGCGTTGATCAACGGCGCACTGTCGTCGTCCGGCAGCGTCGCCGACGCACAGTACGTCACCAACAAGGAAGCGGTTGGCGCGTATTTCGCTATCACCCAAGGGCTCACCAATGGAGAATGGGCAAGGGCGGTCGAAAGCAGCGTCAACGCCTCTGCCGCGACCGTCACCGCGGCCAACCAGCAGACCGATCAGTTCGCAGTGACTGCGGCAGCGCCAGCGAGTAGTGAACTCGTCGTGCAACTCGTCGGCATCTTGCCCTAAAGATCGGCGGGCGCGGGAGTCGGAGCCTCAGCTTAGCCGTCGGTCAGGTCTGGGCCGGGCTGCACCCGGTGGACCAGGATCGCCCGGCCCCACGCCCCGATCGAACGCGTCGGTGGCAGGAGTGCCTACCCATGCGCCACAATCAACGGATCCGCCTGCTTGATTCCGACCAGCACGCTCTGCGGATCGCTTGTCACCGCGTGTAGCAGCGCCGTCGCGGCGGGGTTGTCGGTGACCCCGTTCCACTGCGTGCCGTGCGCCTGCTGCTGGTGCACGAACTCCAGGACCACCGCCACCTTGCCCATCAGGGTCTGGACGTCAGGACCGACCTACGCGCCGCTGATGATGACGCCCACCGCAGTTGTCGAGGTCCAGTCCCGTGCGGGTGGTTGTGGCCGCAGAGATCGCGCGCTTTGTGCGGCACCTCCGATCGAGGGGCGTTCGACGGTACACCGCCTCGTCGATGCCGAGCCCCACGAACCAGCGGTACAGCAGGTTGTAGTCGAGCTGCTCCAGGAGCTGACGTTCCGACCGGATGGTGTAAAACGCCTGCGGCAGCAACGCCCTCAGCAGCCGCTCCGGCGCGATCGATGGACGTCCCTTGTCGGAGGAGATTCTCGTGAATTTCCCGTTGAGCCCCTCCAGAACCTCGTTCACGATCGCTCGGATCCCTCGCAGCGGATGGTTCGCCGGTACGCGCTCCTCGACATCCACGTAGGAAAGCAAGCGGCCCGTTCGCTTGTCCGATCCGCGCATCGACAAACAACTCCGCCTCGAACCACTCCTACACTACCGCATCGCCCGTCATGGGCGACTATGTCAGCAGCCTGCTAGGGAGGTGTGAGTTTGGCTGATCGGAAGCACATTACTTGCGATCGATTCGCTTGGTGAGACCGCCCTGTCGGCGGCTTCAATGCGTCAGCGGACAGGGCTGGAAGAAGTTTAATATTATCAAATCAAGATTAGATACCAAGTACAATTCTAGCAAATTCCCAAAGCGGTGCGATCCACGGAAACCAGCCGGAATAGTCTAGCAAGACAAAGGGACCGCCTCTAAATCCCCAACGCACGATGCGTCTGGCAAGCAAGTCAGTCTGCTTGAGAGTTTCATCGAATCCCGATTTACCCGCCGTCTCAACTATTGCCCGAACAGGACCCGACAATTTCTTCAGGATGTTACCAATACTCTCTAAAGCATCGTAAGCGAGAAGGTCTGCCCCCTGAGCAATAATACCGGTCGGATCGTCCGGCGTCGCTAGACTCCGAAGAGCCTTTGGTACGCTGGCATCGACAAATTCCTTCGCCTCATCCGACTCAAGTTTATTCGCGAGGGCGATAGCAAGCTGTGGCGCAGTTTCCACGTCGGCGCTGATGAGAGCGGCCGACTCCACGTTTCGTTTGAATTGACGCCAAGATGGGAACTGCAGCGCACATTCGGACAACTCTTCTGCTGCCCCCAACAGCCCCGCTGCTAGACTGCCTGACAACTCGCCTTCGTCCATGCCGATAGCGACCCGGCGCTTGAGTGCCTCGGCTTCTCGCCCAAGCATAAAGACGCCGAGTTGATCCGGCGGAGTGTTGGGTACGGCGTCGGCCAATCGCTTCACAAAAGCGATCAAACGATGGTCGACGTTGCTTGGTGACGACTGAAGCGACGCGAGAACGTCGTTCAGGTGCATCTTCGCCACGGCAAGCGCGGCCATAATGTCGCTGCTGGACATCAGGCTTGTAGCTGCCGTGGATACGATTGTGAGCTTGTCTGAAAGCCAGTCAGGGGAGATTGTGGCTGAGCGCTGGTCGGGAATGTTTGGCGGCCCGTGGGTGACTACGGCATCATACGCATCTGTCGCCCCAACCTTTTCCTCGAGCACGGCCTGCACGTTCACGCCAGCTGCGGTTATGTCCTTAACGCTGGCCTCCTCCTCGATTGAAGCGCGGACAATGCTGCCATTGGCCTGTCTTCGCTCCTCATCGCGAATTTCAGTGGTCGGTGGAAGCCGAGGAGGGAGCGGGGGATCCGTGATTACTCCGGTGGCCTCAACGGTCGCATCTTCTAGCACGCCGCCAACCACAATCGAGGCACCAGGACCAGCTTCGACGGACGCGCCGGGGCCAAGCTTCAGGCTGGCGCTAGCGCCCGCAACAGGACCACTAGCGCCCGGCGGTTCTTTCTTGGCACCGCCCTGAGTCGCATCTTTCAGAGAAAGGGGGGTATCACTCGACTGCATACCGCCGTAGGGAGGCTCGCGCCCAACATCAAAACCGCCGACGTCAAACGCGCCAGAGTCAAAGCCCCCGGAGATTGGAATTGGCGCCGAGCGGGCACTGCGCTCCGAGGGCACCTGGACACTCCGGGACTTCGCCACAGTTGCACCGGTAGCACTAGCACTCCCAGTCGCAGAAGCGATCGATCCTCCCACGCCAGCCGCTGCGGAAATGGCACGCGCAGACCCGACGGCAGCTTCCCCTGTTAGCCCGACGGGAGTGTTAGAAGACATCGGGGCGACTCGCCCGACTGCGGCAGCTCCTGTTAGTCGGGCGGCGGCTTCCTGAGAGGTTGCGTCCGCTTGTTCTCTGCCCTCCGTGGACGGGCTAGAGGCCATAGGCGAGGAACCATCGATCGCGTGGGTCATCGCCTCAGGCGTGCCAGGAGTTTTGGGTTCGTCGGTCGGATCGGTCATCTACTCAGTCGTATTCCCAACATTCTTAAACAATAGACGTAGGCCTCCGACAAGATCAATCACTAGTAGCGGGTAGGTCGGAAACGCTCACCGCGTCCCGGGGTGTTGCGCGCGTTCCTCTATTCAGCCGATTGGCACTTTGTTGAAGTGTTGTTACCTGACCGCCTGAACCATCGCGTACGGCCGGTGCTGACCACACGAAGTAGGCACGCTCCATGCGCTTGATGTACAGTGACATCCCCAGACCGTCCGCCCACAGCACCTTCACCAGATGGCCACGCCGGCCGCGGAACACGAACAGGTCGCCGCCGTGCGGATTGAGCTTCAGAACCTCCTGCACCTGCAGCGCCAGGCTGTTCATGCCGCGCCGCATGTCGGTCGGCCCGCTCGCCAGCCACACCCGCGCCCCGGCCGGCCCCCCGATCATCGGCGGCGTTCCAGCAGATCCAGCATCCGGCCAGTGCCGCCACGTCGACCCCGGCGTCGACGATGACCTGCGAGCAGGCCCGCACCCGCGCCATCGGCATCATCGCAGCGACGCGGAACGGCGACGATCCGGCCGCCCAACGCGATGCCGACAGGAAGGCGATCACGGTCAAAGAACTGGCCGAGCCCTTCGACAAGGAGCACGTGTCGGTCCAAGTCAAGGAAAGCACCGCCAAGGGTTATCGCCATCTCCTGAAGCGTAAAATGCTGCCTGCGATCGGTCGCCACCGCGTCACCGAAGTCACCCGCGCCGATGTCGCCAAGCTTCATCACGACCTGCGGCGCACTCCCTACGACGCGAACCGCTGTCTCGAAGTGATCTCGAAGATGTTCAGCCTGGCCGGGATGTGGGGACTGCGCCCCGACGGGTCGAACCCGCGCAAACACATAAAGAAGTATGCCGAAGAAAAGCGGGAGCGATTCCCGAGCCCAGCCGAGCTGAAGCGGGTCGGAGAGGTCCTGCGAGAGATGGAGGACGAGAGGATCGAGCTGCCGCCGGCCATCGCGACGGCGCGGTTGCTGATCCTCACCGGCTGCCAGCTCGGCGAAATGATGACGCTCCAGTGGGAACACGTCGATCTGGCCGGCAGGGCCCTGCGCCTGCCGCACTCCAAGACCGACGCCAAAGTCGTCCCCTGGGCCCGCCGGCGGTAGACGTCCTGACGGGGATCAAGAAGGTCGACAGGAACCCCTGGGTGATCGTCGGCACCCTCGCCGGCGCTCGTCTGACCGACCTTCAGCCTTTCTGGCAGCGGGTCCGCGCCCGAGCCGGGTTGAAGGATGTCCGGATCCACGATCTTCGGCACACGTTTGCGTCAACCGCCGTCGCATCCGGCGATCCGCTTGCGCGGCCGGCGACGCGGCACCTGCAGGCGTGCGTCCCGCCACAGCCGATAGCAACGGCCCCAGCTCATCGCGTGGCCCTCGCGCTCGAGGAATATCCGGATGCGGCGATAGCCGAACCGCGGATACGCCTTGCCAAGCTCCGCCATGCACTCCAGCACCGGCGCGTTCTTCTGCGCCTTCACTGCCCGATATCTCAGGGCCGAGCGCGACACTTTCAGAAGCGTGCACGATCTGCGCTGGGACAGGCCGCGCCGAACGGCGTACGCGACCTGCTCCCGCCGGACTGGCACGCCTACCATTTTTTTGCAGCGATCTCCTTCATCACCTCGATCTCCAGGTCGCGCTCGGCCACCAGCTTCTTCAGCCGCGCGTTCTCCTGTTCGAGCTGTTTCAGCCGCCGCACGTCGTCCGGCTGGAAGGCGCCGAACCACTTCTTCCACGCGTAGATCGTCTGTTCGCTCACGGCCCGTCGGTTGGCCGTCGCCGCCGCGCCGTCCCGATCGGCCTCCCGCAGAACCTCGACCATCTGCTCTTCCGTGAACCCCGACTTCCTCATCTCGCCTCCTCGTGGAGGCCAGTCTCTCAACTAATCGATGGTCCGAAAACCCGGGAGCAGGTTAACCCGATCAAGCCACCCACATCTGGCACCATCCGTGACTTTCGCCGATCACGGCCGCGATATGGGGTAGCACTCCTATCTATATAGGGGCAAGATTCGCATTCTTCGTTCTACATATGCGCCAATTCGAGCTCCTAAACCGGAGAGCGTAGATCTCAACGACCTTCGAACCAAGAAATTGAACGAAGCAGAATTTTCTATTCCAAGACAATCATTTGGTTTCGCCTCAAGTAATTCACATCCCGAATAGTTGATGAGGCGCAACACTGACTGATATGGCAGGCAATGCATCTCCATTTGCTGGTGTGCGGGAAGAGCAGAAATGTAGGCTTCTACATCGAATTGATATTCTGGTAAGAACGTCGGTAGCTGAAAGAATGCTAACCCACCTAGTTTGAGCTTGGCCATGGCGCGACTTAGCAACCAGTAAATAACCGGAGGTGGGTTATGTTGAAGTACCAGCAGGGAGAAAAAGCAGTCAACATTGGGCAACTGTTCTATAGCCACTATCGAATTGACCAACCGTACGTGAACATTTGTGCAGGCGCGTTCATCGATGATTTGTTGTGCGACCCGTAAATGGTTAGGTGAAATGTCAGCAGCAATGACTTGATGAAAGCGTTGAGCCAGCCAGGGGCTTACTCGGCCAACTCCGCAACCCAATTCAAGGCAAGTTCCAGGGGAGGGAAAACGCACATTGGCGCGAGATACGGCACTCATGAACTCCTGTACGTCAGCGCTGCCCGACGCATAGAACTGGTCTCGGTTCCCAACAATTCTATCCGACCTGTAGATTGGATCGGTAATGACTGACCAGTGCGGTTCGCTTTCGCCCAGCCTGCTCCAGCACTGTTCCACGTGTGCGAGAAGCGCTTGCAGTGCTGGTGGATCGGCCACCACATCCACATGGCACTCAGTATAGGGCATGCCTCAATCCTTTCTCCGCCTATCCATTTTCTGAATAGTCGGGTCGCTGTCCCACTATTCGTCTCATCAATCTAGATTGAGTCTCGCGTCCGAAGCGATTTTCGACCACCGCATGGAATCCCGCCTCACAAACTCTGCGAAATCCTCGCGTCGCTCGATCTCGACACGAGCGCCGTTGGATTCCCAAACATTGCGCACTTCCCCAGTTTGAAGCGCTTGTTCCACGGCCGAATGCAGCCGATCGAGGATCGGCGATGGAGTTCCTCTTGCTGCAAAGAGGCCAAACCACTGAGTAACAAGAAACCCCGGCAGACCGGCCTCTTCAAATGTCGGCACACTCCGAATTCGCTCATCCCGGCGTCGGCCTGAAATGGCCAGCGCGTGTACCCTAGTTTCAGCCCTCAACATCTCCCGTGCGTAGTACACTGGAACAAAGGCAGCAGCCACACTCCCTGAGCGGAGTGCATTCACTGCAGCGACAGCTCCCTGGAAAGGAATATGCTTAAATGTTGCGCCAGTCCGGGCCTGCAACAATTCGACAGCTAGGTGTGAAACGGTACCCAATCCCTCGGAGCCAATGGTTATCGGTGATCGATCGATGAATCTTCGGTTAATAAAATCTTTTAGAGTCGCTACATCTAGCAAAACTGAATTGCAAACGAGAACGAACGGCTCTCTTGCAATGCCAGTTATAGGTATTAAGTCTGCAGAAAAATCAAACCCTGCTCCCGATTTCGGGTAAATGGCTCTTGCATAGGCTAGAGCGGTGTATCCTGCCAAAAAAGACTTGCCTATTTGGGGTTCTCGCAGAAACAAGACAGTCGCCAGCGTTCCGTTTCCGCCAGACCGGTTTTCAACAAGTACTTCCTGTCCGAGAATTCGGCTCACCGGCCCCGCCAGGGTCCGCAAGTACAGGTCGCCACTAGTGCCCCGTCCGAACGGCGCTACCCAAGAGATTGATTGATCCGGCCAACTATTAGCCAGCGACGTTCCCGACGGGATCGCAAGCATCGCAAAAGAAGCCATGCGCCGGCGCATCACAAGTTTCATCTGATTCCCAAAACATTTCGCCATGATGCTGCGCAGGAAGCACAGCCCAAGCATTGAGTAGCATGACCGATACCCGAAGTTGAACATGAGAAAAATGATTTTTCTTGATTCCAAATGCACCTGGCGGTTGCGTTCTCCAAACTCGAATCTTTGGTTTTCTTTGGGACAGCAGGCGGGTGCTGCCAGCATGATTGCCCGGATGCGAAAGGCAATCGACTTATTGCTTGCAGCAGTTATCAAGGAGATCTAAACTAGTTTGGAATTATTCACGCAAGCTAGAAATATACCCCCCCGCCAATTTCCTCCCACTTTCCCGTGCCACACCAAACGGCTAAAGGAAAACCTAAGTAGGTCGGTAGGCAGCGGCCGGCGGGTTGTTGCGGGAGAGATTTGGTTATCGTAAGTTAAGCTGCGGGGCTGTGAGCGTGGAGCGCGGCTTGGATTCGTGCCGGCCCGAAGTCGAGTTCCTGTCGATATGGAGCGCCGACACATACTCCTATCGCATCGAGAATAGCCTACCGCGCACCATCCATAAGTTCGTCAGAGCAAACAGCATGTGCAACTGCGCTGTGTTCTTGGCCAGCCCACGCTGACGGACCTCGACGTGGCCGAAATGCCGGTTGAACAGTCGGAAGGTGTGCTCGCCGCGAGCACGGACCTGGGTTTTCAGGTGCTCGGCCTCCCCTGGAGCTGGCTGAGTCGGCTATTGTCGAGCTGATTCCGCATGCCGGGCCTCATCGCCACGTACCAGTCGATCGTCAGGTTGCCGTCCGATCGCTTGGCAACGCTGGCATAGCCCGCATCGCCAAGGGCAAACTGCTCCTTGCCATGCTGCGCTTGCGCGACGTCCGCCCCGTTGGCCGCCGTGTCGATCATGTCGTGATACAAGCCGCTTTCGGTCGCGATGCCGACGTGGGCCTTCATGCCATAGCACCATTGGTTGCCCTTGCGCGTCTGACCTGCCCCGCTTCTTCGGACCACGGTTAACCTGAGAGAGCTGGTGCGTCCGTGCTCTTCGATTGTCCGTTCAAGGACGGTGATTCAACGAGCCGGGGCGCGAAGCCCCCCCCATATCGCGCAGCGCCCCGGCCCCTTGCGCCACGGGACACTGCGGTTGGATTTTTGCGGCGAACGCCGCCGGCGTCAAATAGCCAAGGCTCGAATGAGGGCGAACCTCGTTGTCGTGACGGCGCCAAGCCTCGATGACGACCTTGGCCTGAGCACGCGACAGGAACCACTCGAGGCTCAGGCACTCGTCGCGGAACTTGCCGTTGAAGCTCTCGCTGACACCGTTTTGCCAAGGCTTGCCGGGATCGATCAGCGCGGTGTCGATGCGCTGATCTGCAATCCACTTCAGCAGTGCCTGCGAGACGAACTCCGGACCGTTGTCGGACCGCAGGAAGCGCGGTGCGCCACGCTCGCTGACCAGCCGTGACAGGACCTCGATGACGCGGCCCGAGCGGAGCCGGCCGTCGACCTCGATCGCCAGTCCCTCCTTGGTCCATTCGTCCATCACGGTCAGGCACTTCAGCTGCTGGCCGTTGGCGCACCAGTCGAATACGAAGTCGTACGACCAGACTTGGTTGGGGCCTGTCGGCGCCTGCGGCCGCGGCCGGCCCGTGGCGAGGCACCACGACCAGGGCGGTCGCCAGTGCCCCGGCTCCGGCACCTGCCGGCCAGGACCTGTTTCCTTCCCCCGCTCGCGCGCTGGTCAACCGGTCGAGGTGACGGCCATAGGGAAAGAACATCGGCGCCTCGAGGCCCAGGGCACATGGGCCTTTGCGAAGGGCTTCCGCCAACAGATCGGTCAGCACCTCCACATCGCGGCCACCCTGGTCGATAGGGCTCGCATAGGATCGCACATGCCGGGCGATGACCTCGGCGCCGCATGAGATCACCACCTCGTGGACGTGGCCACGGACCACGACCTCACGGTGGCCGTAGGCGGTTGGCACCGAGTAGTCGGTACCGCGATAGCGCACCAGCGACAGCGAACTGACCCGGCCAGCCTGCTTCTCGCAGGCGTCATAGGGCGTCGGGGGCAGATCGTTGAACGACGCCAGGTCCCGCGCCATCCGCTCCCCGATCGTCTCGTCGTGACCGCGCAGCCGATCGTCGAGACGACGGCGGCACGCTGTCAGCAGATCCTCGTTGAGCTCCTCAAAGCTGGCGGCATGCGGCAACGGCACCAGGTAGTTCCGCCGGATAAACCCGACCAGACCCTCGACCTTGCCCTTGTCGTTGCCCTTGCCCGGCCGACCGAACCGGTCGGCGAACAGATAGTGCGACTGCAACTCGCTGAACGCCCGCGTCCTCTGGCGCCGGCCATCTCCCAGGATCCGCGCCACCGCGATCCGCGTGTTGTCGTACAGGATCGACTGCGGCACCTTGCCGAAGAAGTCGAACGCCGCAACGTGACCGGCGCAGAATGCCTCCGTCGTCTCCGCCGGATAGGCCTGAACAAACCCGGCGTCCGAGTGCGCCAGGTCCATCGCGAAGAAGTGGATCTTCCGTTCCACTCCGCCGATAACCGCCAGCGCCTCGCCGAAGTCGGCCTGCGCATGACCGGCATCGTGCCGCAGCGGCACGAACATCTCGCGCTGCCGATGACGCTGCCCCAGCACGTAATCCTTCACGATGGTCAGGCCGCCGACATAGCCGTGTTCGTCCCGCAGCCGCTCGAAGATCCGCTTCGAGGTGTGACGCTGCTTCGCCGGACGCACCTTGTCGTCCTCCAGGATCCGATCGATGACCCCGACGAACCGGTCCAGCTTCGGACGTGCCGGAGGCCGGCTGCGCCGGTACCCGGGCGGAACCGAGAAAGCCAGCATCTTGGCTACCGTCCGAGGATCCAACCCGAACCGCCGAGCCGCCTCGCGACGGCTCAGTCCCTCGATCCGCACCGCATGGCGGACCTGTCCATACAACTCCACACCCTTCATCCCCCGCCCTCTGCACGCCGCGCAAAGAGCTATCTGCCGGTGCACTTTTGCTCCGGCGCAACCAGACTTTCTGGCCGCTTCACTGAGGGATTTTCTCTCCGGCGCTTACAGCCAGCGCCGCGGTTGCGTGCTCGCTCCAGGGCGCGTCCGTGGAATCGACGATCATCCGCCGCGTGAACGGCCGCTTGCCCGACGCTGTGAAGAAGCTGTCGATATCGGCCTTCTGGATTCGTTGGCCTTCCTCGTAGAACTTGCACTGGACGGCGCACCAATCGTCCGGGCTGTCGGCAAGCTGCGCCACCAGATCGATGCCGGTATCGCGTGCATCGTGGCCGAACTCCCGGGCAAACTCGGTCCAGGTCAGCACGCGCAGGAACTGCTCCTTCTGCGCCGGCGACGTCTCCAGCCAGACTTTGGTCAGCCGCTCGAAGTAGGTCCCCTTCTCGCGCTCCGAACGCGATTCGCGTCGGTACTTGGCCAGAAGGTCGCGCAGGGCAGTCGGCATTGAGGGCAATTCCATTGTCGAGCGGACCGGAAGACCTCGTCCGGCGGCCGAATATGATTGCCGTGCAGTCTATCGCCCGGAACGAAGCCGGACTTCCTACCCGCAATGATACCCGCTTTTTGCCCGGCTGCCCATGGACGCAGGCGGACCATGCCGGATCAGCGGTGGCGTTAGTTGCTGATCTGGCTGCGCTTTTCTGGAAGCTGCCGGACTTCCTTGGAAGCCGATTTGGTGGAAAGTGGTGCCCCGAGACGGAATCGAACCGCCGACCCCATCATTACGAATGACGTGCTCTACCAGCTGAGCTATCGGGGCAACGGCGCGGGTTCTAGGCGAACCGGGCGGCGAGCGCAAGCGGGCCCTCCCCCCTTCCCCGCCGCGGCCGGCCGGCCCGGATGAGGAAATTTCGGCCTCGACCGAAGAGACGCCGGCCGCCGGCGCGATAGAGTGCGCGCCGCCATGGACAGCCTGCTCGCCCTTCTGCCGCTCCTCCTGGTGCTGGGCCTGCTGGGCTCCGGCCGCTTCGGCTCGCTGGTCGCCGGGGCGGCCGGCCTCGCCGCAACCCTGGCCGTGGCGCTGCCGGCGCTGTGGCGCGGCGTCGGCGCAAGCGGTGGCCTCGGCCCCTTCGCCGCCACCGTCGCCCGCGAGATCGGCGCCGGCGCCTGGCTCGCCTGGCACGTCATCGCCATCATCGCCGCCGGCATGTTCTTCCAGCGCGTGCTGCAGGGCCGCGCCGGCGGCGCGGCCGGCGGGCCGGCGCAGGAGGCGACGCCGCGGCGGCTGTGGTCGGCCTGCTTCCTGCTGGCGCCGTTCGCCGAATCGGTGACCGGCTTCGGGGTCGGCTACATCATCGCCCTGGCGGCGCTGCGCCGGCTCGGCCTGGGCGGCCTGCCCGCCCTGGTGCTCGGCCTGTACAGCCAGACCCTGGTGCCGTGGGGCGCGCTGGCGATCGGCACCACGGTCGGCGCCACCCTGGCCGGCCTGACGCCGTCGCAGCTCGGCCTCGCCTCGGCGCTGCTGCAGCTGCCGATCCATGCCTTCTACCTGGCCCTCTACTGGCGCTTCGCGCGCGCCGCCGGGATCGCGGTGCCGACCGCGCAGAAGCTCGACGACGCGCTGTGGACCGCCTTGCTGCTCGGCCTCGTGGTGCTGCTCAACCGCTTCAGCGACGCCGAAATCGCCGGCGGCGCGGCGACGGCGCTGCTGCTCGCCGTGCGCTTCCTGCGCGACGAGCGGCCCGGCCGCGCCGAGATCGCCGCCGTGCTGGCCCGCCAGGCGCCCTACGTGGCGCTGACCCTGGCGCTCTGCGCCACCCGCCTGGTGCCGCCGCTGCGCGACACCCTGAAGCCCCTGCTGGCGCTGCGGCCGTTCGAGGGCCAGCCGGCCTTCGCGCCGTTCTACGCCCCGGGCTTCTGGCTGGTGGCGATCGGCCTGGTGGTGGCGGCGCGCGCCCGGCTGCGTTTGGGGTCCGTGCTGCGCGAGACGGTGCGCGGCGCCTGGCGGCCCTGCGCCGTCACCCTGCTGTTCGTCGTCATGGCCGAGTTCTACGTCGGCGCCGGCCTGGCCCAGGCGATCGCCACGGCGCTGCAGGGCGCGGCCGGGCGGGCCGCGGTGTTCGCGGTGCCGGCGTTCGCCGCGGTCGGCGGCTTCCTGACCGGCGGCGCGGCGGCGGCCAACGCCATGCTGATGCCGATGGTGATCGCGCTCGCGCGCGCCACCGCGGTCGATCCGGCCTGGGTGGCGGCGGTGCAGAACAGCATCGCCGCCAACCTCACCCTGCTGTCGCCGGTGCGCGTGTCGATGGGCATCGCCCTGCTCGGCCTGGCCGGCGCCGACGGCGCGCTCTACCGCCGCGCCTGGCCGCTCGCCCTGCCGCCGCTGCTGGCCGGCGCCGCCGCCCTGGCCTGGCTGCTGCTGGCCTGATCGCGGTTATCCGCAAAATCCACAATGGCGGCCGTGCAGATCCGTACCGTCGTCCCTATCTAGGACGACCCGCCAGGCCCCGACAGGATTCCATGACCGCGCCCACGCCCGCCTCCGCTGCTGCCGCCCAGGACCGCGACCCGCCTCCGCTGCGGCCGATCCCGCGCCTGATCTTCGCCTCGCGCTGGCTGCAGCTGCCGCTCTATGCCGGCCTGATCGTCGCCCAGGTGGTCTATGTCTGGCTGTTCCTCAAGGAGCTGGTGCACCTGGTGGTCGAGAGCCCGAGCGTCACCGAGCTGCAGGCCATGCTGATCGTGCTCGGCCTGATCGACGTGGTGATGATCTCGAACCTGCTGATCATGGTGATCGTCGGCGGCTACGAGACCTTCGTGTCGCGCATGAACCTCGAGCGCCATCCCGACCAGCCGGAGTGGCTGAGCCACGTCAACGCCAGCGTGCTCAAGATCAAGCTGGCGATGGCGATCGTCGGCATCTCGTCGATCCACTTGTTGCGCACCTTCATCGAGGCCGGCTCGCTCGGCCGCGCCGGCGCCACCCTGAGCGAGACCGGCGTGATGTGGCAGGTCATCATCCACGCCACCTTCGTGCTGTCGGCGATCGGCATCGCGGCGGTCGACTGGATCACCCAGAAGGCCATCCTGCTGTCGAAGTCGGCGCACTAGCGGGCGCTGGCGGCGGGGCGAATTGCCTCTATGATCCGGCCCGCAGGAAAATCGAACGGGAGCGGACGATGGCCAAGGTCGCCTTTCTGGGTCTGGGGGTAATGGGCTTTCCCATGGCGGGGCATCTCGCCGCCAAGGGCCATGACGTGGTGGTCTACAACAGGACCTTCAGCAAGGCCGAGGCCTGGACGGGCAAGCACAAGGGCAGCGCCGCCCGCACGCCGCGCGAGGCGGCGGCCGGCCGCGAGATCGTGTTCTGCTGCGTCGGCAACGACGACGACCTGCGCTCGGTCGTGCTGGGCGACGACGGCGCCTTCGCCGGCATGGGCAAGGGCACGATCTTCTTCGACAACACCACGGCCTCGGCCGACATCGCCCGCGAGCTGCACGCCGCCGGCAAGGCGCGCGGCATCGACTTCATCGACGCGCCGGTGTCGGGCGGCCAGGCCGGCGCCGAGAACGGCCAGCTCACCGTGATGTGCGGCGGCGAGGCCGCGCCCTTCGAGCGGGCCAAGCCGGTGGCCGATTCCTATGCCAAGGCGATCACCCTGATCGGCCCGCCGGGCACCGGCCAGATCACCAAGATGATGAACCAGATGTGCATCGCCGGCATCGTCCAGGGCCTCGCCGAGGCGCTGAACCTCGGCCAGCGCAGCGGGCTCGATATGGAGAAGGCGCTGACCGCCATCTCCAAGGGCGCGGCGCAGAGCTGGCAGATGGAGAACCGCTGGCAGAACATGATCGCCGGCAAGTTCGAGTACGGTTTCGCCGTCGACTGGATGCGCAAGGATCTCGGCATCGCCATGGCCGAGGGCAAGCGCGCCAAGGCGCAGATGCCGCTGGTCGCCCTGGTCGACCAGTTCTATGCCCGCGTGCAGGAGCGCGGCGGCGGGCGCTGGGACACGTCGAGCCTGATCCAGCCGCTGCAGAAGCCTTGATGGGGGCGCGGCGATGAGCGGCCGCTACCGTCTGTACGGCCGGGCCGGCTGGGGTTCGGCGATCGTCGAGGCGCAGCTCGCCTGGTACGGGCTGCCGTTCGATTTCGAGCCGGTCGACGATCTCTTCAAGTCGCCGGACGCCCGAGCCCGCCTCGAGAAGGTCAACCCGCTGGCCCAGGTGCCGACCCTGGCGATGCCGGACGGCACGGTGATGAGCGAGAGCGCCGCCATCACGCTCCTGCTCGCCGACCTCACCGGCCAGGACTCGCTGGTGCCGGGGCCGGGCGCGCCGGAGCGCGCGGCGTTCCTGCGCTGGCTGATCTACCTGGTCGCCAACATCTATCCGACCTTCACCTACGCCGACGATCCGGCGCGCTTCGTGTCGGTCAACGCCGCGCGCGATCCGTTCCGCGCCGCCACCGACGCCTATGCCCAGCGCCTGTGGCGCCAGGTCGAAAGCCAGGCCGTCGGTCCGTGGTTCCTCGGCGAGCGGCTGTCGGCGCTCGACCTCTTCGTCGCCGTGATGACCCGCTGGCGGCCCAAGCGCGGCTGGTTCGAGAGCGAGACGCCGCGCCTGTTCGGCATCGCCCGCCGCGCCGACCGCCTGCCGGCGCTGGCCGAGGTCTGGAAACGCAACTTCCCCACCGTCTGAGCCCCCCGTCTGAGCCCCATCGTCCGAGATCGTCCCTCATGCATCGTCGGTCCCTGCTGGCCCTCGGCCTGTCGTCCCTCGTTCCGTCGTCCCTCGTCCTGCCCGCGCACGCGCAGGGCAGCTATCCCGACCGCCCGATCACCATGGTCGTGCCGGCGCCGCCGGGCGGCGGCACCGACCTGGTGGCGCGGCTCTATTCCGATGCGCTGGGCAAGGAGCTCGGGCAGCAGGTGATCGTCGACAACAAGGGTGGCGGCAACGGCAACGTCGGCACCGCCTTCGTCGCCCAGGCCAAGCCCGACGGCTACACCCTGCTGATGCAGTACTCGGCCTATCACGCCGCCAACCCGGCGATGATCAAGGGGCTGAACTGGAAGCCCGACGATTTCGTCGGCGTGGCGATGGGCGCGATGGCGCCGCACGTCATCGTGGTGCCGAAGAAGGTCGCGGCCTCGACTCTCCGCGAGTTCATCGCCTGGGCCAAGGCCAATCCCGGCAAGCTCAACTTCGCCTCGGTCGGCCAGGGCTCGGTGCCGCATCTCGGCGGCGTGCTGCTCAACAAGGCGGCCGGCATCGACATGGTGCACGTGCCCTACAAGGGGGCCGGGCCGGCCACCGCCGATCTCGTCGCCGGCCAGGTCGAGGTCATGGTGGTGACGCCGCCCTCGGTGTCCGGCCATATCCGCAACGGCAACGTGAAGGCCCTGGCGCTGGCCAGCGACCAGCGCCTGCCCGACTTCGCCGACATCCCGACCACCGCCGAGGCCGGCTTGCCGGGCTTCGTGCTCGACGCCTGGTTCGCGCTGTTCGCGCCGGTCGGCACGCCGCCAGCGATCGTCGACAAGCTCAACGCGGCGATGCGCAAGGTGGCGTCCCTGCCGGCGACGCGCGAGCGCGCCAACCAGCTCGGCGTCGTGCTGAAGGACTGGACACCGGCCGAGATGGACGCCTTCGCGCGCAAGGAAGTGGCGGCCTGGGGCCAGGTGATCCGCGACAACAACATCACGATGGATTGAGCCGTGGCCGCCGCCGCGACGTCGATCGGTATCGTCGGCGGCCTGGGCGTCGGTGCGACCGTGCACTACTACGAGGCCATCACCGCCGCCTGCAAGGCGCGCGGCGTGGTCCCCGATCTCGCCATCGTGCACGCCGACGTCGACCACGGCCAGGCGCTGGTGCGGGCCGGCGATCTCGACGGCCTCGCGGCGTATCTCGCGGGCTTCGTCGACCGGCTGCGCGCCGCCGGCGCCGAAGCGGCGGTGCTGCCGGCGGTGACGCCGCACATCTGCCTGCCGCAGCTCGCGCCGCGCAGCAGCCTGCCGCTGATCGACATCGTGCGACCGACGGCGGAAGCGCTCCGCCGGCGCGGCAGGCGCCGGGTGGCGCTGATCGGCACGACCTTCACGATGACCGGCAGCCTGTGGGGCCTGCTGCCCGAGGTCGAGATCGTGAAGCCCGCGCCCGACGAGATCGCCTTCGTCGGCGGCGTCTACCAGACGATCCTCGACGGCCGGCTCGACCAAGCGCGCGCCGGGCTCGACGGGCTGCGCCGCATCGCCACCGACCTGCAGCGGCGGGCCGGCGTCGAGCTGCTGCTGATCGCCGGCACCGACTTCGCCGTGCTGTTCGACGAGGCGACGGCCGGATTTCCCGCGCTCGACATGGCGCGGCTGCACATCGAGGCGATCGTCGAGCGGGCGTGCCCTGGCTGACGCCGCTCCGACTTCCCCGCGTCGCCTTCGTTCCGGTCGCGCGGGCAGCGATCCGTTACGAAGCGATGGGTGGACGCAGGAAGAGGTTGCGCCGACGCGCCGCGCGACGGCACGATTGAACACCACATTGCAGGAATTGAATGCAATGAAACTTGGTCGGGACCCGCGAAAATGGCTTCAGAAGAAGGCGAAGCGGGGCGTGGCCAACTACCCGGTCGGCACCGTCGCGTTCTATGGTCCTGATGACCGACGAGCCACCAAGGTGGCCGCAAGTGTCCTCGTTGCGCGAGGGTCTGCTGCGCCCTCCGCAATGTGCCGATGGTTCTCCGAGACCAGTGACCTGAGAAGAGACGACGCGGTGCTGGCCGAGGTGGCCCTTTTCTTCCAGGAGCACGGGGTGAGCTCGGTTGCGATGATCCATAGCATCATCGGCTGTCCTCACGAGGAAGGCATTGACTATCCGGAGGGCGGCCCATGCCCTCAGTGTCCATTTTGGGCCGGACGTGACCGCTGGGCCGCCCTACGCAACGCGCCCTAAGTCTCGGGACGACAACCACTCTAGGCATGTCCGGCATGGGCAACGGAGTTGGCGCACTCCGTCGCCCATGCGCACGACAACAGGCAAGGATGCGCGCTCAGGGACCAAGACGGCCCGAGTCAGAACACCTGCCGCACGCCCACGATCTGCCCGAGGCAGCGGCCGACATGGTCGGCGGTCGCGGGCTCCAGCCCCTCGACCTCGATCTCGACCGACAGCAGGTCGTCGGCAGCCTGGGCGAAGACGCGGGCGGGCACGAGGCCGCGCTTGGCCAGCAGCTCGAGCGCGCGCGGCAGCACCGCGGGCTCGGCATCGGCTTCGAAACAGTAACGGACGGTCGAGGAATTACGCCTGAGGGCGAGGACGGACATGGGACGACTCCTGGAATGACGGACGAGCAGCGACGCGCCGGCTTGCCTTGCAAACCGGGGTGCTAATTCGCCCGCCGAGGAGGATCCTGTCGGTCATCGGCAGGAACTATAGCGCAGGGCCGGCCCGGCAGGCTACCCTCCCGGCCGTACAGCCCCAGGGAGAGAAACCAACATGCGGTCGACGCCGATCTACGAGGTCCATGCCGTCAAGTACGCGCACCTGCCGCGCAAGGCGTGGGAAGTCCAGATCACGCCCGATCCGCACGACGCCGACTTCCCGATGGACTACTTCGTGTGGGTGGCGATCCCGCTCGACGAGCAGGGCAACCGCGCCATCGGCGGCAAGCCGGTCGTCATCGACACCGGCTTCAACGCCCAGGTCGGCAAGAAGCGCGGCCGCGAGGTCAAGCGCAACCCGGCCGACCTGCTGGCCGATCTCGGCATCGATCCCAAGACGGTCGAGGACGTCGTGATCACCCATCTGCACTACGATCACGTCGGCAACTGGGACAAGTTCCCCAAGGCGCGCTTCCATCTCCAGGAGAAGGAGATGCAGTTCGCCACCGGCAAGCACATGTGCCACGGCACCTTCCGCCACGCCTTCGAGGTCGAGGACATCGTCGGCATGGTGCGCGCGGTGTACGGCGAGCGCGTGGTCTTCCACGACGGCGACCAGGAGATCGCGCCCGGCATCTCCGTGCACCTGATCGGCGGCCACACGATGGGCATCCAGTCGGTGCGCGTGATGACGCGCAACGGCTGGCTGGTGCTGGCCTCGGACGCCTCGCACTACTACTGGGGAATCCGCGACCGCAAGCTGTTCTCGATCGTCTTTTCGGTCGCCGACATGCTGGCCGGCTACGACAAGCTGCTGACGCTGGCCGACGGCCATGTCGACATGGTCGTGCCGGGCCACGACGCCGAGGTCATGAAGCGCTATCCGGCGTCGCGCGACGACCTCAAGGGAGTCGCGGTCCGCCTTGACTGATCCCGCCCCGCCGGCGCGCCCCGACCCGCCGCGCGCCGGCCAGTACAACGTCATCTACGCCGACCCGCCCTGGTCGTTCGCGACCTACTCGAAGAAGGGCAAGGGGCGCAGTCCCGACGCGCACTACGACGTGATGGACCTCGCCGGCATCAAGGCACTGCCGGTGGCGCGCTGGGCGGCCGACGACGCGATCCTGCTGATGTGGGCGACCGATCCGCTGCTCGACCGCGCCTTCGAGGTGGTCGAGGCCTGGGGTTTCACCTTCAAGACGGTGGGCTTCTACTGGGCCAAACTGAACAAGGGCGGCAAAGGCTTCTTCACCGGCATGGGCTTCTGGACCCGCGCCAATCCCGAGCAGTGCCTGCTGGCGACCCGCGGCAAGCCCAAGCGCAAGGCGGCCGACGTGCCGCGCCTCGTGGTGTCGCCGCGCCGCGAGCACAGCCGCAAGCCGGACGAGATGTACGAGCGCATCGAGCGGCTGGCCGAGGGCCCCTATCTCGAGATGTTCGCGCGCGGCTCGCGGCCCCACTGGGACTGCTGGGGCGCCCAGGCCGGCCTGTTCGACGAGGGCCCGGTGCGCACGCGGCGCTGGGCCTCGACCTCCTATCCGGACGCCGACCCGGCGGCGCCGTCCCTGCCCTTCCTCGACGACGAGCCGGACGACGAGCCGAGCTGACCGGCCTCCTCGCGCAGCCAGCGCAGGTAGCGCTCGACGGCTCGTGAATTCGGCCGTCCCGTCCGCGCCACGACGTGGAAGTCGCGGCCGCTGCGCCGGCGACAGGCGAAGGGCAGCACCAGCCGGCCGGCAGCGAGATCGTCGGCGACGAAGGCGAGAATCGCCACCGCGACGCCGATCCCCTCCATCGCCGCCTGGACGGCGAGGTTGAGCGTCTCGAACTCGGGGCCGCGATCGGCCTCGATCGCCGCGAGGGCGCGCTGCAGCGCCGGATCGCCGCTCGCATCGCCGCAGGCCCGCAGCCAGTGCCGCCACTCCCCCGGCAGCGGCCGGCTGTGGATCAGCACGCGCGCGGCCAGCTGCTGCAGGCGCTGCGCCTCGCCGCGGCCGCGCAGCACGCCGGGCGCCGCCACCGGCGCGATCTCGATCGGCAGCAGGCGATGGCGCACCAGGCCGGGCAGCGGCCGCCTGAGCTCGGCCGGCGCGCCGAGGCGGATGGCGAGATCGATCGAGTCGTCGCGCAGCAGGTCGACGTCGCTGAGCGAGGTCGCGAGCTGCACGTCGATCTCGGGATGGCGGTCGAAGAAGCGGCTCCAGCGCGGCAGCAGCCAGCGCGCCGCGAAGGTCGGGTAGCAGGCGACCACCACCCGGTTGGGCTGGCGGCCGCGCACCAGCCGCCGGGTCGCCGCGGCGACGGCGCTCAACGGCCCGACGACCTCGCGATGGTAGAGGGCGCCCTGCTCGGTCAGCACCAGCCCGTGCGCCGTGCGCTCGAGCAGGCGCACGCCGAGCTGCTCCTCGAGCTTGCGGACCAGCCGGCTGACCGCGCCCGGGGTCACGTTGAGCCGTTCGGCGGCGCGCGAAAAGCTCAATTCTCGACCGGCCTCGACGAAGCTGCGCAGGCCGTTCAACAGAGGAAGATCGTCCGGCATGCAATTCTTCTGTTTTGCATAAAATGCAAATCTGTCGACGATTTACTCGTTTGCCGGCCGGCCCGTCCACTTCCATCTCTGGCGCCGGGGCCGATCCGAAGGCCCGGGAGGACGACGGAAATGGACGGATCTTCGATCGCCGCGTCGCCGCGCGGCAGCGACCATGTCGGCGGCGACAGCCGCGGGCTCAACCTGTTCGACGCCGACCCGAGCTTCCGCGACCTGCTGCGGCTCTACCTGACGCCGCAGGAGCAGGCGCATTTCTGGCCGCACTTCCAGCGGCTGGGCGGGCTGGCCGGCGGCGACCTCGACCGCTGGGCCGATCTCGCCGACAAGAATCCGCCGGTGCTGCATCCGCGCGATCGCTTCGGCCGCGACGCGCCATGGATCGAGCATCATCCCGCCTACCGCGCGATGGAGCGGGTCGGCTTCCACGAGTTCGGCTTGCATGCCGCGCCGCACCGGCCGATCCTGGGCTGGCCGACCGCCGTGTCGCCGCAGGTCAAGTTCGCCCTGCACTACCTGTTCTCGCAGGCCGAGTTCGGCCTGATGTGCCCGCTCGCCGTCACCGAACTCGCCGCCATGCTGGTGCTGCGCTATGGCTCGCCCGAGCTGCGCGAGCGCTACGGCAAGCGCATGATCTCGCTCGATCCGGCCGAGCTGCTGCAGGGCGCGCAGTTCATGACCGAGAAGGCCGGCGGCTCCGACGTCGGCGCCAACGAGCTCGAGGCGCTGCCCGACGGCGACCATTGGCGGCTCCGCGGCGAGAAGTGGTTCTGCTCCAACGCCGATTGCGGCGTCGCCGTGCTGCTGGCGCGCTGCGCCGGCGACCCGCCGGGCACGCGCGGGCTCAGCGCCTTCGTCGTGCCACGCGATCTCGAGGACGGGACGCGCAACGCCTATCGCATCGTGCGGCTCAAGGACAAGCTCGGCAGCCGCTCGCTGGCCAGCGGCGAGATCGTCTACGAGGGCGCGGTCGCCTACATGCTGGGCGAGCGTCGCCAGGGGCTGGCGATCCTGCTCGACCAGGTGAACATGTCGCGCCTGTCGCATGGCATGCGAGCGGCCGCGACGATGCGCCGGGCGCTGCACGAGTCCCTCGCCTTCGCACGCAGCCGCCGCCTGTTCGGCAAGCCGGCGACGGCGCAGCCACTGATGCGCCGGCAGCTGCTGCAGGTGCTGATCCCGGCCGAGCAGGCGCTGTCGACCGCCTGCTATGGCGGCGATCTCCTGCAGCGCGCCGAGCAGGGCTCGAACAGCGCGAGCGAGCTGCTGCGCATCGTCACGCCGGTGATCAAGATGCGCTCCAACCGCGACAACGTGCAGGCGACCGGCAAGGCGATCGAGATCCGCGGCGGCAACGGCGTGATCGAGGACTGGGTCAACGCCCGCCTGCTGCGCGACTCCTTCGTGCCGGTGCTGTGGGAGGGCACCAGCGTCATCAACGCCATCGACGTGGTGCGCCGCGCCATCGCCAAGGAGGGCGCCCACCGCGCCTTGCGCGCCGAGCTGCGGCGCCTGCTCGACGAGGCCGAGGCGCTGCCCGCTTCGTACCGGGCGCGGCTCCAGGCGCTGTGCGACCGCGCGGTCGACTATGCCGAGCGGATCGCCGCCGACGCGGCGCACGAGAAGTACGCTCGGCTGGCCACCAGCGGTCTCTATCACGCGCTGTCGGCGGTGCTGCTGGCCTGGGAAGGCTGCCGCATCGCGCACGGCGGCGGCGATGCCCGGCGGCTGCTGATGTCGCGCCTCGTCGTCGAGCACCGGCTCGATCCGCCGCCGCCCCTGGCGCTGCCGGACGATAGTGGCTGGGAGGATGAGGCCGCGGCGCTGCTGCTGGACGCGCCGCCGGTGCCGCTGGCCGCCGCCTGCGCCCTGCTCGAGCGCGCGAGGCCGGCATGATCGGCCGCCGCGGCGCGCTCGCCCTGGGGCTCGCTTTGGCGCCCGCTCTGGCCCTCACCGGCGCGACGGGCGCGCGCGCCGAGGCGTGGCCGCAGCGACCGCTGCGCCTGGTCGTGCCGTTCCCGCCGGGCGGCGCCACCGACGTCACGGCGCGCCTGTTCGCCGCCGGCCTGGCCGAGGAACTGAAGCAGACGGTCGTGGTCGACAACAAGCCGGGCGCCGCCGGCGCCATCGGCATCGCCCAGGTCGCCAAGGCGCGGCCCGACGGCTACACCTTGGGCGTCGGCGGGGTCGGGCCGATCGCCATCCTGCCGGCGACCGACGGCACCCTGGCCTACGATCCGGCGCGCGACCTGCGCATCGTCGCCGGCCTCAGCCTGGTCGACTTCATCCTGGTCGCGCGGCCCGGCTTCCCGGCCACCACGGTGGATGCGCTGATCGCGCGCGCCAAGGCCGAGCCGGGCCGCCTGACCTACAGCTCGGCCGGGGTCGCCGGGCCGCAGCAGCTGATGGTCGAGCATCTCGCGGCGCTGGCCGACATCAGGCTGGTGCACGTGCCGTTCGCCGGCGACAGCCCGGCCGTCGCGGCGGTGGCGGCCGGCGAGGTCGATCTGGCGCTGGCCGGCGCGGCGAGCGCGCTGCCGCTGATCAAGGCCGGCAAGCTGGTGGCGCTGGCCGCCGGCAGCGGCCGCCTGCCCGGCCTGCCCGACCTGCCCTCGGTCGCCGAGCAGACCGGCTTCCGCGATTTCCTGGGCCGCACCTGGAACATCCTCGTGGTGCCGAAGGAGACGCCCGATCCGATCGTCGCGCGGCTCGAGGCCGCCGCCGCAGCGCTCGCCGACCAGCCGGGCTTCGCCGCCCGGCTGGCCGAGATCGGGCTGCGGCCGATGCCGGGCGACGGCGCCGCCATCACCCGCCTGGTCGCCGACGACAGCGCCCGCTATCGCGCCGTCATCGAGCGGATCGGCCTGCGCCGCGAGTAGCGGCTCACTTCTTCTCGACGTTCCACAGCGCCAGCGCCGGCGTCCGCAGCAGGCCGTTGACGTTGGCGCGCAGCGCCGTCGGCGTCGTGAACTGGCCGAGCACGGCGTGGGTCGGATACTCGAGCACGCGCAGCTGGACCTGCTCGGCGATCTGCTTCTGCTTGGCCGGATCGGGCTCCGAGGCGTAGGCGTCGCGCAGCTTCTCGAGCTCGGCGTCGCACGGCCAGCCGAACGTCGCCTTGTCGCAGGCCGCGTTGAGGAACGCCGTCGACACCGGGTTCAGCACGTCGGTCGAGCCCCAGGAGGTGAAGAAGGCGCTCCAGCCGCCCTTGTCGATCGGGTCCTTCTTGGCGCGCCGCGACACCAGGGTCTGCCAGTCCATCGGCTGCAGGTCGACCTTCAGACCGATCTTCTCGAGCTGCGCCTTCGCCACGGTGGCGAGGTTGTTGTGGCCGGGCGTGTCGGTCTGGTGCAGGAACACCGCCGGCGTGCCGTCGTAGCCCGAGGCGGCCAGCATCTCCTTGGCCTTGGCGACGTTGCCCGACAGCCGGTCCTCCCAGCCCTTGGTCGATTCGAGCGGCGAGCCGCAGGGGAACAGCGACTTGCACTCCTTGTAGAAGTTGGGATCGCCGACGTTGGCGTCGAGGAACTCCTTCTGCGACAGCGCGTAGAGCACCGCCTGGCGCACCTTGGCGTTGTCGAAAGGCTTGGTCAGCTCATTGAAGCGCATGGCGTACTGGCGGCCGGCCGTGTTGGTGACCTGGACCTTGACGTTCTTGTCCTTGGCGAGCAGCGGCAGCAGGTCGGGCGGCACCAGTTCGACGAGGTCGACCTCGCCGTTGAGCAGCGCATTGACCTGGGTCTGGGTGTCGGCGATCCAGATCCACTCGACCCGGTCGACCTTCACGACCTTGCCGCCGCTGAGGCCGGAGGCCGGCTCGGCGCGCGGCTTGTACTTGGTGTTCTTGACGTAGACGACCTTCTCGCCGGGCTTCCACTCATCCTTCTTCAGGATGAACGGGCCCGAGCCCGTGGGATCGGTGACCTGGGTGTTGGGATCGGTGTCGGCGAGCCGCTTGGGCATCATGAACGGCACGTTCGAGCTCGACTTGCCGAGCGACTCGAGCACCATGCCGTAGGGCTGCTTGAGCACCAGGCGGATGGTCTTGGCGTCGGGCGCGCTGAGCTCGCTGGTCACGCCCATCAGCTTCTGGCCCATCGAATCGCGGGCGCCCCAGCGCTTCAGCGAGGCGACGCAGTCGGCCGCCGTCACCGGCTGGCCGTCGTGCCATTCCAGCCCGTCGCGCAGGGTGAAGGTCCAGGTGAGCTTGTCGGGCGAGACCTCGTACTTGTCGACCATCTGCGGCTTGATCGCCAGGCTCTCGTCCATGGCGAACAGGGTGTCGTAGACCATGTTGCCGTGGTGCGTGGAGATCAGCGCCGTGGTCCAGATCGGATCGACGATCTTGAGGTCGGAATGCAGCGCGAGCTTGAGGGTGGTCTGGGCCGCGGCGGGCGCGGCCAGAGGGGGCGCGGCGAACGACACCGCGGCGACCAGCGCGGAAACCAGGATGGCGCCGGCACCGCGGCGACTGAACTTCAGCATGAGCACTCCCTTCGACGACGCTCCCCGTCCCGACATATAGGGCGATCAGTCGCCCTGCGCGACCTCCAGCAGGGCCGGCCAGTCGACCAGCTTGACCCGCGGCCGGCCGAGCGCGGCACCGGCCGCGATCTCGTGCTTGTCGATGCGATGCCAGCCGGCGGCGTCGATCGCCGTCGGCAGGACGTCGGGCCCGCTCTTGGGATCGCGGTCGGCCAGCCACTCGATCACCTGTTTTGCCACCGCGTGGCTGTCGGCGCGATTGGTCGGAATGGTGCCGCTCGGTCCGCGGCGCGCCCATCCGACCGCGAAGAAGCCGTCGCCCTTGGGCAATTCCAGGCCGCCGTAGCCGATGCAGGTCACCACCAGATCGGCCTTGAGCGGGCCGGTGCTCAGCACGATCTCGCCCGGCGCGATCGACAGGGGCGCGGCATGGAAGTGGAAGCGCACGGTGATCGGCTTGCTGCCGGGCTGATCGGCCGTGAAGCCCTTGAGGATCTGCAGGTTCTTGGCCTTGCGCAGCCTCTCCGGCGTCGGATCGCCGGCCGGCGGCTCGACCGCGAGCGCCGCCGCATCGACGACCGCCACGGCGCGCGCGAGGCGGCCCATCTCGGCCAGCTCGTTGTTGGTGAACGAGGCCTGCTCCGGCCCGCGCCGGCCGATCACGTGGATCTCCTTGATCGGCGCCGCGGCGATCGCCGCGCCGGCCGCCGGCACGATGTCGGACTTGGCCATCTCGTCGGCCGACTTGGCGAGCACGCGGGCGACGTCGAGCGCGACGTTGCCGTTGCCCACGACGGCCACGCTCTCGACTTTCGAGAGATCAGGGCCCTCGCGGAAATCGGGATGACCGTTCAGCCAGGCGACGAAGCGCCACGAGCCCCAGACGTGCGGCAAGTCCTCGCCGGGAATGCCCAGGGTACGATCGATGACCATGCCGGTGGCGACGATCACCGCGTCGTAGGCCGTCGCCAGCTCGTCCCAGCCGAGATCGCGGCCGATCTCTAGGTTGCCGGCGAAGCGTAGGTCGGGCTGCGCCAGCAGGCGGTCGAACTGGCGGATCACCGCCTTGGTGCCCTGGTGGTCGGGCGCGACGCCGGCCCGCACCAGGCCGAACGGCGTCGGCAGGCGGTCGATGACGTCGATGTGCAGGTCGGGATTGGCGCGCAACAGCCCGTCGGCGGCATAGAAACCCGAGGGACCCGCGCCCACGATGGCGACGCGATGAGTCATGACCGCGCGCTTAGCATATGATGCCGGCATGTCCAAATACCCCCATCTGCGCCAGCTCGGAAAGCGCACCGCCCTGCCCGCCGCGCCGCACGAGGCGCTGCTCGAGACCGTGCCCAACCCGCGGCCGCGCGCGCTCTACCTGGTGCGCTTCGTGGCGCCCGAGTTCACCAGCCTGTGCCCGATGACCGGCCAGCCCGACTTCGCCCATCTGGTGATCGACTACGCGCCCAAGTCCAAGCTGGTCGAGAGCAAGTCGCTGAAGCTCTATCTCGGCTCGTACCGCAACCATGCCGACTTCCACGAGGCCTGCACCCTGCAGATCGGCCATCGCCTGGTCGACGAGCTGAAGCCCCGCTGGCTGCGCATCGGCGCCTACTGGTATCCGCGCGGCGGCATCCCGATCGACGTGTTCTGGCAGACCGGCACGCCGCCCAAGGGCCTGTGGCTGCCCGATCCCGGCGTGCCCGGCTATCGCGGCCGCGGATGACGCGTCGTCCGCCGACGCCCAAGCGACCGCCGCGGCGCGCCAGCCCGGCCGAGCTGCGCGACGCCATCCGCGCCGAGGCGCTGCGGCTCGGCTTCGACGCCGTGGGCTTCGCGCCGGCGGCGCTGACGGACGCGGCGCGCGAGCTGCGGCGGCAGCGGCTGGAACGATTCCTCGCCGACGGCTGGCAGGGCGACATGGGCTGGCTGGCCGAGCGCCGGGAGCAGCGCATCGATCCGCAAGGCCTGTGGCCCGAGGCGCGCACGATCGTCACCGTGGCCGCGAACTACGCGCCGGCGCACGATCCTCTGGCGGTGCTCGGCCAGCCGGCGCGCGGCGCGATCTCGGTCTATGCCCAAGGCCGCGACTATCACGAGCTGATGAAGCGCCGGCTGAAGGCGCTGGGCCGCCACGTCTGGGACGTCTGGCAGCACGATCTCAAGGTCTTCGTCGACACCGCGCCGGTGATGGAGAAGCCGGCGGCCGAGCGCGCCGGGCTGGGCTGGCAAGGCAAGCACACCAACCTGGTGTCGCGCCGCTTCGGCTCGTGGCTGTTCCTCGGCGAGCTGCTGCTGGCGACCGAGCTGCCCCCTGACGATCCCGAGCACGACCATTGCGGCAACTGCCGCGCCTGCCTCGACGTCTGCCCCACCAAGGCTTTCCCGGCGCCGTATCGGCTCGAGGCGCGGCGCTGCATCTCCTATCTCACGATCGAGCACGAAGGGCCGGTGCCGCTCGAGCTGCGGCCGCTGCTCGGCAACCGCATCTACGGCTGCGACGACTGCCTCGCGGTCTGCCCATGGAACAAGTTCGCGAAGCAGGCGCACGACACGGCGCTGGTGCCGCGTCCGGCACCCGAGCCGCCGCTGCTGGCCGAGCTGGCGGCGCTCGACGAGGCCGGCTTCCGCGCCCGCTTCGCCGGCAGCGCGATCAAGCGCATCGGCCGCGACCGCCTGATGCGCAACGTCGCCTATGCGCTGGGCAACGGCGGCGATCGCGAGCGCGCTTCGCCGGCGCTGAGTGCGCTGCTGGCGGATCGGTCCGAGGTCGTGCGCGACGCCGCCGCCTGGGCGATGGCGCGGCTTGCGTCACAGCCGCGAACGGCTCATGACATCGAGCCATGACGACTCGCCGCACCGCCCTTCTGGTTTCCGTCGCCGCTCTCCTTGCCGGCCGCACGGCAGCGGCCCAGTCGCCGCCGGCGCCACTGACCCGCGAGCAGATCCAGGCGATCCTCGCCAGCCCCGACCGCAGCGCCGCCGACCGCACCAACGACAAGCGGCGCAAGCCCGAGGAGCTGCTGCTCTTCATCGCCCCGCGCCCCGGCCTGGTGGCGCTCGATCTCAGCGCCGCCGGCGGCTACACGACCGAGCTGCTGGCGCGCGCGCTCGGCCCCGCCGGCAAGGTCTATGGCCAGAGCCGGCCGCGCGATCCCAGCCGGCCGCCGACGCCGCCCGCGGCGCCCGAAGGCAACAGCCATCCGACCGCGGCTGCGCCGGCCGCGCCGCCACCGCCGGCGGCAGCGCCGCGGCCGTCGCCGGAAGCGCTGGCCGGCCGCGAGACGGCGCTGCGCGCCGCCGGGATCCCGGCGGCGCCGATCGTCGCCGTGGTGCGGCCGTTCGAGGATCCGGTGCCGGCCGAGGCGCCGCCGCTCGATCTGGTGACGCTGATGTTCAACTATCACGACCTCGGCCATCTCGGGATCGATCGCGCGGCCATGAACCGGGCCGTGTTCAAGGCGCTGAAGCCGGGCGGCGTCTACGTCATCGCCGACCATTCGGGGCGGCCCGGCACCGGCATCTCGGAGGCCGGCACCCTGCATCGAATCGAGGAGGCCTTCCTGCGCCAGGAGGTCGAGGCGGCGGGCTTCAAGCTGGCGGCCAGCGGCGACTTCCTGCGCAATCCCGGCGACCCGCGCGACAAGAACACGCCCGACCCGCCGCAGCCCAAGGACGAGTTCGTCCTGAAGTTCGTCAAGCCCTGAGGACGCGCGCCGCTCAGCGGCGGGCGCGGAAGAAATCGCGCAGCAGGTCGCCGGCCTCGGCCTCGCCGATGCCGGGATAGAGCTCGGGCCTGTGATGGCAGGTCGGCTGGTCGAGCAGCCGCGGCCCGTGCTCGACGCCGCCGCCCTTGGGATCGCCGGCGCCCCAGTAGAGCCGGCGCAGGCGCGCGAACGAGATCGCCTGGGCGCACATCGGGCAGGGCTCGAGCGTGACGTAGAGATCGCAGTCGACGAGGCGCGGCGAGCCCAGCGACGCGGCGGCGGCGCGGATCGCCAGCAGCTCGGCATGCGCCGTCGGATCGGCCAGCTCTTCCGTGCGGTTGCCGGCCTCGGCCAGCACCGTGCCGTCGGCTCCGACGATCACCGCGCCGACCGGCACCTCGCCGCGCGCCGCGGCGGCGCGCGCCTGGGCCAGCGCCAGCGACATCGGCGACGGCGGGGCGCGGAAGCGGTCGGACATGGTGCACTATAGCGCGCAGCCGGCACCGCGCGTATGGTCCGCCGCAGGCCTCGTCCCCTCCTCGGAGTCACCCTGGATGCGGAAAAGCCGGGGGGCTACTCGAAGTTTCCCTGGTACGCGCTGCGCCAGAACTATCTCGCCGCCATCGACGCCGCCGGCGGCCTCGCCGTCGCCCTGCCGCACGAGCCCGACCGGGTCGCCGACTATCTCGAGCGCATCGACGCGCTGGTCGTCACCGGCGGCGCCTTCGACGTCGACCCGTCCTACTATGGCGGCGGCCCGGCGCATGCCACGGTGGTCACCAAGGACCGCCGCACCGCCTTCGAGTTCGCCGTGACCCAGGGCGCGCTGGCCCAGGACAAGCCGGTGCTGGGCATCTGCGGCGGCCAGCAGCTCTTGCACGTCGTGCTGGGCGGCAAGCTGATCCAGCACATTCCCGACGCGATCGCCGAGCCGCTGGCGCACGAGCAGCCCAACCCGCGCGACGAGCCCGGCCACACCGTGGCCGTGACGCCGGGCACCCTGCTGCACGCCATCGTCGGCACCGAGCAGCTCGCCGTGAACAGCGCCCATCACCAGGCGGCGGCCGACGAGCCGGCCGGCGTGCTGGTCAATGCCGTGGCGCCCGACGGCGTCATCGAAGGCATCGAGGCGCCGCGCTACCGCTTCTGCCTCGGCGTGCAGTGGCATCCCGAGTTCCTGATCACGGACGGCGACCGCAAGCTGTTCCAGGCCTTCCTGGCCGCGGCGCTGCAATGAGCGAGCCCGAGCGCATCGCCAAGCGACTGGCCCGCGCCGGCCTGTGCTCGCGTCGCGACGCCGAGCGCTGGATCGAGGCCGGCCGCGTGAAGGTCGACGGCAAGGTGCTCGACACGCCGGCCTTCACGGTGACCGAGCAGAGCCGCATCGAGGTCGACGGCAAGCCGCTGCCGCAGGCCGACCGGGCGCGCCTGTGGCGCTACCACAAGCCGCCCGGCGAGCTGGTCACGGCGCGCGATCCGCAGGGCCGGCCGACCATCTTCGACGCCTTGCCGAAGTCGATGCCGCGCGTCGTCACGGTCGGCCGCCTCGACTTCATGTCGGAAGGCCTGCTGCTGCTGACCAACGACGGCGCGCTGGCGCGCAAGCTCGAGCTGCCCGCCAACGGCTGGGTGCGCCGCTACCGCGCCCGCGTGCACGGGCTGGTCGACGAGGCGCGGCTGGCCGACTTGAGGAACGGCATCACCCTGGAAGGCGTGCGCTACGGCGCCATCGAGGCGCGGCTGGAGCGCCAGCAGCGCACCAACGCCTGGCTCGAGATCGCGCTCAAGGAAGGCAAGAATCGCGAGGTGCGGCGGGTGCTCGCCCATCTCGACCTGCCGGTGATGCGCCTGATCAGGATCGCCTTCGGGCCGTTCTATCTCGGCGAGCTGGAGCGCAGCGAGATCGCCGAGGTGCCGGCCCAGGCGCTCGACAGTCTGCTCGGCGTCACCCCGCCGTCGAAGAAGCAGGGCTGGGCCAAGGCCAAGCCGCCCTCGCGGCCGCGCCCCAGGGCGGCCGCCGACCGGCGGCGCGGCTGATGCTGCGCATCGTCGCCGGCAAGCATCGCGGCCGCCCGATCGCCGCCCCGGAAGGCCAGTCGACCCGGCCGACCTCGAGCCGCGCCCGCGAGGCGTTGTTCAACATCCTGGCGCATGGCCGGTTCGGCGACGACGACGACGGCACCTCGCCGCTGATCGGCGCGCGCGTGCTCGACGCCTTCGCCGGCTCCGGCGCGCTGGGGCTCGAGGCGCTGTCGCGCGGCGCCGCGCACGCCACCTTCCTCGACAGCGACGGCACCTCGGTGCGGCTGATCGGCGAGACCCTGCGCAAGCTCGGCGAGACCGCCAACGCCAAGGTGATCCGCGGCGACGCCACGCGGCCGCCGCCGGCGCGCGAGGCCTGCGGCCTGGTGTTCCTCGACCCGCCCTATCGCTCCGGCCTTGGGCCGGCGGCGCTGACCGCGCTCGACCGCGCCGGCTGGATCGCGCCGGGCGCCATCGTCACGCTCGAGCTGGCGCACAACGAGGATCTCGTCGTGCCGGCCGGCTTCGAGGCGCTCGACGAGCGGCGCTACGGCGCCGCCAAGCTCCACATCCTGCGACGCCTCGCGGCGACGACCTGACATGATCCTGACCGCTCCCCTGTACGTGCTGCGCCACGGCGAGACCGAGTGGAACACCGAGCGGCGCATGCAGGGCACCCTCAACTCGCCGCTGACGGCGCGCGGTCGCGACCAGGCGATCGCCATGGGCCGCACCCTGGCCCACGAGCTGGCGCGCGAGCCCGGTCCGACCGTGTTCCTGCGCAGCCCGCTCGGCCGGGCCTGCGAGACCGCTTCGCTGGTCGGCCGCGAGCTCGGCCTCGCCGACCACCATTGGCGCGACGACCGGCGGCTGGCCGAGCTGTCCTACGGCACCTGGGAAGGGCTGAGCTGGACCGAAATCGAGGTCGAGCATCCGACGGCGCGCGAGGCCTGGCGGGCCGATCCGCACGCCTTCACCCCGCCCGGCGGCGAGAGCCATGCCGCGCTGCGCGCCCGCACCGCCGCCGTGCTGGCCGAGATCGCAGCGAGCGGGCAGCGCACGGTGATCGTCGGCCACGGCGTCAGCGGCGCGGTGCTGCGCGGCCTCAACCTCGGCCTCGACGCCAGCGCCATGTTCGTGCTCGACAAGCCGCAGGATGCCTTCTTCCGCCTCAGCGCCGGCGCGGAAGAGCGAATCCGCTGCGCCTGATCAGCGGCGGCGGGTGAGGCGCGCCGTGCGGCGGCAGCCGCTGGTCTCGCTGACCACCAGGGTGCCGCCCTCGAGGCTGGCGTTGAGCTTGCCCTCGAGCCGGTTGGGCCCGCGCACCGAGGCGACGCTGATCAGGGTGAACTGCCCGCTCGGCCGCGCCAGGCCGTGGACCTGCCACAGGCCGGCGCCCGGCGCCGGCGGCGGCCCCTTCTTGGTGTTGGGCTGCGGGCCGTGCGCCGTCGTGTCGGTGGCCGAGCCGTCGACGATGCCGGTGTCGATGGTCAGCACGTAGTCGAGCGGCGCGTTGCACGAGCCGCCGTCGCTCTGGCCACGCCATTCGCCGTCGAGCGGCGAGGCCGGCTGGGCCGCGGCGGTGCAGGCCGTCGCGATCGCGGCCAGCAGGGCCGCCGCGAGAACTCGAGACTGCATCGTCATCGCCGACCGAACAGGCGCTCGATGTCGGCGAGCTTCAGCTCGACATAGGTCGGACGGCCATGGTTGCACTGGCCGGAGTGCGGGGTCGCTTCCATCTGGCGCAAGAGCGCATTCATCTCCTCGACCGTCAACCGCCGGCCGGCACGCACCGAGGTATGGCAGGCCAAGGTGCCGCAGACTTCCTCGACCTTTTCCTTGAGCGACAGGTGGTCGCCCATCTCGGCCAATTCGTCGGCGAGGTCGCGCACCAGCCCCTGCACGTCGATCTCGCCCAGCACCGCCGGCGTCTCGCGCACCACCACGGCGCCCAGGCCGAACGGCTCGAGCACCAGGCCGAGCTCGCCGAGCTCGGCGCCGCGCGCCGCCAGCCGGCGGGCGCCGTCCTCGCCGACCTCGACGACCTCGGGCAGCAGCAGCGCCTGCCGGCGCACGCCGTCGGCGACCAGCTGCGCCTTCAGCCGCTCGTGCACCAGCCGCTCGTGCGCGGCGTGCTGGTCGACGATCACCACGCCGTGGTCGGTCTGGGCGACGATGTAGGTCTCGTGCAGCTGGGCCCGCGCCACCCCTAGCGGATAGGCCGGCGGCGGCGCGCCATCGGCCACTTCCGGCGGCGGCATCTCGGCGCGCGCCGACGGCATCTCGAATGGCGCCAGGAAGCTCGTCGCCGCCTCGGCCAGGCCCGGGCGCGGGTAGGCCGGGCGGGAGTTGGCGAAGCCCATCGGCAGCGGCGTGGCACCACCGACGTGCGGCCGCAACGCGCCCAGCGCCGCGCTTGCCACCGTCGTGCTGGCGCGATGCCCGGCCGCCGCCAGCGCGGTGCGCAGCGCGCCGACGATCAGGCCGCGCACGATGCCGGCGTCGCGGAAGCGGACCTCGGTCTTGGCCGGATGGACGTTGACGTCGACCAGCGCCGCCGGCGCCTCGAGGAACAGCGCCACCATGGGATGGCGGTCGCGCGCCAGCAGGTCCTGGTAGGCGCCGCGCACCGCGCCGGCCAGCAGCCTGTCGCGCACCGGCCGACCGTTGACGAACAGGTACTGATGCTGGCCGGTCGGCCGGTTCAAGGTCGGCAGGCCGGCGAAGCCGGTGAGGCGGAAGCCCTCGCGGTTGGCGTCGATCGCCAGCGCGTTGTCGGCGAAGTCGCGGCCCATGATGGCGCCGAGCCGCGCCAATCTCGCTGGGTCGGGGCGCGCCTCTTCGGGTTGACCGAGCAGCGACGGCGCGGCGGCCGACAGGTCGAGGAGCGCGCGCTCCTCGCTGTCGAGGCGGAAGGCGATGCCGGGATGGGCCATCGCCAGGCGGCGGAGCGCGTCGGCGACGTGGCTCGTCTCGGTGCGCGGGTCCTTGAGGAACTTGAGCCGCGCCGGCGTCGCGAAGAAAAGATCGCGCACCTCGACCCGGGTGCCCGGCGGATGCGCCGCCGGCCGCGGCATGCCCTTGGCGCCGCCTTCGATCTCGAGGCTCCAGGCCTCGGCCGCGGCGGCCGGCCGCGAGGTGATCGTGAAGCGGCTGACCGAGGCGATCGAGGGCAGCGCCTCGCCGCGGAAGCCCAGGGTGCGGATGTCGCTCAGATCATCGTCGGGCAGCTTGGAGGTGCAGTGCCGCTCGACCGCCAGCGCCAGCTCCTCCGGCGTCATGCCGACGCCGTCGTCGACCACGACGATCAGGCTGCGGCCGCCTTCCTTGAGGCTGACGGCGATGCGCCGCGCGCCGGCGTCGATGGCGTTCTCGACCAGCTCCTTGACGGCGCTGGCCGGCCGCTCGACGACTTCGCCGGCGGCGATGCGATTGACCAGGGTCGACGGCAGGCGGCGCAGCGCGCTCATCGCCGGCACCGCCTCAGGGCGCCGCCGACGGCGACACGCCGACCGGCTTGCCGACCACCACGGTAAGCAGCAGCTCCTCGCGCAGCAGCCGCTCGCCGACCCGCCGCACGTCGGCCAGGGTGACCTTGTCGATCAGCGCCGCGCGGCGCTCGAGATGGTCGGGCGGCAGGCCGTCGATCTGCATCGAGTGCAGCAGCGAGGCGATGGCGCCCGACGAGTCGAGCGACAGCGCCAGCGCGCCGGTGAGATAGGTGCGGGCGTCCTCGAACTCGGCCTCGCTCGGCCCCTCCCGGCGCAGCCGGGCAATCTCGCCGCGCACCACCTCGAGCGCCTGGGCGACGCGGTCGTTGGCGCTGGCCGTCGAGATCACCAGCAGGCCGGCCTTGCGCCAGGTGCGCAGGCCGCTCGAGGCGCCGTAGGCCAGGCCGCGCTTCTCGCGCACTTCGGTGAACAGCCGCGAGTGCTGGCCGCCGCCGCCCAGAACGTGGTTGAGCAGCAGGGCGGCGTACCAGTCGGGATCGTCGCGCAGGATGCCGGGCAGCGCGAGCAGCGCCGTGCTCTGCGGCACCGGCCGCTCGACCACGACGGTGCGCGCCGCGCCGGGGGGCGTCCAGTCGGGCGGCGGCACCGGCGGCGTGCCTTGCGGCAGCGCGCCGAAGGTCCGGTCGAGCAGCTCGGCCAGGGTCGCCTCGTCGATGTCGCCGACCGCGGAGATCACCAGGCCGCTGCGCATCAGCAGCGCCTTGGCGCGGGCCCGCACGAGGTCGGGGGTCAGCGCCTTGAGGTCCTCGACCGTGCCCTCGGTATCCTTGGCGTAGGGATGCCCGGCGAACTCGGTCGTCATCAGGGTGCGGTTGGCCACGGAGCCCGGCCGCTGCGTCGCCTGGTTCAGCGCGGCGATCGTCTGGGCGCGCCGCTGCTCGAGCATGTCGAGGTCGAAGCGCGGCTCGACGAGCGCCAGGCGCAACAGCTCGAAGCCGTCGTCGCGGTTGGCCGACAGCACGCGCAGCGAGCCGCCGAGCCTGTCGAGCGAGGCGCTGAACGACACCGAGGCGCCGGCCTCCTCCTGGCGCAGCCGGAAGGTGCGGGCGTCGAAGGCGCCGGCGCCGTCGGTCAGCAGGGTCGCCATCAGGCTGGTGACGCCCGACTGGCCGGCCGGATCGGAGGCGGCGCCGGCGCCGAACGAGAAGGCGACCGACACCGCCGGCGCGCTCTTGTCCTGGACCAGCCAGGCGGTCAGGCCGAGCGGCGTCTTCACGGTGCGGATGTCGACGGCGTGGGCGAGCGCCGGCAGCGCCACCAGCACGACCGCCAGCAGGGCGAGGAGCCGCCTCATCGGATCGCCGGCGGTGCCGTCAGCGTCGCCGTCACCAGCCCCTTGGCGGTCCACACGGCGCGCGCCGCCGCCACCACGTCGCCCGGCGTCACCGCGGCGATGCGCTTGGGCCACGCCTCGATCTCGGCCAGCGGCACGTCGATCGCCAGCAGCGAGCCGTACTGGCGCGGGCCGCTGGCCAGCGAATCCTGGGCGTAGATGGCGCCGGCCAGCAGGCGGTTCTGCGCCCGCTCGAGCTCCTCGGCGGCGACGCCGTCGTCGAGGATGCGGCCGAGCTCGACGTCGATCGCCTTCTCGATGACGGCGAAGTCGACCCCCGGCGCCGGATGGACGCCGATCTCGAACACCGTCAGGCCGAGGCTGGCCGGGCTGTACGAGGCGCCGACCGACAGGGCGATCTTGGCCTCCTCGACCAGCGGCCGCCACAGCCGCGCCGTCTCGCCGCCGCCCAGCAGGCGGGCCAGCACCTGCAGCGCATAGGCGTGCCGGGTGTCGCCGCGACGGTAGGACGGCGCCAGGTAGTTGCGGCCCCAGCCCGGCTCGGCGACCCGCGGATCGGCCCGCGTCACGCTCTGCGGCAGGTCGCCGGCGCCATGGTCGGGCCGCGTGCGGGCGGCGATGGCGCGGCGCGGCAGCGGCCCGTAATGCTTGGCGGCCAGCGCCGCCACCGTGTCGGCGGTGGTGTCGCCGGCGACGATCAGCACGGCGTTGTCGGGCGCGTAGTGGCGTTCGTAGAAGGCGCGCAGGTCGGCGAGCGTCAGGCCGCGGATGTCGTCGGGAAAGCCGCTGATCGGCATGCCGTAGGGCTGGTTGCGGCCGAACAGGCGCTCGTGCACCGCCTCGTCGAGCAGCGCCCCGGGCGAGTTCTCGATGCGCATGCGGCGCTCCTCGAGCACCACCTCGCGCTCCGGCGCGATCTCCTTCTCGTCGAGCCGCAGGTTGACCATGCGGTCGGATTCCATGGCCATCACCAGCTCGAGCCGGTCGGGCGCCACGGTCTGGTAGTAGCCGGTCGAATCGAAGCTGGTGTAGGCGTTGTCGCGGCCGCCGTTCTTCGAGACGATGCGCGAGAACTCGCCGGCGCCGACCGAGTCGGTGCCCTTGAACATCAGGTGCTCGAGGAAGTGCGCGATGCCGGTCTTGCCCGGCACCTCGTCGGCGCTGCCGACCTTGTAGACCACGGTCTGGCTGACGATCGGGGCGCGCGACGACGGCAGCACCACGACCTGCAGGCCGTTCGGCAGATGGAAGCTCTCGACCCGCCGCGGCTCGACGGTGAACAGCCGGGCGGCCGCCGGGCGGGCCAGCGCCGCCGACGCGGCGAGGGCGCCGAGGCCGCCCAGCAGCGAGCGGCGGCCGCGCCCCGAGACCGACACGGGGCCGGGCACGCCGCGCCGCCTAGAAGATGCCTTCGAGCAGGCCACGCTTGCGCCGGGTGATGGTCGGCGTGGCCGTCGTCGAGGGCTGGCCCGAGGCCTGGGAATCGCGCAGGCGCTGCTGCTCCTTGGTCGGGTCGACGACGACGCCGCCGGGCGGCGAGTCCTGCCAGAAGATCAGGCTGTCGACGAACGACTTGTTGGAGTCGTTGATCGTCTTGGTGTCCTGGTTGACCCGGCCGCGGATGTCCGGGTCGATGGCGCCGCCCTGCCCGACCTTGGCGACCAGCGCCTGCTCCGAGCCGGTGCCGCGGCTGGTCACGCCGGGCGGCGGGCCGCCGGGCGTGCGCGACTGGGTGCGGCCGGCCAGCACCGGCGACAGCGCCTCCTTGGCCTGGTCGGACGGCGTCATCTCCTGCGGCCGCGGCTCGCCGGGGCGCGGCGGGCGCAGCTCGGCGTTGGGCGGCATGGTGAGCGGCGAATGCGAGACGATCTTGAACTCGTCGGGCGACGTCTTCTTGGCGCCGCCGATGTTGGACAGCATGCCGCAGCCGCCGAGCGTCACGGCGAGGGCACCGGCGCCGAGAACCAGGAAGGGAGCCGAGGAGAGCCGCATGGGAGGCATGGTCCGTCTTGTTGTTGTGTCCGTCGATGATGGCCGCATCAGGGCGCGCGCCGCCGGTCGCCGAGGAGAGACTCGATCAGCATCAGCCCGACCCCGACGACGATCGCCGAATCGGCGACGTTGAAGGCCGGCCAATGCCAGCGACCGACGTGAAAGTCGGCGAAATCGAACACCGCTCCCCAACGGGCCCGGTCGATAACATTGCCGATGGCGCCCCCCATGACAAGGCCGATGCCCCAGGCGGTGAGCCGCTGGTCGGTTCGCCGCAGCCACAGGAACAGCCCGATGCAGACGGCGATCGCCACGCCCGACAGGATCCAGGGCGGCAGCGCCTCGTCGCCGCCCATCAGGCCGAAGCTGACGCCGCGGTTCCACACCATGACCAGGCGGAAGAAGCCGTCGACCACCGGCACGACCGGCTTGGTCGCGAGATAGCCCAGCAGGAGCTGCTTGGACAGCTGGTCGGCGACCAGGGTCAGCATGACCAGCAGCATCGCCTGGCGCTCGAGCGGCCTCATCTTTCATCTCCTCCCCAAGCGAAGCTTGGGGAGGTGTCGCCGCGAGGCGACGGAGGGGTCGGAGAATCGGGCCGAAAAGCCCATGACCCCTCCGCCTCGCTGCGCTCGGCACCTCCCCCCGCTGCGCGCGGGGAGGAGAGCAACAGGACCGCGCGCGTCCACGCGCGCTCATGAGGGCGCGCAGGATGCGCGCGGTCCAATGAAGCGGTCGTCAACTCACCGCCTCCTCGCAGCGGTGGCAGAGCAGCGGATGGGCGGCGCTCTTGCCGACCTCGGGCAGGACCTGCCAGCAGCGCGCGCACTTGGCGCCCGCGGCCGGGGTCGGCTCGACGGCGACGCCGGCGACGTCGGCCAAGGTGAAGGCGCCGGCCGGCGCCGGTCCCTCGACCAAGGTGCCGCCCGACGTGATGCAGATCTCGGCGAGGTCGAGGCCGGCCATCGCCGCGACGTACTCGGCGGCGGCATGGACCCGCGGCGCCGCCTGCAGGCTGGAGCCGATTCGCTTCTCGGCGCGCTCCAGCTCGAGCGCCCCGGTGACGACCCGGCGCAGGGCCCGCACGGTCTTCCACTTGTCGCCCAGCGCGGCGTCGCACCAGGCCGCGGGGATCGCCGGATAGAGCCGCAGATGCACGCTCTCGGCGGCCGCGTCGGGCACGTCCTGCGGCCGCGCCAGCCAGGCTTCCTCGGCCGTGAAGCAGGTGATCGGCGCCAGCCAGGCGGTCAGGAAGGAGAACAGCTCGGCCATCACCGTGCGCGCCGCGCGGCGGCGCGGCGCCGTCGGCGAGTCGCAGTAGATCGCGTCCTTGCGGATGTCGAAGTAGAAGGCCGACAGGTCGACGGCGCAGAAATTGTGCAGCTCCGTGGCGATGCGGTGGAAGTCGAAATCCTCGACCGCCGGCCGGAACAGCGCGTCGAGCTCGGCCATGCGATGCAGCACCCAGCGCTCGAGCTCGGGCAGGTCGGCATGGGCCACCGTCTCGTCCTTCGAGTAGCCGTCGAGGCTGCCCAGCAGGTAGCGCAAGGTGTTGCGCAGCCGCCGGTAGGCGTCGGCCTGGTACTTCAGGATCTCCGGCCCGATGCGCTGGTCCTCGGTGTAGTCGGTGCCGACCACCCACAGGCGCAGGATGTCGGCGCCGTACTGGTCGCAGACCGCCTGGGGCGCCGTGATGTTACCCAGAGACTTGGACATCTTGCGGCCCTGCTCGTCGAGCGTGAAGCCGTGCGTCAGCACGCCGTCGTAGGGCGCGCGGCCGCGCGTGCCGCAGCTCTCGAGCAGCGAGGAATGGAACCAGCCGCGATGCTGGTCGGAGCCCTCGAGGTAGAGGTCGGCCGGCCACTTCAGGTCGGGATTGCCCTCGAGCGTGAAGACGTGCGTCGACCCGGAATCGAACCAGACGTCGAGGATGTCGCGCACCTGCTCGTAATCCTCGGCCTTGTAGGCGTTGCCGAGGAAGCGCTCGGGCGGGCTCTCGAACCAGCAGTCGGCGCCCTCGGTGCGGAACGCCTCGACGATGCGCGCCATGACCTCGGGGTCGCGCAGCGGCTCGCCGGTCTGCTTGCTCACGAACACCGCGATCGGTACGCCCCAGGCGCGCTGGCGCGACACGCACCAGTCGGGCCGCTGCTCGATCATGCTGCGCAGCCGATTGTAGCCGGCCGGCGGCACGAAGCGGGTGGCGTCGATCGCCGCCAGCGCCTTGTCGCGCAGGGTGCCGCCGATCTCGGCGATCGGCTTGTCCATGGCGATGAACCATTGCGGCGCGTTGCGGAAGATCACCGGCGCCTTCGACCGCCAGGAATGCGGATAGGAATGGCGGATCTGGCCGTTGGCCAGCAGCTTGCCGGCAGCCTCGAGCGCCTGGGTCACCAGCTTGTTGGCCGGACCCTTGCGGCCTTCGGCGGTGTAGACGGCGAGGCCGGCGAACAGCGGCACGTGCGGATAGTAGCGGCCGTCCTCGGCCACCGTGTCGGGCACCTCGACGCCGTTGGCGAGGCCGAGCTCCCAGTCGTCGGCGCCGTGGCCGGGCGCGATGTGCACGAAGCCGGTGCCGGCGTCGGCGGTGACGAAGCCGGCCGGCAGCAGGCGCACGTCGAACTCGTAACCCTGCCCGCGCAGCGGATGGGCGGCGACCAGGCCCTCGAGATCGGCGGCGCCGAGCTCGGCCAGCACCCGGGCGGTGAACTTGCCCTCGGCCGACACGGCGGCCACGAGGTCGCGCGCCATCACCAGCTTTTCGCCGACCTTGGCGCGGCTGCCCTCGGCCGCCTCGGCGACCTCGACCAGCGCGTAGGCGATCTCCGGCCCGAAGGCGAGCGCGCGGTTGCCCGGGATGGTCCACGGCGTCGTCGTCCAGATCAGCACGGCGCTGCCGTCGAGCTTGCCGCCGGCCGAGCGCAGCACCGGGAAGCGGACCTGGATCGTGTCCGAGGTATGGTCGTGATACTCGATCTCGGCCTCGGCCAGCGCCGTCTTCTCGACGACGCTCCACAGCACCGCCTTGGAGCCCTTGTAGAGGCCGCCGTTCATCAGGAACTTGCCGAGCTCGCCGACGATCACCGCCTCGGAGGCGTAGGCCATGGTCGAGTAGTAGTGGTCCCAGTCGCCCTCGACGCCGAGGCGCTTGAACTCCTCGCGCTGGACCGTGATCCAGTGGTCGGCGAAGGCGCGGCACTGGCGGCGGAACTCGCCGATCGGCACCTGGTCCTTGTCCTGCTTGCGGGCCCGGTACTCCTCCTCGATCTTCCATTCGATCGGCAGGCCGTGGCAGTCCCAGCCCGGCACGTAGTGCGAGTCCTTGCCCAGCATCTGCTGGGTGCGGGTCACCAGGTCCTTGAGGATCTTGTTGAGCGCGTGGCCGATGTGCAGATGACCGTTGGCGTAGGGCGGGCCGTCGTGCAGCACGAACTTGGGCCGGCCCTTGCTCTCGGCGCGCAGCCGCTCGAACAGCCGCATGTCGGCCCAGCGGGCCAGCAGCTCGGGCTCCTTCTTGGCCAGGCCGGCGCGCATGGGGAAGTCGGTCTTGGGCAGGAAGACGCTGGATTTGTAATCGGTTGTCACGGGAAACTCGATGCGAGAAGGAGCGAGGACCACCCGCCCGGCAGGATCGCCGAGGAGCGGGCGCGACACGTCAGGACGACCCGGCCGCGGTCAGCGGACCGGGCGGATAATTCGCTCCTGAAGGGCCCCGGGAAACATGCGGCGGGCAATCTATGGACGGGGGGCTGGAGGGTCAAGGCGGGCTTGCTGGGCGGCCCCCGGCGACGGGGCCGGTGAATTTGCGCAATTTCCGCAGCCGAACGGTCAATCGGGAAGCGCCGGGCGGCCGAGATGTTTTTGCTGTTTCTGCTGGTGAATCGGTGGTTGGCGTGGGGGGCGAAGCGAACGAACCGGGGGGCGAGGAGGAGGGCATCGAGAGGCCTAGGGTCAGCTGAGTTAACTTAGGCATTATTGAAGGATAATTCAAGTATATCTTCACGAACGACGACGTCCGAGCCGCCGTTCGCCGGGGGTTTCTAGGCTCCGGTGACGGGAATCGGGTTTCCCGGGCCATGGCCAAGTGCTTGAAAAGATTGGAGGCAAGCGTCTTGATATACTGCTAGACGGAATTCATAAACGTTAATCCACTCACAAAGCTGCTGCCCGGCTCGCTATCGAACCGACACCCGCCACGCTAATCTCACGGCCGTGCGGGATCGAGGGAAGTTCGATGGCTTGGTGGACCCGATTCTTCTCGCGAGAGCCCCTGGACCGCCGATCCGAGCCGCCGTCGGAGTCGCAGCCCGATTCGCAGAATGACATCCTGGCCGCCGCGGAGTCGCTGAGCGACGCCGAGCGCTGGCGGTCGTTCCCGCGCTTGGGCGAGCGGGCCGCGACCGACCCGGCCGCCAGAGCCGGCCTCGATGCCCTCGCCGCCCGCCCCGAATACTTCGCGCGCCGGCTCGCCTTGCTGGCCAGCCACGGCAGCGGCGACCGCGACGTCATTCTTCCGGCCCTGACCGGCCCCTCCTCGGTGCTGGCCAGTCTCGCGATCAAGCCGGCGGTCCGCTTCGTCGACGACGAGACGTTGGCCGCCGCCCTGACGCGCCTGCCCGGCGCGCGCGTGCACGCCACGCGGAACTGAGGTCCGGCGTCAGGGGCTGCGCGCCGCCCTTCCAGCGCGCTTCGGCAGCTGCCCGTTGCTGGCGCGGATCTCGGCCATCGCGCGGCTCCCTAATTGCCTCGGGCGACAAAATAGATAATCAATGTTATTGAATGACATATCAGTGTGGGGTTCCCTCTTGGCCAGCGTCAGCCTAGGCGACCATTTCGACTCTTTCGTTCGCGAGCAGATTGCCCGTGGACGCTATCAGAACGTCAGCGAGGTCATACGGGCCGCCTTGCGCCTGCTCGAGGACTACGAATTGGGCCGGGCGGAGCGCCTCAGCGCGCTGCAGTCCGGGCTGAAGGCGGCGTGGGACGATCCCCGCCCCAGCCGGCCGGCCGACGAGGTCTTCGACGAGATCGAAAGGATCCACGAGGCGACGGCGTCGCGCGAGCGTGCGTGATCTCCTCTTTCGTCCCGCCGCGCGGGACGATCCGGCAAACCTGTATCGCTTCATCGCCGACCGCAGCGGAAGCCCCGAACAGGCGATCGCCTACATCCGACGCATCCGCGCCGCGTGCGAGAGGCTCCGGGCCTTTCCGGAGCTGGGGCGGCGGCGCGACGACATCCATCCAGGCCTTCGCCTCATCGGCTTCGAGCGGCGCGTGGTCATCGGCTACAAGCTGCTGCCGTCCGGCGCGATCGAGATCGGCCGCGTGCTCTACGGCGGCAGGGACCATGAGACCCTGGTCGCCCGCGAAGAGGGGCCGTAGGCCGCCCGAAGCCGCCGCCCGAAGCTGCCGTCCCTCACGCCCGCTTCGGCAACTGCCCGTTGCTGGCGCGGATCTCGGCCACCGCGCGATCCCAGGCAGCCAGCCGCTCCGGGCCGGCCGGATGCGTGTCGAGCATGCCGGTCTCGCGGCGGCCCGAGCCGCGCGCCATGGTGACCAGGAAGCCGCGCGCCTTGTCGAGGTCAAGGCCGGCCCGATAGAGGATCAGGGCGGCCAGGTAGTCGGCCTCGCGCTCCTGCTCCTTGGAGAAGGAGATGCGGCCGATCGCGCCGCCGGCCTGGGCGCCGGCGCTGGCGGCGCGGCTCGTCACGTAGGGGCTGCTGCTGCTGCCGCGGCTGGCGACGGCGCCCAGCGCGCCCAGCAGCACGGCGCCGACCAGCGCGCCGGTCGCCTGGTTGCGCATCGCCGTCTCGATGTGCTTGGCCATCTGGTGGCCGATCTCGTGGGCGATCACCATCGCCACCTGGTCCTCGTTGTCGGCGTACTCGACGATGCCGCGGTTGATCACGATCAGGCCGCCGGGCTCGGCATGGGCGTTCAGGGTCCGGTCGCTCGACAATCGGAACTGCCAGTCGCAGCCGCCGACGTTCATCTCGCGACAGACCTCGAGCGCGCTCGGCCGGATGCGCTGCAGCGCCGAGGCGACGATCTCCTTGACCTCCTCGTCGCTCACCGCGTGGCGCGACGGCGCCCCGCCGGCGGCGTTCACCTCGGTCTGCGCCAGCCCGAGGCCTTCGCCACTGACCTGCGGCAGTTGATGCACCGCGCCGGCGCAGGCACCGAGAAATAGGGCGGCAGCGCCAGCCACGGCGGTTCGGGCCACCCGGCGCGCACCTCGCCGGCCGGTTCCATGAATCCATTCGCCCGGCATCGTGCTATTCATTGGATCTCCCCGCGCGCAAGGCAACCATGGACGGTCGTTTCCGTCAATGATCAGCAACCTCAGCGTGTCTTCCGCCTTTCCCGAGTTTCTGGGCGGTGATCTGTCTTGACCGGACCGAGCGCCGACTTCCGCCCACTCGCCCTGGGTCGAGATCGGCCACGCGAGGCCGCGCAGGGGACACCGCTCATTGACCACGCGCGCCGACTAAATCTACTCTAGTTTGTATTTATCATTTATTTTACTACTTTCGTTGTCTCGAAGTCGAATGCCCGGCTAGCAAAGGCATTGAATACATGCCGGAAAAGGCATATAGCCCATGAAGCTGGAATCAGGACATGCGGACCCGCCAGCCAAGCCGGTACGATGGATGGGCGGCAGCAAGAGAGACCTCAGCTCGTTTCCCGCTTCGGTCAGGAGTCGCATAGGCTCGGCTCTGTGGCGAGCGCAGGTCGGCCAGAAGGCACCCTATACCAAGCCGCTGAAGGGTTTCGCCGGCGCGGGAGTGGTCGAAATCCTGGCCGATGCGGAGGGCGACGCCTATCGAGCGGTCTACACGGTGCGCTTCGCCGAGGCCATTTACGTGCTGCACGCGTTTCAGAAGAAGTCGAAGCGTGGCATCGCAATGCCCAAGGGTGACATCGCGGTGATCACGAGCCGTCTTCGAGCCGCAAGAGAGGACTATGAACGATGGTCAAGAAGCGAACGCGAGGTGTCCGGGTAACACCGAGCAGTGGCAACGTCTTCGCCGACATGGGCCTGCCTGAGCCCGAGGAGGAACTGGCCAAGGCGAAGCTCGCAACTCATATCGCTGTGGCGATCCGCAAGCGGCATCTCACTCAAGCTCAGGCAGCCGCGCTGATGGGAGTCGACCAGCCGAAGGTATCGGCAATGGTCAACGGTCGGCTCGACAACTTTTCCAGCGAGCGGCTGATGCGGCTGCTGACGCGCCTTGGCTGGGATGTCGAGATCAGCGTGAGGGCTACAAGGTCCGGGACAGGCAAACCAGGACAGATTCGTGTCATCGAAGCTGCCGTAGCCTAGCCCCTCGAAGAACTCGGGCACCATCGGTCGGCAAGTCCATGACCTTTGAGCGGGCTGACACCGTCGCCGCAGCAACGGCCCAATAGGCGCGGCCTCTCGATCAGGCCCCCTCGCCCCGCCACGTCCCCGCCCGCCGCCCCGCGATCCCCCAGTAGATCGCGCCGGCCACCGCGCCGGCGGCGGCGAACAGCGCCAGTTCGGCGGCGCCGATCGGGTCGAGGCCGGTCCACAGGCGCGGCGACAAGGTCCACCACGCGCCGGCCGAGACCACGGCCGCCGGCACGACGTAGACCGCGGCGCGGCGCCAGGCGAAGATCTCGGCCAGCCCGACGATCAGCAGGGTCGGCAGGGCGCTCAGCACGATGGCCGTGACGGCCACGAACACGGCGACCACCGGCGCGCCGGCAAACAGGAACGGCGCCACGCCGGCCAGGGTCCAGGCGCCCGGCGCGCCCGGCACCAGGGACGCCGCGCCGAACAGCAGCGGCAGGGCGGCCAGCAATCCCAGCACGCTGCACAGGTAGGCCGCGACGACGACGGCGATTCGACGGACGGCCGACATTTCTCTATCTCCCCGCGCCGACAACCGTAGAGTGGCGCCCGGGCCGGTCAAGCGCGACGCCGGAGGATGACGGGGAGGACAAGCCGACATGACCAGAACGAGGGCCGCGGCCGCGCTGATGCTCGCTTTGGGTCTCGCCGTCGCCTGCACGCCCTCGGCGCCAGGGTCGGCGCCCGGGTCGGCGTCGGGGCCAGCACCCGCCCCCGCCGGCGAGTCGTGCAGCGCCCTGCCCAAGCCGCCCGACACCTTGCGCACCCTGGCGCGCTGCTGCGCCGAGAGCCTCGCCAGCAACCCGAGCTGCCGCCAGGCCGATCCTCGCCAGGCCTGGGTGCTGCTGAAGGACAACTCGCCGCGCAAGCCGCTGTCGTGGCTGATCGTGCCCGCCGCGCCGGTGACCGGCATCGAGGATCCGGCGGCGCTGCGGTCGCCGGTCGCCGACTTCTTCCAGGACGGCTTCGCCCTGGCGCAGCGATTCCCGGGCCGGCCGGCGGCCGACACCGCGCTGGCCGTCAACTCGCAGCCTGGGCGGACGCAGAACCAGCTGCACATCCACATCTCCTGCGTGCGGCCGGCGGTGAAGCAGGCGCTGGACGCCGTGGCCGTGCCGGCCTGGCCGGCGGCGCCGCGGGCCGTGGCGCTGCCGCCCAAGGGCAGCGTCTACGAGGCGGTGCGGGTCGACGGGCTGGCCGGCCCGCTGAGCCCGTTCCGGCTGGTGCAGGAGCGCCCCGGCGTGCGCAACGGCGGCGCCGCGGCGATGGGCGAGCAGACCATCGCCGTAGTCGGCACGGCCACGCCGGGCCAGTACATCGTGCTCAACCGCCGCGGCACGCCGGACCGCCCGGCCGAGGCCGAGGAGCTTCTCGACCAGCGCTGCAACGAGGCGAACTGACCCGAGCGCGCCGGTCCCACCGTCGGCCGCGCCCGTTTGATCTGCGTCAAGAAGCCTGCAGCCGCTCTGCCACATGTTTCAGGGCGTGTGGGAAGAGGGCTTCATGACGACGGCAGAGCTCAGGGAACGACACGAGTCCGAGACGGCAGCGCCCACGACGCGGCAGGGCGAGGAGACCACCCGCCGGCGCCACGAGGGCATGTCGCACCATCCGACCACCTCGCGTCTCGAGCGCGAGGCGCGACGGGCCTTGTACGATCGGCTCGACATCAGAAACTGCGACCCGGCCCTACAGGCCGACGAGCCGGTGTCACCGCGACCGCGCGGTCCAGTGGCCCGCGCCCTTGTCGGCCTCGGCAGGACGATGATGGCCGCCGCGGTGGTGCCCCTCTTTCTGTCGCCGTCTCTGCTGGCCTGGTCGCCGCGCGAGTACTGGCAGGCGACCGCGATCCTCTACGGCGTGCAGGTCGCCATGTTCGCGATCAGCGCGCTGGCGATCCTGCTCGCCGGCGGCGGCACCCGCGACCGGATCGGCGTTGCCCTGCCGCTGTGGCTGGTCGTGCCGCTGCCGGCGCTGCTGGCGCCGTCGCTGTTCCGTTGGTCGACCATGACCTATCTCGCGGTGTGCGCCACGTGGGCAGGGGGCGTGTTCGCGGTCGCGGCGGCACGCGCCGTCCTGGGACGGCGGCGCGGCGGTCGCAGCGCTCCCTAAGTCCCGCTCAGCCGCGGGCTCGCTGCACCGCGGCCCACACCCGCTCCGGCGTCGCCGGCCCGTCGAACGAGCTGACGCCGAGCGGCGCCAGCGCATCGAGCACGGCGTTGGCGATCGCCGGAAAGGCGGCGATGGCACCGGCCTCGCCGCAGCCCTTCACGCCCAGCGGGTTGGTCGTGCAGCGGGTCGGGTTGAAGCCGAGATCGAACGACGGCAGGTCGTCGGCGCGCGGCAGGGCATAGTCCATGAAGCTGGCCGTCAGCAGCTGGCCGGAGTCGCGATCGTAGATCGTGCGCTCGAGCAGCGCCTGGCCGATCCCCTGGGCCATCGCGCCATGCGCCTGGCCGGCCACCACCATCGGGTTGACCATGACGCCATAGTCGTCGACGGCGGCGTAGCGCTCGAGCGTGACCCGGCCGGTCTCGGGATCGACCTCGACCTCGACGACGTGCAGGCCGTTGGGGAAGGTCATGTGCTCGCGTTTCCACCAGTGATAGGTGTCGAGCGGCTTGCCGCGCGCGCGGCCGTGCGCGGCGACCGCGAGCAGGCCGACCTTGCGGTCGGTGCCGGAGACCACGAACTGGCCGTCCTCGAAGCGCAGGTCGGCCTCGCTGGCCTCGAGCAGCTCGGCGGCCAGCGCCTTGCCCTTGGCGACGATCTCGTCGCCGGCCCGCCACATCGCCGTGCCGCCCATGTAGGTGGCGCGCGAGCTGCCGTGGCCGCCGCCGGTGGCGATCAGGTCGGTGTCGCCCTGGCGCAGCTCGATGAGATGGCTGGGCACGCCGAGCCGGCTCGCCAGGATCTGCGGGAACGTCGTCTCGTGGCCCTGGCCGATGTGCTGCGTGCCGGTGATCAGCGCCACCCGACCGTCGGGCTCGAAGCGGATGTCGACGTTCTCCTCGGGCGAGCCACCGGTGCCCTTGATGTGATAGGCGTAGCCGAGGCCGCGCAGCCGCCCCCGCGCTTCGCTGGTGGCGCGCCGGGAGGCGAAGCCGGCGGCATCGGCGCGCGCCAGCGCCTGGTCCATCGTGTCGGGAAAGGCGCCGCTGTCGACCATGAAGCCGAAGGCGTTGGTCATCGGCATGGCGTCGGCCGGCACCATGTTGCGCCGTCGCAGCTCGGCGCGGTCGAGGCCGAGGCGGCGCGCCGCCTCGTCGATCAGGCGCTCGAGGATGTTCACCGTCTCGGCGAAGCCGGGCCCGCGCATGACGCCGATCGGCGTGGTGTTGCTGAGCGCCACCAGGACGTGCAGGGCGATCGCCGGCAGGCGATACACGGTGCCCTGCAGATGCGGGTACTGGAAGGTCGGCATGCCGCCGCCGACCGCCGCGAGATAGGCGCCGACGTTGAACACGCTGGCCACCTCGAGGGCCAGGAAGCGGCCCTCGGCGTCGAGCGCCAGCGCGGCACGCGCCTGCAGGTCGCGCGACGGATGGTCGGCCAGGAAGACCTCGCTGCGGCTGGCGATCCACTTGACCGGCCGGCCGATCCGGCGCGCCGCCCAGGCGACCAGCACGTGCTCGACGTAGAGGAAGTTCTTGGCGCCGAAGCCGCCGCCGACGTCGGGCGCCACGAAGCGCACCTGGCCGGGCTCGACGCCGAGCGCGCGGGCGGCGTGGTTGCGATTGTTGTGCAGCGCCTGGCTGGCGAGCTGCAGCGTATAGCGGCCGGTGGCGGGATCGAAGCTGCCGATCGAGCCGCGCGGCTCCATCGGGTTGGTGGTGACCCGGTGATTGTCGAGCTCGAGGCGCACGACGTGGGCGGCGCGCGCGAAGGCCGCCGCGACGCCGTCGGCATCGCCGACCTTCCAGTCGTGGCAGAGATTGCCCGGCACCGCGGGCGACAGTTGCGGCGCACCGGGCGCCAGAGCCTGCCAGCCGTCGACCACGGCGGGCAGCGGCGCGTACTGGACCGCGATCGCCTCGGCGGCGTCGAGCGCCTGGGCCACCGTCCCGGCGACCACCATCGCCACCGTCTCGCCGACGAAGCGCACGGTGTCGGACACCAGCAGCGGCTGCTCGTCGAAGACGAAGGGCTCGCCGGTCTGCACGTTGGCCTCGACGAAGGGCCGCAGCGGCCGCAGCCCGTCGGCCGCCGCCTCGGCCGCCGTCAGCACGGCGAGCACGCCGGGCATGGCCTTGGCCGCGCTCGTGTCGAGCCGGACGATCCGGGCATGGGCATGCGGCGCGCGCAGGAAGACGGCGCGCGCGAGCCCGTCGACGGCGAGATCGTCGACATAGGCGCCGTGGCCGGTGAGGAAGCGCGCATCCTCGCGCCGCAGGGGCGAGTCACCGATGCGGAAGCTGCCGGAAGCGGGATCGCTCGTCGAAGTCTGGGTCATGGCCGACTGTCGCGCCGGCGGCGCCGCGCGGGCAAGCGCGTTCGTGCCGGCAACAGCCGGACCGCTGCGCGAACTCCGTGCGATTGCAAGCATCTGCGGGGCCGCCGGCCGCGCAAATGCCTGTGATGGCCCGACCGATTGCTTGCATTCGCACAGGACCGGTGGAAGGATCCCCGGCGAAATTCGCGACCGGGGAGACGAGCATGGCGCGACGCGCCGCAGCGCCGGCGGAGGCCCGGTCGGGCGACGCGCCGGCCTTCGCCCTCGACCAGCACCTGTTCTTCTGGCTGACCCAGCTGCTCGACCGGCGCGACCGCGCGCTGGCGGCGGCGCTGCGCCCCGAGGGGCTGCGCGCCCCGGAGTGGCGCGTGCTCGCCACGCTGCACGACCGCCAGCGGCTGTCGATGAGCGCCCTGGCCGAGCTGACCTCGATCGAGCGCACGACCCTGTCGCGGGTCGTCGAGCGCATGGTGCGGGCCGGCTGGGTGACCCGGCTGTCGGACGCCAGCGACGCGCGCATCACGCGGCTCGCCGCGACGGCGGCCGGCGAGCGGCTGTTCGCCCGGCTGTGGCCGCGGGTCTGGGACCTCAACACGCGGCTCGAGGCCGGCGTGCCGGCGCCGGCGGTCGGGCTGGTGCGCTGGGCGCTGCAGGAGATGTGCCGCAACGTCGCGTGACGGGGCGGCGTGACGACAACGGGACTGACGACAACGGGACTTTCAGGGAGGACGCTATGACGACGAGCCTGGGCCGCGAGGTGGCCGCGATGGTGGAGCCCGACCGGGTGCATCGCCGGGTCTATGCCGATCCGGCGGTGTTCGAGCTCGAGATGGAGCACATCTTCAACAAGGTGTGGACCTATGTCGGGCACGAGAGCCAGGTGCCGAACGTCGGCGACTATTGGACGGTGCAGATCGGCCGCCAGCCGATGCTGATGGTGCGCCACTCCGACCGCTCGGTGCGGGTGCTCTACAATCGCTGCCCGCATCGCGGCGCGCTGCTCTACGGCGATCGCAACGGCAACGTCGGCAAGGGCATCATCTGCTCGTACCATGCCTGGCAGTTCGACACCGACGGACGCTGCAAGGCGATCCCGCTCGACAAGGGCTATGCCGGCACGCGGCTGACGCCGGGCGACCACAACTGCAACATGCACACGCCGCCGCGGGTCGAGGTCTATCGCGGCTTCGTGTTCGCCAGCCTGGCGGCCGAGGGCCCGTCCCTGCTCGACTGGCTGGGCGAGGCCCGGATCGCGTTCGACGACATGTGCGACCGCGCCCCGGCCGGCGAGGTCGAGGTCGTGCCGACCTGCTTCCGGGTCATCCAGCAGTCGAACTGGAAGATCTTCCTGGAGAACCAGCTCGACGCGCTGCACCCGTCGGTGACCCACGAATCGACCGGCCGCTCGGCCGGCGAGGTCGAGGACGCGCTGAACGCGGCCGGCGGCCACGCGCCGCTCGCCTATCACTTCCTGTCGGCCTTCGCGACGCCGATCAACAAGTGGGACGAGTTCCAGACGCTCGGCTACAAGCACGGCCATTGCATCCTGACCGGCTACATGGGCCTGCGGCCGCGCGATCCCGACACGCTGGCCTACGAGGCGGCGATGGAGAAGGCCTACGGCAAGGCGCGCATGGAGGAGATCCTCGGGGTCAACATCCACCACGTGCTGATCTATCCCGGCCTGTCGGTGCAGTCGCCGCTGCAGCAGCTGCGCGTCGTGCGGCCGCTCGGCGTCGACAAGACGTTGACCGAGATCTGGCACTTCCGGCTGAAGGGCGCGCCCGAGGCGATGTATCGCCGGGCGCTGGGCTACTACAACCTGGTCAACTCGCCCTCGACCATGGTCAACGCCGACGACCTGTGGAACTTCTGGAAGTGCCACAAGGGGCTCGAGTCCACCGGCGGCGACTGGGTCAGCTTCCATCGCAACGCCGGCCAGGACCCCGAGAGCGACGGCATCACCCGCTCGGTGATCGGCACGTCGGAGCAGCCGATGCGCAACCAGTTCAAGGCCTGGAGCCAGTTCATGAGCGAGGTGAAGTGATGGCCCCCGGGACCAATGGGCAGGACACGCAGCGTCAGGTCGAGCAGCTGCTCTACCGCCAGGCCGAATGCCTCGACGGCCAGCGCTGGCAGGACTTCATCGACCTGTTCACCGCCGACGGCGTCTACTGGATGCCGGCCGAGCCGAGCCAGACCACGGGCGACGGCGTGCCGTCGATCTTCTGGGAGGACCGCGACCTGATGACGGTGCGGCTGAAGCGCCTCGGCCATCCGCGCGCCTGGTCGCAGAAGACCGCCTGGGGCACCAGCCACCTGATCGGCAACGTCGTGCTCGACGGCACCGACGACAAGGGCGACCTCGTCGTGCGCTCGCGCTTCCACATGATGGAGTTCCGCAACGACGTCACGCGTCACTTCGCGGGCTCCTACCGCCACCACCTGGCGATGACGGAAGAGGGCCTGCGCATCCGCCTGCAGCGGGTCGACATGGTCAACGCCCAGGGGCCGTACGAATACGTGCTGCAGGCCTGGGTGTGAGTTAAGCTCGCGGCAAATCGAGGGGGAGGCTGGGAATGAAGAAGCTTCTGGCGGCGCTGTTGATGTCCGCCGCGATGGGGATCGGCGCGGGGGCCCTGCCGGCGGCGGCGGCCGACAAGGTCAAGGTCGGGTTCCTCAGCACCCTGTCGGGGCCGGGCGGCGCGCTCGGCATCGACATGCGCGACGCCTTCCTGCTGGCGGTCAAGCAGAACGGCGGCAAGCTGGGCGGCGTCGCGGCCGAGGTCGACGTCGTCGACGACCAGCAGAAGCCCGACATCGCCCGCCAGGCCGTCGAGCGCTTCACCAAGCGCGACCATGTCGACCTGATCACCGGCATGGTGTTCTCCAACGTGCTGCTGCCGGTGATGCCGTCGATCCTCGACAGCGGCACGATCTACCTCAGCACCAACACCGGGCCGGAGGACTATGCCGGCGAGAAGTGCAATCCCAACTTCTTCGCCGTGTCGTGGCAGAACGAGGACATCCCCGGCGCCATGGGCGAGGTGATGAACCAGCGCGGCCTGAAGAACGTCTGGCTGATCGCGCCCAACTATCCGGGCGGGCGCGAGACCCTGGCCGGCTTCAAGAAGTTCTACAAGGGCAAGATCGCCGACGAGGTCTACGTCAAGCTCGGCCAGCTCGACTTCGCGGCCGAGATCGCCGGCATGCGGGCGGCCAAGCCGGACGCGGTGTTCTTCTTCCTGCCCGGCGCCATGGGCATCAACTTCGTGAAGCAGTACGTGGCGGCCGGCGCCGACAAGGACGCCAAGCTGTTCACGCCCGGCTTCTCGGCCGACGAGGACACGATCAAGGCGGTCGGCGAGCCGATGGTCGGCATCCTCAACACCTCGCAGTGGAGCGCCGACCTCGACAATCCGGCCAACAAGAAGTTCGTCGAGGCGTTCCAGAAGGAATACGGTCGGCTGCCGACCATGTACGCCTCGCAGGCCTATGACACGGCGCTGCTGATCGACGCGGCGGTGCGCCAGATCGGCGGCAAGGTCGAGGACAAGGAGGCGCTGCGCAAGGCGCTGGCCGACGCCCGCTTCGACGCCACGCGCGGCAAGTTCCGGTTCAACGTCAACCACTTCCCGATCCAGGACTACTACCTGCGCGAGGTCTACAAGGACGCCTCCGGCCGCATCACCAACAAGACGGTGGCCAAGGTGTTCAGCGACTTCCAGGACGTGCACGCCGCCAAGTGCAAGATGAAGTAGCAGGACCCATGACCCCTCCGTCGCGGTATGACCGCGACACCTCCCCGACTTCGTCAGGGAGGACTCAGACTCCTCCCTGCGCGCAGCGCGGGGAGGTGGCCCGCAGGGCCGGAGGGGTCATGAGTCCCGATTCTCCGACCCCTCCGTCGGCGCATGGCGCCGACACCTCCCCAACTTCGTTGGGGAGGGCTTCTGATCCTCCCTGCGCGCAGCGCGGGGAGGGGGCGCGAAGCGCCGGAGGGGTCATGACTCACGATTCCCGACCCCTCCGTCGGCGCATGGCGCCGACACCTCCCCAACTTCGTTGGGGAGGAACTTGAGTTGCTGATCGTCGAGCAGCTGCTGAACGGGGTGCAGCTCGGGCTGATGCTGTTCCTGCTGGCCGCCGGGCTGACCCTGGTGTTCGGCATCATGGACACGATCAACCTGGCGCACGGCTCGCTGTACATGGTCGGCGCCTATCTCGCGGCGGCGATCGGCCAGGCCAGCGGCTCGTTCTGGCTCGGGATGCTGGGCGCCGTCGCCGGCACCGCCGTCGTCGGCGTCGCGCTCGAGACGACCCTGCTGCGCCGGCTCTATCGCCGCTCGCATCTCTCCCAGGTCCTGGCGACCTTCGGCGTCATCCTGATCGCCAACGAAATCGTGCGCCTGGTGTGGGGCAGCCAACCGATCCTGCTCAACCCGCCGCCGGCCCTGGCCGGCCCGGTCGAGCTGTTCGGGATGCGCTACCCGGCCTACCGGCTGGTCGTGATCGTCGCCGGCCTGGCGGTGGCCCTGCTGCTGTGGCTGCTGGTGACCCGCACCCGCGCCGGCATGTGGGTGCGCGCCGGCGCCAGCGACCGCGAGATGGCCGAGGTCATGGGGATCGACACGCGGCGCCTATTCACCCTGGTGTTCGCGATCGGCGCGGCGCTGTGCGCGGTGGCCGGCGCGCTGCTCGGGCCGCTGCTCGCGGTCCAGGTCGGCATGGGCGAGGACGTGCTGATCCTCGCCTTCGTGGTGATCAGCATCGGCGGCATCGGCTCGATCCGCGGCGCTCTGCTCGGCGCCCTGCTGGTCGGCCTGGTCGACACCGCCGGCCGCGCCTTCCTGCCACTGCTGTTCCGCAGCCTGCTGCCGCCTTCGGTGGCGGCCGAGGCCGGGCCGGCAGTGGCGGCGATGGCGATCTACATGCTGATGGCGGCGGTGCTGGCGTTGCGCCCGGGCGGCCTGTTCCCGGCGCGCGGCTGATGCGCCCGGTCCCGATGCGCGACACGCTCGACATCCCGCTGCGGCGCGGGCCGGCGCTGGCGGCCGCGGCGGCGCTGGCGCTGCTGCCGGTGCTGCTGCTGGCGATCGGCCAGCCCTTCTACCTGGTGTTCGCGACGCGGGTGCTGATCTACGCGCTGATCGCCTCCAGCCTCAACCTGCTGATCGGCTATGGCGGGCTGGTGAGCTTCGGCCATGCCGCCTTCGTCGGCGCCGGCGCCTACACGGTGGCGGTGCTGATGCCGCTCGGCGTCGGGTCGGCCTGGCTGCTGTGGCCGGCGGCGACCGCCGTCGCCGGCGGGCTGGCGCTGCTGCTGGGCGCGATCGCCCTGCGCGCCACCGGCGTGTCGTTCATCATGCTGACCCTGGCGCTGGCCCAGATGGTCTACTACCTCGTGCAGTCGCTGCGCCTGCTGGGCAGCGACGACGGGCTCAGCCTGCCCGGCAAGCCCAGCCTGGGATTCGCCAGCCTCGGCAACGACACGGTGTTCTACTACGCGGCGCTGGCGATCCTGCTGGCGGCGCTGCTCGGCCTGCGGGCGCTGTTGAACGCGCCGACCGGCCGCGCCCTGCAGGGAATCCGCGACAACGAGACCCGCATGCGCGCGCTGGGCTTCGACACGGTCCGCCTCAAGCTCGGCGTGTTCGCGATCGCCGGCGCGGCGGCCGGGCTGGGCGGCGCCCTGCTGGCCAGCCAGAGCGGGCTGGCCGGCCCCAACCTGCTGCACTGGACCGAATCGGGCCTGCTGATGATCATGGTCATCCTCGGCGGCGCCGGCCGGCTGCTCGGCGGCGCGCTGGGCGCGCTGGTGCTGCTGGGCGCCGAGGAGGCGATCGCCGAGCACACCCAGCACTGGCCGCTCGGCATCGGCGTGCTGCTGATCGTCGTCGTGCTGTGGGCGCCGCAAGGACTGGCCGGGCTCGCGACGTGGCGCGCGCGGGCGCGGCCGTGACCGCTCCGCCGATCCTGCGCGTCGGCGGCCTGCAGAAGCGCTTCGGCGGCGTGCTGGCGGTCGACGATGTCGGGCTCGAGCTGGCCGAGGGCGAGCTGCACGCGCTGATCGGGCCCAACGGCGCCGGCAAGACGACCCTGATCCACCTGCTGTCGGGCGCGCTGCAGCCGAGCGCCGGCACGATCGCGCTCGACGGACGCGACGTCACGCGGCTGCCGATGCATCGCCGGGTGCGGCTGGGGTTGGCGCGCTCCTACCAGATCACCAGCCTGTTCCCGGCCTTCACGGCGCGCGAGAACGCCGCGCTCGCCCTGCAAGGCGCGGGACGACCGCATGGCCGCGCCGAGGCCGAGGCGGCGTTGGACGAGGTCGGGCTGGCCGGGCGCGCCGACCAGCTGGCCGGCGCGCTGGCGCACGGCGAGCGCCGCCAGCTCGAGCTCGGCCTGGCGCTGGCCACCGGCGCGCGCGTGCTGCTGCTCGACGAGCCGATGGCCGGCACCGGGCCCGACGAATCGGCGCGCCTGCTCGAGCTGCTCCGGCGGCTGAAGGGCCGCCACACGATCCTGCTGGTCGAGCACGACATGGACGCCGTGTTCCGCCTCGCCGACCGCATCACCACCCTGGTCTACGGCCGGGTCATCGCCTGCGGCGCGCCGGACGAGATCCGCCGCCATCCCGAGGTGCGGCGCGCCTATCTCGGCGAGGACGACGCGGCATGACCGCCCTGCTCGAGATCGCGGGGCTGCGCGCCGGCTACGACGGCCTGCCGGTGCTGGACGAAATCGACCTGGCGATCGCGCCGGGCGAGGCGGCCAGCCTGCTCGGCCGCAACGGCATGGGCAAGAGCACGACGGTGCGCTGCGTCGTCGGCCTGCTGCGGCCGAGCGCCGGCACGATCCGCTTCGCCGGCCAGCGCATCGACGGCTGGCCGGCCGACCGGATCGGCCGCGCCGGCATCGCCCTGGTGCCCGAGGGACGGCGCATCTTCCCCAACCTCACGGTGCGCGAGAATCTGGTGGCCTTCGCCGCCGACCGAGGCGGTGGCGGCAACGGCGGCGAGCGGTGGACGCTGGAGCGGGTGCTGATGCGCTTCCCGCGGCTGGCCGAGCGCGCCGGCAATCTCGGCGGCCAGCTGTCGGGCGGCGAGCAGCAGATGCTGGCGATCGGCCGGGCGCTGATGACCAACCCGAAGCTGCTGATCCTCGACGAGGCGACCGAGGGGCTGGCGCCGCTGATGCGGGCCGAGATCTGGCGGGTGCTGGGCGAGTTGGCCGAGAGCGGGCTCGCCCTGCTGGTGATCGACAAGTACGTCGACCGGCTGATGGCGCTGTGCCGCCATCACACCATCCTGGAGCGTGGGCAGGTCGCGTGGCGCGGCAGCTCGGCCGCGCTGGCCGCCGACCCAGGCCTGTCGGAGCGGTATCTCGGGGTGTAGGCTTTTGGCCAGGAGGCCCGGCCCATGTTCACCGCCCTGGTGGTTGGCGCGACGATCGCCCTCGTGCTCGGCATGCCGGCCGTCCTGTGGCTGAGCAAGCTGATCTGGCCACCCAAGCCCGAGGAAGAGAAGATCCATCGTGGCGTCGAGGAAGCGCGCCGGCGCCTCGATCGCCTGCGCTACTAGACCACCCCAGCCTCCATGACCGACTGGGCGATGGCCGCTCCCGAGGAAGTCGGACTCGACGGCCGCCGACTCGATGGGCTCGCGACGTTCCTGAAGCAGTGGCCCCGCCGCAACGTCCACGCGGTGCTCGTCGCGCGGCGCGGCAGGCTCGCCTTCGAGTGCTACTTCGCCGGCCGCGAGCGGCGCTGGATGGACTGGACGGCATCGGTCCGCTTCGCGCCCGACGTGAAGCACGACATTCGCTCCATCTCCAAGAGCGTGACCTCTCTGCTGGTCGGCCTGGCGATCGGCGAAGGCAGGTTTCCCTCGCTCGACACGCCGGTGATCGACAGTCTTCCCGACCATGCCGGGCTGCGCACGGCGAGGAACGCGGGCATCACCTTGCGGCATCTGCTCACCATGGCGCACGGCCAGCGCTGGGACGAAGGCCGGGCCTGGACTAGTCGCTGGAACAACGAACGACAGCTGCTCCAAGCCCACGATCCCGTGCGCTACGTGCTGGAGCAGCCGATGACATCGCCGCCCGGCGGCGTGTTCTGCTACAGCGGCGGCGCCACCACCTTGCTCGCCGCTGTCCTGGCACGGGCCGTCGACCGCAGCCTCGACGCCTATGCAAGGGAGGTGCTGTTCGGCCCGCTCGGCATCACGGACGTCGACTGGCTGCGCTTTCCGAACACCCCCGAGGTCGCGGCTTTCGCCGGCCTGCGGCTGCGCCCGCGCGACCTCGCCAGGATCGGCCAACTCGTGGCCGACGACGGAAGGTGGGGCGGTCGGCAACTCGTTCCGGCCGGCTGGATCGCCGAGTCGACGGCGCCGCGCCTCAACGTCGAGGGCCGTCCCGGGCTGTTCTACGGCTATCACTGGTGGCTCGGCCGCTCCCTCGTGCAGGGCCGCGAAGTCGGCTGGACGGCCGGGTTCGGCAGCGGCGGGCAGCGCCTCTTCGTCGTGCCGAGCCTCGATCTCGTGGTCGTCGTGACCGCCTTCGATCCGCGACCCGCGATCCCGCTGGCCCTGCTCGATCGGTTCGTCCTGCCGGCGGTCATGGATCTTCCGCCCGCCGGCGCGGCGCCGTTTGACCCGCCGCCACCGCCCCGATAACCTTTCGAACAAGCGTTAGATAATAATCGGAGGAACGGGCATGGACAGCCTCTTGCCGGGCTCGGACCGGCCGCGCTCGCTTGCCGACATGGTGCGCGAGGATCGCGAGCGGCATCTCTTCCGGGTGTCGCGGCTCGCCTTCACCGATCTCGAGGTGCTCGAGGCCGAGCGCCGCAACATCTTCGACCGCTGCTGGATCTACCTCGGGCACGGCTCGGAGATCGCCAACAACTGCGACTTCGTCACCCGTGCCGTGGCCGGCCGCGAGCTGATCTTCAACCGCGACCGCGGCGGCGCGGTGCACGCCTTCCTCAACACCTGCCCGCATCGCGGCGCCATGGTGGTGCGCGAGCGCAAGGGCAACGCGCTGTCGTTCCGCTGCTTCTATCACGGCTGGGCGTTCAACGTGAACGGACGCTTCGCCTCGCGCTTCGACGAGGGCAACTACGGCAAGGAGCATTACGGCGGCGGTTGCGCCGATCTCGCCCAGGTGCCGCGGCTCGAGAGTTACCGCGACTTCTGGTTCGTGAGCTTCGATCGCAACGCCATGCCGCTGGCCGACTACCTGGCCGGGGCCAAGGAGTACATCGACCTCGTGGCCGACCAGGCCGAGGCCGGCATGGAGATCGTCGGCAGCGGCCACGACTACGTGATCAACGCCAACTGGAAGCTGCTGGCCGAGAACAGCGTCGACGCCTTCCACGGCATCCCCGTGCACCAGACCTACTTCGACTACCTGAAGAACGTCGGCAGCCTGCGCGCCGAGCACGATTTCGAGGCCAATCGGCTGGGCATGACCGATCTCGGCAACGGCCACGCGGTGATCGAATCGCGGGCGCCGTGGGGCCGGCCGATCGCCCGCTGGGTGCCGTCGTGGGGCGAGGAGGCGCGCGAGCGCATCGAGATCCTGCGCGCCGGACTCGTTCAGCGCTTCGGCGAAGACCGCGGCCTGCGCATCGCCGACACCAGCCGCAACATGATCATCTTCCCCAACCTGGTGATCAACGACATCATGGCGATCACCATCCGCACCTTCTATCCGGCGGCGCCGGACAAGATGACCGTCAGCGCCTGGGCGCTGGGCGCGCGCGACGAGGATCCCGGCCTGCGCAAGCTGCGCCTGTTCAACTTCCTGGAATTCCTCGGGCCGGGCGGCTTCGCCACGCCCGACGACCAGGAGGCGCTCGAGGCCTGCCAGCGCGGCTACCGCAACAAGCAGGAGGTGCCGTGGAACGACATCTCCAAGGGCATGCCGCGGGTCGGCAAGCAGAAGAACGACGACGAGGAGCAGATGCGCGCCTACTGGCGGCAGTGGCGGCGCTGCATGGCGGCGGCCGGCTGAGCGGCGAACGAGGACCAGGGAGAAAACGATGAAGACGAAGCTCTCGCGCCGCACCCTGCTGGCCGCGACCGGCGGCACCGCGCTGGCCCCGTTCATGACCGGCCGGGCGCAGGCCAAGACCTACGACAGCGGCGCCAGCGACACCGAGATCAAGCTCGGCACGACCTCGCCCTACAGCGGCCCGGCCTCGGCCTACGGGATCTACGGGCTGGCGCAGCAGGCCTACTTCCGCATGGTCAACGAGCAGGGCGGCATCAACGGCCGCAAGGTCAACCTGATCTCGCTCGACAACGGCTACAGCCCGCCCAAGGCGCTCGAGCAGACGCGCAAGCTCGTCGAGGAGGACAAGGTGCTGGCGATCGCCGGCTTCCTCGGCACGGCGCCCAACACCTCGGTGCAGAAGTACCTCAACGACAAGAAGATGCCCAACCTCTACCTGACCTCGGGCGCCGACCGCTTCAACGATCCCAAGAACTTCCCGTGGATCGTGCCGCTCTACCCGACCTATGTCGGCCAGGGCCAGATCTTCGCCCGCTTCCTGCTCGACAAGCATCCCGACTCGAAGATCGGCGTGCTCTACATCAACGACGATCTCGGCAAGGACTTCCTGCTCGGGCTGAAGAAGGGCCTGGGCGAGCGCGCCAAGACGATGATCCTGCGCGAGGTCAGCAACGAGCTGACCGACCCCAGCGTCGACAGCCAGGTGATCGACATCAAGAACTCGGGCGCCAACACCTTCGTGAACTTCACCACGTCGAAGTTCGCCGCCCAGGCGATCCGCAAGATCCACGACCTCGGCTGGCGGCCGCTCCACATCCTGTGCAGCGTGTCGGCGGCGGTCGGCGGCACCCTGGCGCCGGCCGGCTTCGAGGCCTCCAAGGGCGTCATCACGGCACGCTGGGAGAAGCATCCGACCGACGTCACGACCCTCAACGATCCGGATGTCGTCGAGTATCGCGACTTCGTGAAGAAGTGGATGCCCAACCACAACATCGAGGACAACACCTCGGTGCCGGGCTACATCAACTCGGTGATGATCACGCGGGTGCTGAAGGCCTGCGGCGACGATCTCACCCGCGCCAACCTGCTGAAGCAGGCGACCAGCCTCAGCGACGCGACCGCGCCGATGCTGCTGCCCGGCATCACGCTCAGCAACTCGCCGACCGACTATCTCGCCTTCCACGCCATGCAGCTGTCGCAGTTCGACGGCGAGAAGTTCGTGCCGCTGGGCGGGCTGACCCGGATCGATCGCGGCAAGTAGGGGCCGCGCCGCCGTTGCACGCGGTGGCCTACGGAAGAATACTCGCCGCCGACGCGGCGTCCGCCGTCACCATGGCGGCGGACCGGGCCGCGCATGGAGGACGAGCGATGGCTTTCTACCGCGGCATGACCTGCGAGAACGTGACGATCAACGGCTACAACGGCACGCCGATCACCGCCTACACGGCGCGGCCGGAAGGCGCCGGCCCCTTCCCCGGCGTCGTGCTGATCCATCACCTGCCGGGCTGGAGCGAGTTCTACATCGAGACGACGCGGCGCTTCGCCCATCACGGCTACATGGCGATCTGCGCCAACCTCTACGAGCGCGAGGGCGGCCAGGCGAACCCGGACGACGTCGCCGCCAAGGTGCGCGCCGACGGCGGCATCGCCGACGCCCAGATGGTCGGCGACACCGCGGCGGCGGTGCAGTGGATGCGGGCGCAGAAGGGCCACAACGGCAAGGTCGGCCTGATCGGCTCGTGCTCGGGCGGCCGCCACGCCTTCATCTATGCCTGCCAGAACAAGGACGTCGACGCCTGCGTCGACCTGTGGGGCGGCCGGGTCGTGATGGGCAAGGAGGAGCTCAACGCCAAGACGCCGGTGGCGCCGATCGACATGACCAAGGACCTCTCCTGCCCGCTGCTCGGCCTGTTCGGCAACGACGACCGCGCGCCCAGCCCCGAGCAGGTCGACCAGCACGAGGCCGAGCTCAAGAAGCACGGCAAGGACTACGAGTTCCACCGCTACGACGGCGCCGGCCACGGCTTCTTCTACTGGCATCGGCCGCTCTACCGGCCGGAGCAGACGATGGACGGCTGGAGCAAGGTGTTCGGCTTCTTCGGCAAGCAGCTCGCCAAGTAGCCGGCGGAGGAACCCGAGCATGTGCACCTCGATCGTCGAGATCACCCAGGCCGACGGCATGGCCAAGCGCGGCGAGAGCTGGTTCCCGCTGACCCGGGCGGTGGTCGCCTACGACCACGCAAGGCACGCGCCGCTGGGCGACGTGATCACGCTCGACTTCGTCAACACCGATCTCGACCCCGGCGCCCGCGCCGCGGTCGAGATCAGTCTCGAGTCGGCGCGCGCCCTGCGCGCCGCGCTCGACCGCGCCATCGCCGCCGCCGAGCACGAGGAGGCCGAGGTGCGCGGCGTGCGCCGCCCCGGCGGCCCGCGCCTCAGCCTGGTGCGGGCGGCTGGCGCGGCTGGCGACTGATCGCCGGCAGGCGCGCCAGCCAGCCGAGGGCCGAGCGGAACCAGTATTGGTCGCGCGGCACCAGCTCGGCGCGCTGGCGCAGGGTGCCGACGCGCAGCACGACCACGGTCGTGCTGCCGTCGCCCGGCGCCGAGTAGACCGGGCTGCCGCAGTCGGCGCAGAAGGTCTGCTGGCGGACGTTGCCGCTGTCGGCGCGCTTCTCGTAGACCTTGGGCATTCCGGCGAGCAGCCGAAACGTGCCCGGCCGGGTCACCGCGATGGTGCGGAAGGCCGAGCCCGACAAGGTCTGGCAATCGGTGCAATGGCACAGCAGCACGTAATCGGGATCGATCTCGGCCTCGTAGCGGATGGCGCCGCAATGGCAGCCGCCGTCGACTTTCATCGCTTCCTCCCTCGCCTGGCGCGTTCGCGACCCGTGCAACCTCGATCGCGCCGTTCCGTTGCGCTCGGGCGAAACACGAGGAGCGACGAACGATGACGAAAGCGGTTGCGACGGGCCTGATGCTGGCGATGGCGACCCTGGCCAGCGGTTGCGTCTCCTACTCCAGCACGACCCGCTCCCAGCCCGCGCCGGCCGCCGCGACGGTGGTGACGCCGCCGCCGGGCGGCGCCGCCGTGGTTACCACGCCGGGCGCCACCACGACCACGACGACGGTGCGCTGACGACGCACCGCTGACGGCCGGCCTCTGGCGGCTCTCGCCAGCGCCCCCTAAGCTCGCGGCAAAGCAACCGGGGGGAAAGCAATGCCGGGACTTCTCGAAGGCCATGTCGCCGCCGTGACCGGCGGCGGCTCCGGAATCGGCCAGGGAATCTGTGAGGCCTATGCCCGCGAGGGCGCGCGGATCATCGTGCTCGACGTCAACCCGGCGGGCGCGGCGGAGACCGTCGGCCTGGTCGAGGCGGCCGGCGGCAAGGCGTCGGCGCTGGCGCTCGACGTCACCGACCGCGCCGCCTGCCGCGCCGTCGCCGCCGAGATCGCGCGCACGGCGCCCATCTCGATCCTGGTCAACAATGCCGGCATCAACCGGCGCAACCCGGTGACCGGCGACGCCGCGGCGGTGGCCAAGGACTGGGACGACATCCTGTCGATCAACCTCGACGGCATGTTCAACGTCACGCACGCCTTCCTCGACCAGCTGCGGGCGACCCGCGGGCGCATCGTCAACATCGGCTCGATCCAGTCGTTCGTGCACGTGAGCTGGCCCAACTCGGCCGCCTACACGACCTCCAAGCACGGCGTGCTGGGCTTTACCCGGGCGCTCGCCGCCGAATTGGGGCCGCACGGCGTGCGCGTCAACGCGGTCGGTCCCGGCCTGATCGAGACCCGGATCAATGCCGAGGCGCGGGCCAAGAACCCCGACATGGTGGCGACCGTGATGCGCCATACGCCGCTCGGCCGCGCCGGCAAGCCGGCGGACGTCGCCGGGCCGGCGGTGTTCCTGGCCTCCGACCTCGCTTCCTACGTCACCGGCTGCATCGTCATGGCCGACGGCGGCTTCCGCACGGTGTGACGCGGGCGTAGGCTCCCGCGGCAACCACGGGAGAAACGCCATGCACGACCGGTACCTGCGCACCGGCATCTTCCTCGCCCCGTTCCACGCGCTGGGCGAGAATCCGACGCTCGCGATCGAGCGCGACATGGAGCTGGTCGAGTGGCTCGACCGGCTGAACTACCACGAGGCGTGGATCGGCGAGCATCATTCGGGCGGCTTCGAGATCATCGCCTGCCCGGAGATGTTCATCGCCGCCGCGGCGCAGCGCACGCAGCACATCCGGCTCGGCACCGGCGTCGTCTCGCTGCCCTACCACCATCCCTTCACCTTGGCGTCGCGCATGCAGCAGCTCGACCACATGACGCGCGGCCGGGCGATGTTCGGGGTCGGGCCGGGCTCGCTGATCTACGACGCCGAGAAGATCGGCCTGAAGGCCGCCGACCAGCGCCGCCGCATGGCCGAATCGCTCGACTGCCTGATGGAGCTGCTGCAGGGCGGCACGGTCGACCGCAAGACCGACTGGTTCACGCTCAACCAGGCCCGCCTGCAGCTGCCCAGCTACTCGCAGCCGATGATGGAGATGGCGGTCGCCTGCTCGCGCTCGCCGGTCGGCGCCGTCGCCTCGGGCAAGCACGGGATCGGCATGCTGTCGATCGGCGGCACCTCGGACGAGGCGCTGGCGGCGCACGCCAAGAACTGGGCGATCCACACCCAGGCCGCGGCCGAGGCCGGCAAGACCGCCGACCGCTCGAAGTGGCGCATCGTCACCTTCGCGCACGTCGCCGAGACGCGCGAGAAGGCGCGGGCCGACATGAAGTACGGCCTGGCCGACTTCGCGCGCTACTTCACCGACGTCGCGACCTTCCCGATCATCCCACCCGACATCGGCGACCCGGTCGAGTTCCTGACCAGCAGCGGGGTGGCCTGCATCGGCACGCCGGACGACTGCATCCGGCACTTCGAGCGGCTGTGGCAGGGCTCCGACGGCGGCTTCGGCGCGGTTCTGCTGCTGGCCCACAACTGGGCCGACTGGGAGGCCACCAAGCGCAGCTACGAGCTGATGGCGCGCTACGTCCATCCGCACTTCCAGCGCCAGTCGAACGCGCTCCGGATCGCCAGCTACGACGACGCCAAGGCCAAGCACGCGACCGCCGGCGAGGAGTCCAAGCAGGCGGTGCTGGGCGAGATCGAGCGCTACGAGCGGGCGCGCGTGAAGGCGGCGGAGTAGGGCCGCAGCCGGCCGGGCGCGAACGGCGCCAGGTCGACCGTCCGCGCCGCGCCGTCGAGGATCAGCTCGGCCATCGCCTCGCCGGTCGCCGGCGCGTTCAGCATGCCCCAGACGCTGTGCCCGGTGGCGACGAAGGCGCCGGGCACGCCGGGCACCGCACCGATCAGCGGCAGCCCGTCCTCGGTCACCGGCCGATAGCAGGCCTGGCGAGCGACGATCGGCGCCGCGGCCAGCGCCGGCGCGATCGCCCGCGCCAGCGCCTCGAGCCGCGCCGGCGCGCCGTCGTCGGGCGCGACCGCGGCCGGATCGACCGGCAGCGCCGACTGGCTCGAGATGGCGCACAGCCAGGTCGTGCCGTCGGCGCGCGGCATCAGCTCGGGCGCCAGCGCCTCGCCGTCCGGCGCGCGGGTCTCGAGGAACAGCGCCTCGGCCGGCAGCGCGTTGCCGGTGTCGAGAATCAGGCTGTGGCCCTTGAAGCCCCAGACCGCCGGCAGCGGCAGCCAGCGGGTCGCCAGGATCGACCACGGACCGAGGGCGACGACCACGGCGTCGCCCTCGACGACCTCGCCGCTCTCGAGCGCGACGCCGACGGAGGCGCCGGCAGCGTCGCGGACGAGGCCGCCGACCGTGCCGAGGCGCAACGCGGCGCCCTCCCGCTCGGCGGCCCGCATCAGGCCGGTGGTGAAGGCGTGCGGCTCGACCAGCGCCGTGGTGCGCGGCGAGCCGAGCCGGCCCGACAGCGCCACGCGGCGCGACAGCCAGGGCCGACCCGGCGTCGGCGCCTCGCGCTCGCCCAGCCAGCCGCCGAACGTGTCGAGGCGGCGATAGAGCCACGGATTGTCGAGCTGCTCGGCCAGCTCGGCATGCAGCGCGAAGCTGCGCCGCGCCAGCCGGTCGAGGGCGGTGCCGCGGCACCAATCGAGCGCCAGGAAGCCGCCCGACTTGCCCGAGGCGGCGCCGCCCACGGCGTGGCGCTCGACGACGATCGGCCGCGCGCCGCGGCGGGCCAGGAAGTACGCCGTGGCCGCGCCGATCGCGCCGCCGCCGCAGACGACGATGCGACGGCCGGCGGCTCCGTCAGCGGTCATGGACGCGCCGTAGCGTCAGTGCTTGGCCGGCGCGGCGCGGGTCGCCGGCACCGGCTTGGCGGGCCCGCCCTTCTCCAGCCGCTCGATGCGCTGCTCGTAGGAGGCCTGCATCTTCTCGACCTGCTGCTGCAGCTGCTGGTTCTGCTTCTGCAGCTGCTCGACGCGGCGGGTCAGCTCGCCCAGGGTCTGCTGCAGCTGGCGCAGCCGGTCGTCGATGTAGGCGCCGCTCTGCGCCGCGGCGGGGCCGCTCCACGCCAGCGCGACGCCGATCGCCGCCATCGAGAGACTCGCCAGACCTGCCCTGCTCACCGTTCCCTGCTCCGCGCCAGACGCTTCAGCCGTCCTTGATATAGCAGGTCCTCAGGCGCCGCGATGCATCTGCCGGAACAGCGCCGGCGCGACGCCGAAGCGCCGCTCGAAGGCCTGGCCGAAGCGCGCCGACGAGCCCAGCCCGACCTTGCCGGCGATGGTCTTGAGCGGCAGGTCCTCGGCCAGCAGGGTGCGCGCCGCCTCGAGCCGCAGGCTCTCGACGAAGCGGGCCGGCGTCTTGCCGGTGGCCTGGGTGAACTTGCGATAGAAGCTGCGCTCGGTCAGGCCGGCGCGTGCCGCCAGCGCCGGCACGTCGAGCGGCCGGTCGAGATGGTGCTGCATCCAGTCGATCAGGTCGGTGAACGGCGCCTCGGCGGCGGCCTGCGCCTGCAGCAGCGGGCTGAACTGCGACTGGAAGCCGGGCCGCCGGGCATAGAGCACGAAGTGACGCGCGATCAGGTTGGCGGTCGCCGCCCCGAGATCGGCCTCGACCAGGGCCAGCGCCATGTCGATGCCGGTCGTGACGCCGGCCGAGGTCCAGACCTTGCCGTCGACGACGTAGAGCGACTGGGCGTCGACCTCGACCGCCGGGAAGCGCTCGGCCAGCCGGTCGCAGCTCGCCCAGTGGGTCGCCACGCGATGGCCGTCGAGCAGGCCGGCCGCCGCCAGCACGAAGGCGCCGGTGCACACCGAGCCGTAGCGCTGCGCCGTGGCCGCGGCGCGCCGCAGCCAGCGCCGCAGGCCGGCATGCTGCATCGCTGCCTTGAGGCCCTGCGAACCGCCGGCCACCAGCAGGGTGTCGGGCCGGCCGCCGAAGCGGACGCTGTCGAGCGCCACGCCGCAGTTGGTGGCGACCAGGCCGCCGTCCGGCGAGACGATGCGCAGCTCGTAGACGGCGCGGCCGGCCGCCTGGTTGGCGGCGCCGAACACCGAGGCCGGCCCGCTGACGTCGAGCAGCTGGCAGCCCGGATAGGCGACGAGGGAGACGCGATGCGCGGCAGCCATTGGCAGAACTTACCCCATTGGGGTGAATTCTGCCAACACGCCGAAGGCCGCCTACTTCTGGCCGGCCGCCGCCAGCAGGGTGCGCGCCGCCTGGCCGTCGGCGGCGATCTGCGCCTTGAGCTGGTCGAGGCCGCCGAACTTCATCTCGGGACGGATGAAGTCGACCAGCGCGACGCGCAGCGCCTTGCCGTAGAGGTCGCCGGCGAAGTCGAACAGGTGGACCTCGAAGTTCTCCTGCAGCTTGCCGAAGGTCGGGCGGCGGCCGAGGTTGGCGACCGCCGGCCGCCACGCGGTCTCGCCGTCGATCAGCACGCGCACCGCGTAGACGCCGAAACGCGGCCGCAGATGCTCGCCCAGCGCCACGTTGGCGGTCGGGAAGCCGATGGTGCGTCCGCGCTGGTCGCCCTGCTCGACCGTGCCCTCGATCTCCCAGGGATGGCCGAGCAGCTCGCAGGCCTCGCTGACCCAGCCGGCGCGCAGCGCCTCGCGGATGCGGGTCGAGGAATAGACCTCGCCCTCGCGCATCACCGGCTCGACGACGCTGACGCCGAATCCGTGCGCCCGCGCTTGCTCGCGCAGCCGCTCGGTGTTGCCGCCGCGCCGCGCGCCGAAGCTGAAATCGTAGCCCGACACGACGTGGCGGGCGCGCAGGGCGCCGTGCAGCACGCGCTCGACGAAGGCGTCGGGCGACAGCGCCGCGAAGGCGGCGTCGAAGCGCTGCGCCAGCACCGCCGCGACCCCCAGCCCGCCGAGCAGCCGCACCTTGGCCGGCAGCAGGGTGAGGCGGAACGGGCCGGTGTCGGGCACGAAGAAGCGGCGCGGATGCGGCTCCAGGGTGAAGGCCAGCACCGGCACGCCGAGCGCCTGGGCCTCGGCGACGGCGCGGCCGACCAGCGCCTGATGGCCGCGATGCACGCCGTCGAAATTGCCGAGCGCCACCACGGCGCCCTGCCAGGCGGCCGGCAGGGTCTGCCAGTCGTCGAAGACCGCAACGGTCATGCCCTCGTCCTCAGCTGATCTTGCTCGGGCCGTGTCGGCTCACGCGACGTCGCGCCGCGGCACCAGCACCACGGCCTCGCCGTCGATCACAACCTTGTCGCCGTTCAGGCACTGGGTCTTGAGCGTGACGCGGCGGCGCTTGTCGTCGATCGCGGTGATCGTGGCGACCGCCGTGATGGTCTCGCCGACCAGCACCGGCGCCATGAAGTTCATGGTCTGCGAGATGTAGACCGCGCCCGGGCCCGGCAGCTTGGTGCCGATCACGGTCGAGATGAACGAGCCGCTCAGCATGCCGTGGGCGATGCGCTGGCCGAAGCGCGTGCTGCGCGCGAAGCCGTCGTGCAGATGGATCGGGTTGGTGTCGCCGGAGACGCCGGCGAAGGCCACGATGTCGGCGTCGGTCACGGTCTTGCCGAACATCGCCGACATGCCGGGCTTCAGGTCCTCGAGGAACAGGCCGTTCATGGCCGCGTAGGCGTTCGCCACGTCTGTGGTTCTCCTTCCAGTGGGCGCGCCCTCTTACCACGCTGCGAGGCCTGTGCCACAGTCGGTGAATGACCGTTCACACGCCGACTGAAGCCGACACGGTGGCTCGGGTTCTCAGCGAAGCCTGCGGCCGCCACCTCGGCGGGCCCGCCACGATCGAGGGCCTGCGCCGAGAATCGGGCGGCGCCTCGCGCCAGACCTGGAGCTTCGACGCCGTGGCGGGCGGCCAGCGCCACGAGCTGATCCTGCGCCGCGATCCGCCGACCACCGGCCAGCCGGGCGCCGAGCGCTCGGCCTCGCTCGACCGCGCCACCGAGTTTCGCGTGCTGCGCGCCGCCCACCGGGCCGGCGTGCGGGCGCCCGAGCCGCTGTTCGAGCTGACGCCGCAGGACGGGCTGGGCGAGGCTTATGTTATGCGCCGGATCGGCGGCACGGCGATCGCCCGCAAGCTGTTGCGCGACGCACCCTATGCCGAGGCGCGGCGCCGCATCACCGGCCAGCTCGGCGAGATCCTGGCCCGCCTGCACGCCACCGACACCGCCACCCTGCCGCCGCTCGCCGTGCGCCAGGCCGGCGACCTGGTCGGCGTGCTGCGCCGCCAGCTCGACCAGATGAGCGAGCCGCAGCCGGTGTTCGAGCTGGCCCTGTCGTGGCTCGACCGGCGCAAGCCGCCGCCGATCGCGCGGCCGGTGCTGGTGCACGGCGACTACCGCACCGGCAACTATCTCGCCGACGAGACCGGCGTCACGGCGATCCTCGACTGGGAGGGCGCCCATCTCGGCGATCCCGTGGAGGATCTCGGCTGGCTGTGCATCAAGAGCTGGCGCTTCGGCGCCGTCGACCAGCCGGCCGGCGGCTTCGGCAGCCGCGAGGCGCTGTGGGCGGCTTACGAGAAGGCCGGCGGCGCGCCGGTCGATCCGGCGCGCGCCCACTGGTGGGAAGTGTTCGGCACGGCGCGCTGGGGGATCATCTGCCACAACCAGGCCTGGCGGCATCTGTCGGGCTCGGTGAAGTCGATGGAGCTCGCCTCGATCGGCCGCCGCGCCGTCGAGACCGAGGTCGACCTGCTGCAATTGCTGAAGAGCGGAGCGTGACCATGTCTGTTCTTCCGGACCGCGCGCTTGGTTCGTTTCCTCCCCAAGCGGTGCTTGGGGAGGTGTCGCCGTCATACGGCGACGGAGGGGTCGGAGAATCGGCTCGAAGAGCGCATGACCCCTCCGCCTCGCTGCGCTCGGCACCTCCCCCCGCTGCGCGCGGGGAGGCATTGGTCCTGGGCGGCGAGAGAGCCTGACCATGCCGCAGGACCGTCCCACCGCCGCCGAGCTGCTGGCCGCCGTCGCCGATTTCCTGCGCGACGAGGCGATCCCCGCCCTCGACCGCGCCGAGCCGCGGCTCGGCTTCCAGGCGCGGGTCGCCGCCAACTCGCTGGCGATCCTCGAGCGCGAGGCGCGGCTCGGCCCGGGCGCCGACGCGCGCGAGCGGGCGCGCCTCGCGGCGCTGCTCGGGCACGACGGCGATCTCGCCGACCTCAACCGCGAGCTCGCCCGCCAGCTGCGCGCCGGCGAGCGCGACGAGACCGACGCGGACCTGATGGCGCATCTCGAGGCGACCATCGCCGACAAGATCGCCATCGCCAATCCCAAGTGGCGATGACCCTTCGGCCTGCGCCGAACCATTAGCCGTGGCGGCCGCCGCGCCGCAGCCCTACCCTGGCGGGCATGATCACGGTCAACGGTCTCTCCCGCGTCGCCGCCCTGATGGGCGATCCGGCGCGCGCCGCCATGCTGACCCTGCTGATGGACGGCCGCGCCCACACCGCCTCGGAGCTGGCGCTGGCCGCCGGCATCGCCGCGCCGACCGCCAGCGGCCATCTCGGCCGTCTGGTCGAGGCCGAGCTGCTGGCCGCCCGCGCCCAAGGCCGCAACCGCTTCTACCGCCTGGCCTCGCCCGAGGTGGCGCACGCCATCGAATCGCTGATGGCGATCGCCGGCACGCGGGCGCCGCCGGCGTCGCAGTCGGCGGCGTGGCGGCGCGATCCCGACCTGCGCTTCTGCCGCACCTGCTACGACCATCTCGCCGGCCAGGTCGGCATCGCCGTCACCGACGCGCTGACCCGGGCCGGCCATCTCGAGCCCGAAGGGGCGCGCGACTGGCGGCTCACCGAGTCGGGCGAGGCGCTGTGCACGAGGCTCGGCGTCGACCTGGCGGGCGCCCGGCGCGCCGGCAGCCGGCACTTCGCGCGCCAGTGCCTCGACTGGAGCGAGCGGCGCCCGCATGTCGCCGGGGCGCTGGGCGCGGCGATCGCCGACACCTTCTTCAAGCGCGGCTGGGCCGAGCGGCTGCGCCGCAGCCGCACCGTGCGGCTGACCGATTCAGGCCGGCGGGCGCTGGGCAGCCACTTCGGCGCCGCGGTCTAGGCGGGCCTTGCCGAACGGCAGGCCGTCGCCCGAGGGGATCTTGGCGATCGCCGAGGCGCGCATGATCTTTTCCTCGCCGACCGTCAGGTAGATGTGGGTGAAGAGCAGCGAGCGGGTCTGGCGCACCACCTCGGCACGGCCCTCGACCCAGTCGCCAACCCGGGCCGGCGCCACGAAATCGCAGGTCATGTTGACCGTCGGCAGAAACTTGCGCAGCCCGACCAGCACACCGCCGCCCATCGTGCCGACCAAGTCGGCGGCGGTCATCATCATGCCGCCATGCAGGCTGCCGGCGGGATTGCACAGGTGCTGGTGGACGCGGAAGCCCAGCACGAACTCGTCGCGCGAGCCCTTGTCGCCGCGCTTCATGTAGAGATTGCCGATGTGGCTGTTGAAGGTCGGCTCGGGCCGGCCGCGGTTGAAATCGATGCGCAGAAAGCCTTCGGGCGGATTGTCCTGCAACGCTAGCTCCGGGTGGGGATGACGCGCCGACGGCTGAGCAGCGAGAAGATTCCCTGCGCCCCCAGCACCTCGTGGCGCGGACCATAGAGGCGTCCCCGCACGTGCGCCACCAGCTCGTCGTGGGCCACCACCTCGCCCTCGGCCTGCAGCCAGTCGCCCAGCCGGCCAGGGCCGATATAGTCGATGGTGAGCTTCAGGGTGACGGCACGCCGCTGCAGCGAATGGAACACCGCGGTGCCCATCGCCGAATCGAGGAAGGCGGCCAGCATGCCGCCGTGCACGATGCCGAGCGCGTTGGCGTGCGGCGGTCCCGGGCGGAAGCCGCGGATGGCGCGGCCGCCCTCGATCTTCTCGTACCAGGGGCCGTTGACGGCGGCGAAGCCCGAGGCCTCGGTGAGCAGGCGGAAGCCGGGAGGAATGGTCACCGGCGCAGTGTAGCCGGGAATCGCTGCGGCGGGGTCGCGGCGCACTCGCGCATCGCGCCGCGGCCCCGCCGTCCGCTCAGGCCACCAGCAGCACCACGCCATAGCCGATGTACCAGGCGGCGATGGCGGTGATGATGCGGTTGGACCAGGCGCGGAACTGGGTGTCGGTCAGGCGCTCGAGCAGCAGCTTGCCGAGCGACGTGCCGAGCATCGAGGCAGCGACTGCGAGCGCCAGCATCCAAGCCTCGACGGAGCCCGAGTTCTCGATCAGCAACCCGAAATAGACCAGCTTCAGGCCGTGGCTGAAGACCTGGCAGGCGGCCTTGGTGGCAACGATCTGGCGGCGGTCGAGCGGCGAGCGCAGGAACAGGGTGTCGAGCAGCGGCCCGGTGACGCCGGCGGTCAGCATCAACATCATGCAGACCATGCTGCCGACCAGCATCTGGCCAGGGCCCAGGGTGCGCGGCAGCACCGAGGCCGGGATCAGCCGCACGACGAAGGGCGACAGGCCGAGCAGCAGCAGCGCCACCGGCTTGCCCGGCACCCACAGCCAGGCCGACCACAGCGCGACCGAGAGCAGGCTGCCGACGAAGCTCGCGAGCGCCGTGCGCCACACGATGTGCTGGCGCCACAGCAGCGCCCGCCAGCCGTTCGAGGCCATCTGGGTGACGGCGTGCAGCACCATGGCCTGCGGCAGCGGCATCAGCACCAGCAGCACGCCGACCAGGATCAGGCCGCCGGCCATGCCGAAGACGCCGGACAGCAGCGCGGTGAAGATCATCAGGAGGGTGAGCGAGGCGGCGAGAGCGGCGGACATGGCGCGAGGCTGCGCCCGCGGTCGCGACACATCAAATATATGCTAAATTCTCTTTCGATACTTTCTACATATGGAGTCGCCATGGAGCTGCGGCACCTCCGCTACTTCGTCGCCGTCGCCCACGAAGGCCACGTGACCCGCGCCGCCGAGAAGCTGCACATCGCCCAGCCGCCGCTCAGCCAGCAGATCAAGGCGCTGGAGGGCGAGATCGGCGCCGCCCTGTTCGTGCGCCGACCGCGCGGCGTGGTGCTGACCGATGCCGGCCGCTCCTTCCTCGCCGACGCCGAAGCGATTCTCGCCCGGGTCGACGCGGCGGCGCAGCGGGCGCGCCGGGCGGCGCGCGGCGAGACCGGGCGCATCGCCGTCGGCTTCACCACCTCGGCGCCGTTCCATCCGCTGGTCGCGCGGGCGATCCGCGAGTTCCGCCGCGCCCGCCCGGACGTCGCCTTCGCGCTGGAGGAGAGCAGCTCGGGCGACCTGCTGGCCGGCCTGCGGGCCGAGCGGCTCGACATCGCCTTCATCCGCTCGGCGGTCGCCGAGGCCGAGGGGCTGGCCGTGCAGCCGCTGCTGCGCGAGCCGATGATGATCGCCCTGCCGGCCCGCCATCGCCTGGCGCGGCGCGGCCCGCTGGCGCTGAAGGACCTCGCCGCGGAGACCTTCATTCTGTATCGCCGCCCCGAAGGGCGCGGCCTCTACGACGTCATCCTGGCGGCCTGCGCCGCCGCCGGCTTCAGCCCGCATGTCGGGCAGGAAGCGCCGCGCATAGTCTCGACTCTCAACCTCGTCGCGGCCGGGCTCGGCGTCAGCCTGGTGCAGGCCTCGCTGGGCCGGCTGCCGCTCGACGGCGTCACCTATCGGCCGCTGCGCGGCAAGCCGGCGCTCGAGGTGCCGCTCGCGCTGGCCAGCCGGCGCGACGAGCGCGCGGCGGCGACGCTGGCGTTCATGGACCTGGTGCGTCGGCTGGCCTGACGGAGAGCGGCCGCCGGCAAAAGCAGCCCCTCCGCAAACGCCGCCCGCCGGCGCCCGCGGAGGGGCTTGCCCCCGTCGGCCGGCAAACCGCCGGCCGACGGGGTCGGGGGATCGAACGACCTCGCGGTCTACTGCAGCACGATCTCGACGCGCCGGTTCTGCGGCTCGCGCACGCCGTCGGCGGTCGGGACCAGCAGGCCGGTTTCGCCCTTGCCGATCACCGAGATGGCCTGGGCCGGCACGCCGTCGCGCACCAGCGCGTCCTTGACCGCGTTGGCGCGACGCAGCGACAGCGCCATGTTGTAGGCTTCCGGGCCCGACGTGTCGGTGTGGCCGGTGGCGGTGATGCGCGCATTGCCCTTGGTCTTGAAGGCATTCGCGGCCTGCTTGATGGTCGACAGCGCCTGGGCCGACAGGTTCGACCGGTCCCAGTCGAAGAACACCATGAACGACGGCGGCATGATATCGACGGCGGGCGGCGGGGTCGGCGGCGCCGCGGCCGGAGCGGCGAACTTGAACGACACGCCGGCCATCACCATGGCGTTGTTGTAGGTGAAGGTCTGATAGCCGGCCGGGCCGTAGATGCCCGGGTTGGTCGTGCCGAAGTAGCGGCCTTCCAGGTTGAGACGCAGCTGGTCCGTGACGTTGTAGGCCACGCCCAGCATGCCCTGATAGGCGAACTGGGTGCTGCCCAGCGAAGTGTTGCTGTCGATGAAGGCGACGCCGAGGCCGGCGCCGAGGTACGGCGTGATCACCGAGGTCGGCATGAAGTCGTAATACGCGTTGGCCATGACGCTGAGCGCGCCGATGCCGCCGCTGATCGCCGTGCCCGGCGCGAAGGCGCTGTTGGGGATGCGGCCGTAGCCGACCTCGAGCTCGGCGCGCGGGCCGACGAAGTCGTAGCCGGCCTTGCCGTTGACCGCCCAGCCGGTCGAAGTCGGCCCTTGCGGGTTGATCGCCCATTCCAGGCCGCCGCTGCCGCCGACGTAGAATCCCTGCTGGGCGTTGATCGAGCCGCCGAGCGTCTGGGCCTGGGCGGAGAGCGGCAGGCACAGGGCCGACGCCATCATCACTGCATATCTCAAGGTCGTCCTCTCCTCGTTGTGACGTTCCTGGCTTACGCAGCCAGACGTCCCTTCGCGCCCGAGGACGACCAACCTTTTTTCCGGTGTGGCAGACCGGCCACTTCGTACATCGGCGATGTACAAGCCGCCGATTCATTCATTCGACTTGAAAACTGCCCTTCTCAGCGCATCAGGGCCGCCGCCGCCTCCAGCGTCACCGGCGCGTCGTCGAGCAGCGCGTCGGTCGCCGGCTCCTCCCAGTCGCTGCCCTGGACGGCGAGCTTGGCAGTCTCCGACAGCCGGTGCTCGAGGACGAAGCGGGCCATCAGCAGCCGCCGCGCATCGCCGCCCTGCCGCCCCAGCGCCGCGCCCTCGCAGGCCAGCAGCACCGCGGTCGCGGCGTGATACAGGCCGCCGGCGGCGAGGCGACTGAACCGCTCCTTGCGCGGGTCGTCGGCGACCTCCTCGGCGAAGCGCACGGCCTGGGCCAGCGCGCCCTCGAGCCGGGTGCGGAACTGGCCGGGCAGGCCGTCGGCGCGGCCGAGACGGTCGGCCAGCTCGGCCTCCAGGTCGCGATGGGCGCGCTCCTTGCGCACCGCGCGCTGCACCACGTCGAGCGCATTGACGCTGCTGGTGCCGTCCCAGATCACGCCGAGATGGGCGTCGCGCACCAGCCGGGCGTTCGGCCAGTCCTCGATGTAGCCGTTGCCGCCGCGCGCCTCCATGGCCGCCGTGGCGACGGCGATGTTGTCGCGCGAGGCGCGGTACTTGCAGATCGGGGTCATGACCCGCACCGCCTTGGCGGCGCGCGCGTCGTCGCGGCTCGACAGGCCGGCGGTCAGCATCAGGGCCGACAGCGACTGCTCGGTCTTGACCAGCATCTTGAGCAGCTGGCGGCGCATCAGCGGATGGTCGATTACCCGCCGGCCGAAGGCGTTGCGATGGCGCGACACCACCATCGCCTCGTTGAGGCAACGCCGCATCATGCCGGCGGCGCGGGTGAGATGCGACACGCGGCTGGGGTTCACCATCTCGAGCATCTGCTTCATGCCGCGCTCGAGGACGCCGAGCTGGTACGCCACGGCGCCCTCGAACACGATCTCGCCGCTCGGCATCGAGCGGCTGCCGAGCTTGTCCTTGAGTCGGACGATGCGATAGGCGTTGCGCGTGCCGTCGGGCAGGGTGCGCGGCATCAGGAACAGGCCGAGGCCGCGGCTGCCACCTTGCGCGCCCTCGGGCCGCGCCAGCAGCACGGCGACGTCGCCGTCGGCGTTGGAGCAGAACCACTTCTCGCCGTACAGCCGCCACTGCTCGCCGTCGCGCACCGCGACCAGCTCGGCGGCGCCGGCGTCGGAGCCGCCGATCTTCTCGGTCATGAACTGCGCGCCGTAGAGCAGGCGGTCCATGTCCTGGGTCAGCATGCCGTCGAGATAGCGCGCCTTGAGCTCGGGCGAGCCGTAGGTCTCGAGCAGGTCGCAGACGCAGTCGGTGAGGTTGACCGGGCACAGCACGCCGAACTCGGCCTGCGAGAACATATAGAAGAAGACCTGCTTGGCCAGCATGGGCAGCGGCGCGTCCCAGCCCAGCACGCCGCCGCGATGGGTCATGGCGTGCATGCCGAACTCGCCGAAGGCGATGCGCTTGATCTCGGCATAGGCGGGATGGACCTCGATCCATTCCTGGTCACGGCCGAAGCGGTCGCGCGCATGGAGCTGCGGCGGATGCTTGTCGGCGAGGTCGGCCAGCTCGTTGAGGCGGCCGCCGCACAGCCGGCCGAGCCGGTCGAGATGCGGCTCGAGATGGGCCAGCAGGTCGGCCGGCAGGTAGAGCGGCAGCAGCGCGCGCAGGCTCTGGTCGAGCTGCCAGAAGTTCAGCCCGGCGCAGTCGGGCGCGACGTGGCGCGAGCGCTGGGCGACGGCGGCCGGCGTCGATTGCCAGCGGACGTCGAGGGCGGCGGAGATCGGGGCGAGGTCATTCATGCCGCCCAAGCTGGCGCGAGGATTCCGCCGCGACAAACGATTTGATGGCGCTGCGTTTTGAGCCAAACTCAACGCCATGCCGTCCCGCCGCCTGCCCTCCCTGATCGCCGTGCGCGCCTTCGAGGCGGCGGCGCGCCATCTGTCGATGTCGCGCGCCGCGGGCGAGCTCAACGTCACCGCCGGCGCGGTCAGTCGCCACGTGCGGACGCTCGAGACGGATCTCAAGGCGGCGCTGTTCGTGCGGCGGTCGACCGGGCTCGAGCTGACGCCGGTCGGCGCGACCATGGCCGAAGCGGCGCGCGCCGCCCTCGATCGCATCGCCGAGGCCTCGACCGGCGTGAGATTGCGCCGGCCGCGACGGCTGGCGATCGGCGTCTACGGTCACTTCTTCTCGCGCGCCCTGCTGCCGCTGCTGCCGCGCCTGCGCCGCGAGCAGCCCGGGCTCGAGATCGACCTGCACACCAGCACCAACCCGCTCGACATGCTGCCCGGCCGCTTCGACGCGGTGATCGCGGTGTCGGGCGCCGATCGCCTCCAGGGTCGATCGACCGGCCAGGTCGAGCGGTCGCTGATGCCGATCACCACGGTGGCGGTCGCCGCGCCGCGCCGCCTGCGCCGCGGCGCTGTCGACTTCGCGCGGGTGCCGCTCCTGCACACGCGGCCGCGCGTCGAGGACTGGCGGCGCTGGCTCGACCATGCCGGCCTCGGCGGCGTGCCGGTGCGCGGCGGCAGCACGTTCGAAAGCGCCAGCCAGACTCTGGAAGCCGCGGCGGCCGACCTCGGCCTCGCCATCGCCATCGAGGGCCTGCTGGGGCCCGATCTCGCGGCCCATCGGCTGGCCATCGCCCATCCGGCGCGACGGCCGACGCGACGCCACTTCACGTTGCAGTACGAACGGCGATTCGCCGACGATCCGACTCTCGCGAGCTTCGCCGACTGGCTGTGCGCGCGCCTGGCATGACGCGAACTTTGCGTTCGCTTTCAGAATCAGCTATACGCCCTGCCATGTCGCGACGCGCCCGAACCACCATGATCAAACATGCCGACACCTTTGGTGGGACGGGAGGGAATTGCGCGCGCTAGCTGGCATCACGCCAATCACCCTTCGAGGCCCCGCCAACCGGACGGGGCCTTTTTCATGTCGGGGCATCCGTCTGCAGTCCATCACAGGAGCAGCAGCGATGTCGTCAGAGCAACCCGAACCGCCGCAACCCCAGCCCGCCATCCCGTCTTTGGCCGTCGGCATCGTCGGCGCGACCGGGCTGGTGGGCGACATGATGCGCGCGATCCTCGAGGAGCGGCGCTTTCCGCTGGCGAGCCTGCGCCTGTTCGCCTCGGCGCGCTCGGCCGGCAAGCGGCGCGCCTGGGGCGAGAGCGAGATCGCGGTCGAGGACGCCGCGACCGCCGACTTCCGCGGGCTGGACATCGTGTTCTTCTCGGCCGGCGCCGAGGCGGCGCGGCGCCTGGCGCCCAAGGTCGCGGCCGCCGGCGCCGTCGTGATCGACAACTCCTCGGCCTGGCGCGGCGATCCGCAGGTGCCGCTGGTCGTGGCCGAGGTCAACCCGCAGGCGCTGCGCCGGATGCCGAAGGGAATCGTCGCCAATCCCAACTGCACGACCATGGCGGCGATGCCGGTGCTGCAGCCGCTGCACGCGGCGGCCGGGCTGCGCCGCCTCGTCGTCAGCACCTACCAGGCGGTGTCGGGCTCCGGCCTGGCCGGCGTCGACGAGCTCGAGAGCCAGATCCGCAGCGCCGGCGCCGGGTCGACGGCGCTGGTGCGCGACGGCGGCGCCTTCGCGATGGCGCCGGGCGGCAAGTGGGCGGCGCCGATCGGCTTCAACGTGGTGCCGCTCAACTACCGGATCGTCGAGGACGGCTACACCGAGGAGGAGGTCAAGCTGCGCGACGAGAGCCGCAAGATCCTCGGCCTGCCCGACCTGCTGGTCTCCGGCACCTGCGTGAGGGTGCCGGTGTTCACCGGCCATTCGCTGTCGATCAACGCCGAGTTCGAGCGCGCCCTGCCGGTCGAGCAGGCGCTCGCCCTGCTCGCCGCGGCGCCCGGCGTGGCGCTGGCCGACGTGCCCAACCCGCTGGCCGCGACCGGCCGCGACGAGGTCTTCGTCGGCCGGGTGCGACGCGATCCGACGGTGCGGCACGGGCTGGTGCTGTTCGTCTCCGGCGACAACCTGCGCAAGGGCGCGGCGCTCAACGCGGTGCAGATCGCCGAGGTGCTGGCGGCGAGTGGGATGCGGCGGGCGAAGCGACGGTTGCTTGCGGCGGAGTAGCCGTCAGGGGAGTGACCGGCA
>JAXMCN010000022.1:0-81537 GCA_046349275.1 Reyranellaceae bacterium | reverse complement strand
TGTCCAGATCTGCGCCGATCATCCGACGGCCGTCGGCACGATCGTTAACGACGACACGGCCATTGCCACGGTGGCCTACAATGATGCCTATGTGGCGACCAAGGACTCAGTGCTGCATATCGGCGCGTCGAGCGGCGTACTATTCAATGATGTCAGTGGAGGGCCGCTGACGGCCACCTTGCTCACCAATCCTACGCGGGGCACCGTCGTCCTGACAGCCGACGGCGGCTTCAACTATACGCCCGCATTGGATCGCACGGGCATCGATCATTTCACCTACCGCGCAGCGGGGGCGAACGGCGTCGACGATGCGGAGGCGGTGATCTACGTAACGCCGGTAGACGTCGGTAGCACTACGACCCTCGCCCTTGTCGCACTGACGGCAGAGGAGCAGGTCGCGGCGACCTACACGGCCTTCTTCAGCCGGGGGGCCGACGCTGCGGGCTTCCAGTTCTGGGTGGGCCAATTCAATGCCGGGCTGCCCACGCAGGGACCATCGGTGCTGTTCGCCAACATCGCGAGCTCGTTCGGGGTCAGCGGCGAGGCCAAGGCGCTGTACCCGTTCCTGGCCAATCCGCAGGGGGCGAGCGACAGTCAGATCAGCGGGTTCTTGGACACGGTGTACAATAATTTATTCAACCGCTCGTCGGATGCGGCCGGACTGGCCTACTGGACGGGCCAAATCAAGCAGACGATAGCTGCGGGCAAGTTCGTGGGCTCGGTGCTGGTGGACATCATCAGCGGCACGCAGGTCGGACCGGACGTGCAGACGCTGATGGGCAAGGTGGCAGTGGGCTTGGAGTTCGTGCACGAGCAGGAGGCGCACGGCACGCAGTGGAACGGAGCCACGGACAATCCGGCGGCAACAGCGCTGCTGCATGCGGTGACCAGCGACCCGCAGAGTGTGCTCGTCGGTATCAAGCAGGCAGACCTGCTGATCGCGGCGCATGTGTAGACGCTCCTGCCGCTCGCGCAGGCGCGCGGTCTTGATCGCCCCTTCGCGGGCGTGGTCGATCAGGCGATGCGAGAGGTCGGTCAGGTTTCGGCTGTTCTCGACGTAGCTGAAGGCGATCACGGCGCCCAGCGCAGGGAGCATCAGCAGGGCGAATAGTGTGCTGATGCTAACCTGCAACCGGATGCTCTCGCGCATGCGGGCAAGCGTCCAGAGACTCCCATCTAGCAGGCTACTGAAAAACGAGGTTGGTGACAGCGGGTCTTCGTTGCGCCCGAAGTCTGGGCTGGGACAACAGGATGCGCAGTCTCCTAGTGTATCGAGCACTTGCGGGCGAAAATGAAGGCCTTTTGCATCGTCGTCGCCTCAGGTTGCCGCCGCGAGCAGCTTTAGTATGCGGATCAGGTTGTAGCTCGCCATGGTCAGCATGAACTTGAAGCGTAACCTGTCGATGCCTCGCAACATGGGCCGGGCCAAGCCGCCGATCGTCTTGCCCCATCCGAACGATTCCTCGATGCGCTTCCTCTGTCGCTGGCTCACGGCATAGGCGGCATGCCGCGTGGTGCGCCCGTCGATGGCCGAACGCCGATTGGTATCGTTCTGCGCCACGTGCGGCGTGACGTTCAGCTGCCGAAGGTCGGCGACGAAGTCGCTCGTATCGTAGCCCTTGTCGGCGCCCAGTGTCAGGCGTCGTGCACACGGCGCGTGCCGCACGATCATTTGCCGAGCAGCCTGACGCTCTGCCAGGCCGTCGGCCTGCGTCAGGTCGGCTTCGACGATCAACCCGTTACGATTCTCCATCAACGCATGGCCCAGGAAGGCAAGCTTTGCCTCCTTGCCCGCGCCCTTGCGATGCAGCTTCGCCTCCGGATCGCTCGTCGAGCCGTGGGTCTCGCTGCTGCGCTTCTCCCCATGGAAGCTGCGCTCGCCATTGCGGCCCGGCCCTGGCGGTTCATCCGAGCCGTCCTTGGCCCGAAAGCTCTTCATCGAGGCCCAGGCCTGAACCTGCGCCCCGTCCACCGAGAAGTGCTCGTCCGACAGAAGCTTGCGGACGCGTTCGTGGTTGAGCAGCTCGACCAGGAACTTCCGCGCCACATCGGCCTCCAGAAGCCGGTCCCGGTTCTTCGTGAACACCCTCGGAACCCAAACCGCCTCGTCGACGCCAAGCCCCACGAACCAGCGGTACAGAAGGTTGTAGTCGAGCTGCTCCATGAGCTGACGCTCCGACCGGATAGTGTAAAACGTCTGCAGCAGCAACGCCCGCAGCAGACGCTCCGGCGCGATCGAGGGACGCCCCTTGTCGGAGTAGATCCTCGCAAACTCTCCGCTCAGCCCCTCCAGCACCTCGTTCATGATCGTCCGGATCGCCCGCAGAGGATGGTTCGCCGGTACACGGTCCTCGACATCCACGTAGGAAAACAGGCTTCCCGTTCGCTCGTCCGATCCACGCATCGACTACCAACTCCGCCTCGAACGACCCTACAATATCAAGTAGCCTATCGGAGGCGACTTTTTCAGCATCCTGCTAGGCTGGCGGCGTGCGCAGTCCCTGGTCGTTCACCACGCTGCTCGGCGCCCTGTTCGTCGCACGCCTTGCGGCCCTGCACCTGATAGCGCGCCCGCCACGCCGCCGGGCGCGGCCGACCCGGGCACGGAGCTCGTGGGCAGCGCCGCCTGCGCCGGCTGTCACGCCCGCGAGCACGCGGCCTGGCAACCGTCGCAGCACGCCAAGGCCATGCAGCCGGCGCGCGGCGCGGCGGTGCTGGGCGACTTCAAGGACGCCACCTTCACCCGCGACGGCGTGACCACGACCTTCACGGCGCGCGACGGCCGCTTCTTCGTGGCGACGCAGGGCCCGGACGGCAGGCCGGGCGAGTTCGAGGTCGCCTACACTTTGGGCGTGGCGCCGCTGCAGCACTACCTCGTCGAGATGCCGGGGGGCCGGCTGCAGGCCTTCGGCATCGCCTGGGACACGCGGCCGGCGAGCGCCGGCGGCCAGCGCTGGTTCGATCTCTATCCGGGGCAGGCCTTGCCGCCCGGCGATCCGCTGCACTGGACCGGCATCCAGCAGACCGCCAACTTCATGTGCATCGACTGCCACGTCACCGACCTGCGCAAGAACTACGACGCGGCGGCCAGCCGCTACGACTCGTCGTGGACCGAGCTGGGGGTCGGCTGCGAGGCCTGCCACGGGCCCGGCGCCGGCCACCTCGCCTGGGCCCGCGACGGCCGGTCGGCGAGCCAGCCCGGGCGCGGCCTCGCGGCGCGCTTCCCGGGACGCGCCGGCGTCGTCTGGGGCACCGATCCGGCGAAGCGGCCGCGCGTGGCGGTCCCGGCGGCGGGCGAGATCGCCGAGGTCGAGACCTGCGCCCGTTGCCACGCCCGCCGGGCTCAGCTCACCGATTCCATCCAGGCCGGCCAGCCGTTCGGCGACGGATTCCGCCTCTCGCTGCTCGAGGCCGGACTGTACCGGCCCGATGGCCAGATGCTGGACGAGGTGTTCAATCACGGCTCTTTTCTGCAGAGCCGCATGTTCGCCAAGGGCGTGACCTGCGCCAACTGCCACGAGCCGCACGGCCAGAAGCTGGTCGCGCAGGGCAACGCCGTCTGCACGCAGTGCCACGAGGCGGCGCGCTTCGCGGCGCGCGACCATCACTTTCACGAGCCGGCCGGCGCCGGCGGCCAGTGCGTGGCGTGCCACATGCCGGTGGTGACCTACATGGTCGTCGATCCGCGGCACGATCACAGCTTCCGCGTGCCGCGGCCCGACCGGGCGCGCACCTTGGGCACGCCCGATGTCTGCGCGTCGTGCCATGCCGACAAGCCGGCAGGCTGGGCCGAGGCCGAGCTGCGGCAGCGGCTCGGCCGGTTGCCCGGCGGCTTCCAGACCTTCGGCGAGGCCTTCCACGCCGCCGATCGCGCCGCTCCCGGGGCGGCCGGCCTGCTGGCGCGCATCGCCGCCGACGCGACCCAGCCGGCGATCGTGCGGGCGAGCGCGATCGCGCGGGCGAGCGGGCTCGGCCGGACCGATGTCGTCGATCTCGGCGCGGCTCTGGCCGACCCCGATCCCGTGGTGCGCGCCGCAGCGGTCGAGGCGGCCGCGGGGCTACGCGATCCCGGTCGCCTGGCCGGCCCGCTCGCGGCGCTGTTGCGCGATCCCGTGCGCGCGGTGCGGCTGGAGGCGGTGCGCGCCCTGGCCGGGCCGACCGAGCTGCGGCTGTCCGAAGCCGATCGCACGGCCTTCCGCGCCGCGCTCGACGAGTACCTGGCGACGCAGGCCTACAATGCCGATCGCGGCGAGGCGCACATGAACCGGGCGCTGCTCGAGATACGGCGCGGCAACGGCCTGCTCGCCGACGACCATCTCACGCTGGCCATCGCGGTCGATCCGACCTTCGTGCCCGCTTACGTGCAACTCGCCGATCTCTATCGCGGGCGGCGCGACGAAGCGAAGGCCGCCGCGATCCTGCGCCAGGCGATCGCGCTCAATCCGGAGTCCGGCCTGGCGCATCACAGCCTTGGCCTGTCGCTGGTGCGGCAACGCGGCCTCGAGGCCGCGACCGAGGAATTCGCCCGCGCCGCCCAACTCGACCCCGGCAATGCGCGCTACGGCTACGTCTACGCTGTCGCCCTGGAGCAGGGCGGCCGGCCCGGCGATGCGATGAAGGTCCTGGACGAGGTCCTGACGCGCCATCCGTACGACGCCGAGGCGTTGCAGGCCGGTGCCGCATGGGCCGTGCAACGCGGCGACAGGCAGAAGGCGGTGGGCTATCTCGAACAGCTGCGCGAGATCGCCCCGGGCGACGCGGCGGTGGACCGGGAGCTGCGGCGCCTGCAGCGTCCCTAGCAGGCTGCTGAAAAACTCGGAACGGCAGGAGGCCTATCGCAACAATAGTATTCATCGCGCCAGATCGTTGAATCGAACTTGCGTCTGGAGGGCCTGCGGTGAATCGAAATTGCGCGCAGGAGAGCCGAAAATCCTATTTCAGCAGCCTGCTAGGAGCCGACCAACTGGTCACGACGCGTTGAGGGGAGCCGCGACGTCGGACACAGTTTCCGTCCTTGGATTCCGGGTCCGTTCGTAGTTTGTGACGCGATGGTGAGCGAGGGCGATAGCATGACCGAGGACGAACCCGACGCCGAGCGTGCGCTGGCGACCGCGCCACCGGATCGAATGGTGATGATCGGTCTCGCCGCCAGCGTCCTCGTGCTGGCGGGGGCCGGCGCCTGCCTGTGGCTGCGGCCGCAGGTCGAGCCGACCCTGGTCGCGGGCGGCACGATCGCTCTGCTTGGCGTGCTGTGGCTCGCGCTGGCCTGGCTGCGCCAGTCGCGCGAGCTCGGCCTGCAGCGCGAGGAGCTGGCCCTGCAGCGCCGCCAGTTGCACCTGCAGCAGCAGGCGACGCGGCAGCTCGCCGAGGCCGCCCAGGTCCAGGTCGAGGTGCTGCGCGAGACGCGCACCCTGGCGCGTCGCGAATCCTTCGTCCGCCTGCTCGATCTCTACGAACGGCGGCTGGTCGTCGAGGCCTCGCATCTGTCGTCGCTGACGGCGATCGACCGTGAATCGACCGACCGCCACCAGGCGGCGTGGCGCGACTACGAGCGCGGCGACCGCAATGCGCTGTTCCGCAGCCTGGCCAGCCAGCTCCTGGAAGGCCGGCACGTCGAGTTCCTGCGCCGCATCGACCAGACGAGCACCGGCCGCGCCCTGCTGGAGCGGTTTTCCGGCACCGTAGCGGAAGTGATGGAGGAGGCGAGCGGCGTCGATCCCCGCCTGGCCAGCCTGTGCCGCAGCAGCGAATGGGCGTTTCTCGCCGAGCTGCTCGAGAGCGCCCGCGCCGCCGTGCCGCCGGAGCGTCGTCCGCAAGGGTGAGGCCGGCGCCGGACGGACGTCCTGCGCGCCGGCCTACTTCGTGCAGGAGAAGGTGATCTCGCGCGGCTTGTAGGGCGGCAGCGCGTCGGGCACGCCGGCCGGCCAGGGCCGCGGCCAGGTCCGGTCGGCGAGGTTCTTCTCGATCATCGGCAGGAGCTGGTTGAAGACGATCCAGCCCCTGACCCGGCTGCCGGCATAGTTGGTGTGCACGGCATCGATGAACAGGTCGGGATTGAACGGCGTGTTGCCGGCGATGTCGACGAACGACATGCCGTAAGTCCGCGCATACTTGGCCAGGTAGCGATTCTGGAAGTTCGTCAGGCGCTCGAAATCGCGGTAGCGGAACGGGTAGTAGGCGACGTTGAGCTGCTCGATGATGTACTTGTGCCGCGCCGGGTCGAGCACCATGCCGTCCTTGACGAACCACACGAACGAGCTCAGCGCGAAGGCGCTGCCGATGCCGTTCAGGTCGGTGCGGATCTGGTCGAGGTCGCGCGTGATCGTGTCGAGGTTGATCGGCAGGTTGGGGCCGCCGATGGCAGGATCCCGCTCGTCGACGCCAGCCGGCCATTTCACCGTGTAGTCCGGCTTCGGCCATTCCTTGCCGTCGTCCGGGGCGGCGCTGCTGACCAGGGCGGACTGGATGCGGCTGACGATCGCCGAGTAGCGCGCCCATTCCTGCAGCCAGCGCGGCGGCTGACGGTCCTGCGCCGGGCGCCGCGCCGTTCCCGAGGGCACGTCGTCGACGACCGTCGCGAGGCGGAACTGGTTGCCGCCCTCGTAGTAGACGACCAGCTCGGGACGCAGCGCCAGCACCTCGGTGCGCACCACGGCGGCGATGTCGGTCGACACGATGCTCTCGCGGCCGGCGTTCAGCACCTCGAAGGTCACGTCGGCGCCCTTCGCCTTGGCCCAGACGTTGAGGTAATGGCCGACGAACTCGGGCCACGAGAACGGCAGGTGATGGGCGTCGACCGTGGTCGACGAGCCGACGAAGACGATGCGCACGGCGCGCGGCCCACGCGGCACCTGGATCGGCGGTCCGCGCCATCCGATCTGATTGGTCACCAGGCCCCCCGGTAGGGTGGCGTCGGGCAGGAAGCGGTAGGGCGGCGTCGGCTTGCCGTCGGCCGGGTCGTAGACCCACAGCCGGCCGGGCGCGTAGTGCACGACCCGGTTGGTGCACGGGTCGCCGACGAAGGCCGTGTTCCACGCCTTGAAGATGTCGATCGGGCGGAAGGTCATGCCGCCGACCGGGTTGGCCTCGATGTCGCGGAACTGCTTCCACCACTCGGCGGGCGTCTCGCGACGGGTCGGGATCGGCGGCGGGTCGGTGAAGAACCAGTCGCGCTCGACCCCGGGCGCGCGCGGCACCTGGTCCATGATTTCGGCCTTGGCGACATTGGCGCTGCCCGGCTCGCTGAGCGGCCAGGAGGTCATTCGATAGCCGTCGATGAAGCGGACCGCCGCCTCGGCCACCACCAGGCTGACGGCCAAGGACAGCGCCATCAGCAGCAGGTTCTTGAGGAAGCTCATTTGGCGACGCAGCCGCGGCCACGCTCCTTGCACAGCGAGTCGAGCATCTCGGTGAGGCGCGGCAGCATGGCCTGGGCGAAGATGATCTCGGCCTTGCCGTTGGGATGCGGGTCGGGAACCGTGACCCACAGGCTGGCCGGATCGAGGTTCTCGACCGACGGCAGCAGGTCGACGAACGGCATGCCGGCCTTGTCGGCCACGGCGCGCACCTTGTCGGTGACGTCCTGGAACGGGTAGGGCTTGAGCTCGCGCAGCTCGGGGATGTTGTAGACGATCACCTTAGCGTCGAGCTTGCTGGCCTCCTGGGCGAAGGCGGCGAGCGCCTCCTTGGTCTTCTGCCAGCCCTCGGCCTTGGGCTCGTAGAGATCGCGGTAATAGCGCTTCCAGTCGGGTGCCTCGCCGAACTGCCGGAACAGCGAATCGGTGCGGTAGCGGAAAACCACCCAGGCCGCCGAGTGCTCGTCGAGCCAGCCATTGTCGCCGTAGTGCGGCATCGGCTCGGCGTCGTTGATGAAGTAGGCGATCACGATGATGTCGGGCTTGAGCGCGGCGCCGGCGTCGCGGAAAAGCGTCAGCTCCTGGGTCGTGTTGTAGTTGCCGACGCCCATGTTGAAGCCGTCGACCTTGCGGCCGGCGGCCTGCAGCCGGGCGATCACCTGGCCGGCGAAGGTCTCCTTCTCGGCGACGCCCCAGCCCATGGTGATTGAATCGCCGACGAAGGCGATGCGCGCGGTGCCGGTGGGCGCCGCGACCGGAACCTCGGGCGAGCGGAAGCCGCGCGAATCGGTGCGCACGTCGACGTTCATCAGCTGGGCGTGGGCGTTCGGGCGATGGCGGTGGCCGAGATCGGGGTGCCGGTCGCGCTCCTTGACCTCGCGCGCGTACTTCCACATCTCGAGCTCGTAGAGCATGCCGTCGTCGAGGAACAGGCGGGTCAGGCCCTCGAAGGCGAGCAGGGAGATCACCGTGACGCAGACGATCAGCAACGCGGTCTTCAACGTTCGTCCCACTTCGGTTGTCGGCGTGTGCGCCGGGGCCACGGGGCCCGGTCGGCCGGTTGGGGGGCTTTTCGGCTACTGATAGCCGCGGGCCCTGCTACAGTCTTCTGGAAAATGGCGGGAGGGGGTGCAATGCCGCGGCTGGGATATCTGCTGCCGACGCGCGAGCGGGTCATGGAAGGGCTGCCCGAGACCGGGCCGCTGCTGGCGCTCGCCGAACGGGCGGAAAGCCTGGGATACGATTCCCTGTGGGTCGGCGATTCGCTCCTGGCGCGGCCGCGTCACGATGCGCTGACCCTGCTGGCGGCAGTGGCGGCGCGGACGCGCCGGCCGGAGCTCGGCACGGCGGTACTGCTGCCGGCGCTGCGCAATCCGGTGCTGCTGGCCCACCAGGTGGCGACCCTCGACCGGATCGCCGAGGGCCGGGTCGTGCTGGGCATCGGCATCGCCTCCGACTGGCCCAACATCCGGGCCGAGTTCACCGCCGCCGGGGTGCCGTTCGACAAGCGCATCGGCCGGCTGATCGAGGGCATGGCGCTGTGCCGCGCCCTGTGGCGCGGCGAGCCGGTGGACTGGCCGGCCGCCGGCCAGGAGGGACGCTGGTCGATGAAGGGCGCCGTGCTCGGCCCGACGCCACACCGCCCGGGCGGGCCGCCGATCTGGATCGCCGGCGCCGTGGCGGCGGCGCGGGCGCGCGCCGGGCGGCACTTCGACGGCTGGTTCCCCAACTCGCCGCAGGTCCATGAATTCGCCGCGCAATGGGCCGAGGTGCAGGACGCGGCGCGCGCCGCCGGCCGCGATCCGCGAGCCCTCACGGCGGCGATGTACCTGACCCTGGCGATCGACGAGAACCGCGACCGCGCCGAGGCCCGCCTCGACGCCTATCTCGAGCGCTACTACGCCATGCCGCCGGCCGAAACGCGCAAGCGCCAGATGTCCTATGCCGGCCCGGCGGCCGGCGCGGCGGCGTGGATGAAGAGCTACGTCGACGCCGGCGCGACGCATCTCGTGCTGCGCTTCGCCGGCGATCACGAGCGCCATCTCGAGATCGCCGCCGGCCTGCGCCGCGACCTCGGCTGGTAATGCCGCCGAGGATCGCCGCAAGCTCTGGCTGACGGGTCTTCCCGGGTGTAGCTTCCCGCACTGCGGAACCGACAGAGTTCCGAGTTCGGGAGGAAGCATGAGCACCAGCAGGCGGACAGTCCTGGCCGGTGCCTCCGCGACCGCGTTCCTTGGCGCGACGGGCATCGGCTACGGCCAGAACCAGAACCAGAAGCAGAAGAAGTACGACGACGGCGCGAGCGACAGCGAGATCAGGATCGGCCACACCTGCCCGTACAGCGGGCCGGCCTCGGCCTATGGCGTCAACGGCAAGGCGATCGCCGCCTTCTGGGACATGATCAACGACACCGGCGGTCTCAACGGCCGGCGTATCCGGTTCCTCACCCTCGACGACGGCTACTCGCCGCCCAAGACGGTCGAATGCATCCGCCAGCTGGTCGAGCAGGAGAAGGTGCTGTGCACCTTCAACACCCTGGGCACGGCCTGCAACACGGCGATCCACAAGTACATGAACCAGAAGAAGGTGCCGCAGCTCTACGTCGCCACCGGCGCCTCCAAATGGGGCGATCCCAAGGGCTTCCCGTGGACCATGGGCTACGCCCCGGACTATCACACCGAGGCGGTGATCTACGCCAAGCACGTGCTGGCGACGGTCAAGGACGCGCGCATCGCCGTGCTGATGCAGAACGACGACTACGGCAAGGACTATTGGGAGGGCTTCAAGGAAGGGCTGGGCCAGGAAATCGGCCGGGTCGTCAAGCACGTCACCTTCGAGATCACCGATCCCACCGTCGACTCGCAGATCATCCAGCTCAAGGCCTCGGGCGCCAACGTGTTCTTCAACATCGCGACGCCGAAGTTCGCCGCCCAGGCGATGCGCAAGGTGGCCGACATCGGCTGGCAGCCGGTGCACTACGTCAACAACGTCTCGGCCAGCGTCGGCACCGTGATGAAGCCGGCCGGCTTCGACAACGTGCAGGGCATCGTCACCGCCGCCTACCTGATGGACCCGACCGATCCGAACTGGGACGGGCACGAGGATATGAAAGCCTTCAAGGCCTGGATGGTGAAGTACCATCCGACGGCCCATTTCGCCGATCTCGGCAACGTCAGCGGCTACACGGTGTCATACCTGATGGCCGAGACGCTGCGGCGCTGCGGCAACGATCTCACGCGCGCCAATCTGATGCGGCAGGCGACCGGCTTCCAGAAGTTCCGCGTGCCCATGCTGCTGCCCGGCATCACCGTGTCGACCGGCCCGACCGACTACTTCCCGATCCAGGCGGTCCAACTGCAGCGCTTCAAGGGACAGACCTGGGAGCTGTTCGGCGACATCATGCACGCCGAGAGCTCCTGACCAGCAGGATCAGCGGGATCGCCAGCGCCGAGGTCAGGGTGTACAGGCCGAAGGCGTTGACGTAGCCGATCAGCGCCGCCTGGCGGCCGATCTCCTTGGCCAGGCGGGCAAGCCCGCCGAGGCTTTCGGTGTCCCACGCCCCGGTCACCCAGGGCAGGGCGAGCAGGCGGTTATAGGGGCTGACCAGCTCGACCAGGCGGCTGTAGTTGGCCGCCGTGCCGCGCACGATCTCGGTGACGCAGATCGAGATGAAGAAGCTCGATCCGATGTTGCGCAGCAGGTGATAGACCGCGGTCGCCTCGGCGAGGTCGGCCGAGCTGATGCGCGAGAATGTGGCCAAGGTCAGCGGCACCCAGATGATGCCGGTGGCCATGCCCTGCAGGGCACTGTTGGCCATCAGGGTCGCCTGATCGACGTTGAGGTCGATGGCCGTCAGCCAGAGGCCCGACAGGACCTGCAGGGCGAAGCCCAGGGTCAGGCCGAAGCGCGGATCGAGGCGGCCGAAGAAGATCGCCGAGAAGAAGCCGACGGTGCCGCCGACACCGCGCGCCGCGATGATCTCGCCGATCAGCGCGTCGGGGTAGCCGGCATGCTGTTGCAGCAGCGGCGGCAGCAGCACCATGGGCGTGAAGTTCAGCATGCCGTAGATCAGCACCAGCACCAGGCCGATCGCGTAGTTGCGGTCGCGCAGCAGGCGCAGGTTGAGGAACGGCCGCTGCGCGGTCAGGCTGTGCGCCAGGAAGATCCAGAAGGCGACGGCGGCGACGAAGGCCTCGGCGATGATCTCGTCGGACTCGAACCAGTCGAGGCGCTGGCCACGCGACAGCACGAGCTGGACGCCGGCGATCGCCACTGACAGCGACAGGAAGCCGGTCCAGTCGAGCGATGTCCGGCCGGTCGGACGATCGGCCGGCAGGACGAGGCGCAGGCCGGCGAACGAGATCACGCCGACCGGCACGATCATGTAGAAGGCCCAGCGCCAGCCGTAGAGCTCGGACAGCATGCCGCCGACGGTCGGTCCGATCACCGGGCCGATGACCACGGCCATGCCGAAGATCGACGTCACCAGCCCCTGCTGTCGCGGTGGGAAGGCGTCGAGCAGGATGGTCTGCGACAGCGGCACCATGGGGGCGCCCAGCGCACCCTGGAGGATGCGCCACAGGATCAGGGTCTCGAGCGAATCGGACCAGCCGCACATGAAGGTGGCGCCGGTGAAGCTCAGCACCGACCAGGTCATGGTGGCGCGGCGGCCGAAGCGGCCGGCCAGCCAGCCGGTCATCGGCGTCGCCACGGCCGTGGCCAGGATGTTGAAGGTCATGGCCCAGGCGATCTCGTCCTGGGTCGCCGACATCGTTCCCTGCATCTGCGGCAGCAGGGTCGAGGCGATCAGCAGGGTCGTAGCGTAGAGGGTCGAGCCCAGCACCACCATGACGAGGATGAGGACGCGCCGGCCCAGCGAGAAGGTCACGGGCGGGGCGGGGGCTGCAAGGGGGCTCGTCGCCGTTGCATTCATGGTCAGGTCCAATGTAGCCTAGGCAACAATCAAGAGTCATCACGTGGAACCCGAGGACGACGGCTATATCGGTTACATGGTGTCGGACGTGGCGCGGCTGCTGCGCACCGTGTTCGACCGTCGCGTGCGCGGCAACGGCCTGACCCGTGCCCAGTGGCTGCTGCTGACCCGGCTGCACCGGCGCCCCGGCGCCAGCCAGACCGAGCTGGCCGAGATGCTCGAGGTCGACCGGGCCAGCGCCGGCCGCATGATCGACCGGCTGGAGCGCAAGGGCTGGCTGGAACGCCGGCCCGATTCGGGCGACCGGCGCATCAACCGGCTGCATCTCACCGGCGAGGCGCGCAAGGTGCACGCCGAACTGTGGCGGATCGCCCAGCGCACGGTCGACGATGCGCTGTCCGGCCTGTCGGCCGGCGAGCGGGCGCAATACACGGTGCTGACGGCCCGGGTGAAGTCGCGGCTGCAGGATCTCGCCGGGAGCGAGGCATGAGCCGCCGGGCCGGTACGGGGCTACGCCTGCTGCTGCTGGTCTGCGTGCCGCTCGCCGCGATCGCCGGCGGCGGCTTCTTCTGGCTGTCGGGCGGCCGCTTCGTCAGCACCGAGAATGCCTACGTCAAGGCGCACATAGTGCAGGTCGCGCCCGAGATCTCCGGCCAGATCCGACGCGTGGTCGCGCAGGACCATGCCGAGGTCAAGGCGGGCGAGACCCTGTTCACCATCGAATCGCGGCCGTTCAAGCTGGCGCTCGACAGCGCCGAGGCCGAGCTCGACGCGGCCCGGGCCCAGGTCGAGACCCTGCGCGGCACGTGGCGCGAGGCGGTCGCCGAGCTGGCCGACGCCGAGGCGCGCGCCGGTTACTTCCAGCGGCAGTGGCAGCGCCAGGAAGAGCTGTCGGTGAAGGGCGTGGCCTCGGCCAGCAAGCGCGACGAATCGCAGAACGACGCCCGGGCGGCGGCCGACCGGGTCAACACGGCGCGCGAGAAGCTGCAGCGCGTGCTGACCGCCCTGCAGGGCGATCCGCAGCTGCCGGCCGACCAGCATCCGATGGTGCGCGACAAGATGGCGGCTCGCGAGCGCGCGGCGCTCGACCTGTCGCGCACGACGGTGCGGGCGCCGGTCGAGGGTGTCGTGGTCAACCTGCATCTGCAGCAGGGCGAGCAGGTCAAGGCCGCGACGCCGCTGTTCGCCATCGTCTCGGCGAGCCGGCCCTGGGTCGAGGCCAACTTCAAGGAAACCGAGCTGACGCACGTCCGGGTGGGCCAGAAGGCGACGATCGTCCTCGACATCTATCCCGACACGACCTGGGAGGCGGTGGTCGAGAGCCTGAGCCCGGCGACCGGCGCGGAGTTCGCCGTGCTGCCGCCGCAGAACGCCAGCGGCAACTGGGTGAAGGTCGTGCAGCGCCTGCCGGTCAAGCTGCGGCTGCTGCCGCATGCCGGCGAGCCGCCGCTGCGCGCCGGCACGACGGCCACGGTGCGCATCGACACCGGGCGGCAGCGGTCGTTGGCGTCGGTGGCGCAGGGCGTGCTCGGCGGCGGCGCCGAAGCCAAGGTCACGTCGGAGTAGGACGGGACCTCGTCAGAGGTTGACGCTGCCCGGGCGGGCGCCGTTCCAGTCGATCCAGTCCTGGAGCTTCAGGAAGCTGCCGTCGTCGACGCCGATCTCGTTGTCGATCAGGGCATTCAGCTTGTCGTTCATCGTCGCGATCAGGTCGCGATGAGCGTCGAAGTCGTGCGCCAGGTTCACCATCTCCTCGGGGTCGGCCTGGCGATCGTAGAGCTCGAGATCGTTGGCGGCGCGCAGCGCCTCGAGCGTGCGCGGCGTGTTGAAGCCGCGGAACGAGAAGTAGCGGCTGAACGTGTAGCGGGCGTCGGTGACGCTGCGGATGGCGACGCGCAGCGACCAGTCGATCGGGAACTGCTCAACGCGGGCGGGCAACGTGGCGCGGGCGATCGATCTGTCGAGCAGGGTCTCATACAGGAACTTCGTGAACGCCGGGTCGTGCACCATGAGCTGGCTGTAGCAGAACAGCGCGCCGTCGCCGTCGCGACCGGGCGCGGGGTCGTCCGGCCGGGCCAGCAGCGGGGTGAGGTCCTTGCCCTTGAGCCGGGCCATCGTGGCGGACACCGGCGCCGTCGACTTGCCGGTCATCGCGACGAAGGTCGGCACGAGGTCGAGATGCGAGGTGACGGCGAAACAGCGCCGGCCGCCCGGATGGGCCGGATGGACGACGAGCAGCGGCACGTGGTTCTGCTGGCGATAGGTCGTCGTGCCTTTGCCGACCAGGCCGCCGTGCGAGCCCAGAAGCTCGCCGTGGTCGGAGGTGAAGATCACGATCGTGTTGCCGGTGAGGCCCAGCCGGTCGAGCTGGTCGAGCACCTGGACGACCTGCTGGTCGACGTCGCGGATGGCGTTGAGGTAGTAGTCCTGGCGCTTGCGCTGGCGCCATTCCTCGTTCGGGATCAGGCCCGTCAGGTAGCCGTTGGCGGCATGGTAGATCCGGTGTGCCGGCACGCGCCCGAGGGCGTCGAGCGACTGCTGCCAGCTCTTCTGCAGCGGGACGTCGGGCCAGGTCTGGGCGTAGAGCGTGTCGTCGGGCGTGCCGGCGATCGCCAGCTTGGCCTCGCGCGCCTGGATCGGCTGGCCCGGCCGGTCGGTGTCGAGCCACATGACGTCGTGCGGGTTCACCAGGTTGACGGCGAGGAACCAGGGCTGGCGGCGGTCGGCCATGGGACGGCCCTTGGCCTTCAGCCATTGGCAGGCCTGGGCGGCGGTGATGGCGTCGTACTGGTAGCCGCCGCGCGCGCCCTCGATGTAGTCGCCGGTGCCCGTGTAGTCGTAGAAGCCGTAGTCGCGATCCATCATGGACTCGAACAGCGCCTTTATGTCGTCGGCGCGGTTCTCCATCGCCATGGCGCCGTTGAGATGCCACTTGCCCTTGTAGGCGGTGTAGTAGCCCAGCTTGCGCAGGATCTTGCCGACCGTCGGCAGGCCGGGATCGAGGCTCTTCATGTAGGGCACGCCGGCATTGTCGAAGATGCCGTTCAGCGGCATGTGCAGGCCGGTGTAGATCACCGCGCGCGACGCCGAGCACATGTCGGCGGCGATGCGATGGTTCTCGAAGAAGGTGCCGGTGCGGCGCAGGCGCTCGTGGCCTGGCAAGGGGACCGGCCAGCCCGGCCCCATGAAGTGCTCCTGATCGGTCAGGATGAAGAGGATGTTGTAACCGCCGTCGCTCGAGCCCGGCGCCTCAGGCGAGGGGAACGCCGACTGCGTGCCGCCGGTGATGGCGGGCGCCTGGGCCAGGGTCGGACCGGCGGCGAGCGTGCTGGCGGTGGCGACGCCGGCCTTGAGCAACCCTCGACGAGTCGGCCGCGGCATCGTCAAGCTCCCCTTCAATTTCCTCTCCCCCGCTAGGGGGAGAGGAAGAACACGCGCTCAGCCGCAGGCCACGGCGTAGATGTGCTGCACGTCGCCGGGCAGCGGCATGGCCTGCCAGGTCTTGCCGCCGTCCTGCGTGCCGAACACCTCGCCGTCGTAGCGGGCGCCGATATAGACCTGCTCGGGGTCACAAGCGTGCAGGCCGATCGACATGATGGTGCCGTGCACCTGAACCTTGTCGAAGCGCTGCCAGCTCTTGCCGCCGTCGTCGCTGCGATAGAGGCCGCCGTCGTGGCTGGCGGCGGCGACCGAGAGGGCGGCGTACATCGTGCCCGGCGCGGCCGGCGTGGTGCGGATGTCGCGACCGTAGGTGGTCGGCGAGAAGCGGCCGACCTCCATGTCGGTCCAGGTCCGGCCGTGGTCGCGCGTCTCGAACAGGCCCATGCGCACCGCGAGGATCGCCGCGTCGGGGTCGAGCGGATTGATCGTGATGGCATGGCCGTCGAGCATGCCCTCGGCGGTGGTGTCGCTGACGATCTTGCTCTTGAGATGCGGCAGTTCGGCCAGCTTCAGCAGGCCGGCGCTGCAATCCTCCCAGGTCTCGCCGCCGTCGGCGCTGCGCATCACGCCGTTGATCTCCAGGGCGGCGTAGATCTCGTCCGGCCGCTGCGGATGCTGCGCGAGGCGCATGACCCGGCTGGCGAACGGCCCGCTGCAATAGGCCGGCATGGACGGAGTCGGCAGGCGCCGCCACGAGGCGCCGCCGTCGTCGCTGCGATAGACGTCGATCGGCGAAGCCCCGGCGAAGATGCGCTTGGGGTCGCGGCTGTCGACCAGGAAGCACCAGACTTCCTTGCCGGCGTCCGGGAAGGCGGTGCGCCGGAAGGTGGCGCCGCGGTCGCTGCTGCGCCAGACGCCGTCGTTGGTGCCGGCCAGCACGGTCTCGGGATCCTGGGGATGCACGAAGACGGTGTGGGCCTGCACGGTGCCCAGCACGTGCTGCCAGCCGCCGTTGCCGGCGACGTGGCGGAACACGCCGACCTTGCCCTTGCTGTCCTTGTTGCCGAAGTAGCCGGCAACGCCGGCGTAGACGTGCGTCGGATGCGCCATGGTCGATCCTCCTCAGTTCTTCTTGGCGACCATCGGGCAGCCGCCCTGGTCCATCGGCCGGAAGGCCTCGTCGGCCGGGATCGTGGAGATCAGCTTGTAGTAGTCCCACGGACCCTTCGACTCGGACGGCTTCTTGACCTCGAAGAGATGCATGTCGTGCATCTTGCGGCCGTCGGGCCGGATCCAGCTCGTCCCGAAAATCGGATCGTTCCACTTGGTCGACTTCATCGTCGCCATGACCTTGTCGGGATTGTCCGTGCCGGCCGCCTTGACGGCGTTCAGGTAGGCGAGCGTCGCGGAATAGAAGCCGGCCTGGACGCTGGTCGGCATCTTGCCCTTGAAGCGCTCGGCGAAGCGCTTGGAGAAGGCGCGCGTGCTGTCGTTGAGATCCCAGTAGAAGGCTTCGGTCAGGCTGAGCCCCTGAGTGCGCTCGAGGCCCAGCGAGTTGACGTCGGTGACGAAGACCAGCAGGCCGGCCAGCTTCTGGCCGCCCTTGACGATGCCGAACTCGGCCGCCTGCTTGATCGAGTTGATGGTGTCGCCGCCGGCGTTGGCCAGCCCGATGACCTGCGCCTTGGACGACTGCGCCTGCAGCAGGAAGGACGAGAAGTCGCTGGTGTTGATCGGCGCCCGGACCTCGCCCAGCACCTTGCCGCCCGCCTTGGTGACGACCGCCGCGACGTCGCGCTGCAGGGCATAGCCGAAGGCGTAGTCGGCGGTCAGGAAGAACCAGGTCTTGCCGCCGGCCTTGACGACCGCCGAGCCGGTGCCGTTGGCCAGGGCGGAGGTGTCGTAGACCCAGTGCACCGTGTAGGGGTTGCAGAGCTTGCCGGTGATGTCGGACGAAGCCGGGTCGGGGGCCAGGAAGACCTTCTTCTTCTCCGCGGCGACGTTCTCGACGGCGATCGACGACGACGAGCCGCCGGCGCCCAGGATCATGTCGACGTTCTCGCTGTCGTACCAGCGGCCGGCCACGGTGGCGGCGACGTCGGCCTTGTTCTGGATGTCGGCGGTGACCAGCTCGATCTTCTTGCCGAGCACCGAGCCGCCGAAATCCTCGATCGCCATCTGGGTGGCGAGGACGGCGCCGGGACCGTTGATGTCGGCGTAGAGGCTGGCCATGTCGGTGGCGACGCCGATCTTGACCATGTCGTTGGACAGCTGCGCCGCCGCCGGCAGCGCCCAGGTCGCGGCCATGGCGACGGCCGCACTCATCACACTACGCTTCATCGTCTCACTCCCGGCCTTTGTTGTTGAGTCGAACCTAGCAAGGTGCTGCCATGGCCGCAAAGCAGGAGGAGTGGCCCGAGGCATGATCGAGAAGATTCTGGACGTCCAGACCCGCGACGGGGCGATGGAGACCTTCGTGTGCGCGCCCGAGCGCGGCCGCCATCCGCCGGTGCTGTTCCTGATGGACGCGCCGGGCATCCGCGAGGAGCTGTACGAGATGGCACGCCGGCTGGCCACTGTCGGCTACTACGTGCTGCTGCCCAACCTGTACTATCGCGCCGGCCGCGACACGAAGTATGGGCCGGACGTCCTGAAGCACGGCAGCGACGAGCATGCGCGCATGCGGGCGGTGCGCACCAAGATGACCATCCCGCCGGTGATGGCCGACGTCGCGAGCCTGATCGCCTTCGCCGACCAGCAGCCGGAGGCGACGTCCGGCGGTCCGGTCGGCGCCCACGGCTACTGCATGAGCGGACCGTATGCCCTGGCGGCCGCGGCGCGCTATCCCGACCGCGTTGCGGCGGCGGCCTCGTTCTACGGCACGTGGCTGGTCAGCGACGCCGAGGAGAGCCCGCATCTCACGCTCGCCAAGGCCAAGGGGGAGCTCTACGTCTCCTGCGCCGAGCACGACGATCTCGCGCCGCCCGACATGGTCAAGGAGCTGAAGGCGCTGTTCGACAAATCGGGCAACGGCGGCGAGCTCGAGATCCACATGGGCGTGCACCACGGCTTCGCCTTCCCGCAACGCTGGTGCTACGACCGGCCGGCGGCCGAGCGCCACTGGGAGCGGCTGATCGCCCTGTACCGGCGGCGTCTGGGCTGACCGCGCCAGTCACGGCCGCCCCTTCGCATACGCGGGCAGGGCGGGGTCGATGGTCGCCCACTCGACCCGCGATCGCGTCCAGCTCTGCGCGGCGGGTCGGACGATCGCCGGATCGTCGAGGATGCCGGCCTTGACGTAGACCCGGTCGGGATGCGTCGGCGACGAGGTGTAGAGCGGCGAGCCGCAAGTCAGGCAAAAGTGCCGCGTGAGCGAGTGGCCGCTGTCGGCCTGCTTGGTGTAGGCGCCGACCCGGCCCGACCCGACGCGGAAGCCGTCGATCGCGAAGGCGACGCTCACGTTGAAGGCGCTGCCGGTGCATTTCCGGCAGTCGCGACAGTGGCAGTAGGCGGCGGTCTCGGCCCACGCGCCGCACGACATTCGCACCTCGCCACACAGGCAGGACGCGCTGATCGGCGCGGCCATGGTCGGCCTAGGGCGCCCGGTCGGGCTTGAACTTCTGCACGCGCTTGGCGTTGTCGACCTCGCCCGTGTAGATGTTGCCCTTGGAATCGACGGCGATGCTGTGCACCCAGTGGAACTGGCCGGCATAGCGTCCGGAGCGGCCGAAGCCGCCGACCACGGCGCCGTCGCTGCGCCGCAGGATGCGCAGCAGGTTGTTCTCGCCGTCGATGTTGAACAGCCAGGTCTGGCCGGCGTCGGGCCAGAAGTTGAGGTCCCAGACCGCGCCGGCGCCGAGGGTCGACTTGTCGTAGAACCACTCGGTGACGAAGCTGCCGTCCTTGCGAAACACCTGGATGCGGTTGTTGGTGCGGTCGCAGACATAGACGAGGCCGTCGCGCGAGACCTTGGCGCAGTGCACGGGGTTGCCGAACTGCTGCGACGGCGCCGCGGCGGGATCGTATTTCGGCGCCTTGTCGTCGTTCGGCTTGTTGCCGTAGGCGCCCCAGTAGCGCTTGAAGGCGCCGGTCTCGGAGTCGAAGACGATGACCCGGCGGTTGCCGTAGCCGTCGGCGATGTAGACCTCGTTGGCGGCCTCGTCGACCTGGATGTCGGCCGGCCGGCCGAGCAGGGCGGTGTCGTTGCTGCCGCCCGATGGGGCGATCTTGCCGATCGTCAGGACCGGCTTGCCGTCGGCGGTGAACTTGAACACCGCGCTGTCGGTCTCGGCGTTGCCGCCGATCCAGACGAAGCCCTTGCGGTCGACGGTGATGCCGTGCTCGTTGCCGACCCAGGGCTTGATCGCCGGGAAGCCCCAGCCCTGGATGAAGTTGCCGTCGGTGTCGAACTCCATGACCGACGGAGCCGGCGCGCAGCAGGCGTTGCGCGGCGGGGTCAGGGTGGCGCCCTTCTCGTCCTCGCTGAGCGAGCGCGGCCGCTGCAGCACCCAGACATGGTCGCGCGAATCGACTGCGACGCTCGCCACCTGGCCGAACAGCCAGTTGTTCGGGAGGGGCTTCGGCCAGAAGGGATCGACCTGGAACTTCGGCGGATCGGCGGCACGGGAGGCCGCCGAAATCGCAAGAACGCCCACCATGGCGGCCATCGCCGCCCACGCCTTACGCTTCATCGGCCTCTCCCTTGTCTGTGATGACGACTCTATTCGGCCGCGACCGGGCGCCGTTTGTCGGTCTGCCACTTGTCGAGGATATCGCGAGCACCGTTGCGGGCCGGGTCCATGGCGCCTTCCTTGCCGGGCACCTTGGCGGTCAGCTCGATGACGTAGCCGTTGGGATCGCGGAAGTAGATCGAGCGGATGAACTTGTGGTCGGAGACGCCGCGCACCTCGCGGCCTTCGGCCTTACCCTTGGCGAACATGCGCTCGAGGTCCTCGGGCGTCACCTCCAGCGCGATGTGCAGGTCGAAATCGTGCTGCTGCTTGAACTCGAACGGCATCTCCGGTGCCTCGAAGAAGGCCAGCGCCGAGCCGTCGTCGAGCCGGAAGAACGAGTGCAGCACGCCGGCGCCGGTCTTGCGGCCGGTCGCGGTGGTCTCGATCTTGAAGGCGTTGACCAGCGGCAGGCCGAGGAAGTCCTCGTAGAACTTCCGGGTCTCCTCCGAGTCGCGGCAGCGATAGGCGTTGTGGTGCAGTCCCTTGATCATCGCGGGCTCCTGTCGTTTCGGGATACGGAGCTAGGTCGGCCCGATCGGCTCGGAAAGCAAGGGCGGTTCCCGGTCGGAAACCGCTCGCGCCGGCCGGTCAGCGATCCAGCCAGACGTCCTCGAACCGCCAGTGGTTGTAGATGGTGTTGACGGCGAGGTTGACGTTCTTGACCTCGGGCCGCCAGCAGGTGGCTCCCCAGTCGTGCTGGATGACCGGGCGGGCGCCGTCCTCCTGCAACTTCTTGTCGATCTCCCAGACCAGCTTGTGGCGCGCTTCGGTGTCGCCCATGCGAGACTGCTGCTCGAACAGCTTCTCGATCTCGGGATTGCAGTAGTTGGTGTAGTTGCGCTCCGAATTGCAGCTGAAGGTCTCGTAGAACATGACGTCGGGATCGTCGATTCCGACGCCCTGGACGTTGAGCCCGACCGTGTAGTCCTTGCGCGCCATGCGGTTGTACCAGACGGCGGTGTCGAGCGGCTCGAGCTCGCCCTGGATGTTCACCTGCTTGAGATGATCGATCAGGATCACGGCCTGATCGCGGTAGGTCGGGATGTTGCGCGTCGAGACCTTGATCTTGAGCGGCTTGTCGGCGGTGTAGCCCATCTCGGCCATGATGCGGCGGCCCTCGGCGCGCGCCTTCTCGTGGTCGGCGCCGTAGCCCGCCACGGTGGCGAGGAAGTCCGGCGGCATGCCCCAGCGGCCTTCCGGCGGCGGCAGCATGCTGCCGCCCTGGCGGTTGGAGCCCTGGCCGATGATGTGGGTGAAGGCGTCGCGATCGATCGCCAGGACCATGGCCTTGCGCACCCGGGCGTCGTCGAACGGCGGCTTGTCGCGGTTGACCAGCAGGTTGGCCTGGGTGTTGGTCGGCAGCATCTCGCAGATCGCCCACGGCGCCTGGGTCTTGAGGTCCTTGAGCTGGGCCGGGCCGATCTCGGCCGTGAAGTTCATGTCGAACTTGCCGGCGGTGAAGGCGAGCAGCGAGGTGGCCCGGTTGGGGATGATGGTGAACTCGATGGCGTCGAGATAGGGGCGGCCGGGCTTCCAGTAGTCGGGATTGCGCACGACCTTCATCGACTCGTTCTGCTTCAGCTCGACGAACTTGAAGGGGCCGGTGCCGATCGGCTTGGTGCGCATCTGGGCCGGCGAGACATGGCAGGGATAGACCGGCGACATGCCGCCGGCCAGCATGGTCAGCACCGAGGGTTGCGGCCGGTTGAGATGGAAGGTGACCTCGCGGTCGCCGTTGGTCGTGACCTCGCGCAGGTTGAACCACCACGACTTGCGCGGGTTCTTGCGCAGCTTCGACTCGGGCGCGATCAGCATGTCCCAGGTGCATTTCACGTCGGCGCTGGTGAACGGCTTGCCGTCGTGCCACTTGACGCCGTCGCGCAGCTTGAAAGTCAGCGCCGTGCCGTCGGCGTTCCAGGCCCACTCGGTGGCGAGATCCGGGACGATGTGGTCGGGGCTGTTCTGGTTGGTCTTGGGATCGAAGACGACCAGGTTGTTGTAGACCGACATGAACGGCATGACGGTCGAGATGGTCGCCTCCTCGTGTATCGAGGCGCTCGGTGGGTTGTCGCGGTGGGTGACGCGCAGGGTGCCGCCGGCCTTCTGGGCGGCGGCCGGCAGGGCGCAGCCGGCGGCCACGGCGAGGGCTGCGCCCAGGGCGGCGAGCGCGGCGAGCAGGGGTCGCATCGTGGGTCCTCCCTTGTCTTTGCCGGCGAGGCTATCATCATTCGGCGGAGCCGCGTAGGACCGCAGGAGCAGGAATCAGCCATGATCATCGCCACCACCGACTCGATTGCCGGCCAGCGGACGGTGCGCACCCTGGGCGAGGTGTTCGGGGTCATCGTGCGCAGCCGCGGTGCGGTCGGCAATTTCGTCGCCGGCCTGCGCTCGATCGTCGGCGGCGAGATCCACGAGTACACTCAGCTGCTCGAGGAGGCGCGGACCCACGCCATCGAGCGCATGGTCGCCAATGCCGAAGCCAAGGGGGCGAACGCCATCGTCGGCATGCGCTTCGATTCATCGGAGATCGGCGAGATGATGAGCGAGATCGTGGCCTACGGCACGGCCGTGGTCGTCGAGCCGCCGCCGGCCTGATCATGCGGCGCCGCGGACTGCTTGCGGCCGGGCTGGCCTCGGCCTTGCCGGGGACACAAGGGCGGGCCGAGACCTACCCGTCGCGGCCGTTGCGGATCATCGCGCCGTTCGGCCCGGGGACGGCCACGGACACGGTGGCCCGCGTCGCGGCCGCCGAGCTGGGCAGGCTCACCGGCCAGCCGGTGGTCGTCGACAACCGCCCGGGCGCCGAAGGGCAGATCGGGGCGCAGGCCGCCGCGGCCGCCGCGCCGGACGGCTACACCTTGTTCCTGACCACGCAGACCACGCAGTCGATCAACCCCCACGTCTACAAGAGCCTGGCCTACGACCCGGTTCGGGATTTCGCGCCGGTGTGCGGACTGAGCCTGGGGGCTCAGATCGTAATGGCGCGCAGCGACCTGCCGGCGGGCACCATCGCCGAGCTGATCGCCCTGGCCAAGAAGGAGCCGGGCAAGCTGACCTTCGGCAGCGGCAACGGCTCGAGCCGCGGCGGCGCCGAGTTGTTCCGCGCGATGGCCAAGGTCGATCTACTGGGCGTGCCGTACAAGTCCCAGCCGCAGGCGGTGGCCGATCTGCTGGGCGGCCGCATCGACCTGGTCTTCTCGGATTTCACCGCCGGCCTGGCCGCCGTGCTGGCGGGCCAGGCGCGCGGCCTGGCGGTGACGAGCAAGACGCGCATTCCCGGCCTCGAGCAGTTTGCGACGGTCAACGAGACGCTGCCGGGCTTCGAGATGTGGGCCTGGACGGCGGTGTACGTGCCGGCCGGAACGCCCCGCCCGGTCGTCGAGCGGCTGAACGTCCTGTTGCGGCAGGCTCTCGATTCGGAGGCGTTCCACGCCCTGTGGCGCACCACGCGCGGCATGCCGTCCGGCGATACGCCCGAGGACCTGGCCGCCTTCCAGGCCGAGGAAACCCGCAAGTGGGGCGAGATCGTCAGGCTGGCCGGGATGCAGGAACCCTAGCCGCCGCGATCTGCCAGACGCCGGTCAGTAGCACGGCGGCAGCGACGGCCAGGAAGGCTGCCCGATAGCTCACGAAGGCCGCCAGGGCGGCGAAGATCGGCGGCCCGATCACGGCGCCGGAGAAGGCCAGCGCCGTCTGGACCGAAGCCACCGCTGCCGCCTCGCCGGGCGGCGACAGATGAGCGAACTCGGCCTGCGAGGTGCCGTTCCAGCTGATCGCCACCGAGCCATAGGCGACGACCACCAGCGCTATCAGCCAGTAAGGCGTGTCGGGCTGCAGCAGCCCGGTCGCCGTGCAGCCGGCGGCCATGGCGATGCCGGTCCAGCCGAGCAGGCGCATGCGCGGCAGGCGGTCGCCCATACCGCCGCTCAGCAGGCGCACGCCGGTGCCGACGATCTGCGACAGCGACAGCAGGAAGCCGGCGCTGGCGATGCTGAGCCGGCAGTGCTCGTAGAGGTAGGTGACCAGGTAGAAGGTGAAGGTGTGCTGGGCCACGACGTAGACCAGGGCCGAGATGCCGAGCACCCGCAGGTCGCGGTGGCGGAAGACGAAACGGAAGGCGCGGCCGATGCCGTTCGAACGGTGGCTGCCGCCGACGTTGGTGTCGAGGCTGCGGCGCAGCAGCTCGACCACGACGGCGGCGAGCAGGGCGGCCGCGGCTGCCACCAGGCTGGCGCCGCGCCAGCCGATCAGGCCGAGCAGGAAAGGGAACAGCAGGCCGGCCAGGGCGAAGCCGATCGGCACGCCGGTCTGCTTCAGCGAGAACACCATGCCGAACCATTCGCGCGGCACGCGCTGCGCCAGGACATGCGCCGAGGCCGGGTTGATCGGCCCCTGGGCGGCGCCGATGAACAGCACGGCGACGACGGTCAGCGGCACCAGGGCGGCGGCGTTGAGGGCGAGCCCGATCGCCGCCGCCAGCAGCGCCGCCTGGCAGATCCGCACCGCGCCCAGGCGGACGATCGGGCCGGCCGCGGCGAGGGCCGTCACCGCGGCCATGCCGTAGATCAGGGCGGTGAACAGGCCGACCGTCTTGGGGTCGATCGCCAGGTCGGCCGCCACCGCCGGCATCATGACGCTGAGCGCCAGCACGCTGAGCGAGATCATCGTCTGGATGGCCAGCATGCTGGCCACCGGGACGATCGCGCGCTTCATGCCGGCGCTCCGCGCGCCATCACATGCCGTAGAGATCGGCCTTGTTCAGCACCGTGTTGCGCAGGATGCGGATCGAGGCGACGTCGACCATGACGCCGTCGACGTTGATGGCGCCCAGGCCGGCCGCCTCGGCCTCGGCATAGGCCTTCTCGAGCTTGCGGGCGCGCGCCACGTCCTCCGGCTTGGGCGAGTAGACGTCGAGCGCGATGTCGATCTGCGACGGATGGATGGCCCACTTGCCGACGCAGCCCAGCACCATCGAGCGCTGGCATTCCTCGCGGTAGGCGGCGGCGTTGCGGAAGTCGGCGAACGGTCCGTCGACCGGATCGATGCCGGCGGCGCGGCAGGCCATGATCAGGCGGAAGCGGGCATAGTGCCAGATGTCGCCGGGATAGCCGTCGGTCTCGCCGACGTTCTTGTTGGTGACGCCCATCGAGGCGGAGAAGTCGCCCATGCCGAACACCAGGCACTCCAGCCGCGGCGTGCTGCGGGCGATGGCGTCGACGTTCTGCAGGCCCTCGACCTCCTCGATCAGCGCCTCCAGCCCGATGCGGCGCTTGAGCTTCAGCTTCTTCTCGAGCTGGTGCAGCAGCTTGTCGGCGAACAGCACGTCGGCCGGCGTGAGCACCTTGGTCATCATGATGGTGTCGAGATGCTCGCCGGCGCCCTCGACGACCTCGATGATGTCCTCGAAGGCGTACTCGGTGGTCAGGTCGTTGATGCGCACGCAGCGCACCTTGCCGGTCCAGTCGAGCGACTTCAGGCCCTCGACGATCTTCTTGCGGGCGTCGCGCTTCTGGCTCGGGGCGACGGCGTCCTCGAGATCCAGGAAGACGTGGTCGGCCTTAGATTGGGCCGCCTTCTGGATCATCTTCTCGCTCGATCCCGGCGTGGACAGCTGCACGCGGCGGGCGCGGCGCGGACGGTCGGTCATACTCTTGTCTCCTCAGGCAACGATCTTCTCGGCCCGCAGATGGGCAATTTCTGCGCCACCGAGGCCGAGGGCGGCCAGATACTGGTCGGTATGCTCCCCGAGCAAGGGGGCGCGATGGCGCACGCCGCCGGGGGTCTCGGTCATCTTGACGGGCACGCCGGCGATCCGGACGTCGTGGTCGAGGCCGGGATGCGGCACGGCGACGACCATCTCGCGGGCCGCGAAATGCGGATCGGCGAAGATGTCGCGCACGTCGTTGACCGGCGCGAACGGCACCTGGCCGCCGAGCGTGGCGAGCAGCTCACGCTTGCTGTGGCGGCTGGTGTAGGCGGTCACCGCGGCGACGATCTCGTCCTGGTGGGCGCGGCGGTCCTGGACCGTGCCAAAGCGCGGGTCGCCCGCCATCTCGGGCCGCCCGATCAGGCGGCAGAGCAGCGGAAAATGCGCGTCCGAATGAGCGGCGATGGTGACGTGGCCGTCCTGGGCCGGGAACATCCCGAACGGGCAGAGCAGGGGATGGTGGTTGCCCTCGGGCGCCGGCACCGCGCCCGTGAAGGCGTGCTGGTAGACGATGCGTTCGCAGAGGGCGAGGATGGCGTCGACCATGCCGACGTCGACCAGCTGGCCCTGGCCGGTCTTGTGGGCGTGCAGGACGGCGCTGACGACCCCGAAGGCGGCCAGGGTCGCCGGCATCAGGTCGCCGACTCCCGGACCGACCTTCAGCGGAGTCTGCGGGTCGGGCCCGGTGATCGCCATGACGCCGCCGAAGGCCTGGGCGACGACGTCGAAGGCCGGCCAGTCGGCGTAGGGGCTGCGGCCGGTGCGCCAGTCGCCGAAGCCGCGGATGGTGGCGTAGACGAGCTTGGGGAAGCGGGCGTGCACGGCCTCGTAGCCCAGCCCGAGCCGGTCGGTGACGCCGCCGCGGAAGTTCTCGACCAGGGCGTCGGCGCCCTCGCACAGGCGCAACACCAGGTCGCGGCCCTCGGGCCGCTTGAGGTCGATGGCGATCGATCGCTTGTTGCGGTTGACCGACGCGAAGTAGCCGCCGAACGCCTTCAGCCTGTCGTCGGGATGGTAGGGCCCGACGATGCGGATGTGCTCGCCCTCGAGCGGCTCGATCTTGATCACCTCGGCGCCCTGGTCGGCCAGCAGCATGGTGCAGAACGGCCCGGCCAGCATCTGGGTCAGGTCGACGATGCGGATTCCGTCGAGCGCGCCTGTCATGTCAGGGCGGACCGGCGCATCCTGCGCGCCTCATGAGCGCGCAGGATGCGCGCGGTCCCCATGACGTCACTTGTCGCCCCAGTGGCTGCGGCGCTTGATCAGCACCGTGCGTTCGCCCTCGAAGACCTGGCGGTCGTCCTGGTTGACGCCGTAGTGTCGGAAGCGCACGACGCCGGCGTCCGGGCGGTCGGAGTCGCGGGCCTCCAGCACCTCGGAGTAGCAGTACAAGGTGTCGCCGTGATGCACCGGCGCCTTCAGGCTGATCCGATCCATGGCGAGCTCGGCCAGCGCGTTCTCGGCGGTGTCCTCGGCCGCCAGGCCGAGGCACAGCGAGATCGTGACGCCACCGAAGCCCAGCCGCTTGCCCCACGCGGTCGACAGCATGGCGTGCTCGTTGAAGTGCGGCTCGGCGGTGTTCATGGTGACGTTGGTGATCCACACCTGCTCGAGCGGCTCGACCGTCTTGCCGCGGGCATGGCGCATCACGTCGCCTACCGTGAAGTCCTCGAAGTAGTTGTGCCGACCGGTCAGCGCCGAGACCTTCATCGGATGCTCCCGGCCATCAGTTCCTCCCGCGGCCGAGCAGCCGGTCGGAGATGATGCGCTTCTGGATCTCGGACGTACCCTCGAAGATCTTGGTCAGGCGGGCGTCGCGCCAGTGGCGCTCGACGGCGTGCAGGGTGGTGTAGCCGGCGCCGCCATGGATCTGCAGGCCCTCGCTGCACACCCGCTCGGCCATCTCGGAGGCGAACAGCTTGGCCATCGAGGCCTCCTTGTCGCAACGCTGGCCGGTGTCGATCTGCTCGCAGACGAAGTAGTTGAGCTGGCGCGCCGCCTCGATCTGGGTGGCCATCTCGGCGACCTTGAAGCGGATCGCCTGGAACTCCGAGATCGAGTGGCCGAACTGCCGGCGGTCGTTGGCGTAGGCGATCGAATCGTCGAGCGCCCCCTGGGCCAGGCCGATCGCGCGGGCCGCGGTGTGGGCGCGCGCCGTCTCGAGCCCCGAGGTGGCATAGTAGAAGGCCTTGCCTTCCTCGCCGATCATGCTGTCGGCCTCGACCCGGAAGTTGTCGAAGGCGAGCTCCCAGGTCTTCCAGCCGAAATAGCCGATCTTGGGGATCGGCGCGCCGCTGCAGCCAGCCGGCAGCTCGCCGCGCTTCTTCTCGACGAAGAACATCGACAGGCCGAGATGGCGCTTGCCCGGCGGCGCGTCCGAGGTGCGCGCGATGATGATCAGGAAGTCGGCGCCGTCGGCGAAGGTGCACCAGTACTTGTTGCCCGAGATCAGGTAGCCCGATCCGTCCTTCTTCGCCCGGCAGGAGATGTTGGAGATGTCCGAGCCGGCATTGGGCTCCGACATCGAGAAGGCGCCGAGGAACTCGCCCTTGGCCATGCGCGGCAGGTAGCGAGAGCGCTGCTCCTCGCTCATCATGTGCGAGCCGATCAGCAGGTTGCCGCGGGCGATCAGCGAGGCGACGCTCATCCAGCCGCGCGACAGTTCCTCGGTGACCAGGCAATACTCGAAGCAGCCCAGCCCGAGGCCGCCATACTGCTCGGGGATCAGGATGCCGAAGTAGCCCAGCTCGGCCATCTTGTCGCGCAGGCTCATCGGGATGTCGCCCTTCTCGGGGTCGAGCTTGTTGGCGACCGGCAGGACCTCGTTCAGGGTGAACTCGCGCGCCTGCTCCTGGATCATACGGCGCTCTTCGGTGATGTACGGCATCTACGGATTCCTGACTCTGACGAGATTGGTGCGCTTGAAGTCGATGACCAACGCGTCGTGCTGGTTGAAGCCCCTGGTGTGCCAGCTGACGATGCCGAAGCCCTTCTGGGATCCCGACAGGCGCCGGTCGAGCACGGTCGACGCGGCGCGCAGCGAATCGCCGGGATAGACGGGCTGGTGGTAGGTGAGTTCGTTGACGCCGAGGAACGGGCCGCCGCCTTCGCTGAGATCCTCGACCGTGAGGCCGAACACCGTCGTGAAGACGAGCAGCGGGTTGGCGACGAGGCCGGGATGGCCATGCGCCTGCGCGTAGGCGGCGTTGAAGTAGAGCGGGTTGAAATGCAGGGTGAGGGTCGAGAACTGGGTGCTCTCGGCCTCGCTGATGGTGCGGCCCCAATGGTGCTCGAACAGGCGCCCGGGCTCGAAATCCTCGTAGCAGTTGCCCTTGGGCACCAGCCGGGCGCGCGCCTTCCAGTTTTCCGTCATGTCTTGCGCGCGGCCCGGACCAGCGTGCCGACGTCGTCGAGCGTGTCGATGGCCTCGATCAGGTCGTGCAGACGGCGGGTCGCGGCGGCCCCCAGCACCGGCGTCACCAGGCTGTCGAACTTGGTCTCCAGCGCCTGCCGCTGCTTGCCGAGATCGGCCCACGGCACGCCCGAATCGTGGCGCGCCTCGATGACGGTGCCGTCGTCCAGCCGGATCGCCATCTCGGCCACCGAGTGCTCCCAGTTGGGCTTGAACTCGATCGCCATCTTGTCGCGCAGGGCGCGGATCCGCGGTTCTTCGGTCACCGCCTCGGTGTAGGAGGCCAGGGCGGCGGTGTCGACGCCGGTCAGCGCCATGGCGACGGTCTGGCGCAGCGAGAACTTGGCCTGCAGGCCGGTCGTCGGATGCTCGATGTTGCAGACCTTGTCGGCCCCGGCGTCGATGCGCAGCCGGATCTCGCGGACGCGCTCGGGCGGGAAATTGCTGCGCAGTCGGATCTCGCGGGCGCATTCGATGGGCGCATGCGTCAGGTAGCAGGCGGCATGGTACTTGAAGAGGTTGTTGCGCAGGTGCCAGCCGGACGGCGGCTCGCCCAGCGCGCGCTCGGTCTCGAGATGGTCGCTCTGCGAGGCGGCGAAGCCCTGGTCGCATTCCAGGCTGTCGCCGCGGGCGGTGAAGCCGCGCGCCGCCAGCCGGGCGGCGCGCAGCCCGTGCTCGGAGGCGGTGCCGGCGTGCAGCGGCTTGCACATGGTGCCGAAGTTGGACTTGAGGCCGGCGGCCTGGGTGGCCGCGATGCCGAAGGCGACCGCGAGCCGACCCTCGTCCAGGCCGAGCATGCGGCCGGCGGCGGCCGCGGCGGCGAACGAGCCGACCGTGCCGGTGACGTGGAAGCCCTTCTGGTAGTGGCTGGGGGCGACCAGGCGGCCGACCCGGCCCGAGGTCTCGTAGCCTGCGACGAAGCTCTCGACGAACAGCCGGCCGTCGGCCTTGAGCTGCTCGCCGAGCGCCAGCAGGGCGGGCACGACGGTGACGGTCGGATGGCCGCCCATGGCGAAGTTGACGTCGTCGTAGTCGAGCGCGTGGCTGGCCGCGCCGTTGATCAGGGCCGCTGCCGACGGCAGCACGGTCTCGCGGCGCCCGACCAGGCTGGCCGGCCCGCGCGCGCCGTCCTCGAGCGCCTCGGCAACCAGGATGTCGGTGAGCTCGTCCTGGGCGCCCGCGACGGTGACGGCGAACCAGTCGAGCAGGCATTGGCGGGTGCGCTCGAGCAGGTCCTCGGGCAGGTCGCGCCAGGCCAGGGCGGCGGCCCGGCGGGCGATTTCGGCGGTGACGGGAACGGCGGTCATGCGTCCTCCTGCGAATAGGCGCCGGGAGTGTCGGTTACCGGGTGGCCGCTTGTCCACGGGCGGTGCCGCAGGGCGAGAGGCGTCATGCGTCGAGCTTGCGCGCCACGATGTGGAAGATGTGCCAGTGATGAGGCGCGCCGCGCGGCGTCACGCCGTCGTGCTCCTCCTCCTCGAACATCTCGAGATCGAAGCCGGCGAGCATGCCGAGCGCCTCGTCGCGCGAAACGAACGTCATGCCGGGCCGCCCGACCCAGGAATCGCGCGGTCCGTACCACTGGCCGCTGAAGCGGCCGCCGGCCGGCAGGGCCTCGGCGATGCGCTGCCACAGGGCGTGGAAGGCCGCCGGGTCGCAGAGGGGCATCGCGAAGCTCGAATTGACCAGGCGAACGCCGATCGGAAGCGGCACGTCCTCGAAGCGCGCGGCGATCGGCGTCAGGTCGCAGCCGTCGGGCAGGGGGCGCTCCTGCAGCCGCTTCAGAGCCTGCGGCTCGGCGTCGACCGCCACCACGGCCCAGCCGCGGCGCAGCATCTCGATGACGTCGCGGCCGTCGCCGCAGCCGAGATCGATCGCGAGCGCGTCTGCCGGCGGCGGGTCGCCGAACAGGTCGAGGGCACGCAAGAGGGTCGGCCGCGGCGGCCGGTCACGCAGCTTGTCGTAGTAGGCGGCCCATGCCGCGGATCGGTCTTCCGTCATGCGCTCCCATCGCCGCGACAATGCTTGTCGGGGCGCGCCTCGTGTGTTCGTATCCGGGCCACAATAACAAGTCTGCGTCCGGGAGGAATCGATGAAGAGGCTGACCTGCCTCGCCGTTCTGGCTGCGCTCGCCTTCGGTCCCGGCTATGCCCGGGCCGACATGAAGGCCCTCGAGGAAGCCGCCAAGAAGGAAGGCGAGCTCACCTGGTACATCTCGCACTACACGTCCGAGGGCGCCGAGGAGCTGGGCGCCGACTTCTCCAAGATCTACGGAATAAAGGTCAATGTCGTTCGCACGACGGCTCAGGTCGCCTATCAGCGCCTGCTGCAGGACCTCAAGAACAACCAGATCGTCTGCGACGTCTTCTCGTCGACCGACGTCGGCCACTACGTTCGCCTGAAGGCGCAGGGAAGGTTCGAGAAGTACACGCCCGAGGCGGCCTCGAAGATCCTGCCCGAGTTCCAGAACTTCGACCCCGACGGCTACTACCACACGACCTCGGCCGGCCTCGTCACCCTGACCTACAACACGTCGAAGGTCTCGGCCGAGGAGGCGCCGAAGAAGTGGCAGGACCTGCTCGACATCAAGTGGAAGGGCAAGGTCTCGACCGGCCATCCCGGCTTCTCGGGCTATGTCGGCACCTGGGTGCTGATGATGAAGAAGCTCTACGGCTGGAGCTACTTCGAGAAGCTCGAGAAGAACAAGCCGCAGATCGGTCGCTCGATCAACGACACGGTGACGGCCCTGAACGCCGGCGAGCGCCAGGTCGCCGCCGGCGCCGACGGCTCGACCCTGTTCAGCGCCGCGCGCGGCAATCCGCTCGCCGTGTCCTACCCATCCGACGGCTCGGTGCTGATCATCGCCCCGTCGGCCATCGTCAAGGGGACCAAGCACCTCAACGCCGCCAAGCTGTTCATGGAGTATCTCGACTCGGTCGAGGCGGCCCGCATCAACGCCAAGCATTTCGCGATTCCACTGCGGGCAGAGGTGCCTCCGCCGCCGGGCGCCAAGCCGCTGACCGAGGTCAAGACCATCCGACCGACGGTGGCCGAGATCGACAAGGGCATCCCCGACGTGATCGAGCAATGGCGCGACACGTTCGGGAACTGACCGCGTGACCCGTCTCGAGGCGGAGATGATCAGCGTGCAGATCGCGCGCGGTCCGTTCTTCCCGGGACCGCGCGTCTCCTGGCGCGCTCTTCCTCATGAAGCGCGCGTGGACGCGCGCGGTCCGGAGCGCGCATGACGGCCGTCGCGGGCTCGTTGGAGGCGGCGCCGCCGCGGCGCCTGGCGTTCGACGGCACCTGGCTGCTGTGGATCGGCATCATCGCGGTGCTGCTGTTCCTGGTGGTTAGCCCGTTCGTCTACCTGGTGGTCACCAGCTTCTCGGCCGAGGGCACCGGCGAGTTCACTCTGGCCAACTACGCCACCGCCTACGGCCGGGCGCGTTACGTCGCGGCGCTGCTGAATTCGCTGCAGCTCGGGGCGACCGCGGCGGTGCTGGCGGGCCTGTTCGCGATTCCGCTGGCCTGGGCCGTGGCGCGCACCGACATGCCCGGGCGCGGCGTCGTGCGCATGCTGGTCATGGCGACCTTCATCACGCCACCCTATACCGGCGCGGTCGCCTGGATCCTGCTGGCGGGCCCCAACGCCGGCTGGCTGAACCGGCTGTTCGTCATGCTGACCGGCGCCGAGGCAGGCCCCTTCAACATCTATAGTTTCCCCGGCCTCGCGATCGTCATCGCGCTCTACTCGTTCCCCTACATCTTCATCTTCACGACGGCGGCGCTCGAGCTGGTGTCGTCGGAGATGGAGGACGCGGCGAACATCCTGGGCGCGGGGGCGTGGCGGACGGTGCGGCGCGTCACCCTACCGCTTGCCCTGCCGGCGATCCTGGGCGGGCTGATCATCTGCTTCCTGGAGGCGATCGCGCTGTTCGGCTCGCCGGCGATGATCGCCATCCCGGCGCGCTTCAACGTCGTGACGACCCAGCTCTTCCAGTTCTTCGGCAACCCGGTGCGGGTCGAGGTCGCGGCGGCCTACGCCATGCCCCTGCTGGGCGTCACCGTCATGCTGATCCTGGTGCAGCGGCTCCTGACCCGGCGCAAGGGCTTCGTCGCGCTGACCGGCAAGGGCGGCGAACGCCGGCCGATCCGGCTGGGCGGCTGGCGCTGGGCGATGTTCGGCTACGCCATGCTGGTGGCCACCCTCTCGGTGTTCCTGCCTTACCTGTTCCTGCTGCAGGCCGCCTTCGCCAAGGCCTGGGGGCAGGGCTTCGGCTTCCATAACCTGACCCTGCGCAACTTCCACTTCGTGCTGTTCGAGCACGCGACGGCCGCCAAGTCGGTGCTCAACAGCTTCCTCTACGGCGCCGCCAGCGCCACCGCCGCGGTGCTGCTGACCCTGGGGGTCGCCTACATCGTGGCCCGCCGTCTGGTGCCGTTCGGCGGTATTCTGGGCTTCCTGTGCCTGGCGCCGTTCGTGATTCCCGGGGTCGTCCTGGCGATCGGCTTCTACGCCGCCTACGCGCCGCCGCCGCTGGCGCTGTACGGCACGGCGCTGATCATGATCCTGGCCTTCACGACGCGTTTCCTGCCGATCGGCTACGTCAATGCCAGCGCCGCGATCCGCAGCCTCAATCCCGAGATGGAGGAGGCGGTGCGGGTGCTCGGCGGCAGCCGGCTGACGGCCCTGCGCCGTGTCGTGGCGCCGCTGCTCAAGCGCAACCTGCTGGGCGCCTGGCTGCTGATCTTCATCCCGGCGACGCGCGAGCTGTCGGCCGCGATTTTCCTCTACGGACCCAACACGAAGGTGGTGTCGGTCATGATCTTCGACATGAGCGAGGAGGGCAATTTCGAGTACCTCGCCGCGCTCGCCCTGCTGCTGCAGATCCTCACCCTGCCGTTGCTGTGGATCGGCATGAAAGTGCTGGGCCGCGACTTCATGCTGCGGCGCACCGCGACATGAGCAAGCTGTCGCTCAAGGGCATCGCCCGGCGCTACGGCGCGGTCGAGGCGGTCGCCGACTTCTCGCTCGATCTGGCGCCCGGCGAGTTCGTCTCGCTGCTCGGCCCGAGCGGCTGCGGCAAGACCACGACCTTGCGAATGATCGCCGGCTTCATGCCGCCCTCGGCCGGCACGATCGCGATCGACGGCAGCGTGATCTCGTCGCCCGGCTCGGTGGTGCCGCCAGAACGGCGGCGCATGTCGATGATCTTCCAGAGCTATGCCATCTGGCCGAACATGACGGTCGGCGAGAACGTCGGATTCGGGCTCGAGGTGCGCAAGCTGTCGCGGGCCCAGATCGACCGCAAGGTCGACGCCATCCTCGATGTCGTGCAGATGCGCGGCCTGAAGGGGCGCTATCCGTCCGAGCTGTCGGGCGGCCAGCAGCAGCGGGTCGCCTTGGCCCGTGCCATCGTCGTCGAGCCCGAGGTGCTGCTGCTCGACGAGCCGCTCAGCAACCTCGACGCCAACTTGCGCGAGGAGATGCGTTTCGAGATCCGTCGCCTGCACGACGAGTTCCGCATCACCACGGTCTACGTCACCCACGACCAGTCGGAGGCGATGGTGACCTCCGATCGGATCGTCGTGATGAACAAAGGGCGGATCGAGCAGGTCGACGCACCGCACGTCCTCTATACGCGGCCGCGCAGCCGCTTCGTGGCTGGCTTCATCGGTCGCACCAATTTCCTCGAAGGCAGCCGGCAAGGCGACACGGTGCGGTTCGACGGCTTCGCGGTGCCGGCGAAGCGTCTCGAGCGGTCGGACGGCAGCGGCTTGCTCTACTCCCTGCGGCCGCAGGCGGTCGGCCTGTCGGCCGCTGCGCCCGGCGGCGACGCGATGGCGGTCGAGGCCGAGATCACCGCGCGCTCCTATCTCGGCGAGTACTGGGACTACCAGGTGCGGCCGCTGGCCGGGGACAAGCCGCTGCGGGTGTCGACGGCGCCGACGATGGTGCTCGAGGTCGGCAGCCGGGTCTGGCTGCAGATCGACCCGGCAGCGCTGGTGCGAGTGGAATAGGCGCGCGCCGGCTGCTAGAGGGGCGGCATGCATCGCCGCCACGTTGCTTCGCTGATTGCCGGCGCCTTCGTCCTGGCGAGGGAAGCAGGCGCACAGCCGAAAAAGATCCCTCGCGTCGCCTGGCTGGCCTTGCTGCCGGGAGAGGACAGGGCCTGGATGAAGGCGTTCCGCGAACGGCTCGCCGAGCTCGGCTACCGCGAAGGAGAAAACCTGATCCTCGACTACCGGTCGGCCGAGGGCAGGCCGGAGCGGCTTCCGGACCTCGCGGCCGAACTCGTGCAGGGAAGGCCTGACGTGCTGGTCGCCGGCCTCGGGACCTTGGCCGCCAAGGCCGCTGCGGCAGCCACGAAGGACATTCCGGTGGTCTTCAACGGCGTCGGCGACCCCGTGGGCGCCGGGCTCGTCGCCAGCCTGGCGCAGCCGGGCGGCAACGTGACGGGCAACAGCGCCCAGGCCACGGACTTCACGGCCAAGCAGGTTCAGCTGATCGAGGAGGTCGTGCCGGCCGGGCGCCCGCTCGGCGTGCTGCTCAATCCGGACACGCCGAACTCGGCGTTGTCGCTGCGGCATATCCGGTCTGCCGCCGCGCAGAGCGGCCGTGCCCTCGTCGTGCTGGAGGCCAGGACGCGCGACGAGGTGGCCGCGGCGCTCGAGCGTGGGGTGGAGGAGGGAGCGGGGGGCCTGGTCGTGGTCGACGACCCGCTCACGGTGAGCTTGCGGCCGCTGATCCTCGAGCGCGTGGCGGCGGCTCGACTGCCGGCCATCTACGGCATCCGCGACGCCGTCGACGCCGGCGGCCTGATGGCCTACGGAATCGATTCCCGGCAGCTCTACCGGCGCACCGCCGACTACGTCGACCGACTCCTGAAGGGCGCGCGCCCGGCCGACCTGCCCGTGGAGCAGCCCACGCGGTTCTTCCTGGTGGTCAATCGCCGTGCCGCCCGCTCGATCGGGTTGACGTTGCCGGCGAGCCTCCTGGACGCTGCCGACGAAACCATCGACTGAACCCAGACACCTTCACGCCCGAGGTCCCGCATATGGCTACGGATCCGCTGATTCCGACGCAGACGCCGTTCAACTACAACATCGGCATCAACTACGAGAGCTGGGAGAACGGCCGCGTCGGTTACAGCATCACGGCCGACCTCAACCAGATCACGCAATATTTCGGGCTGATCAAGACCTACCACGACGTCGCGGTCGGAACGTCGACTCCGACCGTGCCGGTTATCGATCCGACCCAGCAGTCGGTGATCAGCTACGTCGTGGCGACGCCGAACGTGCAGCTGGTCATGGGCACGGTGAACAGTGCCCTGGCGCAAGGCGGCTTCGGCTTGCCGTGGACGGCCGGCCTGATGACCAGCTCGACCTACACCGACAGCTGGGTGCAGATGATCATCGGCGCCTTCGGCAGCGCCCAGGCCGTCCAGGACCATCTCAAGATGATCCTGCTGGGCAACGAGGTCGACGCCAACGGCCCGCCGCCCGGCGATCCCAGCTTCGGCAGCTACCAGACCTGGATCGACCAGTCCTTCAGCAATCTCAAGGCGTCGCTGGCCAAGTACAATCTCGGATCGATTCCGGTATCGACCACGATCGCCAACTACGGCTCGACCAACTCGGTCGCCGTGGCGACGACGTCGTACATCCAGCAGAACTGGAGCAGCGGCTGGAACGGCGGCGTGCCGACCGTGCTGTTCAACCAGTACACCCAGGCGACCTCGAACGGCCCGGCCTCGTCCACCGACTATCAGCCGGTGATCAACTACTTCGACTCTCTCGGCACGACGTTCTCCGGGACGCTCGAGCCGTTCATCGGCGAGACCGGCTATTCGTCGTTCTATGGCCAGCCGAACCAGGTCTCCGTCTATTCGCAGATCTCGAGCTGGCTGAATGGCGAGTACGCCGTCGGCGGCCTCACCGTGCCGCTGTTCATGTTCGACGCCTTCGACCAGCCCTCGCAGTCGCCGCCCTACGAGGTCAACTACGGGATATTCGCCCAGACCAGCAGCTTCCAGCCGGCCGGCCTCAAGGCCGGGCTCAGCCTGCCAAGCTGGAGCAACACGCCGTCCGCCACGGCGCGCAGCGACTTCTACGGCAACTTCCGCAGCGACATCCTGACGACGGCGGTCGGCGGCGGCGTGTCGGTATGGGACATGAGCGGCGCCCTGGTCGACAGCCAGAGCGCCGTGACCTCGGGCGGCGCGCCGGCGGCACTCGGCCCGACGAGCCGCATCCTGGGTGCGGGCGACTTCACCGGCGACGGCAGGGCCGACCTGCTGGTGGGCGACGCGGCCGGCGGGCTCACCCTGTGGGAGATGAACGGGTCTACCGTGCTGGCGGCATTGCCGCTGTCGCAGGACGGCACCCCGGCGGCGGCGGGCGCCTCGTGGAGCGTCGCCGGCATCGCCGACCTCAACCGCGACGGCAAGGCCGATATCCTGTGGCAGACCGGCAGCGGCGCGCTGACCGAATGGCTGATGGACGGCGCCCAGGTGACCGCGTCGGCCACGATCATGCAGGGCGGCGTCGCCGCCAATCCCGGCCGCAGCTGGAGCGTCGCCGGCGCCGCCGACACCGACGGCGACCGCCGACCGGAGGTGCTGTGGCGCAGCAGCGGCGGGGCGGTCGGCCTGTGGTCGCTCGACGCCAACCGCTTGTCTGCCTACGACACGGTGATGCAGGGCAGAAGCGCCGCCAATCCGGGAACGAGCTGGCAGATCGCCGGAACCGGCGACTTCAACGGCGACCGGCAGGCCGACCTGCTGTGGCGCGGAAGTTCCGGCGAGGTCGGCATCTGGGAGCTCGACGGCACGCAGCTCGTGGCCTACGCCCAGGTCACCCGGGCTGGAGCCCCGGTGGTGCTCGGCAGCGCCTGGCAGATCGCCGGAACCGCCGATTACAGTGGCGACGGGCGCACCGACATCTTGTGGAGCGGGCCGGGCGGCCAGCTCGTGGTCTGGACGATGGACGAGTTCCAGCTGCAGGCGTCGCAGACGGTGACCGACGGCACGAACCCTGTCCTGCTCGGGGCCGGCATGCAGATCGCGCCGACGACCTGATCCCGGCGGGCAGCGAGCCGCCTGCTGAAATGCGGCGCGCTTCCGGCGGCCTGCGCTGGAGAAGCGGGCGCTCGCCATGCTACTCCGTAGTCTCGCGAGAGTTCACGCCAGGAGTGCGAGGCCATCATGACCGCAGGACCGCTTTCCCGCTTCACCGTGCTCGACCTGACGCGGGTGCGCGCCGGCCCGACGGCGGTGCGCTACCTCGCCGACTGGGGCGCCAACTGCATCAAGGTCGAGATGCCGCCGTCGGCTGGCGACATGGACATGGGCGGACCGCGCCTCGGGCCGGACTTCCAGAACCTGCATCGCAACAAGAAGTCGATCACCCTCAATCTCAAGGAGGCGGACGGTCGCGCCGTCTTCATGAAGCTGGTCGAGAAGGCCGACGTGGTGGTCGAGAACTACCGGGCCGACGTCAAGTTCCGGCTGGGCATCGACTACGAGAGCCTGAAGAAGGTCAATCCGCGCATCGTGCTGGGTTCGATCTCCGGCTTCGGCCAGGACGGTCCCTACGCCGAGCGCGCCGGCTTTGATCAGATCGCCCAAGGCATGGGCGGGCTGATGTGGATCACCGGCATGCCGGGGCAGGGGCCGGTGCGCGCCGGCATCGCCGTCGCCGACGTCGGCGCCGGCCTGCATTGCGCGATCGGCATCCTGATCGCCCTGCTGGAGCGCGAGAGCTCGGGCCAGGGCCAGTGGATCTCGACCTCGCTTTTGCAGGCGATGATCTCGATGTGCGACTTCCAGGCGGCGCGCTGGACGATCGCCAAGGACGTGCCGGGCCAGGCCGGCAACAACCATCCGACCTCGATCCCGACCGGCGTGTTCAAGACCAGCGACGGCTACGTCAACATCGCCGCCGCCGGCAGCCACATCTACAAGCGCTTCTGCGAGAGCATCGGCGCCCCCGAGCTGCTGACCGACGAGCGCTTCGCCAGCGACAAGGCCCGACGCTCCAACCGCGACCTGCTGAACGACGAGATCGAGAAGCGGCTGACCGGCTTCACCAGCGCCGAGCTGGTCGAGAAGCTGAACAAGGCCGGGGTGCCGACCGGGCCGATCTACAAGATGGACGAGATGTTCGCCGATCCCCAGGTCAAGCACCTGAAGATGGCGCATCCCGTGCACTCGCCGCAGCTCGGCGACATCGAGGTGATCGGCCAGGCGATCAACATGAGCCGCACGCCGTTCGAGATGCGCTCGGCGACGCCGGATCAGGGCGAGCATACCGACGAAGTGCTGAAAGCCGCGGGCTTCGATGCCGCGGCGATCGCCGACTTCCGCAAGCGCGGGGTGATCTGACACCAAAGCCATGACCCCTCCGGCCCTGCGGGCCACCTCCCCGCGCTGCGCGCAGGGAGGACAAGATTCCTCCCTGACGAAGTCGGGGAGGTGTCGGCGAAGCCGACGGAGGGGTCATGAATCGTGAGCCATGACCCCTCCGTCGCCGTATGACGGCGACACCTCCCCAGCTGTCGCTGGGGAGGAGGTGAAGACAGGAGACAGCATGATCAGTCCTACCCCCAACATGATCGCCGAGAAGGTCGGGCCGGTGGGGCGGCTCGTGTTCAACAAGCCGGCGAAGCACAACGCGACCTCGACCGACATGTGGGAGGCCATCCCGGTCATCCTCGACGACTTCGAGAACGATCCGGCGATCCGCGTCGTGGTGGTGACCGGCGCCGGCGACAAAGCCTTCGTGTCGGGAGCCGACATTTCCGAGTTCGAGAAGGCACGCTCGACGCCGGAACAGGTCGCCTACTACGACAAGATCGGCGAGGTCGCCAACGCCCGCCTGGTCAAATGCTCGAAGCCGACCATCGCCCGGATCCGCGGCTACTGCATCGGCGGCGGGCTCGCCGTGTCGCTGACCTGCGACATCCGAATCGCTTCCGACAATTCGCGCTTCGGCGTGCCGGCGGCGCGACTCGGGCTGGGCTACCGGGCGGCCGGCCTGAAGACCCTGATGGACCTGGTCGGGCCGGCCTACGCCAAGGAGATCTTCTTCACCGCCCGGCACTTCAGCGCCGCCGAGGCACTCGGCATGGGGCTGGTCAACCGGGTCGTGCCCGATGCCGAGCTCGACGCCTTCGTCGACGACTACTGTCGCCGCATCGGTGAGAACGCGCCGCTCACGATGCACGCGGCCAAGCGGACGGTCGAGGAACTGAGCCGGCTCGACGGCAAGGCCGACTTCGACCGGCTGAACCGCCTGGTCAAGGAGTGCTTCGCCTCCGAGGACTACATCGAAGGCCGGCGCGCCTTCATGGAAAAGCGCAAGCCGCAGTTCAAGGGACGCTGAAAGCGAGCCGAGGGAGGGCAGCATGGCGGTACTGGGCCAGGATCAGATCGACGCCTTCTGGCGCGACGGCTACCTCGTCGTCGAGGATGCCGTGACGCCGGCCCAGCTGGCAACCTTGCGCGCCGAGATCGCGGCCTGGGTCGAGGAGAGCCGCGGCCATGCCGCTCCCTTCGGGCCGCCCACCATCGACGGCCGGCCGCGCTTCGACATGGGCGCCGAGCACAGCGCCGAGCGGCCGGCGCTGCGTCGCATCAACAATCCGTCGGACATTTCCGAGGCCTATCGCGAGGTCATGCTCGACGCGCGCACCGTCGACATGGTGGCCGACCTCGTCGGGCCGGACGTCAAGTTCCACCACTGCAAGATCAACCTCAAGCTGCCCGGTGCCAAGACCGAGGTCGCCTACCACCAAGACTTCGCCTACACGCCGCACACCAACGACGACGTCGTGACCGCACTGCTGTTCCTCGACGACATCGACGAGGGCAATGGCTGCCTGACGGTGGTGCCGGGCTCGCACAAGGGACCGGTTCTGTCGCTGTTCGCCGGCGAGCGCTTCACCGGCGCCATCGACGCCGACCTCGAGCGCCAGGCGATCGCCCGGTCGGTGCCCTGCCTCGGCAAGGCGGGCAGCGTCTGCCTGATGCATACGAAGCTGCTGCACGGCTCGGCCGCCAACGGCGCCGACCGCTCGCGCGGCCTGTACATCTGCGTCTACACCGCCGCGGACGCCGTGCCGATCGCCCGCAATCCGATGCCGAGCCTCAACGAAGGCCGCATCGTGCGCGGCCAGGAAGCCCGCTTCGCGCGCCTCCAGGAGGGCCGGGTGGAGTTGCCGCGTCAGCCCAAGTCGGCGTCGTTCTTCACGGTGATCGGCCAGGAGTCGAAGCAGGCGGCGGAATGAGCGATCCGGTCCCCGCAGTCACCGAAGCCGCAGCCGTCGGCGAGACGGCGGCGCTGTTCGCCGACATCCGCGACACGATCGGCGTCCGGGTCGTCAACCTGGTGTGGCGCCATCTTGCGACCATCGATGGGGCGCTGCCCTGGGCGTGGCAGGCCGCCAAGCCGCTCTACCTTCAGGGCCTGGCGGACCGGGCGGCCGTCGATCTGCGGGCAGCGCTCGAGGTGCCGCGGCTGGCCGGGCTGGAGGGCCCCCAGCCGGCAAGCGTCGACGCCGTGCTGGCGAGCTACGACCATTCCAACACGGTCAACCTGCTGGTGCTGGGCGCCTTGCTGGCCTGGCTGCGTGGCGAGACGGCGTCGTCCGGAACGCCGGCGGGTGGCGACAGGATCGCGGCGCCCGATCTCGCCCTGCCGAAGCTGCTGTCCGAGGGCGAGGTGAGCCCGCAGACCTGGGCCTGCGTGCTGCGCCTCAATCGTTTCGGCGACACGCCGCAGCCGCTGATCCTGGCCAGCATGTACCGCCACCTTGCGCACGAGCCGGCCTTCCTGGAGAGGCTGGAGACGGCGCTGGCGCCGGTGCAGGCCGATGGTTCGCTCGACCGTGCCATCCGGGCCAACCGCGCCCGCGCCATGGACCAGTCGCGCCTGCTGGCGCGGACCATCGAGGCTGAGCCTCCGCGTCATGCCGAGCGCGTCGAGCAGGCGATCGCCGACTTCGTCGAGCATGCCATCGGCAAGATGGTGACCATAGGCCGGGCGATCCGCCTGGCCCGCGGCTGAGTCGCTATTCGGCGGCCTTGCGACCGGGCTGGCGGCGCGCCAGCCACTCCTGCATCGCCGCCTCCATGGTCATGAACACCGCGCCGCCCTCGATCAGCTTCTGGATCAGGCGCTCCAGCATCATCATGCGATGGCCGCGGCCGATCACGTGCGGATGGAAGGTGTAGGTCAGGATGCCGAAATCGGGTTGCACCCGCGTCATGTAGGTGAAGTCGTCGACGAAGTTCTCGAGCACGTTCGTCGCGTTCATCAGGCCGGCCTGGATCGAGCCGTTGGGATTGCGCATGTACTCGAAGTGCGGATAGTCGTCGAGCGACCAGCTGATCGGCATCTCGACCAGGCTGGTCTCGCGGCCGCGCACGAACGGCGCCTTGAGCTCTGCGACGTCACCCTGGCGGGCGTAGTAGCAGTCGTAGTCGTGGCCCATCAGCGAGCTGTCGTAGCGGATTCCGTGCTTCTGCAGCAGCTCGATCGAATGGGGCGACAGGTCCCAGGCCGGCGAGCGGTAGCCGCGCGCCGCGCGGCCGCTGATCCGCTTGATCGACTCGTTGCCGCGCACGATCTCCTCTTCCTCCTCCTCGCGCGACAAGGTGACCGGCAGGCGATGGGTCCAGCCGTGATGGGCGAGCTCGTGGCCGGCCTCGACATAGGGCGTCACAGCGGCCGGCGTGCTGTCGATCGTGTGGCCGGGCGTGAAGAAGGTCGCCTTGATCGCGTAGCGCTCCAGCAGCGCGACCAGCCGCGGGATCACCACCACGTCGTACTCGCCGCGTGAGATCGCCGTGGGCGTGGTCATGCCGCGGGCGATGAAGCCGGACAGATGGTCGTGGTCGAAGGTCAGGCAGACGATATGGCGGCTCATGGCGGGCTCCGAAGTTCGCCGGAGCTTAAGCCAGATTCTTGCCATCGCCCATCAGACCCTGCATGATCCGCACAACGATAAAGCAAAAAAGCGTGGTGTAGGGAGGGTTCATGGTGGGGGCGTCCGCCCATCGCCAGTCGGTTCTCGGCAGCGACAATCAGCTCGTGGTCGAAGGCGTGTCGAAGCGCTTCGGCGGCGTCACGGCCGTGCAGGACGTCTCGCTCGAGGCGCCGCGCGGCGGCATCCTGTCGATCATCGGCCCGAACGGCGCCGGCAAGACCTCGCTGCTGAACATGATCTCCGGCTTCTACAAGCCTGACACCGGCAGGGTCGTGCTCGAGGGCCGCGAGATCACCCATCGCAAGCCCAGCGACATCGCCGCCCTGGGAGTGGCGCGGACCTTCCAGAACATTGCGCTGTTCGGCGGCCTGACCGTGCTCGACAACCTCATGCTGGGCCGCCACGTGCGCATGAAGGCCGGCGTGCTGGCCTCGGTGATCTACTGGGGCATGGCGCAGAAGGAGGATATCGCCCATCGCGCGGTGGTCGAGGAGATCATCGAGTTCCTCAAGCTGCAGGACCTGCGCAAGCAGCAAACCGCGGCCCTGGCCTATGGCCTGCGCAAGCGGGTCGAGCTCGGGCGCGCCCTGGCGCTGGAGCCCAAGGTGCTGCTGCTCGACGAGCCGATGGGCGGCATGAACCAGGACGAGAAGGAAGACATGGCACGCTACATCCTGGACGTGAACCAGGAGCGCGGTGTGACCGTGGTATTGATCGAGCACGACATGGGCGTCGTCATGGACATCTCGGACAAGGTGGTGGTTCTCGACCGCGGGCGCCGCATCGCATCCGGCACGCCCGACGAGGTGCAGCGCGATCCGGCGGTGATCCAGGCCTATCTCGGCGGCGGAGCCAAGTCATGAGCCTGCTCGACCAGCCGGCGACGGCGACCCTGCCCAAGCTGTTGCAGCGCAATGCCGAGCTCGACCCGAAGGGCGCCGGCATTCGCGAGAAGACGCGCGGCGTGTGGCAGACCTTCAGCTGGGCGGCCTATCGCGATCAGGTGCGCGATCTGGCGCTGGGTCTGGCGGCGCTGGGCTTCCGGCGCGGCGACAAGCTGACGGTCGTCGGCGACAACCGCCCGCAGCTCTATGTCGCCCAGCTCGCGGCCCAGGCGCTGGGTGGCTACTCGGTGCCGGTCTACCAGGATTCGATCGCCAGCGAGCTGGTCTACGTGCTCAACCATGCCGAGACGTCGATCATCGTGGCGGAAGACCAGGAGCAGGTCGACAAGGCGCTGTCGCTCAAGGCCGAGCTGCCGAAGCTGCGTTGGATCATCTACGACGACCCGCGCGGCCTGACCTTCTACGACGATCCCATGCTGCGCTCGTTCGCCAGCGTCCTGGAGGAGGGGCGGGCCTTCGGGCGCGATCACGCCGGCTACTACGAGGACGAGGTCGGCAAGGGTTCGGCCGACGACATCGCCATGATCGCCTACACCTCGGGGACGACGGGCAATCCCAAGGGCGTCATGTTGAGCCAGCGCAACATGGTCGCCACGGCCGAGCTGTTCATCCAGGTGAACGACGTCAAGCCGGGCGACAACTGGCTGTCCTACCTGCCGATGGCCTGGGTCGGCGATGCCGCCTTCACGCTCGGCATGGCACTGGTCGCGCGCATCACCACCAATTGTCCGGAGAGTCCCGAGACGGTGCAGCGCGACCTGCGCGAGCTGGGGCCGGACGCGATGCTGGCGCCGCCGCGCATCTGGGAGAACATGCTGACCCAGATGCAGATCAAGGCGGCGGACGCTTCGCCGCTGAAGCAGCGGATCTACGAGCATTTCCGGGCACTGGCCGAGCGCTGCGAGCTGGCGCGCGCCGACGGCAAGCCGCTGTCGCTGGTCGACAGGCTGGGGATGGCACTGGGCGAACTGATGGTCTACGGACCGGTGCGCGACCAGCTTGGCCTGCGCAACACGCGCTGGTGCTACACCGGCGGCGCGCCGCTCGGGCCCGACACCTATCGCTTCTTCCGCTCCTTCGGCATCAACCTCAAGCAGATCTACGGCGCCACCGAGGCCTCGGCGATGATCGCCTGCCAGCCCGATGCCGAGGCCAACCCCAACACGGTCGGACGACCGATCCCGCAGGTCGACATCCGCATCGACGACCGCGGCGAGGTGCTGCTGAAGGGGCCCAACGTCTTCAAGGGCTACTTCAAGCAGGACGAGGTGACGCGCGAGACCTTGAGCGAGGATGGCTGGCTGAAGACCGGGGATGCCGGCTTCTTCGACAAGCAGGGCCACCTCGTGATCATCGACCGGGCCAAGGACGTCGGCAAGCTGACCGACGGCTCGGCCTTCGCGCCGCAGTTCATCGAGAACAAGCTGAAGTTCAGCCCGTACATCCGCGAAGCCGTGGCGTTCGGCGACCAGCAGCCGTTCGTCGCGGCGATGATCGCCATCGACCTGGAGACGGTCGGTACCTGGGCGGAGCGGCGCGGGCTGGCCTACACCAGCTTCATGGATCTCAGCCGCAAGCCCGAGGTGGCGGGGCTGATCGGCGAGGAGATCGCCAAGGCCAACGCCACCCTGCCGGACGTGCAGCAGGTCCGGCGCTACCTGCTGCTCAACAAGGAACTGGAAGCCGACGACGCCGAGATGACCAGGACCCGCAAGGTGCGCCGCCGTTTCGTGGCGGAGAAATACGCCGACGTGATCGCCGCCTTCTACGGCGGCCGCGACGCGGTCGACGTCACGATGGAGATCACCTTCGAGGACGGCCGCAAGTCGACCCTGAGCTCGACCATCGCCATCCATGGCCGCGCTGCCGCCGAAGCGACACGGAGGGCGGCGTGAGCCGGGAACTTTATTTTCCTCCCCTTCGCGGCCTCCGCGAAGGGGAGGTGCCTGCGCAGCGGGCGGAGGGGTCATGGGCGGCATTTGTTGCGCCCGAGATCTTGACCCCTCCGTCGCCCGATGCGGGCGACACCTCCCCACCGCGCTGCGCGCGCTGGGGAGGGAGAGAGGCATGATGTCGGACGACCTCGGCTTCTTCATTTCCCTGCTCTTCAACGGCGTCTCGATCGGCCTGATGTACGCGCTGATCGCGCTGGGTTTCGTGCTGGTCTACAAGGCTACCGACGCCATCAACTTCGCCCAGGGCGAGTTCGTCATGCTGGCGGGGCTTATCGTCGTCAGCATGCTGGGTTTCGAGGGCATGCCGCTGATCGTCGCCATCGCGGTGGTGTTCGCCGCCATGATCGGCTTCGGCTTCGGGCTCGAGCGGGTCGTCCTGCGGCCGCTGCTGGGGCGGCCGGTGGTCGCCGTCATCATGGCGACGATCGGCCTGGCGGCCATGATCCGCGGCCTCGGCCCGGTGATCTTCGGCAGCGAGACACGGGCGCTCACCCTGCCGATCGGCGACGAGCCGATCGCCCTGGGGCCGGCGACCCTGCCGCCGATCCAGGTCCTGGGCGCGGTCGTCACGATCGTCTTCTTTCTCGCCTTCAGCTGGTTCTTCAAGAAGAGCCGGATGGGGGTCGCCATGCGGGCGGTGGCCGACAACCAGCAGGTCGCCCAGGCCATGGGCATCAACGTCGAGCGCTACTTCGCCTTGGCCTGGGCGATGGCCGGCATCGTGTCGGCGCTGGGCGGCATCGTCTGGGGCGGCATGCTGGGGGTCGACGTGCAACTCGCCCTGGTCGGGCTCAAGGTCTTCCCGGTGGTCATCCTGGGCGGGCTGGATTCGATCGGCGGCGCCATCGTCGGCGGGCTCATCATCGGCGTCGTGGAGAGCCTGGCGGCCGGCTATCTCGACCCGTATGTCGGCGGCGGCACCAAGGACTTCGCGCCCTACGTCCTGATGATCGTCATGCTGATGGTCAGGCCCTACGGCATCTTCGGCCGCCGCCAGATCGAGCGCGTGTAAGCCATGTTCCATCGCGAGTCCGGTGTCTTCAAGACGACCTACGCCGCCGACATGGCGCTCTACCCGCTGCCGATCGCGCGCTGGACGGTGGTGGCGCTGGCGGTGCTGTTCGTCGGCGTCATCCCCCTGATGGTCCACGAATACTACCTGTCGATCCTGAACCTGATCCTGATCGCCATCGTCGGCGCCCTGGGCCTTAACATCTTGGTCGGCTACACGGGCCAGATCTCGATCGGGCACGGCGCCTTCATGTCGGTCGGTGCCTACACGGCGGCGAACCTGGCGGTGCGCCTCGACCTGCCGTTCTGGATCACCCTTCCGGCCGGCGGCCTGATGGCGGCGGCGATCGGCGTGCTGGTCGGCATCCCCAGCCTTCGCATCAAGGGGCTCTATCTCGCCATCGCCACCCTGGCCGGGCAGCTGATCATCGAATGGACGATCAACCACGTGCCGGCGATCTCGGGCGGCGCCCAGGCCTCGATCGAGGTCGGCCGACCGAGCCTGCTGGGCTGGACCTTCGACACCCAGGGCAAGCTCTACTTCTTCCTGCTGTTCTTCGCGGTCCTGGCGATCGTCGCCACCCTGAACCTGGTGCGCAGCCGTATCGGCCGAGCCTTCGTGGCGGTGCGCGACCAGGACATCGCGGCCGAGATCATCGGCATCAACATCTTCCGCTACAAGCTGCTGGCCTTCGCCATCTCGTCGTTCTACGCGGGCATCTGCGGCGTGCTGTACACCTACTATTTCGGCATCGCGAACTATGAGCAATTCCAACTCGTCGTGTCGATCGACTATCTCGCGATGATCATCATCGGTGGCCTGGGCTCGGTGCTGGGAACGATCTTCGGCGCGGTTTTCGTCACATTGCTGCCCATCGTGATCCGTATCGTCATGGAGAACGTGGGGTCGCTGTTCTTCACCGGGGGCGAGATGGCGGGAGTCATCTCGGGCCTGCGGCTGGGCGTGTTCGGCGCCCTCATCATCTTCTTCCTGATCGTCGAGCCCGAAGGGCTCAACCGGTTGTGGAGGAATATCCGGAGCTACTTCCGGGTTTGGCCCTTCTCCTACTAGGGAGGGGTGTGTGGCAAGAAACTGGGAGGACCCAAGATGAGGTTCGTGAAGAGCTGGCTGGGAGCCGCGGCAACGACCGCCGTCCTGGCGTTCGGCGGGGCGGACGCCTCCGCGCAGTCGAAGGAACTTGTGTTCGGCCTGCAATGCGACCGGACCGGGCCGACGGCGATCGTCGGCACGATGCTGTGCCCCGGCTATCAGGACTACATCGCCCTGGTGAACAGCAAGGGCGGCGTCGAGGGCTACAAGATCAAGGTCATCGAGATCGACAACGAGTACAAGGTGCCGCCGGCCATGGAGGCGCATGAGCGCTTCAAGAAGGAAGGGGCGGTGCTCGAGGGCCTGTTCGGCACGCCGCAGACGGCGGCCCTGAACAAGAAGCTCGAGGAGGACAAGATCCTCGGCACGTCGCCGGGCTTCGGCACCGCCGGCGCGGCCGACGGCAAGCGCTACCCGTACACCTTCCCGATCGCCGCCAGCTACTGGTCGCAGGTCGGCGGCGCCGTCGAGTTCGCCAAGGAGAAGCTGGGCGGCCTGAAGGGCAAGAAGATCGCCTACCTCTATCTCGACAATCCGGCCGGCAAGGAGCCGCTGCCGATCATCGAGGACATCGCCAAGGCCGAGGGCTTCGAGCTGAAGACCTTCGCGGTGCCGGCGCCCGGCCTCGAGATGGGCGCCCAGGTGCTCGACATCACGGGCCGCTTCAAGCCCGACTTCGTGATCGCCCATCTGTTCGGCCGCGCGCCTTCGGTCGCCATCAAGGAGCTGAAGGGCAAGGGCTACCCGCTGAGCAAGGTGATCGGCCTGGTCTGGGCGTCGGCCGAAGCCGACATCCTGGCGGCCGGCGGCATGGGCGTCGCCGAGGGTTACAACACCATCCAGTTTGCCGGCGTCGGCAAGGACTTCCCGGTCCTGAAGGACATCGAGGCGATGTACAAGGCCCAGGGCAAGCCGGCCCCCAAGGAAATGGACTCGACCGTCTACTACAATCGCGGCGTGCTGATCGCCGCGCTGCACGTCGAGGCGGCACGCAACGCCATCAAGGCCAAGGGCGGCGCCGCGCCGACATCCGACGAGGTCAAGAAGGGCATGGAGTCGATCAAGGGCTTCACCCTGGGCGGTCTGGTCCCGCCGATGGAGCTGACGCCGGCCGACCACGAGGGCGGCGGCTGGATCCAGGTCTGGACGGTCAAGGGCGGCAAGCTGGTCAAGTCCAAGGACTGGTTCCAGGGCTATCGTGACGTGATCCAGAAGCACCTGGCGGCCGAGGCCTCCAAGTCGTGATCGTGGCGGAGCGGGCGGCGAGCGATCGCCGCCCGGCCGCAAGCGGCGGATCGACCATGCTGGCCATCAACAATATCGAAGTCGTCTACGACCACGTCATCCTCGTGCTCAAGGGGGTGTCGATCAACGTCGGCCAGGGCACCATCACTACCCTGCTGGGCGCCAATGGCGCCGGCAAGACGACGACCCTGAAGGCGATCTCCGGCGTGCTGCGCAGCGAGCGCGGCGAGGTCACCAAAGGGACTGTCCAACTCGGCGACCGCCGCATCGACGGGCTGCGGGCGCACGAGGTCGCGCGGCTCGGGCTGGTGCAGGTGTTCGAGGGCCGCCGCGTCTTCGAGCACCTGACCACCGAGGAGAACCTGATCGCCGGGGCGCACGTGCAGAAGGACAATGCCGCACTCAAGCGCGGTATCGACCTGGTCTACTCGTACTTCCCGCGTTTGCGCGAGCGGCGGGCCCAGACCTCGGGCTATCTGTCGGGCGGCGAGCAGCAGATGCTGGCGATCGGCCGGGCGCTGATGAGCCAGCCCAAGGTCGTGCTGCTCGACGAGCCGTCGCTCGGCCTGGCGCCGCTGCTGGTCGAGGAGATCTTCGGGATCGTCAGCCGCCTGGTGAAGCAGGAGTCGCTGTCGGTGCTGCTGGTCGAGCAGAATGCCACCCTGGCGCTCGCCATCGCCGACCACGGCTACGTCATGGAGAACGGCCGCGTCGTGCTCGAGGGCCCGGCCGACAGGCTGCGCGACAATTCCGACATCAAGGAATTCTACCTCGGCCTGAACGAAGGCGGGACCCGCAAGTCCTACCATGACACCAAGCACTACAAGCGGCGCAAGCGCTGGCTCTCCTGAGGCGCGCCGCGATCGGCTATCGTGACCCGATGCGGCGCCTCCCGATCCTCATCGTCCTCGTCCTGCCTTTCCTGTCGGCTCTGGCACCGACCGTGTCGGCGCAAACCCGCCTGGCGCAGCAATGCGCCGCCTTCGGCGACGCCCAGTACCGTCGGCTGAGCGCCGGCGTCGACAGCGTGACCGCGCTCGACTTTCCGCCGCCGGCCCTGGAGCGCCTCGAGGCGAAGGTCGGCAGCCAGAGCGTCGAGTCCGCCCTGACCCTGCGCGGCCGCCTGACCTACCGCACCGGCGCGCCGGTGGAGACCCAGTTCGTCTGCCTGCTCGATTCCGCTCAGAAGCCGATCTTCTTCTACGCCCTTCCGACCCTGGCGGCCCGCACGGCACCGACGCCGGCGGTGCGCGGGCCCGTCGCGGCCGCCCCGCCGCCCGGCTCCGTTACCGTCCTGCCGCTCGGCGGCCGTCCGGCCGACGAACCGCCGCCGCCGAGCGCCGCCGCTCAAAGCCGTCCGCTGATGTCGGCCGGCGCGGTGCGGCTGCGCGGCACGGTTCGCGATCTCGGCGGCCGCTTGCAGTTCATGCCGTGCGACGGCGCTCCACTGGCTCTCGAGGACCATACGCCCGAGCAGGAACTCGGCAAGGCGCTGGCCGGCCTGACCGCGGGGCAGGCCGGTCGACCAATGTTCGTCGAGCTGTACGGCGGCCGCGAGACCGGGCCCGGGTCGGGCATCACCGCTCTCGAGCTGCGCCGTGCCGCCGTCGAGACGGCGGGCTGCCGCGAGCGCTTCGACCAGCGCGAGTGGCTGGCCGTGAACGGCACCGGCGAGGCGGCCTGGCGTCTGGAAGTGACCGCGCGCGACATGCTCCTGAGCGTGCCCGGCGGCGGCGGCGGTGTGGCGCTCCGGGTGCCCCATGGCGGACCGCAGAAGCTCGACGACGGCGTGGCCTACGCCGCCGCCGACGACCCCGACTTCACCGTGACCCTGATCGAGCGGCGCTGCATCGATCCGCAATCGGGCTCCTGGTTCGCCTATGGCGTCGAGGTGCGCAGCGAAGGCAGGACGCTTGCCGGCTGCGCGGTGCATAATCCGGCCATGCCGGCACCGTAGCTTGGCGGGGCGGAGGAGGGACGCGATGGACGAGGTCGAGAGGCTACGGCAGATGATCGGCGAGGCCCAACGGATCGTCGCCTTCACCGGCGCCGGCATCTCGACGGAGTCCGGGATCCCCGACTTCCGTTCGCCGGGCGGCATCTGGACCCGCTACAAGCCGATCTACTTCGACGACTTCATGGCTTCCGAGGAGATGCGTCGCGAATCGTGGCGGCGCAAATTCGCGACCGACGAGGTGATGACCAAGGCCGAGCCCAACGCCGGGCATCGGGCGCTGGCCAAGCTGGCCGAGCAGGGGCGGCTCAGCGCCGTCATCACCCAGAACATCGACGGTCTGCACCAGCGCTCGGGCCTGCCCGAGTCGAAGGTCATCGAGCTGCACGGCAACGCCACCTACGCCAGCTGCCTCGACTGTGGCCACCGCCACGAGCTCGAGCCGATCCGCCAGGCCTTCCTCGGCCATGGCCGCCTGCCGGTGTGCGAGAAATGCGAAGGAATCGTCAAGACCGCCACGATCTCCTTCGGCCAGGCCATGCCCGAGATTCCCATGGCCCGGGCCCAGGACGAGACGCTCGCCTGCGATCTCTTCATCGTGCTCGGCAGCTCGCTGGTGGTCTATCCCGCGGCCGGGTTTCCGCAGGTCGCCAAGCGCCGCGGCGCCACCCTGGTGATCGTCAATCGCGACGCCACGGACCAGGACGACAGCGCCGATCTCGTCATTCACGGCGAGATCGGGGCAACCTTGAGCCGCGCCGTCGGGGTGAACTGACGGTGATCGTTGCGGCTGGCCGGACGACGCGGTTAAATCGCCCCCACAAGGGAGGTCATGTCATGAGATTTGGCCGCAGGGCGGTGCTGCTGGGCGGGCTCGGGGCCGCCGTCGGTGGCCGGATGGCGGCCGCGCAGGACATCACCTTCTTTCGTATCGGCACCGGCGGCACCTCGGGGACGTATTTCCCGATAGGCGGCCTGATCGCCAACTCAATTTCCAATCCGCCGGGCTCGCGGGCCTGCGCCGATGGCGGCTCGTGCGGCGTTCCCGGGCTGGTCGCCACGGCGGTCGCCTCGAACGGCTCGGTGGCCAACGTCGCGTCCCTGGCGAGCGGCAGCATGCAGTCGGCCTTCGTCCAGTCCGACGTCGCCTACTGGGCCTTCAACGGCAGCGGCATCTATGACGGCCGCCCCAAGATCGACGGCTTGCGTGCCATCGCCAACCTTTATCCGGAGAGCTTCCATCTCGTGGTGCGCAAGGGCGCCGGCATCACGTCGATCGACGAGCTGCGCGGCAAGCGGGTGTCGCTCGACGAGCCGGGCTCCGGGACGCTGGTCGATGCCCGCCTGATCTTCGCCGCCTTCGGGCTGACGGAGAAGGACGTAAAGGCCGAGTACCTCAAGCCGCAGGCGGCGGCGGACCGCCTCAAGGAGGGGACGCTCGATGCCTTCTTCGCGGTCGCCGGCTGGCCGCAGGGGGCGATCGCCGAGCTCGCGGCGACCACCGGGATCGATCTGCTGCCGATCGACGGGCCACAGGCCGAGAAGCTGATCCACGAGTACAGCTTCTTCGCGGCCGACGAGATTCCCGAGGGAGCCTACAAGAACGTTCCTGGCGTGAAGACGGTGAGCGTCAATGCCATCTGGGCGACCACGATGAAGCAAGGGGAGCAACTGATCTACGACATCACCGCCGCGCTGTGGAACCCGAGCACCCGCAAGCTGCTGGATTCGGGGCATGCCAAGGGGCGGTCCATCAAGCTCGAGTCGGCGGTCCTGGGTCTGGGGATCCCGCTGCACCCTGGCGCCGAGAAGTATTACCGCGAGAAGGGGCTGATCAAGGCTACGCCCTGACCGCCAGCCGGAGGCTTCCGAGACATGCGATTGAAGGACAAGGTCTGCGTCGTGACGGCGGCGGGACAGGGAATTGGCGCGGCGACGGCGCGAGCCTTTGCCCGCGAAGGCGCCCGAGTGTGGGCGACCGACCTCGACACCGCGAAGATCGCCGCCGCCCCCGGGCTGGAGGCGCGCCAGCTCGACGTGACGGACAAGGCGGCGATCGCCGCGCTCGCCGCCGAGACCGGGCCGGTCGACGTGCTGTTCAACTGTGCCGGCTTCGTGCACCACGGCACCGTGCTGGACGCCACCGACGAGCAGTGGCGGTTCGCCTTCGACCTCAACGTGCGCAGCATGTTCTGGACGATCCAGGCCTTCCTGCCCGGCATGCTGGACAAGGGAGGCGGCTCGATCATCAACATGTCGTCGGCGGCCTCATCCGTGAAGGGCGCAGCGCTGCGCTGCATCTACGGGACGACCAAGGCGGCCGTGATCGGCCTCACCAAGTCGGTGGCCGTCGACTATGTGAGCCGCAACGTGCGCTGCAACGCGATCTGCCCCGGCACCGTGCAGACACCGTCGCTCGACGAGCGCATCGCCTCGCTGGGCGGCGGCACGGACGCGCGCAAGTTCTTCATGCAGCGCCAGCCGACCGGCCGCTTCGGCTCGGCGGACGAGATCGCCGCCCTGGCGCTCTACCTCGCCAGCGACGAGTCGGCCTTCACCACCGGCACCATCAACGTCATCGACGGCGGCTGGAGCGTCTGACGCATGGACATCGCGGCGATCGCCGCCGTCGCGCCGGTCATACCGGTGCTGACCATCCAGCGCCTCGCCGATGCCGTGCCGCTGGCGCGGGCGCTGGTGAGGGGTGGGTTGCCGATCATCGAGGTGACGCTGCGCACGCCGGTGGCCCTCGAGGCGATCGAGGCGATCGCCCAGCAGGTGCCCGAGGCGATCCCGGGCGCCGGCACCGTGCTGCGGCACGACCATCTGGAGGAGATCGCCCGTGCCGGCGCGCGGTTCGCGGTCAGCCCGGGCTGCACGGTGGCCTTGGCCGAGGCGGCGCAGGCCGCAGGACTGCCGTTTCTGCCCGGCATCCAGACCGTTTCCGAGGCGATGCTCCTGGCCGAGCGCGGCATCACCCTGATGAAGCTCTTTCCCGCCGACAGCACCGGCGGGATCGCCTGGCTCAAGGCGGTGGCGGCGCCGCTGGCGGGATTGCGCTTCTGCCCGACCGGCGGGGTGACGGCCGAGACTGCGCCGCAGTATCTCGGCCTCGGCAACGTCGCCTGCGTCGGCGGCTCGTGGGTGGCGCCGCGCGACGCCGTCGCGGCCGGCGACTGGCCTCGCATCGAGCGGCTTGCCGCCGCAGCCTCGAGGCTGAAACGGGTCTAGCCAGGGACCCCGAAAGGTGGTTCAAAGGCCGTGCAAGGAGATCGGCCTAGCCCCATGAGAAAACTCGCATTTGCTCTGGTCGCGCTGCTCCTCGGCGGGGCGGCGGGCGCGCGCGCCGACACGATCCTGGTGCTCAACTCCGAGGATGCCTCCTACAGCATCCTGAGCCGCGGCCAGCGCGCCGAGCTCAAGCGCTTTCCGATCGGCCGCGAGCCGCATCACCTGATCCTGACGCCCGACGGCAAGGAAGTCCTGATCGCCTCGACGGTGACCAACGAGCTGACCGCGCTCGACGTCCGCACGGGTGAGAAACGTCGCGTCCACAAGGACATCGTCGACCCTTACCAGCTGGGCTTCAGCCCGGACGGCAAGTGGTTCGTGACCGCGGCCAACCGCCTGGATCACATCGATATCTACCGGGCCGACGGGTTCGTACTCGCCAAGCGGATCTTCATGGACTCGGTGCCCAGCCATCTGGCGTTCGATGCCGAGTCGAAGACCGTGTTCCTGACCTTGCAGGAGAGCGGGCGGCTGGCAGCCTTCGACCTGGCGACCCAGACGCTCAAGTGGGTCACCGAGGTCGGCAGCGCGCCGGCCGGCGTCATCATGCCCGATGCCAATCGCCTCATCGTGGCGCTGACCGGGGCCGATCGCGTCGTCGTCGTCGACCCGCGCGACGGCACCATCAAGAGCTCGCTCAAGACCGGCAAGGCGGCGCACAACTTCTTTCCCAAGGGCGACGGTCGCCACTGGTTCCTGAGCAATCGGGTCGAGGGCACGATCTCGATCCTCGACACCAAGACCATGAGCGTGGTCGGGAGCATCAAGGTCCCGGGCGGCCCGGACGACATGGACATCACCGCCGACGGCAAGGAGATGTGGGTGACGCAGCGCTTCCTGCGTCGTGTCGCCGTCGTCGATCTCGAGAGCCTGAAGATGGTCGCCTCGATCCCGGTCGGCAAGTCGCCGCACGGAATCATGATCTTCAAGGACGATTGGCGGGTCGGCGGGCCGGTGCGAGCGGCGTCGACGAGCGGGGAACGCAAGTAGGGCGCCATGCGCGACCTCATCGACGTCTGGGTCGGCATTCAGGCGTGGCTGTTCGAGACGCTGGTCGCGCCTCTGCTCTTCGAGCTCGGCTTGATGCAGTGGTTCGAGCCCGCCTTCAACGCCGTCGAGTTCGTGATGCTGGGCGCGGTCCAGGTGGCGGTCATCGCCTTCGGCATGCGCCTGATCGAGAAGCGCTGGCCTTTCGAGCGGCACGCCGACGACCGGCTGATGAAGGTCGACCGGATCTACACGGTGCTCAACCGGCTGGGAGTCGTGCCGCTGCTGGTGTTCGTCGTGACCTATCCGGTCACCAACGAGCTCGAACGGGTGGTCAGGGCGTGGGGAATCACGCCGCCGCGCCTGGAGAACCTGCTGCCCTGGCTGAACGACCATGCGCTGGTCTCGTTCCTGATCTATTTCATGCTCTACGACTTCGCGGCCTATTGGGTGCATCGCGCCCAGCACGGCCTGTCGTGGTGGTGGGCGCTGCACAGCCTGCATCACAGCCAGCGACAGATGACGGTGTGGAGCGACGACCGCAATCACCTGCTCGACGATCTCCTGGTCACGCTGACGCTCGCCGTGTTCGCGCAGTTCGTCGGCGTGCAGCCGGAAGACTACGTCCTGATCCTGGTCGTCGCCCGGCTGATCGAGAGCTTCTCGCATGCCAACGTCGATTTCACCTTCGGCCGCGTTGGCCAGCGCCTGATCGTCAGCCCGCGTTTCCATCGCCTGCACCACGCCCTGGCGACGGAACAGGAGCGGCACATCCAGGACCACAATTTCGCGCCGGTCTTTCCCGTCTGGGACATGCTGTTCGGGACCGCCAACTACGACGGTATCCATCGCCCGACCGGCGTCGCGGATCCGACCGTCGACGCCGACAATGGCCGCGGCTGGCTCGGCCAGCAGGTGACGGTGCTCGGCCGCTTCCTCAGGGCGCTGCTGCCGGCCGGCCGCGCGCCAGCTCGGCCCGGACTTCCGCCGCCCGCGGAATAGGCGTGACGGCGCCGTAGCCGCGCGTCGACAGGGCGGCGGCGACATTGGCGTAGCGGGCCGCGGCGGCGAGATCGTCGCCGGCCATGAGCCGGGCGAGGAACGCGCCGTCGAACGTGTCGCCGGCGCCCGTCGCATCGACGGCTTCGACCCGATGGCCGGGGATGCGCAGGCGCTGCCCGGGCGTCGCGATCAGGCATCCCTCGGCCGCCATCTTGAGCGCGACCAGGGGCGCCCCCAGGCGAAGGTAGTGGTCGACGATGGCCTCGGGAGCGTCGAGCCCCGTCAGCTGTCGAGAATCGTCGAGGCTGGGGAGGGCGATGTCGCACTGCGCGATCGTGGCATCGATCACGGCGCGTGCCGTGTCGAGGTCCCACAGGCGCAGGCGGAGATTCGTGTCGTACGACACGCGCACTCCGGCCGCGCGCGCCGCCGCGAGCGCCGCGGCGCAGGTCGCGCGGGCGCTCTCGCTGATCGCCTGGCCGATCGCCGACAGGTGCAGGATGCGGGCGCCGGCCACGTAGTCGCGCGGCAGCGTCGCCTCGCTCATCAGGGAGGCCGCCGAGTTCTTGCGCAGGTAGTCGAACTTGTGGCCGGCCGGGCCGTGCGTGACGAAGCTCACGCCGGTCGGCGCCGTCGGATGCCGGGTCACGCGCGAGGCATCGACGCCCTCGCTGCGCCACAGCTCGAGGAAGGCATCGCCCATCCAGTCCTCGCCCACGCTGGTCAGGTAGCCAGCGGTGGCTCCTTGGCGAGCCGCGGCGATGGCGACGTTCTGCGAATCGCCGCCGAAGCCCTGCAGCCAGGTGCGGCCGTCGCCGTCCTTCGGCCGGTTGAACTCGATCAGCGGCTCGCCGAGGGAAACGAGGGCGGGGGAGGAGACCATGCCGTCGATTTCCCATGCCGGCGGCGGCGGCTCAACTCCCGTCTGCGGCGCGCCGGTGATAGGCTGCCGCCAACCAAGCCAGGAGGAAGACGATGGCCGACAAGAATGACGCCGGCGGCAAGCCGGGCGAGCGCCGGCTGCGCAGCCGCGAATGGTTCGATTCCAAGTCCGACCCGACGATGACCGCGCTCTACCTCGAGCGGTACATGAACTTCGGCCTGACCCTGGCCGAGCTGCGCAGCGGCAAGCCGATCATCGGCATCGCCCAGACCGGCAGCGACCTGTCGCCCTGCAACCGTCATCACCTCGACCTGGCGTCGCGCGTACGCGATGGCATTCGCGACTCGGGCGGCATCCCCATCGAGTTCCCGGTCCATCCGATCCAGGAGACCGGCAAGCGGCCGACCGCCGGACTCGACCGGAACCTCGCCTATCTCAGCCTGGTCGAGAGCCTGTACGGCTACTTCTTCGACGGCGTCGTCCTGACCACGGGATGCGACAAGACCACGCCGGCGATGATCATGGGCGCCGCGACGGTCGACATTCCGGCGATCGTGCTGTCGGGCGGCCCGATGCTCGACGGCCACTTCGCCGGCGGCCTGGCGGGGTCGGGCACGATCGTCTGGTATGCCCGTCAGGAACTCGCGGCCGGCCGGATCGACATGGAGCAGTTCATCGAGCTGGTGGCCTCAAGCGCCCCGAGCGTCGGCCACTGCAACACCATGGGCACCGCCCTGTCGATGAACAGCATGGCCGAGGCTCTGGGCATGTCGCTGACCGGCTGCGCCGCCATTCCCGGCCCTTACAAGCAGCGTGGCCAGATCGCCTACGAGACCGGCAGGCGCATCGTCGACATGGTCTGGGAGGACCTGCGGCCGTCCAGGATCCTGACGCGTGCCGCCTTCGAGAACGCGATCGTCGCCGCCAGCGCCCTGGGGGCCTCGACCAACTGCCCGCCGCACGTCAACGCCATCGCCCGTCACGCCGGCGTCGAGCTGGAAAACGCGGACTGGGACCGTATCGGCTATGATGTTCCGCTGCTGGTCAACTGCATGCCGGCCGGCAAGTATCTCGGCGAGGCCTTCTATCGCGCCGGCGGCGTGCCGGCGGTGATGGCCGAGCTCGCGGCGCATGGCAAACTGCGCGGCGAGGCGATGACCGTCACGGGCCGGACGATGGCCGAGAATCTTGCCGGCGCGCCGCGGGCCGACGGCGAGGTGATCAAGTCCTACGACCGTCCGATGCTCGGCCACGCGGGCTTCGCCGTGCTGAGCGGCAACCTGTTCGACTCGGCGATCATGAAGACCTCGGTGATCTCCGAGGAATTTCGCGCCAAGTACCTCGAGCGACCGGGCGACAAGGACGCTTTCGAGGGCACGGCGATCGTCTTCGAGGGACCCGAGGATTACCATCACCGGATCAACGATCCGAGCCTGCCGATCGACGAGAACAGCATCCTGTTTATTCGCAACTCGGGACCGGTCGGCTACCCCGGCGCCGCCGAGGTGGTCAACATGCTGCCGCCGGACCGGCTGGTGAAGGGCGGGGTGCTGCTGTTGCCGTGCGTCGGCGACGGTCGCCAGAGCGGGACGTCGGCCAGCCCGTCGATCCTCAACGCCTCGCCCGAGGCGGCGGTGGGCGGTGGCCTGGCGCTCCTGCGTACCGGCGACAGGGTACGCATCGACATCGCCAAGCGGCGTGCCGACATGCTGCTGCCCGAGGCCGATCTGGCGGCACGGCGCGCCGCCTGGAAGCCGAACGTCGTGCCCAGCCAGACCCCGTGGCAGGAGTTGCAGCGCAAGTTCGTCGGCCAGTTGTCGAGCGGCGCCTGCCTAGACTTCGCCGTCGACTTCCAGCGTATTGCGGAGACCAAGGGAATGCCGCGGCACTCCCATTGAGGGGCGGCTCTGCCTGATCGAGGGGGCGGGCTAGCTGTGAGCTTTCAATAGGTTGTCCATCCGGCTCAGGCCGAGGAAGCTGAGGTTGTCGAGACTTCAACGATCCTTGGAGAGCCGAATGGACATCCACAAGAATGCCCGCCTGACCCCGCTGGGTCGAGAGCGTCTGGTCAAAATGGTTCTGAGTGGGCAAACGCCGCAGGCCGCCGCAATAGCCGGAGGCGTTTGCCCTCGCACGGCCTACAAATGGCTTCGCCGGTACCGGGAGGGCGGGTGGGAGGCCCTGCGGGACCGCAGCTCCCGTCCTCGCCGCTTGCGTCAGCCGACGCCCCAGGCGGTCGTCGAGCGCGTCGCGGCGCTACGCCGCCAACGCATCCCGGGCAAGGAGATCGCGGCCCAGGTGGGCGTCTCTCCAGCCACGGTCAGCCGCATCCTCGAGCGCCTCGGCCTCAACAAGCTCAGCGCTCTGGAGCCTGCCGAGCCGATCCGGCGCTACCAACGCGAACATCCTGGCGAACTCATCCATCTCGACATCAAGAGGCTCGGCAGATTCGAGCAAACCGGCCACCGCATCACCGGTGACCGCCAGGTCAACAGCCGCGGCGCCGGCTGGGAGTACGTCCATGTGGCCATCGACGACGCGTCTCGCCTGGCCTTCACACAGATCAAGCCAGACCAGCGGCACAAGAGCGCCATTGCCTTCCTCAAAGCCACGATCGAACACTACAGGAAGCTCGGCGTCCGCATTCAACGCATCATGACCGACAACGGATCATGCTACCGCTCCAGGCCCTTCCGCAAAGCCTGCAACAGGCTCGGCATCCGCCACATCTTCACCAGGCCCTACACCCCCAAGACCAACGGCAAAGCCGAGCGCTTCATTCAGACCATCTTGCGAGAATGGGCCTATGCCAGGGCCTACAACTGCTCGGCTCAACGCGCCGAGCATCTCCCCACGTTCCTTCACCGCTACAACTGGCATAGACCCCATGCAGGCATCGGCGGTAAACCACCCGTCACCAGACTCGGCCTTGCCGGCGACAACCTATTGAGACTCCACAGCTAGCGGAACAACCGCTGCTCGACGGAGATCGGCAGATCGGAACGCTGGATCAGCACGATCGCCCAAGGAGAGGTCGGCGGGCCGGTCGGGCGCGCCGGGGGCGGCGGCGCCACCGTCGCGACCGCCCCCGGGGACGCGAATCCCGTGGCGCCGGCAAACGGCGCTCCTCCACTGAAGCCCGCGCTGCCGCCGCCCATCGAGGCACGCGCCGGCGGACCCGGGCTGACCCGCTGGGCCAGCATGACGTCGGGCGGCATACGCTCCTCGAACACGACGACGATGCGATCACGCCGCCGGGTGGCCGACAGGACGTTCACGCCGAAGCCCTCGCCGCTGCGTCGGCCGAGGAAGATGCCGACAGCGTTGGTGCGCCCGGGCTCGAAACCCTCCGGAGGCGCCACCCCGGCACGGCTCCACAAGCTCTGCCATTCGGCGAGGGTCGTGGCCACGACGTGCTCGGGCTGGCGCGTGGCCGCGGTCGCGCCCTGCCAATGCCGCGACTCGACGACCTGGGCCAAGGCCTGCGTGTAGGCTGCCACCATCGAGACGATGACGAGCAAAGCAACCGGGACGAGCCGTTGCGGCATGTCGAAGGACTGGAACGAGACTGGCTTGGCGCCGAACCACACGGACTGGATCTCTACAGAGCTGACTGGGTAACCGACGATGTTCAGGTCACCACTACACTTTGGCTCAATTGCGGCCGGGCCCGACAGCATCCTCGACCGGCCCTCTCCAATCCTCCGAGCCTGTGGCATTCGTGCAACATAAGCCGAGCTCCCGGGCCTCGGTTCGGGCCTCGACGATGGCTCGGAAAAGAAACGAGCATGCAACCATCGGGTGATAGCGCAACGGACGGCAACGGTCATCGACCGAGCTGTCCGGCCTGACCAAACTGGGCGCCTGGTCGGCCTCGACATTGCAGTGCATATGCCGTTTCGATCGCTGTGATCACCAACAAGGACTGTTGCACGGCTGCGCCGCGATGATAGGATTTCGTCATAACAACACGGGATCGTTGTATGACGACCCACCAGGGAGAGACGGGCGGGGACGCCAGCACAGTTGAACTGCGTGGCAAGGTTAAGTGGTTCAATGCGGTCAAGGGGTACGGGTTTCTGGCCCTCGACACCGACAGTAGCGATGCGTTCTTGCATGTAACGACTTTGCGCCAGGCCGGGCATGACGACCTCAAGCCTGGCGCGACGGTGCTTTGCTCCGGCGTGCGCGGCCCGAAAGGGTGGCAGGTCATGCGGGTGATCGAGGTCGACCAGACGACAGCGGTCGCCGCGACGCCTCGGCCGCCACCGCTGCCGGAGGGCATAGCCGTCGGGGATTACACCTCGGCCCTCGTCAAGTGGTACAATAACGAGCGCGGCTACGGCTTCGTCACGCGCGAGGCCGCCGAGGGCGACATTTTCGTCCACGCTGCCGTATTGCGCCGTCACGGCCTTGACGCCCTGACCCCTGGGCAGAAGGTGATGGTGCGGATTGCCGAAGGTCAGAAAGGCCTGCAGGTGGTGGAGATCCGCGCCGCCTGAGCGGCGCGCCACGCCTTGGGTTTGACGACATTGCCGGCCAGGACTTATTCCATGGCCATGGCATCCCTCCTCAGAAAAGGCGTCGGCCGCCGCTTCGTGCTGGCTGCGCCCTTCGCCCTTGCCGGCAGCGCCGCGGCGCTCGCCCAGAACGGCGAGATCAAGTTCGAGCGCTCCAAGCTCGTGATCGACAGCGGCGGTCGCGAGCTCAAGTTCGACGTCGAGATGGCGGTCAACGACGCGCAACGCGCCCGCGGGCTGATGTTCCGCGACAAGCTCGGCCCCTACGAGGGCATGCTGTTCGATTTCTACCAGGAAGCGCCGGTCAGCTTCTGGATGAAGAACACCTTGATCCCGCTCGACATGGTGTTCATCGCCGGCGACGGCACGATCCGTCACATCCATGCCAACGCCAAGCCGCTGTCGACCGACACCATCCCCAGCGAGTTTCCCGTGCGGGCGGTGCTCGAGATCAACGGCGGCAGCGCGCGCCTGCTGGGCCTCAAGCCCGGCGACAAGGTCAGGCATCCGATCTTCGGCAATGCCTAGGCTGGGGCAGGGCGTCCCGCCGGTCGCCACGCGCCGGCCGCTCCACCTCGAGCGGCATGGCGTGACCTGGACCGACGACTTTGCCTGGTTGAAGGACGCGAACTGGCAGGCCGTGCTGCGCGATCCGGCTCGCCTCGATCCCGCGATCAGGACCTACCTCGAGGCCGAGAACGACTACGCACAGAGCGTGCTCGCGCCGACCGAGACCCTGCAGAAGACCCTCGTGGCGGAAATGCGGGGGCGCATCAAGGAAGACGATTCGAGCGTGCCGCTGCCCGACGGCCCGTATGCCTACCTGACGCGCTACCGCGAGGGTGGCCAGCAGCCGCTGGTCGCCCGGCGGCCTCGCGACGGCGGCGAGGCGGCGGTGCTGCTCGATGGCGACGCGCTTGCCGCCGATTCCGGCTACTTCCGCTTCGGTCAGACCCGCCATTCGCCCGACCATCGACTGGAAGCCTGGTCGGCCGATCGGACGGGCTCGGAGTACTACAGCGTTCGCGTCCGCCGCTGGGAGAGCGGCGAAGATCTGGCCGACGCGGTCGAGCAGACCAGCGGCAGCGTGGTGTGGGGCAGCGATTCGAGCTTCTTTCTCTACGTCCGCGTCGACGAGAATCACCGCCCGCTGAGCGTCTGGCGGCATCGTCTCGGGACGTCGCAGAGCACCGACGAACTCGTGTACCGGGAGCCGGACATCGGCTGGTTCACGCGCGTCGAGGAAAGCGCCAGTGGCCGATTCTGCCTGATCGCCAGCGGCAACCAGGAGACCTCGGAGTGCCGACTGCTCGACCTGTCGCGGCCGGACGCCGTGCCGAGGCTCGTGGCGGAACGCCGAACCGGCGTGCGCTACAGCGTGTTCGACCGCGGCGACGAGCTGTTCATCCTGACCAACGATTCGGGCGCCCTGGACTACCGCATCGTCACGGCGCCGCTCGCCGCGCCGGAGCCCGGCCAATGGCGCGAACTGATCCCGCATCGGCCCGGCGTCTACATCGTCAGCCTGTCGCTGTTCGCCGGCCACCTCGTGCGCCTGGAGCGCGCTCACGCCTTGCCGTCGATCGTGGTCCGCGATCTCGGCGATGGCCGCGAGCACCAGATCGAGTTCGCCGAGCAGGCCTACTCGCTCGACGTCGTCGACGGCTACGAGTTCGACACGACGACCTTGCGCTTCGCCTACTCGTCGATGACGACGCCCACCGAGATCTACGACTACGACATGGCGAGCCGCCGCCGGACCCTGCGCAAGCGTCAAGCCATCCCGTCCGGCCATGACCCGGCCGACTACGTCACGACTCGGCTGACGGCGATCGCCGACGACGGCGCCGAGGTGCCGGTATCGATCCTGCATCGACGCGACATCCAGCGGGATGGCCAGGCGCCGCTGCTGCTCTACGGCTACGGCTCCTACGGCATGGCGATGCCGGCTTCGTTCGCCGCCAACCGCCTGTCCCTGGTCGACCGTGGCTTCGTCTACGCTATCGCGCACATCCGGGGCGGCTCGGACAAGGGCCGCGGCTGGTACTTCGACGGCAAGCTCGACAAGAAGACCAACACCTTCGACGACTATGCGGCGGCGGCGCGGGCGCTGATCGCCGCTGGCTACACCTCCGCCGGGCGCATCGTCGGGCATGGCGGCAGCGCCGGCGGCATGCTGATGGGCGCCGTCGCCAACCGGGCAGGCGAGCTGTTCGCGGGGCTGGTCGCCGAGGTGCCGTTCGTCGACGTGCTGAACACCATGCTCGACGAGAGCCTGCCGCTGACGCCGCCCGAGTGGCCGGAGTGGGGCAACCCGATTGCCGACGAGGCGGCGTTCCGCACCATCCGCGGCTACTCGCCGTACGACAACGTCGCGGCGCGCGACTATCCGGCGATCCTGGCGATGGCCGGTCTCACCGATCCCCGGGTCACCTACTGGGAGCCGGCGAAGTGGGTGGCGCGGCTGCGCGCGACGATGACCGGCGGCGGTCCGGTGATCCTGCGCACCAACATGGGGGCCGGCCACGGCGGCGCCGCAGGGCGGTTCGACCGGCTCGGGGAGGTGGCGATCGCCTACGCCTTCGCGCTCGCGGTGGCCAGCCAGCCGCGGTAGCGCACGATCAGTCCGGTTAGCGAGTGGCTGATCGCGACGTCGAAGGCAAAGCGACCGGCGGCGGCGCGTTCGACGACGTCCGCCCGCGGGCCGAGGGCGAGGGGCAGGGGAACGCCGAGAAAGCTCCAGCGGCGCAGGACCAGACGAAGCCGGCCCTCCGCGACGACCGGCGCCATGGCCACGGTGACCGGGCCGAAGCGCTCGCAGAGCAGCCGCTCGCTGCGGCCACGGCCCGCCCATTGACGGCTCGAGAAGGAGCGTCGGCCGAACGTGCGGGTCCAGACTTCGCCGTCGCGCGTCACCGAGAAGCGCACGCGCAGCGCGACATCGTCCGTCGCCGCGGGGAAGCCGACGAACGCCGCCACGAGACGCGACAGCAGGCCCGTCCCACGCTCGACGATGGCGCGGCCGTCGGCTTCGATGGTTTCGCCGAGGTCGGGCAGGGCGCGGATCTCCGGCGCGAGAGCCTCCCAGGCGGAGCCGAGCAGTCCGCGATAGAGGCGCTGGCCCGAAGCATCCCTCCGGAATCCGGTGGCGATCCGGCGGTCGGCAAACAGTCGCTCGTAGTCGGCCAGCTCGAGCTCCTGCACGGCCGACCGGGCTCCTGGCGCGGGCATCTTTCCCGCAAGCAGGCCGCGCACCAGGCCTTCAACCGCCATCGAGGGTATCAGCGGCCCGTCCTGTCCCTCGGCGAGCAGATGCCAGGATCGGTCGACGGGACGCCGCTCGGCGTCCTCGCCGGTGACGGCGACGAACATGCCGCCGCGGTCGTCGCCCCATCGCAGGCGGTTCGTGGCGACCAGCATCAGCGGCGCCAACCTTCGAAGGCTCGGCAGCAGACGCCAGCGCACCAGCCGGGCCAGCAGCCGCAGACAGAAGTGCAGGCTCGGGGGGACAGGGGCTGCCCCGATCCAGATGTCCCGGGCATCGGGCCACAGCGTCGCCAGGGCCTGCAGGTCCGGCACCTCGACCAGCGAGAAGTGGCGGCTCTCGAGCGGCACCCAGCCGGGCGGCGCCACCACGAAACGTCGGCCGTCGGTGAAGGGATAGCCCGTCGTCCAGACGCCCTCGCGGCGCAATCGGACGGGGCGGCCGGCATAGCTCGCGATGGCCCGGATGACATTCTCGCCGACTCCGGCGAACGGCGACGGCGCGATGCCGGCGGTGATCGTCCGCACGCACGTCATGTCGTGCGCCAGGGCGCGAGCAACGGCCGCCGTGAGGACGGGAAAGCTCGAGACGCCCGACAGCACGAAAACACCAGCGGCGGCCGCCGCGGCGTCGAACGCGCCGATGCCGCCCACGAAGTCCGCGCCATCGGCGAGGTCGAGGTAGCTCACGCGACGCGCGATGCAGGCGCGGACCAGGCGATAGGGGTCGGTTCCATAGGCCTGGAAGGGACCGCTGGCGTCCACCGCCACGTCGGGGGCCAGGCGAGAAAGCTGCGTCTCGAGGTCGCCGCCGCGGTCGAACGCGACCGGATGCAAACTGGCCATCGCCCGCTGCCGCGCCCGGCAGAAGGCTTCCGCCCGCGCCTCGGATCGTCCGGCGACCAGGATCGCCAGGCGCGGCTCGTTCGCGAGGAGATCGACCAGCCGGCCCCCGAAGGTGCCGTACCCGCCGATCACCAGGAGCCGGAGGGGAGGGGTCACAAGATGAACCGGTCGGCCTCGGATGGGTCGGGGAGGTAGCAGGTCGGGCGTTCGCCGAACCAGCGCAGCCGATTGCGGGCCACGATCTCGTACAACCGGTCGCGCAGGGCAAGCGGCAGCAGCCGCGCCACGCGCATCGTCGACCACGGCCAGCCGAGCCGCTCGAAGACGCGCAACGATCCTTCCGAGCGTAGCCAGGGACGACCGCCCTCGATCAGGATGTTGGTCTCGTAGTCGGTCGGGTTCAGCCCGAAATGCCGGTAGAGCGCGGCGCCGCGAGCGCTCTGCGCCGCCATCAGCCGGAAGAACCGGCGCCGGTCGTGGCGCACGATGAAGCGCGCGAAGCCCGAGCACAGCACGCAGTGGCCGTCGAAGACGAGGATCGGCCGATCGTCGGGGAACGGCGGCACCGCGGGGTCGCTGCGGTAGCTGTAGGCAGCCCGGTCCATGACCCTGCCAACTTGAGCCTAGCGCGTGACCAGGCAGGTCATGCCGTCGCCGACCGCCGACAAGGCGAGTTCGATCCGGCGCCACCTTGCAGCTTGGCATCCAGCGCGCGCAGCCAGGTCCGGTCGACATGTCCGGCCAGGGCTCCGTCGATGGCGGGCCACGGCTTCACCGGATCATTGCGCCCGCAACGCGTGCTTGCGCAAGTCGTCGAGGGAGACGATCTGCAAGGTCACGGCATGCGTCGCCTCGAGCACGACTTGCGGCGCGGCACCGGCATCGAAGGCCTCCTTCCAGCGAGCGGCACACAGGCACCAGCGGTCGCCCGGCTGAAGGCCGGCGAAGCCGTACTGCGGCATCGGCGTGCTGAGATCGTTGCCGCGGGCCTTGGAGAAGGCGAGGAATTCCGCCGTCATGACGGCGCAGACGGTGTGCAGGCCCATGTCCTCGCGGCCCGTGTTGCAGCAGCCGTCGCGGAAGAAGCCGGTCAGCGGTTGCGTCGAGCAGGGCTGAAGCGCCCCGCCCAGCACGTTGATCGAGGGGGCCCTGCCGGGTCGGCCCTGCTCCGGGGTCTGGTCGAACATGTCCCACACTAGCACCGGCACTTTGCCCTTTCGAGCCGGCGGGACGGCTGGTAGAAACCGCTCCCAAAGCTGGACGGCGGGGCGTAGCGCAGTCTGGTAGCGCGTCTGCCTTGGGCGCAGAAGGTCGTCGGTTCGAATCCGGCCGCCCCGACCAGCCCTGCAACACGGAGAGTCGTTCGATCATGCAGGTTCGCATCCTCAGGCCCGCCAAGACCGCCATGCAATCCGGACAGGCGCGCACCAAGGAGTGGGTGATCCAGGCCGAGCCGGCGCCCAAGCTGATCGATCCGCTGATGGGCTGGACGGGCTCGCGCGACACCATGCAGCAGGTCCGCCTGTCCTTCGACACCCTCGAGGAGGCCAAGGCCTACGCCGAGAAGATGGGCTGGCGCTACACCGTCGAGCAGCCCCACGCCCGCCATGTCCGGCCCAAGGCCTACGCCGACAACTTCGCCTACAATCGCGTCGGGCGCTGGACGCACTAGGCACGGTCCCCTTCCGCGAGGGAACATTTCGCCGCGCGCGGCCGTACTACGAGCAGCGCCCAGGGTCGAATTCCGACCTCGTCCTCCGCTGGCCTCGGGATGGCCCGGACGGGGGCGGAGGGGAGGACGATGCTCTCTCGAGTCGATGGTTGGTGGCGCGCCCTGCGCCTTTACGTCATGCAGCGGCGGCTGCGCTCCAGCGAGCTGGTCCAGATCGTGGTCTGTGCGGTGGCCGGAGCCGTGGTCGGGGGCGGCGTCGCGGGTGTGCACTGGCTGGTCGACGCGATCCACCGCCTGGCCTTCGGCCTGACCGGCCCGGACAGCCTCAGCACGGGTCTCGGGCTCGACACGCAGCGTCTCCTGCTGGTGCCGGCGCTGGGCGGCCTGGCACTCGGGCTGGGCGCGCTGGCGATGCGCCGCCTGAGGCCGGGCGACATCGTCGACCCGATCGAGGCCAACGCGCTGCACGGCGGCCGCATGTCGATGATCGACAGCCTGCGCCTGCTCGTCGCCACCCTGATGTCGAATGCCTCGGGCGTGGCGGTCGGCATGGAAGCCGGCTACAGCCAGCTCGGATCCGGGGCCTTCTCCAAGGTCGGCCAGTATTTCCGGCTGCGCCGCGCCGACCTCAGGATCTTCGTCGCGGCCGGCGCCGCCGCTGCCATCGCCGCGGCGTTCAACGCGCCGCTGGCGGGCGCCTTCTACGCCTACGAGCTGATCCTCGGCAGCTACTCGATCCCGGCCCTGGCGCCGGTCGCCGCCGCCGCCCTGGCGGGGGCCCTGACCGAGCGGCTGCTGATGGCGCCGCCGCCGCTGTTCGGCGTCGGCCATGTGCTGCCGTTCAGCCCGTGGGCCTTCGTGCTGTTCGCGCTGCTCGGCCTGCTCGCGGCGGCGTTCAGCATCCTCGCCATGCGGGCGGTGACGTGGGCGGAGCGCGGCTTCCGGCGGCTGCCGCTGCCCGCGTGGCTGCGGCCGTCGCTCGGCGGCTTGCTGCTGAGCGCCCTGGCCCTGCTGGTGCCGCAGGTGCTGGGCAGCGGCCATGGCGCCATCCAGCTGGTGGTCGACGGCGACTTCGAGCTGCCGGCGCTGGCCGTGCTGCTGCTCGCCAAGCTGGTCGCCTCGGCGCTGTCGCTGGGCGCCGGCTTCCGCGGCGGCATGTTCAGCGCCTCGCTGCTGCTGGGCTGCCTGCTGGGCGCGATCTTCGCCGACCTGTCGGCCCTGGTGGTGCCGCAGCTCGTCGAGCAGCACGCGGTGCTGATGCTGGTCGGCATGGGGGCGGTCGCCGCGGGCATCATCGGCGCGCCCTTGACGATGGTCTTCCTGGTACTCGAAGGCACCGGCAACTTCCCGGTGACGGTGGCGGTGCTGGTCGGCGTGGTGATCGCCTCGACCCTGGTGCGCCTGACCTTCGGCTACTCGTTCTCGACCTGGCGCTTCCACCAGCGCGGCATCGGCATCCGCAGCCCGCACGACGTCGGCTGGCTGGCCGACCTGACGGTGCGCCGGCTGATGCGCGGCGACCCGCAGGTCATCGCCGCCGCGACGCCGCTCGCCGAGGTGCGCGCCAAGTACCCGCCGGGCAGCATCAAGACCGTGTTCGTCGTGTCCGAGCCCGGCGAATTTCTCGGCGCGCTCGACATGGCGGCCCTGCACGAGGCGCCCGAGACCGGCGACGGCGAGGCAGGGAAGGCGGGTGATTTCGCGGTCGGTCCGGACCTTTTCCTGCTGCCGTTCGAGAACGTCCGCACAGCCCTGGCGCGGTTCGAGGAACGCGAGGTCGAGACCCTGCCGGTGCTGGCCTCGGGCAACACGCGCTCGGTGGTCGGCTATCTCACGGAGCAGTACGCGTTGCGGCGCTACAATCAGGAACTGGAGCGGCGGCGCACCGCCGATCTCGGCCAGGCCGACCTGTTCTCGATCTCCGAGCCGCCGCGCTGACCCGGCCGGCCCGGGGTACAAGCCGGCGGGCCCGCATGCTAGGATCAACAATCAAGCGCCCGTAGCTCAGTGGATAGAGCAACCGCCTTCTAAGCGGTAGGTCGCTGGTTCAAGTCCAGCCGGGCGCGCCATTCCCCGTCCTCTTGCCAAGGGCCGAATCAGCCGGGCAGCAGCAGGCTCTCTCCGCGCTCTCGGATCACGTGCGCGCGACCGACCAGCAGCGGGTCGAGCGGCCCGATCCGCTCGACGTCCTTCTGGGCATAGGGAAGCGAATGCAGGACGTAGCGCATGGCATTCAGCCGCGCCCGCTTCTTGCAGTTCGACTTGATGACCGTCCACGGCGCGTCGGCGGTGTCGGTGTAGTGGAACATCGCCTCCTTGGCCTTGGTGTAGTCCTTCCACTTGTCGAGGGAGGCGAGGTCGATCGGCGACAGCTTCCACTGCTTCAGCGGATGCACCTTGCGCTCGGTGAAGCGGCGGCGCTGCTCGTCGCGGCTGACCGAGAACCAGAACTTGACGAGATGGATGCCGCTGCGCGCCAGGTTGCGCTCGAACTCCGGCGTCTGGCGCATGAACTCGCGGTACTCCTCGTCGGAGCAGAAGCCCATGACGCGCTCGACGCCGGCGCGGTTGTACCAGGAGCGGTCGAACAAGACGATCTCGCCGGCGGTCGGCAGGACCTGGACGTAGCGTTGGAAGTACCATTGGCCGCGCTCGGCCTCGGTCGGCTTCTCCAGGGCGACGACGCGGGCGCCGCGCGGATTGAGGTTCTCCATGAAGCGCTTGATGGCGCCGCCCTTGCCGGCGGCGTCGCGGCCCTCGAACAGGATGACGACCTTCTGCCGGGCTTCCTTGACCCAGGCCTGCAGCTTCAGCAGCTCGACCTGCAGGCGGTACTTCTGCCGCTCGTAAGTCTGGCGCTGCATGAGGTTGCGATAGGGATAGCCGCCGTCGCGCCAGTCGTCGGCCAGCTCGTCGTCGGGCGAGGGGCCGGTCGACTCCTTCGGACGGTCGAGCAGGGCCTTGCGCAGCGACTTGGCGTCGTCCGGCGAGGCTCCGTCCATGACGGCCCGCAAGGCCTCGGCGAGCTCGTGGACGCGCGTCGGCAGCATCGCGGCGATGATGTCGCGCACCGCGGATTCCTGGCTCGTCCGCGCCGCTTCGGTCGCCTCTTCGGGCACCTGCCGGTCGATCGTGCCGGCGGTCGGGACGGCTGCATCGTGGATCTTCCGCGGCGCGGAAGCTTTTGGTCGTCTGTCCTGTCTCGTCACGGCGGCCTCTCTCCGCGCGCCGCTGCCGGCGCGCCGGGGGAAAGCCTAGTCGACGTCCGGCGGCGTTGCCAGCAAGCGGAAGAGCCGCGGCCTCAGGCCTTGGCCAGGCCCGACTTGACCAGCATCGGCTTGACCTCAACGAAGTACTTCTCGGCGAACGCCCGGTACTCGGCCGGACCGCGGTACCAAGGCACCTGGATGTACTGGTCCAGCAGCTTCTGGTGCCCGGGGTCGGCCATCGCCTCCTTGTAGACGTCGTGCAAGGTCTCGACGACCACCGGCGGCAGCGCCGCCGGGCCGACCAGGCCGTAGGGGCTCACCGCGACGGCGTCGATCTTGCGCTCGAGCAGGTTGGGCACGTCGGGATACTTGGGAAAGCGGGTCGGCGTCGCCATGGCGAGCACGCGGACCTCGCCGGTCTCGACGAAGGGCGCCCATTGCGCGCCGTCGGCGACGAACTGGATGTGGCCGCCCAGCATGGCCTGCATCCATTCCGGGCCACCCTTGAACGGCACGTGGGTGAAGGCGGCGCCGGTCGACTGCTCGACCTCGATCATCAGCAGATGGCCGGTGCCGCCGATGCCGCTGGTGCCGAAGTTGAGCTTGTCGGGGTTCTTCTTGCCGTCGGCGACCAGGTCCTCGATCGAGCGCCAGGGCGAGGTCGACTTGCAGACGATGCCGAAGGTGAACTCCGAGAGCCCGATGATGTAGGCGAAGTCCTTGAGCGGGTTCCAGGCCGTCTGCTGGTAGTGCGGGTAGCGCAGGCTGTTGATCGTCATGCAGGCCAGGGTATGGCCGTCCGGCTTGACGTTGATCATCTGCGCCGCCGCCAGGGTGGCGCCGGCGCCGCCGCGCGCCTCGACCAGCACCGGCTGGCCGAGCTTGGCGGCGACCCGCTCGCCGAGGAAGCGGAGATGGACGTCGCAGACGCCGCCCACGGCCAGGGGATTGTAGACGGTGATCGGCCGGTCCGGCTTCCAGCGCAGCTGGCTGCGGGCGACCATGGGCGCGGCCAGGACGCCGACGCCGGCGAGAAGGGCGGTGCGACGACGCAGTCGCACGGCGTTCGATGTGCGCTTCATTGAGTCCTCCCGGATGTCCGGCACTGCGGCCGGTTGTCCCGACTCTGCAGGGCGGTTCGGGACGGCGCAAGGCGGTTTCGGCAGGGCGGGGCCGGCGTACACTGCCGGCCATGAAGCTCGAGTACGTCACCATCGAACGCCGGCCCGGAGTCGCCATCGTGCGCTTCGACCGCAAGCGCAACCTCAACGCCTTCGACGAGCAGCTGGTGAGCGAGCTGACCGAGGCCGCGAAGAGCTTCCACGACGACCTCGAGACTCAGGCGGTCGTCCTGGCGGGCGCTCCCAATGCCTTCTCGGCCGGCTTCGACCTCAAGCAGGCCGACAGCTGGACCACCGATCCGGACGACCTGCGGCGCCGCCAGCGCGCCTATGGCGGCGTCCGGCTGTGCAAGGCCTGGGAGGCGATGCCGCAGGTCACGATCGCCGCCATGGAGCGGCTGGCGGTGGGCGCCGGCGTGGCGATCGCGCTGGCCTGCGACTGGCGAGTGCTTGGGCGCGAAGCCTACCTGTACGTGCCCGAGGTCCGGATCGGGCTGAACCTGCAGTGGGGCGCGCTGCCGCGCCTGGTCAGCCTCGTCGGGCCGGCACGGGCCAAGCGCATCTGCCTGATGTGCGAGCGCATGCCGGCGGCGCAGGCCCTCGACTGGGGCCTGGTGGACGAGATCGCCGACGACGGCCGTACGGCGGAGAAGGCGCTGGAGATGGCTGCGACGGTGCTCGAGATGCCGGCCACCACGGTGCGCATGGTCAAGGAGGCGGTCAACGCGACGGCCAATGCGCTGCACGTCGCGACCTCGTTCGCCGACGCCGACCAGAGCCAGCTGACCGCTTCATTCGGAGCCGCTGCCCAGGCCCGGACGTCGTTTCGCGACAAGAGATAGGGCGCACGCCGCCCTTGCAGGGATGGCGAGGGGACCACTAGAGTCAGGCCATGGAACCGATCCGCTACGTCGACGCGCTGAACGAGAAGTACGGCGCCATGGGCTTTCAGCCCTACAGCTGGAGCCGCTACGACGATGCGCCGTTCACGCCGCTGCGCAAGCCGCTGGCCGAGTGCACGGTCAGCCTGCTGACCAGCGGCGGCGTCTCGCGCTGTGCCATGCCGCCGTTCGACCCGGATGCCCGCAACGACCTGCGGCTCGACGAGGTCGCGGCCGACGCGCCGTCGGACGATTTCCAGATCCACGACAGCTACTACGATCACGGCGACGCCGACCGCGACCTCAACTGCATCTTCCCGATCGATCGCCTGCGCGAGTTGGCCCGCGACGGCGAGATCGGTGCCGTCGCGCCGCGCTTCTGGAGCGGCTTCATGGGCCGCATCTACAAGCGCCAGGCGGTGATCGAGGACAAGGCGCCGGCGCTGTTCCGCGAGCTGGTGCACGACAAGGTCGATCTCTTCGTCGCCATACCCGCTTGACCGCTCGACCACCAGACCGTGGGTCTGGTCTGCCGAGTGATCGAGGAGATGGGCATCCCGACGGTGTGCCTGTCGACGGGGCGTGACATCACGGCCCTGGTCCGGCCGCCGCGCAGCTACTTCGTGAACGCCCCGATGGGCAACAATTTCGGCGCCGCCGGCGACCGCGAGACGCAACGGCGAATCCTGCGCGCGGCGCTCGGCCTCGTCGTCGACGCCCGCGAACCGGGTTGCCTGGTCGACGATCCGATGGTCTGGCCGCGGCCGTTCGTCTTCAGCCCGGCGCCGCCGACGCCGGAGGCGATCGCCAAGCAGCGCAAGAAGCCGGAGCCGGCATGAGGCCGCCCGTCCGCTACATCGACAAGACCCGCGCCTACTACCAGGCGCAGGGCTACGCCAAGCCCTATGCCTGGGCGCACAACGAGGAGGCGCCGTTCACGCCGCTCGCCAAGCCGCTGGCGCAGAGCGTCGTGACCCTGATCTCGACCAGCGAGATCGCGATCAAGGACGATTCGAGGTTCGCCGACGACGCCGTCAGCGAGGCACTGGGCAACGTCTATGCGATTCCAGCGGACACGCCGTCGGAGCGGCTCTACTCGCGGACCCAGAGCTACGATCGCTACGCCACGTCGCTCGACGATCCCAACGCCTACTTTCCCGTAGATCGCCTGCGCGAGGCGCGGGCGGCCGGCCGGATCGGCGGCCTGTCGGGCGACTTTCTCGGCGTCTACAACGCCTACAGCCAGCGCAAGACGACGGAGCGCGACGCGCCGCTCGTGCTTGGCCAGTGTCGCGCGATGGGCGTGGACGTCGCCTTGCTCGTGCCGGTTTGACCGGTTTGCCACCAGACCGTGAGTCTGGTCGCCCGCCATCTCGAGGCCAACGGCATCCCGACCGTGGTGATCGCCACGGCCCGCGACATCGTCGAGTCCGCGGCGGTGCCACGCCTGCTGTTCGTCGACTTTCCGCTGGGCGCGCCCTGCGGCGAGCCGTGGAACGTCGACCAGCAGCGGCAGATCCTCGAGAGGGCCTTCCAGGTGCTCGAGAGCGCGGCGACGGGGCGCACCACCGTGGACGCCGGCCTGTCCTGGAGCGGTGGTGAGGCCTGGAAGGAACTCGTCTTCAGCGAAGCGCAACCCTTCCTGCCGGGCGAGGCCGGGGAGGCGTGGCTGAAGAAGAAGGAGGCCTACCGGCAGCTCAAGGCCGAAGGAAAGGTCTGAGCATGTCCGGACGGGTGATCGTCTACTCCACGCCGCTCTGTGTGCCCTGCGAGGCGCTGAAGCGGCGTCTGGCCGCGCGCGGTGTGGCCTTCACGACGGTCGACCTGCTGATGGACGAGGAGGCGGCCGACCGGCTCGAGGAGCGGGGGCTGCGCAGTGCTCCGGTGCTCGAGGTCGACGGTCAGCTGCATGCCGCCGCCAACCTGACCGAAGATCAACTCGATTGGCTGCTCGTGCAGCCTTAGTCAGGGAAGGGGTTCTCGAACTACAGCCTTGTCATTTCTGCGGCTTAGGTTTGCAAATAATTCGCACTTCGCTCTCCTGAATGTGATAATGATTCGCAGTCTGGTGGTTCTGCCGGGCACGAGTCAGGGAGAGTACAGTGCTCGGTCAGCATTCGGTGAAGACCGCCCTCATCGGCTTTCTGGTCGCCCCGTCGGCGCTTGCCCAGCAGGGGACGGAGGCGCCGCCGCCCGCCGCCGATCCGACCGAGCCGCCGACCGAGAACAAGCCCGCCGCTCCCAATGCCAATCCGGTGACGATGCAGACGGTGACGGTCACCGGCAGCCGGCCCAGCGACGACTTCCTGGTCAACCGCAGTTCGATCAACCGCCTGGGCGCTCCCGACCTGATGGACGTGCCGCAGTCGGTCGTGGTGATCAACCGCGCCCTCATGCAATCCCAGGGCGCGACGTCCCTGGCTAGCGCCCTGCGCAACGTGCCCGGCATCACCATCGGCGCCGCCGAGGGCGGCCAGATCGGCAACAACTTCAACATCGACGGCTTCTCGGCCCGCACCGACATCTTCCTCGACGGCATGCGCGACCGCGGCCAGTACTACCGCGACACCTTCGCCCTCGAGCAGATCGAGGTCCTCTTCGGGTCGTCGTCGCTGCTGTTCGGACGCGGCTCGACCGGCGGCGTCATCAACCAGGTCATGAAGAAGCCGACCCTCAAGAAAGCCATCGAACTGCAGGGCTCGGTGACCTCCAACGGGCTGGTCCGCACGACCGCCGACGTCAACCTGCCGTTCGGCGAGGACAGCAACAACGCGGCGCGCGTCAACGCCATGTTCCAGTACGGCAAGGCGTCGACGGTCGACATGACCAACGTCGAGGATTTCGGCTTCGCTCCCGGGGTCAAGCTCGGCATCAACACGCCGACCCAGATCACCCTGCAGGCGCTGCTCCAGCACAATCACGACCAGATCCCGTACGGCATCCCGCCGCTCAACGGCTTTCCGCTGAACGTGCCACGCAACACCGCCTACGGCTTCACCGACGACTACACCAACACAGACGTCCTGTCCCTGATGTCGACGATCGACCACGCCTTCAGCAAGGACCTGAAGCTGCGCAACCAGACGATGTTCAACTACGTCAACACTAACGTGCGCGAGACCTCGGGCCAGGCGGTCGGCACCTTGGGCGCCAGCGGCTTCGTCGCGGCGCCGACGGGGTCGATCAACACGCCCTACAGCGGCGTCCCGCTCTACAATCTCTACGTGCGCCAGCAGAGCCGCGACCGCAACATCTTCGACGTGTCGATCGACAACCAGACCGAGCTCACGGCCATGTTCGACACCTGGTCGATCGGCCATCTGCTGCTGATGGGCGCCGAACTCCAGTACGAAAGCTACTCCAACCAGGCCTACTATCGGAACGGCTACTGCAACGGCAAGGCGCTGCAGAGCTCGACCGCCTTCACCGGCTATGTCGGGTGCGTGCCGGCCGGATACTCCAACTGGACGGCGTCGCCCGGCACCGTTTCGCAGCAGTATGGCAACTACGCCACGTCGCAGGCCTTCACCGCCGCCGGCTACTTCAACGACACGATGCAGGTGCTGCCGACCGTCAAGCTGGTCGCCGGGCTACGCTTCGACTACTACTGGGCCCAGGTCGGCAACACGATCAACTCGGCCAACACGATCGGCAGCACGACCACGCCCTACATGGTGCAGCCGATCACCTTCCTCAGCCAGCGCTACGGCGCGATCTGGGAACCGACGCCCGAGCAGTCGTACTACGTCGCCTACAGCACCTCGTTCAATCCGTCCCTCGAGCAGCTGACCTCGACCACCGGCACCTCCGACCTGCCGCCGGAGAGCAACCAGAACATGGAGCTCGGTGCCAAGTACGAGCTGCTCAAGGGCAACCTGTCGCTCACCGGGGCGCTGTTCCAGATCACCAAGTACAACGCGCGCACCCAGAACCCCGACGGCACCTTCAGCCCGACGGGAACGATCCAGGTGAAGGGCGCACGCACCGGCGTCACCGGCCGTATCACCCCGCAATGGCAGGTGACGGGCGGCTACACCTACCTCGATGCGCAGATCGTCAACGGCGTCGCGGTCAACACCCAGGGCAAGGTGCCGCTCAACACGCCGGCCAACTCGGCCAGCGTGTGGACCACCTACACCATCCACGAGACGTACGAGGTGGGGGGCGGCGTGTTCTATGTCGGCCAGCGCTGGGCCAACAACACCAACACCGTGCAGGTTCCGGCCTATGCCCGCGTCGACCTGACGGCGGCCTACCGCCAGCCGACCTACGACGTGCGGCTCAACGTCTTCAACCTGCTCAACACCAAGTACTACGAGCAGGTCATCGCCTCGGACGGCGGCCGCGCCGTCGCCGGGTCCGGCTTGACCGCCATGCTGACCTACACCCAGCGGTTCTGAGGCGGGGGGACGTCATGCTGGTCTGCCTTCCGGGCGTGCTGGACGCCGCGCAGCTCGTCAGCCTGCGCGAGCGGCTCGACCGCGCCAACTGCTGGGTCGACGGCCGGGTGACCGCCGGCTACCAGGGCGCGCCGGTCAAGTTCAACCAGCAGATCGACGAGCGCTCCGAGGTCGCCGTCGCCTGTCAGCGCATCGTCGTGCCGGCGCTCGAGAGCAACTCCACGTTCATCAGCGCCGTGCTGCCCAACTCGATTTATCCGCCGATGTTCAACCGCTACGGCGAGGGCATGACTTTCGGCGCCCATGTCGACGGCAGCGTGCGGCTGCACCCGCGCGACGGCCGCAAGATCCGCACCGACGTCTCGGCGACCCTGTTCCTCAGCAATCCCGACGAATACGACGGCGGCGAATTGCAGATCGAGGACACCTACGGCCGCCACAGCGTCAAGCTGCCGGCCGGCGACATGGTGATCTACCCGGCGACCAGCCTGCATCAGGTGGCGCCGATCACCCGCGGCGTGAGGATCGGCTGCTTCTTCTGGGTCCAGAGCCTGATCCGCGACGACGTGCAGCGGACCCTGCTCTACGAGATGGACGGCGCCATCCAGCGCCTCAACGAGACCGATGCCGACACGCCGGCCCGGCGAACCCTGATCGGCTGCTATCACAACCTCGTCCGGCAATGGAGCGAGACGTGAGCATCGATTCCGTCCTCGCGTCCGGCCGCTCGGGCATGCCGCGCCGCATTGCGTTCGTGCGCTGGGTACGGCGCACGCATGGCTGGTTCGGGCTGTGGGGCGCGGTCCTCGGGCTGATGGCCGGGCTGAGCGGCATCTGGCTGAACCATCGCGCCGTGCTCAAGCTGCCCTTGCCCGACCAGCGCCAGGTCAATGCCCAGGTCGCCCTGCCGGACCCGCGGCCGGCGACGCCCGAGGCGATGGCGGCCTGGCTGCAGCACGAGTTGACGCTGTCGCGCGGTGCGACCAATACGCGCGTCGAGCGCAGCCGGCCGGTGCCGTGGGCGGAGAAGGGCGGGCAAGGAAAGCCGCTGATGCAGCCGGAACGCTGGCAGTTCACCTTCGGCGCGCCGGACCGCCTGATCCAGGCAGAATACTGGGTCGGCAACGGCTCGGTGGCCCTGCGCACCACGGAAAACGGCTTCATCGCCACCCTGACCAACCTGCACAAGGGGGTCGGCATGCCGGTGGCGTGGATCCTGCTGATCGACACCCTGGCAGGAAGCATGATCTTCCTGTCGGTCAGCGGGGTCATCCTGTGGTGGGAGACCCATCGCCGGCGGCTTGTCGGGATGGCGATCTTCGGCGTATCGGTCGCGCTCACCGTCGCCCTGGCGACGTTCGCATCGTGAGGAGCTCAGCGCTCGTGGCCGAAGAGCCCGACCCCGGCATGCAGGAAGCCCATCCGACTTCGGTGCCGCGCTACCGCGAGCCGCTGTCGCCGGCGGTGAAGCTCGGGCTGCTGGTCTTCGTGCTGTTTTGCCACGTCGGCGGCGGTTGGGCGCTGACCATGGTCGATCCGGTGAAGCTCGTGGTCGGCGACGTGGCGCCCATGGAGGTGCGCATGGTCGATGGCGCGCCGGCCGGCTTGCCGGAGGCCAAGCCCGACCTCCCGCCCGACGAGGCGCCGCCGCTGCCCGAGATGCCGCCCGACCTGTCGAAGGCGGTCGAGCCGCCGCCCCCCGAGCCGCCGCCGCCGGACATGCCGATGCCGCAGCTGGCGACGGCCGTCGAGCCGCCGCCGCCCGACCTGCCGCCGCCGGCGTTCCCGGTGCCGCCGCCGCCGCCCAAGCCGGTCGAGAAGGCGCCCGAGAAGCCGCCCGAGCCGAAGAAGGCAGAACCGCCCAAGCCTCGCCCGGCGCCGCCGAAGCCGGCCCAGGCCGCGCCGGCAACTCCCGGTCCGCCGGCGGCCCAGCCTGCAGCGCCGGCCGGTCCGCCGGCCCCGAGCGGCCCGCGCACCGTGACCGCGGCGCAGCTCGGCTATGTCGTGGCCCCGAACCCGGTCTACCCGCAGCGCTCACGGCGGGCCGGCGAGGAGGGCAAGGTCATGGTGCGGGTGCTGGTCGACGTGGCCGGCCGGCCGGCCCAGGTGTCGCTGCAGGCCTCGTCGGGCCACGGCGCGCTCGACGAGGCGGCGCTGAGCGCGGTGCGCGCGGCGCAGTTCCGGCCCTATGCCGAGGCCGGCGTGCCGCAGGCGGTGTGGGTGCTGGTGCCGATCAATTTCGTGTTGAGGTAGGAGAAAGACCCATGGGCGATGCATCATCGCTGGGCTTCGGCCATTTCCTGGTCCAGACCGACATCGTGGCGCGGGTGCTGCTGGCGGTGCTCATGCTGATGTCGGCGATCTCGTGGTACCTGATCGTGTCGAAGGGCATCGCGCAGGTGGTGCGGCAGCGGCGCAGCAAGGCCTTCCTGTCGTTCTTCTGGAGCGCTACCTCGCTCGAGGCGGTGCAGCAGGAGCTGAGCGTGCACGGCGCGCACGAGCCGTTCGGGCATCTGACGGCGCATTCGCTGCACGCCCAGGCGCATCACGCCAAGTTCGGCGCCGCCAAGCTCGAGGAGGCGGGCAGCGAGCAGGAGTTCCTGACCCGCACGATCCGCAAGGTGCTCGACGAGGAGACGACCACCCTGGAGAACGGCCTGACCATGCTGGCGACGGTCGGCGCGACGGCGCCGTTCGTCGGCCTGTTCGGCACCGTGTGGGGCGTCTACCACGCGCTGGTGTCGATCGGGATGAGCGGCTCGGGCATGCTCGACAAGGTCGCCGGCCCGGTCGGCGAGGCGCTGATCATGACCGGCATCGGCCTCGCCGTCGCCCTGCCGGCGGTCATGGGCTACAACTGGCTGACCCGCTCCAATCGCGTGCTGACGGCCAAGCTCGACGCCTTCGCCTTCGAGCTGCTGACGTTCCTGTCGATGGGCCGCGCGCTGCAGGCGAGCCGGGCCACCCGGCCCGGCGGCGGCACGCCGCTGGCGGCCGTGAAGTAGGGGAGGCCGCGATGGCGTTCGGGAGCTTCGACCGCAAGCCCGGCCAGCAGCCGATGGCCGAGATCAACATGGTGCCGCTGATCGACGTGGCGCTGGTGCTGCTGGTGATCTTCATCGTGACCGCGCCGCTGCTCACCCACGCGGTCAAGCTCGACCTGCCCAAGGCCTCGTCGAGCGCCGACATCCAGAAGCCGGAGAAGGTCGAGTTCGCGATCGACGCGCAGGGCGCCCTGTTCTGGAACGGCGAGCGGCTGACCCGCGAGGCGGCGCAGGCGCGCTTCGCCGAGACCGGCCAGAAGCGGCCGCAGCCCGAGATCTACCTGCGAGCCGACCAGAGCGTGCCCTATCGCTACGTCGCCGAGACCCTGGCCGACGCCTCGCGCGCCGGCCTCAGCAAGGTCGCCTTCGTCTCCGAGCCGACGCGATAGGCGCGACGACCGTCAGGCCCGGCTGCCGGCCAGAGTCACGGTGGCGGCGCCGGCGCCGACCAGCAGGCCGCCGCCGACCCGGTTGATCAGGCCGATCGCCCGCGGATTGGCGGCCAGCCGGCGGGCCCGCGAGGCCACGACCGCGTAGCCGAAGGCATTGGCGAAGGCGAGCACCAGGAAGGTCGACTCGAACACGATCATCTGCGTGAGGAAGTCGGCCCGCGGATCGAGGAAGGTCGGCAGGAAGGCGACGAAGAAGGTGATGCTCTTGGGGTTGAGAGCGGTGACCAGCCAGGCGTGACCCAGCATGCGGGCCGCCGACACGATGTC
>JAXMCN010000021.1:0-111883 GCA_046349275.1 Reyranellaceae bacterium | reverse complement strand
AGCGCGAGCTCAGCCCGTCGGCGGCGATCACTAGGTCGTGGCTCGCCATGTAGGGACGGGGATCGTCGATCTCGGTCTCGAACACCAGCTCGATGCCGAGGTCGGCCGCGCGCTGCTGCAGCAGCAGGAGCAGGCGGCGGCGGCCGATGCCGCAGAAGCCGTGGCCGGTCGACACGGTGCGCGCACCCTTGTGGATCACCGCGATGTCGTCCCAGTAGGCGAAGTAGTCGCGGATCCAGGCGGCGCTGATCGGGTCGTTGGCCGCCAGGTTGTCGAGCGTCTCGGCCGACAACACGACGCCCCAGCCGAACGTGTCGTCGGGCCGGTTGCGCTCGAACACGGTGATCCGGTGCGCCGGGTTGCGGCGCTTCATGGAGATGGCGAAGTAGAGGCCGGCCGGACCGGCGCCGAGAACAGCAACCTTCATCCGAGGCTCCTTCGTCCTAGCGCCCGCCGAGCATCCCGCGTTCCGGCAACTATTTCAAGTATAAAAGTTTAAATATGAAATATTATCTGCCGCCGAGGTAGCTCGCCGTGACCCGCGGGTCGTGCAGCAGGTCCCTGGCGCCGCCGGAATGGACGACCTCGCCGGTCTCCAGCACGTAGCCGTGATCCGCCGTCTCCAGCGCGGCGCGGGCATTCTGCTCGACCAGCAGGATCGATACGCCGAGCTCGCGCAGTGAGGCGATGATGCGGAACACCTCGCGGGTGATCAGCGGCGCCAGCCCGAGGCTGGGCTCGTCGAGCATCAGCAGCCGCGGTCGCGCCATCAGGGCGCGGCCGAGCGCCAGCATCTGGCGCTCGCCGCCCGACAGGGTCGCGGCGCGCTGGCCGCTTCGTTCCTTGAGCCGCGGGAAGCGGTCGTACACCTCGCCGAAGGTCTGGCGCAGGCCGGCCGAATCGCGCCGGCGGGCATAGCCGCCCAGCAGCAGGTTGTCGGCCACCGTCAGGTCGCCGAACAGTTCGCGGGTCTCGGGCACCAGGCAGAAGCCGCGCTCGACCCGCGCCTCGACGTCGAGGCGGCGCAGGTCGGTCCCGTCGTACGTCATGCGGCCGCGCCACGGCAGCAGGCCGATCGCAGCGCCCAGCAGGGTGGTCTTGCCGGCGCCGTTCGGCCCGATCACGGTGACGATCTGGCCGGGCTCGATCGCCAGCGACACGTCGCGCACCGCCTCGACCTTGCCGTAGGACACCGAGACGCCTTCGATCGCGAGCAGCGCCATCAGGCGACCCCCCCGAGATAGGCTTCCTGGACTCGCGGATCGCGGCGCACCGCCTCCGGCGTGCCCTCGCAGAGCTTGGCGCCGAACTCCATGACGACGGCGCGATCGACCAGGCCCATCACGAAGTCCATGTCGTGCTCGACCAGCAGGATGGTCAGGCCCTCGTCGCGCAGGGCGGCGAGCAGGCGGGCCAGCTCGGCCTTCTCGCCGGCGCGCAGGCCGGCCGCCGGCTCGTCGAGCATCAGCAGCAGCGGATCGGCAGCCAGGGCCCGGGCGATCTCGAGCAGGCGCTGGCTGCCCAGCGGCAGGTTGCCGGCCAGCTCGAAGGCGCGGCCGGCCAGCCCGACCCGCTGCAGCTGCCACATCGCCTCGGCCCGCACCGCCGCCTCCTCGTGCCGGTCCAGCCGCAGCAGGCCGGCCAGGAAGCCGCCGCGGCCGCGCGCGTAAGCGCCCAGCATGACCGTGTCGAGCAGGGTCATGGTCTTGCGCAGCTTGACGTGCTGGAAGGTGCGGGCGATGCCGGCCCGCGCGATGCGGCGCTGCGCGCTGCGGCTGATCTCGCGGCCGAGAAAGTCGATGCGGCCCTGGTTGAGGGGCAGCACGCCGCTGATCAGGTTGAACATCGTCGACTTGCCGGCGCCATTGGGACCGATCAGGCCGAGGATCTCGCCGGCCCGCAGCTCGAAGCCGACGCCGTCGACTGCCACCAGGCCGCCGAAGCGGCGGGTCACCCCCGACGCGGCAAGCAGTGGCGTGCCGGGCGGCGGCTGCGACCGTCGCCCGGCCATCGGCGCGGCGGCCGGCGGCTCGGCCTGGCGCCGCGGCAGCAAGCGCAGCAGGAACGGCGCGATGCCGGCGCGGGCGCGCTGCAGCAGCAGGATGAACAGCACCGAGAAGACCACGACCTCGACCTGGCCCGAGGCGCCTGGCGCGATCTTGGGCAGCAAGTCCTGGATGCCGTTCTTGAGCAGGGTGACGACCGCTGCCCCGATGACGGCGCCCGACAGATGCGCCATGCCGCCGACCATCGCCATCAGCAGGTAGAGGATGCCGACGTTGACGTCGAAAGGCGCCGGGCTGACGAAGCGGCTCATATGGGCGTAGAGCCAGCCCGAGAGTGCCGAGACCAGGGCGGCGAGCACGAAGGTCGCGAGCTTTATGCGGAAGGTGTCGATGCCCAGGCTCTCGGCCATCACGGCGCCGGCGCGCAGGGCGCGAATGGCCCGGCCGGGACGCGAGTCGAGCAGGTTGGCGGCGAGCACGAGGCTGGCCGCGACCAAGGCCCAGATCAGGTAGTAGATGCTGGTGCTGCCGGTCAGCGCCAGCGGCCCGATGGCGATTGGCGGCACGTCGGGGATGCCGTTGAACTGCCCGAGGAAGGGCAGGTTGCCGAACAGGAAGTAGGTGGCGAGGCCCCACGCGATGGTGCTGAGCGACAGGAAGTGTCCGCCTAGGCGCAGGGTTACGGCGCCCAGGATCGCCGCCACCAGCCCGGTCAGCACCAGGCCGGCCCCCAGGCCGAGCCATGGCGACCAGCCCAGCCGGGTGGTCAGCCAGGCGGTCGCGTAGGCCGCGATGCCGACGAAGGCGGCCTGGCCGAAGCTCAGCATGCCGCCGATCCCGGACAGTAGGACCAGGCCGAGCACCGCCAGGGCGTAGATGCCGATGAAGTTCAGCAGGGTGACGGTGAACGGGGCGAGCACCAGCGGCGCCAGGGCGACCAGGAGGATCGCCGCCAGGCCGGCTAGGCGGATCTGACCGGCGGTCATTCCTCGGCCTCTTCCTCGTCGTTGCCGACCAGGCTCAGCGACCGCCACAGAAGCACCGGAATCAGCAGGCCGAACACCACGACCTCCTTGAAGGCGCTGATCCAGAACGAGGCGAAGCTTTCCAGCAGGCCGACCAGCAGGGCGCCCAGGGCGGTCGCCGGGTAGCTCGCCATGGCGCCGATGATGGCGCCGACGAACGCCTTCAGCCCGAGCAGGAAGCCCGAATCGTAGAAGATCGTCGTCACCGGCGCGACCAGGATGCCGGAGATGCCGGCCAGCACCGAGGCCAGCAGGTAGGCGGTGGTGCCGGTCGTCGCCGGCCGAATGCCGACCAGGCGGGCGCCGGTGCGGTTGATTGCCGTGGCGCGCAGCGCCTTGCCGCGCACCGTGAACTCGAAGAACAGGAACAGCAGTCCGCTGAAGGCGATGGCGGCGACGACGATCATCAGGGTCTGGCCGTTGACGATCAGGCCGCCGACCTCGAGCACCAGTTCTGTCAGCGGCTTGGTGCGCACGCCTTCAGGGCCGAAGAACAAGAGCCCGAGGCCCGACAGGGCGAAGTGCAGCGCGACGGCGACGGTGAGCAGCAGCAGCACCGAGGCGTCGGCGATCGGCCGGAACACGATGCGGTCGAGCAGCGGCGCGATCGGCAGCACGAGAGCCAGCGCCAGGGCGAGGCGCAGCGGCATCGCCAGCACGATGCCGCCGGCCAGCCAGACGGCGGCGACCGGCAGCATCGGCAGCACGAGGTAGAAGGCCAGCGCGCGCGGCAGCCGCGACCACGCGCGGGCCCGCGCCAGCGCGACCGCCTCGACCGCGCTGGCCAGCATCGCCAGCACGGCGACCAGCCCCATCGTGCCGGGCCGGCCTCCGGTCTCCAGCGAGGCGAGGCTGAGCGCCGTGAAGGCGGCGATGTCGCCGAACGGCACGAAGATGACGCGGGTCACGGCGAAGATCAGCACGAAGCCCAGGCCGATCAGCACGTAGATTGCCCCGCTGGCGATGCCGTCCATCGCCAGGATCGCCGCGATCTCCCCCGTCATGCGGCTTTGCCTAGGGCTGGTACTTCCACTGCCCGTCGGCGAGCTTGACCAGCACCAGGCTGCGCTCGTCGACGCCGTAGCTCTCGCCCGGCTTGAAGTTGTAGATAGCGTGCGTGCCGACCACGTCCTTGGTCGAGAAGATGGCGTTCTTGAGCGCCGTGCGGAACTCCGGCGTTCCCGGCTTGGCGCTCGCCATGGCGCGCTTGGCGGCGTCGAGGAAGACCAGCCAGGCGTCGAACGAGTAGGCCGAGAAGCCGTCGGTGGTCGCCATGCCGTTGGCCTTCTGGTAGGCGGCGCGGAAGTCCATCGAGATCTTCTTGCTGAAATGCGAGTCGGGCAGCTGCTCGGCGACGATCACCGGCCCGGCCGAGACCACGACGCCGTCGACCGCCTTGCCGCCGACGCGGATGAAGTCGGCGTTGAGCAGGGCAGGCGTGCCGTAGAGCGGCCCCTTGTAGCCGCGCTCGGCCAGGGCCAGCGGCGGCAGGGCGCCCTGGGTGGCCGAGCCGCCCAGCAGCACGGCGTCGGGCTTGGTCGCCAGCATCTTCAGCACCTGGCCGGTGACCGAGGTGTCGGTGCGGGCGTAGCGCTCGTTGGTCAGGATCTTCAGCCCGTCGGTCTCGGCCGGCTTCTGGGCGCCGTTGTAGACCAGGTCGCCCCAGGCGTCGGAGAAGCCGATATAGGCGAAGTTCTTGATGCCGTCGCGCTTCATGCGGTCGACCACGACCTTGACCATGAGGCCCGGCGGCTGCGGGATGGCGACGGCCCAGCGGTCGCCCGACTCGGTGGCCGGCACGGTGATCGGCGACACCGAGATCATCGGCACCTTGAGCTCGTTGGCGACCGCGACCATGGCGATCGAGGACGGCGCGGTCGCCGTGCCGATCAGGAAGTCGACCTTGCCTTCCTCGACCAGCTTGCGGGCGTTGCGCGTGGCGGCCGACGGATCGGAACCGTCGTCGAGCTGGATCAGCCGGATCTTCTCGTCGCCGACGCTCATCGCGTACTCGACGGCCGCCTTCATGCCGCGATCGTAAAGGACGCCGATCGAGGCTCCCGGGCCGCTCTGCGACGTCACGAAGCCGACCGTGATCTCAGCCTGCGCGGTCCCCGCTGTCACGACGGATGCCGCGACAAGCGTCGCGACAATGCTAGTCTTGATCATCTTCTCTTGCTCCTTGGCCTTCCCCGATGACTTCAGCGATCGAGCGGTTCTTCGTCCCCCTGACGTGCGGGCGAGCGCATGTCGCCGCCTGTGGCGCCGGGCAGCCCGTGCTGCTGCTGCACCAGACGCCGCGCTCCTGGGACGAGTACCGCGAGGTCCTGCCGCTGCTTGGCGCACAGTACCGCGCGATCGCGATGGATACGATGGGCTTCGGCGAGTCCGAGCCGCTGGCCGACGGTCCCGACACGATCGAGGCCTGGGCCGCCGCCGCCCATGAATTGCTCGAGAAGCTCGGTCATCGCCGCGCCGTCGTCGTCGGCCATCACACCGGGGCGGCGATCGCCGTCGAGATGGCGGCGATGCATCCGGACCGGGTCGAGGCGCTGGTCCTGTCGGCGTCGCCCTACGTCGACGCCGCGCGCCGGGCCGCCGAGCCGACCAAGAAGATCATCGACGACGTCGTGCCATACGACGACGGAAGGCATCTCGCCGAGCTGTGGGCGCGGCGCCAGCCCTACTATCCGAGCGGCCGCCGCGATCTGCTCGAGCGCTTCATCCTCGATGCGCTCAAGGCCGGACCGCGCGCCGCCGAGGGCCATCGCGTCGTCGGACGCTACGTCATGGAGGCGCGGCTGCCGCTGGTGCGTTGCCCGACCCTGGTGATCGCGCCGACCGGCGACCCGCATGCCCATCCACACGCCGCCAAGGTCGCCGCGGCGATCCCGGGCAGCCGGCTGGTCGAGATCGAGGGCGGGATGGTGCCGTTGCCCGACCAGATGCCGGACGTGTTCGCGGCCACGGTCGACCGCTTCCTCACGCACGCGGCAGGCCATTGGCGACGAAGTCGCGAAAGTCCTTGATGGCCCGTTCCGGGGCGCGCGCAAAACTCGGTCCACGGCTGGGCTCCAGCCCGCTGCTGTGGTGGAGCGACACCCACATCTCGGCGGTCTTCAGCGCCGCCGCGGAGCAGTCGACCACGGGGGCGTGGCCGACGGTGAAGCCGCGCTCGCGGGCCATCAGCAAGCCGGGCAGCACGCCCGCCGGCACGATGACGTCGGCGCCGCGCTCGACCAGCGGCCGGGCGCAGGCCTCGAAGGCGGCCTTCATGCGCTGGTAGGCTGCCTCGTCGCCGGCGAAGGCGCCGGCGAAGTCGGCGGGCACGGCGCCCAGGCCGGTGACACCGGCCAGGCGCTCGCGCAGGCCATAGCGCTCGACCTGCTCGAGATGGAAGACCTCGAACACCGGGTCGATGGAGACCAGGCCGATGCGCCGGCCGAGCTGGGCGGCGAGGTGCAGGGTCGCCTCGCCGGTACCGACGATCGGAATGCGCAGCGCCGAGCGCGCCTCGTAGAGGCCGGGATCCTGGAAATGGCCGAGCACGACGCCGTCGTAGCCAGCCTGCTCGGCGGCCAGCGCGTTCTCGACCACCTGGATGGCGCAGCGGAACTCGGTGAGCCGGCCGAAGTCGCGATCCTGCGGCGACATTCCCTTGAGTTCGATGACCGTGCCCGGGGCCGCGAGCCGGGAGAGATGGGCGTGCAGGCGCTCGAAATAGGCCGCGTTCTGCGCCTGATCGACGAAGCTTTGCCACATCAGACGCATGACGGCCCCTGTTCCGCGCGGGCGAATTGTTTCAATCCTAAAATTTTGCGCACGCCACCGTCAACCTGCCCGGCGATTCGATTGACAGCCAAAAGCTTCACCTCTTTAAGTAAGGTTCGGCGCGCGACCAAGGTGGTGTCCGGCCGCAGTGGCATAAGCCGATCGTCAGGGATCCGTCATGGCCGAACGATCATTCGCGAGGGAAGTGCAGGACCTCCGGCTCGGCGACGGGGAGGAGTTCCGCGGCGAAGGCATCCTCGCCATCACCAAGGCCCTGCTGCAGTCCGGCGTCGGCTACGTGGCCGGTTACCAGGGCGCCCCGATCTCGCACCTGATGGACGTCCTGGCCGACGCCCAGGACATCCTCGGCGAGCTCGGCGTGCACTTCGAATCGAGCGCCAACGAGGCGGCGGCGGCGGCGACCCTGGCGGCCTCGGTGATGTACCCGATCCGCGGCGCCGTCACCTTCAAGGGCCCGGTCGGCGTCAACGTCGCGGCCGATGCGCTGGCCAATCTCGCCTCGAGCGGCGTCACCGGCGGCGCGCTGGTGATCGTCGGCGAAGACTATGGCGAAGGCTCCTCGATCATGCAGGAGCGGTCGCATCCCTTCGCGATGAAGTCGCAGATCTGGCTGCTCGATCCGCGGCCCGACGTCGAGTGCATCGTGCGCGCCGTCGAGCTCGGCTTCGAGCTTTCGGAGGCCTCCAACACGCCGGTCATGCTCGAGGTGCGCATCCGCGCCTGCCACGTGCGCGGCAGCTTCCGCACCAAGGCCAACCGGCCGCCGGCGATGAGCACGCGGGCCGCGCTCGAGACGCCGCGCCGCGATACCGCCCGGGTCGTGCTGCCGCCGGCTTCCTACGTCCACGAGAAGGACAAGATCGAGAAGCGCCTGCCGGCCGCCATCGAATTCATCAAGGAACGCCGGCTCAACGAGATCTTCGACGGCGACCTGCGCGACGTCGGAATCATCGTGCAGGGCGGCATGTACAACGGCCTCATGCGGGCCTTGCAGAGCCTAGGATTGGCGGATGTCTGGGGCACCAGCCGGCTGCCGATCTACGTCCTGAACGTCACCTATCCGCTGATCCCCGACGAGGTCGCCGACTTCTGCCGAGACAAGCGCGCCGTGCTGCTGGTCGAGGAAGGTCAGCCGGACTTCCTGGAGCAGGGGCTCAGCAAGATCCTGCGACAGGCCGGCATCGCCGCGGTGCTGTCGGGCAAGGACCTGTTCCCGATGGCCGGCGAGTACACTGCCGCCGTCATGAACGAGGCGGTCGGCGCCTTCGTGCGCCAGTGGATCCCCGACGCGCTGGCGCCCGCCGTGCGCGCCACCAATGCGCCACCGGCCCTCGAGGAGAAGCACGCGCGGGCGCTGGCCGAGGTCGTGCCGCCGCGGCCGCCCGGCTTCTGCACGGGCTGCCCCGAGCGGCCGATCTTCGCCGCCATGAAGCTGGTCGAGCGCGAACTGGGACCGCACCACGTCGCCGCCGACATCGGCTGCCACCTGTTTTCGATCATGCCGCCGTTCAACCTCGGCACCACGACCATGGGCTACGGGTTGGGGCCGGCCTCGGCCTCGGCCTTCAACGTCAAATCCGACCGCAAGGCGATCGCGGTGATGGGCGACGGCGGCTTCTGGCACAACGGCCTGACCTCGGGCATCGGCAACGCCGTGTTCAACAAAAGCGACGGCGTCGTGGTGATCGTCGACAACTTCTACTCGGCGGCCACCGGCGGCCAGGACCTGCTGTCGTCGCGCGCCAACAATGGCGCGCGCGCCACCCGCCATCCGATCTCGCGCGCCGTGAAGGGGCTGGGCGTCGACTGGGTGCGCGAGATCAACCGTACCTACGACGTCGGCAAGCTGCGCGACACCCTCAAGGCGGCGCTGACCAGCCGCGAGCCCGGCCCAAAGGTCATCGTCGCCTCCTCGGAATGCATGCTGAACCGCCAGCGCCGCGAGCGGCCGCTGGTCGCCAAGGCGGTGAAGGCGGGTCTACGTACGGTGCGTCAGCGATTCGGGGTCGACGAGGATGTCTGCACCGGTGACCACGCCTGCATCCGCCTCTCGGGCTGCCCCTCGCTGTCGGTCAAGCCGACCGCCGACCCGCTCAAGGACGATCCGGTGGCCGCCATCGACAATTCCTGCGTCGGCTGCGGCAATTGCGGCGAGGTCGCCGAGGCCGCCGTGCTGTGCCCCAGCTTCTATCGCGCCGACATCGTGATCAATCCGAGCCGATGGGACCGACTGCTGGCGCGGCTGCGCAGCGCCGTCATCGGCGCGCTTCAGCAGCGTCGCGCCCAGCGGCGGCTGCAGCTGGCCTGAGATCATGGACGTTCGCCTGTCCGATCCGGTTCCGGCCGTCAGCCTCGACAGCAAGCGGCCGATCACGATCGCCGTGCTGGCGATGGGCGGGCAGGGCGGCGGCGTTCTGGTCGACTGGATCGTCGCCCTGCTCGAGGCCGAGGGCTGGACGGCGCAGTCGACCTCGGTGCCCGGCGTCGCCCAGCGTACCGGCGCCACGGTCTACTACGTCGAGACGATCGCGCCCGACCCGTCGGGCCGGCGACCGGTCCTGTCGCTGATGCCCGAACCGGGCGGCGTCGACATCGTGATCGGTGCCGAGCTGATGGAAGCCGGGCGCGCGCTGCAGCGCGGCTTCGTGTCGGCCGATCGCACCACCCTGATCGCCTCGTCGCACCGCGCCTATGCGGTCAGCGAGAAGATGGTGCCAGGCGACGGCGCCGGCGATCCGGCCAAGGTCTACGAGGCGGCGCGCGCCAACAGCCGCAAGTTCCTCGCCTTCGACATGGCGGCGATCGCCGAGCAGAGCGACAGTGTGATCTCGGCGGCGCTGTTCGGCGCCCTGGCCGCGTCGGAGGCCTTGCCGTTTCCGCGATCCGCCTTCGAGGCGGCGATCCGTGCCGGCGGGATCGGCGTCGAGGCCAGCCTGCGCGCCTTCGATCGCGCCCATCAGGCGGCGCTGGAAGAGCTGCGCACGCCGTCGCCGCCACCGCCGCGGTCCGGCGCGCTGCTCAAGCGCTTCCCCGACCTGCGCCCGATCGGCGACGCCGGATACGACGGGCTGGTCGAGCGGGCGCGATCCTTGCCGGCCGCCGCGCATCGCATGATCGCCGCCGGCCTGGCGAGGGTCGTCGACTTCCAGGACATCGGCTACGGCGCGGAATATCTCGACCGCGTGCAGCCCTTCGCGGCGCTGGAAGCCGGGGCCGCCGAGTGCCCGTTGACCGAGGCCGCGGCCAAGCAGATCGCCCGCGCCATGGCCTACGACGACCCGATCCGGGTCGCCGATCTCAAGACGCGGGGCAGCCGCTTCGAGCGCGTGCGTCGCGAGGTGGCGGCACGGCCCGACCAGCTCGTCTACGCCACCGAGTTCATGCATCCGCGCCTTGAGGAGGTCTGCGGCACCCTGCCGGCGGCGCTCGGCGAGTGGCTGGAGGGCAACCCCCGGCTCGGCTCGCTGCTGCGGCCGCTGATCGACCGTGGGCGGCGGGTCGACACCGGCCATATCGGCTGGTTCCTGCTGCTCTATGCGTTGGCCGGCGCGCGGCGCTTCCGGCGCGCCACCTTGCGCCATCGCCGCGAGCAGGCGCATCTCGCGGCCTGGCTGGCGCAGGCGCTCGAGACGGCGCGGCGCGATCCGGCGCTCGGCGTCGAGGTCCTGGAGGCTCGGCGACTGGTCAAGGGCTACTCCGACACGCACGACGCGGGCACCGGCAAGTTCACGCAGCTGATGACGATGGCGCGGCGGCTCGAGGGCCGGGCCGATGCCGCCGACTGGATGCGCCGTCTGCGCCAGGCGGCGCTGGCCGATGCCGAAGGGCGGGCGCTGGGCGACACGATCCGCACCGTCGAGAGCTTCCTGTGACGAAGGATGGGGGCATGGCGGGCAAGTACCGCGGCAACCGGCAGGCGATCGCCGCCCTGGTGCGCGAGACCGAGGTCCATCGCGACGTCTACCTCGACGAGGAGCTGTTCGCGCTCGAGATGGAGCATCTGTTCGCCAACACCTGGGTCTATGTCGGCCACGACAGCCAGGTGCCCAAGGTCGGCGACTATTATGCGACCACGATCGGGCTGCAGCCGGTGATCCTGGTGCGCGACACGCCCGACAGCGTCCGCGTCCTGCACAATCGCTGCCCGCACAAGGGCACGCGCATCACCGGCGAGGCGCATGGCAACACCGGGCGGTTCTTCCGCTGCCCGTACCATGCCTGGACCTTCCGGCTCGACGGCAGCCTGGCCGGCATTCCGCTGAAGTCGGGCTACGACGGCACCAGTTTCGCCGAGAGTTGCGCCGGCCGCGGCCTGCCGCCGGTGCGCCACGTGCGCAACTACCGCGGCTTCGTGTTCGCCAAGCTGAACGATGCGGGCCTGGGTTTCGAAGAGTTCTTCGGCGAGGCCCTGTCCAGCCTCGACAACATGATCGACCGCTCGCCGGTCGGTCGGCTCGAGGTCGCGGGCGGCGTGTTGCGCTACAGCCACGACTGCAATTGGAAGATGCTGGTCGAGAACCAGACCGACACCTGCCATCCGATGATCGCCCACCAGTCGTCGGCCGGCACGGCGATCGAGGTCTGGAAGTCGGCGCCGCCGGGCACCCGCAAGCCGATGGCGGTCGAGATCTTCGCGCCGTTCATGAGCCCGTACGAATTTTTCCAGGGCATGGGCATCCGGGTCTGGGACAACGGTCACGGTCACACCGGCGTGTCGCACTCGATCCATTCGGATTACTCGGCGGTGCCGGGCTATTTCGAGCAGATGGTCGCGGCCTACGGCGGGGCGCGGGCCAAGGCGATCCTCGACGAGAACCGGCACAATACCGTCTACTTCCCCAACGTGATGCTGAAGGGGCCGATCCAGCTTCTGCGGCTGTTCAAGCCGCTGAGCGCCGGCCGCACCCTGGTCGAGAGCTGGACCTTCCGGCTGGTCGGCGCGCCGGACATGCTGCTCGAGCGCACCGTGATGTACAACCGGCTGATCAACGCCCCGACCTCGGTGGTCGGCCACGACGATCTCGAGGTCTACGAGCGTGCCCAGGCGGGTCTGGCCAGCATCGGCAACGAGTGGGTCAACATCCAGCGACTCTACGCGCCCGACGAAGTGGGCCAGCGCAACGCCGTCACCGACGGAACCTCGGAATGGCAGATGCGCAACCAGTTCCGCGCCTGGACCAAGTTCATGACGATGACGCTCTAGGCCATGGCGACTCCTCCGACCGACCGGCAGCTCATCGACTTCGTGCTGCGCGAGGCGCGGCTGCTCGACGAACAGCGCTTCGACGACTGGCTCGCGCTGTTTACCGACGATGGCTACTACTGGATGCCCGTCGAATGGGGCCAGACCGATCCGCGGCTGACCACGTCGCTGATGTACGAGGACAAGCTGCTGCTGCGCATCCGGGTCGACCGCCTGAAGGGCAAGGCGACCTACAGCCAGAGCCCGCGCAGCCGCAGCCATCATATGCTCCAAACGCCGCAGGTCGACCGCCGCGATGAAGCCCAGGGAACCTACGTCACCTGGACGCCGCTGCACTACGTCGAAAGCCGTGGCGACCAGCAGACGCTCTACGCCGCCTGGGCGACGCATCACCTGACCGTGGTCGACGATGCGCTGCGCATCCGCCTGAAGCGCGTCGACCTCGTGAACTGCGATGCCGCCCTGGGCAGCATCCAGCTGTTCGTCTGAGGCGATGGTCATGACCGCCAGCCGGCCGCGGCCGCAGCGCCAGCCCTACGACGGTGTCGTCCTGGCGGCGCCGGTTACCGTGCCGTACCGCCGCTACTCGACGCACAGCGCACACTGGTGGGTCGGCCGGGCGGTCCGCGCCGTGCTCGATGCGACCGGCCTGCGCAGCGCCGACATCGACGGGCTGTCGCTGGCGAGCTTCACGGTCGGGCCGGACACCGCGGTGGGCCTGACCCAGCATCTCGGCCTGTCGCCGCGCTGGCTCGACCATGTGCCGCTCGGCGGAGCGAGCGGCATCGTCGCCCTGCGCCGGGCGGCGCGGGCGGTGCAATGCGGCGACGCCGAGCTGGTGCTGTGCGTGGCCGGCGACACCAACCAGGTCGATTCGTTTCGCCGCATGCTGTCGACCTTCTCGCGATTCGCGCAGGACGCCGTCTATCCCTACGGCTCGGGCGGCCCCAATGCGAGCTTCGCGCTGATCACCCGCAACTACATGAAGCAGTACGGCGCCACGCGCGAGGATTTCGGCCGCATCTGCGTCGCCCAGCGAACCAACGCGCTGGCCTTCCCGCACGCCCTGATGCGCAAGCCGCTCACCCTGGAAGAGTACATGGGGGCGCGCGCCATCGCCGATCCGATACACCTGTTCGACTGCGTCATGCCGTGCGCCGGCGCCGAGGCCTTCCTGGTCTGCCGCGACGACGTCGCGCGCTCGCTCGGGCTGCCGGCGGCGCGCCTGCTGGCGACGATCGAGCGCCACAATGCCTTCCCCGACGATCCGATCCAGTATCGCGGCGGCTGGGCGCTCGACATCAGCGAGCTCTATGCCATGGCCGGCGTGACGGCCGCCGACGTCGATTTCCTGCAGACCTACGACGACTATCCGGTGATCTGCATGATGCAGATGGAGGATCTCGGCTTCTGCGCCAAGGGCGAGGGGCCGGCCTTCGTGCGCGGCCACACGCTGACGGCCGACGGCAGCTTCCCGCACAACACCTCGGGCGGCCAGCTCTCGGTCGGGCAAGCCGGTTGCGCTGGCGGCCTGCTCGGCTTGGTCGAGGCGGTGCGCCAGCTCACCGGCGGGGCGCTGGGCACGGCAGTGCCCGAGGCTGAGATCGGCCTGGTGTCCGGCTTCGGCATGATCACCTACGACCGCGGCCTGGCGAGCGGCGCCGCGCTGCTGGCGGGAGAGCGCGCATGACCGAGCCGCTGAACCGGCCCAAGCGCAAGAACCCGCTGCGCAAGACGCGGATGCCGCTGCTGCCGCAGGGCGTGCGCAGCCGGACCGCGCTGGGGCTGACCGCGGCAGCGGCGGAGGGCCGCTTCCAGCTGCAGGTCTGCGCCGACTGTGCCGCCGTGGTCTACCCGCCGCGCGACGCGTGCCCGCGCTGCCTGTCGGCGCGGCTGCCGTACCGTGACGTCGACAACCACGGCACCCTGCTGGCCGAGACCACGATCCGCACCTCGACCGACGTCTACTTTCGCGAGCGCATGCCGTGGCGCATCGGCACGGTGCGGCTCGATGCCGGCCCGGCGATCGTGGCGCATCTGCACGGCGACCTGCGCGAGGGCGAGCGCACCCGCCTCAGCCTGCAGCTCGACAAGTCGGGGCAGGCGATCGTCATGGCCCTGCCGGCCCGGGACACGCCCAACATGCACGACGACCCGCAGTGGCGCGAACTGACCTGCGATCCCAAGTTCCGCCGCGCGCTGGTGACCGACGGCCGCACGACGGTCGGCCAGGCGATGGCGCAGGCGCTGTCGGAGGCCGGCGCCGCGATCGTCTTCGTGGGCGTCGCCGATCCCTGGAAGCCGTTTCCCGGCGAGGACCGGCTGCGCAGGCTCGAGCGGGTCGAGATTGTGGCGCTCGACGTCACCGACACGATCTCGGTCAACGAATGTGCCGGCGAGTTCGCGGCCAAGGTCGACATCCTGGTCAACACCGCCGAGCACGTCCGCAGCGGCGGGCTGCTCGAGCGCAAGGGACTGACCGTGGCGCGCGAGGAGCTCGAGATGCGCTACCTCGGCCTGATGCGGCTGGCGCAGGCGTTCGGACCGGTGCTGCGGGCGCGCGGCGCCGACGGGATCAACTCGGCCGCCGCCTGGGTCAACCTGCTGTCGGTCTATGCGCTGGCCAACTGGCCCGCCTACGGCGCCTTCTCGGCCACCGAGGCGGCCTGCCTGTCGGCGGCGCAGTCCCTGCGCGCCGAGCTGCGGCCGGGCGGCGTCAAGGTGCTGAACGTGTTCTCCGGGCCGCTCGAGACCGAATGGTACCAGGCGGTTCAGCCGCCCAAGGTGGCGCCGGCGGCGCTCGCCCGGGCCACCGTGCGGGCCTTGCAGCAGGGCCTCGAGGACGTCTTCGTCGGCGACGTCGCCGAGGACATCCGCGACCGGCTGGCGGCCAGCCCCAAGGCCCTGGAGCGCGAGCTCGGCACATGAACGGGACGCCCATGACTGCGACCAGCCTGCTCGACTTCGCCGCCGCCATAGCGACCGGCGAGATCGAGGTCGTCGATCTCACCCACACCCTGTCGCCGGACTTCCCGACCATCGTCATGCCGCCCGAACTCGGCCAGTGCGCACCGTTCCGCATGGAGGAGGTGTCGCGCTACGACGAGCGCGGGCCGGCCTGGTACTGGAACAACATCTCGATGGGCGAGCACACCGGCACGCACTTCGACGCGCCGGTGCACTGGATCACCGGCAAGGACCTGCCGCGCAATTCGGTCGACACGATCGACCCGGCCGACTTCATCGCGCCCGCCGTGGTGATCGACATCTCGCGCCAGTCGGCAACCGATCCCGACTATGAGCTGACGGTGGCCGACGTCGAGGCCTGGGAGAGCCGCCACGGCCGCATCCCGCCGCGCCACTGGGTGCTGCTGCGCACCGACTGGTCGAAGCGCGAGGCGCGGGCCTACGTCAACATGACCGAGGACGGCCAGCACACGCCGGGTCCGTGCCCCGAAGTCGTGCGCTTCCTGGTCGAGCAGCGCGACGTGCACGGGCTGGGCACCGAGACGATCGGCACCGACGCGGGCCAGGCGTTCCATTTCAACCCGCCCTATCCGGCGCACTACTACATGCACGGCCGCGGCCGCTACGGGCTGCAGTGCCTGGCCAATCTTGACCGGTTGCCGCCGACCGGCGCGGTCGTCCTGGCGGCGCCGCTCAAGATCCGGCACGGCTCGGGCAGCCCGCTGCGCGTGCTGGGGCTGGTGCCGCGCGGGAACGCCCCGTGAGCGCGGCCGGCGCCAACAGCTTCTCCTCTTCCGAGATCCTGGCCGACATCCAGCGTTGGGCGGCCATCGAAAGTCCGTCGGTGACACCGGAGGCGGTGGCGCGGATGTTTGCCGTGGCGGAGGCCGATTTCCGGGCCGCCGGTGCGACCATCGAGCATCGCGAGGTGCCGGGTGCGCCGGGTCCGGTGATGCTGGCGCGCTTTGCGGGCAAATGCGAGGGGCCGGGCATCCTGGTGCTCGGCCATCTCGACACCGTGCATCCGCTGGGTACGATCGACGGACCGTTGCGACTGAGGGTCGAGGGCGAGCGGCTGTACGGGCCCGGCGTGCTCGACATGAAGGGCGGCATCTGCCTCGCGCTCTACGCGCTGCGGCGCCTGCGGGCGGCGAGCGGCCTCACGACCCTGCCGGTCACCTTCATGATGATTCCCGACGAGGAACTGGGCAGCCCCGCGACCCGGGCGACGATCGAGGCCGAGGCGCGGCGCCACAAGGTCGTGCTGGTGCCGGAGCCGTCGCGCCAGGGCAAGCTGGTCAGCGGCCGCCACGCCTTCGCGCGTTACACGGTGCGCACGCACGGTCGCCCGGCCCATGCCGGCGCCGACAACCGGGCCGGACGCAGCGCGATCCGCGCCATGGCCGCGCTGATCGAGACCATCGAGAGCGCCACCGACATGGACCGGCTGGTGTCGTTCAGCGTCGGCGTGGTCAATGGCGGCCTGTTCGTGAACGTCGTGCCGATCGAGTGCACGGCGCAGGTCCTGTGCGTGGCCTCGTCGGCCGAGAACCTGACGTTCGTCCATGCCTTCATGGCCGGCCTGCGGTCGCCCGATCCCGACGTCGCCCTCGAGGTGGTCCGCGGACCGGAGCGGCCGCTGTTCCAGGCGTCCGATGGCACCTTGGCGCTGGTCGCGCTGGCGCGGGAGGCGGCGGCCGAGGCCGGCTTCGCGCTCGATCACGGCCAGTTCGGCGGCGGCAGCGACGGCAATTTTACGGGAGCACTGGGCATCCCGACGCTCGACGGTCTGGGCGTGGTCGGCGCCGGCGCCCATACGCACGGCGAGCACCTGGTGATCTCCGAGCTTGCGCTGCGCGCACGGGTCTTTGCCGGTCTCCTCGAGCGCCTCGACTGACGCGGATCGCCTAGCGTGCCTTCCGCCGCGGCCGCGCTGGCGCCGTCCGTCGCGACGGCTTGGCCGGCTCGGCGTCCTGCTCGTCGAACACCTGCTTCATGGTCATCAGCGCGTTGGTGGCGGCCGGGAAGCCACAGTAGGCGATCATCTGGGTGATGATCTCGGCGACCTCGGCGCGCGAGGCGCCGCAACGCAGCGCGGCGGCGATGTGCAGCTTGAGCTCGGGCAGCGCGAAGCCCTGCACGGTGAGGGCGGCGACGGTGCAGAGCTCGCGCGTCTTGAGGTCGATGACGTCGCGCGTGTAGAGCTCGGCGAACGGGAAGGTGACGTTGACCCAGGCGAACTCGGGCGACAGCGCCTTGATGCGGCGGATGTAGCCGTCGGCCATCGGCCCGAGCTGCCGGCGGATCTCGGTCATGCCGCGCTGATACTCGGCGGATCGCTCGTCGTGTCGGGCCGCAACCTTGCCTCGGCTCCTGCCTCGTCCTTTCGCCATGGCAGGTCAGATCCGCAGATTCGCGCGTGCCAGGTCGACGACCTCGGCGGCGCGGCCGTCCATCACCGCCTTCAGCAGGAACAGGTTGAAGTTCAACGCCTGGCCGAGGGTCGCCTTGGGCGGCATGGCGAGTTCCCGGCGGGCGCTCACGACGTCGACCAGCGCCGGCCCGTCATGCGCCAGGGCGTCGCGCAGCGCGCCTTCGACCGCATCGGGCGTCTCGACGCGCACGCCCTTGATGCCCATGGCCTCGGCCATGGCGGCGAAGTTGGGATTGTCGAGGCTGCAGCCGGTATCGAGGAAGCCGCTCGCCTTCATCTCCATCTCGACGAAGCCCAGGGTGCCGTTGTTCAGGACCACCACCTTCACCGGCAGGCCGAGCTGCGCCAGGCTGATGAAGTCGCCCATCATCATCGTGAAGCCGCCGTCACCCGACATCGACACGACCTGGCGACCCGGGAACGTGGCCTGCGCGCCGATCGCCTGCAGCAGCGCATTGGCCATCGAGCCGTGGTTGAACGAGCCGATCAGGCGGCGCTTGCCGTTCATCTTGAGGTAGCGGGCCGCCCAAACCGTCTGGGTGCCGACGTCGCAGGTGAAGACCGCGTCGTCGCTGGCGAGTTGGCTCAGCAGTTTCGCCACGTACTGCGGATGGATGACCTTGCCGCCCGGCTTGCCCTCGGCGAGCCCGTCGAGGTCGGCACGGGCCTTGCCGTAATGCGCCACGGCGGCGTCCAGGAACCTGGTGTCGCTGCGCCGGGTGATCTGCGGCAGGAGCGCCGCGATCGTCGCCTTGACGTCACCGACCACGCCCAGTGTCAGAGGGCAGCGGTTGCCCAGGCTCTCCGCCCGGATGTCGACCTGCGCCACCCGCGCGCCCTCGGGATAGAACTGGCGATAGGGGAAGTCACACCCCAGCAGCAGCAGGGTGTCGCAGGACTTCATGGCGGCATAGCCGGAGGCGAAGCCGATCAGCCCGGTCATGCCGACATCGTAGGGGTTGTCGTACTCCACATGCTCCTTGCCGCGCAGCGAATGCACGATCGGCGCCTTGAGCGCCTCGGCCAGCGCCACGATCTCGGCGTGCGCGCCGGCACAGCCCGCGCCGCACATCAGCGTGATGCGCTGGCCGTCGTTCAGGAGCCTGGCCAGCGCGGCGATCTCGTCCTCGGCGGGTCGGACCACGGCCGGCTTCGGCGCGAGCCAGGCGGCAGGCCTGGCGTCGGTCGGCTGCAGGGCGACGTCGCCCGGGATCACCACCACCGCCACGCCGCGCTGGGCGACCGCGATGCGGATCGCCTTCTCCAGGATGCGCGGCATCTGCTCGGCCTGGGACACCAGCTCGACGTAGTGAGCGCACTCGACGAACAGCCGTTCGGGATGCGTCTCCTGGAAATAGGACCCGCCGATCTCGGCGCTCGGGATGTGGGCGGCGATGGCCACGACCGGGACGCGGCTGCGCTGGCAATCGAACAGGCCGTTGATGAGATGCAGGTTGCCCGGCCCGCAGCTGCCGGCGCAGACCGCGAGCTCGCCGGTCAGATGCGCCTCGGCGCCGGCGGCGAAAGCCGCGGCTTCCTCGTGGCGCATGTGGATCCAGTCGATCTTCTTCTGCTTGCGCAGCGAATCGGTGAGGCCGTTCAACGAATCGCCGACCACGCCGTAGATCCGCTTCACGCCGGCCACTGCCAAGGTCTGGGCCATCAGGTCGGCGACGGTCGGCATGCGTGACTCCCTTGTTGGCGCGGTGGCGGCACTATGCACGCTGGTGGCGCACCACTCCAGCGGCGCGATCCTTGGTGCGACCCTTCAGGCGATCAATCGGAAGGTTGCATTGGCGCGCGCGATCGGCTCGCCGTCGGCTGTCACGATGGCATCGACGAAGCCCAGCGACTTGCCGACCTTGAGCAGGCGCGGCGAGATCTGCAGCCACTGGCCGACCTTGCCGTTCGCCAGATAGTCGACGGCGAGGCCGACCGTGACCGCGCTGATCGCCGCGGCCTGCGGTCCGCTCCGGCGCCGCGCTTCCTGCACGACCGACAGGCCCATGGCATTGTCGGTCAGGGCAGCCACGACGCCGCCATGGACGAAGCCGCGACCGTTGCAATGGGGCTCCGCGATCACGACGCCCAGTTCGACGGCGTCGTCGGAGATTCGGGCGAGGAGGGGCTGCCAGGCGTCGGTGACGGGACTGCGGCGGGTGTGCGGTTCGAAGCCGGTCGGGATCATGGCAGTCACCTTGTCAGCTTGCAGAACATGCCTCCAATGAATAGTTAGAATGACGTATAATTAACGGAATGCATCTCTCTCGGATCGACCTCAACCTGTTCGTGGCATTCGACGCGATCTATGCCGAGGGCAGCATCACGCGCGCCAGCGCCCGCCTCAACCTCAGCCAGCCGGCGCTCAGCCACGCGCTCGGGCGCCTGCGCCGGCTGCTCGGCGATCCGCTGTTCGTACGCCAGGGCAGCCAGATGGTGGCGACACCGGTGGCGCACGGACTCGTGCCGGCGGTGCGCGAGGCGCTGCAGCGCTTCGAGGCGACCGTCAATCGCGCCAGCCGCTTCGAGCCGGCGACGGCGCGCAAGCACTTCACCGTCGGCCTGCGCAACCATCTCGAGCCGGAACTGCTGCCGCGGCTGGTGCGGGCGATCGCCGCCGAGGCACCGGGGGTGACCCTCGGCGCCGTGCGTGCCGAGCGGCGTGAGCTCGAGCGGAGCCTGTCGGGCGGCCGACTCGACGTCGCGCTCGACGTGCTGCTGCCGCTGTCGGGCGAGGTGCAGCGCCGGCAGGTGGCGACGGAACAGCTGGTGGTCATGGCGCGTTCCGGCCATCCCGCCGTCGGACGGGTCCTGACCCTGGCGACCTATCTGAGTCAGGGCCACGTGCAGGTCTCGTCGCGGCCGGGCGGACCGTCGGTCGAGGATTTCGAGATCAGCCGGCTGGGCGGGCGGCGCGACGTCCGGCTGCGCTGCCAGCACTATGCCGCGGCCTGCCGGGTGGTCAGCGAGAGCGATCTGCTGCTCACTCTTCCCGAACGCTACGCGCGGCCGCCCAACCCGACGTTCGGCAACAGGGTGCTCGCCTTTCCGGCCCGCGTTCCGGCGTTCCAGACGTTCCTGTACTGGCACAAGAACGCCGACGGCGATCCCGCCAATGCGTGGCTGCGGACGTTGATCGCGGCGGCTTTCAGCCCTGCCGACCGGCCGCGAATCCGTCGAGGAAGTGCACCAGGTTCCGGCCGAGTTCGTCGCTGAGATAGCCGCCTTCCTGGACCAGCACGGTCGGCAGGCCGAGGCCGGCGATGCGCTGGGCCATGGCGCGGAAACCGGCGCCGCTCACCTTCAGGCCCTGCAGGGGGTCGCTCTCGCTGGCGTCGAGGCCCAGCGCCACGACCAGCGCACCGGGCGCGAAAGCGCGGATGCGCTGCAGCGCGGTGTCGCCGGCCGCCAGCCAGTCGGCGTCGGGCGAGCCGAGCGGTAGCGGCAGGTTGAGGTTGAAGCCATGCCCGGCGCCCGTGCCGGTCTCGTGGGCGTGGCCCCAGAAGTAGGGATAGTAGTGGCTGGGATCGGCGTGGATCGACACCGTGAGCACGTCGCCGCGCTCGTAGAAGATTCCCTGGGTGCCGTTGCCGTGATGCACGTCGACGTCGATGACGGCCACCCGTTCGTGGCCGCCGCGCAGCCGCTGGGTGGCGATCGCCGTGTTGTTCAGGAAGCAGAAGCCACCGGCCATATCGGCATAGGCGTGATGGCCGGGCGGCCGGCACAGCGCGTAGATCTCGCGGGCGCCACCCAGCACCAGCTCCGCCGCGGCCGCCGCCGACTGGGCCGAGGCGAAGGCGGCGTCCCAAGTGCCGGGACCGATCGGGCAGCCGACATCGGCCTGATGCCAGCCGGCGCGGCCGACCAGGCTCTTCGGATAAGTGGCGGGATAACGCGCCGGATGGACGTTGGGCACCACTTCGGGGCCGGCGCCGGCCAGGGTGCTCCATTCGCGCGCCGCGACCTGCAGGAAGTCGAGATACTCGGGCGTGTGCACGGCCTGAATCGGGGCGAGCCCGAATTCCTGGGGCGCGCGGACCTCGTGGCCGGCGGCGGTCGCAGCGGCGAGCAGCCGGTCGGCGCGCTCGGGCTGCTCGGCGCTGCGCTGGATGCGGCCGCGGACCAGGAAGGTCTGCGGGTCGTGCTGCGCGTGGCGGTCGGAGTAGACGATCCTCATGGCGCGACGATCGCCTTGGCGGCGCGCAGGGCGGCGATCTCGTCGTCGCCGTACCCGACCTCGCGCAGGATCTCGGTGGTGTGCTGGCCGACCGTCGGCGCCAGGCGGCGGGTCTCGACCGGCGCGTCCGACAGCCGGATCGGGTTGGCCGCGGCGCGCACCGGGCCGAGCCCGGGATAGTCCATCTCGAGCACGCTGCCGCGCGCCGCCGTGTGCGGGTTGGCGACGACGTCGCTCACCTTGTAGGCGGCCGAGCAGGGCATGCCGGCCGGGATCAGCTTGTCGAGCAACTCGTCGGCGGTGTGCTCGCGGAAATGCGCCTCGATCATCGGCTCCAGCACCTCGCGATGGGCGACCCGCGAGGCATTGGTCGCGAAGCGCTCGTCGGCCAGCCAGTCCTGGCGACCGAGCGCCGTGCACAGCAGGCGCCAGAAGGCGTCGTTGGTGCCGGCGACGAAGATCGGCTGGGTCCTGGTCGGGAAAACGCGCAGCGGGCAGATCAGCGAGTTCGAGGTGCCCATGCGCACCGGGTTCTCGCCGGTGCGGCCGTGGTTGGTGATCCAGTGGCTCATCATGTGCATGCCGACGTCGAACAGCGACAGGTCGAGGCGCTGGCCGCGCCCGGTCTTGTGCCGTTGCAGCAGGGCGAAGGCGATGCCGGCGGCGCAGAACGAGCCGGTGCAGTAGTCGATCGGCGCCGTGCCGACCCGGCACATCTCGCCGTCGAGCGGGCCGGTCGCGTCGAGCAGGCCGATCTCGGCCTGGATGCAGGGATCGTAGCCGGCGCGCGGGGAGTAGGGGCCGGTCTGGCCGTAGCCCGAGATCGAGGCGTAGACCAGCCGCGGGTTGGCGGCCGAAACGACGTCCCAGCCGAAGCCCAGTCTGTCGATGACGCCGGGCACGAAGGCCTCCATGAAGACGTCCGCCTTCTTGACGAGCCGCATCAGAACCGACTGGCCGGCCTCGGTGCGCAGGTCGACGGCCAGGCCGCGCTTGTTGCGGTTCATCGACGGCACCCAGGCGCCGCCCAGCTGCGGCCGGAAATGCTCGCCCTGCAGCGGCTCGACCTTTATGACGTCGGCGCCCATGTCGCCGAGGATCTGGCCCGCGGTGGGGCCGGCGATGACTTGCGTCAGGTCGAGAACGAGGGTGTCGGACAGCGGCAGCATGGTGGAGCAATAGCCTCCGGCACGACGCCGTGCCAGCGCCGGGTCACGCGCCCAGCAGGCGTCTGGCCAGCAGGCCGCGCATGTCGCGGCGGCCGTCGGCGATCAGCACGACGACGACCGTCTCGCCCGCCATGCGATACAGGATGCGGTAAGGCTTCCAGATGACCTCGCGATAGTCGCGGACCCCATGCTCCAGTAGTTCCCGCGGATGCGGCCCGCGCTCGGGAAAGCTCGCCAGCCGGCCGATCGCCTGCTCGATCTGCGTGGCGACGGCCAGGGCGCGCTCGATCGACTCGCGGCCGACGATGAAGGTTACGATCTCCTCGAGGTCGGCTTCGGCGCCCGCCTCGATGGCGACCGGGTGGCGCTTCACGGATCCGCCTTCGGCGTCTTGAGGCGATGGCGCAGATCACGGAATACCTCGGCGGCGGGGCGATAGCGGCCCTCCTCGATGCTGCGCTCGGCCAAGGACAGGATCTTCAGCAGCGCCAGGGTCTCCTGCGTCCGCTCGTAGGAGACGATGTCCTGCAGCACGGCCTTTGCCTCGCCGTTCTGGGTGATGATCAGCGGCTCGCCGACCTCGGCCAGTTCCTGGATGATCTCGGCCGCGTTGGCCTTGACGTAGCTGATCGGCTTGATGCGGGTGGCCCGGGGCATGCTAAGGTCCTCCACGATTGATCCTTATTTAGTCCTTTAACGGTTCACCCGCAACGGAGCTGCCATGACCCGCGCCGACCGTCCCAACCTGCGCATCGACGCCGACCGGCTGTGGGACAGCCTGATGGAGCTGGCGCGGATCGGCGGCACCGACAAGGGCGGCGTCTGCCGCATCGCCCTGACCGACCTCGATCGTCAGGGCCGCGACCTGTTCGTGCGCTGGGCGACGGAAGCGGGCTGCACGATCAAGGTCGACCGGCTGGGCAACGTGTTCGCCCGCCGCGAGGGCCGCGACCCGGCCAAGCCGCCGATCATGACCGGCAGCCATCTCGACACCCAGCCGACGGGCGGCAAGTTCGACGGCGCCTACGGCGTCATGGCTGGGCTCGAGGTGCTGCGCGTGCTGCACGATTCCGGCTACGTCACGGAGTCGCCGATCGAGGTCGCGGTGTGGACCAACGAGGAGGGCTGCCGCTTCGCGCCGGCCATGGTCGCCTCGGGCGTGTTCGGTGGCGCCTTCGACCTCGACTACGCGCTGTCGCGCACCGACCGTGAGGGCGTGAGCTTCGGCGCGGCGCTGAAGGCGATCGGCTACGACGGGGCGGAGCCGGTCGGCGGCCGGCCGGTCGGCGCCTTCTTCGAGGCGCATATCGAGCAGGGGCCGATCCTCGAACGCGAGGGCAAGACGATCGGCGTGGTCACCGGCGCGCAAGGCCAGCGCTGGTACGAGATCACCTGGACCGGCATGGAGAGCCATGCCGGCACGACCCCCATGGAAGGCCGGCGCGACGCGCTGGTCGGCGCCGCCGAACTGGTCGTCGCGGCGCGCCGCATCGGCAGCCGGCCGGACGGCCGCTCGACGGTGGGCGTGCTGGAGAGCCGGCCGCAGGCGCGCAACACGATCCCCGGCCATGTCTTCATGACCCTCGACTTCCGCCATCCCGACGACGCCGAGCTCACCGCCATGGACGCCGAGATGCGGGCGGTGGCGGCCGAGATCGCGGCGCGTCACGGCCTCGCGGTGACGATCGAGCAGATCTGGTACTTCCCGCCGACGCCCTTCGCGCGCGACCTGGTCGAGTCGGTGCGGCGTGGCGCCGTGCAGGCCGGCTACGCGCACCGCGACATCGTGAGCGGCGCCGGCCACGACGCCTGCTACCTGGCGCGGGTGGCGCCGACCGCGATGGTGTTCGTGCCGTGCAAGGATGGGATCAGCCACAACGAAGTCGAGGATGCCAGCAAGCCCGACGTCGCGGCCGGCTGCCAGATCCTGCTGCAGGCGATGATCGAGCAGGCCGATCGGTGAAGGCCGGCCTGCTTTCGGTCGCGACCGCGGCGCTGGTCGCGACGGTCGCCGGCGTCGGCGGCACCCTGCCGGTCGTGCTGGCGGCGGCGCAGGCGGTCGGCGCGACGCCGGAGCAGGCGAGTTCATGGGTGTCCGGCCTCGGCCTCGCCACGGCGGCCAGCGCCCTGCTGCTCAGCCTGCGCTACCGCATGCCGATCATCACCGCCTGGTCGACACCGGGCGCGGCGCTGATCGCCTCGACCGGCGGCGTGCCGAGCTTCCGCGCGGCCGTCGGCGCCTTCGTCCTGGCGGCGCTGCTGATCCTGCTGACGGCGGCGCTGCGGCCGCTGGCGCGGCTGATCGAGCGCATCCCGGCCAGCATCGCCGCCGCCATGCTGGGCGGCATCCTGCTGCGCCTGGTGATCGCCATGGTCGAGCACGTGCCCACGGCGCCGCTGCTGGTGCTGCCACTGATCGCGCTGTTCCTGGTGATGCGGCGGGTCTGGCCGGCGCTCGCCTCGCTGGTCGTGCTGCTGGCCGGCGCGGCGCTGGCCGCCGGGCTGGGGCTGGTCAAGCCGATCCCGGTTCCCGGCCTGTCGCCGGTCGAGCTGGTGTGGCCGGCCTGGGACGTCGCGACCCTGATCGGGCTCGGCATGCCGCTCTATCTCGTGACCATGGCGTCGCAGAACCTGCCCGGCTTCGCCGTGCTGCGCGCCGCCGGCTACGCGCCGCCGACCCAGCCGGTTCTGGGCGTCACCGGGGCGGCGTCGCTGGCGACCGCTTTCCTGGGCGCCCATACCTCGAACCTGGCGGCGATCTCGGCGGCGCTGTGCACCGGGCCGGATGCTCATCCCGACCCGGCGCAGCGTTGGAAGACCGGGCCGTTCTACGCCCTGTGGTGGGGTCTGATCGCCCTGTTCGGTGCCTCGCTGGTCGGCTTGTTCGCGGCTCTGCCGCCGGCCTTGCTGGCGACGGTGGCCGGCACCGCGCTGCTGGGCTCGCTGGCCGGCGCCATGGGCACCGCGCTGGCGGCCGACAAGGACCGCCTGGCGGCGGCCGGCACGCTCGCGGTCACCGCCTCGGGCATCACCCTGGTCGGCGTCGGCTCGGCCTTCTGGGGCCTCTGCTTCGGCCTTCTGGTGCTGGCGCTCGAGCGCGGCGTGCGGCGATAGTTCAGGCCGCGACGGGAAATCGTGCCGCGTAGGGCTCCGGCGGCAAGTCGAGGCCGCGGCACAGGAAGCTGATCGTGTGGTAGTAGCCGACCAGCGCGATCGCCTCGAGGATCTGCGCCGCATCGAAATGCGCCGCGAGACGGTCCCAGGTCGCCGGGCCGATCGTGTGGCGGTCGACCAAGTCGTCGACCAGATCGAGCAGCGCCTGCTCGTCGGCCGACCAGCCGGCCTCGGCGCTGTCCGCGCCAGTAGTCGCGGTGGTGGCTGCGACCTGGGCGGCGTTCAGTCCCGCCCGCTCGGCGAAAAAGGCGACGTGGACGCCCCATTCGTACTCGCAGCCCAGCCGCGCCGTGGTGCGGTCGATCACGATCTCGCGCTGGCGCAGGGCGAGCGGCCCGGGGTCGAGCAAGCCGCCGGCGAACAGCTTGGCGAACACCCTCGGGCTGCGCGCCAGGGTGCGGAACAGCAGGAGGGGCGGCACGCCGGGCGGCATGATGCGGGCCAGCGCCTCGGCGATGGCGGGCTCGTAGGGTTCTGTCGCGGCTTCGAGTCGGCACATTCGGATCTCCATCGGGGAACGGTCCCCGGTGTGCTACAGTTTCCGTAGCATGAACGCTACAGAAAATGTAGTAACGGAGTGTAATAGATGGTGAAGCGGGTGCTGCCGGGACGGCCGGCGCGAGGCACGCAGAGCGGCCGGCCGATCATGGTCCTGCTGGACCTTCTGGGCCGGCGCTGGACCCTGCGGCTGGTCTGGGAACTGCGCGCCGCGCCGCGCCGCTTCCGCGAGTTGCAGGACGCGACCGGCGCCAGCCCGACGATCGTCAATACTCGGCTGGCCGAGCTGCGCGCCGCGCGGCTGGTCGAGCTCGACAGCGACGCCGGCTACCGGCTGACGGCCCTGGGCGAAGAGCTGGTGGCCCTGGTCCTGCCGTTGCACCAGTGGTCGGAGAAGTGGGCGAAGGCTACTTGAGGAACGGGTTGTCGGCGCCGCGGCCGCGGCGCCGCGGCGGGAACTGCTCGCTGAGATAGTCGAGGATCTCGGCCCGTTCGGCCGGCCCGACCGGCGGCATGCGATGACGGGCCAGCATCAGGTCGAAGGTCGAGTCCCACAGGTCGCGGGTCAGTCCCTGCGCCTTGATCAGGGCGACGCCGTGACAGGCGGTGCAGGTCTGGAACGTCACGTCGCGGCCCTTGCCCTCGGGCAGGTCGTCGACGGTGTCATGGTGGGGCGGCGGCTTGCCCTTGTCGGGATCGGGCGCCACGCGCGCGGGCGAGGCAACCGGCGCCGCGACGGCCGGTGCCGGCACCCAGCCGGGCTGCGGCCCCCTCAGATGCCCGGCCCGATCGAACGCCAACAGCAGGAACGTGGTCGCCAGGGTGACGACGACGACGGGCGTGACGGTGAGCGCTCTCAAGATTCGACGAGGACCCGGATGTTGGAGACGGGGTTGGCGCCGTAGCCCTGGGGATTCCAGTTTGTGGCGACGAAAGGCTGGGTCGCGCCGCTGGCATCGGTCGCCCGCGACCAGACTTCGTAGTAGCCGGCGCTCGGCAGGTCGAGCGCCGCGGTGAAGCGCTGCCAGGCGAACTTGTTGGCGGGCGGGTTGACCTTGGCGCTCTTCCAGGTGCGGCCGCCGTCGATCGACAGGTCGACCGACTTGATGTCGAAATCGCCGGCCCAGGCATGACCGCGCAGCTCCAGCCGCTTGGTGCCGGCAGGCAAGCGCGCGCCGTCGGCGGGAAAGGTGATGACCGAGCGCACCGGCATCGACTCGAGGATGGCCATGTCCTTCTCGTCGCCCTTGCTGCCGGGCACGATCGGTTTGCGCGGCACGCGATAGGAAAAGCCGCCCATGCCCGGGCCGTCGTGCTCGCGGTCGCGGATCCAGATCCGCGACAGCCACTTGGTCGACAGCGAGCCGGCCCAGCCGGGCACGACGAGGCGGACGGGCGCGCCGTGGATCAGCGGCAGGTCCTGGCCGTTCAGCTTGAAGGCGATGAGCGTGTGCTCTTCCATCGCCTTGGCGATCGGCATGCCGCGCGAGATGGTCGGCTTGCTGGTCTCGCCGGCCAGCGTCGGGTCGTTGCCATAGTGGCCGGTGTAGGCGGCCGACGGCTTCAGCCCGGCGGCCTTGAGCACGTCGGCCAGCCGCACGCCGGTCCATTGCGGGCAGCCGGCGCCGCCGTTGGTCCACTGGTTGCCGCGCGCCTCGGGCGTGAAGAACGAGCGGCCGTTGCCGCCGCATTCCAGCATGAGCTGATAGGTGACGCTGGGAAAGCGGCTGGTCAGCTCGCCGAGCGTGAGGGACAGCGGCGTGTCGACCTCGCCGTCGACCGCGATCTTCCAGGCCTTAGGATCGCCGGCGACGTCCGGCACCTGGCCGTTGTTGCGAACGAACAGCTTGTCGGTCGGCGTGACGTCGTCGTCGAGCAAGGCGTTAGGGGTCTCGGCGACCAGCGGGCGATCCCCGAGCACCGCGAGCTTGGCCTTGCCGTCCATCTCGAGCAGCTTGGGACCCTTGGTGGCCGGCTGGGCGAAGGCGGTGCTGCCGGCGGGAAGCAGCGTGCCGGCGGCCGTCAGGCCGATTCCCTTCATGACGGTTCGACGCGTCGCCATGGACTCTCCCCCCCTGTTTGTTGGCGGTAATCTACCTCAGGGCCGACGGCGCGTCAGCCAACCCGACATGGCGAGAGCCGAGGCGGCGACGCCGACGATGACCGTGCCGAGCACGTTGATCTGCGGATCGACCCCCAGCCGCACCTTCGAATAGACCAGCATCGGCAGGGTCTGCGTCTGCGCCCCGGCGACGAATTGGGTGAGGATCAGGTCGTCGAGGCTGAGCGTGAAGGCGAGCAGCCAGCCCGAGGCGACCGCCGGCGCGATCAGCGGCAGGGTGACGGTGAGGAAGGTGGTCCAAGGCGTCGCGCCAAGATCCATCGCCGCCTCCTCGAGGCTTCGGTCGAAGTCGGCCAGGCGGGACTGCACGACGACGGCCACGAAGGCGATCGAGAAGGTGACGTGCGCGATGGCGATGGTGAGGAGGCCGCGCTCCGGGCCGCCCAGCAGGCGCTCGCTGGCGACGAACAGCAGCAGCATCGCGATGCCCATCACGACCTCGGGCATCACCATGGGCGCGATCACCAGGCTGGCGAACAGGGTACGGCCGGGAAAGCGCGGCAGGCGGGCCAAGGCGTAGCCGGCGGCGAGGCCGATCACCGCCGCGACCGTCGCGCTGGCCAGCGCGATGCGCAAGGACAGCCAGGCGGCCGACAGCATGGCCTCGTTGGCCAGCAGCGCCGCCCACCAGCGGGTCGAGAAGCCGGCCCACACCGTGACCAGGCGCGAGTCGTTGAACGAGTAGAGCACGACCAGGACAATCGGCAGGTAGAGAAAGGCGTAGCCGAACGCCAGCACGGTGAAGGCGAAGCGGGCGCGGCCGGCCATCAGCGGCGCTCCAGGCTGCGCGCCTGCTGGCGCTGGAACAGGGCGATCGGCCCGACCAGCAGCACCAGCAGGCAGACCGCCACCGCAGACGCGAGCGGCCAGTCGGCGTTGGTGAAGAACTCGTCCCATAGCACCTTGCCGATCATCAGGGTGTCGGTGCCGCCCAGCAGGTCGGGGATGACGAACTCGCCGACCGCCGGGATGAACACCAGCAGGCAGCCGGCGACGACGCCGGGCAGCGACAGTGGCAAGGTGACGGTGCGGAAGGCGGCGAACGGCGTGGCGCCGAGATCGGCCGCCGCCTCGAGCAGGCCGCCGTCGAGCTTCTCCAGGTTGGCGTAGAGCGGCAGCACCATGAACGGCAGGTAGGCGTAGACGATGCCGAGCTGGACCGCCCACTCGGTGCCGAGGATCGTGCCGGGGTTGTCGGCCAGCCCGCTCCAGCGCAGGAACTGCTCGAGCAGCCCGTTGTTGGCCAGCAGCCCGATCCAGGCATAGACGCGGATCAGGAACGAGGTCCAGAACGGCAGGATCACGAGGGTGAGCAGCAGCGGCCGCCGCGCCGGCGCGGCCTGCGCGATGGCGTAGGCCATCGGATAGCCAAGCAGCAAGGTGACGGCCGTCGCCGTCGCGGCGATGCGCAGCGACGACAGCCAGGCGGCCACGTACAGGTCTTCCGACAGCAGCAGCCGGAAGTTGGCGAGGCTGAGGCCGAGCTTCACCGGGGGCGCCGAATCGGGATCGTTGCTGCCCAGCGCGATCGCCAGCACCAGCCCGAACGGCAGCAGGAAGAACAGGATCAGCCACAGGTAGGGCAGGGCGACCACGAGGATCAGGGGACCGCGCGCGTTCCGCGCGCCCTCATGAGCGCGCGGAACGCGCGCGGTCCCGTTGACCTCACTCATCCAGGACCTGCCCGGCATCGTCGGCCCAGTTCAGCCAGACTCCCTGACCGCGGCGAAAGGCGCTGGCGTCGCGGCCGACATTGGCCGCCGACACCAGCAGGGTGCCGTGCCCCTCGGTCGCTACCCGGTAGAGCGAGCGGTCGCCTTCGTAGGCGATGTCCGAGATCGTGCCCGGGAGGCCGGGCGGCGTCGCGCTCAGCACGATCTTCTCCGGCCGCAGCGCCAGCCACTTGCCGCCGGGCCGCGCGAGGATGTTGGCGATGCCGATGAAGTCGGCGACGAAGCGCGAGCGCGGCCGCTCGTAGAGCTCGTACGGCGTGCCGACTTGGCGGATGCGGCCGGCCTCCATCACCGCCAGCCGGGTCGCCATCGACATCGCCTCGGCCTGGTCGTGCGTCACCATGACGAAGGTGAGCCCGAGTTCCTCTTGCAGGCACACCAGCTCGAAGCGGGTGCCCTCGCGCAGCTTGCGGTCGAGCGCGGCCAGCGGCTCGTCGAGCAGCAGCAGCTTGGGGCGCTTCACCAAGGCGCGGGCCAGCGCCACCCGCTGGCGCTGGCCGCCCGACAGTTGCGCCGGCCGGCGGCCGCCCAGGCCGTCGAGCTTGACCTTGGCCAGGGCTTCGGCGACCCGGGCGGCGATCTCGGCCCGGGCCACGCCGTCGCGGCGCAGGCCGTAGGCGACGTTGTCGGCGACGCTGAGATGCGGGAACAGCGCGTACGACTGGAACATCATGTTGATCGGTCGCCGGTGCGGCGGCACCCCGGTCATGTCCTGGCCGTCGATGACGATGCGGCCGCTGTCCGGCGTCTCGAAGCCCGCGAGCAGGCGCAGCAGGGTGGTCTTGCCGCAGCCCGAGCCGCCCAGCAGCCCGAACAGCTCGCCGCGCGCGACCTCGAGATCGACGCCGTCGACGGCGACGACCGGTCCGAAGCTCTTGCGCAAACCCTCTAGTCTGACGATGGCCAAGATGCGGTGCGCCTAGTGTACGCGGGTGAGGAGGCGAGCCAGGTCCGAAGACCAGTAGATCGTGCCGACCGTGGCGGTGAGATTGGCAATCGGCACGAAGCCAAGCGCTTCCATCCGACTGTCCACGCTGTTGGGTCGATTGTCGCCGAGCACGAACAGCGACGCCGGAGGAACCAGGAATTCCTGCGTCGTCTGCCCGGCGGCTCCGCGCGGTGCATCGAGCACGACGTACGAACTTCCGTTGGGCAGGGTCTCGCGGAAATGCTCGAGCGGAGACGCACCACTCAACTGCGCTCCGGATGCCGCCTCGGGCTTGCGTTCGATCGGCTTGCCGTTGAGGTAGATCACCCTGTCGCGAAGCTGGATCCGGTCTCCCGGCAGGCCGACGACGCGCTTGATCAGATGCGTCGCGGGGTTTCGCGGGTCGCGAAACACGATCGTCGCTCCCTGGTCGGGGACCGTTCCGGGAGGCTCGAGTCTCGTCACGACATACTCGGCCTGCCGAAGGGTCGGCAGCTCGGACTCCGACGCCACCGAGAATGTTCGCCATCCGGCAGGAAACCAGGCTGCCTGTGCAGACTGCAGCGCGGCGCTGGCGGCCACCATGGCGATGCCGACGACCCAGGTCGACAGGTACCATGGTCTTGCGCCGCCGGCGCGCGCGCGGCGCGCGCGGCGAAGCGCGTCCGAGGCGACGGCGAGGCGGAACAGCACCCAGGTCGCGGTCACGGCGGCAATGGCGATCGGCGTCGGCGGGAAGACATGCGTAACGGAGAGGAAAGCCAGGTCGAAGGCGAAGGCCGCACAAAAGAGAACGAGCCCCAGCTGCCGCGCCCCGGCATAGACCTGACCGAGTCCTGGCCACACCAGCGAGAGCAGCCCCGCCCACAGGGCGCGCAGCCAGGCCCAACCGCGGCCGGCGCTCATCGCCCGGTCTTGATGGTGGTCCACAGCCGCGTGCGCTCGCGCACCTGCTCGGCGGTGCCGGCGGTGATGGTGTAGAAGCGCGCCCGCACGTCGGCCGGCGGATAGATCAGCGGATTGTCGGCGATGTCCTTGGGCAGCAGCGCCGTCGCTGCCTTGTTGGCGTTGGCGTAGCCGGTCAGCTCGCTCGAGGCGGCGGCGACCTTGGGATCGAGCATGAAGTCGAGGAACTTCAGGGCCTGCTCCGGATCGGGAGCGTCCTTGGGGATCGCCGCGACGTCGATCCAGAGCAGCGAGCCCTCCTTGGGGATGACGTAGGCGATGTCCTGCCTGTCCTTGGCCTTGGCGGCGCGGTCGCGGGCCTGGAAGATGTCGCCGGAGAAGCCGAAGGCCAGGCAGATGTCGTTGCCGGCCAGGGCGTTGATGTACTCGGACGAATGGAACTTGCGCACGTAGGGCCGCACCGCCTTGACCACCTCGGCGGCGCGCGCGAGATGCTCGGGCTTCTTCGAATCGGGATCGAGGCCGAGATAGTTCAGCGCCGCCGGCAGCACGTCGGTCGCGCTGTCGAGCAGCATGACGCCGCAATCCTTGAACTTGGCCACCACCGCGGGATCGAAGATCATGCGCAGCGAATCGACCGGCGCGTCGGGCAGGCGCTTCCTGATCTCGGCGACGTTGTAGCCGATGCCCGTGGTGCCCCACATCCACGGGATGGCGTGCGCGTTGCCGGGATCGTACTTGGCCAGGGCCGCCAGGATCGTCGGGTCGAGGTTGCCCCAGTTGGCGAGCCTGGCCTTGTCGAGCGGCTTGAACAGGCCGGCGGCGAGCTGGCGCACGAAGAACGGCGAGGCGGTCGGCACGACGACGTCGTAGCCGGAGCGCCCGGTCTTCAGCTTGGCGTCGAGGATTTCGTTCGAATCGTATGTCGTGTAGTTGACCTTGATGCCGCTCTGCTGCTCGAAGCGCTTGAGCTCGGGCTCGGCAATGTAGTCGGACCAGTTGTAGACGTTGACCTGACCCTGGCCGAAGGCGGGGCCGGCGAAGAGGGCAACGAGGGAGGCCAGCAGAGGAAGACGCATGCGCCGCTCCGAACGAATCACAGGCCAAGATAGCGATGCTGCAGGCCGCTGTCGCCGGCCAGAGCGGCCGAGCCGCCGGCCCACACGACGCGGCCCTTCTCGACGATGAAATGCCGATCGGCGAGGCCGAGCAGCGCCTTGACGTTCTTGTCGATCACCAGGATGGACTGGCCTTCCTGCTTCAGCCGCGCCAGGCAGGCCCAGATCTCCTGGCGGATCAGCGGCGCCAGCCCCTCGGTCGCCTCGTCGAGGATCAGCAGCTTGGGGTTGGTCATCAGGGCGCGGCCGATCGCCAGCATCTGCTGCTCGCCGCCCGACAGCTGGTTGCCCATGTTGCGCTGGCGCTCGGCCAGGCGCGGGAAGAACTGCATCGTGCGCTCGACCGTCCAGGGGCTGGGCCGCGCGGTGCGGTTGGCGGCGGCGGCGACCAGGTTCTCGCGCACCGTGAGGTTGGGAAAGATCTGGCGGCCCTCGGGCACCAGGCCGAGCCCCAGCCGGGCGATGCGGAAGGCGGGCAGGCGCTCGATGCGCCGGCCCTCGAACTCGATGGTGCCGTCGCGCGCCGGCAGCAGGCCCATGACGGCGCTGACCGTGGTCGTCTTGCCCATGCCGTTGCGGCCCATCAGGGTGGCGACCTCGCCGGCCTCGATCGCCAGCTCCATGCCGAACAGCGCCTGGCTGGCGCCGTAGAAGGCGGTGAGGCCGTGGACCCGCAGCATCACGCCGCCTCGTCGCCGAGATAGGCGCGGCGCACCTCGGGATTGCCGCGGATCTCGTCGGGCGTGCCGGTGGCGATGGCGCGGCCATAGACCAGGACGGTGATGCGGTCGGCCAGGCGGAATACGGCCTCGACGTCGTGCTCGACCAGCAGCATGGCGCGGCGGCCCTTGAGCCCCTCCAGGAAGGCGACCAGGCGCTGGCTTTCCTCGACGCCCATGCCGGCCATCGGCTCGTCGAGCAGCAGCAGGCTGGGATCGCCGGCCAGCGCCATGGCGATCTCGAGCTGGCGTTGCTCGCCGTGGCTCAGCACGGCGGCCGGCGTGTCGGCGCGGGCCGCCAGCCCGACCTCGGCGAGCCGTTGCCGGGCCGGCTCGCGCAGTCGCGGATCGCGCCGCGCATCGGCCAGGAAGCGGAAGGAATGGCCGGCCTGCGCCTGCACGGCGAGCGCCACGTTGTCGAGCGCGGTGAACTCGCGCAGCACCGAAGTGATCTGGAACGAGCGCGCCAGTCCCAGGCGGGCGCGGGCGTGCAGCGGCAGGCGCGTGATGTCGCGGCCGGCGAAACGGATGGTGCCCGAGTCCGGCTGCAGGTTGCCGGTGAGCTGGCTGACCAGGGTGGTCTTGCCGGCCCCGTTGGGGCCGATCAGGGCGTGGATCTCGCCCGGCCGGACGTCGATCGACACCAAATCGGTGGCGACCAGGCCGCCGAAGCGCTTGATCAGCCGGTCGGTGACGAGCAGCGCCTCAGCCATGCCGCCGCCCCAGCAGCGAATCGAGCCCGCCGCGCGCATAGAGCGCCACCAGCACCAGCAACGGGCCGAACACGATCTGCCAGTACTCGCCCCAGCCCTTGTGCACGAGGTCGAGCAGCGGCTTCAGGGTCTCCTCGAGGACGAAGAAGGCGATGGTGCCGTAGAGCGGCCCGAACAGGGTGCCCATGCCGCCCAGCACGACGATAACGATGAGGTCGCCGGACTTCACCCACGACATCATGGCGGGCGAGATGTAGGCGCCCTCGTTGGCCAGCAGCGCGCCGGCCAGGCCGCCGAAGGCGCCGGCGATGGCGAAGGCGGCCAGCCGGTAGTGGAACACCGGAAAGCCCAGCGCGGTCATGCGCAGGTCGTTCGACTTGGCGCCGCGCAGGACCAGCCCGAAGCGCGAGTTCACCATCCGGCTGCAGAACCACAGGGTGGCGCAGAGCAGGACGAAGCACAGCCAGTAGAAGGCGGCCTTGTCGCGCAGGTCGACCAGGCCCGGGAAGCGGCTGCGGCTGATGTTTAGCCCGTCGTCGCCGCCATAGGCCTCGAGCCCGGCCGCCAGGTAGTAGACGAGCTGCGCGAAGGCCAGGGTGATCATGATGAAGTAGAGGCCGCGCGTGCGCAGCGACAGGGCGCCGACGATGCCGGCCCACAGCGCCGCGGCGAGCACCGCCACCGGCCACTGGATCCAACCGAGGGTGATGCCGCTCGCCGCCAGGATGCCGACGGCATAGCCGCCGATGCCGAAGAAGGCGGCGTGGCCGAAGCTCACCAGGCCGCCATAGCCCAAGATCATGTTGAGGCTGACGGCGGCGATCGCCCAGACCACGACCCGCGTGCCGATCGACAGCAGGTAGCGCTGGTCGAGCGCCTGGGTGATCAGGGGCAGGGCGGCAAGGGCCAGCAGCAGCGCCAGCGTCAGCCAGCCGCGTGGAGTGCGCAGCGCCGCGCTCATGCCCGATCCATTTCATGAGCGCGCAGGATGCGCGCGGTCCGGGAGGCACGAGGGACCGCGTGCCTCCAGGCGCGCTCAAGGTTCATGAGGCGCGCGTGGACGCGCGCGGTCCACCGAGTCACGTCCGTTGCCCGAACAGGCCGGTCGGGCGCCACACCAGGACGCCGGCCATCACCAGGTAGACCAGCACCTGCGAAATCGCCGGCGCCGCCGCCGAGGCGGCGCTGGTGCTGAGGAAGCTCTTCAGCAGGTCGGGCAGGAAGGCGCGGCCGACGATGTCGATCTGGCCGACCACCATGGCGGCGACGAAGGCGCCCTTGATCGAGCCGATACCGCCGATGACGATGATCACGAAGGCGAGGATCAGGATGTCGTCGCCCATGCCGATCTTGACCGAGGACAGCGGCGCCGCCATCAGCCCGGCCAGGCCGGCGAAGGCGGCGCCCAGCCCGAACACCAGGGTGAACAGCAGCTCGATGTCGACGCCCAGGGCACCGATCATGCGCCGGTTGGAGGCGCCGGCGCGGATCAGCATGCCGAGCCGCGTCCGTGCCACCAGCCAGGCCAGCAGGGCGGCGACGACGGCGCCCGAGACGATGATGGCAAAACGGTAGGCGGGGTAGGGCACGCCGGGCAGGATCTCGACGGTATGGGCAAGGAAGCCGGGCACCGCGATGCTCTTGCCGGCGGGCCCCCACAGGGCGCGCACCAGCTCGTTGAAGAACAGGATCAGCCCAAAGGTCGCCAGCACCTGGTCGAGGTGGTCGCGGGCGTACAGCCGGCGCATCACCAGCGCCTCGACGGCGAGCCCGAGCAGGAAGGTGGCCGGCAGGGCCAGCAGGGCGCCGAGCAGGAAGGAATCGGTCCAGGTGATCAGGGTCCAGGCGAGGTAGGCGCCCATCATGTAGAGCGAGCCGTGCGCCAGGTTCACGAGATCCATGATGCCGAAGGTCAGGGTCAGACCGGCGGCGAGCAGGAACATCAGCAGGCCGAGCTGCACGCCGTTCAGCATCTGGAGAAGCAGGTAGTCCATCGTTCCCGCCAAGTCGCCTATACGAAACGGGAGCGCCTCGCGCTCCCGTTCGTGGTCCGCAGCGCCCGTATCACTTCATCGGGCACTTCTCGTAGTACGGATCCTTGGCGTCCTTCACCGCGGTGGCGATGGTCTTCACCGTCATCATGCCCTGCGGGTCCTTCACCGTCTCCTGGATGTAGAAGTTCTGGATCGGGAAGTTGTTGGTGTTGAACTTGAAGTCGCCGCGCAGCGACTTGAAGTTGGCCTTCTTCATCTCGGCCCGCACCTTGTCCTTGCTCGACAGGTCGCCCTTCAGCGCCTCGGCGGCCGAGGCGACCAGCATGATCGCGTCGTAGCTCTGGGCGCCGTAGTAGGACGGGTAGACGCCGTGCTTCTTCTTGAAGTCGGCGACGTAGCGCTGGTTCTGGGCGTTGGCCTGGTCGTTGACCCACTCCTGGGCGCCCAGAGTGCCGAGCGCCAGGTCGCCCTGCTGCGGCAGCGTGATCGCGTCGATCGAGAACACTTGGTAGAGCGGCACCGTCTTGTTGAGGCCGGACTGCGCCCACTGCTTGACGAACTGCACGCCGTGCGCGCCGGGGTAGAAGATGAAGATGCCGTCCGGCTTGGCGGCGGCGATCTTGGCCAGCTCGGCCGAGAAGTCGAGCTGGTCGGGCCACTTGGTGAGGTCCTCGTTGACGATCTTGCCCTTGAAGGTGCGCTTGACGCCGGCCAGCATGTCCTTGCCGGCGGCATAGTTGCCGGCCATCAGGTAGAGGCTCTTGACGCCCTTGGCGTTCAGGTACTCGCCCATCGCCATCGGCGTCTGGTCGTTCTGCCACGAGGTCGAGAAGAAATTCTTGTTGCACAGCTCGCCGGCGATCTGCGACGGCCCGGCGTTGGCCGAGATCAGGATCGTGTCGCCCTCGTCGGTCACCGTCTTGAGCGAGGCGAGCAGCACGTTCGACCAGATGTAGCCGGCGATCACGTCGACCTTGTCCTGCTGGACCAGCTTCTCGGAGCGCTGCTTGCCGACGTCGGGCTTGAACTGATCGTCCTCGTAGACGATCTCGAACGGCCGGCCGCCCATCTTGCCGCCGAGATGCTCCTTGGCGAGCTCGACCGAGCGGCGCATGTCCTCGCCGATCGCCGCCTGCGGGCCGGAGAAGGTGCTGATGAAACCGATCTTGATCGGGCTCTGGGCGGCCGCCGGCAGCGCGGCCATCGCCCAGGCCGCGGCGAGCCCGGCGATCGTCATTGTCCCAAGCAATTTCTTCATTTTAGGCTCCCTGTTCGTTCGCCCGGCATAAAACCTGAAATCGGCTAGTCGCGCAATTTGTAGCGCTGGATCTTGCCGGTCGCGGTCTTCGGCAGCGCGTCGACGTATTCGATCCAGCGCGGATACTTGTAGGGCGCCAGGGTGCGCTTGCAGAGCGCCATCAGCTCCTCGGTGAGCGTCGGGCTGCCGCCGCCCGGCTCCTTGAGCACCACGACGGCGCGCGGCTTGTACAGGCCCTCGGCGTCGGCATGGCCGACCACGGCGGCCTCGAGCACCGCGGGATGGCCGATCAGGCAGCCCTCGATCTCGACCGGCGAGCACCAGATGCCGCCGACCTTGAGCATGTCGTCGCTGCGGCCCTCGTAGATGTAGTAGCCGTCGGCGTCCTGGCGGTAGGTGTCGCCGGTGTTGAGCCAGCCGTCGACCATCGTCTCGGCGGTCTTCTCGGGCTTGTTCCAGTAGTACTTGGCGGCCGATTCGGCGCGGATCCACAGGCCGCCGCTGTGGCCCGGCGCCACCGGTTGGCCGGCTTCGTCGAGGATCCGCACCTCGTAGCCCGGCACCGGCTTGCCGCTGGTTCCCGGCCGGTGGTCGGCGAGACTGTTGCCGATGAAGATGTGCAGGCACTCGGTCGAGCCGATCCCGTCGAGGATCACCGTGCCGGTACGCTCCTTCCAGCGGCGGAACAGCTCGGCCGGCAGCGCCTCACCGGCCGAGACGCAGGCGCGCAGGCTGTCGAGGCGGCGCGGCCGGGCCTCGAGCGCCACCAGCAGGGCGGCGTAGAGGGTCGGCACGCCGTAGTAGAGGGTCGGCCGGAAGCGCTCGATCATCTCGAAGGTGATGTCGGGCGTCGGCCGCCGGTCGTCGAGGACCGCGGTGCCGCCCGACCACAGCGGGAAGGTCATGCCGTTGCCGAGCCCGTAGGCGAAGAACAGCTTGGCCGACGAGTAGCTGACGTCGTCCTCGGTCACGCCCAGCACGCGCGCGCCGTACAGCTCGCTAGTCACCACCATGTCGCGCTGGGCATGCACGGCGCCTTTGGGGCGGCCGGTCGAGCCCGAGGAATAGAGCCAGAAGCAGTCGTCGGTCGGCGCCGCGAGATGCGGCGCGAGCTCGGCGGCGGCGGCGTCCATCTCGAGCAGGAACGCCTCGACCGTCACGGACGGAGCGGGGGCCTGCGCCAGGGCCGGTTCGATCTCGGCGGCGAACTCCGGCGAGTAGACGACCAGCCGGCAGCCCGAATCCTCGACCATGTAGGCATAGTCGCCGGACCGCAGCAGGGTGTTGGGCGGCACCGGCACGATGCCGGCCTTGATGGCCCCCCAGAACAGATAGAAGAAGGCCGGGCAGTCCTTGACCACCATCATCAGCCGGTCGCCCGGCGCCAGGCCGCGCGCCAGCAGCGCGTTGCCGGCGCGGTTCACGCGCTCGACCAGCTCGGCGTAAGTCACCGTTTCGTGCGCGGTGCGGATCGCCGGCTTGTCGGCCCGGCCCTCGGCCGGATGCCGGTCGATGAACGGCACGGCGACGTTGAAGCGCTCGGGCAGCTGCACGCGCAGCGCCGCGTCGAAGGAGATACCGGCGGGCAGGGACATGGTCGGGCCTGGTGTGAAATCTAGCGACCGCCCATGTAGCCCAAGCCGGCGGCGGCCGGCTACAGCTTGGCGCCCGACGCCTTGACCGGGGCCTGGAAGGTCTTGACCTGGTCGGCGACGAAGGCGGTGAACTCGGCCGAGGTCATCGGGCGGGTGACGAAGCCGAGATCGCCCAGCCGCTCGACCACCTTGGGATCGGCCAGCACCTCGGCCATCGCCTTGTGCAGCCTGCCCTGGGCGACGGCCGGCATGCCGGCCGGGGCGGACAGGCCGACGAAGTTCTCGGCCACCAGCTTGGGATAGCCGAGCTCGGTGACCAGCGGCACGTCGGGCGCGCTCGGCGCCTTCTGGGTCGAGGTCAGCGCGATCATGCGCAGCTTGCCGTCCTTGGCGAGCGGCAGCACCTCGGTCAGGGTGACCACCGCGAAATCGAGCTGGCCGGCCATCATGTCCTGGAACATCGGCGCCGCGCCGCGGTAGCCGATATGCTCCATGTCGAGGCCGAGCTCGGCCTTGAACATCTCGCCGATGATGTGGCCGATCGAGCCCTGGCCGCCGGAGCCGAACGGCACCGTCTTGCCCTGGCCCTTGATCCAGGCGATCAGCTCCTTCATGTCCTTGGCCGGCACCGCCGGACGGACCACGAAGGCATTGGCCACCGAGCCGATGTAGGCGACGTGGGCGAAGTCCTTGAGCGGGTCGTAGGGCGGCTTGTCGAACAGGTAGGGCGCGATCGAGATCGGCGCGCTGTTGCTCAGCATCAGGGTGTGGAAGTCGTCCTTGGCCTGCAGCACGGCCATGGCGCCGATCGTCGTGCCGGCACCCGGCTTGTTGTCGACGATGACCGTCTGGCCGAGCTTTTCCTGCAGCGGTCCCGAGATGACGCGCGCCGCGGCGTCGGAGGCGCCTCCGGGCGGGAAGGTGACGATGATCTTGACGGCGCGCGACGGCCAGGCGGCGTCGGCGCGGGCGGTGCCGGCGGCGGCCAAGGCGGCAGCCGACGCGAGCAAGGTTCTACGGGCAATCATGAGCGCTCCCCAAGGACGGTCTCCCCAGCCGCAGCCTAGGCAATCGTCGTGCCGTCGGTCAGGCCCCGCCACGGAAAAGTGAAAAGCCCCAGGGCGTCATCTTGAAGGGCAGATGATAGTGCTGCGCGAGATCGGCGATGCCGAACCGATAAGGCACGACCTCGAGGAAGGCGGGCGACGGCACGGCAACGCCCTGGGCGCGGTACCAGTCGCCGGCGTGGAACGTCACCTCGTACAGTCCGGTGGCCGGCGTCGGGGCATCGAGGGTGCCCGGCGCCGCCGTGCGGCCGTCGATCAGCAGCGCGCCGTCGGGGCCGCGGACCTCGACCCGCAGGCCCGCGGCCGGAACGCCGCGGGACACGTCGTAGGCGTGGATCGAGATGCCCGCCATCAGTTGAACCGGACGTACTCGAAGTCGACCGCCTGGCCGTTGATGCCGCGGGCCGGCGGTGCGATCCAGTGGGCGTACTTGCCCGGCTCGGTCACCGCCGCGCCCATCAGCGAGGTGACGAAGGCGCGGTCGGCGTCGGTCGGCAGCCAGTTGGCCTCGTTGGCTTTCCACTCCGCCTCGGAGATCACCGCGCCTTGCGGCGAGACGCGCAGGCCCGCGAAGGCGCCGATGCGGCGGTTGAAGGCGCGGTGCGGCAGCTTCATCTCGAAGTCGATGCCGGCTTTCTCGATGACCTTGTTCCAGCGCAGTACGCCGCGGGCGCAGTCCTCGATATAGTCCTGGCGCAGCCGCTCGTTCAGCGCCTGCAGGGCCGGCACGGTCTTCTTGACGATGCGACCGTCCTGCACCGTGTCGACGTCGTAGGTGGCGCCGGTCAGCAGGTGATCGTCGTCGATCCGGGTCTCGAGGAAGCGGCCCTTGAGGCCGGTCGTGTAGTAGTTCGCGGCATTGGTCGAGGTCTCCTGGCCGAACAGGTCGAGCGACACCGAGAAGTGGAAGTTGAGGTACTTCTGGATCGTCGCCAGGTCGATCGCGCCGAGCGGCCGCACGTCGTCGGTGCGGTGCTCCTTCATCAGCTCGCAGGTCCGCTGGATGATGCGGCCGATGCCGGTCTCGCCGACGAACATGTGATGCGCTTCCTCGGTCAGCATGAAGCGGCAGGAGCGCGACAGCGGATCGAAGCCCGACTCGGCCAGCGACGCCAACTGGTACTTGCCGTCGCGGTCGGTGAAGTAGGTGAACATGAAGAACGACAGCCAGTCGGGCGTCTTCTCGTTGAAGGCGCCGAGGATGCGCGGCTTGTCGGGATCGCCGGAATGGCGCTCCAGCATGGCCTCGGCCTCCTCGCGGCCGTCGCGACCGAAGTAGGCGTGCAGCAGGTAGACCATCGCCCACAGATGGCGGCCTTCCTCGACGTTGACCTGGAACAGGTTGCGCAGGTCGTAGAGCGACGGCGCCGACTTGCCGAGCAGGCGCTGCTGCTCGACCGACGCCGGCTCGGTGTCGCCCTGGGTGACGATCAGGCGGCGCAGGGTCGAGCGCAGCTCGCCCGGCACGTCCTGCCAGGCCGGCTTGCCCTTGTTGTCGCCATAGGCGATCTGGCGCTCGGGATCGCGCTCGGACAGGAAAATGCCCCAGCGATACTCCGGCATCTTCACATAGCCGAAGTTTGCCCAGCCGTTGGCGTCGGTCGAGATCGCGGTGCGCAGGTAGACGTCGTAGCCCTGCGAGCCGTCGGGACCGAGATCCTTCCACCAGTCGAGGAAGGCCGGCTGCCAGTTCTCGAGCGCGCGCTGCAGGCGGCGGTCGCTGGCGAGGTCGACGTTGTTGGGGATGCGCTGGCTGTAGTCGATGGCCATGGTTTCCTCCTTACGCCCGCTTGCGGTCGTACTTGCTCTGCTTGCCCGTGCCGTAGAGTTTCAGCGCGCCTTCCGGGCCGGTGGCGTTGGGGCGCTGGAAGATCCAGTTCTGCCAGGCCGACAGCCGGGCGAAGATCTTGGTCTCGAGGGTCTCGGGACCGGCGAAGCGCAGGTTGGCCTCCATGCCGGTCAGGCCGTCGGGCGAGAAGCCGGCGCGCTCCTCGATGGCCAGCCGCACCTCGTCGTCCCAGTCGATGTCGTCCGGCGTGAAGGTCACGAGGCCGGCCTCGTCGGCCGCTGCGGCGTCGAGCGCCGCGCCGACCTCCTGCTTCAGGCCGTCGACATGGGCCGGATCGGCCAGGAAGCGCGACGCGAGCCGGGTCAGGCCGTTGCCCATCGGGTAGGGGCCGAAGTTCATGCCCGTCAGCGTGAGCGTCGCCGCCGGCAGGTTGGAGCCCTCGAAGACGCCGTCCAGCATGTACGAGCGGTCGGCGGCCAGCACCAGCTCGAGCAGGGTGCCGGTGAAGCACGAGCCCGGCTCGACCAGGGCGATCAGGCTGCGGGCACTGACGTCGAGCCGCTTGAGCGTGCGCTTCCAGAACAGCACGATCTCGCGCACCAGCCAGTCGCCTCGCGCACGCTCGAGCAGGGAATCATAAGCCTCGACCAGCGCCGCATCGCCCTGGCTGTGCAGCACCCAGGTGCCGATCTCGGTCTCGTTCAGGCGCAGATGCATCATCGCGTCGTCGAGATCGCGGGCGAGCGCCAGCGGCCAGAAGGCGGCGCCTTGGGCGTGCACGCCGGCCGCGTCGGCCGGCGGCGGGGTGGCCGGGCCGTTGATCCGCAGCCGGGCGCAGCGCCGCTCGCGGTCGATCTCGACGGTGAGCGTGCCGTAGCGGATCGTGTCGCCGTCGATCTGGCGGTCGACCTGCGGCAGGGCGATGCCCTTGGCGTCCTTCGGGCGGTCGGAGGCGGCCGCGACCGTCTCAGCGTGCCGACGCGTCTCCTCGGCCAGCTTCGACGGTGGCACCAGGCGGTCGACCAGGCGCCAGTCGCGCGCCCGCTTGCCGCGCATGCCCTCGGCGGTGGTGCAGAAGAAGTCGGCATGGTCGCGCCGCACCAGGCGCTTGTCGACCAGGCGGGTCAGGCCGCCGGTGCCGGGCAGGACGGCGAGCAGCGGCAGCTCGGGCAGCGACACCGCGCTCGAGCCGTCGTCGGCCAGCAGGATGTCCTCGCAGGCCAGCGCCAGTTCGTAGCCGCCGCCGGCCGCGATGCCGTTGATCGAGCAGATGTAGCGCTGGTGGGACTGGGTGCTGGCGTCCTCGATGGCGAGCCTGGTCTCGTTGGTGAACTTGCAGAAGTTCACCTTGTGATGGTGGCTCGATAGGCCGAGCATGTTGATGTTGGCGCCGGAGCAGAAGATGCGGTCGCGCTGCGAGCGGATCACCACCGCGCCGACTTCGGGATGCTCGAAGCGCAGGCGTTGCACGGCATCGGCCAGCTCGATGTCGACGCCGAGATCGTAGGAATTGAGCTTGAGCTTGTAGCCCGGCCGCAGGCCGCCATCCTCGTTCACGTCGAGCGTCAGGTAGGCGACGCCGTTTTCGATCGCGAGCTTCCAGTGGCGGTAGCGGGCGGGATCGGTGCGGACGTCGATGGGTGCGTCGGCCATGGCGGTGGCGTTCCCTCTATTCGGTAATTAGGTACTGAATTACTTATTTACTTTGTCGCTGGCAAGCGCATTCTTCGGCCGATGCTCGCGATCCGCCCCGCCGAGCCGGCCGACCTGCCGGCCGTCGCCGCCCTCGACGCCCGCCTGACGGGGCACGCCAAGGCGGCCTACTGGCAGGGCATGCTGGAGCAGTACGCCGGGGGGCCGCCCAGCCGGCATTTCCTGGTTGCCGAGACACCGCGCGGCCAGCTCGCCGGCTTCGTGGTCGGCGAGGTGCGCGCCTGGGAGTTTGGGCAGCCGGCGGCCGGCTGGGTGTTCGCGATCCAGGTCGACCCGCAGCTGCGCCTGCAGGGCGCCGGCAGCGCGCTGTTCGAGGCCCTGTGCGTCCGTTTCCGCGAGCAGGGCGTGCGGCGCGTGCGCACCCTGGTCGACCGCAAGGACAACCTGATCCTGTCGTTCTTCCGCGCCCAGGGCATGACCGCCGGGCCCTCGCTGCAGCTCGACAAGGACCTCGATGGCGACATCGCAGAGGCCCAAGCGTGAAGCTGCAGACGGCGACCCGGCTCGGCCTCTACGCGGCGCTCGAGCTGGCCCGCGATCCCGAGCGGACCCTGTCGGCCGCCGAGCTAGCCGAGCGCTTCGGCGTCTCCGGCCACCACCTCGCCAAGGTGCTCCAGACCTTGGCCACGGCCGGGCTGGTGCGCGGCGGCCGCGGCGCCGCCGGAGGCTACCGCTTCATCGCCAACCGCCGCCGCACCACCCTGATGGACATCGTGGCGCTGTTCGAGCCGCCGCCCGGTCAGCGCGCCCGGGAACCGGGGGAGGGCACCGACATCGGCGCGGCCCTGCAGAAGGTGCTGACCGAGATCGACGAGATCGCCGAGGCGACGTTGCGCTCGATCAGCCTGGAGACGATGCTGCGGACCACGGGTCGATGATTCCGAGGCCGTGCGGTCCGGCGACGTGCGTCGCATCATTGCAGCCGCCCGTGACCGCGAGCTTCAATCGAAGTCGATTCGCTTGAGCGGTGCTGAGCGAAGCCGATCCAGCACGTCGCACAGTTCGTCGCGATTGGAGCGGCTGATCTTGGCTAGCCATGTCCCAAATCCCACCTTGGCCCTTCCATTGCGTCCTTCCACGCTGGCGAGCCGCTCAAGTGTATCGCGCAAGTAGCCATCGAGGCTCATTTGCTCCCGCTTGGCCCTCGCGCGCAGCAGCTCTCTGGTTCTTGGACTGACGTTGCGGATGAGGATATCGGCCATTGGGAGGGCGAATGCTATCATGGTTCGACGGTTGAAGTGACCCGAGCTCGATACATGCAGGCGTTTCTCCGGGGGTGGGCGATCATCGCATCTTTGGTCTGCGCGTCAGCCCACGCCCAGCCGGCGTGCTCCACGGATCAGCCGGAAGATCCCGACTACCGGCAGGACAGCGCCGCCGACTGGCCGATCGAGGCGGGCCGGCTCGCCGCCACTCCGCGCCTCGCGTCGCGCGAAGGCGGCTCGCTCACGCTGTCCGTCGACGGCGGCCGAACGGTGTCGTTGTCCGATTGCCCGTACGGCGACGGCGGCTACCGCTTCCTGTACGAGCGCTACGACCAGTCCGGCGCCTTCCATGTCGTTCGGCGACTCGCGCGCGACGACATCTTCTATCGCCTGGTCCTGATGCACGGCGGTGCCGTCGTCAGCCTGCCGGGCCTGCCGATCTGGACGTCGGAGCGGACACGCTTCCTCAGCATCGGCTGCTCCCTTGAGCCGGCGCGCGCGACGCTCTCGATCCAGGCGCCGGGTAACGACGGGCTGGTGACCGAAGCCGAATTCCCTCTGCCGTGCGAGCGCGAAAGCTGCTCGGCTCGCTTCGATCATCAGTCTTGGATCGCCGTCACCTGCGTGCCGCGCGACGACACGGGCAAGCGCGGCAGCGAGTTCGTTCTGATCCGCGACCCGGCCGGCCGATGGAACCGGTTCGGCCGGTGAGCTCGCTCTTCGGACCGCGCGCATTCTGCGCGCTCGGGCCTTTCTTGAGCGCGCCTGGAGACGCGCGGTCCCGAGCCGTCCGAGCCTATGCCTTCGCCCAGCCGTCGCGCGTCTGTGGAAGCTTCTTCTTCAGGAGCGCGCCGGCCACGACGTTGCGCAGCACCTCGGCGGTGCCGCCGCCGATCGTGAACATGCGCACGTCGCGCGCCATGCGCTCGAGGGGCAGCTCGCGCGAGTAGCCGCGCGCGCCGAAGAACTGCAGCGCCTCGTTGACCACCTGGATGGCGCTCTCCGAGGTGAAGACCTTGGCCTGGGCGGCCAGCAGCATGTCGGGGAAGCCGCCCTCGCCGGAGCGCGCGGCGTTGTAGACCAGGGCCTGCGACGCGGCGAGCCGGATCGACATGTCGGCGAGCTTCCACTGCAGGCCCTGGAATTCGTTGATCGGCCGGCCGAACTGGTGGCGCTCCTCCGACCAGTCGAGGGCGAGCCGGTAGGCGCCCTGGGCGATGCCGAGGGCCACCGTGGCGGCGCCCACCCGCTGGCTGTTGTAGGCGTTCATCAGGTCGGCGAAGCCCTTCTTCAGGCCGCGCGGCGGGATCACCAGCGCCGACGGCGGCAGCTCCATCTCCTCGAAGTCGATCACCGCCTCGGGAATGCCGCGCAGGCCCATGGTCGGCTCGCGCTTGGCGATCTTGAGGCCCTGGGTCTCGTCGCGGATGGCGAGGAAGCCGCCGATTCCTTCCTCCTCGCCCTTCTCGTCGTAGACCTTGGCGAAGATCAGGTGCAGGCGCGACACGCCGCCGCCGGTGATCCAGTGCTTGCGACCGTTGACGACGTAGCGATTGCCCTTCTTGTCGGCGCGCGTGGTCATGCCGTTGGCGTCGGAGCCGGCCTCGGGCTCGGTGATGCAGATCGCCGGCTTGTCGCCGGCCAGCACCATGTCGGCCGCGAGCTTCTTCTGCTCGTGCGAGCCGTACGCCATGACGGCGCTGATCGCCCCCAAGTTGGTCTCGACGGCGATGCGGCCGGTGACGGCGCAGCTCGCCGACAGCGCCTCGATCGCCAGCACCGCGTCGAGCCAGCCGCGGCCCTGGCCGCCATAGGCCTGCGGGATGGTCATGCCGATCAGCCGCGCGTCCTTCAGGAGCTCGACATTGTCCCAGGGATACTGCTCGCTGCGGTCGACCTCGGCGGCGCGGGCGGCGACGGGGCCGGCCGCCAGCTCGCGGGCGCGGGACTGCAGCTGCAGCTGGTCTGGGGTCAGGTCGGAGGCGGTCATCGGGTCGTTTCCTGGGTTCTCGGATCGAGGCTGTAGACGGCGACCATATCGCTGCGCCCGCGCACCGCAACCAGTCCATGCTCGCCGAACACGAAAGGCAGCCCGGCGCAGGCCTCGCGCGTCGCCTGCGAGACCAGGATGCGGGTGGCGAAGCTCTTGTTGAGCTCCTCGAGGCGCGAGGCGAGGTTCACCGTGTCGCCGAGCAGGGTGAAGCTCAGTCGCTGGCCGGCGCCGACGGAGCCGCCGATCACCGGGCCGGTGCTGATGCCGATGCGCGTCTCGAAGGCCACCCCGGAAGCGCCGAAGGTGCGGGCGCCGACGGCGCGCTGGATGGCGAGCGCGGCGCGCACCGCCGCGGCCGCGTGATCGGGACAGGCCAGCGGCATGTTGAACGAGGCGAACAGCCCGTCGCCGATGAAGGTGTTGACGACGCCGCCCTGGTCTCGGATCGGCGCCAGGACGGTCTCGAGGTACTCGTTCAGCGCCGCCACCAGCTCGTGCGGCGACAGGTACTCGGCGATCGTCGTGAAGCCCGCGATGTCGGTGAACAGGATGGTGGCGTCCGCCGTCTCGCCGGCGCGCACGCCGTCGCCCTGGCGGCGCAGGATGGCGGCGGCGACGCTCTCGTCGACGTAGCGCCCGAAGGTCTCGCGGATCCGCTCGCGCTCGCGCAGGCCCTCGACCATGTGGTTGAACTGGCCGGTCAGCGCGCCGACCTCGTCGTTCGAGGTGACGGGAACGGTCAGGGTGAGGTCGCCGTCCGCGACCTTGCCCATGGCGCGCGACAGGATGCGGATCGGCCGCAGCAGCGAGCGGCCGATGAAGAAGGCGGCGACGCCGATGCCCATGACGGCGACGACGACATCGTTGGCGATCTCGAACTTCAGGCGTTCGCCGTCGTAGGAGGACAGGTCGACGATGATCGCCGCGAGCGGCGACACGGATATGACGACGAGGGCGACCGCGAGCTTCGAGGTGTAGCTGCCGAAGAACAGCTCGAGGTTGCGGCCGTGGTGGCGGAAGATGAAGGAGCAGAGCTTGGCGAGGTAGTCGCTGACGGCGAAGTAGGTGTAGGTGAAGTAGAACACCGGCAGCACGACGCACAGGGTGACGAAGTCGGCGATCGTGATGCGCGGGATGTGGGAGACCGCCGGGTCGCTGAGCGCGCCGGACGTCAGCCGCACCAGCGTCGCGAGCAGCGCCAGGAGGCCGACGGACGCGGCGGTGAGCAGGGGCAGCTGCGTGACGCGGCGCTGCACGTCGTCGAACGGAAGCTCGCCGAGCAGGAAGCGTCGGATCGGCTGGAACAGGCGGCTCGCCACCAGATAGTTCAGCCCGACGAGGGCGATGAGCCCGGTGGCGAAGGATTGCGGCGCATAGGCCCAGGCGCCCGTCATCAGCACGAACACCACGCTGGCCAGCACGTCGATCGCGGCGCAGGACACCGTCATCAGCAGATAGCGGCGGCGGATGCTGGCGATCTCTTCAGCGCTGGCGGTCACGTGACGCCGACCCGGTAGACCATCACGTTGCCCTGGTGGCCGCGGATGTCGGTGTCGCCGATGCGGCTGCAGTCGGGCGGCATGCCGGCGGCCCGCACCGTGCTTTCGGTCGCCAGGATCAAGGTGTCGAACTGCTTGTTGAGCTGCTCGAGCCGCGCGGCGACGTTCACCGCATCGCCGAGAAGGGTGTAGTTGAGCCGGTTCTCGGCGCCGATGGTGACGCCGATGACGGTCCCGGTGTTGATGCCGATGCGGGTGCGCAGGCCGAGCTTGGTGTAGTCGGGCAAGGAATCCAGGGTCGCCTGGATGTCGCGGGCGGCCTGCAGGGCCGCGGCGGCGTGGTCGGCCAGCGGCAGCGGCAGGTTGAACGAGGCGAACAGGCCGTCGCCGATGAAGCTGTTGACGACCCCGCCATGCCGCTCGATGACCGGGACGATGGCCGCGAGATAGGTGTTCAGCAGGCGGGCCACCTCGGCCGGCGGCAGGCGCTCGGAGAAGGCGGTGAAGCCCTCGATGTCGGTGAACATCAGGGTTGCTTCCTCGGTTCGATCACCGGCGCGCCCGGTGCGGCCGTCGAGGATCGCCTGGGCGACGCTGGGGCTGACGTACTTGCCGAACGTGTCGCGCAGATATTCGCGCTCGGAGAGTCCCTCGACCATGGCGTTGAACTGGCTCACCGCGTGGCCCATCTCGTCGTCCGAGGTCACCGGCAGGCGAACGCCGTAGTCGTCCTGGCCGACGCGGTGCATGCCGTGGTCGAGGCGGACGATCGGGCGGGTCAGGGCGCGGCTGATCCAGAAATAGATGAACACCGTGCCGGTCACCGAGCCGACGATGTCCATCGCCGCTTCGCGCAGCAGTCGCGGACCTTCGTAGCTCAGGATGTCGGAGGCCAGCAGGATCATCGCGGCGAAGGCCACGAAGAGCAGGGCGAAGCCGATCTTGCGGCGGAACTTTCCGTGGAACACCGAAAGGTTGACGCCGCGGCTGCGGAACAGGAACTCGCACAGCTCGTCGAGATAGGCGCTCACCATGAAGAAGGTCAGCAGCACCGTGAAGCCCGTGCCGACGATGAACGAAGCGATGCCGTCGATCCAAGCCGTGTGCTCGAGCATGCCGCCGAAGCCGATGTCGAAGCGCCGCGCGAACAGGCGCAGCGCAAGCATGGGCGCATAGAAGGCGGCCATCAGCGCGCAGGACCGGCGCGGCAGGCCGGAGATCGATTCCTCGATGGCGCGGAAATCGACGTCGCCGTCGAGGAAGCGGCGTACCGGCCGGATCAGGAACTGGGCGCCGAGGCCGACGCCGAGCAGCAGGAAGGCGGCAGAGATCGCCAGCGGCACGGGCAGGAAGTAGGGCGCCCGGTTGATGCCGGCATAGACCACGAGCGTGATCAGGTCGATCACGAACGGCACCGCCATCGCGTAGTAGTAGTGACGGATGATCGGCACGCCCCCGCCGAGGCGCGCCGCCGCGGTCGAGGCGGTCATTCTGTGGGTATAGAGCGGATGGCGCGGCGGTGGAACGCCCGCGCCATCCTTTCGCCGACGGTCGCAGACCTCAGGAAGTGAGCTCGCGCGCCGTGATCCGGTACTTGAACTTGTCCGGATCGAGCGAGTCGAGGAAGCCCTCGCGGTTCTCGGCCTGGGGATACATCAGGAACGGGATCGCTGGCTCCTTCGAGCCCGGCAGCTTGACGTCGTGGGCGGTGTTGAAGGCCACCCAGTTGCCTTCCCAGGCGCCGAACAGGGCCTTGCGCGCCGCCAGCACCTTGGGATCCGACAGAGCGAGCTTGCCCGGCGGTTCCTCCAGGACGACCTTGCGCACGTCGGCCGGGTCGACCGGCGTCCAGCCGCTGTTCTGCAGCCAGACCTCGGCGCGGCAGTGCTGCGCCTTGGTGACGACCTCCGAGCCGGCGCCCAGCGCCTTGAAACCGAATTGCGAGGGGACCACTCGGATGCCGTAGACGTCGCGCGCCGGCAGGCCGACCGAGCGGGCGAGGCCAACGAACAGCGCGTTGAGGTCGGCGCACTTGCCGTTGAGGTTGCCGGTCTTGATCATCGCCGTGATGTCGCCGACGCCGCAGCCCAAGGTCGCCGGATTGCGGAAGGTGTTCTCGACCACCCATTCGTAGAGCGCGGCGGCCTTGGCGAGGTCGTCCTTGCGGCCCTTGACGATGTCCTCGGCGGTGTCGCGGACGATTCCGTCGGTCGGCAGCAGGTCGGTGGCGGCGAGGTTGAACTTGCGCTCGGCCTCGCTCAGGGGCGGGGCGCTGCCCTTGCCCGGGGTCACGGCGCGATCCTGGGTCTGCACCTGGGTCGCGACCTCGATGACCGGCGACTCCTGGCCTGCCGCCCATTCGACCTGCAACATCTCGGCGCCGTAGCGCGGATCGCGCGCGCGCTCGGCGAGCCGGGCATTGCCGGTCCAGGTGACGTTGCCGGGGCGCTGCCAGTCCGCCGCCTCGAAGGTCGGCAGAGGAATCCAGGCCCGGGTGGCGCCGGCCAGGGGCTCGACGCGCGTGGTCAGCACGAAGGTGCGCCAGCCCTTGGGCTCGGGCGCATAGGTCACCTGAGCCGAGGCCGAGCGGGCGGCCAAGCCGACGGTGGCGGCGGCGACGCCGCCCTTGATCACGTCACGACGCTTCATGGTCATTCCTCCTCGACTGTGGGGGTCGGGGAGGGCGTCTGGGCAGCCGGCGGCGGTCGGCCCGAGCCTCCCGGAACCACCGCACCGCACGCGGCAGCGGCTTGTACCGGAAGCCGGCAGGTTTGCCGCCGACGGCGGCCGGCGTCAACGGTCACAGGCCGAGGTAGGCCTCGCGCACACGATCGTTACCCAGCAGGTCGGCGGCGCTGCCCTCGAGCTCGATCCGGCCATTCTCCAGCACGTAGCCGCGATGCGCGATCTTGAGCGACGCCACGACGTTCTGCTCGACCAGGAGGATGGTCATGCCTTCCTCGTTGAGCCGCCGGATGATGCGAAAGACCTCCTGGACGATCGCCGGCGCCAGCCCCAGCGAGGGCTCGTCGAACATGATCAGGCGCGGCTGACCCATCAGGCAGCGGCCGATCGCCAGCATCTGCTGCTCGCCGCCCGACAGGGTGCCGGCGGCTTGGCGGCGACGCTCCGACAGGCGGGGGAACAGGTCGAAGACCCGGTCGAGGGTCTGCTTCTCGAGGGCGCGAGCGCGCCGCGGCGTCGCCCCCATCTCGAGGTTCTCCAGCACCGACAGGTTGGGAAAGACCTGGCGTCCCTCGGCGACGTGGCCGATGCCGATCTCGCAGGTGCGGTGCGACGGCCAGCCGGTGACGTCGGTGCCGTCGAAGCGGATGCGGCCGCGCGCCGGCTTCTCGATTCCGTGGATGGTGCGGATCAGCGAGCTCTTGCCGGCCCCGTTGGCGCCGACGATGCAAACCACCTCGCGGGCCGCGGCGCCGATCGCGACGCCGGCCAGCGCCTGGGCATCGCCATAGAACAGGTCCACGTCCTCGACCTCGAGCAGGGCGCTCATGCCGCCTCCGGGTCGCCGAGGTAGACTTCGAGCACCTTGGGGTCTCGGGCGATCTCGGCCGGCGTGCCGTGGGCGATCTTCTCGCCATAGCTCACCACCACGACCTCGGCGGCCAACGCCATGACCGCCCGCATGACGTGCTCGATCAGCAGGATGGTGAGACCGGTGGTGCGGTTGAGCTCGCGCAGGAAGCCGACCATGACGTCGACCTCGGTCGGGCGCAGGCCGGCCATCACCTCGTCGAGCAGCAGCAGCTTGGGCTCGGTGGCCAGCGCCCGGGCGACCTCGAGCCGCTTGCGATCGGGCAAGGTCAGGCTCTCGGCAAGCTGGGCGCGCCGGCCGTACAGGCCCAGCCGGTCGAGGATGGCGCCGGCATGGTCGCGCGCCGCCGCGAGCTGCGGCCGGCGATGCAGGGCGCCGATCGTGACGTTCTCCAGCACGCTCAGGCCCTTGAACGGCTTGACGATCTGGAAGGTGCGGCCGACCCCGGCGGCACAGGCCTGGTCGGGCCGCAGGCCCGAGATCGGGCGGCCGTCGAGGGTCACCGTTCCGGCATCCGGGGCCATCACGCCGGCGACCATGTTGAAAATCGTGGTCTTGCCGGCGCCGTTCGGGCCGATCAGGGCATGGATCGCGCCCGCCGGCACCTTGAAGCCGACGTCGTGCACGGCGCGCAGGCCGCGGAAGCTCTTGCCCACGCCGTCGAGCACCAGGGTAGCGCCGCTCACGACGACCGCTCCGCGAAGCCCAGGCGCTTGGCCAGCCACGGCCAGACGCCGGCCGGCCGGTACATCACGATCACCAGCAGGGCGAGGCCGTAGAAGATCTGCTTGATGCCGGGCAGCCCGAAGGCGTCGCCGATGTCGGTGAAGGCCTCGCCCAACCCGGTCAGCACGACGGCGCCGACGAACGGCCCGAACAAGGTACCCAGGCCGCCGATGATCGGCGCCAGGGTGATCTCGATCGAGCGCCCCATGGCGAAGGCGGTCTCGGGGAACAGGTTGTTGTAGTAGAAGGCGTTCCACACGCCGGCCAGCGCCGTCAGCGCCGCCGAGATCAGCATCGCCAGCATCTTGCAGCGCAGCACCGGCACGCCGACCGCCTGGGCGGCCTCGGCATCCTCGCGGATCGCCAGCCAGTAGCGGCCGAGCCGGCTCTCGAGCAGCAGCCGGCAGAGCACGAAGGCGAACACCGCCAGCGCGAGGATCAGATAGTAGAAGAGCAGCGGCCCGCCGCGCAGGTCGAGCAGGCTGGTCTTGGCGTCGACCTTGAGGAACAGGCCGCCCGAGCCACCGGCCCACGGCCAGTGGTCGAAGGCGATGCGCGTGAACTCGCTGAAGGCGATGGTGAGCAGCGCGAAGTAGACGCCGGCCAGCGAGAAGCGGAAGCCGAGATAGCCGACCACGGCGCCGGCCGCCGCCGCCGCCGCGACGGCCAGGAAGACGCCGGCCCACGGTCCCAGCCCGTAGTGGAAGAACAGGCCGGCCGCGACGTAGCCGCCCAGCCCGGCATAGAGCGCGTGGCCGAGCGACAACTGGCCGGCGAAGCCCATCAGGATGTTCCAGGCCTGGCCGACGAAGGCGAAGTAGAGGACCAGGATCAGCACCGACAGCCAGTACTTGCCGAGGAAGGCCGGCGCGACCAGCAGCACGGCCAGCAGCGCCAGCAGGCCCCACAGGCTGCGCGCCGGCACGCCGTCGACCAGCCGTCGCAGGGTGTTCACGCGCGCCTGCCGAAGAGGCCCTGCGGCCGCAGCAGCAGCACCAGGATGAGAAGGCCGAAGCTGAACATGCTCTTGAGCGACGGCTGCAGCAGCAGCCCGGCGACCGCCTCGCTGACGCCGATCAGCAGGCCGCCGGCCAGGGCGCCGGTCATGCTGCCCAGCCCGCCGACGATGACGATGACGAAGGCGAGCAGGGTGTACTCGCCGGCCAAGAAGGGGGTCACCGGGATGATGGTGATCATCAGCGCCCCGGCAGCGCCGACGCAGGCCGCGCCGACCCCGAAGGTGATGGCGTAGAGGCGCGGCACGTCGAGGCCGACCACGAGGGCGCCCATGTGGTTGTCGGCCGCGGCGCGGATCGACTTGCCGGTGCGCGTGCGGGTGAAGAACGCGAACAGCAGGCCGGCGATCACCACGGCGGCCACGGCGGCGTGCAGGCGTACGGCGTCGAACACCAGGGGGCCGACCTCGTAGGAATCGAACTGCGCCTCGAGCTGGACGCCGCGCGAATCGGGCCCGGCGATCGCCAGCGCACCGTTGACCAGCAGGATGGCGATGGCCAGAAGCAGCAGGAACTGCTGATGCTCGGGCCGGCCAATGAAGGGCGAGATCAGGCTGCGCTGCAAGGCATAGCCGGCGGCGAAGAACAGCGCGGCGATCACCGGCAGGCTGACCAGCGGCGAGACATCGAAGCGGTCGAAGCCCAGCCAGGCGAGGTACATGCCGATCACCATCATCTCGCCGTGCGCGAAGTTGACCACGCGCATGACGCCGAAGATCACCGACAGGCCGAGCGCCATCAGCCCGTAGACCATGCCGGACAGCAGGCCCTTGATCAGGGCCTGGGCCAGCGCGAGGAGGAAATCCGCGGTCAAGTCGAGGTCAGGTGCGGCGCTTGTCGTTCCAGCCCGGCATCGGGAAGACGAGCGGCGCGGCCGCCGAATCGAGCGGCATCACGACGGTCGGCTTGCGCTTGAGGTTCTCGACCGCGGCCGCCTTGATGTTGACGTTCTGGCCCTTGGAGTCGAACTGGATCGGCCCTCCGACCATGACGTGCTGCTCGATCCTGGTCTTGCGCAGGGCGTCCATCAGGGCGTCCGGCTTGGTCGACTTGGCGGCGAGCCAGGCCTGCGCCGCGATCAGCATGCCCTCGAAGGTGAAGCCGCCGTTGATGTCGAGCTGGTCGTTGGGGAAGCGCGCGGCGTGGCGCTTCTCCAGCGCCTGGGTCATCGCCGTGCGCGGGTCGAGCCACGGCACGTTCGAGATCAGGAAGTCGCCGTACTTGCCCATCGTCTTCAGGAAGTCTTGCTCGTACAGGCCGGGCGCGCCGGGATTGAGCACGCCCATCGGCTCCCAGCGCTGCTTGACCATCTCCTGCACCAGCAGCTTGGCGTCGTTGAGGCGGCTGACCGGCAGCAGCAGGTCGGCCTTGGTCGCCTTGGCCTTGCCGACCTCGACCGAGAGGTCCTTGGCGGCCGGATCGTAGCTGATCGTCTCGACGATCTCGTAGGGCATGTCGAGCTTGGGGAACAGCGCCTTGATCCCATTGATCATGGCGGTGCCGAACGTGTCGTTGACGCTCATCAGCACGGCCGTCTTGGGCGACGTGCCCGAGACCTTGAATATCTCCTTGTGCAGCGCCAGGGCGCCGGTGATCAGCATCGGCGCCGTCGGGAAGTTGCGCACGACGAACTTGTAGCCCTGCTCGGTGATCTGCGGCGCCGCGGCGATGTTGACGACCAGCGGAATGCCGCGCTGCTCGGCGACCTGGGCGATGGCGATCGTCTGGCCCGAGTCGAAGGCGCCGACCAGCATGTGGGCGCCGGCGTCGATCGCCTTCTCGGCCTGGGTGCGGGCGACGTCCGGCTTGGTCTCCGTGTCGTAGTTGGCGATGTCGAGCTTCACGCCCAGCTTCATGTCGGCGAACACCTCGTTCGCCACGTCGGCGCCGCGCTTACAGGCCTGGCCGATCTGCGCCTGCAGGCCCGAGGTCGGCAACAGCAGGGCGACCTTGAGATCGCCACCCGCCTGGGCGAAGCCCGAGCGCAGGGGCAGCGGTGCGGCGACGGCGGCCGTGGCCCCGGCCAACGCGGCGCGGCCGAGGCGCCGGCGGGTCATGCTGAAGGGGCGCACCATGTCTTCCTCCCTGAAAGGCCGCGCGGACTATAGAGACGGCGCGCCTGCCGTGCTAGGTCCGCCGGCCATGACCACGACCCTCGAGGCCCTGAACCAGGGAACGGCGGCAAGCTTCGCCGAGGCGATCGGCGATTGCTTCGAGCACGCGGCCTGGGTGGCCGAGGCGGCGGCCGGCAAGCGTCCCTTCGCCAGCGTGACGGCCCTGCACGAGGCCATGATCGGTGTGCTGCGGGCGGCGTCGCGCGAGCGCCAGGCCGAGTTCCTGCGCGGCCATCCCGACCTTGCCGGCAAGGCGGCCCGTGCCGGTGCGATCACCGACGATTCGCGGCGCGAGCAGGCCAGCGTCGGTCTCGACAGCCTGAGCGAGGAGGAGTTCGCGCGCTTCCACCGGCTGAACGACGCCTACCGCGCCAAGTTCGACATCCCGTTCATGATCTGCGTGCGCCGCCACAGCCGCGATTCGATCCTGCAGCAGTTCGAGCGCCGGCTGCACAACGATGCGGCGACCGAATTCGCCGCCGCGCTGCAGGAGGTCTTCTACATCACCCGGTTGCGGGTCGCCGCCAAGGTCGAGGGACCCGGCATGCCGGCGGTCGACGGCCGGCTCAGCACGCATGTGCTGGACACCCATGCCGGCCGTCCGGCGGTCGGGCTGGCGGTCGAGCTGTTCGAGCTGGCCGGCGGCCGCCACCATCTGCTGGCCCGCACCGTCACCAACGCCGACGGCCGCACCGACCGGCCGCTGATCGGTGGCCGGCCGCTGCCGATCGGCCGCTACGAGCTGCAGTTCGCGGTCGGCGACCATTTCCGCAGCCGCGGCGTCGCCGGCGGCGATCCGCCGTTCCTCGACATCGTGCCTTTGCGCTTTTCCATCGCCGAGCCCGAGGGGCATTATCACGTCCCGCTGCTCTGCACGCCCTGGAGCTACTCGACCTATCGCGGAAGTTGACGGAGGAAAACATGACGACCTACAGCGATGTCTCCCTGATGATCGACGGCGCCTGGACCAAGGGCGCCGGCGGCCGCACCATCCCGGTCGTCAATCCGGCCACCGAGGAGGTGATCGGCCAGGTGGCGCACGCCGAGAAGGCCGATCTCGACCGTGCGCTCGAGGCGGCCGACAAGGGCTTCCGGCAGTGGCGCAAGGTCTCTGCCTACGAGCGCTACAAGATCATGCGCAAGGCTGCCGACCTGATGCGCCAGCGGCTCGACGAGATCGCCACGATCATGACCATGGAGCAGGGCAAGCCGCTCTACGAGGCCAAGATCGAGACCGGGCTCGCAGCCGACATCATCGACTGGATGGCCGAGGAAGGCCGCCGCACCTACGGCCGCATCGTTCCGGCGCGGGCCGAGAACGTCTACCAGCTCGTGATGAAGGAGCCGGTCGGCCCGGTCGCCGCCTTCACGCCGTGGAACTTCCCGATCAACCAGGTGGTGCGCAAGGCCTCGGCGGCGCTGGCCACCGGCTGCTCGATCATCATCAAGGGGCCTGAGGACACGCCCGGCTCGTGCGCCCAGCTGATCAAGGCCTTCGTCGATGCCGGCGTGCCGGCCGGCGTCATCCAGCTGGTCTACGGCGTGCCGTCGGAGATCAGCGAGTACCTGATCCCGCATCCGGTCATCAAGAAGATCACCTTCACCGGCTCGACGCCGGTCGGCAAGCAGCTCGCGGCGCTCGCCGGGGCGCACATGAAGCGGGTCACGATGGAACTGGGCGGCCACGCGCCGGCGATCGTGTTCGAGGACGCCGACCTCGAGCAGGCGGTCAATGTGCTGGGCGCCAACAAGTTCCGCAACGCCGGCCAGGTCTGCGTCGCGCCGACCCGCTTCCTGGTGCACGAGAAGGTCTACCCGGAGTTCGTCGAGCGCTTCACGGCGTTCGCCAAGAACATGAAGGTCGGCAACGGGCTCGAGGCCGACAGCAAGATGGGCCCGCTGGTCGCCGAGCGCCGCCTGCACGCCATGGACACGATGGTGAGCGACGCCATCGCCAGGGGAGCGAAGATCCAGACCGGCGGCCAGCGCAAGGGCAACAAGGGCTACTTCTACGAGCCGACGGTCATGACCGACGTGCCGCTCGACGCTCGGATCATGAACGAGGAGCCGTTCGGCCCGCTGGCGCCGATCACGCCGTTCAAGGACTTCGACGGCGTCGTCAAGGAGGCCAACCGGCTGGCCTGGGGCCTCGCCGCCTACGCCTATACGAAGAACACAAAGACGGCGGCGCAGATCGGCGCCGCCTTCGAGAGCGGCATGGTGTCGATCAACCACCACGGCCTGGCGCTGCCCGAGGTGCCGTTCGGCGGCGTCAAGGATTCGGGCTACGGCTCGGAAGGTGGCCTCGAGGCGCTCGAGGCCTACCTCAACACCAAGTTCGTCAGCCAGCTCGGCATGTGAGGAACTCTCCTCCCCATCGCGTGGCGATGGGGAGGAAGAGAGCTTCAATCGACCTTGGCGCCGGAGGCCTTGATCACCGGCGCCAGGCGCTTGGCATCGGCGGCGCGGTAGGCCGCGGTGTCCTCCGGGCTGGCCCACAGCGGCGTCGCGCCCTGCTTCAGGTAGTTGGTCTTTACGTCCTCGCTCTCGAGCGCCTTGCGGGTCAGCGCCGACAGTTTCTCGACCATCGCCGGCGGCAGTCCGGCGGGGCCGCAGATGCCGCCCCACGAATTGAGATCGTAGCCGGGCAGGAACTCGGCCATCGCCGGGATCTCCGGTGCGGCCGGGCTGCGCTGCGCCGAGGTCACCGCCAGGCCGACTGCCTTGTCGCCGCGCATCTGCGCCAGCGAGCCCGGGATGTTGTCGAAGATCATGTCGACCTGGCCGGCCAGCATGTCCTGGATCGCCGGCGCGCTGCCGCGATAGGGCACGTGCAGCAGGTCGATCTTGGCCATGTACTTGAACAGCTCGCCGCTCAGGTGAACGGTCGTGCCCGAGCCCGAGGAGGCGAAGGAGTACTTGCCGGGATTGGCGCGCGCCAGGGCGATCAGCTCGGGAACCGTGCGGACCGGCACGCCAGGCCGCACGATCAGCAGGTTCGGCAGCGACCACAGCATGCTGACCGCGGTGAAATCCTTGTCGGGATCGAACGGCAGCTTGGCGTACAGGGTCGGCGCGATGGCGTGGCTGGCGACGCTGTACAGGCCGATCGTGTAGCCGTCGGGGGCCGAATGGGCGATCGCGTCGGCGCCGACATTGCCGCCCGAGCCGCCCTTGTTCTCGACGACGAACTGCTGGCCGGTCAGCTCGCTCAGCTTCTGGCAGGCGATGCGCGACAGCACGTCGGTCGGGCCGCCGGCCGGGAACGAGTTGATGTAGCGCACCGGCTTGTTCGGCCAGTCGTCGGCGGCGCGGGCGAGGCCGCTGGCCAGCATCGGCGTGGCCAGGGCGCCGCCGGCCAGGGCGAGGGCCCGGCGGCGAGAAAGGGGGAGGGCTGGGTGGTTCTTCATGACGTGTGACCTCTTGCTCTTTCGTGGCTTTTTCGGGCCGGCGCCGCGAAAGTAAAGGGAAGAATTCCGCGCAGGAGAGACGGCATGCCCGATCGCGACGACCTTGGTTCCGCCTGGAAGGTGCCGCCGAGCCGCTACCTGGCGAAGCGGCCGGCCGAGCACGCGGTCGGCGCGCCGGTCTCGGTCTACGTCGCGATGGCGGACGGCTGCCGGCTGGCGGTCGACGTGCTGCTGCCCGACGGCGACGCCGGCCGGCGCTGGCCGACGGTGCTGATCCTGACGCCCTACCTGCGCCGCTTCGCCACCGCGCCGGGCAGCACCGTCGAGCCGTCGCCCAACACCTGGCGCTACCGCGACATGTTCGTGCCGCGCGGCTATGCGCTGGTCGTCGTCGATGCCCGTGGCACGGGGGCGAGCTTCGGCTGCCGCGATTCCTTCCGCAGCCCGCAGGAGCGCGACGACTATCGCGCGATCGCCGACTGGATCGTGGCCCAGCCGTGGAGCGACGGCCGCATCGGGGCCACCGGCATCTCGTATCTCGGGGCCGCCTGCGACTTCCTGGCCAGCACCGGCCATCCCGCAGTCAGGGCGATCGCGCCGTTGTTCGCGGTGTGGGACACTTGGGCCGACAATTATTATCCCGGCGGCATGCTGATCAAGCGGCTGGCGCTTGTCTACGACGAGCTGATGCTGGCGCTGGACCACGATCGTCGCGACCTGCGTGCCCGCTTCGGCTACTTCGCCGATCCCGCGCTGCTCGGACCGATGCCGGTGGACGAGGATGTCGATGGCAGCCAGGCGCGGGCGGCGGTGGCCGGGCACGCCGCCAATTTCCGCATGCTCGACTTCATCTGCGAGTTCAAATATCGCGACGATCCGCTGCCCTACGACCCGTCCTTCACCAGCGCCTCGTTCAGCCCATACAACTACCTGGAGCAGGTTCCGCCCGACGTCGCGGTCTACGCCGTCTCGGGCTGGATGGACGGCGCCGGCTACGCCAACGGCACCCTGTCGCGCTTCCTGACTCTGCCCAATGCCGAGCGGCGGCTGCTGCTCGGTCCGTGGGACCACGGGGCGCGGGTCAATGCCTCGCCCTGGCGGGCCCGGGTCGAGCCGGAGCTGCCGGTGCTGGGCGAGGTGCTGCGCTTCTTCGACCAGCATCTCGCCGGCCGCGACACCGGCCTCGCCGAGGAGGAGCCGATCCACTACTTCACGATGCACGCCGAGGAATGGCGGGCCGCCGGGCACTGGCCGCCGACCGACCGCAGCAGGCGGCTGTTCACCGCGGCCGACGGCGAGTTGCTGCCTGAGCCGGGCGCTTCGGGCGAAACAGACTTCCGGGTCGACTTCGGCTTCGGGACCGGCGACCAGACGCGCTACGAGCGCATCGCCGGCATCGATGCCACGCGATACTACGAAGACTGGGCGACCCGCGAGGCCGCCCTGCCGCAGTTCACCAGCGCGCCGCTGGACGAACCGCTGGAGATCGCCGGCCACGTCGTGCTGTCGTTGTGGCTCGCCTCGAGCGAGCCCGACGCGGCGGTGTTCGCCTACCTGTCGGAGGTCGAGGCGGACGGCACGTCGCGCTACGTGACCGAAGGGCTGCTGCGCGCCCTGCATCGCGCCGAGCGCCCGCCGCCGCCCGCCTATCGGGCGACCTGGCCGTGGCGCAGCTTCGCGCGGGCCGATGCCCGGCCGATGCCGCCCGGCGAGCCGCAGCTGCTGCGCTTCGCCCTGCTGCCGACCGCCTGGCGCTTCGCCGCCGGCAGCCGGCTGCGCCTGTCCTTCGCCGGCGGCGACGCCGACCATTTCGGACAGACGCCGCACGGTCGTCCGCCCCGGCTGACGATCCTGAGCGGCGGCGCGCGGGCGACCCTGATCGACTTGCCGGTCGCCTAGCCTGGCGCCGGCACCGGGGAGGCGTCGTCGGTCGTGTCGGGCGCGACGGCGACGACCCGGTTCCGGCCCTCGGCCTTGGCGCGGTAGAGCGCCTCGTCGGCCCGGCTCAGGGCCGCCTCGATATCGGCCGCGACGACCGGGGCAACGCCGATGCTCACGGTGATGGGATGAGGCGTGCCGCGGATCACGATGGGGCGGCTTGCCAGGCGCTTGCGAATGCCGTCGGCGATGGCCGCCGCCTGGCGACACTCGACGCCGAGCAGCAAGGCGCAGAATTCCTCGCCACCGTAGCGGCCCACGGTATCGTCCGCCCGCAGGGACTGGAGCAGCAGTGCCGCAAAGCTCGCCAGGGCCTCGTCGCCCCCGGGATGGCCGAAGGTCTCGTTGATGCGCGAGAAGTGGTCGAGGTCCATCATCAGGATGGAGGCCGGGGAGCCGTCGCGCAGGGCGCGCTGGGCCAAGCGGTCCGCTCGTTCCAGGAAGGAACGGCGGTTGGGCAGGCCGGTCAGCTCGTCGGTCAGGGCGAGCTTGCGATGACGGCTGCTGATGCGCTCGTTGGCCATCATCAGCAACCCGATGCTCAGGCAGACGACGGCGATCGAGTTGGTCATGGGCACGAGGCCGCGCAGCGGATCGAAATAGTCGTCGGCGAGGATGTCGGGTTGCACCAGCGTGAGCAGCGCCCGCATCGCCAGCATCGTCGCCATAACGACGAACACGCCGCTCATCGCCAGGCGCGACCGCGACTGCTCTCCGTCGCGGCTCCGCCCGAGCTCGACTGCGGAGAGCATGGCGAAGACCGCCAGGGCTCCGCCGACCAATGCCGCCCGGTGGTGCAGCTTCGCGCCCAGCGCCACGACGCCGAAGAAGGCGACGGCGAACAGAGCGACCGCCCACAGGAGCGGACGGCCGACCGTCGGCTTGCCGTCGAACCGCCGCAGGCTTTCCCACACCAGCCCGTATCCGGCGAACAGCAGCACGACGGCCGGCCCGCCGATCCAGGGGGGCGGAACGGGGCCGAAGATCGCGAGCAGCAGCAAGGCAAGGCCGCTCGTCCCGGTGGCTGCAGCCCACCATAGCGGCCAATCGTTGTCGCGGTAGTAGCGCCAGAACCCCAAGGCCGCGGTCGCACTGAGGATCAGTACGGCGACGTTGATGAGATAAAGGGTCTTGACGTCCAGTCCCATGCCGCCCGGCCCACACGAGGAGGAGTGCTTTGCACCCGCTCGGGTGACCTCATGACGTCTTAACTGTGTCGGAAACGAGGCGGTCCTTTATGCTGGCGATTGGTCGACCAGTCGACATCGGCCGCGTGGCGTGGCGGGATGCCGGCGAGCGCCGCGGCGGGGCGCCATTCAGGATCGTAGAGGAGGACCATCATGAAGTTCGGAGTGTTCGCAACCTTCATGTCGCCGCTGGCGACGCCCGCCATGCTGCGCGACTTCGGCCGGTGGGCCGAGGAGATGGGGCTGGACTCGATCTGGATGGGCGAGCACGTGGCGCTGTTCGACAGGAACACGTTCGGCTATCCCGGCTCCAAGGACGGGCGGATCCCGGTGCCCGATGGCGGCGGCATGCTCGACGTCACGGCGAGCTTCGGCTTCCTGGCCGCGGCCACCCGCACCATCCGCTTCGGCACCGGCGTCGCCCTCGTGCCGCAGCGCAATCCCATCTACACGGCCAAGGAGATGTGCACGCTCGACTGGCTGAGCGACGGCCGCATCGACTTCGGTATCGGCGTCGGCTGGAACAAGGAGGAGGTCGAGGCCTGCGGCTATCGCTGGGAGGATCGCGGCGCGCGCTGCAACGAGTTCCTCGAGGTGATGCGCCGCCTGTGGACCGAGCCGGTGGTCGATTTCCAAGGCAAATGGGTCAAGTTCGAGACGATGCGCATGGATCCCAAGCCGATCCAGAAGCCGCACGTGCCGATCATCGTCGGCGGCTATGCCGACGCCGCCTTCCAGCGCGCCGTGCGCTTCGGCGCCGGCTGGTACGGCTTCAACCTCGATCCGGCGCGCACCGCCGGCATGCTGCAGAAGCTCGACGCCGCCTTCGCCAAGGCCGGCCGCAAGCGCACGCCCGACTATCAGATCATCGTCACGCCACCGATGACCTTGGCCGACGGCGACATCGCGCGCTACGCCGAGCTCGGCGTTCACCGCCTCGTAGTCAATCTCGGCAGCCAGCGGCCCGAAAAGGTCGACCAGCGTCTCGGCGAGATCGGCCGGATGATGAAGGCGGCGTAGGCTACTTGGACCGCGCGCCTCCAGGCGCACTTTCATGAGCGTGCAGAATGCGCGCGGTCCCGGGCGCTACTGAACCGGGTCGAGCACGACGACCGGGATCTCGCGCTCGGTCTTCTTCTGGTAGTCGGTGTACGGCGGCCAGAACTTGATGGCCTCGTCCCACAGCTTGCCGCGCTCGCCGCCGCTCGCCGTGCGCGCCCGCACCTTGAGCTTTTGCGTGCCGACCTGGATCTCGGCCTCCGGGTTGGCGAGCAGGTTCCTGTACCAGCCCGGATGCTCCGGCGCGCCGCCCTTGGAAGCGACGATGATGTAGCTGTTGCCGGTCTTGCCGTAGAACAACGGGAAGATGTAGCGCTCGCCCGACTTGCGGCCGGTCGTGGTCAGCAGCAGCGCCGGCACCTCGAGGTCGCCGTACCCGGGCGGCGAGATCTTGTAGATGTGGCCTTCCGTGCCGCCACTCGAAAGATACTTGTGGGTGTGGTCGACCATCCATTGCGGCATCTTGGGCGCGAGCTTGGCTTCGGTCATCGCAGTCTCCTTGTGCGTCTGCGGTGGAACGCGCTGTAATAGCACGAGGCAAAGAACCCCCGCCATGCAGGCATCCGACGGGGCAGGAAGGGAAACGCCATGACCAACGACTCCGACGCCACGCGCCGCCAGGCGCTGCACATCGCGGCCGGGCTGGCTGCCGCCGTGCCCGTCGCCGCGGCCTTCGCGACCGGCGCGCGGGCCGCGCCTGACGTCGTCGGCGTCTGGCGCCTCGTCGAGGCCAAGGCCGTCGCCGCCGACGGCAAGGTCATGCCGGTGCCCTACGGGCCGCGCGGCATGGGCATCGTCACCCTGACCGCCGACGGTCGCATGATGGCCGTGCTGGTCGACGGCCGGAAGGAGCAGGTGGCCGGCGCCAAGCGCGAATACTCGTCGTACTGCGGCAACTACACGTTCGACGGCAGCACGCTCACCACCATCGTCGACGCCAACTCCGACCCCGCGCGCTTCACCGCGCCGCAGGTCCGCAAGGTGCGCTTCGAGGGCGAGCGCATGGTGCTGGTGCCGCCCGAGGTCGAGATCAATGGTGTAAAGGTGACGCGCGAGCTGAGCTGGGAACGGATCAGCCCGGTGTCCTTGTGAGTTCCGTGGGAGAGATGGAGGAGAATCGATGAACAGCGACGCCAAGAAGATCGTGCTGCGCATGATCCCGTACGGGATCTACGTGCTCACGGCCGATGACGGGAAGGGCAACATCGCCGCCGCGACGGTCAACTGGGTGACCCAGTCGGCGTTCGCGCCGCCGCTGGTCGTGGTCGGCGTCAAGACCGACTCCGGCGCCTACCAGGTGATCAAGTCGGCCGGCACCTTCTGCCTCAACATGCTGGGCAAGGAGCACAAGGGCCTGGCCTTCGCGTTCTTCAAGCCGGCCCAGCTGGTCGATGGCAAGCTGAGCGGCCAGGCGATCCGCAAGGGCACGACCGGCGCGCCGATCCTCGAGGTCGCCCCGGGCGCCGTCGAGTGCAAGGTGACGGCCATCGTCGAGCAGGGCGACCACCACATCGTGGTCGGCGAGGTCGTCGAGGCGCATCTCAGCAAGCCGCCGGCCGGCCGGCCGGATGCCGCCATCCTCGAGATGAAGGACCTCGGCGACAACGTCTTCTACGGCGGCTGAGCAAGCCGTCCGGGCCGCGCCGCGAGGGCGCGGCCCAACCGGCCGCCGGCCCTCGGCTCAGGCCGCCAGCGCCTGCCGCACCCATTGCGTGATGCGGCCGCTGTCCATCGCCCCCGATTGCCGCGCCACCTCGCGGCCATGCCTGAACAGGATCATGGTCGGAATGCCGCGAATGCCGAACTGGCCGGCCAACGCCTGCTCCTGATCCGTATTGAGCTTGGCCAGCCGGATCGCCGGCTCGAGTTCCCGCGCGGCCCGCTCGAACTGCGGCGCCATGGCCCGGCACGACCCGCACCAGGGCGCCCAGAAATCCACGAGCAAGGGCACGTCGCTGTCGGCGGCATGGGCCTGGAACGAAGCCGCCGTCAGCTCGACGGGATGGCCGTCGAACAGCGGCGCCTTGCACTTGCCGCACTTGCCGCCACCGGCGGCGAGCTTGTCCGGAGGCGCGCGGTTCAAGGTGCTGCAGGCCGGGCAGGCCACAATAAGCGAGTCATTCATCGCGTGGTCCTCGGTAGTTCTTGTGGAGCATTTGGGAATTTGGCCCTGTAGAATCAAACGGGTCGCCGCGGCAGGCCCGCTGGCTCGGATCTACGGCCAGCTGAATTCCGGGTCGTGACAGGTCGAGCAGTCCTTGCATGCCCTCCCGGCGCAGGCTGTGGATGATTTTCACCTGGACGAGGGCGAACCAAGCAAGAGGAGAAGGCATGGCAACCGATGACGTGCTTTTCGAGGTCGAGGGCGCGGTGGCGATCATCACGCTGAACCGGCCGGCGCAGCGCAATGCGCTGAGCAGCGGCATCCGCCAGGGTCTGGCCGAAGCGTGGCGCCGCCTGGAAGCCGACGCGGGCCTGCGCGTCGCCATCCTGACCGGCAGCGGCGACAAGGCCTTCTGCGCCGGCATGGATCTCAAGGAGGCGGCGGCCACCGGCCTCAAGGTGCCGCCGCGCGACTTCCTGCCGGTGCTGGGCGACAACGTCCATGTCTCCAAGCCGGTGATCGCCGCGGTCAACGGCGTCGCCTATGCCGGCGGCTGGCTGCTGGCCCAGATGTGCGACCTCTGCATCGCCAGCGAGACCGCGACCTTCGCGATCACCGAAGGCAAGGTCGGCCGCGGCATGCCGTGGGCGGCGCCGCTGGTCCACATGCTGCCCCAGCGCATCGTCATGGAGCTGCTGCTGACCGCGCAGCCGCTCCGGGCACGCCGGGCCTGCGAGCTGGGCTACGTCAACGCCGTCGTGCCGCCAGAGCGGCTGCGCGCCGCGGCGCTCGAGATGGCCGCGACCATCGTGGCCAACGCGCCGCTGACCGTGCGTGCGGCCCGCGAGATGGTCTACATGTCGACCGAGATGGGCCGCTCTGCGGCGCTGCGTGCCGGCCGTGCCCTGTTCGAGCCGGTCTATCTCAGCGACGACGCCCAGGAGGGTCCGCGCGCCTTCGCCGAGAAGCGGCCGCCGCGCTGGCAGGGCCGCTAGGCCCTCAGGTCATCGCGCCGCCGTTCACCTGGATCATCTGGCCGTTGATGAAGGCGCCGGCGTCGGAGGCGAGCAGGCGCACGGCGGCGGCGATCTCCGTCGGCTTGCCCATGCGGCCGAGCGGCACGCTGGCCACCAGCTCGCGGCGGTGCTGCGCCGACGGGTCGTTCTTCTGGTCGGAGTCGTCGGGCGCGATCGGGCCGGGCGAGATGGCGTTGACGGTGATGCCCTGGGCCCCGAACTCCTTGGCCAGCGACTTGGTCAGGCCCCAAACGCCGTGCTTGGCGACCGACACGGCGGCGCGGCCGCCATGCCCGGCGATGGCGTTCATGCCGGTGAAGTTGACAATGCGGCCCCAGCCCTTGGACACCATGCCGGGCAGGCAGCCGCGCGCCAGGCAGATCGCCGCCTCGAGGTCGACCGACATGACGCGGCGCCAGTCGGCGTCGGCCATCTCGAGGAACGGCTTGCCCGGGCGCACGGCCGCGTTGTTGACCAGCACGTCGACCCGGCCGAAATGGCGCAGCGCCTCGCCGGCGATGTGCTTGCACTGCTCGGCGTCGCCGACGTCGCCCATGACGACGAAGGCGGCGGCGCCGTGCTGCGCTGCCTCGCGCGCGACGGACTCGCAGGCGGCGCGGTCGCGCGAGCCGACGATCACCACGTCGCAGCCATCCTCGGCGAGGCCGAGCACGCAGGCGCGGCCGATGTTGCGGCCACCGCCGGTGACCAGGGCGACCTTCCGCGTCGTCATCAGATCGCTCCCTTGGCCTTGAGATCGGCGATCTTGGCCATGTCGTAGCCGAGGCTTCCCAGCACCTCGGACGTGTGCTGTCCGAGGTCCGGGGTCGGCTTGAGCTGTGCCGGCTGCGGGAAGTCGGAAAGGTTGATCGGCTGGCCGACCACCTTGATGTCGCCGAGCTTGGGATGGTGCACCGGCCGGGCGATGCCGAGATGCTGGACCTGCGGCTCGGCGAAGGTCTGGTCGATCGAGTTGATCGGGCCGCACGGCACGCCGGCCTTGTTCAGGGCGGCGATCCAGTAGGCCGAAGGCTTGGTGCGCGTGACGGCCGAGATGCGCTCGTTGACCGCCTTGCGATTCTGCGAGCGCAGCGCCGGCGTCGCGTGCTCGGGATGGTCGAGCAGCTCCGGCGCGCCCAGCGCCTGGGCGCAGCGCTTCCACAGATTGTCGCCCGAGGCGGCGATGTTGATGTGGCCGTCGCTGGTCGGGAAGACGCCGGTCGGGATGCCCGTCGGATGGTCGTTGCCGGCCTGCTTGGGCACCTCGCCCTTGATCAGCCAGCGCGCCGCCTGGAAGTCGAGCATGAAGATCTGCGCCTCGATCAGCGAGGTGTGGACCCACTGGCCCTTGCCGGTGCGCTCCCGGTTGTACAGCGCCAGCATGATCGCCTGGGCGAGCAGCAGGCCCGAGGTCAGATCGGCGATCGGGATGCCGACCCGCACCGGTCCCTGGCCGGGCAGGCCGGTGATCGACATCAGCCCGCCCATGCCCTGGGCGATCTGGTCGACACCAGGCCGTGCCGCGTCGGGCCCGCTCTGGCCGAAGCCGGCGATCGAGCCGTAGACGATGCGCGGGTTGACCTTGGCCACCGTGTCGTAGTCGACCTTGAGGCGGTGCTTCACGTCGGAGCGGTAGTTCTCGACGATCACGTCGGCCTCGGCGGCGAGCTTCATGAACACCGCGTGACCCTCGGGCGACTTGAGGTTCAGGGTCATCGACCGCTTGTTGCGGTGCAGGTTCTGGAAGTCGAAGCCGTGCCGCGAGCCGCCCATGGCGTCGGTCTTGCCGGGCTCGGCGGGCGGCTCGATCTTGATCACGTCGGCGCCCCAGTCGGCGAGCTGGCGCACCGCCGTCGGGCCGGCGCGATGCGCGGTGAGGTCGAGCACCTTGATGTGCGCGAGCGGCAGGGTCGTCATGGGCGTTTCCTCGATTCTTCTTGGTCGTCGTGGCGTGGCTCAGCGGCCCTTGAAGGCCGGCTTGCGCTTCTCCATGAAGGCCCGGCGGCCTTCCTTGTAGTCGTCGCTGTCGAAGCAGGCCTGCGCCATCTTCTCAAGCCGGCCATGGTCCTGCTGCGATTCCGGCTTGGCGATCTCGCGCGCCGCCGCCTTGGCCAGCGCGATGGTCAGCGGCGCGTTCTGGGCGATCGCGCCGGTGATGGCGTCGACCGTCTTGTCGAGCTCGGCGTCGGCCGCGACGCCGTGCACCAGGCCCATCTCGTAGGCCTCCTTCGAGGAATACTGCTTGGCGGTGAACAGGAACTCCATGGCGCGCGGCAGGCCGACGATGCGCGACAGGCGCTCGATGCGCAGGAAGCCGTAGCCGAGGCCGAGCTTGGCGGCCGGCACGCCGAAGCGGGCGCCCTCGTTGCAGTAGCGCAAGTCGCAGCAGGCTGCGAGATTCATGCCGCCGCCGATGCAATAACCGGTGATCTTGGCGATCGTCGGCTTGGAGAACTCGTAGAGCGCCTCGTAGCCTTCCTTGGAAATCGCGTCGTAGCGCACCTGGGCCTCGGCGTTGGCCCGTTCGCTCTCGAACTTCGAGATGTCGGCGCCCGACACGAAGGCCTTGCCGCCGGCGCCGCTCACCACCAGGCAACGAATCTCGGGATCCTTCTCGTAGTCCTTGAGGATCGCCACGAAGCCGTCCCACATGTCGAGCGACACGGCGTTGAGCTTGGCCGGGTTGTTGAAAACGACATGGCCGACGGCGCCTTCGCGCCGGCCGTAGATCTTCTGTTCCTGCATGCGCCGATCCTTCCGGTGAGGTGCCGACTATACAGCACAACCCCGTTGTCATTGCGAATGAACCCGATCATCCTGCGCGCCCGCAGGGAGGAAACGTGGCCTCAGTCGAACTGAAGGGCCTGGGCAAGCGCTACGGCGACGCCGTGGCGGTCGACGACGTGACCTTGGAGGTCGAGCACGGCCGGCTGGTCTGCCTGCTGGGGCCGTCCGGCTGCGGCAAGACCACGACCCTGCGCCTGATCGCCGGCTTCATCGAGCCATCGTCTGGTGAAATTCGGGTGGGCGGCCGCCTGCTCAGCTCGCCGCAGCGCACGGTGCCGCCGGAAGGCCGCAACATGTCGATGATCTTCCAGAGCTACGCGCTGTGGCCGCACATGACGGTGGCCGAGAACGTCGCCTACGGGCTCAGGATCCGCCGGCTCGACCGCTCGACCATCGAGACGAAGCTCAAGGCGATCCTGGCGACGGCGCGGCTCGAGGCGCTGGCCGACCGCTATCCCGGCGAGCTGTCGGGCGGCCAGCAGCAGCGCGTGTCGCTGGCCCGCGCCCTGGTCGTCGAGCCGGAGACCCTGCTGCTCGACGAGCCGCTCAGCAACCTCGACGCCAACCTGCGCGAGGAGATGCGCTTCGAGATCCGCCGGCTGCACGACCGCTACCGCTACACCACGGTCTACGTCACCCACGATCAGGTCGAGGCCATGACGACCGCCGACCTGATAGCGGTCATGAACCACGGCCGCATCGAGCAGCTGGCGTCGCCGGAGGAGATCTACAGCCGGCCGCGCTCGGCCTTCGTCGCCCGTTTCATCGGTGGCGCCAACGTCCTGCAGGGCCGGGCGCTCGACGATGGCCATGTCGCCGTCGCTGCGCGGCGGCTGCGCTGCACCGGCCGCACCCTGCTGCCGGGCCGGCCGGTCTCGCTGTCGGTCCGCCAGCACGACATTCGGCTGCTCGCGGCGCCGACCGCGGCGGAGATCGAGAACGTGCTGCCGGGCCGCGTCGTGCGCCAGGTGTTCCTCGGCGCGTCGCGCGACTACAGCGTGGCGCTCGAGGACGGTACCGAGCTGCGCGTCACCGCGCCCCCGGAGAACAGCGTCGCGCCCGGCGAATCGGTCTGGCTGCATCTGCCGGCGGATCAGGTGAGGGCCCTGGAAGAGGAGGCTGCATGAGCATCGGGCTGACACGACGGCGGCTGCTCGGGACGGTCGGCGCGGCGACGAGTGCCGGCTTGGTCTCGGTTGCCCGTGCCGCGCCGGTCGAGGCGCAGAAGGTCACGCCGGCGCTGATCGAGGCGGCGACGAAGGAAGGCAAGGTCACCTGGTACACCTCGGTGGACCTGCCGGTGGCGGAGAAGGTCGGCAAGTCCTTCGAGGCGGCCTATCCCGGCATCGCCGTCAAGGTCGAGCGTTCGGGCGCCGAGCGGATCTTCCAGCGCATCGGCCAGGAGTACCAGAGCCGCATCCATGTCTGCGACGTGGTCAACAGCTCCGACGCGGCCCATCTGATCGTCTGGAAGCGCGCCGGCATGCTGGCCTCGTACCTGCCGGAGGAAGTGGCCCGGAACTTCCCCAAGGAGCACTGGGATCCCGACGGCATGTTCGCGTCGTGGCGCGTGACCCTGTCGCCGATCGCCTACAACACCAAGCTTGTGAAGGCCGAGGACGCCCCCAGGGGATTTCGCGACCTGCTCGAGCCGCGCTGGCTGGGCAAGATCGTCAAGGCGCATCCCGGCTACTCGGGCACGATCATGACGGCGACCCAGCAGCTGTCCCGCGATCTCGGCTGGGACTACTTTGAGAAGCTGGCCAAGCAGAAGGTCATGCAGGTCCAGTCGGCGGCCGATCCGCCGAAGAAGCTGGCGCTCGGCGAGCGCGCCGTCATGGCCGACGGCGCCGAGTACGTCGTCACGACCTTGCGCGCCCGCGGCGAGCCGATCGAGGAGGTCTATGCCGTCGAGGGCACGCCGCTGGTCACCGGCCCGTCGGCCGTGCTCGCACAGGCGGCCAATCCCAATGCGGCGCGCCTCTTCTACGCCTGGTCGATGACCGCCGAGGCGCAGCAGATGAACATTGAGGTCGGCGGACTGCGCTCGGTGCACTCGGGTGTCAAGGAACGACCCGACCGCCGCAAGCTCGCCGACATCAAGACCCTGCGCGAGGACGCCGCCGGCGTGGCCGACCAGGCCGAGCAGCTCAAGGCGCACTACGTGAAACTGTTCAAGGTGTGATCATGGCCGTGCGACGCCGTACACTCGTCAAGGCGGGCCTGCTCCTGCCACTCGGCGCCCGCGTCGTCTCGGCGGCACCGCCGGCCGAGGCGATCACGCCCGAATTGGTCGACGCCGCGAAGAAGGAAGGCAAGGTTTCCTACTACACGGCGATGGATCTTTCGGTCGCCGAGCCGATGGCGCGCGCCTTCGAGGCGAAGTTTCCCGGCATCAAGGTCACGGTCGAGCGCACCGGCGCCGAGCGCCTGTTCAATCGCATCGCGCAAGAGGTCGGCAGCAACATCCGCCGTGCCGACGTCGTCAACACCTCCGATGCCGCCCACGTCATCGTGTGGAAGCGCCAGGGCTGGCTGGCGCCCTTCGTCAGCACCGACATCGCCGACAGCGTGGCGCCCGAGCAGCGCGATCCCGACGGCACTTGGACTAACCAGCGCACGCATCTCAGCGCGATCGCCTACAACACCAGCCTGATCAAGCCGCAGGACGCGCCGAAGGGATTCCAGGACCTGCTCGAGCCGCGCTTCGCCGGCAAGCTGGTCAAGGGCCATCCCGGCTACTCCGGCACCATCATGACGGCGACGCAGCAGACGGCGCGCGAGCTCGGCTGGGGGTACTTCGAGAAGCTTGCCAAGCAGAAGGTCCTGCAGGTCCAGTCGGCCACCGAGCCGCCCAAGAAGATCGAAGCCGGCGAGCGCGCCGTAGCCGTCGACGGCAGCGACTACCTGTTCTGGATGGCCAAGGAGCGCGGTGCCCCGGTCGAGGTCGTGCTGGCGGTCGAGGGCCTGCCGCAGGTCTCCAACCCGATGGCCGTGTTCAAGGCGGCGCCCAACCCGAATGCGGCGCGCCTGCTGGTCGCCTGGATCATGTCGGGCGAGGGCCAGTCGTTCATCGTCGAGCTGAGCGGCCAGTATCCGGCCAACCGCACGGTCAAGGCCAAGGCCGGCCGGCCGCCGCTGGCCTCGATCAAGACCTGGCGCGAGGACCCGGCCGAGGTCGAGCGCACGGCCGAGGAGATCAAGGCCAAGTACGCCCGGCTGTTCAAGGTATGAGCGTTCGCGCCGCGCAGTCCTCGGCGCCGGCGCGTCGCCTCGATGCCTCGCGACCGGTGCTGGGGGTCGTCGCGCTGCTGCTGCTGGTGATGATCGCGCTGCCGATGGGCTGGCTGGTCGTCTACGGTCTGAGCGATCCGCAGGGCCGGCCGACGCTCGGCAACTTCGTCGCCCTGTTCAGCGACGCGAGCTTCGTCGAGCCCTTGGTCGCCACCCTGATCATCGCCGTCTCGGTCAGCCTGCTGTGCTGCGCCGTCGCGGCGCCGCTGGGCTGGCTGGTGGCGCGCAGCGACATGCCGCTGCGGCGCACCGTTCGCACCCTGGTGATGGCCTCGCTGGTGACCCCGCCGTTCGTCGGCGCCATCGCCTGGGAAATGCTGGCGGCGCCCAACTCCGGCCTGCTCAATCAGCTCTGGCGCTCGTTCACCGGCATGCCGGCCGACGAGGCGCTGCTCGACATCTACAACCTGCCGGGCGTGGTCTTCGTCATCGCGTGCTACACTTTTCCCTACGTCTTCATCCTGGTCGCCAATGCGCTCGACCGCATGCCGGGCGAGCTCGAGGACGCCTCGTCGATGCTCGGCGCGCGGACCTGGCAGACCGCGTGGAAGATCACGGTGCCGCTCGCCCTGCCGACCCTGCTGGCGGGCGCGCTGGTGGCTTTCCTGCAGACCGTGAACCAGTTCGGCGTGCCGGCGATCCTCGCCATCCCGGCCGGCTTCCACACCTGGACGACCCGCATCTGGAGCCTGTTCCAGTTCCCGCCCAAGCCCGAGCTGGCGGCCGCCGCCTCGCTGCCGTTGCTTCTGCTGACGGTGGCGCTGCTGCGCTCGCAGGCGCTGATGCTCGGCCGCCGCGGCTACGCCGTGCTGGGGGGCAAGTACGGCCAGCCGCGCCTGGTGCCGCTCGGTCGGCTGCGCTGGCCGGCCGCCGGCATGGCCTTGCTGATCCTCGCCCTGCCGCTGTTCCTGCCCTACGCGGCGTTGTTCAACTCGGCCTTCTCGCGCATCGCCTCGCACGTCGTGACCCCCGAGACCTTCACCCTGCACAACGTCCGCTTCACCTTCCTGGAGCTCAGCTCGACCCTGCCGGCGCTGCAGAACACCTTCCTGCTGGCGGTCGGGACCGCGACGCTCGGGGCGCTGATGTCGCTGCTGATCGCCTATATCGTGGCGCGTCGGGCGGTGCGCGGCCATCGGCTGCTCGCCTTCCTGGCCACGGCGCCGCTCGCGATTCCCGGCATCGTGCTCGGTGTCGGCATGTTTCTCGCCTACACCCGGCCGCCGCTGCAGCTCTATGGCACCCTGTGGATCCTGCTGATCGCCTTCGTGACGATCGAGCTGCCGGCCGCGTACCAGCAGCTTTCGTCCGCCTTCGTGGCGGTCAATCACGAGCTCGAGGAGGCCGGGCGCATGCTCGGCGCGTCGCGCCTGCGCACCCTGGCCGACATCACGGCGCCGCTGCTGCGCTCGGCGGTGATCGCCACATGGTGCTTCATCTTCGTCGCGGTGATCCGCGAGCTGTCGGCCGCGGTGATCCTCTTCACCTCGGACACCAAGGTTCTGTCCGTGCTGATCTTCGATCTCAAGGAAAGCGGCGACGTGGGCGCCATCGCCGTGCTCAGCCTGACGATGGTCGTGATCACCACGGCGGTGATCGCGCTGGCCAACCGCATCGGCGGCCGTCTTTCTCCTCTCCCCCGCTAGGGAGAAAGGGACATGAGACGAGCTAGAACGCCGCCACGGCGCCGATCAGCCCGACCGTGCCGCCGAGCCCCAGGATCAGGGCGATGGTCGGGCTATGTCCCATGAACGCCAGGGCGAGGCAGGACAGGACCAGCCCGACATGCAGGGCGCCGAACAGCACCAGCTTGCTGAACAGCGCGAAGCTGGCGCGATGCGCCGGGAGCTCATGGGCCGCCCCGGGATCTTGCGACGTGTCGACCATGGGCGTGGAACGCATCGCTCGCGATCACGGTTGCGAACCGGCAGCCGGCAAGGGATAGGGAAACGATGAAGCGCATCATGCTCCTGGCGGCGGCGCTGGCGATCGCCGCCTCGCCGGTCCTCGCGCAAGCTTCGCTCGAGGCCGATCTGCGCACGGCGGCGGCGGCCTACGAGCGCAAGGACATGGCGACCGCCGCGCGTCTCTGGACGATCTGGGCGGAGCGCGGCAATGCCGAGGCGCGCACCTTGCTGGGCGCGATGTACTGGAGCGGCGAGGGCGTTCGGCGCGACCACAAGGAGGCCGCCCGGCTCTATCTGCTGGCGGCCCATCAGGGCTATGCGCGAGCCCAGAACGACATCGGCTTCATGCTGGGCTTCGGCGAGGGCGTGCCGCCGCACGACGATGTCGAGGCGTACAAGTGGCTCACCCTGGCGATCGCGGGCTATACGGCGAAGAATCAAGACCGACTCGACCAGGCCAAGCGCGATCTCGCCAGCCTTTCGAAACGCATGACCCGTGCGCAAATCGCTGAGGCGGAGCGCCGTGCCAAGGCCTTCAAGCCTGTCCCCTAGGGGGCGGTCACCCTCTGGTCACTTTCTGCGCGCTGGCGACCGGACGGCTTCGGCGCTACAATGACCGGGCACATCGAAACGAGGGTCATGAACAGGGCATCGCTCACTGTGGCGTTCGCCGTCTCGCTGGTCGTCGCGCAAGCCGGCGTTGCCGGCGCCTCCGACGACCGGTCGAACGACGAGGCACAGATCGCCGAGCAGTCGATGCTGGGCGTCGCGGACGACGCCGCGCCCGTCCTCGATTGGCTGCCGTTTGCGGGACAGATCGCCGGCGAAACGGCCGCCGAGGAGACTCCCGGCGAGTACGCGGCCGCCGCCGCCTCCGACGACCGGTCGAACGACGAGGCACAGCTCGCAGAGCAGTCGATGCTTGGTGTCGCGGACGACGCCACGCCCGTCCTCGAGGGACTGCCGTTTGCGGGACAGATCGCCGGCGAAACTGCCACCGAGGAGACCCCCCGCGACCACGCGGCCGCCGGCGCCCGTGAAGCGGCGGCTTCGGAGGCTCGCTCGCCGGTTGAGACGGCGGACGACCGACCGATCGACGAAGGCCAGATCGCCGAGCAGGCGGTGCTGGGCGTCGCCGACGACGAGGCGCGCTTTCTCGACTGCCTGCCATTCACGCGGCAGATCGCCCGCGAAGGCGTGGTCGGCGAGTCGCTGGACAAGGCCTTGGCGGCCGCTGCCGTTCCGGCGTCGGCGATGCTCGAGGCCCGCCAGGCGCTCGCCACGGCGCTCGATCTGGAGCGCGACGTCCGGCCGGGCGACCGGTTCTATGTGCGCTACGAGCAGACTTTCACGGGCGAAGGCGTGGCGGTCGGCATCGGCCGCGTGATGTGGATCGAGTTGCGCACCAAGGCGAAGGGCATGGTCGCCGTGCATCGCTTCCGCACCCGCGACAAGGTCGAGCGCTTCTATCTGGCGAACGGGCAGATGGCGACGCCGACGTCCATGCGCCTGCCGCTCGACAGCATCTCGATCTCGTCCGGCTACGGCCTGCGCGCCGATCCGTTCGACCAGCCGCCGCCGCTGGCGGCGACCGGCAAGCCGGCGCCGATGGGCGGACCCAAGCGCAATGCGCTGCCGCCCGGCCTGCCGCCCGGCGGCCCGAGCGGCAACGGTGCCACCGTCAACAGCGCGACCCCGCTGGGCGCCTCGCTGGGCCTCGCTCCCTACGGCAACTGGAACGCCGCGCCCAAGGCTCCGGCGAGAGGCGGGGCGCTGTTCATGCACGAGGGCGTCGACCTGGTGGCGAACGCCGGGACGCCGATCTTCGCGGCGGCCGATGGCATCGTCGTCGGCGCCGCGCCCAATGGCCGCTACGGCAACTGGATCCGCATCGAGCACGGCTCCAGGCTGGCGACGGTGTACGGTCATCTCATGGCCTTCGCACCGGGCATCCAGCCGGGTGAATCTGTGGCGCGCGGCGATCTGATCGGCTTCGTCGGCAGCACCGGCCGCTCGACCGGCGCGCACGTGCATTTCGAGCTGCAGGTCGACGGCAAGGCGGTCAATCCGGTGACCCATCCCGAGCTCAAGGCCGCGCAGCTGCGCGGACCGGAACTCGACCGCTTCCGCAAGCAGGTTACGGCGTCGCTCGCCGAGCGCGAGCGCGAAGCCAAGGCCGCTTCGATCGGCCTCTGACGACGGCCGATCGAGGTTATGGCGTCGGGGTTATCCCGGCGCGCTCAGTCCCAGCCGGCGTCGACGATGCGACCGTCCTCGGACAGGACCAGGGTCAGGCGATTGGGATCGGGGGCGTAGCTCGGGATGCCGTCGGTCGGCCGAATGACGCGCAGGGTCCACGGCAGGTCGGCCTCGCGCACGAGGTTGTCGGCCGCGACGTTCGCCGGCGGGTTCGCTCCCTTGGCGACGAAGTACTTGCCGAGGCAGGTCGAGCAGTCGTTCTTCGGTCCTGCCACCTCGGCGTAGCCGGGAAGTTCCTTGAGGCTGACGACGTTGGTCGCCGCGCGGACGCGGATGCCCTTGTAGGGATGGCCGTTCTCGACCGGCAGCAGGGCTTCGATCGGCATGAACGGTCCGATCTCGACGGCTCCGTTCGGCGCGTTGGCCTCGAACAGCACGTCGAGCACGCCGTCGATCGGCTGGCCGCGCGTGATCGGGATCAGGTGCGGATTGGTCCACGAGGTCGACGTGGTCAGGCCCCGGGCGCGAATGATGTCCATGCCGCCGGAGCGTGGCGACCGCAGCACCTCGACACTTGTGACCATGATCACCGGCGACGGCGGCCCGTCCATCGGGCCCGACAGGGGCCCCGGCTCGGCGTAGGGTTGGCCGTTCGGGGCCGTCGCGGCGGGAACACCGGCGGGGCGCTGGCCCTGCGGCTGCGCCTGTTGGGCCAGGGCTCCACCCCAGGCGGCGGCGGCGAGCAGGGAGGCGACGGCGAAGAGATGCGTTCGGGTCATGGCGTCCTCGGGGGCGGGGCGGCGGCCGCGGCCGTCGCTTGAGAAGGGGCAAGGGTGGCGGGCGAGGGAGCGGTCCAGGTGCGTTCGAGACTGTCGTAGGCCTCGAGGATCAGGTCGATCGGCACCTGGTTGATCAGGGTGCAGAAGGAGGTCGTCGTTCCGGTGAACGCGCCGTTCTCGAACAGCTTGTTCACCGGCGAGCCGCCACTGCAGACGGAGAAGTAGTCGCACGTGGCCGCGCAGGCTTCGACCCCGACCTGGATGTCCCGGTTCAGCGCCGACGCCAAGCAGGTGCGATAGATGTCGGCCAGGCTGTCGCGCATGATGTTGCCGAGCAGGAAATCGCCGTAGCGTTCGTCCTTCATGCCCAGCAGTTCCGGCGAGAAGCTCGACACGTTGCCGTAGCTGTCGACGTTCAGCATCGCCAGCGGCTCGGTCTGGTTGTTGGGGAAGACTATGCCTTCCGGGCGAAACACCTTGGGCAGCGCATTGTCGATCTCGCGCACGAACTTGATCTTGCCGCTGGCTCGCGCGCGATGCCAGAAGCGGCGCAGGAACGACGCGTAGCGGTCACGCAGCTCGGCCGACCGAAACAGGTCGGAGACGTAGGTCCCCTCCGATTCCTCGACGTTGAAGCAGACATGGTCGATGCCGGCGTCGATGTAGAAGGCCAGCAGCTCGTCCGGCATCTCGAGGCTTTCGCGCGACAGCACGGACAAGGCGTGGAACGCCACGCCGTTGTCCTGCAGGCAGCGGATGCCCGCCATCGTCGCGTCGTAGCTGCCCTTGCCATTGCGCATCCGGCGATGGCGATCGTGCAGCGGCTGCGGGCCGTCGATGCTGACGCCGACACCCACTTTCCAGTCCAGGAACAGCTTGCACCAGTCGGGATCGATCAGGGTGCCGTTGGTCTGCACCGAATGCTGGACCTCGATCGAAGGCGGGCGCAGCGCCTCGATGGTCGCGAACGCCTCCTCGTAGAACCGGCGCGGCGCGGCGAGGGGCTCGCCGGCATGCCACAGCACGGTGATGCCGGGCAGGGTCCAGCCGGACGCGAAGACTTCCTCGAACAGTCGCTTCACCGTCGACTGCGCCATGACGTGCTTGCTGGTGCGGTCGGGCAGGTAGCAATAGCTGCAGTTGATGTTGCAGAATCCCGTCGGCTGCAGCACCACCATGCCGATCACGGGCCGGCCGAGATCGAGAAGCACGGTTCGTTACCAGTTGTGCCAGCCGTTGCCCCAGCCGCCGTTGTGCCAGCCGTTGCCCCAGCCGCCATTGTGCCAGCCGTTGCCCCAGCCGCCGTGCCAGCCCGGCAGACCCCAGCCGCCGTTGTGCCAGCCGCGCCCGTAGTTATGCCACCAGGCCAACTGCTCCTCGGGATCGACCTTGACGAAAGAGCCGCCTTCCTTGGCGGCTTGCGCCGCGGCCTCGGACAGGGACTCGCGGATCGACTGCAGGCGCTTGGCCACCTCGGTCGGCTTGTCGGGAACGGCGCCCGAGGAGGGCGACGCTTGTGCATCCACCGCCGCGAGGCTCACCGAAAGGCCCAGCGTCCCCGCCGGAAGCAGCGCAATCAGAGCGCGAACGGAACGACGATCCTGGGCCATATGCTTTCCTCCGACGGAGGACACACGTTATCCAAGGTCGCATTCAGATCGCAAATAAAAACTATCAGCAAGGCAAGCGGCTGACGGTCGTGCCCCCTTGCAGTCGGTCGGAGTCGATCCAGACGCGATGAAGGTCGCCGTCCTCCTCGCGCTGCGGCAAGGCCGGCTCCACGGTGAACCCGAGACGCCGGAGCATCGCGATCGCCCTGACCTTGCGCGCGTCGACAAGGTTCTCGAGTCGGGGGAACTCGACCAGCATCTCGCCGATCACGAGCCTGCAAAGGGCCTCGAGAACGCCGACATCGTCGTCGAGGGCCTCGCCCGCCAGCATCCAGAGCTGGCCGACCGCCGGGTCGTCGCCGCCGGGCGCCACGCCCCACAAAGCCGTCGGCGTCCCCTCGACGTCGCGTGCCGCCCAGACCTGGGTGCTGCAGGCGCAGGTCTGGAGCAGGCGGTCCACGGGCATCGGCTCGCCGTCGGCGGCCCATCGATCCTCGGTCTCGTCCATCACCGAGGCGAGGAAGGCGACATCCACCGACGTCGCACGCTGAATGCAGTAGCGCATCGCCATTCCGTCCTTCTACGACCGGACAAGGCGGAACAGCGTGGTCGGCAGCACCGGCGCGGCACCGGGACGGAACCACGGCATCTCATGCAGGCGCGACGCGGTGACATAGAGCGTTCCGTCGCTGCTCTCGGCCAGCGTGTCGGGCCAGCTGAGCAGCGGATCGGCGAGGACGGTCTCCGCCGCCTCGCCGGTCCAAACCTTGATCGCGCTGTCCTCGGGGGAGGTGAGATAGAGCTGGCCGTCGCGGCTCATGAGCAGGCCGTCGGCGACGCAACTCGTGCCCACCTTGACGACCGTCGCGGCCGCGTCGGCTGCGTCGTCGGACAGGAGCGTGGCGGTCGCGGCGCTATACAGGGTGCGTCCCGCCAGCGCCTGCCAGAACAGCGTCGCGCCGTCGGGCGACAGGGCGAGCCCGTCGGCGGCGGCGTGCAGCGCACGGCCGTCCGGGCGACGCAGCGCCCGACCGCCGACCGCGACCACGACCTCGTTCTCGGCCTGGGTGCTGGGGTGGCCATCCAGCCGCCGATGAGCTCGGCCCTGCTCGAGATCGACGACGACGAGGGCGCCGCGGGCGCCCGAATCGGTGATGAACGCGGCCCGGCCATCGGGCGACACCCGCAGGTCGTTGAGATAGCTGCCTTGCAGGGCCGCGTCCTCGCCCAATCCGACGATCTGCCGAACCGTGTTGCTGGCCAGCTCGATGCGCACCAGCTTGGGCGCACCCGGGAGCACCCCGCTCATGCCGGGCGCGCCGGCGTCGAGCACCCAGAGATTGCCGAGCCCGTCGGCGAGCAACGCCTGCGCGCACACGAAGTGATCGCGCGCCGAGTACTTGCCGGCGGCGGCGTTGCGCCACGCGTTCCAGGCCTCGTCGGGGAACGGGCGCAGCGCACCGTCTGGCTCGATCTCGGCGACCGACACCGGGCTATCCTCGGTCCAGCGCGGGAAGCATGCGAACAGCCTCCCCTGCGGGGAAACCGCGACGCCCGTCGCCTGGTGATCGAAGCTCGCCGCTTCCTGAAGCCGGAAAGGGCCAGGGCTGGCCGGCGCCATGGCCAACTGCCGCGTCTGAGGCTGGGCCTCGGCCCGCCGCCCCAGCGCGGCGAGGGCCAAGCCACCGGCAATCACGCTGCGACGCTGGACCATGCGCCCTCCCCGGTGACAAGCTGCGTTGTCGGAGCAACGCCGCCGTCCCGGGACGGTTGCCGGCCCGGGAGGGGCTCGCCATGCCAGACATTCACACCCTGTGGTTCCACGATGACGGCGAAATTCCGAACAATCCCCGCTGTCCGGTGATGGTCTACAAGGGGGCCGTCCCGGTGACGGGGCTGCCCGATCCGGCCCTCCCGTTTGAACGGCTGTTCGCGACGAACGGCTGGGCCGGCGGCTGGCGCAACGGAATCTACGCCTATCGCCATTTCCATGCCTCGTCGCACGAGGTGCTGGGCATCGCCCGCGGCGCGGCAAGGGTCGAGATTGGCGGCGCCCGCGGCACCGTGCTCGACGTGTCGGCCGGCGACGTCGTGGTGCTGCCGGCCGGGATCGGCCATCGCCGCGTCGAGGCGACCGCCGACCTGCTGGTGGTCGGGGCCTATCCGGCCGGCTCCCGGGTCGACCAGAATCGGCCGGGCGAGCGCGACCATGGCGAACTGCTCGCCGCGGTGGCGGGAACCGGTCTGCCGGCCAGCGATCCTGTGCACGGGCCGGACGGCCCGCTCATGCGGGCGTGGCGGGCGACGCCTCAGGAAAAGCCGTCGTAGACCACTGTCGTGAACATGCCGGCCGCCATGTGGTAGAGGTTGTGGCAATGGAATGCCCACAAGCCGGGATTGTCGGCGTCGAATTGCACCTTCACCGTGCTGCGGGGCGGCACCAGGATGGTGTCGCGCACGGCGCCGGCGATCTGCCTTCCGTCGATCTCGGTGACCTGGAATGAATGCCCGTGCAGGTGCATGGGATGGTCCATCATCGTGCCGTTGCGCATCGCCAGCTCGATACGCTGGCCCTTGGCGACGGTGGCCGGTTCGCCACCCTGGCCATGCACGGTCATGCCCCAGATGTAACCCATCATCGCGCCGGTCAGCTCGACAGGGATCGAGCGGTCGACCGGACGGTTGGCCAGGGGCTGCGCCGCCCGCAGGGTCAGCTCCTCGGCCAGGGTGATCTCGGGCGCCGCGGTTTCGGCCCGCCCCGCGACCTTTGAAACCGCGGCGCCCGGCGGGCGCAGGATGATCCCGGTCTGCAGGGTGCGGCCCTCGCAGCGCGCCAGCACGGCGACCGCCTTGCCGTCGTTGGGCAGGCGCACAAGCACGTCGGCGCGCTGCGCCGTGGCGAGCGGCAGGGTGCGCACCGTGATCGGCTCGATCGGGTTGCCGTCGACGGTGATCAATCGACCCTCGAGCCCGCCGAGGTCGATCACGAAGTTCGACGAGGTGGCGCCGTTGATCAGCCGCAGCCGGATCTCGCTGCCCTTGTCGACGCCGACGACCTGCGGGTCGGCCAGGGTGCGATGATTGGCCAGGAAGGCATCGTAGTCGACGTCGTTGAGGTCGGGGCGGGCGCTCATGTCCGGCTTCATGTCCGGCTTGGCGGTGCGCAGCTGCTCGAAGATCTCCCCGGGCGAGCGCCAGGCGAAGTCCTCGAGCAGGACCACGACCTCCTGCAGGCCGCTCCGGATCGCGCTGGTCTCGCGGATGATCAGCGGCGCGGCCAGCAGGTTCTGCTCCTGCAGGCCGAAGTGCGAATGCATCCAGCGCGTGCCCGGCGGCGTCGCCGGAAAGCCGTAGAAGGCCTCCTTGCCGGGCGGCACGGGCGGCGCCGAGACGTACGGCACGCCGTCCTGCCGCCAGGGCGGATTGAGCCCGTGCCAGTGCACCAGGGTCGGCACCGACAGACGGTTCTCCAGCCGTGCGTCGAAGCGTTCGCCCTCGTCCAGGGTCAGTCCCCAGGTGCCGTCCGGCTGCACGACGCGGAAGCGCGTCGCCGCCTTGCCCTCGACCTCGAGCTGGAAGGTCTCGACCCTGAGCGTCTTCTGTCCGGCGGCGGCGGCATGCCGGCCCGGCAGGGCCAGCGCCGCCGCGCCGCCCAGTACGGCGCGGCGCGGCAGGGAAGGGAAACGAACGGCAGTCTCGGGCATCGACGGTCTCGGTTCAGGTCTTGAGGTTCAGCAACTTCGCCGCGGTGTTGCCGAGGACCGCCGCCTTCTGGTCGTCGTTGAGCGAGTCGCAGGCCATGATGTGGTCGACCGGAGCGAGCTGCCACGGATAGGGGTAGTCGCTGCCCAGCACGATCTGGCTCGCCCCGACCTGGGCGGCGAGATGGCGGATCGCCTCGGGCGAGAAGATCAGCGAATCGAAGTACATCTGCTTCAGATACTCGCTGGGCTTCTTCTTGAGCTTGATCTCCGGGTTGCAGCCGGCCGGGCCGACCATGCAGGCATGGTCCGAGCGGTCGGCATAGGACGGCAGGTAGCCGCCGCCATGGGCGGCGATGACCTTGAGTCCGGGGAACCTGTCGAGCGTACCCTCGAAAATCAGGTGCGACAGCGCGATGGTGGTCTCGAGCGGATTGCCGATCGTGTTGCCCAGCCAGCCGTTGCCGCTCTGCCGCTTGCCGAGCTCGGGCACGCCCTGCGGATGGATGAACAGCGGCACGCCGAGCTCCTCGGCCTTGGCCCACACGGGGTTGAAGCGCGGGTCCGAGAACTCGACGCCGTTGACCACGCCGCCGATCGCCGCGCCCTTCAGGCCCTGCTTCTTCACGGCCGTCTCCAGCTCCTGCACCGCGAGATCGGGCGCCTGCAGGGTGAGCGAGGCGAAGGCGGCGAAGCGGTCCGGCTTGGCGGCGCACAGCTCGGCCAGCTTCTCGTTCTGAATCTTGACGATCTGGCCGGCCAGCTCGCGGTCCTTGCCGTACCAGAACGGGTTGATCGACAGCACCTCCATGTCGACGGCCTGCGAGTCCATGGCCTTGAGCCGCGTGTCGATCTCGATGAAGGCCTCGGCGGCGCCGCGCACCGGCGGCAGCTGGTAGGCCGCCGCCTCGGCGCCGAGCAGCGCCCCGGCCTCGCGGAAGTGGCAATGCGCGTGCACGTCGATCGTCTTGACTTTCTTGCCGGCGACCGCGACCGGCAGGGTGGCGCGCGGCGTGCCCTGCGCATGGGCCCGCTCCAGCAGCCCGCAGCTGCAGAACACGATGCCGGTGGCCGCGGCGGTGCCGGCCTTCAGGAAATTGCGGCGAGTGGTCATGTGGCGTCCCTCCCAGGACAGGGGCTTGTCGCCCGGTCGCCGGCTCGAGCCGGTCGGAGGGAAGTCTAGCGTGGCGACGCAGCGTGCGTCACGCCGCCGAACTCGCCGTTCACGCGATCGTTCCAGCGATAGCCGACCCAGCCGCCGGCCGCGTCGTAGAGATAGTCGAAGCCTTCCAGGAAGAGGCGACCGGTGTTGACGAAGACGCCGCGGTCGCGCACCACCTCGACCCGCTCCGGCTCCAGCGGGTTGCGCCGCTCGCCGACCGTGAAGGCGTAGCGTGCGCGGGCCTGGCGGACATCCGGCAGCCAGATCTCGAGTCGCGTGCCGCGCGGCGCGGCCCGGCCGTGGACCAGCCCGCTGCCCTCGGGCGGCGACAGGAACATGTAGTCGATGCCGGTATCCATCAGCAGCGTGCCGTCGCCGGCCGCGCCGTCGACGGCCACGGTCAGGGTCGCCGCCTGCCACTGCGGGGCAGCGGACGTGGCGCCCGCCGCCGGCGCCAACTTGGCGAACGCGAAGCCGCGCGTGCTGTCCTCGCTGAGGCCGAGTTGCGCGCCGCTGCGGGTCAGGCGATAGCCGGGCCGGACCGACGACACCGGCGCGCCCGAGGCGAGCGACACCAGGTTGACGAACGGATTGCGCGCCACTTCGTCCGGCGTGCCCTGGGCAGACCGGCGGGCGAAGCCTACTCCCATGAAGGCGACGCCGCGCGGCTCTTCCTCGGGCCGGCAGTGGCGCGCCCGTTCCAGGCAGGTGATGTGGGTGACGCGCAGCACCTGCACCCGCGCCGTCGCGAGCGGTGTCTCACGGTCGCGCAGAATGACGACGTCGGTCGTGTGGCGCTGGCCGTGCAGCACGCGGCCGCTGCTGTTGTAGGTGAGCTGGCCCGGCCCGTCGTCGCTGTCGCCGGGTCCCGGCCGATAGTGCTCCGCCGAGACGACGATGCCGGTCGAGCCGGTGTCCATGCCGAAGCGCCGCGGCTCGCTGCCGTGCAGGCCGAGCCAAATCTGTGGCACATGCGCCACGGTGATCGGGCCATTGGCATAGGGTATGTCGAGAGCCGTGAGACCGCGATACTGTGAGCCCGGCGACTCCTGGGCGACGGCCTGCCCGGCGAGGAGGAGAACGAACGTCGCGAGCAGCTTCGGGAATCCTGGCATGACGCCGACTGTGATCGAGCGGCAACGGCCACGCAACGCACGGCGCAACCCGGAACCGGGCGCATCCTCGTGGCGTCACCGGCGTTGCTCTGGGCTGCCATGGTCGTGAACATCCGAGTGCCCGCCGCGCGTCGGCTCGGCTGCCTGCTTTCGGTGCTGGCGGCAGCGCTTGCGCTGGCCGTCGCGGCCGAGGCGCGGACCGCCCGCATCGCGCTGACGGTCAGCGGCGACGAGACCATGGGCAAGGATCTCCAGGAGCTGGTCGAGACCTTCCAGAAGGACCAGCCGCTCGACGGCGATTCACTCGCCGTGCTGCAGGGCGCGCAAGCCGCCGTGGGCCGGGTCGATGCCGCCCTGCGGTCGCGCGGCTTCTATGGTGCCACGACCGTCGCGACTCTCGGTGGACGGCCGGTCGACGATCCCTCCGCGCTCGATGCGCTCGAGGGGCGCCCCGACGGCGAGCCGCTGACCGTCGACGTGAAGGTCGAGACCGGTCCGCGCTTCCGCATCGATGCCCTCGCGGTGCGCGGCGTCGACGGCCAGGCTTCGCCGCCGATCGACATGAGCCGCATCGGTCTGGCCCAGGGCGATCCGGCGGACGCCGCCGCGATCCTGGCCGCACAGTCCAAGGTCACCGACCAGTTCCGCCAGGACGGCTATGCCTTGGCCTCGATCAAGCGTGAGGTGGTGGTCGACCACGCCACGCAGGGCGCCGAGGTCACCTTCATCGTGACCCCCGGTCCGATTGCGCGGCTCGGGCCGGTGACCATCACCGGCACCGACAAGGTCGACGCGGCCTTCCTGCAGCGCCGCGTGCCGTTCAAGGAAGGCGAGGTCTATTCGCCGGCCAAGGTCGAGGCGCTGCGCGGCAAGATCACCTCGCTCGGCACGTTCAACTCGGTGAGCGTGATCCCGGCGCGCCAGCTCGACGCCAACGGCGAGTTGCCGATCGAGGTCCGTGTCACCGACCGGCCGCCGCGCTCGATCGGCTTCGGCGTCAGCTACGAGACCCAGCTCGGCTTCGCGGTCAACGGCTTCTGGACCCATCGCAATCTGTTCGGCCAGGCCGAGAGCCTGCGGCTGACCGGCGAGATCAACCATATCGGCCAGGGCCTGGCGATCCAGGACACCGGCTTCGCTTTCCGCGCCGACTTCCGCAAGCCCGACTTCCTGCGGCCCGAGCAGGACCTGCGCGCCTCGGCCGAGGCGGTCCGCGCCGTCCTGCCGGCCTACTACCGCAACGCCATCGGCGGCAGCGTCGGCCTCGACCGCATCATCTCGCCGATCTGGACCGTGCGCGCCGGGATCGCCGGCGAGACGTCGCGGGAGCGCTACATCAGCTACTCGGTGTGGCGCTACTACGACCTGATCGGCGTGCCGATGACGGCGTTGATGAACGCCGCCAACAGCGATCTCGATCCGACGCGCGGCTGGCGCCTGCAGTTCGACGCCACGCCGTACTTCGACATCGGCCCGAACAGCGACTTCTTCGCCATCCTGCGGGCGACCGGCCGCGCCTATTTCGACTTGGCTGAGCCCGGCCGAACCGTGCTGGCGACCCGCGCCTCGTTCGGCAGCGAGCCCAGCACCAACGTCGCCAACATCCCGCCGAGCAAGCTGTTCTATGCCGGCGGCGGCGGCTCGGTGCGCGGCTTCGTCTACCAGAGCGCCGGACCGCGCGACGCCTTCAACAATCCGCTGGGCGGCGCCAGCGTCGTCGAGGCCAACCTCGAGCTGCGCCAGCGCTTCGGCCAGGCGCTGGGCGCCGTCGCATTCGTCGACGCCGGCAGCGCCTATCCCGGCATGCTGCCCAACTTCTCGCAGCTCCCGCCGCGGGTCGGCGTCGGCCTCGGCGCGCGCTACTACACCGACTTCGGGCCGATCCGCCTCGACGTCGGCGTGCCGCTCAACAAGCAGAACGGCGATCCGTCCTTCACCCTCTACGTCAGCCTGGGGCAGTCGTTCTGATGCGCGCGCTTCGCCTCCTCGGCATCGCTCTGGCCGGCGTCGTCGCGCTGCTGGCGCTGGCCGTCGGCCTGGTGCAGACGCCGCTCGCCAAGCGGCTGATCGCCGATGCGGTCTCGGGTAAGGACCTGCGCATCGCCGGCATCAGCGGCTTCGTGCCGACCGATCTCGCGGTCGAGACGATCGAGCTGCGCGACGCACAGGGGATCTGGCTGCGCCTCGAGAACGCGGCGGTGCGCTGGTCGTTCGGTTCCCTGTTCAGCGGCCGCGTGCGTATCGAGCGTCTGGCGGCGGCGCTGGTCGACGTGCAGCGCGAGCCGGTGTCGGACGGCGCCGCGCCCGCGGCGAGCGGCGGCGGCGGCTTCTCCTTGCCGGTCGGTGTCGACCTGCAGGACCTGTCGGTCGTGACCCTGCATCTCGGCGCGGCGCTCGCCGGCATCGACTCGCGATGGTGTCTGCAGGGCAGCGGCCTGCTTTCCGCCGACCTGCGCGAGGGCAAGCTGAAGCTCGATGGCGACCGCACCGACGGACCGGCCGGCAAGCTCGCGGCCGACCTGCGCTTCGACGTCGTGCGCCGATTCGTCGACGGCACGGTCGCCGTCGACGAGGGCAAGGGCGGTCTGGTCGCCGGCCTGCTCGAGCGGCCCGATCTGGAGAGCGTCGCCGCCAGGCTTACGGCCAAGGGCGACCAATCGACGGGCGCCGCCGAGATCGACGTCGCGGCGGGCGACGCCGCGACGGCCAAGGGCAATGTCCGCTGGCAACCGGCCGGCGCCGCCACCGCCGTGTCGCTCGACCTGCAGGCCGGCGGCACGGTGCTGGCGCGCTGGGGCGGGCCGGTCGCGGTGACCGGCGCGGCGACGGTCGACGCCGCGACGGTGGTGCTGTCGTCGCTCACCTTGTCGGCGACCCCGGCCAGCCTGTCGGCGTCGGGCCGCTGGGACCGCAAGGCCGACCATCTCGATCTCGAGGCGACGGCCCGCGCGCCGGCGCCCGGCCCGCTGGCGCCGCTGCTGCCGGGCATCGACTGGCGCGACCTCGAACTCGCGGCGCAAGCCAGGGTCGACGGCCTGCTGGCCAAGCCGCGCGGCATGGCGCACGTCACCGCCAAGGCCCAGAGCCTGTCGGTGGCCGCCGTGCAGGATCGGCTGCCGGCCCTGGGACCGGTCACGGTCGACGGCGATGTCGGGCTGGCCGCCGACGGCACCATCGCGGTGCAGCGCCTCGACGTCGCGACGGCGCTGGCCTCGGTCAAGGTGATGGACGGCTCGTTCGTGCCGGCGACCGAGGTCGCGGCCGCGAAGGTGGCGATCGACGTGCCCAGCCTGGCGCCGCTGTCGACCCTGGCGCAGCGCGACCTGGTCGGCCGCGCCCGGATCGACCTCGACCTGCGCAACGATCCCAAGGGCCTGAGCCTGGGCTGGCAAGGCAAGCTCGAGCATGTCGGTGCGCCGGGCGTGCCGGCCGGCCTGGTGGCGCGCGAGGTCACGCTGTCGGGCCGCGGCACGTTGGGCGCCGACGAGCGCTGGAGCGTCGTCGACGCCAAGGTGCAGAGCGAGGCCGGCAGCTTCGGCTTCTCGGGCGAGGGCCAGGGCGCCGCCGGGCGGCTCGACCTCGCCGTCGACCTGCGCGATCTCGCGTCGGTGCGCGCCGGGCTGAACGGCAACGTCGGCGCGCGTGCTCGGATCGAGCTGGCCGCCGACGGTGCCGTCGCCGGCAGCGTCAATGCCCAGGGCACGACGGAGAACCAGCCGCTGTCGCTCGACGGTCGCTTCGCGCGCGACGCGGCTGGCGGCATCACGGTGCCGCAGCTCGCCTTCCACTGGGCCAGCGCGGCGCTCGACGTCGCCGATCTCGCGATCACGCCCCAGCGCACCACCGGCCAGGCGACGCTCAAGGTGGCGCGGCTGCAGGAGATCGGCACGCTCGTCGGCACGCCGCTCGCCGGATCGCTCGACGCCGCGGTCGTGACCGACCCGCAGCTCGCCGACAAGCGCCTGCAGGTGCGGATCGCCGGCAAGGACCTCGCCCGCGGCACACAGGGTGTTGCCAGCTTGCAGATCGAGGGCACGGTCGACGATCCGCTGGGCAATGCCGGCGCCGATCTGCGCCTCGCCGCCGCCGGCCTGCGCGGCGTCGCCGACCTGTCGCGCGCCGACGCCACTGTGAAGGGCGACCGCGCCGGCGGCTTCGACGTGACCCTCAAGGCTAGTGGCGGCCAGACGGCGGCCGACCTCGCGGCCCGGATCGAGCTGGCCGGCCAGGAGATCCGGGTCGCGCTGGCGCGCTTCGCCGGCCGCGGCCAGGGTATTCCGGTCAGCCTCGCGGCGCCCACCCGCATCGTCGTCGCCGGGCCACGCGTCCAGATCCAGCCGACCAGCTTGAGTGTCGGCGGAGGGCGGCTCACGATGCAGGGCGTGGTCGATCCGCAGGCCAGCGACCTGCGCCTCGAGCTCACCGCCCTGCCGCTGTCGCTGGTCGATACCTTCGCGCCCGGGACCGGGCTCGAGGGCACCGCGCAGGCGCGCGCCACCGTCACCGGCGCCATCGCCGCGCCGCGGGTCGACGCAACCTACGGCGCCTCGGGCGTGCGCGTGCGGCGCCCGGAGACGGCGTTGCTGCCGGCGCTGTCCTTGCAGGGCACGGCCGGCCTCGCCGGCGGCCAGGCGACCTTCGACGCCAGGGTCGGGGCCGGCGCCGGCACCAACCTGGCTCTGGCCGGCCGGATGGCGGTCGCGCCGCTGGCCGGCCGCGCCACCGTCACCGGCAACCTCGACCTCGCGCCCTTCGCGCCGCTGCTCGGCAACCAGATCCGCAACGTGAGCGGTTCGCTGCGCAGCAATCTCGCGATCGAGATCGCCGGCGGCCGGATCACCGGCAGCGGCGGCCTCGATCTCGACAAGGCGGCGCTCGGCCTGCCGGAGGCCGGTCTGCGCCTGACCGACGGCAGCGGCCGGATCGCCCTGCAGGGCGAGTCGGTGGTCCTGCAGAACATCGCCTTCCGCACCGCCGGCGGCGGCACGGTCACGGCGCAGGGCACGGTGCGTCTGGTCCCGGAGCAGGGGGCGGCACTCGACCTGTCGCTGGCCAGCCGACGCGCCCTGCTGGTCAGCCGGCCCGACCTCGCCGCCACCGTCTCGAGCGATCTCAGGATCGTCGGCACCACCGCCCGCGGCCTCGACGTCAGCGGCCCGCTCACGATCGATCGGGCGGAGATCAATCTCGCGGCGCCGCAGATGGCGAGCTTCCCGACCCTCGAGGTGCGCGAGATCAACGCGCCGGGCGCCGCGGCGGCCCCGCCGCCCCCCGCCGCCGCGCCCCCAGGCCCCGCCGTGGGCGCGGCGGCGGCCGAGCCCTCCGGCGGCATGCCGATCCGGCTGGCGCTGACCATCCAGGCGCCGCAGGCGGTGTTCGTGCGCGGCCGCGGCCTCGACGCCGAGATGGGCGGCAGCCTGCAGGTTGCCGGCACGCCGGCGGCGCCGGCGGTCACCGGCGGCCTCAGCCTGCGCCGCGGCACGCTCAACCTGCTCGGCCGCAACCTGGTGTTCAGCCGCGGCGTCGTCACCCTCGACAATCTCGAGCAGATCAACCCGCGCCTCGATTTCCTGGCGACGGCCAACGTCAACTCGATCTCGATCCAGGTGGCGATCAAGGGCACGGCGCGGGTGCCGACCTTCGCGATCACCTCGACGCCGCAGCTGCCGCAGGACGAGGCGCTGGCCCTGCTGCTGTTCGGCAAGCCGTCGAGCTCGCTCAGCGCCTTCGAGCTGATCCAGGTGGCGCAGGGCCTGGCCGAGCTGACCGGCCAGACCGGGCCGGCCGGCAGCGTGCTCGGCAAGCTGCGGCAGGGGCTCGGCCTCGACCAGCTCAAGCTCGGCTCGTCGAGCAGCAGCGGGTCGAGCCGAAGCTCGGGCAGCGGCGCGAGCGGCGCCACCGGCATGTCGATCGAGGCCGGCCGCTACGTCGCGCCCGGCGTCTATGTCGGGGCGCGGCAGGGCGCCACCGGCAACTCGAGCCGCGGCGTCGTCGAGATCGAGGTCCTGCCCAACACCAAGATCGAGGGCGACATCGGCGCCGACTCCAACGGCCGGGTCGGCGCCAAGATGGAATGGGACTATTGACCTCGCGCTGACGGCATCGCACCGTTTCGGCCGTTTCAGTCCGAGGGGTTCATGCCGATTGCCACGAGGCCGCTGTCCTGGGCGCTCGGCGCCGAGATCTCCGGCGTCGATCTCGCCGGGCCGCTCAGCAACGCCGAGTTCGACGAGATCCATCGCACCTTCCTCGACAAGGGCATCGTGCTGTTCCGCGACCAGGAGCTGACCCGCGAGCAGCACATCGCCTTCAGCCGCCGCTTCGGCGAGCTCGACCGCCACGACTCGCTGCCGCGCGACCGCCATCCCGATCATCCCGAGCTGCTGCTGGTGACCAACGTCCCCAAGCCCAACGGCCAGCCCTCGGATTCGAAGTACACCGGCCAGCAATGGCATTCCGACATGTCGTTCACGCCGGTGCCGTCGCTCGGCTCGGTGCTGCGCGGCATCGTCATCCCGCCGGTCGGCGGCGACACGATGTTCACCAACATGATCCTGGCCTACGAGGCGCTGTCGGACGGCATGAAGCGCCTGCTCGACGGGCTGCACGCCATCCACACCGGCGGCCGCAAGATCGTCGATCTGTCCGAGGACCGCGCCGCCGAGCAGAAGCGGCTCAACCCGCCGATCGCCCAGCCGGTGGTGCGCGTCCATCCCGAGACCGGCCGCAAGGCGCTGTACATCGGCGAGAAGGTGTCGTGCCTCGTCGACATGACGCCGGAGGAGAGCCGGCCGCTGATCGACTATCTGGTGAAGCACGCGACGCGGCCGCAATTCTGCTACCGCCATCAGTGGCGCAAGAACGACGTCATGCTGTGGGACAATCGCTGCACCATGCACATCGCCCTGGGCGACTACCAGGAGGGCGAGATCCGCCATCTCGAGCGCACCACGATCCTGGGCACGCCGTCCGGCTACTACCTGCAATGAGGCGTGCCGCCTTCCTGCGCGGCGCCGGCGGGCTCGCTGCCGCGGCGCTGGCGCCGGCCGCGGCGCGCGCGCAGCCGGCGGCGGCGACCTGGCCGGACAAGCCGATCCGCATGGTGATCCCGTTCGCCGCCGGCGGCACCACCGACCTGCTGGCGCGCGCGCTGGCGCAGCACATGGCGCAGGCCTGGGGCCAGCCGGTGGTCGCCGACAACCGGGCCGGCGCCAACGGCGTCGTCGCCGGCGAGATCGTCGCCAAGGCGGCGCCCGACGGCTACACGCTCTCGGTCGTGGCGCTGGGCCACGCCATCAACCCGCTGATCTACCGCAGCCTGCCCTATGACGGCGTGCGCGACTTCACGCCGATCAGCCTGATCGCCACCTTCCCGCAGCTCGTGCTGGTCAATCCCAAGGTGCCGGCGTCCACCCTCGGCGAGCTGCTTGCGCTGGCGCGCAGCAGCGCGCGGCCGCTGACCTACGCCTCGGGCGGCAACGGCTCGTCGCAGCATCTCGCCGGCGCGCTGCTCGCCCGCATGGCCGGCGTGCCGCTGACCCACGTCGCCTACAAGGGCGGCAATCCCGCCCAGCTCGACCTCATGGCCGGCAACGTCGACCTGATGATCACCCAGCCCAACTCGGCCGACCTGATCAGCAGCGGCCGCCTGCGGGCGCTGGCCGTCAGCTCGCCGCGACGCAGCGGCTTCTATCCCGACCTGCCGACCGTCGCCGAGGCCGGCGTACCGGGCTACCAGTCGCTCGCCTGGTACGGCGTGGTCGGGCCGCGCGGCCTGCCGCCGCCGCTGCTCGACCGCATCGCCGGCGAGGCCCGGCGCGGCGGGCGCGGCGAGGCGGCGGCCGCCGTCGTCGCCCAGCAGGGCGGCGACGTCGTGGCCGGCCCGCCGGCCGAGTTCGCCGCCTTCATCGAGGCCGAGCGCGAACGCTATGCGGCGATCGTGCGCGACGCCGGCATGACGGTCGACTGATCAGCGGCCGAGCCTGGCCTTCAGCTCGTCGATCCGCTGCGAGGCCTCGGCCTTGGTGAGGTCGGCCGGCGGCGGCTCGAGCTTCGCTTCCTCGCACAAGGTCGTCAGGTAGGAAGCCTGGGCGCCGGTCATCGGCTCGTTGCCCGAGACCCACTCCTCGGGCGGCTTCTCGGTGTTCGACCCGGGATGCGAGTCGAGCTTGGGATTGTGCGAAGGAGGGTGCGGACGCTCGGCCATGGTGATCGCCCCGGTGCTGTTTCATGGTCGTTCGGAAAACGCGGCGGGCGGAGCCGCGTTGCCGTGGTCAGGGACGCAGCGCGCCGCGCAGGGGGCCGCGCCGGAACAACGGATAGTCGGGAAACAGCACAAGGAAGAGCTGGGCGAAGAGTTGGCCGACCCGCGGATCGTCCGGCCCGTCGGCCGGCGTCCAGGCGGTGGTGTAGGACATCACCTGGTCGTTGCGGCAGTAGACGGCGAACAGGTCGAACGGCCGGGTCGGCCGCGGATTGTGCCAGACCTGGCCGGCGCAGACGCGATCAGCGGTGAGGTCGAGGCCGGCGTCGAACACCAGCACCAGCCGGTAGTCGGGACGCGGCGGCTCGGGCGGCGGCCGATAGGTGAAGGTGAGGTTCGGCCGCGGCTTGTTGGCCTGCATCACCGGCAGCAGCCGGCGCCGGACCTCGTCGGCCGGCAGGGCCGGGAACGGGTTGCCGTCCTCGACGACCTGGAAGTTGCGCCCGTCGGTCGCCGCGAAGAACTCGCTCCACGAATATTGCGGCGCATAGTACGCGCCGCCGATCACGCCGCCGCTGCCGGCCGCGCAGGCCGCCAGGGTCGCGGCCAGGGTCGCGGCGACCAGCAAGCCCAGCAGCGCGGCGGGCCGCGCCTTACGGCTTGGCCGGACGGAAATCCTGGTTGGCATAGGGCGACGCCTTGGGCACCTGGATCACGACAACGCCCATGCCGGCGCTGTGGTGGCAGGCATTGCAGCTGGCCGTGAGCTGCGCGAAAGCCGCATCGAAGGCCTTGCCGTCCTTGGCCTTGATGGCTTTCTCGACGGCCTCGATCGGCGCCGCCGTGGTGCCCTTGATCGAGGCGGCGATGTCGTGGCCGCGCCAGGTCGGCACCAGCACGCCGACATGCTCGAGCGTCTCCTCGAGCTCGTGCACGGCGAAGGCGGCATAGTCCCAGTTGCGCTCCTGGCCGCCCAGGCCGAGCTTGAGATGGCGCGGCTGCACCGTCATCAGCATCAGGTCGGCCAGGCCGGGCTGCCAGGCCGGCCTGGCCGGCGGAGTCTGGCCGTGCGCGATGCCGCCGGCCATCAGCAGGGCGGCCATCGCAAGGGCTCCTCGGACGTATCGCATCGTTTCTCTCCCCCCAATTTCGCTCGCTCAGATCGGCTTGCCGGCGCTGGTCGCCCAGCGCGCCATCAGGCCGTTCGACGGCCGCGTCTCGTCGGTGACCTTGGCGGCCGTCGCGCCGCCCGCCACCGGCAGACCCTTCGGATCGAGCAGGCCGACCTGAACCAATACGGAAGCCTGGTCCCAGTAGATGTGCTCGTGCGCGACCTTGTCGCCCTGGAAGCGCACGATCGCCACCAGCGGCACCTCGACCCGCTTGCCGGTCGGCGCGACGCCGGGCAGCATCCAGTCGATCTCGCTGGTGTGGGTGAAGCAGAAGATCATCTCGTCGACCAGCTGGTCGCTGCCGATCGTGCGGCTGACCGGACGCAGCTCCGTGTCGGGCGGATTGCCGCCGATGAAATGGTACTTGTAGAAGCGCTTGAGCTCGTCGTGCCCGACTCCGCCGGTCATGGTCGGGACGTGGTTGACGTACGGCCGCGCCACCATCGTCGCTATGGTGGCGTCGACGTCGCGGGTCTCGAATTCGTGGCGGCAATGCTCTTCCCAGAGAGCGGCGAGGTCGGCTGGCATCTGATCATCCCGGGCTGACGGTCCGGGCGCCAGTCTAGCAGAGGCTCAGCCGCCGAGCGCCAGGATCGCCTGCGCCCGTTCCTCCGGCGTCACGAACAGCCGCAGCCGTCGCGCCGCCACGCCGACGGCGCGACGGCTCGACAGCACCGCCAGCGGCACCGAGAGCAAGAGGCCGGTCACCACCGGCAGGATCCACGGCACGTAGTCGGGCACCACGGCGCCCAGCGCCGCCAGCGCCAGCAGGCCGAAGGCGACGTGCCCGAGATGGCGGCGCAGCGCCTGGCCCCACTCCATGCCGCGATCGCCGCGCGCCTGCGGCGGCCAGCCGACGGCATTGCCGGCCAGGATGCGGATCAGGAAGGTCGTGTGGAACAGCATCATCACCGGCGCCAGCAGGGTCGAGAACACGGTCTCGACGACGAAGCTGGCGAGCAGCGCCAGCCTTCCGCCGAAGCGCCGGGCGCTGCGGCCCGGGCCGAGCCGCAGCCCGAGCGCCAGCAGCTTCGGTCCGAGCAGCAACACCAGGGTGAGACCGAGCAGGCCGTGGATCTCCGGCCAGTGATACTGCGGCCAGATCGGGAACAGGCTGCGGGTCGGCCCGAAGAACACGTCGCCGGTCAGCCGGTGGTCGACCACCATGGCCGAGCTCAGCATCAGCATGGCGAGCCACAGCGGCGAGGCGACGTAGGCGAAGACGCCCATCGCCAGATGCAGGCGGCTCATCGGATGCAGGCCGCGCAGGCCGAGCAGGCGGACGTGCTGCAGGTTGCCCTGCATCCAGCGCCGGTCGCGCACCGCGTAGTCGAGCAGGTTGCTGGGCAGCTCCTCGTAGCTGCCGCGTAGCTCGGGCAGCTGCCAGCAGTGCCAGCCGCCGCGCCGCAGGAATGCCGCCTCGACGAAATCGTGGCTGAGGATCTCGCCGCCCAGCGGCGGCTTGCCCGACAGCACCGGCAGCCGGCAGCAGGCGGCGAAGGCCGCGACCCGCAGGATGGCGTTGTGGCCGTAGTAGTTGGCCTCGCTCTTCTGCCAGAAGCTGTTGCCCATCGTCAGCACGACGCCGGTCAGCCGCGACGAGAACTGCAGGACGCGGGCGAACAGGGTCTCGCGCCCGGCCGGCACGATGTGCGTCTGGATCAGGCCGGTGCGCGGGTTGGCCTCCATCAGCGCCGCCAGCCGTACCATCGCGTCGCCCTGCAGCAGGCTGTCGGCGTCGAGCACGATCATGAAGGCGTAGTCCGGCCCGCGCGTGTCGATCCACTCGAAGAGGTTGCCGGCCTTCTTGCCCGTGTTCTTCGCGCGCCTTCGGTAGTGCACCGGGACGCTGCCCTCGAGCCGCTCGCGCAGCGCGCCGTAGATCGTCTCCTCCTGCAGCGCCAGCTCGGGGCTCGTCGTGTCGCTCAGCACGAAGACGTCGAACGCCGCCGCCTGACCGGTCGCGGCCAGCGCCCGCGCCATCGCCGTCACGCGGCCCGACACTTCCTCGGCGTCCTCGTTGTAGACCGGCACCAGGATCGCCGTGCGCTGGCGCAGGCTCGGCAGCGGCCCGTCGGCCGGCCCGCGCCGCGCCAGGGTCACCGGATGGCGGCGCAGCACGCCCAGCGCGAAGCCGATCACGGCGCTCCAGAACGACAGCGCGATCCAGGCGAACAGCAGCGCGAAGCAGGGCAGGAAGATCGGCTTCAGGATATCGGGCCCGCGCGCCGCGATGATCTTGCCCATCAGCACCAGGCCGAGCGCCGTGGTCGCCAGCACCAGCACGAGCAGCATCGCGCGCCGCCATCCGGCGCCGCCGGCATGGCGGTCGAGCTGCCAGGCCGCACGCGTGGCCGCGGCCGTCATGGCCGCCACACCGTCGTCCAGGTCTCGCTGAGCGGCGCGCCGCGCAGGGTCAGCTTGGCGCGCAGGTCGACCGCCGCCTTGCCCTGCGGCTCGAAGTCGACGAACAGGCGCCAGCTGCCCTTCCACGGCAGCGCCTCGACGTAGGTCCGCGTCACCTTGGCGTTGCTCGCCGCGACGTCGGATTCGACCGGCTGCTGCGGCGCGAGCGACCCGAGTTCGCCGCCGGCGAACTCGATCACCATGCGCCGCTGCTTGGGCGCATAGGGCACCGCGCCGAACCGCGTCGAGACCACCCGGCCGGCCGGCGACAGCGCCGGCTCGTCGCTGAGCGCCGACAGCCGGTAGACGTACTCCTTGCGCTCGCCCTTCTTCGCCGGCCAGCGCGACACCCAGAAGGCGACGACGTTGTCGTTGGTCTCCGACTGGGTCGGGATCTCGACCAGCCGGACCTCGCCATCGCCCCAGTTGGCCTGCGGCTCGACCAGCAGCCCGGGCCGCGCCTGCAGGTGGGTGCCGGTGTCGAGGTAGCGCTCGAAGTCGCGCTCCCGCTGCAGCAGACCGAACGCCTTGGGGTTGCTGTCCTGGAAGGCCGAGACCGCCAGCGCCGCCGGATTGTCGAGCGGCCGCCACAGCCGCTCGCCGCCGCCGGTCGACAGGAACAGCCCGTCCGAATCGTGGATCTCCGGCCGGTAGTCGTCGGGCGTCGGCTTCGACTTGCCGGAGAAGTACATCGAGGTCAGCGGCGCGATGCCCAGCACCTGCACGTCGCCGCGCAGGTAGAGGATCGCCTTCGTGTCGATTGCCGTGCGGCCGCCCGGCCGGATCGTGAAGGCGTAGGCGCCGGTCGCGCCCGGCGAATCGAGCAGCGCCCACACCGTCACCTCGGTCGCGCCGTCGGCCGGCCGCACCAGCCAGAACGCCTTGAAGAATGGGAACTCCTCGGGCTTGCCGATGCCGGTGTCGATCGCCAGGCCGCGCGCCGAGGCGCCGTAGACCTGGCCGCGGCCGATCAGCCGGAAGTAGCTGGCGCCCAGGAACGCCGCGACCTCGTCGTGCTTGTCCGGCCGGTTGAGCGGAAAGGTGAGCTTGAAGCCGGCGAGGTCGACCTTGGCCGGCGGCTGCCTGAGCCCGGTGTCGGAGAAGTCGAACTGCTCGGGACCCGCCGCGACCTCGGTCGCCTGGCCGTTCTCGACCGTCCAGATCTGCACCGCGCGGTCGTAGATGAAGCCGGCCGGAAACAGCTCGATGCGGAACAGGCCCTTGCCGTCGCGCCACAGCGCCGTGTCGGGACGGGTCCGCAAGGCGCGATAGTGGTCGTAGTCGAGCTTGCGCAGCTCGCTGCCGGTCGACGGCGGCTCCTTGTAGGGCTGGGCGGCCAGCGCCGCCGCCATCGTCTCGACGGCCTCGAACGTCGCCGCGGGCTGCTGCGCCCGCGCCGTCGAAACCATCACCAGGAGCAGAAGACCGAGAAGGGGGGCGCCGCGCATGCCCGGCGAGAACGCCGGGCCGCCGCGCCGAGTTCCGCCTTAGAGGAACCCGAACATCTTGGCGATGCGCTGCACGCCGTCCCACACCGGGTCGAGGCCGGCCACCGTCTTCACCATTTCGTTGGCGTCGGCCAGCAGCGCCTTGAGCTTGGCGCCGTCGGGCTGGTCCTTCTCGGCCTCGCGGCGGGCGTCCTCGAACAGGAGGCGCAGCTCGCGCGCCTCCTCCTTGTAGTCGGCGTCGATCGTCCTCACCGAATCGGCGAGGGCGTCCGCCAGGGTCTTGTGCTCGGCCATCTGGCGGCCGTTATGCCGCCTTCCGCGGCTGCTGCGCCGTGACCGCTTGCCACAGGCTCTCGGCGGTCACCGGCATGTCGATGTGCCACAAGCCGGTGTGCGGCTGCAGGGCGTCGACGATGGCGTTGACCACCGCCGGCGGCGCGCCGATCGCGCCCGCCTCGCCGGCGCCCTTGACGCCCAGCGGATTGGTCGTGCACGGGCTGTTGTGCATGTCGAAGTGCACGTGCGGCACCGTGTCGGCGCGCGGCACGGCATAGTCCATGAACGAGCCGGTCAGCAGCTGGCCGGTCTCGGCGTCGTAGACCGTGCGCTCGGTCAGCGCCTGGCCGACTCCCTGGCCGATCCCGCCATGCACCTGGCCCTGCAGCAGCAGCGGATTCAGCGCGAAGCCGAAATCGTCCATCACGGTGTAGTTGACGATCTCGAGCGTTCCCGTGTCGGGATCGATCTCGAGCTCGCAGACGTGGCAGCCGTTGGGGAAGGTGTCGGCCCCCGGCGTGCGCGTGAAGTCGTCGTCGAGCCCCGGCGTCTCGCCGGCCGGCACGTGCTTGGCATCCTTGGCCGCTTTGGCGACGTCGAACAGGTCGAGGCTGCGGTCGGTGCCGACGATCCGGAAGGCGCCGTCGGCGAACTCGATGTCGGTCGCCGCCGCCTCGAGCACGCTGGCCGCCACCAGCTTGCCCTTGGCGATGATTTTGTCGGCGACGCCCAGGGTCGCGACGCCGGCCACCGAGACCATGCGGCTGCCGCCGGTCATGCCTTCGGGCACGACGTCGGAATCGCCCTGCACGATGTGGATGCGCTCGGCGTCGACGCCGAGCCGCGCCGAGGCGATCTGGCGGATCGCCGTCTCCTGGCCCTGGCCGTTGCTCTGGTTGCCGAGATAGACGGTGATCGTCGAATCGTCGTTGAACTTGGCGATCGCCGTCTCCGGCGGGCCGCCGCCGCACTTCTCGACGTAGGTCGCCATGCCGATGCCGCGCCACTTGCCGCGCGCCAGCGCCGCCGCCCGGCGGGCCGGGAAGCCCGCCCAGTCGGCCTTCGTCATGCCCTTGCGCATCACCGTCTCGAAGTCGCCCGAGTCGTAGGTGTCGCCCAGCGCCGTCTGGAACGGGATCTGTGCCGGCTTGATGAAGTTGCGGGCGCGCAGCTCGTCGGGGCTGAGCCCGACCTCGCGCGCGATGTGGTCGACGAAGCGCTCCAGCAGATAGGCCGCCTCGGGCCGCCCGGCGCCGCGATAGGCGTCGGTGGGCACCGTGTTGGTCATCACGCCCTTGACGTTCACGTAGGCCGCCGGCGTCTGGTACAGGCCGACCAGCATCGAGCTGCCGGCCATCGTCGGGATGAAGACGCTGAAGTGGTTGAGATAGGCGCCGAGCGCCGCGTAGGTCGTGATGCGGCAGCCCAGGAAGCGGGCGTCCTTGTCGAGCGCCATCTCGGCGATCGAGACATGGTCGCGGCCCTGCACGTCGGCCTGGAAGGCCTCCTGGCGGTCGGGGATCCACTTCACGGTCTTCTTGAGCGTGCGCGACGCCCACACCACCATCGGATACTCGGGATGGACGAAGATCTTCATGCCGAAGCCGCCGCCGACGTCGCCGGTGCGCACCCGCAGTTTGGGCGAGCCGATCTTGAGGATCAGGTCGGCGACCACCGGCCGGATCATGTGCACGCCCTGCGAGCTCAGCCACAGGGTCGAGCGGTCGTCGCCGGCATCGTAGGTGCAGATGGCGCCGCGCGGCTCCATCGAGTTGACCACCAGGCGCTGGTTGACCAGCTGCAGGGTGACCACCCGGTCGGCCTTGGCGAAGGCCGCGTCGGTCGCCGCCTGGTCGCCCATCGCCCAGTCGAAGACGATGTTGTCCTTGATGTGGTCGTGGACCAGCGGCGCGCCCGGCTGGGCGGCCTCGAAGGTGCCGACCACGTGCGGCCGCGGCGCGTACTCGACCTCGATCAGCTCGGCAGCGTCCTTGGCCTGCTCGAGCGTCTCGGCGACAACGAAGGCGACGGCGTCGCCGACGTGGCGCACCCGGTCCTGCGCCAGCATCGGCCGCGGCGTGTCGGCGCGCGGCGTGCCGTCCTTGTTCTCCAGCGGCACCAGGCAGGGCACGTCGCCGAAGCCTGCCGCCTTGACGTCGGCGCCGGTGCACACCATCAGCACGCCCGGCGCCTTCTTGGCGGCCGCCACGTCGATGCGCTTGAGATCGGCATGGGCGTGCGGCGAGCGCAGCACGTAGAGCCGCGCCGCCGGCCCGTCGAGCCTGGTGTCGTCGGTGTAGCGTCCGCCGCCGGTCAGCAGCCGCGGATCCTCGACCCTGCGGGTCGACTGTCCAATGCCGAACTTCGCCATGTGAGCCCCTCCGTTGCCGGCGACGTTAGCAAGGCGGAAGGAAGCCCGGCTACCCCTCATATTCCTCCCTGCGCGTGAGCGCGGGGAGGTGGCCCGGAGGGCCGGAGGGGTCATGAGCCCGAGCCTCCGACCCCTCCGTCGCCGCAAGGCGGCGCCACCTCCCCAAGCTTCGCTTGGGGAGGACTCCGATCCTCCCTGCGCGTGAGCGCGGGGAGGTGGTCCGAAGGACCGGAGGGGTCATGGGTCATGACTTTCCGACCCCTCCGTCGGCGATGACGCCGACACCTCCCCACGCGAAGCGTGGGGAGGAGGGGATCAGGCGGCGCGGCGGCGCGTGCGGGTCTTGGCAACCTTGCCGCGGGCGCCGACCCGGGCCTTGCCCTCGCGCTGCTGTTGCGCGGTGCGACCGGCCGCTTCCTTGCGCTTGCTGCGGGCGAGGTTGCGCCGGTTGGCGCTCTTGCTCTCCTGCTTCGACTCGCCGGCCTCCTTGAGCGCGATGGCGATCGCCTGGCGAGGAGTCGTGACCTTGGCGGCCTTGCCGCGCGGGCCGCTCTTCAGCTCGCCGTGCTTGTACTCGTGCGTCACGCGGCCCACCGTCTTGCGCTGGGCGGTCGTCGTTCTGGCCATGTCGTCTTACCTCTTGCTTAAGCCCCCTTGCCAGCGAACGGCACGACGTGGATTAGGTTGCGCGTGAGCACCACCGCCTACCTCGCCGCCGACGGCTTCCTCGACCAGTTGCGCGAAGAGCTTTCCCGCGCCGGCATCGTCGTGCGCCACGAGCACGAGCGCCTGCTGATCTGCGACGGCGACGCCATCGACTCGGCGTGGGCCGCCAACGTCTGGAACGACTGCGTCGACATCGCCGTGCCGTCGATCGGCGTCGCCGCCAAGGCGCTGCGCGACCTGCAGCGCAACTGGGCACCCTACGCGCCGCTGCATCATCGCCGCGCCAGCCTGATCCAGGAGCGCCTGCCGCACGTCTCGGCGAAACCTCTCGTCTTCCCCGCCGCCGCGCCGACCGCGCCGCTGGGATCGTGGACCCTGCTGGCGCCGGACCGCCTGCTCGCCGCCGCGCGCTGCAGCTCGCCCTTCGCCAACGGCGAGGTCGCCTTCGTCGAGGACAAGGTCGGCCCGCCCAACCGCGCCTATCTCAAGCTCTGGGAGGCGCTGGCCCGCCTGCGCCGCTGGCCGCAGCCGGGCGAGCGCTGTCTCGACCTCGGCGCCTCGCCGGGCGGCTGGACCTGGGCGCTGGCCAAGCTCGGCGCGCAGGTGATCGCGATCGACAAGGCGCCGCTGGCGCCCCGGGTGGCGGCGATGCCCAACGTCGAGTGGCGCGGCGAGAGCGCCTTCGCGCTCGATCCGGCGAGCGTCGGGCCGGTCGAGTGGCTGTTCTCCGACATCGTCTGCTATCCGGCGCGCCTGCTGCGCCTGGTCGAGACGTGGAGAGCCGAGACCTGGCGCAGCTCAGGCCTGGTCGGCACCTTCGTCTGCACCGTGAAGTTCCAGGGCGCCACCGACCACGAGGCGGCCGCCGCCTTCGCCGCGCTCCCCGGAGGATCGCTGCACCATCTGCACCACAACAAGCACGAGCTCACTCTGATCCTCCCTGCGCGAGAGCGCGGGGAGGTGGGGCGGAGCCCCGGAGGGGTCATGACTTCTGAGTCCATGAGTCCCGACTTCTCCGTCGGCGTATGACGCCGACACCTCCCCGAGCTCCGCTCAGGGAGGACTCTGATCTCCCTGCGCGAGCGCGGGGAGGTGCCCCGAAGGGGCGGAGGGGTCATGACTTCATGATCGCGCGAGCACCGTGCGCTGCAGGCGCCGAAGCCGATGGCCGGAAGCCGGCGCGCGCGCAGTGCGCCGTGAAGGTCACCGTGTCGCCGTCCTCGAGGAAGCTGCGCGGTCTCGCCGTTGCCGAGGTCGATCGGCGCGCGGCCGCCGCGAGCTCGAGCAGGGAACCCGCTCGGCGGGCGTCGGCCCCGAGAGCGTGCCCGAGCCCAGCAGGTCACCGGCCTGCAGGTCGCAGCCGTTCACGGTGTGATGCGCCACCAGCTGTCCCGCGTCCAGTAGGCATCCCGATAGTTGGACGCGCTGAGCCGCACGCCGGGCTCGCTGTTCGCCCGCATCCGCGCCGGCCGCGAGCCGCACCTCGAGCGCGATGTCGAGCCCGCCGCCCGCACGCTGCGCCGGACTGTCGAGATAGGGCAGCGGCTCGGGATCGCCGGCCGGCCGCGCGAATCGGGCTACGGAACGGCGCCAGCGCCTCCATCGTGACGATCCACGGCGACACCGTGCTGGCGAAGTTCTTCGCCAGGAACGGTCCCAGCGGCTGGTACTCCCAGGCCTGGATGTCGCGCGCTCCAGTCGTTCAGCAGCCCCAGCCCGAACAGATGCGCCTCGGCCTCGGCGATCGGCACCGGCTCGCCGAGCGCATTCGGTGCGCCGACGAACAGGCCGAGCTCGAGCTCGTAGTCGAGCCGACGGCTGGCGCCCAAGACCGGCGCCGCGTCCGGCGCCTTGAGCTGGCCCACGGGCCGCCGGAACGGCTGCCCGCTCGCCACGATCGACGAGGCGCGGCCGTGATAGCCGATCGGCACCCATTTGTAGTTCGGCAGCAGCGGATTGTCGGGCCGGAACTCCGCCGCCCGACCGTCGTGGCGTGATGCAGGCTCGTGTAGAAGTCGGTGTAGTCGCCGATGCGGCACGGCACCCCCAGCTCGACCGCGTCCTGCGCCACCAGCGCCGCCTCGAACGCCGCCCGCTCGGCGCCGCCGCGGCAGAGCCCGGCCGACAGTCGCCGCCGCAGCGCCCGCCGCGCGTCGAGGCTCGCTGCCATCAGCCGGTTCATGTCGCCGTCCGCCGCCAGCCCGAGCTTGCCGAGATCGAGCACCTGGTCGCCGATCGCCACGCCGACCGACCAGGCCTCGTCGCCGCGCCGGCGAAAGCGGCCGAACGGCAGGTTCTGCATCGGGAAATCGCCGTCGGGCCGGTTCGCCGTCTCGACCCAGCTCTCGAGCGCCGGGTCGTGGGTCTCGTCGATCGCGTAGCTCATCGCCGCCTCCGGGTCCGTTTCGCAGCCTGTCACGGTGCGTTTGACTTTGGGAGGGGCCACTCTGAGAGTCGAGGCGGGACGTCACGAGGGAGCTGGGGGATGACGAGACTCGCAACGACGCGCCGCGCCGCCATGGCGGCGACCTTGGGCCTCGGGATCGCGCTGGCGGCCCAGCCGGCCGCCGCCGACGAGGTCGTGCTGAAGGGCGTCGCGGCCTTCCAGGAAGGCTCGATCTACGCCCAGAAGTTCGAGAAGTACGTCAAGGCGGTCAACGAGAAGGGCAAGGGCCTCGTCCGCATCCAGTACCTCGGCGGCGCCCCCAAGGTCATGCCGCTGTTCGATGTCGGCAAGAACCTCAAGGACGGCGTCATCGACATCGTCACCACCTCGAGCGCCTATTACGGCAACGTTCTGCCCGAGGCCGAGGCGATGAAGCTGATCGAGGTGCCGATGGCCGAGCTGCGCGCCAACGGCGGCCTGGCCTTCGTCAACAAGCTGCACGTCGACAAGGCCAACACCGAGTTCCTGGCCCGCTTCTACAACTACGAACGCGCCCACATCTTCCTCAACAAGGAAGTCGCCAGGCCGGATTTCACCGGGCTCAAGATCCGGGTCACCCCGATGTACCGGCCGATGGTCGAGAAGCTGGGCGGCACCGGCATCAACTCGACGCCGCCCGAGGTCTACACCCTGCTCGAGCGCAACACGGTCGACGGCTACGGCTGGGCGACGCGCGGCATCTTCGATTACTCGTGGCAGAAGGTGACCAAGTACCGGGTCGATCCCGGCTTCTACCATCCCGACATCACCCTGCTGGCCAACCACGACACCTGGACCAAGAAGCTGAACGACGCCCAGCGCAAGCTGCTGCTCGACCTCGCGCTCGAGATCGAGGCCAGCACCGAGGACGTGCCGCTGATCGAGGCCGAGCTGAAGAAGCAGACCGACGCCGGCATCAAGCCGATCCGCTTCTCGCCCGACGACGAGCAGCGCTACACCAAGGAGGCGCGCGACGCCGCCTGGGCGGTCGTCAACAAGATCAGCCCGGACAACGGCCCCAAGCTGCGCGCCTACTTCGTCAAGGACTAGGCCGCGCCTCGTGCTCCTCGCCTTCTTCGAGAAGCTGATCGGCTTGTGGTGCACCCTGTTCGGCCTGGCGCTGGGCGGCATCATCGTCCTGATCTGCGTCGACGTCGCGCTGCGCGACCTCGGCCTGGGTTCCTTGCCCTGGCTGATCGAGCTGGCCGAGTACGTGATGTACGCCGGCACCTTCCTGGCCGCCCCCTGGGTGCTGCGCCAGGGCGCCCACGTGCGGGTCGACATGCTGTTCGTCGCCCTGCCGAAGCGGCTCGCGATGCGCCTCGAGCAGGCGGTCGACCTGCTGGGCTGCGCCATCAGCCTGGTGCTGCTGTGGTACGGCACGGCCGTCGTGGTCGACGCCTGGCGCAACGACATGGTCGCCTACAAGACCTGGTACGTGCCGGAATGGCTGATCTTCCTCGCCATCCCGCTGGGCGCGCTGATGCTGTCGATCGAGTTCGTGCTGCGCTTCTGCCGCGTGCCCGGCGTCGTCAAGGACGAGTATGCCGTGACCGACCGGGCGACCATCTGATGGAGTCCCGGTAATGGCCTGGCCCGCCGCCCTGTCGATGATGCTGGGCCTCGTCGTGCTGGCGATGTTCGTCGGCCTGCCGGTCGCCTTCGCCTTCTTCGTCACCAACATCGCCGGCGCCGTGGTCTTCCTGGGCGGCCAGAACGGCATCATGTCGTTCCTGCGCGGCACCATGGCCTCGATCGCCAACTTCAACCTGGCGGCGGTGCCGCTGTTCCTGGTGATGGGCGACGTGCTGCTGCGCACCGGCATGGCGTTCCGCGCCATCGACGCCATCGACCGCCTGATCCTGCGCGTGCCCGGCCGCCTCAGCGTCGTGGCGGTGACCGGCGGCACGATCTTCTCGGCCCTGTCGGGCTCGACCATCGCCACCACGGCGATGCTCGGCCAGTCCCTGCTGCCCGAGATGCTGCGCCGCGGCTACCATCCGTCGATGGCCATGGGGCCGATCATGGCGATCGGCGGCGTCGACATGCTGATTCCGCCCTCGGCGCTCACCGTGCTGCTGGCCACGCTGGCGAGCGGCATGAGCCGCGACAAGGTCTCGGTCGCCGACCTGCTGATCGCCGGCATCCTGCCCGGCCTGCTGATGAGCGCCGGGTTCATGGTCTGGATCGTGCTGCGCTGCTGGATGCGGCCCGACCTCGCGCCGCAGGACGCGCCGCCGCCCATGACCTGGGGCGAGCGTATCCGGCCGTTCTTTGTCGACGTCGTGCCGCTGTCCTTCATCTTCGTCGTGGTCATGGGCAGCATGTTCCTGGGCTGGGCCTCGCCGACCGATTCGGCGGCGCTGGGCTGCCTCGCCACCGTGATTCTGGCGATGGCCTATCGTTGCCTGACCTGGCGCATCGTGCTCGACAGCCTCAAGGGCACCGCGGTGGTGACCACGATGATCTTCTTCATCATCGCCGCCTCGACCACCTTCTCGCAGATCCTGGCCTTCTCCGGCGCCACCGACGGCGCCCTGGCCGAGATCGCCAAGTACCAGATGACGCCGCTGATCGCCGTGTTCACCATGATCGCCATCCTGCTGGTGATGGGCTGCTTCATGGACCAGATCAGCATGATGCTGCTGACCTTCCCGTTCTTCATGCCGCTCGCCAACGCCCTCAACCTCGACCTGGTGTGGCTGGGCGTGATCCTGCTGATCTCGCTGCAGATCGGCCTGCTGACCCCGCCCTTCGGCCTGCTGCTGTTCGTCATGAAGGGCGTGGCGCCGCCCGAGATCACCATGCGCCAGGTCTGGGCCGCGGCGACGCCCTACACCCTGATCGTCTTCGCGGTGCTGATGCTGGTCGTCTTCGTGCCCTCGATCGCCACGGTGCTGACCTGATGTCCCAGCAAACACCCGATCTCGCGCGCGACGTCGCCGCCCTGCGCGCCGCCCGCGCCGCCCATGCCGCGCTGCCCGGCCTGCCCGAGCTGGCGCGCGCCCCCAGCCACGACAACGGCTACCGCCTGCTCGGCCTGTTCGGCTCGGCCTGCGGTGCCCGCCGGGTCGGCTGGAAGGTCGGCGCCGCCAGCAAGCCGTCGCAGGCCGTGGTCGGCGCCGACGAGCCGTTCTACGGGCTGCTGCTGGCGCCCGACGTCCATCCCTCGGGCAGCGCGCTCACCCGCGCCGCCTTCTTCGAGCCCGGCATGGAGGGCGAGTTCGCCTTCCGCCTCGGCCGCGACCTGGTCCCCACCGCGGGCGTCGAGCTCACGGTCGAGGCGGTTGCCGACGCCATCGACGCCGTCCTGCCGGCGATCGAGATCTGCGACCATCGCTTCCGCAACTGGCGCGACGTCTCCCTGGCCGAGATCATCGCCGACAACGCCTTCCACGGCGCCCTGGTGGTCGGCGCGCCGGTCACCGGCTGGCGCCGGTTCGATCTGGCCCGCCACGAGATCGCGCTCGCCTTCGACGGCAAGGTGGTCGGGCAGGGGCCCGGCGCGCTGATCCTCGGCCATCCCCTGAACAGCGTCCTGTGGCTGGCCCGCAAGCTCGCCCAGCACGGCCGCCATCTCGCCGCCGGCGACCTCGTCGCCGCCGGCACCTGCACCGGCCTGCACTACGCGTCCGACGTCACCGCCGTCGGCGCCTCCCTCGGCCCCCTCGGCGACGTCTCCTTCACCTTCACCTGATTTTTCCCCACGTCTTCCGGGACCGCGCGCCTCCAGGCGCGCTCATGATCTTGAGCGCGCAGAATGCGCGCGGTCCCATGAAGCGGCCGGTCCTTTACATCGCCATCGGCGGCCAGTTGGCCAGCCGGTGCTCACCGACCCCGCCGGTCAGCGACCGGCTGTGGATCGCCAGCCGCGAGATCAGGTAGGCCCGCGTGTCGCAGGGATCGATCACCGCATGGCCGAGATAGGGCGCCGCCAGCCCGAACGGGCTGGTGTCGCCGGCGACCTCCTCGAGCCGCTGCGCGTGCGTCTTGCCGTCTTCGTTGCCCCGACCGGCGAACACCACGCTGACCGCGACGTGCGGGTCCATGAAGCTGATCTCCGAGGAGAACCAGGCCGCCGTCTCGTCGGCCTTGCCGCCGCCCATGTTGATGTAGGCCTGGCCGAAGCTCTTGCGCAGCACCAGCGCCAGCTTGGGCACCGTCGCCTCCTCGAGCGCCGCCAGGAAGTTCATGATCCGCCCGGCCATGCCGCGCTTCTCGGCCTCGGCGCCGATCAGGAAGCCCGGCGTGTCGGTGAGGAACACCAGCGGCACGTTGAAGCTGTCGCACAGCACGATGAAGCTGGTGATCTTCGAGCACGAATCGGCGTCGAGCGCGCCGCCCTTGAAGCGCGGGTTGTTGGCGACGATGCCGACCGTGCGGCCGCCCAGTCGCGCCAGCCCGGTCACCGCCGCCCGCGCGTGCCGCTGCTTCAGGCCGAGGAAGCTGCCGGGATCGACGATCGCCTCGATGGCGCGATGCACGTCGTAGGTCTTGCGCCGCTCGTCGGGCACCAGCTCGGGCAGGCGCGCCGCCGCCGCGTCGGCGCCGGCCGGCACGGCGGCCAGCGGCGGCGCCGTGCGGTTGTGGTCGGGCAGGTAGGACAGGAAACGCCGGATCGCCGCCAGCGCCTCCGCGTCGGTGTCGACCACCAGGTCGACCAGCCCGGTCGTCTCGGCGTGCATCTCCTCGCCGCCGAGCTGCTCTGGTGTCTCGGCCTCGGCGATCGAGCCCGCGGTGACGTTGGGGCTCGACACCGCCAGCACCGCGCCGCGCCGCATCACCGTGAAGTCCGACAGCACGCAGACGAAGGCGCCGCGGCCGTAATTGGCGCCCAGCACGGCGGCGGCGCTGGGCACCACCCGCGGCCGGAAATAGCGGCCCGATTCGCCGCCGGCGCCGATCCCCGCCGCGCCCATGACGTCGGGAATGCGCCCGCCGCCGCATTCCATCAGGTTGATCAGCGGATGGCCGTTGCGGACGCAGAGATCGCGGATGTGATTGTACTTCTTGATCTGGATGCGGCCCGACGAGGCGGCCATCGTCGAGAAGTCGGCGGCGTTGATGCCCATCAGGCGGCCGTCGACCCGACCGAAGCCGCACACCGCGGCGTCGGCCGGCGTGCGGTCGCGCGCCGCCGGGTTGATGCCGACGGCGAACAGGCCGAATTCCTCGAAGCTGCCCGGCTCGACCAGCGCCGCCACCCGCTCGCGGGCGTTCATCACGCCCTGCGCCTTGCGCGCCGCCAGCTCGCGCGGCGAGCCCATGGCCAGCGCCTTGTCGCGCCGCCGCACGAACTCGGCGCGCTTGTCGTCGTAGCTCATGGTCAGCCGTCCATCTTCACGCCGGAGCGGGTCACCACCGGCTGCCAGCGCGCCTTGTCCTCGGCGATGCGCCGGCGCAGGTCGGCCGGGCTGCCGCCGCCGACCACGAAGCCGGAGCGCACCAGCTTGTCGCGCACCGTGGGGTCCTGCAGCGCCCCGTCGATGGCGCGGTTCCACGCCATCACCACCGGCTCGGGCGTGCCGCGCGGCGCGAAGAAGGCGAACCACGGCTCGCTCACCAGCTCGGGCTGGCCCAGCTCGACGAAGGTCGGCGCCTCGGGCACCGACAGGTCGCGCTGGCGCGACGACACCGCCAGCACCCGCATGCGGCCGTCCTTGTGCGGCGCGGCGAAGTCGGAAGTGACGCCGATTCCGACCGGCACGTGGCCGCCCATCACCGCATTGTTGAGATCGGCGCCGCCGCGGAACGGCACGACCTGCATCTCGATGCCCAGCACCTGCTGCATCATGGCGCCGAACAGGTGCGAGATGCTGCCCAGCCCCGACACGCCGTACGACACCGACTGCGGGTTGGCCTTGGCCCACGCGAGGAAGTCGGCCCAGGTCTTGATCGGCAGGCCGGGCGCCGAGGCGAAGCCCAGCGAGTAGCTGACGGCATGCGCCACCGGGTCGAAGTCGGTGAGCGCGTCGAAGCGGGCGCGCTCGTTGACCATCGGCATCAGCACCGCGCCGGTCATCGGCATCATGGCGATGGTGGCGCCGTCCGGCGCGGCGCGGCGCAGCGCGTCGATCGCCACCAGGCCGGTGGCGCCGGGCTGGTTGACGACGATCACGGTGCGGCCGAGCGCCCGGCCGGCCGGCTCGGCGACCAGGCGGGCCGTGAAGTCGCCGGCGCCGCCCGGCGGATAGCCGAAGATGATGCGCAGGTTGCCCTCGGGCAGGGCGGCCCCCTGAGAGCGAGCGGCGGATGCGCCCAGCAAAGACAGGCCCAGCGATCCTCCCAGCAGGGTACGGCGATGCATTCTGTTTCCTTCCCTTGATGTCTTCGAAATTCAGTCAGGTGAGGGCGCGGCGGACCGTCGCCACCAGGGTGGTCCGCGCCGCGGCCAGGTCGACGCCGCGCGGCTCGATCAGCCACTGGTTGATCAGGCCGCGGATGGCGCCGAGGATGACCAGCGCCTGCTGCGCCGGATCGACGTCGCGGCGGATCTCGCCGGCCGCCTGGGCCTCGCGCAGATGGCGCGCGAAGGCGTCGCGATAGGCCCGGCTGAGCGCCGCGATGCGGGCCCGCAGCGCCGGCGCCACGGTGAGCGATTCCATGTAGAGCAGGTAGAGCGCCCGCACGCCTGTCGCGCCCTGCAGCGCGCCGTTGAAGTGGGCGCGGATGCGCGCCTCGACGGCGGCGAGCCCGGTCCGGTCGCCGACGTCGAGCGCCACCTGGGCCTGGAAGGCCTGCTCGACGCTGTCGACCAGCCGCTCGAGCAGCGCCTGCTTGGAGCCGAACCGCTCGCTGGGCAGGCCGCGGCTGTAGCCGGCCTCCAGCCCGATCTCGGCCAGGGTCGTGCCGGCCGCCCCGTTGCGCGCGATCAGCCGCCGCGCCGCGCGCAGCAGCCGCTGCTCGGATTCGCTGCGCCGGTCTTCCTGGGTGCGGCGGGCGGGGGAGGGGGAGGTCATGACCGGCTCAACTTACTTGTTGGTCGACCAATAAGTCCAGTCCTTCTCCTGACTCACGAGGCCTCATTCTCCTCCCCAACGAAGTTGGGGAGGTGCCCCGAAGGGGCGGAGGGGTCGGAGAGTCACCCGAGCCATGCCCCCTCCGCCCGCTGCGCGGACACCTCCCCACCCTCCGCGTGGCGAGGGAATCGGAGCGCTGCCTCGCGCCCCCTCATGACCCTGCCGCCGCCTTTCCCCGCGACGCCCCTTTCCCGCGATGGCAGGATCGCCCCGCATCACGAAGATCGGAACGAACGACATGAAGGTCTGCATCGTAGGCGCCGGCGCCGTCGGCGGTTTGATCGGAGCCCGCCTCGCCCTCGACGCCGGCGCCGAGGTCAGCGCACTGGCGCGCGGCGCCACCCTGGCGGCGCTGAACGACTCGGGCTGGCACCTGAAAGAAGGCGAGCGCCAACGCCGCGCTCCCGTGCGGGCGGC
>JAXMCN010000020.1:0-127426 GCA_046349275.1 Reyranellaceae bacterium | reverse complement strand
ATCGATCAGGCGATTGAAGCAGGACAGTACCATGATCCCGTTCATTGCCGCGATGCCGAACAGGGCGACGAAGCCGATCGCCGCCGAGATGCTGAACGGCATGTCGGCGGCGTACAACCCCAGCACGCCGCCGATCAGCGCCAACGGGACGGCGCTGGCGGCGAGCAGGGTGTCGCGCAACGAGCCGAAGCTGGTGTAGAGCAGCAGCAGGATCATCGCGATGGCGATCGGCACGGCGATGGCCAGGCGCTGCAGGGCGTTCTTGAGGTTGCCGAACTCGCCGACCCACTCGATGCGGTAGCCGCTCGGGATCTTGACCTGGCTCGCGACGCGCTCCTGGGCCTCGATGATGGCGCTGCCGAGATCGCGGCCACGCACGCTGAACTTCACCGGGACGTAGCGCTCCTGCTGCTCGCGATAGATATAGAAGGCGCCCGACACGAGCTGGACCGTGGCGATCTCGCTCAGCGGCACCTGGGTGACGCCGTTGGCGCCCTGGACGCCGATCGGGATGCGCTTGATGGTCTCGATGTTCTCGCGATGCTTGGGCGCCAGGCGCACGATCATCGGGAAATGGCGGTCGCTGCCGCCCTCGTACAGGTCGCCGGCGGCCTGGCCGCCGATCGCCGCCTGCACCGTGGCGTTGACGTCGCCGGGCGCCAGCCCGTAGCGCGCGGCCTTGGCGCGGTCGATGTCGATGCGGATGGTGGGCTGGCCGAGCGATGCCGAGACCGCAAGGTCGGTGATGCCGGGCACGGTGGCTAGCACGCCCTTGATGTCGTTGGCGACCTTCGCAAGGGTCTCCAGGTCGGGACCGAAGATCTTCACCGAGTTCTCGCCCTTCACCCCGGACGCCGCCTCCTGGACGTTGTCCTGGATGTACTGCGAGAAGGTGAACTCGACGCCGGGAAAGGCCTTCTCCAGCGCCTCGCCGATCTCGCCGATCAGCTTCTCCTTGTCGACGCCCCTGCGCCACTGCTCGAACGGCCGCAGCGGCACGAAGAACTCGGCGTTGAAGAAGCCGGTCGAATCGGTGCCGTCGTCCGGCCGGCCGTGCTGCGAGATCACCGTCTCGGTCTCGGGGAAGCTGCGGATCAGCCGGCGCATGCGATTGGCGTAGTCGTTGCCCGCCTCGAGCGAGATCGAGGCCGGCATCACCGCCCGGATCCACATGTTGCCTTCCTCGAGCTTGGGCAGGAACTCGAGCCCGATCGTGCTGGCGGCCAGGCCGGCCAGCACCAGGGTCCCGACGCCGGCCAGGACGGTCGCCCGGCGCGACGCCAGGGCGACGTCGCGCAGGCGCTCGTAGGCGTGCCGCAGCAGCCGCACGGCGCGGGTCTCGACGTGGCTGACATGGTCCGGAAGCACCAGCGCGGCGAGCGCCGGCGAGATCGTGAACGTGGCGACCAGGCCGCCGGTCAGCGCATAGGCGTAGGTGCGGGCCATCGGCCCGAAGATGTGGCCCTCGACCCCGGACAGGGTGAACAGCGGCAGGAAGCCCGCGATGATGATCGTCGCCGAGAAGAAGATCGCCTGGGTGACCTCGCTCGAGGCGTGGAAGATGGTGGCGAGCTTGCCGTCGAGACCGGGCGGCGTCGTCCGGTCGATCAGCCGGTGGCCGCGGCCGGCCTCGCCGAGATGGCGGAAGATGTTCTCGACCATGATCACGGTGGCGTCGACGATGATGCCGAAGTCGATGGCGCCCATCGACAGCAGGTTGGCCGACTCGCCCGAAAGGACCAGGACCATCACGGCGAACAGCAGGGCGAAGGGGATGGTCGCCGAGACGATCAGGGCGCTGCGCAGGTCGCCGAGGAACAGCCACTGGATCAGGAAGATCAGCACCACGCCCATCACCATGTTGTGCAGCACGGTGTGGGTGGTGATGTCGACCAGGGCGCTGCGATCGTAGATGCGCTCGATGCGCACGCCGGGCGGCAGGATGCTGGAATTGTTGATGCGCTCGACCTCCGCCAGCACCGCCTTCAGCGTCGGCAGGGTCTCGGCGCCGCGCCGCATCAGCACGATGCCCTGGACGATGTCGTCGGAGTCGTTCTGGCCGGCGATGCCGAGCCGCGGCTGATTGCCGACCGTGACGCTGGCCACGTCGCCGACCAGGACCGGCGTGCCGTCGCGCGACGCGACCATCGTGTTGCGGATGTCGTCCATCGAGCGGATCTGCCCGACCGAGCGCACGATCGCCGACTGCGGCCCGATGTTCACCGTGTTGGCGCCGACGTTGATGTTGGCGTTGGTCAGGCCGTCCATGACCTGCTTCAAGGTCAGGCCGTAGGCCTGCAGCCGGTCGAGATCGATGTTGATGTCGTAGGTCTTGGTCTTGCCGCCCCAGCCGGTGACGTCGATCACGCCCGGGATCGCCTTGAAGCGCCGCTGCAGGACCCAGTCCTGCAAGGTCTTGAGGTCGGTCACCGAGTAGCCCGGCGGGCCGACGATGCGATAGCGGAAGATCTCGCCGATCGGGCTGGTCGGCGACAGCACCGGCTGCACCCCGTTGGGCAGCGGGCCGAGCTGCGACAGCCGGTTGATCACCATCTGCGAGGCCTGCTGGTAGGAGACGTCGTAGGTGAACTGCACCTTGACGTCGGACAGGCCGAACAGGGAGATCGTGCGGATCGCCTGGACGTACGGCAGGCCGGCCATCTGGATCTCGATCGGCACCGTGATGTAGCGCTCGATCTCCTCCGACGACTGGCCGGGATTCTGCGTGATGATGTCGACCAGCGGCGGCACCGGGTCGGGATAGGCCTCGATGTTGAGCTGGCGGTAGGCGAACAGGCCGCCGACGACCAGCACCAGGGCGAGGATGAGGACGAGGACGCGCTGCCGGAGCGCGGCACCAATGATCAGACGCATGGCGATCCGCGGCTTGGTCGCCGCTGCAGGGGGTCAGTCGCGCTGGGCGGCGCGATCGATGAACAGGGTGCCGCTGGTGACGACGGTCTCGCCGGCCTGCAGGCCCTTGCGGATCTCGACCAGGCCCCGCGCGGAGTCGCCGACCTCGACCGGCCGGGCGACGACCGTCTTGGACTCGGGCCGCGCCACCCAGACCCGCGCGCTGGCGCCTTCATAGACGATCGCGTCGGCCGGCACGGCGGGCCTCTCGCGTCCCTCGCTCGAGACGATGCGGAACGAGGCGAACATCTCGGGCAGCAGCTCGCGATTGGGATTGGTCACCTCGGCGCGCACCGACAGACGGCGCGTCGTGGGGTCGAGCGACGGGGCGACGTAGGCGAGCTTGGCCGAGAACACCCGGTTCGGGAAGGCCAGCACGGTCACCTCGACCGGCGCCCCGACGCGCATGGCGGGCGCGTCCGATTCGCGCACGTTGGCGACCAGCCACACCGTCGACAGGTTGCCGACCGTGAACACCGGGTCGCTGGCGCCGGCGTTGATGTACTGGCCGAGGCCGACCTTGCGCTGGATGATGGTACCGGCGATCGGCGCCCCGACGATGGTCTCGGCGGAGATGCGCTCGGTCTTCTCGAGCCGGGTGATCTCCTCGTCGCTGCGTCCGAGGATGCGCAGCCGGTTGCGAACCGCCGCCAGCCCGATGTCGGCCGCCCGCACGTCGCCCTGCGCCGCGACCAGGTCGGACTGCGCCTGCTCGAGGTCGCGCACGGTGCCGCCGCGCGCCGCGATCAGCTCGCGCTGGCGCTTCTCGGCAGCCTGCGCCAGAACCAGCCGCGACTGCGCCTTCTCGAACGCCGCGACGGCGGAAACCAGGTCGTTATGACCCTGGACGAACTCGTTGGCCTCGATGGCGAACAGCGGCGAGCCGCGCTCGACATAGTCGCCCGGCCGCGCGATCAACCGGCTGACTCGCCCCGAATAGGGCGAGAAGACAGGCGTGGTCGTGTCCTCGTTGATGGCGATCCGGCCGTCGGTCGCCTTCTCGTCGCGGAACGTGGCCTCGCGCACCTCGGCCAGCCGCAGGCTGGACCACTGGGTCTCGCTCGGCTTGAAGGCGCCGTCCGGATCGGGCGCCGGGCGTTCGGCACGGTCGGAGCGCGCCACCGCGTTTCCGGGGGCGGTGTTGAGTGTCCAGATGCCAACGCCAGCCGCCGCGATGACCAGGGCACCGCCCAGCATCACGCCCAGGCGGTTGCGCCGGCGGCGGGCGATCATCGAGGATTTGGGGTCGGAAGCCATGACGGGAGGTCCTGTTGAAGACCAGCCCACGCTAGCCTCATCCCATTACGCCTACCTGACGGGGCGCCCGTTGTCGCGGGCCCAGCGCGGCCCGGCTCCCCGTGCTAGAAGGCGATGACGCCAATGTGATGCCGCCGCGGCACGAGGATCCATCGATGCGGGTGCTTCTGGTCGAGGACAACGCCCAGCTCGTCGCCCTGCTGCGTAAGGGCCTGGGACAGGCGGGTTTCGAGACCGACCATGTCGACACCGTGGCAGATGCCGGCCACGTGCTGGCGACCATGAGCTATGCCGCGATCGTGCTCGACCTCGGCCTGCCCGACCAGGACGGGCTGGTGCTGCTGCGCGACCTGCGCCGGCGCGGCGATTCGACGCCGGTCCTGGTGCTGACGGCGCGCGACGGCGTCAGCGACCGCGTGACCGGCCTGCGCGAGGGCGCCGACGACTACCTCGCCAAGCCGTTCGCCATGGAGGAACTGGTCGCCCGGCTGCACGCCCTGCTGCGCCGGCCGGGCAACCTGCTGGGCAAGCGCCTGACCTTCGGCAACGTGGCGCTGGACACCGAGGGCCGCCAGGTGATCATCGACGGCGTCGTGCGCTCGTTTCCGGCGCGCGAGACGGCGGTCCTCGAGATTCTGCTGCGGCGCGGCGGCAATGTCGCCGCCAAGCGCCTGTTCGAGGACCATCTGTTCGGCCTGTCGGGCGACGTCGGCTCGAACGCCGTCGAGGTCTACGTCCACCGGCTGCGCAAGATGCTGGCCGATGCCGGGGCTCGGGTGAAGATCCATACGGTGCGTGGCGTCGGCTACCTGCTGGCAGAAGAGAAGCCGACGTGACGCGCTTCCGCTCCATCATCTCGCGGGTGGTGGCGCTGCACGTCATTGCCATCGGCGCGACCTCGGTGCTGATGCCGCTGGCGCTCTACTGGCTGCTCGACCAGGCGGCCAACAGCCTGCATCGCGATTCTCTGCAGAGCCAGGCGGCAACCATCTCGAGCTTCCTGAGACCGTTACCCGACGGTGACGTCGCCCTGGCCATTCCCGCCGAGCTCAAGGCGCTCTACGGCGGCATCTACGGGCTCTACTCCTATGCCGTCCTGGACGCGGATGGCCGCGTTCTGTTCTCGTCGCGGGCGGACGGCTTGGCGCTGTTCCCGCGCGAGGACCCCAATCCCGGCGACTGGTTCACCCGCCGGCGCACCAGCGGCACGGTGCTGTTCGGGGTCACGGTCCCGCGACCGGTCGGCGATCACCTGTACTGGATCCAGGTCGGCCAGGACCTGTCGCACAGGGACGTCATCATCGACGACATCGTCACGACGTTCTTCCCGCGCGTCGCCTGGATCACCTTCCCGATCCTGCTGCTGCTGCTGCTGATCGACATCCTGATCTTTCGCCGGGCGCTCGAGCCGGTGCGGGAGGCCTCGACCACCGCCGCCGCCATCGGTCCGGCCCGAACCGACTTGCGCTTGCCCGAGCAGGCGATGCCCAGCGAGATCGTGCCGCTGGTGCATGCCGTGAACGCCGCGCTCGACCGACTCGAGGCCGGCTTCCGCGCCCAGCGCGATTTCACCGCCGACATGGCGCACGAACTGCGCACGCCGCTGGCCATCATGCGGGCGCGGGTCGACGGCCTGGAGCGCGGGCCGACCCGCGAAGCGCTGCAGGGCGACCTCGTCAGCATGGCGCGCACCGTCAACCAGGTGCTCGACATCGCCGAGCTCGAGAGCTTCGTGGTCGGCGATGCCGACCGCGCCGACCTGCAGGAAGTCTGCGCCGACGCCGTGGGCTTCATGGCGCCGCTGGCGGTCGATGCCGCCAAGACGATCGCCCTGACCGGGGTCGAGCACCCGGTCTGGGTGCACGGCCACGCCGAGGCGATCTTCCGCGCCGTGCGCAACCTGATCGAGAACGCCCTGCGCCACACGCCGGCCGGTGGGGCGGTCGAGGTCGAACTCGCCGCCGACGGGAGCGTACGCGTGCTCGACGAGGGCCCCGGCGTGCCGGCAGCGGAGCGCGAGTCGATCTTCCGCCGGTTCTGGCGACGCGACCGATCACGACCCGAGAGCCGCGGCCTCGGGCTCGCGATCGTCGCCCGGGTGGCGGAGACGCACGGCGGGCAGGTCTCCGTCACCGACCGGCCGGGCGGCGGCGCGGCCTTCGGGCTCACCTTCCGGCCGGCTTCCGCGCCGCCGCCGGCGATACCCTCGACCAAGGTCGGCTTGACCCCCGCGGGCTGAGCGGCTAGGTGCCGCCATCGCCAAAAATCAAGAACAAGGCGATGCAGGGAGCGCAGGGGTGGAATGACGACAGGCATGGTCGCCGATGCCGGGGACACCTTTCCCAAGCTGCTGCAGGCGCGCGCCCGCGGCACGCCGCGGCGTCCTGCCTATCGCGAGAAGGAATACGGGATCTGGCAGACCTACGACTGGGCGCGGGTCCACTCGGAGGTGATGCGCCTGGCCGCCGGCCTGGCCGGGCTGGGCTTTCGCCGCGGCGAGCGCCTGATCGTGATCGGCGACAACCGGCCCCGGCTGTATTGGGCGATGTGCGCCGCTCAGGCGCTGGGCGGCGTGCCGGTGCCGGTCTACCAGGATTCGGTGACCGATGAGTTGGCCTACGTCGTCGATCACGCCGCGGCGCGCTTCGCCGTGGCGGAGAACCAGGAGCAGGTCGACAAGCTGCTGGAGATCCGCCGCAAGGGCATCCCGATCGATGTGGTGATCTACGAGGATGCCCGTGGCCTGCGCCACTACGATGACCTGCTGTCCTATGCCGAGGTCCAGGAGCGCGGCGCCGCCGCCCTGGCCGCCCGGCCGGCACTGGTCGACGAAGAGATCGCGCGGGGTTGCGGCAGCGACGAGGCCATCATGCTCTACACGTCCGGCACGACCGGCCGTCCCAAGGGCGCCGTCCTGACCTTCGACAACCTGCTGTGGGCGGCGCGCGCCGGGGCAGCGTACGACCGCCTGCGCGAGGGCGACGAGCTGCTGTCCTACCTGCCCATGGCCTGGGTCGGCGATCACATCTTCTCCTACGCCCAGGGCTTCGTGGTCGGGCTGGTGGTCAACTGCCCGGAATCGTCGGGCACGGTGATGGCCGATCTGCGCGAGATCGGTCCGACCTACTACTTCGCGCCGCCGCGCGTGCTCGAGAACCTGATCACCCAGGTGACGATCCGCATGGAAGATGCCGGCTGGCTGAAGCGCCGCCTGTTCCAGGCCTTCATGGGCGTGGCGCGTCGGGTCGGGCCGGCGCTGCTCGACGGCGCGCCGGTCGGCGCGCTCGACCGGCTACTGTATGCGCTCGGCCGCGTCCTGGTCTATGGCCCCCTGAAGAACACGCTGGGCATGAGCCGGGTGAGGGTCGCCTACACCGCCGGCGAGGCGGTCGGCCCGGAGATCTTCACCTTCTACCGGGCCCTCGGCGTCAACATGAAGCAGCTCTACGGCCAGACCGAGGCCTGCGTGTTCGTCACCATACACCCCGACGGCGAGGTCTATCCCGACACGGTCGGCAAGCCGGTGTCGAAGGTCGAGCTGCGCATCGCCGACAACGGCGAGGTGCTGTACCGCAGCCCCGGCGTATTCAAGGAGTACTTCAAGAATCCGCAGGCGACCAACGACACCAAGACGGCCGACGGCTGGGTGCACACCGGCGATGCCGGCTACCTCGACGAGCGCGGCCACCTGCGGATCATCGACCGGGCGCGCGACGTCGGCAAGCTGCGCGACGGCACGCTGTTCGCGCCGAAGTACATCGAGAACAAGCTGAAGTTCTTTCCGCACATCAACGAGGCGGTGGCCTTCGGCGACGGCCGCGACTTCGTCACGGCGTTCATCAACATCGACATGACGGCGGTCGGCGACTGGGCCGAGCGACGCAACATGTCCTATGCCAGCTACCAGGACCTGGCGGCGCGATCCGAGGTCTACGACCTGATCCAGTCGGAGATCGAGAGCGTCAACCGCGACCTCGCCTTCGATCCGCGCATGGCCGGCGCCCAGATCCGCCGCTTCCTGGTGCTGCACAAGGCGCTCGATGCCGACGACGGCGAGCTGACCCGCACCAACAAGGTGCGTCGCGGCTTCATCGCCGAGCGCTACAAGCCGTTGGTCGACGCGCTGTACGACGGCTCGCGCAGCGTCAGCCTGCGCGTCGAGGTGACCTTCGAGGACGGCCGCAAGGGCACCCTCGCGGGCGACGTCGCGATCCGCGATCTGGCGCCGCACGGCGCCGCCGCGCCGCTCAGGAAGGCGAGCTGATGGCCGCCGCGCCGCGCGTCTTCGACGAGATCCTGCTCTCGGTCGACAACATCAGCCTGTCGTTCGGCGGCGTGAAAGCGCTGACCGACATCAGCTTCAACATCGCCAAGGGCGAGATCCGGGCGATCATCGGCCCGAACGGCGCCGGCAAGTCGTCGATGCTGAACTGCATCAACGGCTTCTATCACCCGCAGCAGGGGGTCATCACGTACAAGGGCGTGCCGCGCAACCGCATGCGGCCGCACGAGGCGGCGGCGCAGGGGATCGCGCGCACCTTCCAGAACATCGCCCTGTTCCGCGGCATGTCGACCCTCGACAACATCATGACCGGTCGCAACCTGCGCATGAAGAGCGGCCTGTTCTGGCAGGCGCTGCGGCTCGGACCCGCCGAGCGCGAGGAGATCGAGCACCGCAAGGTGGTCGAGCGCATCATCGACTTCCTCGAGATCCAGCACGTGCGCAAGGTGCCGGTCGGCCAGCTGCCCTACGGCCTGCAGAAGCGCGTCGAGCTGGGCCGCGCCCTGGCCGCCGAGCCCGAGCTGCTGCTGCTCGACGAGCCGATGGCCGGCATGAACGTCGAGGAGAAGCAGGACATGTGCCGCTTCGTGCTCGACGTCAACGACGAGTTCGGCACCACGATCTGCCTGATCGAGCACGACATGGGCGTGGTCATGGACATCTCCGACCGGGTCGTCGTGCTCGACTACGGCCGCAAGATCGGCGACGGCCCGCCCGACCAGGTCAAGGACGACCCGACGGTGATCGCCGCCTACCTGGGGGTATCGCACTGATGGGCTTCTTCCTCGAGGTGCTGATCGGCGGCCTGCTGGCCGGCGTGCTCTACTCGCTGGTGGCGCTGGGCTTCGTGCTGATCTTCAAGGCCTCCGGCGTGTTCAACTTCGCCCAGGGCGCCATGGTGCTGACCGCGGCGCTGGCGCTGGTCCGCTCGCTCGATCTGCTGCAGGCGCAGTGGGGCTGGCCGTTCGGGCTGGCCCTGCTCGGCGCCCTGGCCTTCGCCGCCGCCGTCATGGCGCTGGTCGCCTGGACCGCCGAGCGGCTGGTGCTGCGCAAGCTGGTCAACCAGGAAGGAATCATCCTGTTCATGGCGACGATCGGCATGACCTTCTTCATCGAAGGCCTTGCCCAGACGGTGTTCGGCGCCGACGTCTATCCGCTCAACATCGGCCTGCCCAAGGAACCGCTATTCATCCTCGAATCGGTGTTCGACGGCGGCATCCTGGTCAACGAGCTCGACATCTGGGCGGCGGTGATCGCCGGCCTGCTGGTCGCGGGACTCGCCCTGTTCTTCCAGAAGACCCGTATCGGCCGGGCGCTGCGCGCGGTGGCCGACGACCATGCCGCGGCCCAGTCGGTCGGCATTCCGCTCAACCAGATCTGGTTCATCGTCTGGCTGGTGGCCGGTCTCGTCGCCCTGGCGGCCGGTGCGGTCTGGGGCAGCAAGCTCGGCGTCCAGTTCTCGCTGTCGCTGCTCGCGCTCAAGGCGCTGCCGGTGCTGATCCTGGGCGGCTTCACCTCGGTGCCGGGGGCGATCATCGGCGGCCTGATCATCGGTGCCGGCGAGAAGCTGGCCGAGGTCTTCCTCGGGCCGGCGATGGGCGGCGGCATCGAGATCTGGTTCGCCTACGTCCTCGCCCTGCTGTTCCTGCTGGTCCGACCGCAGGGCCTGTTCGGCGAACGCATCATCGAACGCGTCTAGCCGGAGGAGGACAGCGTGCTCTATCGCGAGGCCGGCCAGTTCAAGGCCAGCTACCAGGCCGACCAGGCGATCTTCCCGATCGCCCAGGACCGCGTCGTCATGCTGGCGCTCCTGGTCGTGGCGTTCCTGGTCGTGCCGCTGGTCGCCAGCGAGTACGCCTACCGGGCGGTCCTGGTCCCGGTCGTGATCCTGTCCCTGGCGGCGATCGGCCTCAACGTGCTGATGGGCTATTGCGGGCAGGTCTCGCTGGGCTCGGGCGCCTTCATGGCGATCGGCGCCTACGCCGCCTACAACCTCGCCATCCGGCTGCCCTTCCTCAACCCGTTCGTCTGCATCCTGCTGGGCGGCTTCGTGGCCGCCGGAGTCGGCATCCTGTTCGGGATCCCCAGCCTGCGCATCAAGGGCTTCTACCTGGCCTGCGCCACCCTGGCGGCGCAGTTCTTCGCCGACTGGGCGTTCCTGCGCGTCAAGTGGTTCACCAACTACACGCCGTCCGGCTCGGTCAACGCCCCGCCGCTGCAGCTGTTCGGCTTCGACCTGTCGTCGCCGACCGCCAACTACCTGGTGGCGCTGGCCTTCACCGTGTTGCTCGGCCTGGCCACCAAGAACGTCGTGCGCGGGCATGTCGGCCGGCAATGGATGGCGATCCGCGACATGGACATCGCCGCCGAGATCATCGGCGTGCGGCCGATGTACGCCAAGCTCTCGGCCTTCGCCGTGTCGTCGTTCCTGATCGGCGTCGCCGGCGGCCTGTGGGCCTTCGTCTATCTCGGCTCGTGGGAGCCGGCCGCCTTCTCGATCGACCGCTCGTTCCAGCTGATGTTCATGGTCATCATCGGCGGCCTGGGCTCGATCCTGGGCAGCGCCCTGGGCGCCGCCTTCATCGTCCTGCTGCCGATCTTCCTCAACCAGGCCCTGCCGCCGCTCGGCGGCCTGGTCGGATGGAAGATCAGCACCGCCACGGTCTCGCATTTCGAGGCGATGATCTTCGGCGCCTTGATCATCTTCTTCCTGATCGTCGAGCCGCACGGGCTGGCGCGCCTGTGGTCGGTCGGCAAGGAGAAACTGCGTCTGTGGCCGTTTCCACACTGACGAGGAGCGGCTAGCTTTTGGTCCAAGGACGGCCGGTCGGACCGTCCATCGCAAGGAGGAGGCAAGATGAGTATCCGCAAGCTGGCTCTGCTGGGAGCCGCGGTCGTCTCGGCCGGGCTGATCGGGGCCGCCACGGCCTCGGCCCAGAACGAGCAGTTCATTCCCGGCCTGGTCTACCGCACCGGCCCTTACGCCCCGAACGGCATCCCCTTCGCCGACGGGGTGCGCGACTACATCACCCTGCTCAACGAGCGCGACGGCGGCATCAACGGCGTGAAGATCGCCTTCGAGGAATGCGAGACGGGCTACGCCACCGACCGTGGCGTCGAATGCTACGAGCGCCTCAAGGGCAAGGGTCCGACCGGCGCGGCCTATTTCAGCCCGCTCAGCACCGGCATCACCTTCGCCCTGACGGAGAAGGCCCCGGGCGACAAGATCCCGCTGATCACCATGGGCTACGGCCGCTCGGACAGCCGTGACGGCGCAGTGTTCGAATGGAACTTCCCGTTGCTCGGCACCTACTGGACGGCGGCCAACGTCGCCATGCAGTACGTCGCCAAGGAAGTGGGCGGCTTCGACAAGCTCAAGGGCAAGAAGATCGCGCTGGTCTATCACGACTCGCCCTACGGCAAGGAGCCCATCCCGGTGATGGAGGCGATGTCGAAGAAGTACGGCTTCGAGTTCCTGCCCATTCCGGTGCCGGCGCCGGGCAACGAGCAGAAGTCGCAGTGGCTGCAGATCCGCCAGCAGCGGCCCGACTACGTGCTGCTGTGGGGCTGGGGCGTGATGAACTCGGCGGCGGTGACCGAGGCCGGCAACGTCAACTATCCGCGCGACAAGATGATCGGCGTCTGGTGGTCGGGCGCCGAGCCCGACGTCCTGCCGGCCGGCGACAAGGCGGCGGGCTACAAGGCGCTGATGCTGCAGCATGGTGCCGGCAAGTCGGCGCTGTATGCCGACCTCGACAAGTACGTCATCGGACCGGGCAAGTCGCTGGCCAAGCCCGACGAGTTCGGCGCGGTGCTGTACAATCGCGGCCTGATCAACTCGATGCTGGGCACCGAGGCGATCCGCACGGCGATGGCCAAGTTCGGCAACAAGCCGCTGACCGGCGAGCAGGTGCGTTGGGGCATCGAGCATCTCAACCTGACCGCCGAGCGCATCAAGCAGCTCGGCTTCGAGGGCATGATCGGCCCGGTCAAGGTGAGCTGCGCCGACCACGAAGGCGCCCGGCTGAGCCGCGTCCACCAGTGGGACGGCAAGCAGTGGAAGGTGATCTCCGACTGGTTCACCGCCGACGACGCGATCATCGAGCCGCTGGTCAAGGACGTCGCCGGCAAGTACGCGACCGAGAAGAAGATCACGCCGCGCGACTGCTCGAAGGAGAGCTGAGTCCCGCCTCCCCTCATCTTCCTCTCCCCCGCCCGGGGGAGAGGTTAGGAGAGGGGGATCGACAACCGCCTGCAACCCCTCTCCCATCCTCTCCCCCTAACGGGCGAGGATGGAGAGGAGGTCTTTCGAGACCGAGCACCCATGTCCGCCGCTGCCGCTCCCGCCGCCGCCGCCGCCAACGTCCTCGACGTGCACAACGTCGAGGTCATCTACAATCACGTCATCCTGGTGCTGAAGGGCGTGTCGCTGTCCCTGCCGGAAGGCCGGTGGTGGTCGCCCTGCTGGGCGCCAACGGCGCCGGCAAGTCGACCACCTTGAAGGCGATCTCCAACCTGCTGCGCGCCGAGCGCGGCCAGGTGACCAAGGGACAGGTGCTGCACCGCGGCGAGCGGGTCGACGGGCTCTCGCCCAACGACCTGGTGCGGCGCGGCGTCATCCAGGTCATGGAGGGGCGCCACTGCTTCGGCCATCTCACGGTCGAGGAGAACCTGCTGACCGGCGCCTTCATCCATGGCGGCAAGCGCCAGCAGATCGCCCAGGATCTGGAGAAGGTCTACCGCTACTTCCCGCGGCTCAAGGAACGGCGCCAGAGCCAGGCCGGCTACACGTCGGGCGGCGAGCAGCAGATGGTGGCGATCGGCCGCGCGCTGATGAGCCGGCCGAGCACCATCCTGCTCGACGAGCCGTCGATGGGGCTGGCGCCGCAGCTGGTCGAAGAGATCTTCGAGATCGTGCGCGAGCTCAACGAGAAGGAGGGCGTGTCCTTCCTGCTCGCCGAGCAGAACACCAACGTCGCCCTGCGCTACGCCCACTACGGCTACATCCTGGAGAACGGCCGCATCGTGCTCGACGGCGACGCCGCCGCCCTGCGCGAGAACGAGGACGTGCGCGAGTTCTATCTCGGGGTCGGCGGCGAGGGCCGGCGCTCGTTCCGCGACGTCAAGCACTACCGGCGGCGCAAGCGCTGGCTGTGATCGCCGTTACGAGGCGGCGGCAGTCGCGGCCGGCCGGCCGGCGATCGGCGGTGCGAACCGGAAGGCCGCACCCAGCCGGTTCCAGGCGTTGATGGTGGCAATCGCGGCGCTGAGCTGGATCACCTCGGCCTCGCCGAAGTGGCGGCGTACCGCGGCATAGGCCTCGTCAGGCACGCTGCGGTCGGCCAGCCGGGTCAGGGTCTCGGCCCAGGCCAGCGCCGCGGCCTCCTTGTCCGAGAAGATTCCGGCCTCCTGCCAGGTGGCGACCAGGTCGAGCTTGTCCTGCGACACGCCGAGCCGGCGCGCCACGGTGAGATGGATCTGCAGGCAGAAGGCGCAATTGTTGATCTGCGACACCCGCAGCTTGGCCAGCTCGATCGCCGTCTTGTCGAGGCCCGACTCGTCGGTGGCGCGGCCCATCGCCAGCAGCGCCGCCTGCACCGCGGGCGCGGTCTTCTGGAAGGTCTCGTAGGGAATGCGCACGGCCGTCATCCTCGTCTCCTCTGCCTCGGGCCCAAGTTATCAGAGTTCTTATATTAGGCGCGGGTCGCGACTTGGCAAGGCCGGCCCGCGGCGTCTACCGTGCCCCGGCAATCCGAGGAAATGCCCATGTCCAAGCACTACGACACGCTGGAAACCCGCTCCCGCGAGGAACGCGAGAACGCCCTGATGCAGGCCCTGCCGCAGCAGGTCGCGCACGCCAAGGCGAACGCGCCGTTCTTCGCCGGATGGCTGAAGGACGTCGATCCCGCGGCGGTGACGTCGCGCGCGGCGCTGGCCAGGCTGCCGGTGCTGCGCAAGTCGATGCTGGGCGAGGTCCAGAAGAAGGACCCGCCGATGGGCGGGCTGATCACCATCCCGGTCGGCAAGGCGCGCCATGTCTTCATGTCGCCCGGACCGATCTTCGAGATCGACACTGACGAGCCCGACTATTTCCGCGGCGCCCGCGCCATGCACGCCGGCGGCTTCCGGCCCGGCCACGTCGTCTACAACACCTTTTCCTATCACCTGACGCCGGCCGGCATCATGATGGAGTCGGCGCTGCGGGCGCTGGGCTGCGCCATCGTGCCGGGCGGCGTCGGCAACACCGAGCTGCAGCTCGACGCGATCGCGGCGATCCGGCCCGACGGCTATGTCGGCACGCCGTCCTTCCTCAAGATCCTGATCGAGAAGGCGGCCGAGCTCGGCAAGGATATCTCCTCGCTGAAGCACGCCTTCGTCGGCGCCGAGGCGCTGCCGCCGTCGCTGCGCCAGATGTTCGTCGACAAGGGCATGAGCTGCCTGCAGAGCTACGGCACCGCCGACGTCGGCACCATCGCCTACGAATCGGCCGGTCCGGACGGCAAGGTCGAGGGGATGATCGTCGACGAGGGCGTGATCGTCGAGATCGTGCGGCCCGGCACCGGCGATCCGGTGCCGGAGGGCGAGGTCGGCGAGGTCGTGGTGACGACTTTCAACCGCGCCTATCCGCTGATCCGCTTCGGCACCGGCGACCTGTCGGCCGTGCTGGCCGGCGCCAGCCCGTGCGGCCGCACCAACCTGCGCATCAAGGGCTGGATGGGCCGTGCCGACCAGCGCACCAAGGTGCGCGGCATGTTCGTCGATCCCGAGCAGGTCGCCGAGATCGCCCGCAAGCATCCCGGCCTCGGCCGCCTGCGCCTGGTCATCGACTGGGTCAACCAGGCCGACGTCATGATCCTGAAGGCCGAGGCGGCGAGCCCGTCGCCGGAGCTGGGCAAGGCGCTCGAGGGCACGATCCGCAGCGTCTGCAAGGTCGGCGGCGGGGTCGAGCTGGTCGCCCCGGGCAGCCTCGCCAACGACGGCAAGGTGATCGACGACGTGCGCAAGTACACCTGACACGGCCGTGCTGGCGGCGCGCGAGCGGGCCTCGTCGAGCGCCAGCGGGTCGCCCGCCTGGCCACCGCCGATGCCGCCGGCGCGCCGCAGGTCGTGCCGGTGTGCTTCGCGCTCGCGGGCGACACCGTCTACGTCGCGATCGACCGCAAGCCCAAGCGCGGCGACGCGCGCGCTCTGAAGCGCCTGCGCAACATCGCGGCCAATCCGCAGGTTTGCCTGGTGGTCGACCGCTACGACGAGGATTGGCGGCAGCTCGCCTGGGTCATGCTGCACGGCCGGGCCGAGATCCTGGAAGAGGGCGTCGAGCATGAAGCCGCCCAGGCGCTGGCGCAGGCGCCGCTACCCGCAGCTCGCCGCCATGGACCTCGCCGGCCTGCCGGTCATCGCCGTGCGAATCGAGCGGGTCGCCAGCTGGGGCGCGCTGGACGGCTGAGGCCGCCGCCGGTGCGTCATGCCACCTTGGGCGGCTCGCCGTCGACGTAGGTGCTCTTGCCCGGGCCGAACGGCTCGAGCACCGGCCAAACGAACAGGATGCGCACGCCGGTCTCGGTGCCCCAGGCATGCACGGCCCGCGCCGGCACGATGACCGAACGCCCGGGCGCGGCGGTGAACCGCTCGCCGTCGATCTCGACCCACATCGAGCCGTCCTCGATCAGGACGATCTCCTCGTGCTCGTGGAAGTGGCGCGGCACCACGACCCCGGGCGCCACGACGTTGGACAGCACGCTGACCCCGGTGGCGCCCTGCTCGCGGCCGACCAGCCAGCGGCCGGCAATGCCGTCGCGCATGGCGACCTCGGGCAGGGCGGCGAAGTCGACGACCGGCATTCAGACCTCCAGCCATTCCTTGCGCACGCCGGCATCGGCGGCCAGTGCCGCCGGCGTGCCTTCGAAGACGATGCGGCCGTGGCCCATGACGTACAGCCGCTTGGAGATCTTCAGCGCGATGGTCAGCTTTTGCTCGACCAGCAGGATCGCCACGCCGCGGCGCGCGATCTCGTCGAGCAGCTGGCCGACCTGCTCGACCAGCTTGGGCGCCAGCCCCTCGGTCGGCTCGTCGATGATCACCAGGTCGGGGTCGCCCATCAGGGTGCGGCACATGGTGAGCATCTGCTGCTCACCGCCCGACAGCACGCCGGCCGGATTTTCCTGGCGCTCGCCGAGGTTGGGGAACAGGCGGAACACGTCGTCGAAGCTCCAGCGGCCGAACTTGCCGGCGCGCTTCAGGCCGAGCTCCAGGTTCTGCCGCACCGTGAGGCCGGGGAAGATCTGGCGATCCTCGGGGACGTAGCCCAAGCCGGCCTGGGCGATCTGGTCGGGTCGCAAGCCGGCGATCGAGCGGCCCTTGAAGCGGACCTCGCCCTCCGGCCGCACCAGGCCCATCACCGCCTTGCAGGTGGTCGAGCGGCCGACGCCGTTGCGGCCGAGCAGGCTGACGATCTCGCCCTCGCCGATCGCCAGGTCGACGCCCTGCAGGATGTGGCTCTTGCCGTAGTAGGCGTGCAGGTCCTTCACCTCCAGCATCAGGCGGCCTCGCTGCCGAGATAGGCTTCCTGCACCGCCTTGTTGCCGCGGATGCGGGCCGGCGCGTCGCTGGCGATGACCTCGCCGTAGACCAGCACGGTGATGACGTCGGCCAGCCCGAACACCACGCTCATGTCGTGCTCGACCATCAGCAGGGTCTTGCCCTCCGACACGGCGCGGATCAGGCCGACGGCGTACTCGGTCTCGCTGTGGCTCATGCCGGCGGTCGGCTCGTCGAGCAGGATGATGTCGGCGCCGCCCGCCACCGTGATGCCGATCTCGAGCGCCCGCTGCTCGGCGTAGGACAGCAGCCCGGCCGGCACGTCGCGCCGGGCCTGCAGGTTGAGCCGCTCGATCAGCCGGTCGGCCTCCTCGTTGAGCGCCCGCTGGCTGCCCAGCAGGTGCCAGAACGAGTAGCGGTAGCCGCGCGCCCACAAGAGCCCGCAGCGGATGTTCTCGAACACGCTGAGCCGCGGGAAGATCGAGGTGATCTGGAAGCTGCGCGACAGGCCGAGCCGGTTGATCTCGTGCGGCGCCAGGCCGGCGGTCGAACGCCCGTTGAGCTCGATGGTGCCGGAGGAGATCGGGAAGCGGCCGCTGATCAGGTTGAATAGGGTGGTCTTGCCGGCGCCGTTGGGCCCGATCAGCGCGTGCCGCTGGCCGCGCGGGATCTCGAGGTCGACGCCACGGATGATCTGGGTGCGGCCGAAACTCTTTTGCACGCCGCGCAGCGCGATGGCCGGCGGTGCCGTCATGACAGGTCTCCCTTGGCGCGGGCGTCGGCGATCAGCGCGTCCCAGCGGGCTCGGAAGAAGCCGGCCTGCCAGCGCACCAGCAGGGCGCCGCCGATCAATGCGGCGGCGCCGACCAGCCAGGGCGCCAGGCTGTGCGGATCGACCGCCAGCCGGCCGATCTTGAAGGCCTTGCCCTGGGCGGCGCCGATCGTCGTGAAGGACGCCAGCTCGACCAGCAGGACGAAGCCCAGCACCGCCAGGAGCCCGGGCAGCAGGATGCGGACGTACGGTCCGGCGAGCTCGCCCAGTCGCCGGCTGCGCGCGATCGGTGCGTGCAGGGCGACGATGCCCATCAGGCCGCCCGGGGCGTACATCACCATGACGATGAACAGCACGCCGACGTAGAGCAACCAGGCGTTGCTGAGCAGGCTGACGCCGCTCTGCAGCAGCACGACCACGACGGTGCCGACGATCGGCCCGAAGAAGCTGCCGGCGCCGCCGATGTAGGTGGCGAGCAGCGCCGTCGCCGACTTGGCGGCGGCCACCGTGTCGAAGGTGACGATCTCATAGACCAGGACGTAGAGGGCGCCGCCGATGCCGGCGAAGAACCCCGACAGGGCGAACTGGTAGAAGCGCACCATGCGCGGGTCGTAGCCGACGAACTGGGCGCGCTCGAAATTGTCGCGCTGGGCGTTGGCCATGCGACCGAGCGGCGTCTGGGTCTGCAGGCGCATCAGCACGGCGGCGATCGCCGTCCAGGCGACCACCAGGCAGTAGACCTGCCAGGACGAGGAGTAGGGCACGCCGAAGAGGCTGGTGTCGGTCACCCGGTCGGTGCTGATGCCGCTTTCGCCGCCGAAGAAGCCCATGAACATCAGCGCGCAGGCCGCCACCAGCTCGCCCAGTCCCATGGTGATCATGGCGAAGGCGGTGGCCCGCTGCTTGGTGGCGACCCAGCCGAAGGCGGCGCCGAACACCAGCCCGCCCAGGCCACCGGCCAGCGGCACCAGCTCGGTCGGCAGCCACAGGCTGCCGGCCTTGACGGCGTTCAAGGTGTGCGCCGTGACGTAGCCGCCGAGGCCGAACAGGATGGCGTGGCCGAACGACAGCAGCCCGGCCTGGCCCATCTGCATGTTGAACGACAGGGCGAACACGCTCATCAGCCCGATCTCGCTCAGCAGGGTGAGCGCGAAGCCGGAATGGCGCTGGGTGCCCCAGTCGAAGAACAGCCAGGGCAGCAGCAGGGCTGCGACCACGGCAGCCGGCCAGGCCCAGTGCCGGCGCGCGAAGGCGCCGAGGCCCGTCGCGCGTTCCGGGGCGGCGAGGCCGGCGGTGGCGCGGGAAGCGTCGCTGCTCATGTGTCTCGGGTCCCCATCAGGCCGCGCGGCCGGAACACCAGGATCAGCACCAACAGGACGTAGGGCAGCAGGGCGCCGATGCGCGGCAGCGGCACGGTCAGCACCTCGTGGAACGGCGTCGCGCTGGTGACGGTGAGCCCGATCGCCTTCAGCAGGTCGGCCGGCGAGTAGTCGATCACCACGGCGAAGGTCTGGATCAGGCCCATTAGCAGAGAGGCGATGAAGCAACCGGTCAACGAGCCAAGCCCGCCGAACACCACCACGACGAAGACGATCGGCCCCATGGTGAAGGCCATCGCCGGCTCGGTGACCTGGTAGTTGCCGCCGATCACCCCGGCCAGCCCGGCCAGCGCCGTGCCGGCTGCGAACACCGTGGTGAAGACCCGCGGCACGTTGTGGCCCAGCGCGCCGACCATCTCGGGATGGGTCAGCGCCGCCTGGATGACGAGGCCGATGCGGGTGCGCGTCAGGCCGAGCCAGATGGCGCCGAACATCAGCGCCGAGATCAGCAGCATGAAGGCGCGGTAAGCCGGGAAGTGCGTGCCGTAGATCGTGAACAGCGGGAAGTCGAGGCCGGCCGGGATGCGGTAGGGCACCGGCAGCAGGCCCCAGGTCATCTGTACGACCTTCTCGATGATCAGGGCGAGCCCAAAGGTGAACAGCAGCTCGGCGATGTGGCCGTTCTTGTGCACGCGGCGCAGCCCGTACATCTCGATCGCCGCGCCGACCGCGCCGCACAGCAGCGGCGCCAGCACCAGCGCCGGCCAGAAGCCGATGTACTGGCTGATCGTGAAGGCGAAGTAGGCGCCCAGCATGTAGGCGCTGGCATGCGCGAAGTTCAGCACGCCCATCATGCTGAGGATCAGGGTCAGCCCGCTCGCCAGCATGAACAGCAGCATGCCGTAGACCAGGCCGTTCAGCAGCGAGACGAGGAAGACTTCCATCGGCGTTCTCTTTCTTCCTCCTCTCCCCCGTGAGGGGGAGAGGTCGGGAGAGGGGGCGACGCACGGTGTCGACGCCCTTCGGCTCCCCCTCTCCTAGCCTCTCCCCCTATCGGAGGAGAGGAACGTGAGGACGTCTACTTCGCGGCCGGCCGCTTCATCTTGCAGGTGGTCGGCTGCTCGAGGTCCTTGGCCAGCACGGTGGTCGAGGTCGCCCAGCCCAGGCCGGTCTTCTCGGAGTCGTACTTCACGCCCTTCTTGAAGACGCCGACGAAGTACTCGCCGATCAGCTGGTGGTCGTCCTTGCGCATCCACGACTCGAAGCCGATGAAGTCCTTGTGGTGCAGGTCCTCGAGGGCGAAGGCGATCTTGGTCGGGTCGACCGCGCCGGCCTTCTTGGTCGCCTCCTGCAGGTACTCGAAGATGGTGCGGAAGCCGGCGGCGTAGAAGTCGAACGGGAACTTCTCGCGGAAGGCCGCGGTCCACGCCTCGGCCTCCTTGTTGCCGGTCTCCGGCGCGACGTTCTCGTTGAACGCCTGCACCGAGAACACCTTGCCGTCGCCGCCCGGGCCGATCGCCACGGCGCCGCCGGCGAGATGGGCGTACATGGTGTAGTAGCGCAGGTCGACGCCGGCATCGATGCCCGCCTTGATCAGCAGGTTCATGTCGGGGCCCCAGTTGCCGGTCAGCAGCGCCTGCGCGCCCGACGCCTTGATCTTGGTGATGTAGGGCGCGAAGTCCTTGACCTTGCCGAGCGGGATCAGCTCGTCGCCGACCACCTGCACGTCGGGTCGCAGCTTGGCCAGCGACGTCTTGATGTCGCGCTGCACCGACTGGCCGAACAGGTAGTCCTGGTTCAGCATGTAGACCTTGGTGACGTCCTTGGGCAGCGCCCGGACCATGACCTCGGCCTTCATTGCCGAGGTGGCGTCGAAGCGGAAGTGCCAGAAGCTGCACTTCTCGTTGGTCAGCTCGGTCGCGACGGCGCCGCAGTTGACGTAGATGATGCGGTTGTCGGGATTGCGGCTGTTGTGCTTGTCGACCGCCTCGATCAGCGCGGCGGCGATGTTCGAGCCGCTGCACTGCATGATGAACGGCATGTTCTGGTCGGTGGCGCTCTTCAGCGCGATCAGCGCGTCCGACGGCTGCGACTTGTTGTCGAACGGCACCAGCTCGAACTTCTTGCTCAGCGCGCCGCCCTTGGTCGTGTTGATGTAGTCGATGATGTACTGCATCTGCTTCAGGTTGGCGTCGCCCACTTGTGCAAACGGACCCGACAGCGGGTCCGTGTAGGCGATCTTGATGGTTTCCTGGGCGGTGGCGGCTCCGGCCAGCCCGAGCAGGGTGACGGCCGCCAAGGCCGCGGACGCAATGCGCCCCAACAGTTGCCTCGTCATGTTCCTTCCCTCCATCGGTCCGCCTCTGCGCGGCGGACAACTCTTGCTTGAGGAAAGGCTAACACCGGACCCCGGCGCCGCCTAGCCCTGCGCGGGCGCACATGCTGTGATGCACGCCGCAACGATCGATGGGGCCGGGGAGGCCGCAGCCGCAATGGATCCGCAATGGGCGAGCATCGCCCACACCGCCTCGACCTGGGTGCTGCCGGTCGTGCTGGCGATCACCCTGCACGAGGCGGCGCACGGCTTCGTCGCCCGCTGGTTCGGCGACGACACGGCGTGGAACCAGGGCCGGGTGAGCCTCAACCCGCTGAAGCACGTCGACCCGTTCGGCACGGTCGTGCTGCCGGCGCTGCTTCTGCTCATGCGGGCGCCGTTCCTGTTCGGCTACGCCAAGCCGGTGCCGGTGAACTTCCGGGCGCTGCGCAACCCGCGTCGCGACATGGTCTGGGTGGCGGCGGCCGGCCCGGCGATGAACCTGGCGCTGGCGACCCTCGCGGCGCTGCTCGCCCACGCCGTGCCGCTGCTGCCGGAAGCCAGCCACCTGTGGCTGCTGAAGAACCTCGAGAACACGATCCTGATCAACGTCATGCTGGCGGTGTTCAACATGATCCCGCTGCCGCCGCTCGACGGCGGCCGGGTCGCGGTCGGCCTGCTGCCCGACAGCCTGGCGCTGCCGCTCGCCCGTCTCGAGCGCCAGGGCATGCTGATCCTGATCGGCCTGCTGTTCCTGCTGCCGCTGCTCGGCCGGCAGATCGGTGTCGATCTCGACGTCATCGGCGCGGTGATCGGGCCGGTGGCCAACTTCGTGATCGGGGTGATCCTGCGGCTGACCGGCAACGGCTGAGCGGCACCGGGTGACCGCTCAGGGAACCCGCCGCAGCCCGGCGCGCCCTCGCCAGGGCGGCAGGCAGCGATGCGCATGCAGGCCGCGCCGCGCGCTCGCCGCGGCGGCTTCCTGCGCCACGTAGCGGGCCGATTGCGGCACGTCGGCGAAGGCCCGGCCGGCCGCCACCATCGCGGCGGCGAGATCGACCCGTCGGCCCGGCAGACGGCGTCCATCTCGCCCTCGACCGGCCGTCCCAGCGGCGTGCAGGTCACGCTGCGCCCGGCGATCAGGGCGCCGAGATAGCTCTCGGCCTCGCCGCCGGCGGGCCAGCCGTCGGCGCAGGTCTGGCCGGCATCCGGGGCGTCGATTCCGTGCAGTCGATAGGTCTGTCCGCCGAGGCGCAGCGAATCGCCGTCGACGACGTGCGGCGCCTGGGCCAGCGCCGGCGCCGCGGCCAGCGATACGGCAAGAGCAGGGATCACGGCGGCAGCGAAGACGAGGGCGGTGCGGCGACGGCGTGGCGACGTCTTCATCGGTCCTCCTGTTGCGTCATGCGTGCGGTGCACGCCCGCCCAGCCCCGGTTCCCTTGAGTTCACAGCCGCCGAATTTGGTACAGTGTGACAAAGTGAACCGGCCGGGGTGAGCCGGAAGGGAGAGGAAACGACATGCTGAAGAAGGCAACGGGCCTGACCCTCGTCGCCATCCTGCTCGCGGTCCTGCCCGCGGTCGAGGCGCTCGCGCAGGGCGCCAAGAAGTACGACACCGGCGCCAGCGACACCGCGATCAAGCTCGGCCAGAGCATTCCCTACAGCGGGCCGGCCTCGGCCTTCGGAGTCTATGGAAGGGTCCTGCAGGCCTATCTGCGCATGGTCAACGACGCCGGCGGCGTCAACGGCCGCAAGATCGAGCTGATCTCGCTCGACAACGGCTTCCTGCCGCCCAAGGCGCTGGAGGCCAGCCGCAAGCTGGTCGAGAGCGAGGGAATCTTCGCCGAGTTCGCGACCTTGGGCACGCCGCCCAACGTGGCGACGCGCACCTACCTCAACTCGAAGGGCGTGCCGCAGCTCTTCGTGTCGTCCGGCGCCTCGAAGATGGACGACCCCAAGCAGTTCAGGTGGACCGTGGCGTGGTACACGCGCTTCGACTTCGAGGCGGCGGTCTACGCCAAGTACCTGATGCAGGAGAAGCCCGGCGCCAAGATCGCCGTGCTCTACCAGAACGACGATTTCGGCCGCGACTACCTCAACGGCTTCAGGAAGGCGCTGGGCGACAAGGCCAAGATGATCGTCGCCGAGGCGACCTTCGACCTCACCGATCCGACCGTCGATTCGCAGATCATCGCGCTCAAGGCCAGCGGCGCCGACACCCTGATCGTGTTCGGCACGCCGAAGTTCACCGCCCAGGCGATCCGCAAGTCGGCCGATCTCGGCTGGAACGCGCTCCGCATCGTCTGCAGCCCGGGCAGCAGCATCGAGGGCTCGCTGAAGCCGGCCGGGCTCGATAACTCGGTCGGCGTGCTGACCACCCAGATCCTCAAGGACCCCGACGACGCCGCCTTCGCCGACGACGCCGACGTCAAGGACTTCCTCGCCTTCATGAAGAAGTGGGCGCCGCAGGAAAGCCCGCGCGACAGCAACTCGGTGGCGGCCTACGTGGTCGGCCAGACGATGGTCGACGTGCTGCGCCGCTCGGGCGACGAGCTGACGCGCGAGAACGTGCTGAAGAACGCCACCTCGCTGAAGGACTTCAAGGCCAAGATGCTGCTGCCCGGCATCGCGCTCAACAACTCGCCGCAGAGCTACACCTCGTTCCGCCAGTACCAGCTGTCGCGCTTCGACGGCACCTCGTGGAAGCCGTTCGGGCCGATCTACAGCGCCGACTGATCAGGCTGCCTGGAGGTTGACCCGCGGCTGGCTCGCCGCCCGCTCGCGCCAGCCGGTGGCGAGGCGGGCGAGCGCTTCGGCGTCCTCGGGCGGGCCGTCGCCGCGCCACGCGATGTGCAGGTCGGGCCGCAGCAGGAACACCGACTTGCCCCACAGCGTGCGCACTCGCTTCTCGTCGCGCCGCAGCACCTCGAGCGGCGCGCCGAGCTTGGCGAAAGCGGCCTCGATCGCCGTCGTGTCGCAGTCGCCGCGCAGGTCGAGCAGGGTGTAGCCGAAGCCCAGCACGTCCTGCAGCGCCTTGCCGTCGGCCAGCCAGACGTGCGGGATGCGGGCGCCCGGCACCGCCTTGGGCTCGTAGCGGCTGATCTCCCATTCGGCGACGTTGCCCGGCTCGTCGTGGATCAGCGGCGAGCCGGCGTAGGAATAGCCCGATTCGACGCCGACCATGCCATGCATGCGACGATGGTTGACGTCGAACGACGCCGCCACCTCGCGGCGCAACGCCAGCCCTTCCGGCGTCTCCTCGTTGATCTCCGGCCGCACCAGCTTGCGCCAGATCGGCACGCCGGCCGAGGCCCAGCCGGCCGCCTCGACGTTGCGCACGCCGATCGGCCGGCGCTCGGCCTCGTAGGAGTCGAGCAGGGCGGGACCGCCCCAGCCCTGCAGGGTGCCGGCGAGCTTCCAGGCGAGGTCGAAGGCGTCGCCGACCCCGGTGTTCATGCCCAGCCCGCCGGTCGGGATCACCAGGTGGATCGCGTCGCCGGCCAGCAGCACGCGGCCCTGCCGGTAGTGATCGGCGATCAGCAGGTTGTGCCGCCACGGGATCACCTCGAGGATCTCAAAGCGGCAGGGGAAGCCGATCAGGTCGGCGATGATCGGCCGGAAGTCGGTGTCCGGCGGCAGTGCCGAATGCAGGGTGAACTCGGTGCGGCAGCCCTGCGCGACCAGCGACGAGCCGCTCTTGTCGACGAAGTTGTAGTGCCGGCCATGGCCGGTCTTGATGCGGGCGTAGAGCTCGTCCGACTTGAAGATCACCTGCACCAGGTTGCGGATGCGGCCGAGCCCGTCGAGCTTGATGCCGAGCGCCTTGCGCACCCGGCTGGTGCCGCCGTCCGTTCCGACCAGATACTGCGCGCGGAAAGTCTCGTCGCGCCCGTCGACGGTGCGCGCCTGCACGGTCACGCCGTCGGCGTCCTGGGCAAAGTCGATCAGCTCGCAGCCGTACCGCACCGTGACGTTGGGCGTGCCTTCGGCGACTTCCTTGAGCAGCGGCTCGAGCTTGTTCTGCGACACCAGCTGGTAGGGCTCGAGCAGCCAGCGCCCGTCCTCGCTCTCGGCGATCTGCTTGCGCCGCTCGGCGACGGAGGGATACTCGAGGACGGCGATCGGCGGGTCGCTGAGCCGCGTGCAGCAATAGACGTTCATCGAGATTTCGGGCGGGTAGCCCAGCGCGCGCACCCGGTCGGCGATGCCGATGCGGCGGTAGAACTCCATCGTGCGGGCGTTCGAGCGATCCATCTTCGGGTACGGCGCGGTCGTCGGATTTTTCTCGATCAAAGTGCAACGGATGCCGCGCCGGCCGAGGTCGATGGCCAGGGTCAGCCCGACCGGGCCGGCGCCGGCGATCAGGACCTGGGTCTCGCTTGCCGCGCTGCCGCTCATCGCTTCCTCCACATCTGCTCTCGTTGCGAAAAGCCTAGTCAGCCGGTCGCGCGCCCGTCAATTCGCCGGCCGGGATCGCGGCGCGGCGATTTCGAGGGACGGCTGGGCGTGCTATTCCGGGCCTGCCCAAGAGGAGGAACGACGCCATGACGAACAAGGGATTCTCCCACATCGGCCTTTCGACCCTCGATCTCGACCGCACGCGCGCCTTCTACCAGGAGGTGCTGGGCTTCAAGCCGGTGGTCGCCGACACCTTGCGCATCAAGGAAGGCGGCAAGCTGCGGCATCTGTTCTTCGACGTCGGCCGCGACCAGCTGCTCGCCTTCATGGAATCGAACGAGATTCCCGGCGTACCGGCCGACTACGACGCCGGCATCAATCGCGGGCTGGGCGTGCCCGGTGCCTTCTACCACTTCGCCTTCGAGGCCGGCTCGGAAGCCGGACTGGCGGCGCGTCGCGACGCGCTGCGCGCCAAGGGCGTCGAGGTCACCGACATCGTCGACCATGGCTGGGCCAAGTCGATCTACTTCAAGGATCCCAACGGCCTGTCGCTGGAGTATTGCTGCGTCGTGCGCGACCTCACCGAGGACGATGCCCGCATGCAGGAGCGCGGCACCATCACCCTCGGCGCGCTCGGCCTCGAGGAGGCCGGCGGTCGCGAGCTGCGCCGCGTGCAGGGACCGAAGCCCGCGGTCCCGGCCTGAGCGGTCCGCCCGTGACGAAGGGCGTCGAGGTCGGCGTCGACATCGGCGGCACCTTCACCGACATCGTCTGCCGCCGGCCCGGCGGCGGCCTGCACGTGCTCAAGGTGCCGACGACGCGCGGCGATCCCAGCCGCGCCGTGCTCGAGTCGCTGGCCGCCCTGGCCGAGCGCTGGGGCGTGTCGCCGGCCGAGATCGGACGCTTCGCGCACGGCACCACGGTGGCGACCAACGCCGTGCTCGAGCGCGCCGGCGCCCGCGTCGGCCTGATCGCCAGCCAAGGGTTCCGCGACGTGCTGGAGATCGGCCGGCAGCTGCGTGGCGACGTCTATCGCGTCATCCTGCAGCCCGAGACCCCGGTCTTCCTGGCGCCGCGCCGGCTGCGCCGCGAGGTGCCCGAGCGTCTCAACGCGCGCGGCGAAGTGCTGGTGCCGCTCGACGAGGACGCCGTGGTGCGCGCCGCTGACGCGCTGGTCGCCGACGGCGTCGAGGCGATCGCCATCGCGTTCCTGTTCTCGTTCCGCAACCCTCTGCACGAGCGGCGCGCCACGGAACTGATCGCCGCGCGCCATCCTGGCCTCGCGCTGTCGCTCAGCCACGAGGTCGATCCGGCCTTCCGCGAGTACGAGCGCACCGTCGTCACCGCCTTCGACGCCTACGTGAAGCCGCGCGTCGACCGCTATCTCGCGCATCTCGAGCAGGGGCTCGCCGCGGCCGGCGTGCGCGCGCCGCTGCAGGTCATGCAGTCGCGCGGCGGACTGGCCTCGGCCGCGGTGGCGCGCCAGCGGCCGGTGCGTCTGTTCCTGTCCGGCCCGGCGGCCGGCGTGATCGGCGGCCGCATCGTCGGCGCCTCGGCGGGCAGCGACGATCTCATCACCATCGACATCGGCGGCACCTCGGCCGACATCGCGCTGGTCAGCCGGCGCAAGCCCCTGCTGCGCAGCGAGGGCGTCATCGCCGGCTATCCGGTGCGGGTCGCCATGGTCGACGCGACCTCGATCGGCGCCGGCGGCGGCAGCGTCGCCCATCTCGACGCCGCCGGCGGGCTGCGCGTCGGGCCGCGCTCGGCCGGGTCCGAGCCCGGGCCGGCCTGCTACGGGCGCGGCGGCGTCGAGCCGACCGTGACCGATGCCTCGGTGGTGCTGGGCTGGCTCGATCCCGAGGACTTCGCCGGCGGCGCGCTGCGCCTGCAGCCCGAGCGGGCGACGGCGGCGATCCGCGAGCGCATCGCCGGGCCGCTCGGAATGAGCGTCGAGCAGGCGGCGCTCGGCATCCATCGCGTGCTCAACGCCGGCATGGCCGAGGGCATTCGGCTGGTCTCGGTGCGCCAGGGAATCGATCCGCGCCGCTACGCGCTGGTGCCGCTCGGCGGCGCCGGCGGCCTGCACGCCACGGCGCTGGTGCGCGAGCTCGGCATGCGCCGGATCGTCGTGCCGCGCCTGCCCGGCGTGCTGGCCGCCGCCGGCCTGCTGGCGGCCGCTACCGAGCACGAGGTCTCGGCCGACTTCGTGGTGCCGCTCGCGGCCCTCGATCCGGCGGCCGTGCGCGAGCGGCTGGCCGAGCTCGATTGCCGCGCCGCGGCGCTGATGGACGCCGAGCGGGTGGCGCCGGGCTCGGTGTCGATCTCGTACTTCGCCGACGTCTGCTATGTCGGTCAGTCCTACCATCTCGAGATCGCCCTCGAGCCCGATCGCGCCGATCTCGCCGAGCGCCTCTACCGCGACTTCCTGGCGGCGCACGACCGGGTCTACGGCCACAGCGTCGAGGGGCCGGCGCGGCTGGTCGGCCTGCGCAGCGTGCATCGCGCCGGCGGCAGCGAGGTCCTGGACGAGATGCGGCTGGCGCCGAGCGGCGGTCCGGCCCTGGTCGGGAAACGCCGGGTCACGGTGGCGGGCGAAGCCGCGCCGGTCGCCGCCGCGATCTACGACCGCGACGCCCTGCCGGCCGGCTTCGCCTTCGACGGCCCGGCGATCGTGCGCCAGTCGGACACCACGACCCTGGTCGAGCCGGGCTGGTCGGGCACGGTCGACGCGGCCGGCAACCTGATCCTGCTTGCCGAAGGAGGCTGAGTCATGCTCGATCCGGTCACCGTCGAGGTGGTGCGCCACAAGCTCGAGGGCATCGCCAACGAAATGCAGCAGACCCTGCTGCGCTCGTCGTTCTCGCCGATCGTCAAGGAAGGTCTCGACGCCTCGTCGAGCCTGTTCACGATCGGCGGCGAGACCCTGGCCCAGGCGACCGCGATCCCGATCCATCTCGCGACCCTGATTCCCGTCGTCGCCAAGATGCTCGAGACCTTCCCGGTCGCGACCATGCAGCCCGGCGACGTCTACTGCCTCAACGATCCCTACATGGGCGGCACGCATCTGCCCGACGTCGCGCTGGTCCAGCCGGTGTTCGCGGGCGGCCGGCCGATCGCGCTGTCGGCGACCATGACGCATCACCAGGACATGGGCGGCATGTCGCCGGGCTCGGTGCCGACGACCGCAACGGAGATCTTCCAGGAAGGGCTGCGCCTGCCGCCGCTGAAGTTCCGCGAGGCCGGCCGCTACAACGAGACCCTGGTCGCCATCATCCGGCGCAACGTGCGCATCCCCGACGCCGTGATGGGCGATCTCAACGCCCAGCTCGCGGCCTGCAACGTCGGCGCCCGCCGCCTCGCCGAGCTGGCCGAGAGCCTGGGCGACAACCATGCGCTGGCGATCTTCGACGAGCTGCTCGACCGCTCCGAGCGGTTGACCCGGGCCGCCCTGCGCGCCATTCCCGAGGGCACCTACCGCTACCTCGACTTCAGCGACAATGACGGGATCGAGCTCGACCGGCCGATCCGTTTCGAGGTCGCCGTGACGGTCGCGGACGGCGGCTTCCATTGCGATTTCACCGGCTCCTCGCCGCAGGTGCGCGGGCCGTTCAACTGCGTGCCGTCGGGCGCGCTGGCCGCCGCCTGCTACGCCGTGCGCGCCGTCACCGATCCCGGCATTGCCACCAATGCCGGCTGCTTCCGGCCGATCACGCTCACCTTGCCGGACGGCAGCGTCGTCAACCCGCGCGAGCCGGCGCCGGTCAACGCCCGCACCGCGACCATCAAGCGCCTGACCGGCTGCATCCTCGGCGCGCTCAAGGACGTGCTGCCGGACAGGGTGCCGGCCGACAGCTCGGGCGAGCTGCTGATCCTGATGTTCGGCGGCCGCCGTCGCGACGGCACGGCCTACGTCACCGGCGAGCTGATCGCCGGCGGCAGCGGCGCCGGCCCGTCGAGCGACGGCGTCGACGTCGTCGAGACCGACGTCACCAACTGCATGAACCTGCCGGTCGAGGCGCTGGAGAGCGACACGCCGATCCGCGTGCATCGCCTGGCGCTGCGCCCCGGCTCGGGCGGCGCCGGCCGCCAGCGCGGCGGCCTCGGCCTGGTCAAGGAGTACGAGATCCTCGACGGCGAGGTCGCCTTCACCTACCGCGGCGAGCGCCATTTCCACGCGCCGCGCGGCGCCCAGGGCGGGGGCGACGGCGCACGGGCGCACGCCGTGATCCGCCGCGCCGCCGGCGGCGAGGAAGTCATTCCGTCGAAGGGCATGGCGACCCTGCGCCCGGGCGACCGGGTGATCGTCGAGACCGCCGGTGGCGGCGGAAACGGCCCGGCCGAGCAGCGCGACCCGCAGGCGCTTGCCGCCGACCGCGCCGACGGCAAGCTCGCCGGCGAGGCTTGACAGGAAACTCTGAACCAAGGTTCATTTCTTCCTTCTTTCTCCTCTCCCCCTCCCGGGGGAGAGGAACATGAATTGGGAGGACCATGGTCTACCGGCGGACCGAGCAGGCCGCGCAGCGCCAGGCCGACAAGCGGGCGGGCATCCTGGCGGCGGCCCGTGCCCTGGTCGCCGAGGGCGGCTGGCCGGCGGCGCAGGTCGACGCCGTCGCGGCGCGCGCCGGCGTCGCCACCGGCACCGTCTATCGCCACTGGTCGTCCAAGGCCGCGCTCGGCGCGGCGCTGGTCGCCGACGTGTCGGCACGCGAGGTCGGCATCGTTCGCGCCGTGGCCGAGGGCGGCGGCGCGCCGCGCGAGAGGCTCGAGGCGGCCGTGCGGGTGTTCGCCGGCCGCGCCCTGCAGGGCCGACGGCTGGCCTGGGCGATGATCGCCGAGCCGGTCGATCCCGAGGTCGAGGCGGTGCGCCTCGACTATCGCGGCCAGCTCGCCGCCTGCTTCGAGCGCATCCTGCGCCAGGGAATCATGCGCGGCGCTTTCCGCCGCCTCGATCCGGCGGTCGCCGCGGCGTGCATCGTCGGCGCCTTCATGGAGGCGCTGGTCGGACCCCTGGCCCCGACCAAGGGCACCGGGCCGCGCGCCGACCGCCATCTCGTCGAGCAGATCACCCAGTTCTGCCTGCGCGCCAGCGTCGGCGCGCCGGAGGAGAATTCATGAGCAGCACGGCAAGCGAGATCCTCCCCACGCTTCGCGTGGGAGGTGTCGCCGTCATACGGCGACGGAGGGGTCACGAGCTTCGAGAGCCCCGACCCCTCCGGCCGCTGCGCGGCCACCTCCCCAACTTCGTTGGGGAGGAGTCGGGGCGAAGCCGACCCCTTCGCCCGCCTGCCGGCCCTGCCGGCGGCCGGTTATGCCACCCACGAGGTGATGAACCAGGCGACGGCGATGGTCGGCCACGACGCCTTCGGCGACGACCGGCTGCTCGGCGAGATCGCGATGCGCGCGCCGATCGCCTGGGCGCTGCCGCGGCTGCGCGAGGCCGGCCGCACGGTGGCCAGCGCCGAGGTCGCCGGCCTGGCGCGCGAGGCCAATCGGCACGTCCCCGAGTTGCGCGCCACCGACCGTTTCGGCCATCGGATCGACGAGATCGTCTTCCATCCCGCCTGGCATCGGCTGATGGCGCTGGCGATCGGCCAGGGCACGCATGCGCTGGCCTGGACCGCCGGCCAGCCCGGCGCCCACGTCGCGCGCGGCGTGCTGTCGTATCTCTGGAACCAGGGCGAGAGCGGCATCTGCTGCCCGCTCGGCATGACCTACTCGGCGGTGCCGGCGCTGCGTCTGCAGCCCGACCTCGCGGCGCTGTGGGAGCCGTTCGTCCTGTCGACCCGATACGATGCGACGCCGGCGCCGATGCAGCGCAAGGCCGGCGGCACGGTCGGCATGACCCTGACCGAGAAGCAGGCCGGCTCGGACCTGCGCGCCACCCAGACCACGGCGGCGCCGGCCGGGCCGCGACGTGGCCCCGGCGAGGCCTACCGGATCGACCGCCACAAATGGTTCTTCTCGGTGCCGCACAGCGACCTGTTCGTCACCCTGGCGCAGACCGATCGCGGCCTGTCGTGCTTCCTGCTGCCCGGCTGGCTGCCCGACGGCAGCCGCAACCGGCTGCTGATCCAGCGCCTCAAGGAAAAATGCGGCAACCGCTCCAATGCCTCGAGCGAGATCGAGTATCGCGGCGCCCTGGGCTGGCTGGTCGGCGAGGAAGGGCAGGGCGTCAAGGCGGCGCTCGCCATGACCCACCTGACCCGGCTCGACTTCGCCATCGGCTCGGCCGGCCTGATGCGCCGCGCCGTGTCGGAAGCGATCCATCACGTCTCGGCGCGCCGCGCCTTCCAGCGCCGGCTGGTCGACCAGCCGCTGATGCAGAACGTGGTCGCCGATCTGGCGCTCGAGGCCGAGGCGGCCACCCTGCTCGCTTTCCGGCTCGCCGGCGCCGTCGACGACGAGCTCGCCGGCAGCGCCGAGGCCGCCCTGCTGGTGCGCATCGGCACGCCGGTCGCCAAGTACTGGAACTGCAAGCGCGTGGTCGGCGTCGTGCACGAGGCGCTCGAGTGCCACGGCGGCAACGGCTTCATCGAGGACGGGCCGATGGCGCGGCTGTATCGCGAGGCGCCGCTCAACGGCATCTGGGAGGGCAGCGGCAACGTCATCGCCCTCGACGTGCTGCGTGCCGCGGCGCGCACGCCCGACAGCGTGCCGGCCTTCCTCGACGAGGTGCGCCGGGCCCGCGGCGGCGACCGCCGGCTCGACCGGCTCGTCGAGCGGCTCGAGTGCGAGCTGCGGGCGCCGGAGGAGCACGAGGCGCGCGCCCGCCGCATCGCCGAGCGCATGGCGCTCGCCCTGCAAGCCAGCCTGGTGCTGCGCCATTCGCCGCAGGCGGTGGCCGACGCCTTCTGCGCCACCCGGCTCGACGGCGACGGCGGCGCCGCCTACGGCAGCCTGCCGGCCGGCCTCGACCAGCGCGCCATCGTCGACCGCGCGCGGCTGGCGGCGTGATGCGCGACTTCGAGGGCAAGATCGTCCTGGTCACCGGCGGCGCCACCGGCATCGGCCGCGCCGCCGCGCTGGCCTTCGCGTGCCGCGGCGCCACGGTGGTGATCGCCGGTCGTCGCGCCGCGGAGGGCGCCGCGGCGGTCGCGGCGATCGCCGAGCTCGGCGCCGCCCGGGCGCGCTTCGTCGCCACCGACGTCACGCGGCCCGACGACATCGAGCGGCTGCACGACACGATCCTCGCCGAGCACGGCCGGCTCGACGTGGCGTTCGACAATGCCGGCTACCAGGAGCCGCGGGCGCCGCTCGCCGAGCAGGACCCGGCGCTCTACGACCGCGTCTTCGACACCAACGTGCGCGCCACTTATCTCTGCCTGCAGCGGCAGATCCGCCAGATGGCGGCGCAGGGTGGCGGCCGCATCGTGGTCAACACCTCGGTCAGCGGCCTGCGCAATCCCAATCCGGGCCTGGCGCTCTACTCGGCGTCGAAGGCGGCGGTGATCTCGCTCGTGCGCTCGGCCGCCATGGAGTACGCTGAGCAGGGTGTGCGCATCAACGCCGTGGCGCCCGGCCGCGTCGTCACCGAGATGATGCTCGCCTCGAAGATCATGGACATGAAGGCCGTCGCCGCCGGCTTGCCGCTGCGCCGCATGGGCCAGCCGGAGGAGGTCGCCGAGGCGGTGGTCTGGCTGGCCTCCGACGCCGCCTCGTTCGTCGTCGGCCACGTGCTGTGCACCGACGGCGGCTTCATGGCGCTCTGATTCAGTTCCTCCCTGCGCGCAGCGCGGGGAGGTGGCCCGCAGGGCCGGAGGGGTCATGACTCATGCCCCCTCCGACGCCGCGAGAACGCCTACGCCGGTACCGTCGGCCCCGAGGTCAGCCGCCGCATGTGCCGGCGCAGGCCCTGGTAGTCGTTGATCGCGCTGTGCATGGTGCGGCGGTTGTCCCACACGGTCAGCGTGCCGGGCTTCCAGGCGACCCTGCAGGTGAACTCGGGCCGCGTCGCGTGCGCCTGCAGCCAGTCGAGCAGCGGCCGGCTCTCCTCCTCGGTCATGCCGTCGAAGCGCACCGTGTGGCCGCGGCTGCAATAGAGCGCCTTCTGGCCGGTCTCGGCGATCGTGCGCACGATCGGATGGACGGCCTCGAACGTTTCCGCCTCCTCGGTGCCGGTGATGCTCATCCCGGCGATCGTCGCGTGATGCGCCTTGCGGCCGCCGACATGCTTGAGGCCGGCGCTGTTGACGCCCTTGAGCGGCGCCAGCAGCGCCTTCATGCCCGGCGACAGCGACTCGTAGGCCGCCACCATGTCGCAGTAGAGCGTGTCGCCGCCGCGCGGCGGAGTCTCGATGGCGTACAGCAGCGTCGCGAGCGGCGGCGTCTTCATGTAGGTCGTGTCGGAGTGCCAGCCGCCGCCGAAGTTTACCGTCTCGGTCGGCTCCTTGACGATGTCGAACAGGAAGGGAAAGCCGTCGAGGCCCTTCACGAACGGATAGTGGTTCGGCTCGCCGAAGCGGCCGCCGACGTCCATGACGTCCTGCGGCCCCAGCTGCTGGTCGCGGATCGCGATCACCTTGTAGTCGAGGAACGCCTGGTGCACGGCGTCCCAGGCCTGGTTGTCGAGCCGGCGCAGGTCGACGCCGCGCACCTCGGCGCCCAGCGATCCCGCCAGGGGAATGATCTCGATGCCGCCCGCACTCATGGCACGCTCCTCGCAACCTTTCGACGATTAAGGGTGTCATTCTCTGCCAGGCCGCCAGCCGCTACAAGGAGGGGAGTGGGGCACGGGGAGATCGGGGAGAACGGTCCTGGCCAGCCAAGCGAACCCGCGGGTCGGGCTGCGCGCCGGAGCGCTCGGCCTGACCGACTGCATCGGCCAGTCGGTGGCCAGCATGGGGCCGACGCTCACGCCGGCCGTCAACATCGCCCTGGTCGCCGGCCTGGCCGGCGACGGGTCGTGGCTGAGCTTCGCGGTGGCCACGGTCGGCATGCTGTTCGTCGCCGCCAACATCGCCAGCCTGTCGCGGCGCCACACCCTGTCGGGGTCGTACTTCCTCTACGTCGGGCGCACCGCCGGGCCATTGGCCGGCCTGGTCACCGGCTGGCTGCTGGTCGGCGGCTACGTCGCCAGCGCCGTGGCGATCGTGCTCGCCTTCCTGATCTTCCTGCATCACTTCCTCGACGCCGTCGGCCTGCCCGAGTGGCGGCCCGACGCGGCGCTGGTCACCGTCGGCCTGGTCGCGGTGCTGGCCGCGGCGGCGTGGCGCGACGTGCGCTTCTCGGCCCGGCTGGCGCTGCTGCTCGAGGCCGGCTCGCTGCTCATCATCACGGCCGTCACCACCGTGGCGGCGCTGCGCACCGGGCATCTGCTCGACCGCATGCAGCTCGATCTCGCCCGGCTGCCGATCGGCGGCGTCATGAACTCGCTGACCTTCGCCGTGCTGTGCTTTGTCGGCTTCGAGAGCGCCGCCACCCTGGCCGGCGAGACTCGCCGGGCAGCCCGCAACGTGCCGATCGCCATCACCGCCAGCACCCTGCTGGCCGGCCTGTTCTTCGTCGCCATGGCCTATTTCATGGTGCTGGATTTCGGCAACGACACCCGCGCCATCGCCGCCAGCGCCTCGCCGCTCAGCGAGGTGGCGCGGCGGGCCGGCCACGCCGCGCTGGCCGGCGTGCTCTACTTCGGTGCCCTGATCAGCGCCTCGGCCTGCGTGCTGGCCACCCTTGTGGCGGTGTCGCGCCTGATGTTCTCGATGGCCCGCTATGGCGCCCTGCCGGCGGCGCTGGCCGCGGTCGACCGGCGCCACCGCATCCCGCACGCGGCGCTCGGCCTGTCGGCCGGCCTGGTGCTGGCCGTGTCGCTTTCGGTGCTGCCGCTCGGCGTGTTCGAGGCCTTCGGCGCGGTCGCGGCGCTGGCCAGCCTCGCCTTCGTCGTCCTCTACCTGATCATCTGCGTCGCCGCGCCGCTCGATCTCAAGGCGGCCGGCACCTTGCGTCTGCGCCATCTGCTGGTCAGCGCCGGCGGCATCCTGGTGATGGGCTTCGTGGCGTTCGGCAGCCTGTGGCCGGTGCCGCCCTGGCCGCAGAGCCTGCTGCCCTGGTTGTTCGCCGCCTACGGTCTGGCCGGCCTCCTGTGGTTCTGGCGCCAGCTCCGGGCGCGCCCGCAGCTCGGCCGGCAGTTGCAGCTCGATCTCGAAAGCTGAGCGGGGCGGCATTCCCTTTGCAGGGGCGCTATGGTGCAGGCCTCACGGGAGTCATGGGCATGGAAACCGAGATCGACGCAAAGACCTTCTGGAGGGCGATCGGCAGCCGCGCCATCGGCGTCGCCGTCGTCACGGCGCGCGGCAGCGACGGGCCGGCCGGCTTCCTCGCCCTGTCGGCGACGCATCTCACGGCCAGCCCGCCGACCATGCTGGTGTCGATCGGGCTGACCACCTCGGCCCTGGCGGCGGTGAAGCAGGGCAACCACTTCGCCATCAACTACGTGCCCAAGAGCCGCTCCGACCTCGCCAAGGAGTTCGGCGGCGGCGGCCAGTACAAGGGCGCCGACCGCTTCCGGCCCGGCGACTGGAGCGAGCTGGCGACCGGCGCCCCGACCCTGGTGGACGCCGTCGGCGTGATCGACTGCCGGCTCGAGGAGATGATCGAGCGGCACGCCACCGTGATCGCGCTCGGCCGCGTCGTCGGCTGGACGGCCGGCACCCAGGATCCGCTGATCAGCTTCCGCGGCGGATACGTCTGAGTCGCCGGTGAGTCACTGGCCGAGGCCGACGCCGTCCCGGCCCGGCCACGCCACGACCTCTCCGGCCATCACCAGCCGGTCGCGGCCGCCCCGCTTGGCGGCGTAGAGCGCATTGTCGGCCGTCGCGACCAGCCCGGCGGCGTCGGCGGTGCCGGGTGCCGTCGGATGGTCGGTCGCGCCGCCCAGGCTCACGGTGACTCGTCGCGATGGCGGGTTCTGCGGATGCGGCAAGCCCAGCCCGTGCAGGGCCTCGCGGATCCGCTCGCCGATCTGCGCGCAGCCGGCGCTGTCGCTGCCCGGCAGCAGCAGGGCGAACTCCTCGCCGCCGTAGCGCGCCGCGAGATCGGCCGGGCGCTGGGCCTGGGCGGCGATGAGGCCGCCCACCGTGCGCAGGCAGTCGTCGCCGGCCTGGTGGCCGTATTCGTCATTGTAGCGCTTGAAATGGTCGACATCGATCAGCAGCAGCGACAAGGCCGTGCCGTCGCGGCGCGCCCGCAGCCATTCCTCGCGCAGCTTCTCGTCGAAGCGGCGGCGGTTGGCCAGCCCGGTCAGCCCGTCCTGGGCCGCCAGGGTCGCCAGCTTCTGCTCGACGTCCTTCTGCGCCGTGACGTCGCGCGAGATGGCGACGACGCCGTCGATCGCGCCGGCCTTCGCCTCGCGGGTGGCGTGCAGGGCGGTCTCCAGCCAGATCTCGCCCTTTACCCGGTGGCGCGTGCGATAGACCATGCGGGTCTCGTCGAGCTCGCCGCGCTTCACCGCCTCGACCGTCTCGCGCACCCGCGGCAGGTCCTCGGGGTTGACGCCGGCCAGGGCCGGCGTGCCGAGCAGTTGGCCGGCGGTCCAGCCGACCGTGCGCTCGCAGGACGGCGAGACGTAGCGGATGCGCTCGTCGAAATCGACGCGCATGACCATGTCGCTCGATTCCTCGGCCAGCAGCCGGAAGTCGGCCTCGCGGTTGGCCAGCGCCGTGTCCAGCCGGTGCCGCTCGGCCAGCTGGCGGACCAGCCGGAAGCCGATCCAGGCGATCAGCACGGTGAGGCCTGCCACGAAGGCGCTGCGCGCCAGGGCCTCGCTGCGCCACTCCGCCAGCGCATCCTCGGTCGCCTCGCTGACCAGCACCACGACCGGGAAGCGGTCGGCGCGGGCATAGGCGCCGAGGCGCGCCTCCTCGTGTCGTGCCCCGACGTAGGGGAAAGCCGTGCCGGCCGGATGCGCCGACAGGTCGCGATAAAGCGGCGTGCCGGCCAGGCTGCGGCCGATGTTGGCGTCGTTGTCGGGGCTGTGGGCCATCACCCGCCCGGCGCCGTCGATCAGGGCGACCGCGCCGCGTGGTCCGACGTCGAACTGACGGTAGAAGTCGGCGAAATAGGCGGCGTCGATGGTCGCCAGCACGACGCCGGCGAAGGTGCCGTCGGGCTGGTCGAAGCGGCGCGACACCGTGATGATCCATTGCCCGCCGGAGCGGCTGCGCACCGGCTCACCGATCAGCGGCCCCTTGTCGGGCGACGTCTGGTGCTTCTGGAAATAGGCGCGATCGCTATTGTTGTAGGCGTTGAGATCGACGTCCTCGGAGGTCGCCAGCCAGCGCCCTTCGGCGTCGTAGACGAACAGCCCGCGGATCCGCCCCAGCGAGGCCTTGCGCAGTTCGATCACGCTCTGCAATCGGTCGAGCGCCTGCGGGCCGGTACCCTCGGTCTCAAGCCGATGGACGAAGCCCAGCACGATGCTGTCGGCCAGCTCGAACGTGTCCTCGGCATGCTGGCCCAGCGAGCGGGAGAGGTTGCTGACGTCGACTTCCGCGCCGGTCAGGACGGCCTGGCGCGACATCCATTCCCACCACCCGCCGAGCGCCAGCAGGGCGAGGCAGACCAGGGTCACGAAGGCGCCCGCGATCAAGGGCAGACGCACCCCCGGCGCGGCCTGCAACATCCCTGCAGCCTTCGTCACCCCAACCTCGACGTCCGGCTTCACTGTCTGACAGCGTACACCAATCTTGCGAACTGCGTGCAATGAAGCCCGAAATTGGCGGCATCATGGCTCAGCGCAGCTTGTAGAGCGCTCGCAGCGACAGCTTCGCCCAGTGGATGTCGTCGATCCGCCAGCCGGCCGGCGTCCGAACGAGATCGAGCACGATCTTCGTCGGCCGGCCGCTGTTCTTGAAGGTGACGATCGCCGACGCCTTGTCGTCCTGCCCGTCGATCGTGATGGCGAGGTCCGACAGCTCGAAATCCTGGGCGTCGATGAACGGATCGCCGTCGAGCTGCGGCGCTTCGTTGTTCTTCTCCGCGGTCTTGTGGTCACGCGCGATCGCCTGGGCTACCGGCGCCGTGAAGTAGTCGCCGGGCCGGTCGAGCCGGGTGCCCTCGTAGCCCTGCCGCAGGTAAGGCCGGTAGATGGCGTCGAGAAGCGCCTTGGCCGAGGCGGTGGTCTGCGCGCCGACGGTAGCCGGGGCCATGAGCAAGGCGGTAAGCGCGGTTCGCCGCGAGAGACGCAGGACTGTCAATGAAGGGATCTCCTCAATCGCTCGAGTATAGCCCAAGTGGTGCGATTCCATCCCCATAATGGCGCCATGATGCAATAAGAAGTGCTCGCTAGGTATTTCCGACGAGATGTCGGAGGTGCCATGGCGTGCAGTCAGCTGCCCAGCGTCGCTTCGATGGATCCCTTGCCGGCCTGGGGCGATGTCGACTTCAGCCTCCTCGACGAGCCGGTCCAGGGTGGCCCGGCCTTCCCGCTCGGACGGCTGCCCCTGCCGTGGCGCGCCTGGGTCGGCGATACCGCGCGCGCCCTCGGCGTTCCGGCCGAGTACGTCGTCACCGGACTGTTGGCCGCGGTGGCTGCCGTCTGCGGCTGCGGCGTGCAGGCGAGGGTCGCGCCATGGTGGAGCGAGCCCCTCGTGCTGAGGCTCGCGCTGCTGGCGCGTGGTTCCAGCGGCCGCACGCCGGCGCTCGCCGCAGCGCGCCGGCTGCTCGCCGACCTCGAGGCCGAACTGGAGCGGGCCCGGCCCGACCGGCCGCCACGCCTGGTCGTGTCCGATCCCGGCCGGACGAGCCTCGTGTCGGCACTGGAAAGTCATCCGCGCGGGGTCGTGCTGTGGTGCGACGGCGAGACGTCGGGTGAGCCCTTTGCCGACCTGCCGCTGGCGACCAGCGTGCTGGCGGCGGGCGAGCCGCGCTGGGCCAGCCGGTTCCTGTTCGCCTGGCCGGAGCGTGCCGGATACGTGCCGCTGGCCGAGCGGCGGGCGCCGGACGATGCGCGCCTGCGCGAACTGCTGGGTTGCCTGCATCGCGTCGCGGGATCGCCCGAGCGACCGCTTTGGCTCGACTTCGAGCCCGCCGCCGTGGCGGCGCTCGACCGCTTCCTCGCGGCGTTGCATGGCGAGGCCGTCGCCGCGCAAGGACTGCATGCCGACTGGCTGGGCAAGGGCGGGGCCATGGTGGTGCGTCTATCCGGCCTGCTCGCCGTGCTGGAGTGGTCGGGCAGTGGCGTCGGCGGCCCGCCCGGCCCGATTCCGGCCGGGGCGGTCGACACGGCCGTGCTCTTATGGCGCGAATACTTCCGGCCGCACGCGGCTCTGGTGTTCGACCGCGCGGGCCCGACCGACCTCACCCGGCAGGCGCGCCGTGTCGTGCACTGGCTGCGCACCCATCGGGTCCGCGAAGTGTCGCGCGAGCAGGTGAGGCGGCACGCCCTGGCCGGCAGCGTCTCGGCTGGCCGCGCCACCACGGTGCTGGGCGTCCTGTCGTCGGGCGGGCTGCTGCGGTCCTTCGTGGCCGACGGCGGCCGGGACGGCGGCCGGCCCCGGATGCGCTGGGAGGTCAACCCGCTGCTGCTCGCGAATCGGCCTGCGGAAACTGCGGAATGTGGTGCTATGTTACCGCAAGCCGGTGAGGCGCTCAGTTGACGTCGAGCTGCAGGCCTTCCTTGTCGATCACGCTCTTCCACAGCGCGATCTGGGCGGTCACGAAGCGGTCGAAGGCCTCCCGCGTGTCGTAGGCCGGGAAGCCGGCCATGGCGGCGAACCGCTCCTTGGTCTTGGCGTCGGTCAGCCAGGCCTTCATCTGGCCGTTCAGCGCGTCGACGATCGGCCGCGGCGTGGCGCCCGGCAGGAAGACGCCGAACCAGGTCGAGACGTCGAACGGCTTCAGCTCGGGCATGGTCTGGCAGATCGGCATCAGGTCGGGGGTCAGGGGGTTGGGTTCCGCCGAGGTCAGGCCAAGTCCCCTGAGCTTGCCGGCGCGGATGAACTCGAGCGAGCTGGTCAGGTTGTCGAAGAAGAACTGGGTCACGCCGGCCACCAGGTCCTGCAGGGCGGGGGCGGCGCCGCGATAGGGCACGTGCTCGGCCTTGGTGCCGGTCAGCTGCAGGAACCAGGCGGCCGACAGGTGGGGCGACTGGCCGGTGCCCGACGAGGCATAGGACGCCTTGCCGTTCTGCGCCTTCAGCCAGGCGACGAACTCCGGGACGGTCTTGGCCGGCACCGAGGGATGCAGCACCAGCACGTTGGGTGCCGTGATGGCGTTCGACACCGGGGCCAGGCTCTTCTGGGTGTACGGCATGTTGCGGTACAGCGAGTAGGCGATCGACTGCGGGCCGATGTTGCCCATCAGGATGGTGTGGCCGTCGGGCGCCGACTTCACGACCTCGGTCGAGCCGATGATGCCGCCGGCGCCGGACTTGTTGTCGACGACGCAGCTCTGGCCCCAGGCCTGCTGCAGCCAGCCGGCCAGCAGGCGGCCGACGATGTCGGTGGTGCCGCCGGGCGCCGCCGGAACGACGACGCGCACGCCCTGGGTCGGCTTCCAGGCGGCCTGGGCGGCCGACGGCCGGGCGAGGCCGGCGGCGAGCGGCAGGGTGAGGGCGGCGCCGAGCAGGGGCCGGCGGCCGAGCGAGCGGGTCATGGCGGAATCCTCCCGTTTCTTGGCGTCGTTGCGGCAACCCGTATCATGCCGGGTGGCCGTACGCACACTGGCAAATCCGCCATAATTCCCGTATCAATTCCCGGCGCGGTCGACCCGAATTCCCCCATTCAGATGGGCGCCGTGCCAAGGAGGATTGATCGTGAAGAGGCGCACCTTCGTCTCGGGCAGCGCGGCGCTGGCCGCCGGCGGCCTGGTGTCTACCGGTCTGGTGTCGACCGCGGCCTCGGCCGCGACCATCAAGCCGTACAGCTGGGATCTCAACCCGCCGACCGACAACCGCGACAACTTCATCGCCTGGGGCAAGGCCCGCGGCGAGGACCCGTACTTCCTCGGCCAGCGCTGGGACCGCTTCCAGGCGCTGCTCAAGAACAAGGACATCTGGGGGGCGGCGACCATCCGCGCCTTCCTGCTGACGCCGCGCGAGGAATTCGCCGCGATCAGCCCGGCGATCCACAAGCGCGCCTACGAGCATGCCTTCCTCGACATCGGCTACGGCGTGACGATGTCGGGTCCGCATCTGCAGGCGCGCATGACCAACGTCATCGACGTCAAGCGCGGCGAGAAGGTGCTGGAGATCGGCACCGGTTCGGGCGTCCAGTCGGCCTACATCGCCAACCTGACCGACAAGGCCTACACGATCGAGATCATCCAGCCGCTCGCCCAGCGCACCCGCGGCATCTACGACAAGCTGATCGAGAAGGGCTACACCGAGTTCCAGCACGTCAACACCAAGAACGCTGACGGCTACTACGGCTGGGAAGAGGCCGGCCCGTTCGACAAGATCATCGTGACCTGCGGCATCGACCACGTGCCGCCGCCGCTCCTGCAGCAGCTCAAGGCCGGCGGCGTGATGGTCATCCCGGTCGGCCCGCCGGGCGCCCAGCGCGTCCTCAAGGTCGCCAAGTTGCAAGGTGCCGACGGTTCGATCACGACGACCCGCGAGGACATCTACGGCGGCAAGATCGTGCCCTTCGTTCCGTTCACCAAGCTCGAGGGCGACAAGATCGTGGGCACGCACAACCGCTAGCCCACGCTCCGGACCCTCACGGTCCGACAACAAGAAGACGAGAACAACGACCGGCAGGAGTCCCCCTTGACCGTCACGGTCGACCTCGATCACCGCCCACCGCTTTCCTTCTATCTGTCGGTGGGCCTGGTGGCCGGCAGCATCATCGCCCTGCAGATCGGCATCATGCGGGTGTTCTCGGTCGGCAGCTGGGCGCATTTCGGCTCGCTGGTCGTCAGCCTGGCGATGTTCGGCTTCGGCCTGACCTCGGCCGTGATGTGCGTCGGCAAGGGCTGGTTCGAGCGTCACTGGCAGGGCGCCATCAAGGGCGCCCTCTACGCCTTCGGGCCGCTGATGGTGGTGTGCAACCTGGCCGCCCAGCAGGTGCCGTTCAACGCCATCTTCCTGATCTCCGACCCGATGCAGAAGTGGCGCCTGCTCGCCAACTTCGTGCTCTACTTCCTGCCCTTCCTGGCCGGCGCGCTGTATCTCGGCACGGTGTTCCTGAAGGCGCAGAAGACCTTCAACCGGGTCTACTTCGCCGACCTCGTGGGCTCCGGCCTGTGCGGCCTGTGCGTGCTGCTCGCGATGTACGTCTGGCGGCCCGACGACCTGATCATGGCGCCGCTGCTGCTGTGGCTGGCCGGCGGCCTGCTGTGGTTCGTGGCGGTCGGCGACCGCCGCGGCATGCTGACGATCGTCGGCGTCGCCGTGCTGTCGGCCGTCGTGCACTATGTCGCGCCGTCGGCGCTCGGCATCCCCAAGCTCGCGGTGTCGGACTACAAGGGCGTCGCCTACGCCCGCAAGTTCCCCGACAACCAGCGGACCTACGAGCGCACCTCGCCGTTCGGCTACCTCGAGGTCTATTCCAGCTCGTACCTGCACTTCGCGCCCGGCCTGTCGGACAACGCCGCCTTCAACCTGCCGAAGATGCCGTCGAACGCCTATCTCGGCCTGTACATCGACTCGGAAGGCCCAGCCGGCATCATCAAGGATCTGCCGGCCGACGAGACGGCCTACTTCAAGTACCTGCCGATGGTATATCCCTACCTGCTGAAGCAGAAGCCGGACACCTTCGTCGTGCAGTTCGGCGGCGGCCTGTCGACCGCGGTGGCGCTGAAGTCGGGGTCGGAGCACGTCACCGTCGCCGAGGGCAACCCGGCGGTGCTGACCGCCTTCCGCGAGGACAAGGGGCTGCGCGACTTCACCGGCGACATCCTGAACAATTCCAAGGTCACGGTGATCGACTACGACGGCCGGCTGTTCGTGGCGCACACCAAGCAGCGCTTCGACGTCGTCGACCTGTCGCTCGCCGATTCGGCCGGCCTGTCGAGCCCGGGCGGCTTCTCGATCGTCGAGAAGTACGCCTACACGCGCGAGGCGATGGTCGCCTACATGCGGGCGCTCAAGCCCGGCGGCATCCTCTCGGTCACCCTGTGGAACAAGGAAGAGCCGCCCAAGTCGATCCTCAAGCTCTACGCCACCATGGTGGCGGCGGCGCGCGAGGTGAACGGGCCCGACGTGGCGCGCAACTTCTACGTGGTGTCGGCCTACCTCTCGACCGCCACCGTTCTGTACAAGCAGGGCGGCTTCAGCGACGCCGAGCTCGCCACCCTGCGGGCGCATTCGAAGGCGATGTCGTTCGACGAGATCTACTATCCGGGGATCAAGGTCGACACCGCTGAACTGCCGCAGATCCTGCAGGACTATCGCGACCAGTTCTTCTTCGAGGGCACGCCGCCCGATCCGACGGCGCCCAGCGACAAGGCCGAGAGCCAGCCCAACGACAAGCCGCCGCCCGGAATGACCCCGGCCGGCGCCGAGGCCAAGGACGGCGCTCAGGCCTCGTCGGAGCCGGTCGTGCCGCGCGTGCCGGCGACGGTGCTGGGTCGGCTCGCCTGGCACTACCTGATCAACGGCGGCTGGCAGAAGGTGGCCGACGACTACGTCTTCGACACCCGCGTCCTGACCAACCACCAGCCCTACTTCGCCGCCTACATCAAGGTGAAGGACCTGCTGAAGTTCACCGACCGGCTTGAGCTGGTGCAGGACGAGTGGGGCTACCTGCTGCTGTGGGCGACCTTGGGCATCGCCTCGCTGTTCGCCTTCACCCTGGTGCTGTTCCCGGTGATCTTCGGCTGGCGCACGATCTTCAGCCGCTATCCCGGCAAGGCCGGCACCATGGTCTACTTCCTGTGCCTGGGGCTCGGCTACATCATCGTCGAGGTGGGCATGATCTCCCACTTCGTGCTGGCGCTCTCCAACGCCACCGTGTCGGCCTCGGTGCTGATCACCGGCATGCTGGTGTTCTCGGGCATCGGCAGCTTCGTCAGCGAGCGCTACCTCGACCGGGCGCGCAGCATCATGCCGCGCGTCTTCCTGGCGATCTTCCTGATCCTCGGCGCCTACGCCTTCGGCATCGACTACGCGCTCGACTGGATCGGCACCCTGCCCTACGCGCTGCGCATCGTGCTCTGCCTGCTGCTGCTGCTGCCGCCGGCCTTCCTGATGGGCTTCCCGATGCCGACGGCGATGACCACCCTGGGACGGCTGGGCAAGGACCACATGTTCCTGTGGGCCTGGGGCATCAACGGCTGCTTCTCGGTGATCGGCGCCGCCCTGGTGCCGATCATCGCCACCAGCTTCGGCCTGCCGGCCGTCGTGCTGGTCGGCGCCGTCGCCTATCTGGTGGCGCTGCCCGCCTTCTTCTCCGTGCTGATGCCGCTGCAAACCCGGCGGCCGGCGATGGCGTGAAACGGCGTGCGTTCCTCCTCGGAGCGCTCCTGATGCCGACGTCGGCCGACGCCGGACCGCGACCCCGCGCTCCGGCCAAGCCCAAGCAGGCGACGCGCAAGCCGCCGGCCGCCACCCTGCCGCGGCCGGCGCCGTCGCCGCTCACGCCGCCGAGCACGGCGCTGCGCGACGCCAAGCTGCAGCTGATCGGCTTCGACAGCTCGGCCTTTCCCTACAACGGCGTCGTGCCCGACACGCGCAAGCCGTTCCTCGACGTGCGCGACGGCGGCCGGCGCGGCCACACCAGCCTGCGCGGCGAGGTCTATTGGGAGAACCCGACCTACAGCGACCGCCGCTCGCTGCTCTACCTGCCGCCCGGCTTCGACCCGCAGAAGCCGGCGCTGATCGTGCTCTACCTGCACGGCCAGGGCGCCATGCTGGAGCGCGACGTGATCCTGCGCCAGGGCGTGCCGCGGCAGATCGCCGAGTCGGGGATCAATGCCGCCCTGGTGGCGCCGCAGCTCGCGGTCGACGCCGGCGATTCGAGCGCCGGCAATTTCTGGAAGCCCGGCCACTTCGCCAACTACATCGACGAGGCGGCCGAGCGGCTGATGCGGCTGAGCGGCGACCGCAACGCCGGCGCCGTGTTCAACCGTGCCGCGGTGATAGTCGTCGCCTACAGCGGCGGCTACCATCCGGCCGCCTACGCGCTCGACCGCGGCGGCGCCGGGCACCGGATCCGCGGCGTCATCCTGATGGACGCGCTGTACGGCGACGAGGACAAGTTCGCGGCCTGGATCGCGCCGCGCCGCCGCCAGGTCTTCCTGCTCAGCGCCTACACCGAGTCGACCAAGGAGGAGAACGCGATCCTGCAGGGCCTGCTCGACCGCGCCCGCGTGCCCTACCTGCGCGGCCTGCCCTCGACCCTGCAGCCCGGCGTCTTCGCCTTCGCCGCCTGCGGCGGCCTCGACCTGCACGGCGACTTCGTCACCAAGGCGTGGCGGCCCGACCCGCTGAAGCACGCGCTGGCGCTGATTCCGGGCTACGCGCTTCGTGCTACACAGGGCGCATGAGCGATCCCCTGCGCCAGGAGCTCCTGGAGATCTTCGCCGGACGCGCCACCCGCCGCTACGGGCTGAGCGAGGTCAACCAGCTGCAGCACGCCCTGCAGTGCGCCGCCCTGGCCGAGGCCGACGGCGCGCCGCCGGCCACCGTGCTGGCCGCCCTGCTGCACGATGTCGGCCACATGATCCACGATCTCGGCGAGGATCCGGCCTCTGAAGGCGTCGACGACCGCCACGAGGCGCTGGGCGCCGAGTGGCTGGCCGAGCGCTTCGCGCCCGAAGTCAGCGAGCCGGTGCGCCTGCACGTCGCCGCCAAGCGCTACCTGTGTGCCGTCGAGCCCGACTACTTCGCCAAGCTGACCGACGATTCGGTGCGCAGCCTCGCCCTGCAGGGTGGCCCGATGTCGGCCGACGAGGTCGAGTCGTTCCGCCGCAACCCGCTGCACGAAGAGGCGGTGCGCCTGCGCCGCTACGACGAAGGCGGCAAGGATCCGCATGGCCGTACCCCCGACTTCGACCACTACCTCCGTCATGTCGCCGATTGCCGCAAGTGACGTCGCGGCGGCCTGGACCCTGATCCGGCCGCACGTCCGCCGCACCCCCGCGATCGAGCTCGCCGCCGGCAGCCTCGGCCTCGCCGGCCGGCTGGCGCTGAAGCTCGAATCCTTGCAGGTCAGCGGCTCGTTCAAGGGCCGCGGCGCCTTCCACAAGCTGCTGGCCTCGCAGGTGCCGGCGGCCGGCATCGTCGCTGCGTCGGGCGGCAACCACGGCGCGGCGGCCGCCTTCGCGGCGCGCGCGCTCGGCCATCGCGCCGAGATCTTCGTGCCGCAGACCGCCGCGCCGGCCAAGGTGGCGCGGCTGCGCGAGTACGGCGCGACCGTGCATCAGGTCGGCCAGATCTACATCGAGGCGCGCGCCGCGGCCGAACGCCGGGTGGCCGAAACCGGTGCCCTGATGGTCGCCGCCTACGACGATCCGGTGGTGTTCGCCGGTGCCGGCAGCGTCGCCCTGGAATTCGCCGAGCAGGCGGGCTTCGACACCCTGCTGGTCGCGGTCGGCGGCGGCGGCCTGATCGCCGGCTGCGCCGCGGCGATCGGCGAGCGGGTGCGCATCGTGGCCGTCGAGACCGAGGGCACGCCGACCTTGCATGCCGCGCTGGCGGCGGGGCAGCCGGTCGACGTCGCGGTCTCCGGCATTGCCGCCGACGCGCTCGGCGCCACCCGCATCGGCACGCCCAATTTCGCGATCGTCCAGCGCTTGGTGAAGCATTCGGTGCTGGTCAGCGATCCGGCCGTGCACGCGGCGCAGGTCACCTTGTGGAACGAGCTGAGGGTGGTCGCCGAGCCGGCCGGCGCGACCGGCCTCGCGGCCCTGCTGTCCGGCGCCTATGTGTCGGCACCGGGCGAGCGGGTCGCCACCTTGGTGTGCGGCGCCAACACCGACCCGGGCAAGGTCAGCGGCTGACCGAGGTGACGAGGGCGCGGTTGGCCTTGCCGGCGCCGTCGCTGTAGTCGTAGCGGACGGCGAAGCGGTCGGCCGGCGCGATCCACCAGCGCGACACCGAGCGCTGGCCGCCCGGACCCTGCTCGTTCATCTCGACCAGGAACGTGTCGACCAGCTTGTCGCCGGGGCCGCTGCGCTGCTCGGTGCGCGGCACCGAGATGACGTAGTGCCAGGTGCGGCCGCCGGCGCTGTAGTCGGCCTCGATCTTCTTGCCGACCTGCAGCGGCCACAGCCGCTCCGGCTTCAGCGCGTCGATGAAGGAGGACGTGTCGGCGCCGTCGGGCGAGGGATTGTCGAACAGGAGCGCGCGCAGCCGGTACGGCTTGCCGCGATTGGTCAGCATCAGGCAGTCGGCGCCGTCGCGTCCGGCGGCGGTGACCTTGAGCCCGCTGTCGTAGGTGAACACCGTGCCCGGCTCGGGGCAGGCGAAATCCATGGTTTGCGCGACCGCCCAGGTCGGCAGGAACAGGGCAGGCAGGAGCAGGGCGGCGAGCGGGGCCGCGAATCGCAGGATCATGGCGCGATCATAGAGCGGCGGCCGCTCAGACGAAATGGCAGGCCGCCGAGGTGCCGTCGCCGAGCGGCCTGAGCGCCGGCCGCTCGGCCCGGCAGCGCTCCTGGGCGAGCGGGCAGCGCGAGTGGAACGGGCAGCCGGCCGGCGGGTCGATCGGGCTCGGCAGCTCGCCCTGCAGCACCGTGCGCTCGCGCGCCCGGGCGCGGGCGAGCCGCGGGTTGGCGATCGGCGCCGCGGCCAGCAGGGCCCGTGTGTAGGGATGCTGCGGGCTGCGCCAGATCCGGTCGCGGCTGCCGACCTCGACCAGGGTGCCGAGATACATCACGGCGACCCGGTCGGCGATGTGCTCGACGACCGACAGGTCGTGGCTGATGAACAGGTAGGAGACGCCGAACTCGCCCTTGAGGTCCTCGAGCAGGTTGATCACCTGGGCGCGCACCGAGACGTCGAGCGCCGACACCGGCTCGTCGCAGACGATCAGCTTGGGATTGAGGGCGAGCGCGCGGGCGATGCCGATGCGCTGGCGCTGGCCGCCCGAGAACTCGTGCGGGTAGCGCGCCTTGGCCTCGGCCGGCAGGCCGACCCAGCGCAGCAGGGTGTCGAGGCGCTCGGCGATGGCGTCGCGGCGCCAGCCGGCGACGACCAGCGGCTGGGCCACCGAACGGCCGACCGTCGAGCGCGGATTGAGCGAGCCGTAGGGGTCCTGGAAGATCATCTGCACGGTGCGGCGCATCGCGGCCAGCGCCTTGCCCTGCAGCGGCGCCAGGTCGACGCCGTCGACGATCACCGCGCCCTGGGCGACCGGCACCAGCTTGAGGATCGCTTTGCCGAGGGTCGACTTGCCGCAACCCGATTCGCCGACCAGGCCGAGGGTCTCGCCGGTGGCGAGCTCGAGGCTGACGCCGTCGACCGCGCGCACCGTGCCGGCCGCGGTGTCGAAGCGCACGTGCACGTCGCGCAGTTCGAGCAGCGCCATGCTCAGCCCTCCCGCTCGGCCGCGAAGCACGCGACCAGCCGGCCGGCGCCGGGCTCGGTGAGCGCCGGCCGCTCGCGCCGGCAGCGCTCGAACGCCTTGGGGCAGCGCGGCGCGAAGGCGCAGCCGTCGGGCAGGGCGCCGAGCGCCGGCACCATGCCGGGGATGTCGGCCAGCCGCGCCGCGCGCTCGGCGCCCGGCACCGGCGTCGCGGCGATCAGGCCGGCGGTGTAGGGATGCAGCGGTCGCTCGAACAGGTCGTCGACCGGTGCCTCCTCGACCTTGCGGCCGGCGTACATGACCACCACCCGGTCGGCGATCTCGGCGACCACGCCGAGATCGTGGGTGATGAAGATCATCGCCATGCCGGCCTCGGCCTGCAGCCGCTTGAGCAGCGCCAGCACCTGCGCCTGCACCGTGACGTCGAGCGCCGTGGTCGGCTCGTCGGCGATCAGCACCGACGGGCTGCAGGCGATCGCCATGGCGATCATCACCCGCTGGCACATGCCGCCCGACAGCTGGTGCGGATAGGCGTCGAGCCGGCGCGCCGCGTCGGGCATGCCGACCAGCTCGAGCAGCCGTAGAGCCTCGGCCCGCGCCGCGGCGCGCGACAGCGCCTTGTGCGCCGTCAGCACCTCGGCGATCTGCCGCTCGACGGTGGCGACCGGGTTGAGCGAGCTCATCGGGTCCTGGAAGATCATGCCGATCTCCTGGCCGCGCACCGCCAGCATCGCCTCCTCGGGCAGGGCCACGAGATCGCGGCCGTTCAGGCGCACCTCGCCGCCCGTGATGCGGGCCGGCGGGTCGGGCAGCAGGCGCATCACCGACAGCGCCGACAAGGACTTGCCGCAGCCCGATTCGCCGACCAGCGCCAGGGTCTCGCCGGCCGCCACCGACAGCGACAGGCGGTCGACCGCCAGCAGGGTGCCGCGGCGGGTGAACAGGGTGGTGCTGAGCTCGCGCACCTCGAGCGGCGGCGCCTTGGGACCGCTTGCCTCCAGGCCCGCCTCATGAGCTTGAGCGGACCTGGAGGTCCGCGGTCCACTGAGCGGCGCGGCCATCGTTCAGCGGTCCCTGAGCTTGGGATTGAGCGCGTCGTTCAGCCCGTCGCCGACCAAGTTGAGGCACAGCACGGTCGCCATGATGGCGACGCCGGGAATGGCGCAGATGTACCACGAGCTCCGGATCAGCAACCTTCCGTCGCCCACCAGGCGGCCCCAGCTCGCCAGGTTGGGATCGCCCAGCCCGAGGAACGACACCGCCGATTCGAACAGGATGGCGCTCGCCACCACCAGCGACGACAGCACGATGACCGGCGGCAGGGCGTTGGGCAGCACCTCGCCGACGATGATGCGGCCGTTGCCCATGCCCATGGCGCGGCACGCCTGCACGAACTCGCGGTCGCGCAGGGCGAGGAACTCGGCCCGCGTCAGCCGCGCGATCGAGGTCCAGCTGACGATGCCGATGGCGATCACGATGTTCTCGAGCGTCGAGCCCAGGATGACCACGATGGTCAGCACGAAGATCAGGTTGGGGATGGTCTGGAACAGCTCGGCGGCGCGCATCGCGATCTCGTCGATCCAGCCGCCGAAATAGCCGGCGACGGCGCCGACCGTGACGCCGATCAGGGTCGCCACCGCCGAGGCGAACAGGCCGATCAGCAGGGTGGCGCGGGCGCCGTGCACCAGCATCGCCAGCATGTCGCGGCCGAGCGAATCGGTGCCCAGCGGGAATTCCGGATCCTCGCCCGGCCACAGCTCGGGCGCGCCGACGATGCGCAGCGGATCGGTCGGGAACAGCAGCGGTGCGATCACCGCCAGCAGCGCCACCCCGAGGATCACCAGCGCGCCCACCAGGGCGCCGCGATTGCGCGCGAAGCGCGTCAGCAGGTCGAAGCGCGGCATCAGCGGATCTCGATCCGCGGATCGAGCCACATGTAGACCAGGTCGACGGCGATGTTGGCGGCGATCACGACCAGCGAGCCCAGCACCATGATGCCGAGCACGACCGGATAGTTGCGCGAGCTCACGCTGTCGAACAGCAGCGAGCCGATGCCCGGCCAGCTGAACACGCTTTCGATCACCACGCTGCCGGCCAGCACGGTGCCCATCTGCACGCCGAGGATGGTGACCACCGGCAGCAGCGCGTTGCGCAGCACGTGCGCGATCGTGACCCGGCCGCGGCTCAGCCCCTTGGCGCGCGCCGTGCGCACGAAGTCGAGCTGCGCCACCTCGAGCATCGAGGCGCGCATCACGCGAGCGTAGATCGCGGCGTAGAACAGGCCGAGCGCCAAGGTCGGCAGCACCAGGTGATGCAGGATGTCGAGCACGCCGCCGCCGCTGCCGATGGTGACCATGCCGCCGACCGGCATCCAGCCCAGCTTCACCGCGAACAGCACGATCAGCATGATGCCGAGCCAGAAGGACGGCGCGGCGAAGAAGAACATGGCGGCCACCGAGACCACCGTGTCCCACACCGTGCGCACCTTCACCGAGGCGACGACGCCGGCCGCGACGCCGACCACCAGGGCGAGGGTGATGCTCGAGACCATCAGCAGCAGGGTCGCCGGCAGGTGCACGGCGATGGCGTCGATGACCGGCAGGTTCTGGCGGTAGGAGAAGCCGAAGTCGAGATGCAGCAGCGCCCAGACGTACTTCGCGAGCTGCAGCCACACCGGGTCGTCGAGCCCGTAGGTCTTCTTCAGGAGCTCGACCGTCGCCGGATCGCTGACCTGGTTCTCGGCGGTCATCAGCTCGAGGAAGCTGCCCGGCGCCAGCTGGATCAGGCAGAAGTTGACCACCACGACGCCGAGCAGCAGCGGCACCGCCTGCACGAGCCGGCGCCGCAGCAGGCGCAGCGCCGCGAGGCGGCGCGAGCCGGAGGTCATCGTCCTCCCCTGTAATCAGGGGAGGTGTCGGCGTCGTACGCCGACGGAGGGGTCAAGGTCTCATGACTTCCGACCCCTCCGTCCGCTGCGCGGACACCTCCCCACGCTGCGCGCGGGGAGGAGAGGGTGGCTAGCTCGCCAGCCATATGTCGTGCCAGGTCGACGCCAGGTAGTTGGGATCGTTGGAGTGGTTCTGCACCTTGCTGCTCGCCACGGTGATCGATTCGAGCTCGACCAGCGGCAGCAGCGGCGCCTCGACGGTGATGATCTTCTGGAACTCGTGGACCAGCGCCTTGCGCTTGGCCGGGTCGGTCTCGACCTTGATCTTCTCGACCAGCGCGTCGACCTCGTCGGTGTGGAAGCCCTCGGCGTTGCGGAACGGCACGCCCTTCTTGATCCCGTCCGAGGTGAAGTACTGCGTCGTGGTCGGCACCGGCTCCGACGGGTTGGCCTGGTTGGAGATCGCGATGTCGTAGTCGTAGTCGGTGTAGATGCGCTTGATCGAGGTCGGCCGGTCGGGCACCGACAGGTTGATGCCGATGCCGACGTCCTCGAGCGCCTGCTTGACGTAGGAGCCGACCTTGCCGTTCTCGGTGAACCAGCCGGCGGCCAGCAGGTTGAGCGTGAAGCGCTTGTCCTTGCCCTTCTGCGGATGGCCCGCCGCGTCGAGCAGCGCCGCCGCCTTCTTGGGGTCGAAGGCGGTGCTGTAGGTGTCCTTGGTGAAGAACTCGACGTTGGGCGAGTAGATCGGGCTGGTGCCCGGCCGGGCGTAGCCGTAGTAGACGGTCTTGGCGATGAAGTTGCGGTCGATGGCGTGGAAGATCGCCTGCCGCACCTCGCGCTTGGCCAGGATCGGGTTGCGCACGTTGCACTCGAGCGTCGTCGACCAGACGCTCTCCTCGTAGCCCTTGGGCGTGGCCACGAACTTGCCGGTGCCGGTCAGGCGCTTGATGTCGGGCGGCGCCACCGGATTGAACACGCCGATCTGGATCTCGCCCGCCTCCATGGCGGCGGCGCGCCCGGCCGGGTCGCGCACGTAGCGGATGATCAGCTTGTCCATGTAGGGCTGGCCGGGCCGCCAGTAGGCGTCGTTCTTGACGTACTCGAAGTGGCTGCCGCGCACCCACTCCTTGAACTTCCACGGGCCCGTCGCGATCGGCGCGTTGTTCGCCGGATTGGTCACCGGATCGCTGCCGGCATAGACGTGCTTGGGCAGGATGTAGTTGACCGGCCCGCACAGCAGCGAGGCGAAGAAGAATTCCGGCACCGGCTTGTTGAAGTTGAACACGACGGTGTCGCCGTCCGGCGCCTCGATGCCGGCGAAGTCGCTGAGCGCCGGCGCCGCGGCGTACTTCTTCCAGATCTCGCTGACCGAGTAGACGACGTCGTCGACGGTCATGTCTTTGCCGTCGTGGAACTTGACGCCCTTGCGGATCTTCACGGTGTAGGACTTGAAGTCGGCGGCCGGCTTCCAGCCCTCCGACAGCTCGCCCTCGAAGACGCCGTCCATGCGCCGGTTGCCCAGCCGCTCGAACAGCTTGGACGAGGAGAAGGTCGGGCTCGAGCCGCCGCCGGCCGGCACGTAGCAGGCCTGCGGCTCGCCGCCGCCCCAGGTGGCGACCAGGGTGCCGCCGCGCTTGGGCTCGCCCTGTGCCCACGACGGCCGGGCGGCGATCGCGAGGCCGCCGGCCAGCATTCCGGCGCCCACTTGGCGCCGCGTGATTCCGTTTCTCATGAACCCCTCCGAATCCCAGGCTCCCCGCAGCCGATGAAGCAAACTTCGTACCCGACCCCTCATGTCCCTCTCCCCCTCGCGGGGGAGAGGAGGAAGACAACTACAAGGTCGAGTAGGTCGCGCGGCCGACCGCCAGCAGCGCCTTCTGGTCGTTGAACACGTCGACGTCGACCACGCCGACGCTCTTGCCGGCGCGCCGCACCTTGGCGGTGATCACCAGCCCGGTCTTGATCGCCGGCCGCAGGTAGTCGACCCGGAAGTTGATGGTCGGCAGGCCGCGCCGCAGGCTCATGATCAGCGCATAGTCGCCGACCGTGTCGATGATCGCCGCCAGCGGCCCGCCGTGCCACTGGCCGGTGCCGGCGCCGCGCTCGAACTCCGGCCGCATGGCGCAGGTCATGGTGACCTGCTCGTTGGCCGGATCGGCCTCGGTCACCTTGAGCCCCAGGAAGGCGATGAACGGCGAATGGTCGAGCATCGCCTGCAGCTCTTGCTGGGTCAGCGGGGGCTTTTTCTCTTCGCTCATGGCGCCACCACGATCTTGCCGAAGACCTCGCGGTCCTCGATGACGCGCAGCGCCTCGCGCGCCTGCTCGAGCGGATAGACCTTGTCGACCAGCACCTTGAGCTTGCCGCTCTGCACCAGGTCGAGCAGGCGTCCGATGTCCTCGCGCATCCAGCCGTTGGAGCCCAGCACCTTGAGCTCGAAGGTCCAGATGAAGCGGATGTCCTCCTTGGGGTCGAAGCCGGCCGTGGCGCCGCAGGTCACCATGCGGCCGCCGACCTTCAGCACCTTCAGCGACTTCACCCAGGTGTCGCCGCCGGTGTAGTTGACCACCATGTCGAAGCCGCGGTCGGTGCCGCCGCCGCGCCGCGTCGGCTTGCCGTAGAGCTTGTAGGCCTCGTCCTGGAAGTCGTGCGTGACGTAGTTGATGGTCTTGTCGGCGCCGAGCTCCATCAGCCGCTTGGCCTTGGCGTCGGTGCCGGCGCAGGCGACGACCTCGGCGCCGTGCAGCTTGGCGATCTGCAGGCAGCACACGCCGACGCCGCCCGAGGCGCCGAGGATCAGCACCTTCTCGCCCTTCGCGACATGGCCGTTGGTCGTCATCATGCGCAGCGCCGTGCCGTAGGCGCAGGGCAGCGCGGCGGCGTCGGTGAAGCTGACGCCGTCGGGGATGCGCACCAGCTGATGCGCGCGGGCGCGGCACAGCTCGGCCAGGCCGCCATGCACCGTCTCGCCCATCAGGCCGCCCTCGACCCGGTTGATCGGATCGACCAGCACGCGGTCGCCCTTCTTCCACCCGGTGACGCCGGGCCCGACCTCGGCGATCTCGCCGGCGACGTCGAGGCCCATGATGGCCGGCATCGGCACCTTGATGCCGGGCATGCCGCGGCGCGTGAAGACGTCGTGGTAGTTCAGCGATGCCGCCTTGACCGCGACGATGACGTCGCCTTCGCCGGGCTTGGGATCGGGAAAGTCCTTCTCGAAGTTCAGGCGGTCGGGACCACCGTGCTCGCGGACGACGGCTGCTCTCATGACAGGAAATCTCCTCCGGTTGGTATGAGCCTCGACAGCGCGCGCTTGTCGATCTTGTTGGTGCCGGCGAGCGGCATCTCGTCGACGAACAGCACGCGGCGCGGATGCTGGTAGGCCGGCGCGTTGGCCAGCGCGTGGCTCTTCACCGCCTGCTCGTCGATCGCCGCGCCCGGCGCGCGCACCACGAAGGCGATCGGCTTGTGGCCCTTCAGCTCGTCGGGCACCGGCAGCACGGCGGCCTGGTGGATGGCGGGATGGCGCTCGAGCATCTTCTCGACCTCGCCGGGATAGATGTTCTCGCCGCCGCACACGAACATGTCGTCGGCCCGGCCGACGAAGTAGAAGAAGCCGTCGGCGTCGCGGCGGAACACGTCGCCGGTGCGATAGTAGCCGTCGGCCGTCATCGCCTTGGCGGTCGCTTCGGGCAGCTTGTGATAGTGCGTCATCAGCGCGCCGCACTTCATCTCGAGCACGCCGCCCTCGGGATCGTCGCCCTCGATCGCGCGGCCGTCGCGCACCAGGCGCAGCTGCACCTCGGGATGCGGATAGCCGGTCGACAGCTCGGGCTGCGAGATGCCCTTGGGATGCGGCCCGAACACGACGGGGCCGGCCTCGGTGGTGCCGTAGCCGTTGCTGATCTGGGCTTTGGGAAAGGCGGCGCGCACCTGGTCGATCAGCGCCTGGGTGATCGGCGCGGAGCCCATGCGCACCGCCTCGACGCAGCTGAGGTCGTGCTGCGCCAGCAGCTCGGGCTCGCGCAGGATCATGGCGATCATGGTCGGCACCGAGGTCAGGAAGGCGACGCGATGCTGCGCCGCCGCCGCGACGTAGCCGCGGGTCGTGAACTGCGGCAGCAGCACGATCGTGTCGCCCTGGTTGAGCGTCGTCTGGCACATCGCCAAGCCATTCATGTGATAGAGCGGCGCGGCGACCAGCGAGCGCTGGCCCTGCGGCACCGGCCGTCGCACCCGCTGGCTGATCGCCCAGAGATGCGAGAAGTGCGACAGCACCACGCCCTTGGGCCGCCCGGTCGAGCCCGAGGTGTAGAGGAACAGCGCCGGCTCCTCGGCCTGCATGGCGAGCGGCGTGAACGGGCCTTCGTCGAGCAGATCGGCGAAGTCGCGGTCGAACGACAGCTTGGGCACCGTGTCGGGTGCCAGCGTCAGGCGCGTGTCGTCGCCGATCACCAGCTTCGCATCGCAGTCGTCGACGATGTAGGCCACGGTCTCGGCCGGTAGCTTCCAGTTGACCGGCACCGACACCAGCCCGGCCTGCATCGTGCCGAGGAAGGCGAGCAGAAATTCGGCGCGGTTGGCCGACAGGATGGCGACCCGGTCGCCGCGCTGCAGGCCGCGCTTCAACAGCCCGCGCGCCACCGCGCCGCTCAGCCGAATCATATCGCCGTAGCTGTACCGCCGCTCGCCGCCGTTGCCGCCGACGTCGATCAGCGCCAGCGACTCGGGCGGCACCTTCCGCGAGATGGCGTCGCCCTGATTCATGGCCTCCTCCCCAACGAAGTTGGGGAGGTGTCGCCGTGAGGCGACGGAGGGGTCATGACCTCATGACTCCCGACCCCTCCGTCCGCTGCGCGGCCACCTCCCCGCGCTGCGCGCAGGGAGGAGTTGACCCTCCCCAACGAAGTTGGGGAGGTGTCGCCGTCATACGGCGACGGAGGGGTCAAGGTTTCATGATTCCCGCCCCCTCCGTCCGCTGCGCGGACACCTCCCCGCGCTGCGCGCAGGGAGGAAATATGAGTGATCGCCATTGGGCTACTCCACGAACTCCAGCACCGCGTTCATCGCCTGGCTGGCCGGCACGATCAGCCGTCCGTCCTTGCGCGCCACGCCCTTGATGCCGCCGGCCTCCAGCGCCGCCGCCGCCTTCGGTAACGACAGGGTGCGGAAGGTGAGGCCGGCCATGTAGGCGGGGCGGCCCTCGGCGTCGGGCGCCGCGTCGCCGACCTGGCCGCGCAGCTCGGCCGCGGTCACGATGTCGAAGCGCGAGTTGCCGACCACCAGGCTCTTGCCGCCCTTGATGTCGCGCACCGACTCGGGCCCGAACATGTCGACGTAGAGCTTGGCCGCCGCCGCCGGATCGGGCTCGACGATCACCGCGCGCGCCACCGCGACGGTGCCGTTGGCGTGATGCCGCCACTCGTCGCGCCACACCACGTCGCGCGTGAAGTGATGGCACCAGTAGACGCGGCCGTAGGGCACGACGCCGGCCTTCATGCGTACGGTGCGGAAGCGCGCATCGTGCGTCTGGCCGCCGGCCTGCACCGGCCGGGTGAACTCGACCGGCGGATCGACCGGCACGCCGGCCGCCGTCAGCGCCGCGTAGGTGATCGCCGAGTCCTCGGTGCCGAACACGAGTCCATTGAGTCCGCAGGGGTAATTGAGCAGGTCGAGCCGGCCGCTGGTCGCGCCCTTCGGCACGGCGATCAGCTCGAGATAGTCGGTGCCGAACATCGCCAGGTGATTGATCGAGCCCAGCGAATGGTAGCCGCGCTCGGTGAGTGTGAAGCCCAGCCGGCGATAGACGTCGGCGGCATGGTCCATGTCGTCGCGCGCGTTGATCACCACGTGATCCAGGGTCGCCACAGGCAAAGTCATCGCTATCCCCTCTCGCCTTCCCTTCGCCATCATGCCACGGCACGAGCGACGGCAATTCTTTTATTCTGGCAGCGCGACGCGCGGGCCGGAAAGCTTTTCCAAATCCGCGGCGCTCACGAGAATGGGAGTTCCGGTTTTTCCCACGAGGCGGGAAACGTCGCCGCTGGCCTGTATTTTGCTGCATCGTTCCGAGTCGGGTTCTAAGCTTCGTCGGTCTGGGAAGGGATCACGACATGACAGCGAAATTCCGCACCACGCGCCGCGCCGCCCTGGTCGGCGCCTCCGCTCTGGCCCTGTCCGCCGGCAGCCTCCGTGCTCAGGACGCGAAGAAAGAGCCGAAAAAGGGCGGCACGCTCAACTTCATGCAGAACAGCGAGCCGCAGACCCTGGTGGCGCTGACCACCGTCGCGACCCCGGCGCTGACGGTCAGCGCCAAGGTCACCGAGGGCCTGCTCGAGTACGACTTCGACATCAATCCCAAGCCGCAGCTCGCCACCGAGTGGTCGATCAGCCCCGACGGCAAGACCTACACCTTCAAGCTCAGGCCGAACGTCAAGTTCCACGACGGCAAGCCGTTCACCTCGGCCGACGTCGCCTACTCGATCCAGCTGCTTAAGACGGTGCATCCGCGCGGCCGCAACACCTTCGCCAACGTCGTCGAGGTCAAGACGCCCGATCCGCTGACCGCCGTGCTCGAGCTGTCGAAGCCGGCGCCCTACCTGATCAAGGCGCTGGCCGCCGCCGAATCGCCGATGATGCCGCGGCACGTCTACGAGGGCACCGATCCGCTGGCCAATCCCAACGGCAACGCGCCGATCGGCACCGGGCCCTACAAGTTCAAGGAATGGCAGCGCGGCAGCCACATCATCTACGAGCGCAATCTCGACTACTGGGACGCGCCGAAGCCCTATGTCGACCGCATCGTGTTCAAGTTCCTGCCGGATCCCGGCGCCCGCTCGATCGCCTTCGAGAACGGCTCGTCGGACCTCGGCTATCGCACGCCGGTGGCGCTGTCGGATCTCGAGCGGCTGAAGAAGGTGCCGTCGCTGCGCTTCACGACCGACGGCACCAGCTACTCCTATAACGTCTCGACTCTGCAGTTCAATCTCGACAGCCAGTTCTTCAAGAACCTCAAGGTGCGCCAGGCGGTGGCGCATGCCATCAACCGCGAGCAGCTGATCAAGACCGTGATGTACGGCTACGGCACCGTCTGCTACTCGCCGATCGCGCCCGGCCTCAAGGCGTTCCACGACCCGACGCCGAGCCCCTACGGCTTCGACCTCAAGAAGGCGGCGGCGCTGCTCGACGAGGCCGGCTATCCGGTCGGCGCCAACAAGATGCGCTTCAAGGTGCCGCTCGACTACAACCCGATCGGCGACGAGAGCCGCATGGCCGCCGAGTTCTTCCGCGCCGCGCTCGGCCGTATCGGCATCGCCGTCGAGGTGCGTGCCGCCGACGCCTCGGCCTTCGTCAAGCGGGTCTACACCGACCGAGAGTTCGATTTCACCTTCAACGGCCATTCCAACCTGTTCGACCCGACGGTCGGCGTGCAGCGCCTCTACTGGTCGAAGAACTTCAAGAAGGGCGTGCCGTTCTCCAACGGCTCGCACTACGACAATCCCAAGGTCGACGCCCTGCTCGAGGGCGCCGCGGTCGAGAACGACCCGGTCAAGCGCAAGCAGATGTTCGTCGACTTCCAGAAGATCATCGCCGAGGAGCTGCCCGACATCCCGCTCTACTCGCCGGTCTATCTCACGATCTACAACGTGCGCGCCCACGACCATTCGCTGACCGCCGACGGCGTCGAGGCGAACCTCAGCCGGGTGTGGCTGGATGCGTGACCTCCTCCCCAGCGAAGCTGGGGAGGTGTCGCCGTCCTACGGCGACGGAGGGGTCATGACTCTCGACCTCATGACTCCCGACCCCTCCGTCCGCTGCGCGGACACCTCCCCAACTTCGTTGGGGAGGAGGTTATGAGAATGGGGCGGCGGATCCTGGCGACCCTGCGGCGGACGGCGATCCATGCCGGGCCGACGGTGCTGGGCATCATCGTGCTCGACTTCCTGCTGCTGCAGCTCATGCCGGGCGACGCCGCCGACGTCATCGCCTCCGAATCCGGCGTCGCCACCGCCGAGACCATGGCGGCGCTGCGCACGCGCTTCGGCCTCGACCAGCCGCTGCTCACCCAGCTCCTGAACTTCCTGGGCCATCTCGCGCAGTTCGATCTCGGCTACTCGCCGCGCTACAACATGTCGGTCATGGACATGATCATGACGCGCCTGCCCGGCACCGTGCTGCTGATGACCACGGCGCTGTCCCTGGCGCTGCTGCTCGGCATCGTCGTCGGCTCGGTGATGGCCGCGTACGTCGGGCGCTGGCCCGATCGCGTCCTGTCGGTGGTCGTGCTGCTGTTCTACTCGATGCCCGGCTTCTGGGTCGGCCTGATGGCCATCGTGCTGTTCTCGGTGACCCTGGGCTGGCTGCCCTCGGACGGCAGCATGACGGTCGGCGCCACCTTGACCGGCTGGGCGCTGATCAAGGACCGCGCCCTGCACCTGATCCTGCCGGCGCTGGCGCTCGCCTCGTTCTTCGTCGCCGTCTATGCCCGCCTGGTGCGCACCTCGATGCTCGAGGTGCAGCGCCAGGACTTCATGCGCACCGCCCACGCCAAGGGCCTGCATCCCTTCCTGATCCAGCTGCGCCACGCGCTGCGCAACGCGCTGATCCCGGTGACCACGGTGGCCGGCATGCATCTCGGCAACCTGCTGGGCGGCGCCGTGGTGATCGAATCGCTGTTCGGCTGGCCGGGCATGGGGCGGCTGGCGCTCGAGGCGGTGCTGGCGCGCGACTTCTCGGTGCTGCTGGGCGTGCTGCTGCTGTCGTCGTTGCTGGTGATCGTCGCCAACGTGGCTATCGACCTCCTGCACGCCTGGCTCGATCCGCGCATCGGAGCCGCCTGATGAGCGTGCAGGCGGAGAGGGGTTCCGACAAGCTGGCGGACCAGCCCGCCGCGCGACCGCTCGCCGATCTCGGCATCCGCGCCGCCGTGCCGCGCAAGGGCCGCCGCCTGCGCGCCTTCCTGCGCAACCCGACCTTCGTCGCCGGCGTCGCGATCCTGTCGGCCATCGTGCTGATGGCGCTGTTCGCCGATCTCCTCTGTCCCGGCGATCCGCTCGACATGGTCGGGCCGCCGGTGCTGTGGCCGGGCCAGGACGCCGAGTTCCCGCTGGGCACCGATTCGCTGGGCCGCGACGTGCTGGCCGGCCTGGTGCACGGGGCGCGCGCCTCGCTGCTGGTCGGGCTCGCCGCGGCGGCGATCGGCATCGCCATCGGCATGGTGATCGGCTCGGCGGCCGGCTTCTTCGGCGGCTGGGCCGACCTCGCGCTGATGCGCCTGGTCGAGCTGTTCCAGACCACGCCGACCTTCCTGCTGATCATCGTCATCATCGCGATCGGCGAGCCCAGCGTGAAGACCATCGCGCTGGCGATTGGGCTCGCCTCGTGGCCGACCGTGGCCCGGCTGGTGCGGGCCCAGTTCCGCTCCTTGCGCGAATCCGACTTCGTGATGGCCGCCCGCAGCCTCGGCTACTCCAACCTGCGCATCATCGCCCAGGAGATCCTGCCCAACGCCCTGCCGCCGGTGATCGTCGCCGCCTCGGTGATGATCGCCAACGCCATCCTGACCGAGGCCGGCCTGAGCTTCCTCAACATGCGCGATCCCAACCTGGTGAGCTGGGGCGGCATGATCGGCGCCGGCCGCGACCTCCTGCGCACCGCCTGGTTCTTGACGGCGCTGCCCGGCGTGGCGATCGCCGCCACCGTGCTGTCGCTGAACCTGGTGGGCGACGGGCTGAACGAAATCCTCAACCCGCGGTCGGACCCGTGACCAGCCTGCTCGACGTCCAGCAACTGACCGTCGCCTTCCCGGGCCAGGTCGCGGTGCGCGAGGTCAGCTTCTCGATCGCGCCCGGCGAGACCCTGGCGCTGGTCGGCGAATCGGGCTGCGGCAAGTCGGTCACGGCTTTCTCGGTGATGCGGCTGCTGGCGCCCAACGCCCGGGTGCTGGGCGGTCGCATCCTGTTCGAGGGCCGCGATCTGCTGTCGGCGTCGCCGGCCGAGATGCGCGCGGTGCGCGGCAAGCAGGTGTCGCTGATCCAGCAGGAGCCCATGACCTCGCTCAATCCGGTACTGTCGATCGGCACGCAGATCGGCGAGGCGATCCGCTGCCACGAGAAGGTGTCGCGCAAGGCGGCGCGGGCCCGCGGCATCGAGCTGCTCGAGCTGGTCGGCATTCCCGAGCCGCAGCGCCGCATCGACGACTATCCGCACAATCTGAGCGGCGGCATGCGCCAGCGGGTGATGATCGCCATGGCGGTGGCCTGCCGGCCGCGCCTGCTGATCGCCGACGAGCCGACCACGGCGCTCGACGTCACCACCCAGGCCCAGGTGCTCGACCTGCTCGACTCGCTGCGCCACGAACTGTCGATGGCGGTGCTGCTGATCACCCACGATCTCGGCGTGGTGGCGCAATGGGGCGACCGGATCTGCGTCATGTACGCCGGCCGCATCGTCGAGCAGGCCGGCATCCGGCCGTTCTTCGCCCAGCCGATGCATCCCTATTCGCGCGGCCTGCTCGGCGCGCGGGTCGACGTCGACGCCGACGAGCACTACACGACCGGCCGCCTGACCGAGATCCCGGGCAGCGTCGGTTCAGCGGCCGGCGAGGCCGGCTGCGCCTTCGCGCCGCGCTGCCCGCTGGTCGCGCCGTCCTGCCGGCTGGCGCCGCCGCCGCTGCAGCCGCTGCCCGAGGCGCGCGCGGTGGCGTGCCCGAGGGTGCTGTGAGGCGGGCATGACTGCGCTGCTCTCCGTCACCGACCTGCACACGCGCTACGCCGTCGGCAAGCACGTGCTGCGCGCCGTCGACGGCGTGTCGTTCACCGTCGAGCGCGGCGAGACGGTCGGGCTGGTGGGCGAATCGGGCTGCGGCAAGAGCACCCTCGGCAAGACCATCCTGCGCCTCGTGCCCTCGGTCGAGGGCAGCATCCGGCTCGACGGCATCGACATCACGCGGCTGGGCGACGGCGCCATGGCGCCGCATCGCCGGCGCCTGCAGATGATCTTCCAGGACCCGTTCGGCTCGCTGAACCCGCGCCAGACGATCCGCACCGTGCTCGACACCGCGCTCACCGTGCATCGCCAGGGCGACCGCGCCGAGCGCGACCGCCGCATGCAGGAGATCGTGGCGCGGGTCGGCCTGCCGGCCGACGCGCTCGACCGCTATCCGCACGAATTCTCCGGCGGCCAGCGCCAGCGCATCGGCATCGCCCGCGCCCTGGTGCTGCGGCCGGCGCTGATCGTCTGCGACGAGCCGGTGTCGGCGCTCGACGTGTCGATCCAGGCCCAGATCCTCAACCTGCTGGTCGACCTCAAGCGCGACCTCGGCCTCAGCTACCTGTTCATCAGCCACGACCTGTCGGTGGTGCGCTATTTCGCCGACCGCGTGCTGGTGATGTATCTCGGCCGCATCGTGGAAAGCGCCTCGCACGCCACCTTGTGGCGCGACCCGCGCCACCCCTACACCAAGGCGTTGTTCGCCGCCGTTCCCTCGGCCGACCCGACGCACGCCCGCCAGCCGCCGCCGATCAAGGGCGAGCTGAGCGCGGCGATCGCGACGGGCTGCCGTTTCCGGTCACGCTGTCCGATGGCGACCGATCGCTGCCGGACCGAGGAGCCGCCGCTGCGGCCCGTTGGAGAAGGACACCATGCCGCCTGCCACTTCGCCTGATTCCGCCATTCGCCTGGCCGTCGACATCGGCGGTACCTTCACCGACGTCGTGCTCGAGACGCCGCAACAGCGCTACTCGGCCAAGGTGCTGACCACCAAGGCGGCGCCCGAGGACGGCGTGCTCGACGGCATGATGCGGGCGCTGAAGCTCGCCGACCTGGCGCCCGGCACGGTCGGCCTGATCGTGCACGGCACGACCTTGGCGACCAACGCCATCATCGAGCGCAAGGGCGCCAGGACGGCGCTGGTCACCACCAAGGGCTTCCGAGATTCGATCGAGATGGCCCAGGAGAACCGCTTCGAGCAGTACGATATCTTCATCGAGAAGCCCGAGCCGCTGGTGCCGCGCACCCTGCGCTTCACCGTGCCCGAGCGGGTCGACGCCACGGGTGGCGTGCGGCTGACCCTCGACGAAGCGGCGGTCGCCGAGCTGGCCGGCACCTTGAAGGAAAAGGGTGTCGAGAGCATCGCCGTCGGCTTCCTGCACAGCTACGCCAACCCGGCGCACGAGCGCCGCGCCGCCGCGATCCTGGCCGAGCGCCTGCCCGGCGTGCGCATCTCGCTCTCCTGCGAGGTCTGCCCCGAGGTGCGCGAGTACGAGCGCTTCTCGACGACCTGCGCCAACGCCTACGTCCAGCCGCTGATGGCCCGCTACCTCGAGAACCTCAGGGCGCGCATCGCCGGCGCGGGCTTCGCCTGCCCGGTGCTGCTGATGACCTCGGGCGGCGGGCTCACGACCCTGGAGACGGCGGTGCGCTTCCCGATCCGCCTCGTCGAATCCGGCCCGGCGGGCGGCGTCATCCTGTCGACCTGGCTGGCCGAGCGCTACGGAATCGACCGCATCCTGTCGTTCGACATGGGCGGCACGACGGCCAAGATCTGCATCATCGACGACGGCAAGCCGATGGCCTCGCGCAGCTTCGAGGTCGACCGCCGCTACCGCTTCATGAAGGGCAGCGGCCTGCCGGTGCGCATCCCGGTGATCGAGATGGTCGAGATCGGCGCCGGCGGCGGCTCCTTGGCCGGAGTCGACGCCATGAAGCGCATCACCGTCGGGCCGGAGAGCGCCGGCTCCGATCCCGGCCCGGCCTGCTATCGCCTGGGCGGCACGCGGCCGGCCGTGACCGACGCCAACGTCGTGCTGGGCCGCATCGATCCCGAGCGCTTCGCCGGCGGCAGCATCCGGCTCGACGCCGGCCTCAGCCGCGCCGCGGTCGATGCCCATGTCGGCGCTCCGTTGGAGCTCGACACCACGATGGCCGCGTTCGGCGTCTCCGAGGTGGTCGAGGAGAACATGGCCAACGCCGCGCGGGTGCACGCCGTCGAGCGCGGCGCCGAGCTCGAGGGCCGCACGCTGATCGCCTTCGGCGGCGGCGCGCCGCTGCACGCCGCGCGGCTGGCCGAGAAGCTCGGCATCGCCGACGTGGTGATCCCGGCCAGCGCCGGCGTCGGCTCGGCGGTCGGCTTCCTGCGCGCGCCGATCGCCTTCGAGGTGGTGCGCAGCCGCTTCGTGCGGCTGGGCCGCTTCGACGCCGCCTCGGTCAACGCCATGTTCGCCGAGATGGCGACGGAGGCGACCGACGTCGTGAAGCTGGGCGCGCCGGCCGGGGCCGCGATCGCGATCCATCGCAGCGCCGACATGCGCTATGCGGGACAAGGCCACGAGATCCTGGTCGAGCTGCCCGACGGGCCCTTCGATGCGGCGTCGGTGGCCGAGCTGCGCAAGCGCTTCGAGGCCGGCTATCGCGCGCTGTTCAACCGGGTCGTGCCCGGGGTCGACATCGAGGTGACGGGCTGGATCCTGCGGGCGGAGACGCCGGCGCCGGGCGAGGGACTCAAGGGAGTCACCTCCGCTGCTGGCAATTCCTCTCCCCCGCCAGGGGGAGAGGTGAGGAGAGGGGGAGTCGACGGCTCTGGCAGCGCGGCCAACCCCCTCTCCCAACCTCTCCCCCTATCGGGGGAGAGGAGGGGCGAGATCGCGGGGGAGAGGCGCGACCTGTTCGACCCGCAACTCCGCGAATTCGCCTCGGTCCCCGTCTACCAGCGCGGCGCGCTGCGCTCCGGCGAGGCCGTGCCCGGCCCGGCGGTGATCGCCGAGGACGAGACCACCACCATCGTGACGTCGGGCTTCGTCGCCCGCATCGATCCCTCGGGCGCCATCCGCCTGACCGCCAAACGCACCGCCCTTCAGGAGGCCGCGCAATGAGAGCCAACCATCCGCTCAGCCGCATCGAGTACCAGGTGATGTGGAATCGCCTGATCTCTGTCGTCGAGGAGCAGGCGCAGACCCTGATCCGCACCGCCTTCGGCACGGCGACCCGCGAGGCCGGCGACCTGTCGGCCGGCGTCTACGACACGCAGGGCCGCATGCTGGCCCAGGCGGTGACCGGCACGCCGGGCCACGTCAACTCGATGGCGATGAGCGTCGGCCACGTGCTGGCCAAGGTGCCGCTCGCCAAGATGGCCGACGGCGACGCCTACATCGTCAACGATCCGTGGCAGGGCACCGGCCATCTCAACGACATCGTGATCGTGACGCCGACCTTCCGGCGCGGCAGCCCGGTCGGCCTGTTCGCCTGCACCCTGCACGTCGTCGACATCGGCGGCCGCGGCATCATGGGCGCCGCCAACCAGGTCTACGAGGAAGGCCTCTACCTGCCGATCACCAAGATCGTCGACCGCGGCGAGATGAACCAGTGGCTGATCGACATCATCGCCGCCAACGTGCGCGAGCCGGTGCAGGTGATCGGCGACATCTACTCGGAGATCTCGAGCAACGAGGTCGGCGGCAAGCGCCTGGTCGCCATGATGGACGAGTTCGGGCTCGAGCATCTCGACGACCTCGCCAAGCACATCCTCGACCATTCGCGCGAGGCCAGCCTGGCGGCGATCAACCGCCTGCCGCACGGCACCTACCGCAACAGCATGATGGTCGACGGGATCAACGGCCAGTCGATGAAGATAAAGGCGGCGCTGACGATCGGCCCCGAGGGGATCGACGTCGACTTCGCGGGCTCGCCCGGCATGGTGCAACTCGGCATCAACGTGCCGCTCTGCTACACCGAGGCCTACACCTCGTTCGGCGTGAAGTGCATCGTGGCGCCGCACGTGCCCAACAACGCCGCCTCCTTGGCCACCATCCGGGTGACCGCGCCCGAGGGCTGCATCCTGAACGCCAGGCATCCCGCCCCGGTGGCGGCGCGCAGCATCATCGGCCAGATGCTGCCCGACGTGGTGTTCGGCTGCCTGCAGCAGGCGCTGCCGCAGGGCGTGCCGGCCGAGGGCACGTCGTGCCTGTGGAACGTGCGCCTGATGGGCGGGATGGGCCGGGTCGACGGCGATCCCGCGACCCTGGCCAAGGCGACGCCGTTCAACGTCACCTCGTTCCACTCCGGCGGCACCGGCGCGCGGCCCAAGCTCGACGGCCTGTCGGCCACCGCCTTCCCGTCGGGCGTGCGCAACGTGCCGGTCGAGATCACCGAGACGATCGCGCCGGTGCTGATCTGGTCCAAGGAGTACCGCACCGACTCCGGCGGCGCCGGCGAGTTCCGTGGCGGGCTCGGCCAGGTGATGGAGGTCGAGAGCGCGGAGGCGATGCCGTTCGGCATCTCGACCAGCTACGACCGCGTCGTCTTCCCGCCGCGCGGCCGCGCCGGCGGCCAGGCCGGCGCCACCGGCAAGGTCGAGCTCGCCTCCGGCAAGGTCCTGCCGCCCAAGGCGCATTCCTCTATCCCGGTCGGCGAGCGGCTGCGGGTCAGCATGCCGGGCGGCGGCGGCTACGGCGATCCCAGGAAGCGCCCGGCCGAGAAGGTGGCCGAGGACGTGGCGCGCGGGCTGGTGTCGGCGGAGAAGGCGCGGGAGTTGTATGGGGTGGCAGTGACAGCTGACGGGGCCGTGAATGCGGCGGAGACGGGGATGCTGCGGCAGGCGATGGCAGCAGAATAGCTTACACTAGAAGGTTGCAGACGGCGTCGAGTAACAATATTTTACTCGCATGCGAGAACCGTTGCCAGGAGATGCGATCTGACTGGACGTCAGTTCGTCTCCTCTCGGTTGTATGCACATTCGCCCGCGGACAGCTGCCCGTCACTGGCGTTGTCCCGGCCTCGGAATCTCTCGGTGGCCTGATAGCGATCCGCGGAAGTGCGAGGGAAGTGGCGTTGGTTCAGCCGGTGCTTCGAAAGGCATGCGATGAACGAGATTGAGCACGTCCCCATTTCCATTCAAGAGGACTTCCTTGCCCGGCAGACACGCGCGCAGCCGATTGCGGCGCTTGCCGAGCTGATCTGGAACGGCCTTGACGGAGAGGCTGGTCGTGTCGATGTCGAGTTCGAACGGACCGATCTTGCCGGCGGAATCTCAAAGGTCGTGGTCTATGATGATGGTAAAGGCTTTCCCCGCTCTGAGGCGGCGAAGCTTTTCGGCAATCTTGGGGGCTCATGGAAGCGCCTGACCCGGCGAACAAGAATCATAAACCGCATGGTTCACGGTCAGGAGGGGCGAGGGCGCTACAAGGCATTCGCCTTAGGCCGGTCGATTGTTTGGAAGGTCTGCTACCTTGATGCCGGAAAGCCGAAGGCATTTGAAATCACACTGCTGGAATCCGACCTCAAAGACGTGGCGATTACCGAGGAGCGTGATGCGCCAGGACGAGCGAGCGGTGTCGTTGTCGAGATCACGAACATCAAACGGGACTTCAGGGTCCTCCAGTCGGATGAGGTTAAAGCGCTCATGGATGAAAGGCAGCGCCACATAGACACTTTGGGGAATCTTACTCTGCTGACCGAGGCGCTTAATCCGTCGCTCAAGAATGCTGCATGGGCTGTAAAGCGTAAGAAGATCGCCAATTCTCTGCTTGCGATCAATCGAGACCTCGCCTCCAAGGAGACTTGGTCCGAAACGACGATCACCGAGAGGGCAAACCTGCTCGCGAAGAAAGTCAACGGCATCTGGCCTGGCGTATAGAGCTTCGCGGCAGCCGCTACCAACCGCCGCCATGGAAGCCGAGTACACCTATCGCATCACCAAGCCGGACGCGAGTGGCAGCAACCTCCCAGCTCGAGTTCGAGATGCGGCGGATCGGCAACCGGCGCTCCGACCGCAACCTGCGCCATGCCGAAGATCTCGGCCGCCGTCGTGCAGTGGGACAATCGTTGCTCATCGTAGCAGGCGACGTCGCTCTATAGGACGCAAGCCACTCGCTGACGGCGCTCGCCGTCCGAGAATAGGCCGATCTGCCTCCATGTGTCGCAGATCAAGTGCAGTTCTCGCGCCAGACAACGCGTTGCCAGTGCGGCGCCACGGGAGTAGCGTGGTCATATAGCGATTCATCCTATAGTTGTCGCGCTCATCAAGCGGCGCGAGCGGGGCCCCGATGAAGTATCTCGCCCAGCCCTACTGGTCCGAAAGCGTCGTGCGGATCTACGCCCTGCCGGCCAAGACCCTGGTCACCACCGTGACGCTCGCCCATACCGGCCCGAACGACGTGCTGATCTTCCGCGACCCGCCGGCCAACAAGGCCTACATGATGGTGTCGTACGACCTAGGCGCCGGCGGCGCGATCGACATCTACAATCTCGCCGACATCAACCTCGCGCTGCCGGCCAACACGCCGCCGGCCACGACCTTGGCGATGCCGAACGCGGTGGTCGGCATGGCGGTGCAGCCCGGCACCGGTGACCTCTACGTCGCCACCTTCAGCACCGGCACGCCGGGCGGCGTGTACAGCTTCACGCACGCCTCCGGCTACGCCGCGGCCTCGCGCCAGCAGTTCGCGAGCTACGCCGATGCCTGGAACGACGTCGCGCAGTACTGCGCCAACCTCGCCTTCGACCCGCACGGCCATCTCTGGATGACGACCTTCCAGGACGGCGCGGCGGGCAACCAGTTCCTGATCTGCTTCGCGCAGGTCGACCGCGCCGCCGGCAGCGCCGCCAAGTTCTTCAAGATCGGCAACCCGGCGGCCAAGAACCTGTCGGCCGTCACCCTGCCGGGCTCGGCGACCGCCGCGGCCGGCCTGTTCAACCCGCTGTCGCAGCCCGAGGGCCTGGCCTTCGATCCGCGCGGCAACCTGTGGCTGGCCAACAACAGCGACGACTTCAACACCAACGGCTTCGCCGGCAACGGCGAGGTCAACGGCACCCTGCTGCGGCTGGACCGCAGCTGGATCGACCAGCATCTGCTGACCAACGCCGGCATCCTCGGCACCCTGACCGCCGACGGCTACGGCGGCACGCAGCACATCGGCGCCGCCGATCCCGGCGTGACGCTCTACTACTACAACGGCGGGCGCTTCGGCGGCCTGCTGTTCGACGGCTTCACCCTGTACGTCAACGACCAGAGCCCCAACGACGCCGATCCCGGACACACCGTGGTATGGCAGCTGCAGACCGACGACCAGCCGCTCAAGCCGACCAGCTTCGCGACCTCGGGCATCGCGACCACCTATCCCGGCAACGGCCAGATGGCGGTGTTCAACTCGACGCCGCCCAGCCTGCTGATCCGCGACGCCGCGACCGACACCGGCCTGCAGCCAAGCGGCGTGGCGCTGATGTGGGAGAGCCCCGACATCGCGGTCACCAACACCTCGATCCTCGGCACCTTTCCCGGGCCCAACGCGCCGCGCGCCAGCGACGCCGTCGACCTCGCGTCGGACGGTACCATCAGCGGCCCCAACGCCTTCGCCTACGTGCGCGTCACCAACGTCGGCGCCGTCGCGACCACCGGCACCGAGGTGCTGAAGCTGTACTGGGCCAAGGCCAGCGCCGGTCTCGACTGGCCGGCGCCGTGGGACGGGCTGCGCTTCGACAGCTCGGCCGCCAAGCCGCCGCTGGGCGGGCTGATCGGCGCGCGCGCGATCGGCCCGATTGATCCCGGCCATGAGACGGTGTTCGAGCTGCCCTGGGCCAACGTGCCCGATCCCGGCCAGTACAGCCTCAACGACACGCACTTCTGCCTGGTCGCGCGCATCGAGGAGGGCGGCCTCTATCCGTTCGGCATGAGCTATCCCGAGCAGGTCAACGGCGTCGCCGAGGCGGCGATCGCCTACAACACGGTGTCGAACAGCCGGATCGGCTGGCGCAACATCGCCATCCTGCCGCCGGTCGCCATGATGCATCGCGGGCCGATCCGGCTCGGCGTGTTGGGCGCCAACCATGCGCCGCACGCGAAGGTGATGCGCTTCGCCGTCGAGACCCTGAACCGCCACGGCGTGCCGACCCGGGTCCCGGGCACGGTGATGCTGCATGCCGCCGGCGCGGCGCGCGAGCGGCTGCTGCAGGCCAACGCGGAGGGGCATGCGGCGCAGCATGCCGGCCATGGCCGCTTCCCGCTGCACGATCTCGCGATCCGCCTGGCGCCGCACGAGGTGCTGCCGTTCCACGTCGAGTTCGAGCCGGCCGAGGGAGTCACGGACTTCGCGGTCCGCGTCGTGCAGTACGTCGAGACCCGGCACGGGCCGCGCCTGCTCGGCGGCCAGACCTTCGTGGTCGGCCGGGTGCGCGGCTTCGCGGTCCGCGAGCCGCCCTCCCGTCGATGACGTCCCGTCGCTGACCTCTACTCGAGGACGTCGTCGGCGAGCGCGAGCAGTGGCGGCGGAATCTCGAGGCCGAGCTGGCGCGCCGTCGCCAGGTTGACCACCAGCTCGAGCCGGGTCGGCTGCTCGACCGGCAGGTCGGCCGGGCGGGCGCCCTTGAGGATGCGGTCGACATAGTCGGCGGCGCGGCGGAACAGGTCGACCTCGTTGGCGCCGTACGACAGGAAGCCGCCCTGGGCGCAGAACTCGCGGGCGCCCCACAGCGTCGCAAGACCGGCCCGCCGCGCCGTGTCGTTGATGACGGCGACGTTGGCGACGATCATCGATTCCGTGCAGACGTAGAGCGCCCGGTTGCGGCCGCGCAGGCTCTCGAGCGCCGGCACGATGTCGGCGGCGGCGCGCACCGGCACGCGGTCGGTCGCCAGGCCGAGCGGGCCGGCGGCGGCCTCGACGTCGTCGGCCTCGCCGACCGCCCCGGCGTAGCCGGCATTGTACAGCACGGCGAGCCGGCCGAGCTCGGGCACGAAGCGGCGGATCAGCTCGACCCGCTTGCCGACGATGTCGCGCGACTGCAGCGACAGGCCGGTGACGTTGCCGCCGGGCCGCGCCAGGCTGGCGACGAAGCCGCTGCGCAGCGGATCGACGGCGACCGCGAACACGATCGGGACGGTCGAGGTGGCGCGCAGCGCCGCCGGCACGGCGCTGCCGGCCGTGACGATGACGTCGACGCCGAGCGCGACCAGCTCGCGCGCGATCGGCTCGTAGCGCTCGGGATTGCCGTCGGCCCAGCGCTGGATCACCGTGACGGTGCGGCCGGCGGCGCGGTCGAGCACGGCGAGGCGCTCGGTGAAGGCTGCGATCCCCGTCGCCCAGCTCGCCGGCGCGCCGGCGCCCAGGATGCCGACCGTCGGCGGCTTGGCGCCTTTCGCCCGTGCCGCCGTCGCGCCGAGGCCGCTGCCGAGCCCAAGGCTCATGGCCAAGAGGCCGTTATTGAAGGTGCGCCGCCGCACGGTTGTCGCCTGCCTCCGTCTCCCGAGGGGCGATGGTAGGAGGCAAACGCCGCCCTTGTCATCCGGCGGCCGGCGCGGGAGGCTTCGAGCCGGGAGGTTCCGCCGATGTCGATGCCCTTCACCCTGCAGCCCGTCGCCGCCAGCTTCGGCGCCGTGGTCACCGGCGTCCGCCTCGCCGACCTCGATTCGGCGACCTGGGCGGCGCTGCATGCCGCCTGGCTCGAGCACGCGCTGCTGATCTTCCCCGGCCAGTTCCTGACCCGCGACCAGCAGATCGCCTTCGCGCAACGCCTCGGCCCGCTCGAGTTCGAGATGGGGCGGATCAGCAACGTGCGCGCCGACGGCAGCCTGCGCCGCGCCGACGATGCCGGCGACGACGTCGTGCAGATCCTCAAGGGCAACGAGGGCTGGCACGCCGATTCGAGCTTCAAGCCGGTGATGGCCAAGGGCGCGGTGTTCAGCGCCGAGGTCGTGCCGTCGGCCGGCGGCCAGACCGGCTGGGCCGACATGCGGGCGGCCTGGGACGCGCTCGATCCGGCGATGCAGGCGCGGCTCGAGGGGCTGTCGGCCTATCACTCGCTGCACTACAGCCAGTCGCGCATCGGCCACGTGCCGCGGGCGGGCACCGACGACTGGCGCAACCTCGGCTTCGCTGGCGACACCGACCCGCTGCGGCCGCTGGTCAAGGCGCATCCCGAGACCGGCCGCAAGGCGCTGCTGATCGGCCGCCACGCCCACGACGTTCCCGGCCTGCCGGCAGAGGAGTCGCGGCAGCTGCTCGAGGAGCTGATCGACTTCGCCTGCCGGCCGCCGCGCGTCTGGCACCACGACTGGCGGCCGGGCGACGTCGTGCTGTGGGACAATCGCTGCCTGCTGCACCAGGCGACGCCGTTCGACATGACCGAGCCGCGGATCATGTGGCATTCGCGGATCGCCGGGGATCCGGTGAGCGAGGCGGCGGCGGCGGCGTAGAGAAGGCATGACCCCTCCGGCCCTGCGGGCCACCTCCCCGCGCTGCGCGCAGGGAGGAGTCTGATCCTCCCCGACGCAGTCGGGGAGGTGTCGGCGTCTTGCGCCGACGGAGGGGTCAAGTCGGCCCGCGAGGCCAAAGTCGCGCGACGTCCTCGGCGCAGGTTTGCAAGTCGTCGAAGGGTACGACGAGCCGCGCGAGGCGGGGATCGTCGTCGCGCCGCAAGGTGGCCGCGGTCTCGGTGGCGGAGATGTCATCCGCCGCGAAGGCGCGCAGCGCGTCGGCGGCCGCGGTCGTCGCGGCTCTGCTCCTCGCGGCCGGGCCGTCGTTGGCCACCGCATTGATCGCCAGCATCCAGCGCTGCAGGACCGCGCCGGCGCGCAGGATCGTCTCGCGCTCGGCGGCGCCGAGTCCGATCTCGGTGAGCGCGCGCTGCGCCGTAGTGTGGAGGTTGGTGGTGTCGAGGCCGGCCTGCCAGCGCGCCGCCGCGAGATCCTGGCCGTCGAGCGCCGCCGCGGCGTAGCGCGCCGCCGAGCGCAGGCAGCGGCGCAGCAGGCCGGGCAGCTCGCGGCGCTCGAAGCTTGGCCACAGCAGGTGGCCGCCGACCAGGGCGAGCCCGGCGCCGATCGCCGTGGCGCCCAGCCGCCACTGGCCGACGTCGACGCGCAGGGCCGGGTTCACGAGATGCTCGAACGGCACCAGCCCCAGCGACAGGAAGAAGATCGCCAAGGCGTAGTTGAAGCGCACCACCAGCATCAGGGCGAAGAAGGCAGCCGCGGCGACGAACGGCAGCGCCGCGCCGGGCAGCAGCGGCATCAGCGCGCCGCCCAGGCTCACGCCCAGCATCGTGCCGACGACGCGCTGCACGGTGCGGCCCACCGTGGTGCCGGCATAAGGCTTCAGCACCGCCGTCACGGTGAGCGGCACCCAGAAGCCGAACGGGCCGGGCAGGACCCACATCACGCCGACGGCGGCCATGGTCACCAGCGCGAAGCGCAGCGCGTGACGGGCCGCGACGGACTGCCAGTCGAGGGCGGCGCGCAGCGGCGCGAGAAGGCCGGGCGGCGGCGCGGCGGGGAGGGGCGGCGTCGCGTCCGGCGGTGCCGTGCCGTCGAGCCGGCGCCAGGCCTGCGCGAGATCGGCGGTCAGGTCGCCGACCGCACCGTCGGCTGCGTCGGCGGCCGCGATGGTGGGCGACGGCGCGGGGGCGCGGTGCGTTCGAGACTCGAGGGCGGCCGCGAGACCGCGTGCGGCGTCGGCCAGACGCGCGAGGTCGTCGGCCGGCACGGCGTCGTGGTCGCGCAGGAGGGCGGCGCGGCTGAACAGTCGGTCGACGCTCTCGAGCAAGGCCCGCTCGCGCGCGCCCTCGCGGCTGCGGCGGTTGCCCGCCAGGCGTCGCGCCTCGGCGATGCGGGCGCGCAGGACCGTCTCCGGCGGCACCACGGGCGTGGTGTCCGTCGGACGTCGCAGCGAGTCGAGATAGTCGGCCAGGGCGCGCCAGCAGGCGGCGACCTCCGCGCGTAGCGGCGCCGCGCCGTTGCCCACCGCGACCAGCGGCGTCAGCACGGCGACCAGCACGCCGCCGGCCAGCCACGCGCCGCCGAGCAGCAGCGCCTGCCGCGGCGCGGCCTGGCCCGACGGCAGGCCGACTTCCACGACCGCCCAGGCGATCGGCAGGCCCATCGCCGCCAGGGCCGTTCCCCAGACGCCGAGCAGCGCGGCGCCGAAGCACCACGCGCCGGCAGCGAGCAGGGCGAGGGGCAGGCTGGTCGAGGCGAGCGCGCCACTGCTCACCGCCAGCGCCCCGGCCAGGGTCCCGACGAGCAGCCGCGGATACTGCCGGCGATCGCCGTCCTCGACCGAATCGCCGATCGACACCAGGAAGCCGCCCAGCGCCATGACGACCAGCAGCGGCTCGCCGAGCAGGCGCGCGGCGACCAGCGGCACCAGCAGCGCCAGCAGGGTGCGCACCGCCAGCCGCCAGGCCAGGCGATGGCGATCGAAGACCAGGAGGTCTTGCGCCAGCAGGCTCAGGCGCTGCATCGATCCGCCGTGGTCGGCGCCCCCGCTTTCATGACGCGGAGTATAGCGCCGGACGATGGCCATTCCGGGCGCCGCTTCGTAAGGTCGAGGGATGACCCTGGACGCGCTCAGCGACTGGCTCGCCGAGGAGGCGCTGCTCAACTCCGATCCGGTGGTGCTCTATGGCGAGCTGTGCGGCCGCCTGCGGACGCTCGGCGTGCCGCTGCTGCGGGCGCAGATGGCGTTCCGCGTGCTGCATCCGCTGTACGGCGCCAGCGCCATCACCTGGACCGCGGGCGACGGCGCCTCGGCCAGCCTGTTCCCGCCGCTCGGCACCAACCAGCGCCTGGTCGGCAGCCCGTTCTCCCACATGCTGGCCAACCGGCTGCCGGCGCTGCGGCGCCGCCTGGCCGGCGACGCGGCGCAGATCGACTTCCCGATGCTCGAGGAGTTTCGCGACCTCGGCGGCACGGACTACCTGGCGTTCATGATCGTGTTCGACGAGGGGCGGCAGGACGGCGTCATCTGCTCGTGGCTGAGCGAGCGCGCGAGCGGCTTCAGCGATGCCGAGGCGGCGTTGCTCGAGCGGGTCAACCGCCAGCTCGCCATCCCGATGAAGTCGCGCATGGAGCGCGACGTGGCGCGCAACGTCGCCCATGCCTATCTCGGCCGTCACGCCGGCGAGGCCGTGCTCAAGGGCTCGATCCGCCGCGGCGACGGCGAGAAGATCACGGCGGCGCTGTGGTACAGCGACCTGCGGCAGTCGACGACCTTGGCCGACCGGCTGTCCGCCGAGGACTTCCTCGGCGTGCTCAACGGCTATTTCGAGATGACGGCGGGGGCGGTGATCGACGGCGGCGGCGAGGTCGTGTCGCTGATCGGCGATGCCGTGCTGGGCCTGTTCCGGGTCGAACGGTCGGTTGAGGAGGCGTGCGCCCGGGCGCTCGCCGCCGCGCAGGAGGCCCGCCGTCGACGCGATGAATCGGCGCCGGGGGGCACCGCCGCCGTCGACTTCGGCATCGCCCTGCATCTCGGCGAGGTGATCCACGGCAATGTCGGCGTGCCGCAGCGCCTGCAGTTCACGGTGGTTGGGTCGGCGGTGAACGAGGTCGTGCGGGTGCAGGACCTGACCAAGCGGCTGGGCGATCCGCTGCTGGCCACGGAGGCGTTCGCGGCGGCGACGCGGGCGCCGTGGCGGCCGGTCGGCGAGCACGTGCTGCGCGGGGTCGAAAGCCCTCTGCCGATCTTCGCCGCCGCTTGATCCTCGCGGACGCAGTCGGGGAGGTGCCGCCGTCAGCGGCGCCGGAGCACCTGTATTGTTGTGTCGGGTGGCTCGGAGCCCGCCAGGGTCAAGGCTGGCGCTTCGCGCCACCGCCTTCGGCGGCTGCGGCCTTGACCCTGCCCGGTCCCCGAGTCCTTAAGCATCCATGCCGTCGACGCACAGCGCCGACGGCGCATCAGGCCATCGCATGTTTACTGAGGTCCCACGGTTTGTTCTGCGCCACCATGGCGTTGAGGATGCTGATCAGCTTGCGCAGGCATGCCATCAGGGCGACCTTTGGCGGCTTGCCCTTGGCGAGAAGGCGTTGATAGCAGGCCTTCAGCACCGGATTGTTTCGCGTCGCCGCGCCGACGATCAGTATGTACAGCAGATTGCGCAGCTTGCGCCGTCCGCCTTTATGATGCGCCAGCGGCGATGCTGGGCGCTATCGCCTTGAGGGCCTGCGCGTGCTCGCGCCGGGGGCTACTGCTACATCAGCGCGCCGTCGAACGGCTCCTATCACGCCCACCCGCTGGACTGTTGGTGCTTCTCCCCGGATTCGGGCCTGGCGCTGGAGCACTGGGCGAGCCGCTCGGCCGTCGCGGTCGAACTCGTGGAGTCATTCACCCTTGGGCGCAGTGACGGCGACTTCTGGAACGACTTCATCATGATCTTCCGCAAGGATGGCGGCGCGCCGGCAGATCCCAGGCTCCTGTCGGCCGGGGGCTCGACGACCTGACGAACGTTCGGCATCGGGGCAGCCTCAAACTGACACGGGCGAGCCAACTGCCCAAAGACATGCGGAGCATCGCCGCCCAGTGGGCGGAGACCGAGCGCCTCGCGGCGCGGCCGGCGCCTGAGCCCATCCCGCAGCCGCCCACCCCGCAGCCGCTCGCCGGCCCGGACGAATTCTGGTGCCACAGGAGCAGCAGCGACGAGGAGCTCGCCACCGCGCTCGGCCTGATGATCTACGTCACCGCCTATCGGCGCCCGCACCAGCTCGCCTGCCTGCTGTGGTCGCTGCAGGCGCAGACGTCGAAGGACTTTCACGTCGTTGTCATGCACGATGGTCCGGATTTCGAGGTTCTGACGACGCTGAAGAAGCTGGCGCAGGACCTGTCGATCTCCTTCGAGTTCCGCTTCTCGGCGGTGCGGTACAACGACTTCGGCCATTCCCTGCGTGAGCGCGCCATTCAGGAGTGTGCCACCAGGTACCTTCTCCTGACCAACGACGACAACTACTACACGCCCAAGTTCGTCGAGCTGATGCTCGGCCGCGCGATCCGCGAGAATCTCGATCTGGTTCTCTGCGACATGATTCACGGCCACGAAAACCCGGGCGGGCGCGACATGGGCAGCTATTCGTTCTTCGCCACGCAGCCCGCGGCCTACCACGCCGACATCGGCTGCTTCATCGTCCGGGCGGAGCGCGCCCAGCGTGTCGGATTCCAAGACAAGCGGTCGGCGGGGGACGGCACGTTCGTCGACGATCTGATGGGACTCGGGCCGGATCTGCTGCGCTGGGCCAAGATCGACAAGGTACTGTTCGTCCACAACTGACCACGCCGCACCAAGGCGGTGGAGAAGCTCGCGCCGTGGGGCGAATGCCGGGGAAGTGCCCTCTCGGCCTACTTGATCGCCAGCAGCTCGACGTCGAAGATCAGGGTCGCGTTGGGCGGAATCACGCCGCCGGCGCCGCGCGCGCCGTAGCCGAGCTCAGGCGGGATGATCAGGGTCCGCTTGCCGCCGACTTTCATGGTGGCGACGCCCTCGTCCCAGCCGCCGATCACACGCTTGGTGCCGATCGGGAATTCGAAGGGCTGGCCGCGGTCGACCGACGAATCGAACTTCTTGCCCTTCTTGCTGCCGTCGGACAGCCAGCCAGTGTAGTGCATGACGCAGATCTGGCCGGTCTTGGGGCTGGCGCCCGTTCCGACGGTCGTGTCGATGATCTGCAGGCCGGATGGGGTCGTCATGTCTTTTTCCTGGGTTTGGGCGGCCGCTGGAACGGCGGCGGCGATGGCTGCCGTCGCGATCACGGCACGGCGGGTGACGGGCATGTCGCTGTCTCTCCGAGGAGTCGCGGGCGTTGGGCGGCGCGAGGTGCGCCAGCCGATGTCCTTAACATCGGCGAAGCATCCTGGGAATGCCATCGTCGGCGGCCCAGCCGTCGGCGGCTCACTCGAAGGTCAGGCCTGCGTCCTTGACCACCTTGTTCCAGACGGCGATGCCGCGCTCGAAGCTTTCGCCGAACTGCTTCGGCGTGTTGGTGGACGGCTGAAGACCGAGGGCGAGAACCTTCTCCCGCACGTCGGGCAGCGCGAGGATAGCGACGATCTGGTCGTGCAGCTGGCGAGCGATCTCGGGCGGCGTGCCGCCCGGCACCATGAAGCCGTTCCAGGTGTCGGCGGCATAGCTCGGGAAGCCCGCCTCCGCGACGGTGGGAATCTTCGGCTGGCTTTGGACCGGCGACTCGGTCAGCAGCGCCAGCGCGCGGATCCGGCCGTCGTCGATCAGTCCCGACATGCCGGCGAGGGTGTCGATGACGACTGGGACTTCGCCCGAGAGCAAAGCCTGTATGGCCGTCGCGCTGCCCTTGTAGGGCACCGCGACGACCTGGACGCCTTCGCCCAGCTTCATGCGCTCGAGCGTGAGATGGGCGGTGCCACCGAGGCCGGGGCTGACGCCGACCGACAGCTTGCCCGGATGCTCCCGCGCGTAGGCGACGAACTTCTTTAGCGTCCCGAAGGGCGCCGACGGGCTGGCGGCGAAGACCATCGGCATCTTGACGGCGTAGGTCAGCGGCTGAAGGTCCTTGCGCACGTCGAAGCGAACGGTCTTGGGCTGGGTCGCGACCTGGATCCCGAGGCCCGAGCTGACCATGACGATGGTGTAGCCGTCGGGCTTGCGCGCGCGCCGGCCTCGGCGGCTATCAGGCCCAGCGCTCCCGGCTTGTTGTCGACCGTGACGGTCTGCCCCAGCCGCTCCTGAAGCGTCTGCGCGACCAGCCGGGCCACCGCGTCGGCCGGTCCGACCGGCGGCAGGGGAACGATGAGGGTGATCGGCTTGTCCGGCCACGCCGCGTCGGCGGCGGGCGCGGCGACGAGCGCCATGAGGGACAGCAGCAGGGCGGCGATGGGGAAGCGCATCGGGCTGGGACCTCTCGTGCCGCTATCGCCGTGCGGGCGGGGCGTCGGGCCGGACGAGGTCTTGCCACGAGACGTTGCTGGCGACCGTCGCATCGATCACCCGGATCAGGCTCACGTCAGCCGACGCGCCGATCGGGTCGCCTCCCGTCGCGACGCGCTTGGCTGACTCGAGCAACTGGCGGCGGCAGCGCACCACGGCTTGGTCGGCGGGGACCAGGTTCTCGCGGCTGCAATCGGCGATCGGCCCCTGCGTCATGGCCATCGCCAGGTCTTCCATCACTACGCCCCTGATGCCGGTCCAGCTGTCGGCCATCCGGCGGCGATCCTGGCCGAACCGGTTGGCCCACGTGCCGAGGTAGCGGTGCGTCGCGTAGCAGAATAGGTCCGGATTGTGCCGGCCGCTGTTCTTGTTGAGCTTCCACTGGTCGACCTTGCCGCCGTCGAGGCAGTAGCTCGCCGCGAAGGTCGCGGTGCGCGTATCGTTCATCGGCACTTCGAAAATGATGAACTGGACGGCCGGAGACGGGATGATCCGGGCGGTCGGCATGACGATCGGCACGACCCGCACGTTGCGCTTGCCGTCGCCGTCGTCGTCGTCCGGCATCTGGCGGCGTAGTGGAACCCGAACTCAGTGTCTTCGAGCAGCAGGGTCGGGGCGAGATCGCCGGTGGCCAGCGCCGCCGGATTGTCGGCATCGATGTTGGCGGTGAAGCCGCCGGTCATCCAACTCGGCCGGGCGAAGTTCGAGTGCAGGATGCCGACATGCGAGGAATCGGCGCCGCCCTCGAGCTGCTGCATGTAGTTCACGTCGGCGTCGATCCGGTTGACGCGCATGTTCTCGACCGGGATGTCGAAGAGGCGCCAGCGCGGGAACGGCGGCATCTTGTCCGCCGGTCCGAGATAGGCCCAGACGAAGCCGCCGGCCTTGCGCACCGGATAGCAGTGGGCGCGCAGGCGCTGGCGCATCGCGATGTCGGGGTGGTTCGGCGTGTCGAGCACGGTCCCGTCGGCGGCGAATTTCCAGCCGTGGAACAGGCAGCGCAGGCCGCCCTCCTCGTTGCGGCCGAGCGCCTGCGACACGCCGCGATGCGGACAGGCTTCCTCGAGCAGGCCGATCGTGCCGGCGGTGTCGCGAAAGGCGACCAGGGTCTCGCCCAGGATCTCGATGCGGACGGGATCGCAGTCGGGCGCGTGCAGTTGCTCGGACAGGCAGACGGGATGCCAGAAGCGCCGGAACACGGCGCCCATCGCCGTGCCCGGACCAATCCGGCACAGCAGTTCGTTGTCGCTCTTCGACAGCATGCGCGGCCTCATGGTGCTCGACCGTTCTCCGCCGGCACCCTAGCAGGCTGCTGAAAAAGCCGCCTCCGATGGGCGACTCGATATTGTAGGGTCATTCGAGACGGAGTTGGTAGTCGATGCGTGGATCGGACGAGCGAACGGGAGCCTTGTTTTCCTACGTGGATGTCGAGGAGCGTGTTCCGGCGAACCATCCGCTGCGCGCGATCCGGACGATCGTGAACGAGGTTCTGGAAGGGCTGAACGGGGAGTTTGCGAGTATCTACTCCGACAAGGGGCGTCCTTCGATCGCGCCGGAGCGACTGCTGCGGGCATTGCTGCTGCAGGCGTTTTACACCATCCGGTCGGAGCGTCAGCTCATGGAGCAGCTCGACTACAACCTGCTGTACCGCTGGTTCGTGGGGCTCGGCGTCGACGAGGCGGTGTGGGTGCCGACGGTGTTCACCAAGAACCGGGACCGGCTTCTGGAGGCCGACGTGGCGCGGAAGTTCCTGGCCGAGCTGCTCAACCACGAAAGCGTTCGCAAGCTTCTGTCGGACGAGCACTTCTCTGTGGACGGGACCCAGGTTCAGGCGTGGGCATCGATGAAGAGCTTTCGGGCGAAGGACGGCTCGGATGAACCGCCTGGCCCGGGCCGCAATGGCGAGCGCAGCTTCCATGGTGAGAAGCGCAGCAACGAGACCCATGCCTCGACGACAGATCCGCAGGCCCAGTTGCATCGCAAGGGTTCGGGCAAGGAGGCCAAGCTGGCCTTCCTGGGCCATGCGCTGATGGAGAACCGTAGCGGGCTGATCGTCGAAGCCGACCTGACGCAGGCCAACGGCCGGGCGGAGCGTCAGGCTGCCCGGCAAATGATCGTGCGGCATGCGCCGGATGCAAGGCGCCTGACGCTGGGCGCGGACAAGGGCTACGACACGAGCGACTTCGTCGCCGACCTGCGGCAGCTGAACGTCACGCCGCACGTGGCGCAGAACGACACCAATCGGCGTTCGGCCATCGACGGGCGCACCACTCGGCATGCCGGCTATGCCGTGAGCCAGCGACAGAGGAAGCGCATCGAGGAATCGTTCGGATGGGGCAAGACGATCGGCGGCTTGGCCCGGCCCATGTTGCGAGGCATCGACAGGCGATTATATACTTGCCAAACCCAGCCGCGATGGGTAGATTGAGGCCATCAAATCGAGGCCGTCATGTCTGTCCTGTCCAAGCCCTACTTCCACGATGAGACCGCAGCCTACGCTTTCCTCGAAAGCGTGATTTGGCCGAACGGCCCAACCTGCCCTCATTGCGGCAACGCGGACAGCGCCAAGATCGGCACCTTGAAGGGCACGGCGACGCGGCCGGGCGTGAAGAAGTGTTACGCCTGCCGCAAGCAATTCACCGTCAAAGTCGGCACTGTCTACGAATCCAGCCACGTGCCGCTCCACAAGTGGCTACAGGCAACGTTCCTGCTCACCAGCGGCAAGAAGGGCTTTAGTTCCCATCAGCTCCACCGCGTCTTGGAGGTGACATACAAAACGGCGTGGTTCATGGCGCATCGCATCCGCGAGGCGATGAAGCCCGCGACGCCGGAACCGATGGGTGGTGATGGCGCGCACGTCGAAGTAGATGAGACCTACATCGGCCGCATTCCCGGCGTGCCGAAGCGGCGCGGCCACCAGCACAAGCGCACGGTCGTCACGCTCGTGGAGCGTGGCGGTGAGGCCCGCTCCTTCCATGTTGAGAAGGCGAACGCGAAGCAGATTGGCCCGATCTTGGCGAAGCACATCAAGGCAGAGAGCACACTCCAGACGGACGAAGCGAAGCTCTACATCCGGCTTGGCGAGAAGTTCGCCGATCACCAGAGCGTCAACCACGTCCGTGACGAATACGTGCGTGGTACCGCCCACACGAACACGGTCGAAGGCTTCTACAGCATCTTCAAGCGTGGCTTTAAGGGCATCTACCAGCACTGCGACGAGAAGCACCTGCATCGCTATCTCGCAGAGTTCGACTTCCGCTATAGCAACCGCAGCGCTGTAGGGGTTGAAGACAGTGAGCGCGCGACCAAAGCCCTGAGGGAAATCGTCGGCAAGCGCCTCACCTATAGGTCAGCTAACGACGCCAGCTACTAAACGCGGCGCTTGACAATCGGCTCGCCTTGCGAGCCGTGATCAGCTACACTTGACAAGTGGTCGGTCGCGAAGAACTCACCCTGACTCTGTATGGCCTCGAAGCGTTCAATCGCGACGTGGACGGGGAAGTTTTTGCCCGAAAGTTCTTCAAGTTTATGCAGGGGCTGGCGGAGTCTGACTTTGCAACAAACGGAAAGCGCTCGCTCAAGTAAACTTTTCCGCATTTCTTCATGATTTCCGAAGTGCCGTAATTCCGGTTGCGCCAGATCCTAACATTATGGCTCTGGCGGCTGAACTTAGGGGGTTGACCTATACGAAGAATCGCGGGGAGCGGAACTTAGCGACGCCGGACGTGATACATTTGGCATCTGCGATTGCGCTGGTGGAGTCGTATGGCGTCTCACCACTTACTTCCTTTCACACCTTCGATAATGGCAAGGGCAAAAGCATTGATGGCAAGAGTGTGCCATTGCTCTCGTTTGAGACGTGGTGTGAGGCTTGCGACAATGACCCAATTGCCCAAAGGGTAATCAAGATGAAGAGAACAAAGCCTTTTCATCCAGCGAAGAACCTTCCCGGCACATGACCAAGTCGAAATCCAAAGCCGACCAGAAGGCGGCCTTTATCGCCGCCGCTAAGTCGACTGAAGCGGATGAAGACGAAAGGCGCTGGGAAGCGCGGCTCAAGGCTGTCGCCAAGCCCGCAAAACCGCCCCAAAAGGCAAAGTAGCTCGGCCTGGGCATCTTTCTGGGTGACGGCACCGCCCTGCTGGGTTTGGCAAGTACACAATCGCCTTGGGTTTGCACCCGTTGGGAGGCGGGAAGTTGTGGCCAGTTTCGACGGCAGTTCGATAACGTCGGACGCCGGCGGCCTGCTTTTGGGGGGCGACGGATCGGGCTATTGGTCTGGTGGAACGGTTTTCCGGCTGCTTCGAGGATCGTCGGGATCGGATGCTGATCGAGCACGAGGTTCGGACGCTGGTGGGGCAGCGAGTGTTCGGGTTCGCTCTGGGCTACGAAGATCTGAACGACCACGACCATCTGCGGCACGATCCGCTGTTCGCTGTGCCGGCTGGCAAGCTCTCGGCGCGACGTCGGGATTGTGCGCCGGTGGCGGGCAAGAGCACGCTGAACCGGCTGGAACTGAGCCGCCCGGAACCGACGAAGTATCACAAGGTCAGCCACGACCCACAGGCAATCGAGGGCCTGTTCGTGGATCTGTTCCTGGAGGCGCACCGTCGACTGCCGTCGCAGATCGTGCTGGACCTCGACGCGACGGACGATCCGCTGCATGGCCACCAGGAGGGGCGGTTCTTCCATGGCTACTACGACGGCTACTGCTATCTGCCGCTGTACATCTTTTGCGGTCGTCACCTGCTGGCGGCCAAGCTGCGGCGGGCCAACATCGACGCCTCGGCCGGATCGATCGAGGAGACGGCCCGCATCGTGACCCGGGTACGCCAGCGCTGGCCGCGGACGCGCATCCTGCTGCGGGCCGATTCCGGCTTCGCGCGCGAGCCGCTGATGGCGTGGTGCGAGGCCCACCGCGTGGACTTCGTGTTCGGCCTGGCGCGCAACGAGCGGCTGGTTGGCGAGATCCCCACGCAGTTGGGAGAGGCCCACGCCGCGAGCCGGCGGACCGGCAAGCCGGCGCGCCGCTTCAGGGACTTCCTGTGGACCACGCGCGACAGCTGGAGCCTCCGGCGCCGCTTAATCGCCAAGGCGGAATGGACCGGAGGCGAGGCCAATCCCCGCTTCATCGTCACCTCGCTGGGCCGCAAGGAGGTCGAGGCGCAGCATCTCTACGAGAAGATCTACTGCGCTCGCGGCGACATGGAGAACCGCATCAAGGAATGCCAGGCCGACCTGTTCGCCGACGCACCTCGACCGCCACCATGCGAGCCAACCAGCTGCGCCTGTGGCTCGCCTCGATGGCCTACGTGCTGCTCTGCGCCCTGCGTCGCATCGGTCTTCGCAGCACCCGCTTCGCCAAGGCAAGTTGCGGCTCGATCCGCCTGGCCCTGCTCAAGATCGGCGCCCTCCTCACCATCAGCGTCCGCCGCGTCAGGTTCGCCATGGCCTCCGGCTGTCCCTATCAGGACGACTTCCGGAGTGCCCACGTCCGGCTCGCCGCGGCAGCCCGCTGACGAACCAGACAGCGCATAGCCCAAAGCCGACTTCACCCCTCACGCCGCATGCGGCCCGCTTCGGCGTACCTCCTCCAGCACAAATCTCCCGAAGCAAGACCGGCCCGCGAACAACCAGACCTATGGACCTTCAAGAACGCCTGCCCATGGTGGTGGTTTGAGATATCCGGGCTAACGTCATCGCGCGGGCTGCCGCGATGGCCGCGGCGATGGCGTGTCGCTAAGCGGCAGGCCTTCGGTTCCGCCGGCACGCCGTCTTCGCCCATCGGGTCGGCCGCCGTAGTCGATCACCTCGTCGGCCCGCGCGACGAGTATCGCCGGGACGGCGAGGCCGAGTGCGGCCGCCGTCCTCTGGTTGACCAGGAGCGGGAACTTCGTGGGCTACACGATCGGCAGGACGCGGCGACCGCCGACGCGACGCCGCTCGCCGCCCGGCCGCGGCCGGCGACACCGCGCGCCGGCGCGGTCGTGCTGGTGCTCGAGCCGGCATCGACGGCGCGGCACAGCCGGGCCCGCCTGGCGGGTGGCCTGCATCGCCGGCTGGGCGCGCCGGCCGGCATGGTCGGCATGAGCCTGCGCGGCCTCGTCGGCCTGCTGCAGGACGGGCTCGCCGGCGCCGGCCTGGCGCCCGGCGACCTCGGCTATGGCGAGATCCATGCGCTCGGCACGCCGGTCGGCGACGCCGTCGAGATGACGGCCTGGGCGCGCGTCTGGGCCGGCGAGAGTGCCGGGGTGCCGGTGACGCGCCTGGGCAGCCACAAGGCCGGCTTCGGCCATCTCGAGGCGCCGGCCGGGCTGGTCGGCGTCGCCCGCCTGCTCGGCTAGTACGCCCGCGGCCGGCTGCCGCCGACCGCCTGGCGCCGGCCGCTGTCGGAGCTGTGGACTCTGCCGCCGGGCCTGGCGCTGAGCGACGGCGAGGCGGCGGCGCCGCGCGCCGGAGCCTGCCTGGCGCTGTCCCGGTCCGGAGTCGGTGCCCTGGTCCTGCTGCGGCCGCCGGCCGCCTGAACGCCGTCGCGTGGGACGCCGTCAGCGCCGCGCCGCGAGGTGACGCTCGACTGTGGCGATCCAGTCGCCGAAGCGGCGTAGCGCATCGATCTCGCGGCTGCGCAGGTGCAGGCCGAAGCGCTCCTCGACCTCGAGCACGACGAACACCTTGCGACCGGAATCGAAGCCGGGGATCGCGCTTTCCGGATCGTCCGGCGCGATCTCGAGGGTCGGGTTCGCGAGGACGTCGCGGAAGATCGCGAGCAGGCTGTCGCGAAGGCCGGGCTCGTTCATGGCCGATCCTCGCTTCGGCGCAGCGACGCGGCCTCGCGGCACAAGGTCTCCCACGTCTCGAACGCGTACGGACCGGCAGCGGCGCTCTGCCGCTCGACCGCGCCGCGCATCAGACCCGGCGCGAGGTGCTCGACGGTGCCGGCGGGGCGGCCGGCGTCTGGTGGCGTCACCCACAGGAGCGCGTTGTCGCCGTGCCGGCGCAAGGCGCGCACCAGCTCGCCGACGCCGCGCGCCGACATCCGGTTGCCGGAGCGGAACACGAAAGTGGTGTGCGCCTCCTCGAGATCCTCGCGCAACTTGCGCCACAGGAAGCCGAGACGCCGGCGCTCGTGCGCCCGGGTCGCCGCCGGATCGAGCAGTGCCACGCCGACGTCGCTGTGGAACACGATCCCGTCGGGCTGGAGGATGGTCCTGTACTCGCCCGACGCCTCGACCCGCACGGTGAGCGCGGCGGGATCGCCGAACGGATCGTCGTCTCGGCGCAGCACATTCATCAGGCCGCGCAGCGACGTCGTGCTGAAGCGGAACAGGCCCAGTGGCTCGCTGCCGAAGTGGCGTTGCACGAGGCCGAACTCGCAATCCATGCCGAGGCTCTGGAAGCCGTCGAACAGCGCCGGCGCCGGCGCTCGCGGGGCGCGGCCTTCCTTGCGTCCGGCGCGGATGAAGTGCAGCAGCGGATCGATGCCGGCTGCTGCGACGTCGTTGTAGCGCTGCAGATACCACGCCGCGTCGAAGCCGGGACCCGGCGAACGGCCGTGCCGCCAACCGATCGCGCGGTAGTGATCGAGCGGGTCGTGCCCGGCCGCCTCAGGCGCGTGCGCCCGGTACCAGGCGGGATCGAACAGGCCCGACCGTTCGATGTCGCGGCGGTCGGCGGCGCGTGCGGAGTCGCCGACGCGAGGATCGGTCGAGGTGCGCCAGCGCCGCCACAGGCCGGCCACGCGAGGGGTCGCGATCATTGCCCGCTGCGGGCTGCCGGGCCTGTCAGGGCATGCGCAACGAGGCCGCGGCTGGCCTGCCGACATGTCGCCGCTTGCTGGTGATCGCCGCCGTCCCGATTGCAGCCGAATGCGCGGCCGCTGGTCCTTCCACCATCGTCCCACCCCCACACACCGTGCGCCGAGCATACACGGTGCAGGGAGCGGTGGTAAGTCCGAAAGCCGGTTAATCCCGTCGTGGTTGCGAAGGGCCTATTCGATTAACGTATCGGCCGCCGCCAGGATCACCGGCGGAACGGCAATGCCGAGGGCCTTAGCGGTCTTGAGGTTGACCCCCAGCTTGAAGCGGGTGGGCTGCTCGAAGGGAGCGCGAGGAGCCGGCTCGGCTCAGTCCGGCAGCTCGACCAGCAGCGCCGCGCCGTCGACCCGCACCGGATAGGTCTGCAGTGGCTCCTCCGGCGGGCCTTCCTTGATCGCGCCGGTGCGGATGTCGAACAGCGCCTGGTGCAGGGGGCACTCGATGCAGTCGCCCTCGACGTAGCCTTCCGACATGAAGGCGAACTGGTGGGTGCAGATGTTGGCGGTGGCGAAGTACTCCTCGCCGAGCTTGTAGAGCGCCACCTCGCGGCCGGCGATCTCGACGCCGATCACCGCCTTGTCGCCGAACGCCGAAAGGTCGGCGGCCTTGTGCCAAGTCATGGCGGCCGACATAGGATGGCGCCGGGCGCTCGTCAAACCTCGGCGGGCTCATCGGACCGCGCGCCTCCAGGCGCGCCTCATGATCTTGAGCGCGCAGAATGCGCGCGGTCCCAAGACCGTCGCCCTCCTGGACCGCGCGCCTCCAGGCGCGCTCATGATCATCAGCGCGCGGTCCGGTTCATCATGGAAATCGATATTGCCATGCGCTCTATCGATTTGAGACCGCGACCAAGTCGCGCCATGGTTCGCGCAACCGTACACAGAAGGTCGCAAATGGAAACGTTCAGCCCCGGCGACGTCCGTACCGACGAAGCCTTCGCCAAGGCCTTCCTGCCGCTCACCCAGGCCAGCCATCCGAGCGGCCGCCTCTACAGCGATCCGGCGGTGCTCGAGCGCGAGAAGCAGACCATCTTCGGCCACGACTGGATGTGCATCGGCCGCGCCGAGGAGCTCCCCAATCCGGGCGACTACAAGGCCTTCCGCCTGGTCGACCAGCCGGTCCTGCTGGTCCGCCGCGCCGACGGCAAGATCGTCGCCTACTCCAACACCTGCCTGCATCGCGGCGTCGAGGTGGCGAGCGGCGCGGGCAACGCCAAGGAGTTCACCTGCCCGTATCACGGCTGGCTGTACGGCCTCGACGGCCAGCTGCTCGGCGCCTCCTACATGCGCGACTCGGAAGGCTTCGACCGCAAGAACTGCCGCCTGCCCGAGCTCGCCTGCGAGATCTTCCAGGGCTGGATCTTCGTGGCGCTGAACAAGCAGCCCGAGCCGTTCGCCGACTACATCGCCGAGTTCGCCGAGAAGTTCGGCTACATCGACATGGAGCCGATGCGGCTCGGCATCCAGCGCGAGATCCCGTTGCAGTGCAACTGGAAGCTGATGGTCGAGAACTTCATCGACTTCTACCACATCGGCGTCCTGCACAAGGACACGATCGGCCGCTACATGAAGACGACCGACCTGCCCTACGAGACGCGCAAGCGCGGCCAGGTGTTCATCAACGAGTACGATGCCGGCTCGCACAGCCAGTCGGGCGACGTCTTCGTCGAGCGCATCCCGGCGCTCAAGGACAAGCCGCCGCGCTTCTCGCAGGCCGGCGTGATCACGCCCAACGTCAACTTCTTCGTGCGGCCCGACTACGTGATGCTCTACTCGTCGTGGCCGGTCGACGTCGGCACGATGATCATGAAGCAGTACATCCTGTTCCCGCGCCACATCGTCGAGAGCGAGCGCTTCCCCGAGATCAAGCGCCAGTTCCTCGAGATGAGCGACCGCATCCTCGGCGAGGACTTCGCCATGGTCGAATCGCTGCAGAACGCCTCCAAGGCCACCCACTTCGTGCCCGGCCGCATGAGCCGGCTGGAGAAGGGCGTGCGCCACTTCATCCTGCACAACATCGAGCGGGTCTACGGCACGCCGTCGCCGTCGCTGGCCAACGCCGCCGAATAGCCGGCGATGTTCTACGACTGCCGGCGCCGCGACCACGGCCTGCCGCACGATCCCCTGAAGCAGTGCGTCGTGCCGCGGCCGATCGGCTGGGTGTCGACGGTCGACGCGGCGGGCAAGGTCAACCTGGCGCCGTTCAGCTTCTTCAACCTGGTGAGCGAGAACCCGCCGCTGGTGATCTACTGTCCGGTCGGCGCCCATGCGGCCGGCGGCGAGAAGGATTCGCTGCGCAACGTGCGCGAGGTCGGCGAGTTCATCGTCAACGTCGCGACCTGGGACCTGCGCGAGGCGGTCAACGCCTCCTCGGCGCCGGCCGGCCGCGCCGTCGACGAGTTCGAGCTGGCCGGCCTGACCAAGGAGCCGTCGAGCCTGGTGCGCCCGCCGCGGGTCAAGGAATCGCCGCTGCATCTCGAATGCCGCCTCAGCAAGATCGTCGACATGCCCGGCAGCTTCGGCGGCGTCGCCAACTGCCTGGTGCTGGGCGAGGTGCTGGGCGTGCACATCCGCGACGACCTGCTGCAGGACGGGCTGCTCAAGATCGATCGCCTGCAGCCGATCGCCCGGCTGGGCTACCAGGAATACGCCGTGGTGCGCGACGTCTTCACCATGCCGCGGCCGACCGTGGCGACCCCGCCGAAGCAAGCCTGAGCGGAGGAGGAGGGCCCATGTTCACGTCCAAGCGCCTGCTGCGCGCCGCCGACAACCTCGTGAATCGCCACTTCGCGGTGGGCGAGGGCGAGAGCGTGCTGATCACCGCCGACACCGCCACCGAGCCGGCGCTGATCAAGGTCGTGGCCGACGCGGTGATCGCCGCTGGCGCCAAGCCGCTGGTCGCCGTGGCGCCGATGCTGCCGTTCCAGGGCGGCCTGTCCGATCCCTACGTCTCCGATCCGCTGAAGGCGGCGGCGGTCGCCTGCGACGTCTGGTTCGACTTCTGCTTTCCGTATCACGCCGGCTCGGGCGCCCATGCCGCGGCGATGGACGCCAACCGTTGCCGCTACGCCCTGCTGGCGCTGGCCGAGGCCGAGAGTTTCGAGCGCCTGTACGGCTGCGTCGACTGGGACGCCATGATGGACTTCAATGTGGCGCTGGCCGAGTTCTTCGCCGAATCTGCGGGTGAGACGGTGCGCTTCACCTGCCCGCGCGGCACCGACGTCTCGCTCACTCTCGACAAGCTGAAGATGGTGCGCCAACGCGTCTGCCAGGGCCCCGGCATGCATTCCGTGCCCGGCACGCAGAGCTTCTACCCGGTGATGCCGAGCGTGAAGGGTCGCATCGTCATCCAGGCGCTGTTCGACGAGTACTACCGCACCCTGCGCGAGCCGATCACCATCGAGGTCGACGGCAAGATCCAGGGCTTCAGCGGCGGCGGCAGCGAGGACCGGCCGAGCTTCGGCCGCGCCTTGCGGCGGGCCAGCGGCACCGGCGACCTCGGCTACTTCGTGCATTTCACCCTGGGCTTCCATCCCGGCACCAAGCTGACCCGGCGGCAGTTCATCGAGGACATCCGTGTGCCGGGCTCCAACGCCATCGGCATGGGCCTGCCGTGGTGGGAGCCGGGCGGCGGCGAGAACCATCCGGACGGAATCGTGCTCGACCAGTCGCTGTCGATCGGCGACGTGCCGCTGGTGCGCGACGGCGACTTCGTCGGCCCCGGCCGGCTCGGTGCGCTGCACGCCGCGATGTCGCGCCGGCTCGACTGACGGCCGCGATGCCGCGCGACGACAGCCCGGAGGCCGGCTACCGGATCGTCGAGGAGCGCTCGGGCGCCGCCTTCGACTGCGCGGCCGACGACGTGCTGCTGCGTGCCGCGCTGCGCGCCGGCCAGCCCTTCGCCTACGAATGCAACGTCGGCGGCTGCGGCAGCTGCAAGTTTGAGCTGCTCGACGGTACCGTCGCCGATCAGTGGCCGCAGGCCCCGGGCCTGGGGCCGCGCGACCGCCAGCGCGGCCGCCATCTCGCCTGCCAGTCGCGGCCGCTCGCCGACTGCCGCATCCGCATGATCGGCCGCGGCGTGCCGGAGGACGTGCCGGCGCCGCGGCGCCAGGACGCGGTGCTGGTGGCGCGCACCGATCTCACGCACGACATGGCGCTGTTCCATCTGCGAGGCGCCGGCCCGGCGGCGTTCCGGCCCGGCCAGTACGCGCTGCTCGGGCTGCCGCAGGTCGCCGGCCCGCGCGCCTACTCGATGGCCAATCTCGCCAATGCCGAGGGCGACTGGGAGTTCATCGTGCGCCGCGTGCCGGGCGGCGCCATGACGGAGGCGCTGTTCGACCTGGCGCCCGGCGGCGCGCTGGCGCTCGACGGCCCGTACGGCCACGCCTTCCTGCGCCCCGGCAGCGAGCGACCGGTGGTCTGCATCGCCGGCGGCTCCGGCCTGTCGCCGATGATCGGGATCGCGCGCGGGCTCGAGGCCGAGGCCGGCGCCGCGCTGCCGCGGCTCGACTTCTTCTACGGCGGCCGCACCGCCGACGACATCTGCGGCGAGGCGATGCTGCGGGCGCTGCCGCGGCTCGGCCCGCAGCTGCGCTTCCATGCCTGCGTCTCGACCGACGATCCGCGCTGGCAGGGCCGCATCGGCATGATCCACGAGCTGCTGGCCGACCTGTCGGCCGAGGCCTTCGCCGAGGCCGACTTCTATCTCGCGGGACCGCCGGCGATGGCCGAGGCCGTGGTGGCGCTGCTCGGCAAGGGCCGCGGCGTGCCGGCCGAGCGCATCCGCTACGACCGCTTCTTCTGAGCGCGCGGACGGTGGCGCGGGCGCGACGGACCGAGCGGCGTGAAGGGCAGGCCGAGCGCCTGCGGATAGGTCCGCTCGCTGAGCGGCTGCGCCGCCACCAGCTCCTCGACGACGCCGATCAGCGCCTGCTCGACGCGGCTCGGGCGCACCCGCGGATTGGTGATCATGAAGACGTCGACCGGCATGGTCGGCTTGTAGGGCGGCAGGCGCCACAGCAGGCCGTCGCGCTCGTCTCGGGCGGCGATGTGGATCGGGATGGCGCCGATGCCGATGCCGGCCACGATCATGCGCCGCACCTCCTCCATGTGGTTCGACACCGCCACCGCCGGCTCGGCGAGCTGCAGCTGGGCATGCGCGTCGGCGATGCTCTGCAGGGTGTAGGAGATCGCCGCCGGCCGGTAGTAGCTGACCGAGGCCTCGCCGCGCAGGTCGGCCGGCACGAGGTCGCGGCGGCCGAACAGGCGGTGGCTCGGGCCGCAGTAGAAGGCGCAGTGCTCGCGGAACAGGAGCAGGCTGTCGAAGCCCTCGGCCGGCTGGTGCAGCGGCGTGATCGCGAAGTGGATCAGGCTGGCGGCCATCGACTTCATGATCTCCGGGCTCGACATCACGGTCATCAGGAAGGTCGCCTTGGGATGGCGGCGGTGGAACTCGGCGAAGGCCTGGTTGAGCAGCGGGCTGGTCATGTGGCTGGCCATCGCCAGGTGCACGGTGCCGGTCAGCTCGCCGCTCAGGTCGGCGATCAGCAAGGACAGCCGGTCGATGCCGTTGGCGATCTCGCGCGCCTCGCGATACAGCACCTCGCCGGCCGGGGTCAGCGCGAAGCTGGTCGGGCCGCGCGTCGCCAGCCGGCAGCCCAGCCGTTCCTCGAGCTTCTTCAGGGCCGCGCTGATCGCCGGCTGGCCGCGCCCCAGTACGGCGGCGGCGCGCGACAGGCTCTGCATCTCGGCCACCACCACGAACATGTGCAGCAGGTTCCAGTTGATGCGGCGGGCCAGGCCCTCGATCGGCGCCGCGCTGGGCAGGGCGCGCTCGCTCACGGCAAGTTGTCCATTATCGACTCCATTGCTTTCGATATCGAAATTATCAATTTGCGTCATGATGGTTTTGCGGGCGCTAATCAGAATCGTTACGGGGGTGCGAGGGGAGCCGGAAGGGCTGGCATGACGACCGACTGCAAGCAGATCGATGTCTGAGCGCATCGTGGTGCCCGCCAAGGCCCCGTCGGATGCCATGGGAAGCCTGCTGCGGCTGGGCCGCGCGGTGTTCCTCGCCGGCGGCATCCTGCCCGCGGTTCTCGTCCTGGCGATTCTCGGCTTCGGCCTCGCCGAGCCGCGCTTCCTGACCTACGACAACCTGTTCAACGTCACGCGCGCCGCCAGCTACCTGGTGGTCGTCAGCATCGGCCAGATGCTGACCCTGCTGGTGCGCGGCGTCGACATGTCGATCGGCTCGACCGAGGCGCTGGTCAGCGTCGTGGTCGCGCTGTGCATGGCGACGGTGCTGGGCGCCGTGCCGGATTCGCCCGCCCTGGCCATCGCCGCCGGCATCGCCGCCGGGCTGGCGGTCGGCGTCGCGGTCGGCACGGTGAACGGAATCGGCATCGCGGTATTCGGCGTCAATCCCTTCATCATGACGGTCGGCATGCTGTCGATCCTGTCGGGCGTGGCGCTGACCGTGAGCGGCGGCATGCCGATGTACGGCATGCCCAAGCAGTTCAGCCAGATCTTCGCCTATGCCGCGCCGTTCGGCATCCCGGCGCCGGTGCTGTTCGCCGCCGGCCTGTTCCTGGTCATGGTCTACCTGCTGAACTGGACGCCGCTCGGCCGACGAATCTACGCGATCGGCGGCAACGGCATCGCCGCCCGCCTGGCCGGCATCAGCACCCGCCTGCACATGGTGGTGACCTACGCGCTGTGCTCGACCATCGTCGCCTTCGGCGGCATCCTGCTGACCGCCCGGGTCGGCACCGGCGAGGCGACCCTGGGCGCCACCCACGTGCTCGAATCGATCACTGCCGTGGTGATTGCCGGCGTGTCGTTCTTCGGCGGCATTGGACGGGTCGGCAACGTCGTGCTGGGCGCCTTCTTCGTCACCCTGGTGACCAACGGCATGAACCTGCTGCGGGTGCCGAGCTACCAGCAGCTGATCGTGCTCGGCGTGCTGCTGATCCTCGCCGTCGTGGTCGACCAGCTGCGCATGCGCATGCTGCAGCAGGCGCGGCCGGAGTAGCGGCGATGGCCATGTCCCAGAGCCAGACCCAAGGCCAGTCCCAGAGCCAGGCCCAGAGCGGCGCCGCGGCGCGGCCGCACGCCCCGGTGCCGGTCGCCGGCACGCCGCTGCTCAAGGCCAGCGGCATCGTCAAGAGCTTCGGCGGCAATCGGGCGCTCAACGGCGTGTCGATCGACGTGCGGCGCAACGAGATCGTCGCCCTGGTCGGCGACAACGGCGCCGGCAAGTCGACCCTGGTCAAGATCCTGTCGGGCGCCGAGATTCCCGACGAAGGCACGCTCCAGGTCGAGGGCCGCACCGCGACGATCCGCACGCCGCACGACGCCCAGGACCTCGGCATCGCCACCCTGCATCAGCATCTCGGCCTGGTCGACTGCTTCGACGTCGCCCAGAACGTGTTCCTCGGCCGCGAGCTGTCGGCGCGCTTCCTCGGCGTCTTTCCCTACCTGCAGCACGGCGAGATGCGCCGGCGCACCGAGCAGCTCCTGAAGCAGCTCGACATCCGCCTGCCGCATCTCGACCGGCCGGTCAGCACCATGTCGGGCGGCCAGCGCCAGGCGGTGGCGATCAGCCGGCTGCTGCTGGGCGACATCAAGCTGATCATCATGGACGAGCCGATGGCGGCGCTGGGCGTCGCCGAGGGCCAGAAGGTGCTCGACCTGATCGGCCGCCTGTCGCAGCGCGGCATCTCCTTCCTCATCGTCAGCCACAACATGGAGCATGTCATGAGCATCTCCAACCGGGTGGCGGTGCTGAAGAACGGCAATCTGGTCGGCATCGTGCCGACCGAGAGCACGACCCGCCAGGACATCACGTCGATGATCATCCATGGCCGCGTGTGAGGGTCGTGCCTGACGGGTTTGTACGGGGAGAAGCTTCGAGCTTGGGAGACCTGACGATGAGCAAGATTTCGACGACTGTTCTGTCTCTGCTGCTGGCGCTGCCGGCGGCGGGTGCCTTCGCGGCCGACGACTGGACCGCCAACCTGATGGTCGACGAGAAGAATCCGTCGGCCGTCTACAAGCCGCTGCCGGTCGGCGCCATCACCAAGCCGTGGAAGCTCTGCGTGGCCTTCCCGCACATGAAGGACGCCTACTACGTCGCCAAGGACTACGGCGTCATCATCGAGGCCAAGCGCCAGGGCGTCGGCGTCACCATCCTGGCGGCCAACGGCTACGACGACATCGCCGGCCAGATCCAGCAGATCGAGGATTGCGTCGCGGCCGGCGGCAACGCCGTGCTGGTCAACGCCGTGTCCAAGAGCGGCCTCAACGGCCTGATCGACGAGCTCGACAAGAAGAAGATCCCGGTGCTCGACCTCGGCAACGGCGTCACCTCGGACAAGATCGCCGCCGCGGCGCTCGCCCAGTACTACTATGCCGGCAACACCGCCGGGAAATACCTGGCCGAGCAGTTTCCTGCCGGCTCGGGCAAGAAGAAGATGGTGTGGCTGGCCGGCCCGGCCGGCTCGCAGTGGGTCGAGGACGCCGTGCGCGGCATGAAGGACGGAATCGCCAAGTCCGACGTCGAGCTGGTCAAGGTGATCTACGGCGACACCGGCAAGGCGACCCAGATGAAGCTGATCGAGGACGCCCTGCAGACCTATCCCGACGTCACCGTCATCGGCGGCGTGGCGCCGGCGATCGAGGGCGCCATGGAGATCGTCAAGGAGCGCAACCTCAAGGACAAGAAGCTGATCGCCTTCTACTCGACGCCGCCGATCGAGCAGGCGGTGCGCGACGGAATCGTCATGGCGACGGTCAACGACAACAACCTGCTGGGCTCGCGCATCAGCGTCGACCAGGCGATCCGCCTGCTCGAGGGCAAGCTCGAGGTCAAGGTGGCGAGCCGCAAGTTCGACATCATCGACGGCAAGAACGTCAACACCTACGACCGCACGACCCTGCTGGCGCCGAACGACTTCAAGCCGCAGTTCAAGCTCGACCCGGCGAAGAAGTAGGGACGCGACCGACATGGTGCGGGCCATCCGTTCGAGCCACGCGATCGCCGGCAAGGGGCCGGCGGTCTTCCTGATCCACGGCGTCGGCGCCCGCCGCCAGGCCTGGGACGGCGTGATCGAGCGGCTGGCGCCGCACTTCCGCTGCATCAGCTACGACCTGCGCGGCCACGGCGACTCGGAGGGCGCCGACCAGCCCTTCGGGCTCGCCGAGTTCGTCGCCGACCTCGAGGCGCTGCGCGCCGAGCTCGGCATCGAGCAGGCGCATTTCGTCGGCCATTCGCTGGGCGGCATGATCGCCCCGGCCTATGCCCGCGCCCATCCCGGCCGCGCCCGCTCGCTCGCCCTGATCTCGACCGTCGCCTTCCGCGGTCCCGAGGCGCGCATCAACCTCGACGCCTTCGTGAAGAAGATGGAGGAGGGCGGCACCGCGTCGGTGATCGACACCCTGATGGACCGCTGGTTCACCGACGAGTTCCGGCAGGCCAATCCCGAGGTGGTCGGCACGCGCCGCAAGCTGGTGCTCGCGCTCGACCCGCGGGTCTATCGCGAGACCTACACGGTCTACGCCACCACCGACACCGGCCCCTGGCTGCCCGACTTCGACATGCCGGCGCTGGTCATGACCGGAGAGAACGATCCCGGCTGCCCGCCGGCGCTCAACAAGCGCATGGCCGAGGCGCTGCCCCAGGGCGAGCTGGTGATCCTGCCGCGCCTGCGCCACTCGATCCTGGCCGAGGGGCCGCAGGAGACGGCCGAGCGGCTGCTCTCGTTCCTGCTGGCGGCGGAGCACAAGGCGGCGATGCGGCCATCTGCCTGACCTTTCAGGGGACCGCGCGCGTCCACGCGCGCTCATGAGCCCGAGCGCGCCTGGAGGCGCGCGGTCCATTGAGTCCTCCCTGCGCGCAGCGAGGCAGAGGGGTCATGAGCGCGCCTCGAGACGCGCTTGGCCGAGGGGCTGCTCTCCTTCCTGATGGCGGCCGAGCACAAGGCGGCGATCCGGCCGTCGGCCTAACCTTTCAAGGGGACCGCGCGCGTCCACGCGCGCTCATGAGCCCGAGCGCGCCTGGAGACGCGCGGTCCAATGAGTCCTACCTGCGCATAGCGCAGAGAGGTGCGCCTGGAGACGCGCGGTCCGACCCAGCCGCTCCCATTGACTCGGCGCGCCGCCGCAGCGTAACTCCCACCCTCTGAATAAACGCCTATTCATGAGGAACGCCATGACCCGCCTGATCCTGGGCCGCCGCCGCTTCACCCTGGCCGCCGGCACGGGCGCGGCCACCCTGGCCGCGCCGGCTCTCGTTCGCGCGCAGGGCGAGCCAATCAAGATCGGCGCCATCTTCCCGCTGTCCGGTCCCGCCGGTCCCAACGGCCAGCAGGTCGTCAGCGCCATCCGCATCGCCGCCGACATGATCAACGCCAAGGGCGGCGTGCTGGGCCGCAAGCTGGTGGTGATCGCCAAGGACGACGAGAGCACGCCGGCGGTCGGCGTGACCCGCGCCAACGAAATGGTGGCGGAGAAGGTCGCGCTGGTCATCGAGGGCTGGAACAGCCCGGTCACGTTGGCCGAGCAGCCCGTGCTGGCGCGCGCCGACATCCTCGACATCACGGCGGTGTCCAAGGCCGACCCGATCTTGTCCGGTCAGGGCAACCCCTTCGCCATCCGCATCAACAGCTCGAACGGCCAGGACGGCGCGGTGATCGCCGACATCCTGGTCAACAAGCTGAACGCCAAGCGCATCGGCTTCCTCAGCCAGAACGACGCCTACGGCAACGGCGCCCAGGCGGTGATCGAGGCCGAGCTGGCCAAGCTCGGCAAGCCGTTCGAGAAGGTCGTGGTCGAGCAGTTCCCGTTCAAGCAGACCGACTTCCGGGTCAGCCTGGCCAACGTCAAGCAGGCCAAGCCCGACGCCGTGGTGGCGATCAACGCCGCCGAGTCCTCGGGCATGCCGGCGCTGATCCAGCAGTACCGCCAGGCCGGAATCGAAGGCACCTTCGTCGGCGCCGTCGGCACCATCCTGCCGACCGTGTTCAAGATCGCCGGCGAGGCGACCACCGGCATCGTCTCGGCCGACATCTACTTCCCCGACCTGCCGCCGTTCGACGCGATCAAGGAGAACCTCGAGTTCGTCGCGGCCTATCGCAAGGCGCACAACAACGAGGCGCCCGACAAGGGCGCCGCGATGGGCGCCACGGCGCTCGAGGTCTGGGCCAGCGCCGCCAACGCCACCAAGAGCCTCGACCGCAAGACGGTCGCCGAGGCGATCCGCGGCAAGACCGTGTCCGGCACCATCCTCGGCGATCTCGCCTTCGAGCCGAATGGCCAGGCCAAGCACAAGGCGACGGTGTTCCGCGTCGCCGACGGCAAGACCGGCAAGCTCGAGGTCCTGAAGTAGCTTGGCCGCTGCGCAGGCCCCGTCTGGCCCGCCGCTGCTCGCGGTCGAGGGGCTGACCGTCCGCTACGGCGCGCTGACGGCGCTCAACGACATGAGCTGGCAGGTCGGCGCCGGCGAGATCCTCGGCATCATCGGTCCCAACGGCGCCGGCAAGAGCTCGTGCTTCGCCGCCGTCACGCATGCCGTGCGGCGCGACGGCCGGGTCCGCCTGGCCGGCGAGGACGTGACCGGCCTGCCGACCTTCGAGCTGGCGCGCCGCGGCCTGCGCCGCACCTTCCAGCAGAACGCTTTTTTCGGCGAGCTCAGCCTGCTCGAGAACGCCAAGGCGGCGATGCTGCGCGAGCATTCGACCGGGCTGCTCGAGGGCATCGCCCTGCCGTGGCGCGAGCGCGTGGTCCGGCAGCGCGCCGAAGTGGCGGCGGCCGAGCTGCTGTCGTCGTTCGGCATCGACCGCGGCGATCACGACAAGCGGCCGGGCGACATCGCCTACGGCACGCAGCGCCTGCTCTCGGTGGTGCTGGCCTATGGCGCCGGCGCGCGGGCGCTGCTGATCGACGAGCCGGCGGCCGGCACCGGCGGCGCCGACATGAAGCGCCTGGCCGACCTGCTGGTTGACCTGCGGCGGCGCGGCGTCGCCGTGGTGGTGATCGAGCATCACATGGATCTCATCATGTCGATCGCCGACCGGATCGTCGTGATCGACCAGGGCCGCAAGCTGGCCGAGGGCCTGCCGGCCGAGGTCCAGCGCAACGCCGCGGTGCTCGAAGCCTATCTCGGGCGGGCGGCATGACCGACGCGCTGACGGCGACCGGCCTCACCGTGCGCTACGGCGGCAACCTCGCGGTCGACAACGTCGATCTCGCGGTGCCGGCCGGCCGCATGGTCGGCATGATCGGCGCCAACGGCGCCGGCAAGAGCACCCTTGTCAACGCCCTGGCCGGCTGGTCGCGCGGCCGGCCGACGGTGCGCGGCACGGTGCGGCTGGGCGAGCAATCGATGGACGGCCTGCCGCCGCACAAGCGGGCACGGCAGGGACTCGTGCTGGTGCCCGAGGGCAAGGGCATCTTCGCCGAGCTGACGGTGGTCGAGAACCTGGCGCTGGTGCAGCCGCCGCAGGACCGCGCCGGCCGCCACGTCTTCGCGATGGACGAGATCTTCGCGCTGTTCCCGCGGCTCGCCGAGCGGCGCGGCCATCGCGGCGGCATGCTGTCGGGCGGCGAGCGCCAGATGGTGGCGGTCAGCCGCGCCCTGCTGGCCGGGCCGAGGGTGCTGCTGATGGACGAGCCGTCGGCCGGCCTGGCGCCGCGCCTGGTCGACGAGCTGCTGTCCACCATGCGCGGTCTGGTCGATCGCGGCCTGTCGCTGCTGCTGGTCGAGCAGAACGTGCGCGCCACCCTGGAGCTGGTCGACGAGCTCTACCTGCTCGAGCGCGGCAAGGTGGTGGCGCGCGGCCCGGCCGCGGCCATGAAGGACGATCCGCGCATCCTCGACGCCTATCTCGGCAGCCTGACGGCATGAACCTCGCGCAGCAGATCATCAACGGCCTGGTGCTGGGTTCCGGCTACGCCCTGGTGGCGATCGGCTGGACGGTGCTGCTGGGCGCCGCCCGGCTGGTCAACTTCGCGCACGGCCAGCTCTACATGCTGGCCGCCTTCCTGGCCTGGGCAGCGATGGAGAAGCTCGGGGTCAACTACTTCGTCGCCGTGCCGATCGCGGTGCTGGCGCTCGGCCTGCTCGGCGTCGTGCTGCAGGCGATGATGCTGCGGCCGGTGATGCAGCAGAACCTGACCAGCCTGATGATCGTCACCCTGGGCTTCGGCTACGTCCTGCAGGGCGGCGCCTCGCGGATCTTCGGCGGCGATCCCGAGCGCTTCGTCAGCCCGCTGCAGACCGCCGAGTTGCGCTTCGGCGACGTCTGGTTCACCTGGCAGGACGTGCTGACCCTGGCCGGCACCCTGCTGCTGTTCGCCGTCCTGTGGCTGGTGCTGAACCGCACCCGGCTCGGCGCGCTGGTGCGCTCGGTAGCCGAGGATCCCAAGCTGGCGCAGCTGTTCGGCATCGACGCGGCGCGGGTCTATGTCGGCGTCTTCGTCTTCGAATGCGCTGCCGTGGCGCTGGCCGCCGGGCTGGTCGCGCCGCGCAGCCCGATCCTCACCAGCATGGGCTTCGACGAGGTCATCCTGACCTTCGTGATCGTCGTGCTGGGCGGCATCGGCAGCGTCGCCGGCAGCCTGGTCGCCGGCTTCGGGCTCGGCATGTTCACCGCCCTGTTCGGCGCCCTGGTCTCGCCGGCCTACACGACGGCCGCGGCTTTCCTGCTGCTGCTGGTCGTGCTGGTGGCGCGGCCGCGCGGGCTGGGCGCGCGATGAAGCGCCTGGCCACCCCCGCGGCGCTCGTACTGGCGGCGCTCGCCTGGTTCGTGCCCGCCCTGGGGGGCGGCACGCCGGTCGTCTACGCCACCTGCACCACCGTCGCCATCCTGGCGGTGATGGCCTACGGCGCCGATCTGGTGCTGTCCTATCTCGGCGAGGTCAGCCTCGGTCACACGATCTTCTGGGCGGCCGGCGGCTATGCCGCGGCGATGCTGTCGGTCAATGCCGGCTGGTCGGGCTGGGCCACCGCGGCGGCGTCGGTAGCGATCGCCGTCGCCCTGGCCGCCGTGCTCGGCCTCGTGACCCTGCGTACCCGCGAGTTCGTCTTCTCGCTGGTCACCTACGCCGCCGCCGTGGTCGCCATGGAGGTCGCCTTCAACTGGGCGTTCCTCGGCGGCTCGGACGGGATCGTCGGCGTGCCGCCGCTGCAGCTCACGCTGTTAGGCCACGGGGTGAACGGCGCCGGCAACGAGCAGCTGTGGCCGGTCGCCTGGGGTCTGCTCATGCTGACCCTGCTGTTCATCGAGCGCTTCCGCCAGTCGCGGTTGGGCACCAGCGCGCTGATGGTGCAGATGAATCCCGACCTCGCGCAGGCGCTCGGCGTCGACGCGGCGCGCGTGCGCTTCCTGGTGTTCGTCGCCTCGGCGCCGATCTCGGCGCTGGCCGGCTGGCTCTACGCCTACCAGCGCGCCTATGTCGGCACCGACATGTTCGAGAGCTACTTCCTGGTGCTGATGCTGACGGCGATCGTCATCGTCGGCCGCCGCCTGCTGCTCGGGCCGCTGATCGGCACGGCGCTGATCATCGTCCAGCAGACCTTCTTTTCGATCGGCGGCGACGGCGACAAGATCGTGCTGGGCGCCGTGCTGGCGGCCATCCTGCTGCTGTGGCCGCGCGGCCTGATCGGCCTGTGGGAGACTTTGCGCGCCCGTAGCCGCGGCTAGGCTCGTCTCACACCGGCAGGCCGGCCTGCTCCTCGCGGAGCGAGAAGGGCTCGCTGGCGCGCAGCCGCTCGTGGCTCGCCTGCTCGTCGGCCAGCGCATGCTCGGCGTCGCGCAAGGCGACGGCGCGCGTGGCCAGCGAGACGTCGCGGAAGTGCAGGCCGAGCAGCAGGGTGGCGGTCATCGCCGCGGCGCCGCCCAGCGAGGCGGGAATGCCGAGACGCGCGTCGAGGAAGAAGGCGGCGACGAACAGCATCACGGCCAGCAGGCCGGGCTTGAGGTACCAGTTGTCGGCGAGATGGTGGGCCATCAGCAGGCGCAGCTTGGCCTCCTCGACGTCGCGCGCCTCGGCGGCGAGGTCGAGCGCATGGAGACGGCGGCGCTGGGCGATCGCCTCGCGGCGCAGCGCCGGGTCGGCGATGCCGAACACCGCCGGGCGCTCGTCGTGCGTGGCCAGGCGGTCGACGTCGATGTTGGCCTGGGCAAGCAGTTCGCGATAGCGCCGGTGGGCCTCGGTCTGCTCGTGGAGCGCCGCCTGGGTGTCGCTCTCCAGAGCCGCCATCTTGTCGTTCAGGTGCTTCTGGCTGGTCATGCACGGTCCTCCGGCGAAGGCGGCTGAATAGCACGATCGCCGCCGGACTCCTCCCTGCGCGCAGCGCGGGGAGGTGCCCCGCGGAGCGGGGCGGAGGGGTCACGATTCATGAGCATGACCCCTCCGTCGGCGTAACACGCCGACACCTCCCCAACTTCGTTGGGGAGGAGGGGTCACGGCTCGAGTCGGGTTGCGGGAACTGCGGAATGTGGTGCCATGTTACCGTCGCCCCCGGCCGGCCGAACTCGCCCGCGCTTGCGCCACTCCTCGTAGCGCGGCAGCAGGGCGAAGAACGACGGCACGAACAGCACCGCGAGGCAGGTCGAGGCCAGCATGCCGGTCAGCACGGCGAGGCCCAGCGAGACGCGGGCCGCGGCGCCGGCGCCGGTCGCGGTGACCAGCGGCGCGACGCCGAGGATGAACGCGAACGAGGTCATCAGGATCGGCCGGAAGCGGGTGCGCGCCGCCTCGATCGCCGCCTCGACGATCGGCTTGCCGGCGACGAGGCGCAGCTCGCGCGCCACCTCGACGATCAGGATGGCGTTCTTGGCGCCCAGCGCGATCAGCAGCATCAGGCCGATCTGGGTGTAGAGGTTGTTGGGCAGGCCGACCGCGGCCAGCGCGATCGCCGGCCCGATCAGGGCCAGCGGCACCGCCAGGATCACCGCCAGCGGCGCGATCCAGCTCTCGTACTGGCCGGCCAGGCAGAGATAGACCAGCAGGATCGCCAGGGCGAAGACGTAGAGGATCTGGTTGCCGACGATGTGCTCCTGGTAGCTCATCGCCGTCCATTCGTAGCCGGTGCCCGGCGGCAGGGTCGCGGCGGCGATCTGCTGCATCAGGTCCATCGCCTCGCCGGAGCTGAAGCCGGGCGCCGGGCCGCCGACGATCGCCGCCGAGGGATAGAGGTTGTACAGGCTGATCAGCGGCGGCCCGGAGGCCGGGCGCAGGGTCGCCAGCGCGCCGATCGGCACCATCTGGCCGTCGGCGTTGCGCACCTGCAGCTTGAGGATGTCCTCGGGCCGCGTGCGGTACGGCGAATCGGCCTGCATGAAGACCATCAGGGTCTGGCCGAACTTGTTGAAGCGGTTGACGTAGGCCGAGCCGAGATAGGACGACAGGGTGCCGAACACGTCGCCCAGCGACACCTTGAGCGATTCGCTCTTGGCGCGGTCGACCTCGACCCAGACGTGCGGCGCGCCGGCGCGGAACGAGCTCACGAGATTGCCCAGTGCCGACTGGGTCTGCGCCTGGGCGATCAGGTTCTGCGCCGTGTTCTGCAGCTTCACGTAGTCGAAGCTGCCGTCCTTCTGCTCGACCTGCATCTGGAAGCCGCCGGCATTGCCGATCCCCTGGATGGCCGGCGGCACCAGCGGAAAGGCGCGGCCATCCTCGAGCGCCTGCACGGCGCGGCCGATGTGCATGACGATCGAGCGCAGGTCCTGGCCCGGCTGCTTCTCGCGCACGCTCCACTCGTCGAGGATGACGTAGGCGACGCCTGCATTGGCCAGCGCCGAGTTGCTGTCGAGCACCGAGACGCCGGCGATCGCCACGACGTACCGCACGCCGGGTGTCGCCTTGGCGATGGCGCTGACCTGGGCGATCGCGGCATCGGTGCGCTCCAGCGAGGCGCCGTCCGGCAGCTGCAGGCCGACCAGCATGTAGCCCTGGTCCTCGTTGGGGATGAACGCCGTCGGCAGGCGCGCGACGCCCCAGCCGCCCAGCGCCGCCAGCCCCAGGGCCAGCAGCACCATGAGCCCGCTGTGCCGGACCATGCCGCCGACCACCCTGGCATAGCCGTTCTCGAGCCGGCCGTAGACGGCGTTGAAGCCGCGGAACAAGACGTTGCGCCGCTCCGGCGGCACCGCGGGGCGCAGCCACAGGGCGCACTGGGTCGGCTTCAGGGTGGCGGCGTTGACGGCGCTGATGAACGCCGTGGCGGCGATCACCAGGGCGAACTGGGCGAACATCTGGCCGGTCAGGCCGGGCACGAAGGCGGCCGGCAGGAACACCGACATCAGCACCAGGGTGATGCCGATCACCGGGCCGAACAGCTCGTCCATCGCCTTGATGGCGGCGTCGTGCGGCGTGAGACCGCGCTCGATGTGATGCGCCACGCCCTCGACGATCACGATGGCGTCGTCGACCACGATGCCGATCGCCAGCACGATGCCGAACATGGTCGTGGTGTTGACGGTGAAGCCGAGCGCCGCCATGGCCGCGAAGGCGCCGATGATCGTCACCGGGATGGTCGTCGCCGGCACCAGCATGGCGCGCCAGTCCTGCAGGAAGACGACGATCACGATCAGCACCAGGATGCCGGCCTCGATCAGGGTGATGAACACCTCCCTGATCGATTCGGTGACGAACATCGTGGTGTCGAACGGGATCTCGTAGGCGAGGCCCTGCGGAAAGCCCTTGGCCAGCTCGGCCATCTTGGCGCGCACCCGGTTGGCGACGTCGAGCGCGTTGGCGTTGGGCAGCTGGTAGATCGCGATGCCGGCGCCCGGGGCGCCGTTCAGGGTGAAGGTCTGGGCGTAGTTCTGCGCGCCGAGCTCGACCCGGCCGATGTCCTTGAGCCGCAGCAGGCGGCCGCCGCCTCCCTGCGCCGACTTCACGACGATGTTGCCGAACTCCTCGGGCGTGCTGAGGCGGCCCTGGACGTCGATCGTGTACTGGAAGTTCTGGCCCTTGGGGGCCGGCGGGATGCCGACCTGGCCGGCGGTCACCGGCTGGCTCTGCTGCTCGATCACCGACTTCACCTCGGCCGGCGTCAGCCCATAGGTGTAGAGCTTCTGCGGATCGAGCCAGACCCGCATCGAGTATTCGCCGACGCCCAGCACCTGGGTGTTGCCGACGCCGGGCAGGCGCGACAGCTCGTTGACCAGGTTGATGGTCGCGAAGTTGCTGAGGTACAGGCTGTCGAAGCGCCGGTCGGGCGAGGTCAGCGCCACGATCTGCAGGATCGACGTCGACTTCTTCTGCACCACCACGCCCTGCGCCTGCACCGAGGTCGGCAGCGAGGCCAGCGCGGCGCTCACCCGGTTCTGCACCAGGACCTGCGCGAAATCGAGGTCGGTGCCGATCTCGAAGGTCACGGTCAGCGAATAGGTGCCGGCGTCCGTGCTGTAGGACTGCATGTAGATCATGCCCTCGACGCCGTTGACCTGCAGCTCGATCGGCAGGGCGACGTTGTCGATCACCGTCTTGGCGCTGGCGCCGGGATAGTTGGTCGTGACCTGGACGGTCGGCGGCACGATGTTGGGATACTGCGACACCGGCAGCACCGCGAGCGCCACCGCGCCGAGCACGACGATGACGATCGCCAGCACGTTGGCCAGCACCGGTCGGTTGATGAAGAATTCCGAGATCATCGGCCGGACCGCGCGCTACTTGGACGGCGCGGCGGGCGCGGGCGCCGTCGGCGTCGCCGGGACCTGCAGCTCGATCGGCGTCGACACGCCGGCGCTGGCCGGCGGCGGATCGATCTTGCCGTCCTTGGGCACCACCTTGTTGCCCGGCACGGCGCGGCCGTTGGTCGACAGCACCACCCGGTCGTCGGGCTTGAGGCCGCTCTTGATGACGCGCAGGCCGCCGACCAGCAGCTGGCCGGTGGTGACGCGGCGCTCCTCGACGAGGTCGTCCTTGCCGACCGCCAGCACGTACTTGCCGGCCTGGTCCTCGGCGATCACCCGGTCGGGGATCAGCAGGACCTTCTCGAGTCCCTTGCCGCGCGGCATGTGCACGCGCACGAAGAAGCCGGGCACCAGCCGGCGGTCGGGATTCTGGAACAGGCCGCGCACCAGGATCGTGCCGGTAGTCGGATCGAGCTCGGGCGACACGTAGTTCAGGAAGCCCTTGTGCGGGAAGCCCTCCTCGTCCATCAGGCCGATCTCGATCGGCACGCGCTGCATCTGCTCGAGCGACACCTCGCGGCCGAGATTGCGCCGGATCTCGAGCACGTCCTGCTCGCTCATGTTGAACTCGACGTAGATCGGGTCATAGCGGACGATGGTCGCGAGCTTGGTGGCGCTGGTGTCGCCGACCAGCTGCCCGACGTTCTGCAGATGCTTGCTGACGATCCCGTCGAACGGCGCCTCGACCGTCGTGTAGCCGAGGTTGGTCTGGGCGATCACCAGGTTGGCCTGGGCGTTCTCGACGTTGGCGCGGTCGGTGTCGCGCTTGGCCTTGGCCTTGTCGTAGGTGGTCTGCGCCGACACGTTTTGGCGCAGCAGGGTCTCCTGGCGGGTGAAATCGGCTTCCGACTGCACCAGCTCGGCCTTGGCGGCCGCGAGCTGCGCCTGGGCCTCCTGCAGGTTGGCCTTGTAGACCGTCTGCTCGATGACGAAGAGCACGTCGCCCTTCTTCACGTAGGCGCCGTCGACGTACTTGATCTCGGTCAGGAAGCCCTTGACCCGCGCCACCAGGTCGACCGTCGCGAACGAGACGGTGTTGCCGGTCAGCACCTCGAACGGCGCCACCTCCTGCTGCAGCGGCGCGGCGACGGTGATCTGCGACGGCGGCGGCGGCTGGAACTTGTTCTCGGCCTTGCAGGCGGCGAGGCCGGCCAGCAGCACGGCCAGCGGGATCAGTCTCAGATGCGACATCAGGCGACGTACTCCCCCGACCGGACGAGGCTCACCGGCCCGGCCAGGGTTAGCGCATCCCCCAGCAGATTGCCACCGCGCGCCGGACGCTCAGGCGAACGGGTAGGGTCCGGCGAAGCGGCCGATGTAGCTGGTGTGGGTGAGCAGGACGCCGTCGTGCCACCAGTGCAGCAGGCAGGCCGGCGGCTCGGCGTACGACGCCGGCTGCGCGTCGGGCTGCAGGCGCAGCGCGATCTGGCTCGCCGTGCTCGGGCAGCAGCACAGCAAGGTGCCGGCCCAGCGGCGCTGGATCGGCCGATGGACATGGCCGCACAGCACGCGCTCGACATGGTCGAAGCGCGCGATCAGCCGTTCGAGGCGCTGCGGCGCGCGGCAGCTGTAGCGATCGAGATAGGGAATGCCGCAGAGGAAGGGCGGATGGTGCAGGGCGACGATCGCGGGCCCGCCGCGCGTCGCCTCGAGGGCCGCCTCGAGCCAGGCCAGCCCGGCCTCGTCGACGGCGCCGTGGTGCTGGCCGGGGACGGTCGTGTCGAGGGCGATGACGTGCACGCCGCCGCTCTCGACGCGGAAGTGCTTGGGGCCGCGCGCCGGCAGATAGGCATGGTCCGGGAAGTGACGGGCCAGGACGTCGCGGTCGTCGTGGTTGCCGGCCATCAGCAGGCAGGGGCGTTGAGCTCGGCCAGCAGCGACCGCAGATGGGCATACTCGGCGTCGGCGCCTTCGTCGACCAGGTCGCCGCTGACCAGAATCATGTCGGGCAGCGGGTCGAGTCGGTTGAGATGGCCGATCGCCTCGGCGCACAGACGGTTCGAATCGACGATGCCGTTGTACAGCTGGCCGGGCGGGCGCACGTGCAGGTCGGAGATCTGGGCGAGCAGCATGCCGTCGCTGCCGCAATCGCCGTGCCAGGCGGGGTTGATCCGCGCGCGGCGCCGGGGCGTACTCCTCGGTATGCGCTCGTTCGCCCTGACCTACCTCGCGGTGCTGGTGGCCTTCGTCGGCATCGATGCCATCTGGCTCGGCGTGGTCGCCGGCGACCTCTACAAGCGCGAGATGGGCCAGCTCATGACCGACCGGCCGGTGTGGTGGGCGGCCGGCCTGTTCTACCTGGTCTACGTCGCGGGCATCGTCGGCCTGGCGATCCCCGAGCCGCAGGCGGGGTGGGGCCGCGCCCTGCTGCAGGGTGCCCTGTTCGGCCTCTGCGCCTACGCCACCTACGACCTCACGAACCTCGCGGTGGTGCGCGGCTGGCCGCTGCGGCTCACCTTGGTCGACCTCGCCTGGGGAACGGCCCTGACGGCGTGTGTCACCGTGATCGGCTTTCTGCTGCGCAGCCGGCTCGCCTGACGGTCGCGCCGCGCAACCGGGCGCGGCGTGCTCCGTTGGCTCGCGAGCAACGGACAACCAGCAGGAGCAGCCATGAGCCGCGACGACGAAGCCGACAAGGTCTGGCGCCTGATCGAGAAGGTGGGCTTCTGCATGATGAGCACGCTCGAAGGCGACGACATCCGCGCCCGCCCGATGTCGGCCCATGTCGACCGGCAGCGCGGCGTGATCGCCTTCCTGACCGATGCCGACAGCCACAAGGACGACGACGTGGCGCGCAATCCCAACGTCGGTTTGTCCTTCGCCGACGTGTCGGGCCAGAAGTACGTGTCGGTCAGCGGCCGCGCCGCGGTGAGCAACGACCGTGGCCGGATCCGCGAGCTGTGGTCGACCTGGGCCAAGGCGTGGTGGGACGGTCCCGACGATCCGGCGGTCCGCCTGCTCGAGGTGACGCCCAAGGACGCCCATTACTGGGACAGCCCGGGCACCCTGGTCAGCACGGTGAAGATGCTGGCCGCCGCGGTCTCGGACAGCCGTCCGGCCGTCGGCGAGAGCGGCACCGTCCGCCTCTAGCCCTCGACGCGAGAGGGCAGGGGGACTATTACTCGCCGCCGAGGGGGCGGAGGCGAGACCATGGCGGTGTTGAGCGGGGCAGCGACCCAGCCGGAGGAAGACCAGGCCTTCGCCGAGCTCGACTCCCAGCCGGCGCTGGCGGCCGATCCCATCGCCACGGTCACCGTGAGCCCCAGCGGCGGCTCGAGCGGCGGCGGCGGCAACGTCACCGTCCCCGTCGCGGGGTCCCTGGTGGTTCGCGGCTACACGGTCAGCGTCGTCGACAAGATCGGCACCTACGGGGCCTATGTCTCGGCCATCAAGGCGGACGCCCTCTATGCGGCGAACGTCTGGGTGTCGCTGCTGCCGGCGACGGCCGCGACGTCCGCGTCCATCGACATCGAGGTCGACATCGCCAACACCCCGTCGAAAACGGCCAACGGCAGGGCGGCGACGACGGTGCCGCTGTTCACGCGTGGCGATGTCACGACCCAACTCCTCGGCACCCTCTCGGAGTTGCAGACCGGCATCGATCCCAACGGCGCGGCGGCCGACGTGCTGATCAACATCGATCCGACCTACATCGACACGTGGGTCCTGTTCGACCCGACGCCCGTGAGCCTGACCGTGCCGTCGAACAAGGTCGATTCCATCGAGGTCTTCGAGCACGAGATCGGCCACGGGCTGGGCCTCAACGGCTTCCTCGACTGGAGCACGGGGCAGGCGACGACCGCCAAGTCGACCTTCGACCTCTACGTCCGCATGATCGGCGGCGTGCCGTACTTCATCGGCCCCAACGCCCAGAGCGTCTATGGCGGGCCGGTACCGCTCACGATCGGCAATCTCTATCACGTCGGCAATGCCGCCGGCAGCCCGGGCGCCGACCTTCTCGGCGACCTGATGAACGGCGTCGTCGGCCTGCTCGGCCGCAGCCCCGGGCCGAGCGCGCTCGACGTCGCGTTCGTCAAGGACGCGCTCGGCGCGACCAGTCAGACCGCGATCGAGACGGCCGGCGGCACCAGCCTCGACCACGTGGGCGGTCTCTACTTCCTCGACCCGAGCGGCGCGACGACCGGCCCGTCGCTGAAGAGCGGCGGCGTCGACTTCGTGGACGGCCGGCAGGGATCGTGGGTGCCGATCGCGGCCGAGAAGACGCCGACCGGCTACGTCGTCGCCTGGCGCAACGGCACGCTCGACCAGTACACGGTGTGGGACACGGACGACAGCGGCGCCTACCTCTCGTCGCGCCTCGGCACGGTGGCGGGGACGAACACCGCCTTCGAGCGGCTCGAGCCGCTGTTCCAGCAGGATCTCAACGGCGACGGCACGATCGGCGCGCCGATCCTCGTCATCGAGTCGAACGGGCTCACCAAGCTGCTGCAGGTCGGCACCGACTACGTGCTCGGCAGCGCCGCCGGGCCCGTCGTGAAGTATCAGGGTACGGCCATCGTCGCCGGCCAGTTCGGCGGCTGGACGGCGATCGCCGCGGAGGCGACGGCCGGCGGCTTCGAGCTGGCGTTGAAGATGTCGGGCGCCGACCAGTATGCCGCCTGGTCGCTCGATTCTGCCGGCAACTTCACGGCGGCCGCGCTCGCGATCTCGGCCGGCGCCTCCCCCGAGCTGGTGGCCCTCGAGACCTCGTTCCAGCAGGACCTCAACGGCGACGGCGCGATCGGGCTGGTGGCCACCGTCATCGAAGCGGCGGGCCCGACCAAGCTGTTGCAGGTCGGCTCGTCCTTTGCCCTGGGCAGCGCCGGCGGGCCGCTGATCCGGTATGCGGGGGCGGCGATCACGGCGGGCCAGTTCGGCGGCTGGACGCCGCTCGGCGCCGAGGCGACGACGGGCGGTTACGAAGTCATGTGGAAGATGGCGGGCGCCGACCAGTACGCGTCGTGGCTGCTCGATGCCGGCGGCAACTTCAAGTCGGTCGGCCTGGGCACTGCCACGCGGGTGTCGCCGGCGCTGGCGGCGATCGAAGTGTTGTTCCAGCAGGACTTCAACGGCGACGGCACGATCGGGGCGGTGGCCACGGTGATCGAGGCGGCCGGCCCGACCAAGCTGCTGCAGGTCGGCTCGTCCTATGCCCTGGGCAGCGCCGCCGGACCGCTGATCCAATATGGCGGCGCGGCGATCACGGTCGGCCAGTTCGGCGATTGGACGCCGATCGGCGCCGAGGCGACGGCCGGCGGCTACGAAGTGGTGTGGAAGGTGGCCGGCGCCGACCAGTACGCGTCGTGGCTGCTCGACGCCGGCGGCGGCTTCAAGTCGGTCGGCCTCGGCACGTCCACGCGGGCGTCGCCGGCGCTGGCGGCGCTCGAACCGCTGTTCCAGCAGGACTTCAACGGCGACGGCACGATCGGGACGGTGGCCACGGTCATCGAGGCGGCCGGCCCGACCAAGCTGCTGCAGGTCGGCCCGTACTATGCCCTGGGCAGCGCCGGCGGCCCGCTGATCCAGTACGCCGGCGCGGCGATCACGGTCGGGCAGTTCGGCGGCTGGACGCCGCTCGGCGCCGAGGCGACGACCGGCGGCTACGAAGTCATGTGGAAGATGGCGGGCGACGACGAGTACGCGTCGTGGCTGCTCGATGCCGGCGGCGGCTTCAGGTCGATCGGCCTCGGCACGTCCACGCGGGCGTCGCCGGCGCTGGCGGCGCTCGAGCCGCTGTTCCAGCAGGACTTCAACGGCGACGGCACGATCGGCACGGTGGCCACGGTCATCGAGGCGGCCGGCCCGACCAGGCTGCTGCAGGTCGGCCCGTACTATGCCCTGGGCAGCGCCGGCGGCCCGCTGATCCAGTATGCCGGCGCGGCGATCACGCCCGGCCAGTTCGGCGGTTGGACGCCGATCGGCGCCGAGGCGACGGCGGGCGGCTACGAGGTCGTGTGGAAGATGGCCGGCGCCGACCAGTACGCGTCGTGGCTGCTCGATGCAGGCGGCGGCTTCAAGTCGATCGGCCTCGGCGTTTCCGCGCGCGCGGCACCGGCGCTGGCGGCGCTCGAGCCGCTGTTCCAGCAGGACTTCAACGGCGACGGCACGATCGGCGTCGCGAGCCGGCCCTCGCCCTCGCCGGACCCGTCGGCGGCGGGGCTGGCGCAGGCGCTCGCGGCCGGCCTGCCGGCCCCGGCGACGGACGGCGCCGCGGTCGCCGTCGTCGCGGCCCCGATCGCGCCCGACTGGCTGGCGTCGCCGACCGCCTGATCAGGCGCGCAGGCGCTCGGCGTTGCGCGCCTGCCGCCTCTCGTCCCACCAGTCCTGCGCCTGGAGCCGCCAGTAGGCGAGCTGGGTCGCCCAGCGGCCGACCGCGCCGCCGGCCCAGCCGGTCCCGAACGGCGCGAACAGCCGGCAGGCCGCGTCGTCGCCGGCGATGCCGCGCGCCACCGCGTCGGCGCCGGCCGCGGTCTGGGCCACGCCGTGGCCGCCGAACGCCGAGCAGATCCACAGGTCGGGCTCGAGTGCGCCGACCTGCGGCATCATGTGCGGCGCGTAGCCCATCAGGCCGGGCCAGGCATGCTCGATCGCCCGCTCGCCGAGGACCGGGCCGAGCTGCGGATAGACCGCCAGGATGTCGCGGCGCATCAGGGCGCGCAGCGCCGGCGGCTCGCGCGTGTCGGTGGTGATGCGGCCGCCCCACAACAGGCGGTCGTCGTCGACGATGCGGTAGTAGTCGCCGGCCCGCCGCGTGTCGGAGATGGCGCCGCGCCAGCGCACGGCGTCGTGCAGAGGCGGGCCGAGCTTCGCCGTCACGGCGACGTAGGTGGCGACCGGCAGCACCGCGCCGGCGGCGCGGCGATGCGCCGAGCCGAGGTCGGCATTGCCGGCGAGCACGACCTGGCGCGCGGTCACCGCGCCGCCGCGCGTGCGCAGCCGCCAGCCGGCGCCGTCGCGATGCAGGTCCGTGACGTCGCTCGTCTCATAGACCTGCCCGCCGTGCCGCGCGATGTCGTCGGCGAGGGCGAGCGCCAGGTTGAGCGGATGGACCTGGAAGGACTGCGGGTCGTGCAGCGCCTGGTGGTAGCGCGCGGTGTCCAGCTGCTCGCGCACCCGCGCCGTCGGCCAGGGCTCGAAGCTCGCTCCCAGCCGCTCGGCCAGGGCCCGCGTGCGCTCGGCGAAGTCGGAACCCTGGTCGGTGCGCGACACGGTGAGCTTGCCGGTGCCCATCAGCAGGTCGCCGCGACCGCTCTCGTCGATCGCCTCGCGCACGATCTCGACGCCGCGCCGGGACTGGGCATAGAGCCGTCGCGCGTGCTCTTGCCCCAGCCGCTCGATCAGCGCCGACGAGCGCAGCGCGTAGCCGGCGCTGACGAAGCCGCCGTTGCGTCCCGAGGCGCCCCAGCCGATGCGCCGGCGCTCCAGCAGCACGACGGCGCGTCCTTGCCGGGCCAGCAGCCGCGCACAGTGCAGCCCGGCGAAGCCGCCGCCGACGATCGCGACGTCGGCGGCGATCTCCGATGCCAGCGCCGGCCGCTCGGGGGCCGGCGAGCGGGTCGCCGCGTACCAGGAGTTCGGATAGCCGCTGTCGCCGGTCACGCGACGTCTCCTTCTGCAGCCGGCGTCGCGTCGGCGAAGACCTCGATCCCGATCGCGGCGAGCAGCCCGGCCTGCGCGCTCTGGCTGATCTTCAGGCTCGCGTAGCCGGCCAGCACGGTGAGATCGAGACCCGACAGGTCGGAGCCGCGCAGGTCGGCGCCCGCGAGCCGGGCGCGCTCCCAGTCGGCGCGCGCGAGGTCGCAGTCGCGCAAGCTGGCTTGGCCGAGGTCGCCGTCGATGAACGACGCCTCGGCGAGGCGGCAGGCGTGGAAGCTGCAATGCTCGAGGGCGACGCCCGAGAAGTCGGCGAAGCCCATCGTGCAGCGCTCGAAGCTTGCCCGCGTCAGGGTCGCGCGGCGCGAGATCGCCTTGGTGAAGGTCGACGTCGCAAAACGCGCCCCGCGCAGGTTGGTGTCGACGGCCGAGAGATTTTGCAGCTCGCAGCGCTCGAGCACCGCGGTGGCGAGATTGCTGCGCGCGATCTCGACGCCGTGCATCTTGCAGAAGGCGAAGGTGCAGCCCTTCTTCAGCTCGGCGCTGAACAACGTGCAGCCCGCGAGTCTGGCGCGCGATAAGTCGCAGCTCGCGAAGCGCGCCGGGGCAAAGGTGCAGTCGAGGAACGCGGCGCCCGAGAAGTCGGCGCCGCGCAGGCTCGGCGCCTCGAAGGCGCAATGCTCGAACCGGCAATCGCTGAAGTCGAGGTCGTCGAGGCTGGTGGCGGCGGGAAAGCGGACGGACGTGAAGGTCCGCCGCTCCGCCAGCACCGCCAGGACGTCCTCGCGCGTCATCGCGATCGTCTACGGTGTGACCGCCTCGCCGTCGCTGCGCGGATCGGCGCCGCCGGCGAGGCGGCCGTCGGCCGCCACGGTGATTCCGTGCGCGTGGCCCGCCAGCTCGTTCCAGTCCTCCCAGCGGTCGACGAGATGGCCGCGCCGCTCGAGCTCGGCGATCGTCTCGGCCGGGAAGCGGCCCTCGATGTGCAGGGTGTCGCGCGGCTCGCCGATTGCGAAGCGGCCGCTCAGGAAGCGCGGCAGGTCGAGCGCCTGCTGGATGTCGAGCCCGTGGTCGATCATGGCGCTGTAGGCCTGCAGATGGATCTGCGGCTGGCCGTCGGCGCCCATGCAGCCCAGCGCGGCCGCCAGCTTTCCCTCCCGGAAGGCCAGCGAGGCGATCAGGGTGTGCAGCGGCGTCTTGCCCGGCTCGAGCCGGTTCGGGCTCCGCGGATCGAGCGAGAAGTAGGCCGAGCGGTTCTGCAGCACCACACCGGTGCGACCGGCGACCACCGCGGCGCCGAAGCCGCCGTACAGCGAGTGGATCAGCGAGGCGGCATTGCCGGCCGAATCGACGGCGGCGATGAACACCGTGTCGCCGGCCAGGCTGCCTTCGGACGGGATCTTGTCCCAGGGCAGGGCGCGCGCCGGATCGATCAGCGGCCGCCGCGCTTCGGCATGCGCCTTGGAGATCAGGCGCCCGACCGGCACGTCGGCGAAGCGCGGATCGGCGAGGTAACGGTCGCGATCGTGGTAGGCGAGCTGCTTGGCCTGGACCATCAGGTGCACGCGGTCGGGACCGAGCAGCGGCTTGGCATGCAGCTCGAACGGCTCCAGCAGGTTCAGCATCTCGAGCACCGCAAAGCCCTGCGTGGGCGGCGGCGTCTCGTAGATCGTGACGCCGCGATAGGTGCCCTGCAGCGGCTCGCCCCAGCGCGCGACCTGGGCCGCGAGATCGTCGGCGGCGAAGAAGCCGCCATTCGCCTCGGACCACCGCACCAGCTCGCGCGCCACCTCGCCGCGATAGAAGCCCTGCCAGCCGTCGCCGGCGATCGACTCGAGCGTGCGCGCGAGATCGGGATTGGCCAGCACCGGCCCGTCGTGGAGGAAGATCGCGGCGGCCTCGGGACTCTTTGCGAGTTCCGGCGCGGCCAGTCCGCGCCAGTGCGCCAGCCGCTCGCCGACCGCGAAACCGTCCCGCGCATGGCCGATCGCTTCGGCGAGGCAGCGGCCGAGCGGCAGCCGGCCGTAGGCGTCGTGCGCGAAGGCCCAGCTCGCGACCGCGCCGGGCACGGTGAGGGTCGCCGGCAGCGGCCCGCGATACGGCACTTCCGACAGGCCGAGCGTCTCGAAGGCGGCCAGGGTGCCGCGCGCCGCGGCACGGCCGCCGCCGTCGAGGTAGCGCACGCGGCCCGCCGCTGCGTCCCAGATCAGCCAGAAGGCGTCGCCGCCGATGCCCGTCATGTGCGGATAGACCACCGACAGAACGGCGCTGGCGGCGATCGCGGCGTCGACCGCCGAGCCGCCGTCGCGCAGCGCCGCGGCGCCGGCCTGCGAGGCCAGCACGTGCGGCGAGGTGACCATGCCCTTGTCCGAGGTGACGGCCGGACGGCCCGCATTGACCTTCATGGCGCCAGACCTACAGCAAGGTCGCGGGGAAGGGGAGGGTTGACGTGCTGGTTCTCGCTCGGCATGTTTTGTTAACCAAGTAGTTAATCAATATTGCATCGACACTGTGGTCGCCTCGACGACCGGAAGGAGACGACGATGAGCGTGCAGCCCTACCTGTTCTTCGACGGCCGCTGCGAGGAGGCGCTCGAGTTCTATAAGAAGGCGCTGGGCGCCGAGATCGGCATGCTGATGCGCTTCGGCGAGAGCCCTGATCCGGCTCAGGTGCCGCCCGGCTCGCAGAACAAGGTCATGCATGCGTCGTTCACCGTCAGGGGCAACCAGCTCATGGCGTCGGACGGCCACTGCGCCGGCAAGCCGTCGTTCCAGGGCTTCGGCCTGTCGCTCGCCGCCGCCAGCCCGGCCGAAGCCGAAAAGCTTTTCGGCGCGCTCGGCGAAGGCGGTCAGGTGCTGCAGCCGCTGACCAAGACCTTCTTCGCCGCCAGCTTCGGCATGGTCGCCGACAGGTTCGGCGTGATGTGGATGGTGATGGCCGAGCGCTAGGCCTTCTCGACGTTGGCGCTGCGCAGCGGCACGCCGAACTCGCGGCGGCAGATCTCGGCGAGCACGGCGACACCCTCGCGGATCGTCTCCGGCTCGGGATTGGCGAAGCACAGGCGCAGGCGGCAGCGCGCATAGGCCTTGTTGGTCGACCATTCCGGGCCGGGATTGATCGACACGCCGGCCGCCGCCGCGGCCTGCGCCAGCTTCACCGTGTCGACGTTGTCGGGCAGCTTGATCCAGAGATAGATGCCGCCCGGCGGGTCGCCGAACTCGGCCGAGGTGCCGAACTGCTCGGCCAGCGCCTCGCGCAGGGTCTGCAGCTTGCCGGCCAGGGCCTTGCTGAGCTTCGGCACGTGCTGGGCGAAGTGCTTGCTGCAGAATTCGGCCAGCACCATCTGCTCGAGGGCGCCCGAGCCGGCATCCTGCTTCAGGCCCAGCATGCGCGACAGGAGTTCCCACTTGGCGACGATGTAGCCGACGCGCAGCGCCGGCGCGATCGACTTGGAGAACGAGCCGATGTGGATCACGCCCTCGCCGCCGGCCATGGCGTAGAGCGAGCGCGGCCGCTCGCCGCTCCAGATCAGGTCGGAATAGCACTCGTCCTCGAAGATCATCACGCCGTAGCGCGCCGCCAGCGCCAGCAGCGCCGCGCGCCGCGCTTCGCCCATGATGGCGCCGGTCGGGTTCTGCACGGTCGGGATGGTGTAGATGTACTTGGGCGTCACGCCCTTCTTCTTCAGCGCCTCGAGCTCGGCCTCCAGCGCGTCGAGCCGCAGGCCTTCCGCGTCGAGCGGGATGCCGACGACGTTGACCCCGAGTCGCGACAGCTTGGTCAGCGCGCCGCCATAGGTCTCCTGCTCGATCAGGATGGTGTCGCCGCGCGCCAGCAGCAGGCTGTTGACCAGCTCGAGCCCCTGCATCGAGCCCGAGGTGATCATGATCTCGTCGGGCGAGCAGTCGATCCCGGCATGGCCCTTGAGCTTGCCGGCCAGGAACTCGCGCAGCGGCCGGTAGCCCAGCGGCCCGCTGTTCAGCCCGTAGGTCGCCAGGGTCGCGCCCTCGCGCCGCAGCACCGTGGTCGCCGCCTCGATCAGGGCGTCGACCGGCACGTGCTTGGCGTCGTTGTGGCCGCCGATGAAATTGTACTTGGGGAAGCCGGTCCACTTGGCGGCGGCGGCCGGCGTGTTGGGGGCCAGCAGCGGGGCGAAATCGAACGGGGCGGTCATGGTGTTTCCTCTCTCCTTGCGGCATTGCTGGGCCATCGCGGCGGGCCGCGCAACAGGTTTGGCGGCGGCGGGCCACGCCGCGGAACCGGCCCGGGCCGCCGTCGGCGTCAGACTTGCGGCCGGAAGGATTTCGCCGTCGCCATGTTCCAGGGATGCGCCCAGCGCGGCTTGGCGGTGCCGGCCAGCAGCTCGTTCTGGCCGAGCGCCGGATAGATGTCGGCGAAGGTCACGACCTCGCTCGGCGAGACGCGGCGCGAGATGTGGATCGGCGCGAACTCGTTGGGATGGTCGAGCCCGGCGGCGGCCGTCAGCTCGGCCAGCTCGCGCACCGTGGCGCGATGGAAGTTGGCGACCCGCTGCGCCTTGTCGGGCACCACCAGCGCGCGCTGCCGCGACGGGTCCTGGGTCGCCACGCCGGTCGGGCAGCGGTCGGTGTGGCAGGACTGCGACTGGATGCAGCCGACCGCGAACATGAAGCCGCGCGCCGCGTTGCACCAGTCGGCGCCCAGCGCCATGGCGCGCACGATGTCGAAGGCGGTGATGATCTTGCCGGCGGCGCCGATGCGGATCCGGTCGCGCACGCCGATCCCGACCAGGGCGTTGTGCACGAAGTACAAGCCCTGGCGCATCGGCTTGCCGATATGGTCGACGAACTCCGGCGGCGCCGCGCCGGTGCCGCCCTCCTTGCCGTCGACGACGATGAAGTCGGGATAGATCTCGGTCTCCAGCATCGCCTTGCAGATCGCCAGGAACTCCCATTCATGGCCGATGCAGAGCTTGAAGCCGGCCGGCTTGCCGCCCGACAGGCGGCGCATCTCGGCGATGAAGTGCATCATCTCGATCGGCGTCGAGAAGGCCGAGTGGTGCGACGGCGAGATGCAGTCCTCGCCGACCGGCACGCCGCGCGTGGCGGCGATCTCGGGGCTGACCTTGGGCCCGGGCAGCACGCCGCCATGGCCAGGCTTGGCGCCCTGGCTGAGCTTCAGCTCGACCATCTTGACCTGCGGGTTGGCGGCCTGCTCGGCGAAGCGTTCGGGCGAGAAGGTGCCGTCGGCGTTGCGGGCGCCGAAATAGCCCGAGCCGACCTCCCAGACGATGTCGCCGCCGCCCTCGCGATGGTAGGGGCTGTAGCCGCCCTCGCCGGTATCGTGCGCGAAGCCGCCCAGCCGCGCGCCGGTGTTGAGCGCCCGGATGGCGTTGGCCGACAGCGCGCCGAAGCTCATGGCCGAGATGTTGAACACCGAGGCCGAGTAGGGCCGCGTGCAGATCGGCCCGCCGACGGTGATGCGGAACGGCTCCTCGATCACCGGACGTGGCGCCACCGAGTGCGACATCCATTCGTAGCCGATCGCGTAGACGTCGTAGTTGGTGCCGAACGGCACGACGTCCTGCACCATCTTGGCGCGCTGGTAGACGATGGCGCGGCGGTCGCGGCTGAACGGCTGGCCGTCCTTGTCGCCCTCGAAGAAGTACTGCCGCATCTCCGGCCGGATGGCTTCGAAGATGTAGCGCAGATGCGCCGCGATCGGATAGTTGCGCAGCACCGAGTGGCGGGTCTGCACGAGGTCGTGCAGGCCGACGGCGGCGAGGAACAGCGCGACCGCGAGCGCGATGTCGAGCAGGTAGGAGTGCGGGTTGAGCCAGAAGGCGAGCGCCAGCCCCAGCGCCGCCAGGACGGCCAGGGTGAAGGTGATGAAGCGCGGCGTGAAGGGACGGAGCAGCAGCATGGCGGTCAGCCCCGCCCGCCGGTGATCGGTCGACGATGCGCGGCGCGACCCTGATCCTTGCGGTCTGTCATCCTGCCCTCCCCGTTGCCGGGGAGGATAGCCCGTCGGGCGGGCCGCGGCGACCGGGCTAGCTGCGCTCGAACGAGACGCTCTTGACGACCGCGTAGACGGCGCGGCCGGGCCGCAGCTCGAGCCCGTCGACCGACTTCAGGGTGACGCGCGCGGTCAGCGGCGTACCCTGGCAATCGAGGCGCACGTCGGCCTGGGCGCCGCCCGCCGCCGCCTCGACCTCGACCACGCGGCCGGCCAGGACGTTGAGCGCGCTGATTCCCTGCGGCGGCGCGAGCGACAGCATGACGTCGCGCGCCCTGATGTAGGCGCGCACGTGCGCGCCGGGCGCCGCGTCGAGCCGCGGCACCTGCAACTCGCCGGCCGCCGTCGACAGCACCGAGAGATGGAAGCGGCCGTCGTGGCGCAGGATCACGGCCTCGAGCACGCTGCCGCCGTCGCCGCTGTCGGCGTGCGGCAGGATGTCGGCCACCGGGCCGCTGGCCGTCACCTTGCCGTCGCCCAGGATCACCACCGTGGTGGCCAGCCGCGCCACCTCGGCGACCGAGTGGCTGACGTAGAGGATCGGCACGCCGGCCTGGTCGCGCAGCCGCTCGATGAAGGGCAGGATCTCGCCGCGCCGGGTCTCGTCGAGCGCCGCCAGCGGCTCGTCCATCAGCAGCAGGCGCGGCCGTGCCAGCAAGGCCCGGCCGATCGCCACCCGCTGCTTCTCGCCGCCCGACAGCGAGGCCGGACGGCGTCGCAGCAAGTGTCCGATGCCGAGAAGGCTGACCACCGAGTCGAGGTCGGTGCGCGCGCCGCCGTCCCGGCCGCGGTTGAACCAGCGCCCGTAGAGCAGGTTGCCGCGCACGTCGAGATGCGGGAACAGGCGGCTGTCCTGGAACACGTAGCCGACGCGGCGGCGGTGCTGCGGCACGAACAGGCCGGCCGCCGTGTCGACCAGGACCGTGCCGTCGACGGCGATCCGGCCGCGATCGGGCCGGATGAGGCCGGCGACGATGTCGACCAGGCTGGTCTTGCCCGAGCCCGAGCGGCCGAACAGGGCGGTCAGACCGGGCGCCGCCGTGAAGCGGGCGGAGAGCCGGAAGTCGCCGCGGCGATGCTCGATGTCGACTTCCAGGCTCATGCTGCGAGGCGCCGCATGCCGATGCGTCGCGCCAGCAGCTCCGAGCCCAGCAGCGCCAGCATCGAGATGCCGATCGACACCAGGGTAAGGCGCAGCGCCCCGGCCTCGCCGCCCGGCACCTGGGTCAGGGTGTAGATCAGCGACGGCAGGGTCTGCGTCTCGCCAGGGATGTTGGAGACGAAGGTGATGGTGGCGCCGAACTCGCCCATCGACTTGGCGAAGCCCAGGATGGCGCCGGCGATGATGCCGGGCAGGCAGAGCGGCAGGGTCACCGTGGCGAACACCCAGAGCGGTCCGGCCCCCAGGGTGCCGGCGGCCGATTCGAGCCGCGTATCGACCGCCTCGATCGACAGCCGCACGGCGCGCACCAGCAGCGGGAAGCCCATGACCGCGCAGGCCAGCGCCGCGCCGGTCCAGCGGAACGAGAAGACGATGCCGAGATGCTCGGCAAGGAAGGCGCCGATCGGGGCGCGCCGGCCGAACGAGATCAGCAGCAGGTAGCCGGTGACGACCGGCGGCAGGATCAGCGGCAGGTGGACGATCGTGTCGAGCAGGCCCTTGCCCCAGAACTGGCGGCGCGCCAGCAGCCAGGCCAGCGCGATGCCGAGCGGCAGGCTGCACAGGGTGGCGGTGCTGGCGACCAGCAGGCTGAGCCGGATCGCCGTCCACTCGTCGGGTGTCATGCCGCGGAAATCATGTCGAGGAGGCGGACTTCACCAGCACCGTGAATCCCTGCTTCTCGAAGGCGGCGCGGGCGACGCCGCCGCGCAGGAAGTCGAGCAGCGCCCGGGCGTCTGCATTGGCCGAGTCCTTGGTCTGGGCCGCCGGGTAGATGATCGGCGGATGCGAATCCTCGGGAAAGCTGGCGACGATTCGCACGCCCGGCTCGGCCGCCGCGTCGGTCGCGTAGACGATGCCGAGCGGCGCCTCGCCGCGGGCGACCAGCAGCAGCGCGGCGCGCACGTTCTCGGCCTGCGCGAGATGGTCCTTGACGGCGCTCCAGGCGCCAAGCTTCTCGAGCGCCGCCTTGCCGTACTTGCCGACCGGCACCGACTCGACGTTGGCCATCGACAGGCGGCCGCCGGCCAGGCCCTTGGCGAGCTCCGGCCCGGTCAGCTTCACGCTGGTCAGGCTCGAGTCCTTGGGGGCGATCAGCACGATCCTGTTGCCCAGCAGGTTGAAGCGCGTGTCGGGCTTGAGCAGCGACTTGCCGGCGGCATAGTCCATCCAGTCGAGATCGGCCGAGATGAACAGGTCGGCCGGGGCGCCCTGCTCGATCTGCTTGGCGAGCGCCGAGCTGGCGGCGTAGGAGATCTTCGGCATCGGCTTGCCCGTGCTCTTCGACCAGGCGGCGGCGATCTCGTCGAGGGCGTTCTTCAGGCTGGCGGCGGCGAACACCACGACCGCCGCCGGCATCTGGGCCCGCGCGTCGATCGCCAGCCAGGGCGAAGCAAGCCCCAGGGCGAGCGCAGTCCGTCTCTTCAGCATGCCGGTCTCCTGTCAGGAAGACGGTATACTCGAACGGATATAGCGTCGCGTAAAGAGCCCGTTTGCCGCGCGCAGGCCGCGGCGCAGCGCCACGACGGCGATCACGATCAGGCTGGCGATCAGCACCTTCAGCGCCGGCCGCGGCGCCACGTCGGGATCGAGATTGAGGGCCAGCACGCGCAGCGGATCGATGCCGTTCACCAGCCCGTACCAGGCGGCCTCGAAGACGACGGTGAGGCCGGTCGCGGCGAGCGCGAGCAGGGCGAGGCCGGCATAGCTGCGCTGCAGCCGGGCCGGCAGCAGGCGCCACAGGATCAGCCAGGCGAACAGGCCGGCGGCGAAGGCCGGCTCGCCGATCTTGAGCTTGGACTGGATGAAGAAGTGCACCAGGGCGACCACCGTCGCCGGGTAGACCCACCAGTGCAGGCGCTTCCAGTTGCGCCGCAGCCGTCGCTGCCAGCCGTTGGTCGAGGTGATCGCCAGCGCGACCAGGACCAGGAGGGCGGCGAAGCCGATCGTCAGGTAGAAGCGCCGCAGGATCTCGGTGGCGACCACCACGAGGTCCCACTTCTGGTCGAGCACGTAGATCAGCAGATGGGCGCCGGCGTAGAGCGCCGTGGCGACGCCGATGCGGCGGCGGACATGGACCAGCGCCGTCCAGTCGAGCAGCGCCCGCGCCGGGGTCATGAGCAGCGACAGCAGCAGGAAGATGACCGCCCAGTCGCCGGTCGCGTGCGTCGCGACCGTGACCGGCCGCGGCCCGAGATCGTCGGTGGCCCAGCGCCAGGCGAGCTCGAGCGCCGGCAGGCAGAGGCCGAGCAGGACCACCTGTCTCAGCCAGAAGACTCTTTGCTGCGTCGTCACGCCGGCAAGGTAGGCATTCTCGAGCCCGCCGGCAGGTCAAACTTGCGTCATTGCAAGTCGAGGGCGGCGCTGAGGTCGCCCATCTTTTCGCGCACCCCGGGCAGCTTCTCGAGGTCGAAGCGGCGGGTGATCAGCTTCAGGATCGAGGTCGTGTCGTAGGCCGTGTGGTCGACATGGCCGCGTTTGGCGAAGGGCGAGACGATCAGCGCCGGGATGCGCGTCCCGGGCCCCCAGCGATCGCCCCAGCCGGCGCCGGTCGGCGGCGCCACGTGGTCCCAGAAGCCGCCATTCTCGTCGTAGCTCACGATCACCAGCATGCGCGGCCATTGCGGGCTGGCCTTGAGCCGCACCAGCAGGTCGGCGATGTGAGCGTCGCCGCTCAGGATGTCGGTGTAGGCGGGATGCTGGTTGAGCTTGCCGGCCGGCTTGTAGAAGCTGACCTGCGGCAGGGTGCCGGCGGCGATGTCGGCCATCAGATCGTCGCCGTCCTTCAGGTGCTTGGCGCGATCGGCGGTGCCCGGCGCGAAGCGCGCGAAGTAGTTGAACGGCTGGTGGTGCGGCTGGAAGTTCAGCGCCCCGTCGGCCCGCGTGTAGATCACCGAACGCTTTTCATTGGCGGGGCGCTGGCCGTCGGCCAGGGCCGCGTTCCAGCCGCCGGCGTACCAGGACCAGCTCACGTTCTTCGCCGACAAGGTGTCGCCGATCGTGCGCGCGGTCTGCGGCGGCAGCGGCAGGCCGAGCACCGGCGTGCCGGCCGGGTTGGCGAGCGTCGGCGATCCGTCGGGTGCCGGCGGGATGCCGCTCGGCTGAAAGGGCGGCTGGGTGGTGTTGACCGACCAGCCGTCCAGCGTGTTCTGGCCACCGAGGCCGCCGCTGTAGAACTGCGCCGCGCCGTCGCGCGCCGACGGCGAGCCCGGCTTCTTCAGGAGCTTGCCGTCGGAATCGAGCCGCGCGAGCATCGACTCGGGCGCGTCCTTGAACACCGGCGTGCAGGCGCAGACCAGCCACTGGTGATTGAGGTAGCTGCCGCCGAACGCGCCCATGAAGAAGTTGTCGGCCAGGGTGTAGTCCTTGGCCCACTGCCACAGCTTCATGACGCTGCCGTCGAAGTGGCCCATCACCCAGCCGCCGACGTTCGACACGGCCGCGAACATGTCGTTCCGGCCGCCGTTGATCTGCTCGATGTTGTGATAGTAGGCGTGGATCGGGCTGATCAGGACCTGGCCGGCCGTCCTGTCGACCGGCGGGCGGTCGATGCGGAACGGCGCGTTGGGCAGTTCCGGCAGCTTGGGGTCGGCCTTGCCGTCGCGATCCCAGACCCGCAGAGAGGGCAGCACCGAGCCGTCGTGATCGCGCTGCGTCCATTGCTCCGGCGTGGCGTTGGCGATGCCGTTGGCGCCCGGGAACAGCCCATACAGATGGTCGAAGCTGCGGTTCTCGGCGTAGATCACGACGATCGTCTCGATCTTCGACAAGGGATCGGTCCGGGGAGTCGTCTGGGCAAGCGCCGGCGCGACGATCGCCCAGCCCGCAACGGCGGCGCAGAGCAGGGGCAGGGCGGGTCGCATCGTGCGGTTCACTTCTGGTTGCCGAACAGGAAACGGTAAGTGCCGACACCGGGCGGCGACGCGACGCCGAACTTCTTCAGCGCGGTGGCCGTGAACACCGCGCGGGCCGCGGCGCCGACCGTGCCGGCGTCGATCCCCTCGAGCAGCACCACCCATTCGGCCTCCTCGGCGCGCGGCTGGTCCATGCTCTTGTCGCGCAGCGGCGCGTTGGCGACGTCGAGATCGTTCTCGCCGGCGACGGCGCCGATCATGCCGGGGCGGGCGGCCAGCTTGGGCAGCGCGGTGTCGCCCAGCCAGGCGAGCAGGCTGCGGCGCTGGCGCGGGTCGGGCACGAAGCGGACGATCGCCAGGGCGCCGCCGCTGCCATGCGCGCGGTCGACCTGGACCCTCAGGGTCAGGCGCTGGAAGCGGGTGAAGCGGGCCATGACGGCCTGGCTCCACGGCGTCTGGTTGGCCAGCAGATGCAGGTATTCCGGGGTCGCGAGATCGTCGACCGTGTCGCATTCGTAGGTCGCCAGGTACTTGGGCGCGCCGCGCACCGCGACGTAGCGGCGGGCGCGATGAAAGCCCGGCAGATCGACCCGCTCGTCGATATGCTCGCGGTTGTACCATTCGTTCAGTTCGCGCTCGTCGGCCGCCCTGACGTCGACCAGCACGACCAGCATTCCCTTGCCGTGAAGCGGCATTGTTTCGTCTCGCTGCTGCCCGTTCCTAGTCTATGCTGGCAGCCTCGGGAGAGGAAACGCCATGAAAATCGCCAAGATCGAGGATCTGCACTGCGACGCCGGCTGGCGCGACTTCTCGTTCCTCAAGATCACCAGCGACGACGGGCTGGTCGGCTGGTCGGAATACAACGAAGGCTATGGCAGCGCCGGCCTGACCGCCGTGATCCGCCGCATGGCCCAGGGTCTGATCGGCCAGGATCCGCGGCCGATCGAGAAGATCGTGGCGACGCAGCAGGCGATCACCCGCCAGGCGCCGGGCGGGCTCAACCAGCAGGCCATGGCGGCGGTCGAGAACGCCCTGCTCGATCTCAAAGCCAAGGCGCTGGGCATTCCCGTCTACGCCCTGTTCGGCGGCCCGGTGCGCGACCGCCTGCCGCTCTACTGGTCGCATTGCGGCTCATACCGCTTTCGCAACGCCGAGGTCATGGGCGTCGAGCCCGTGCGCTCGCTGCAGGACCTCGTGAAGCTCGGCAAGCACGTCAGGGAGCGCGGCTTCAAGGCGCTCAAGACCAACATCTTCCGCTTCGACCTCAGCCCGCCCAACATGCACCAGCCGGGCTTCGCGCGCGGCCCCGGCTATCCCGAGCTCAACCCGGACGGCGCCGTGCTGGCGGCCATCGCCGACGGGCTGGCCGCCTTCCGCGAGGGCGCCGGGCCGGACATGGGCATCCTTCTCGACAGCAACTTCAACTTCAAGACCGAGGGCTACATCAAGGTCGCGCGGGCCTGCGAACCCTACAATCTCTTCTGGCTGGAGATCGACACCTACGATCCGCAGGGCCTGCGGCTGATCCGCGACCGCGCCGCGATGCCGATCGCCTCCTGCGAATCGCTGTTCGGGCGGCGCCAGTTCCGGCCGTTCTTCGAGAACCGCTCGATGGACGTGTCGATCATCGACGTGCCGTGGAACGGGCTGATGGAATCGCTGAAGATCGCCGCCATGGCCGAGGCCTACGAGATCAACTGCGCGCCGCACAATTTCTACGGCCACATGTCGACCCTGATGAGCGCCCATCTGTGCGCCGTCATGCCCAACTTCCGTATCATGGAAATCGACATCGACGACGTGCCGTGGAAGGACGATCTGGTCACCCATCCGCCGGTCATCCAGAATGGCGAGCTGATCGTGCCGACGCGTCCCGGCTGGGGCGCCGACATCAACGAGGAGGCGGTGCGCGCGCATCCGCCGAAGAACCCGCATCCTTAACGACGAGACTGAAAGGGGAGAAACATGGTCTACGAGCTTCGCTGCTACACGCTGGCGCCGGGCAAGATGCCGGACTACCTCAAGGCCGCCGAGGCGATCGGCCGGCCGGCCCGCGGCAACGACTACGGCGTCAACCACGGCTATTGGACCGCCGAGTTCGGCGCCCTGAACCAGATCTGGCACCTGTGGAAGTACGACAGCCTCGACGAGCGCACCCGGCTGCGCGGCGAGCTGATGAAGAACAAGGACTGGACCGAGAAGTACGTGCCGACCATCCGGCCGTGGATCCAGCGCCAGGACCTGCGGATCATGAACGCGGTGGTCGACATCCTGCCGTCCGACGGCACCACCGGGAACATCTACGAGCTGCGCATCTACCGCACCGTGATGGGCGGCGCCGCGCAGTACGGCGTGAACTTCAAGGCGGTGCGCGCGGCGCGCGACAAGTACTCCAAGATCTGGGGCGCCTGGACCGGCGAGGTGCCGCAGCCCAACGAGTGGATCCATCTCTGGCGCTACCGCAACCTGCAGGAGCGGTTCGAGGCGCGCGCCGCCGCCATGAAGGATCCCGACTGGCAGGCCTATCTCGCCAAGGGGCCGGCGCTGCTCGCCGAGATGCATT
>JAXMCN010000019.1:0-135359 GCA_046349275.1 Reyranellaceae bacterium | reverse complement strand
GGCATGCCGCTGGCGAAGCCCATCAGCAGGATGACGAGCTGCCGGCGATCGCGATAGACCTCGAGGGCCTGGCGCCAGCGGCCCCAGGCCGAGCGCGGCGCCTCCGCGCCGGGGGAACGGCCGAGGCTCAAACCAGGCCGCGCAGCGGCTGCTCGGGACGGGCGCCGACGTGGCTGATGATCTCGGCGGCGGCGATGCCGCCCAGGCGGGCGCATTCGGCCAGCGGCTGGCCGCGCGTGAAGCCGTGCAGGAAGCCGGCGGCGAACAGATCGCCGGCGCCCGTCGTGTCGACCACCTTGGCGACCGGCGCCGCCGGCACCGCCCAGGTCTCGCTGCCCTTCAGCACCACGGAGCCCTTCTCGCTGCGCGTCAGCACGGCGATCTTCGCGTCCCGGCGGGTCGCCTCCATCGCCTCCTCGAAGGTCTCGACCTCGTAGAGCGCCGTGATCTCCGATTCGTTGCCGAACAGGATGTCGACCTTGTTGCGCACGAGGTCGCGGAACTCGTCGCGATAGCGGTGGACGCAGAACGAATCCGACAGGGTGATCGAGACCAGACGGTCGTGGGCATGCGCGGCGTCGAACGCCTTCAGCACCGCCTGCTTGGCCGCCGGCGCGTCCCACAGATAGCCCTCGACGTAGGTCACCTGCGCCGACCCGACCAGCTTGGGATCGATGTCGTCCGGCCCGAGACCGGTGCAGGCGCCCAGATAGGTGTTCATGGTGCGCTGTGCGTCCGGCGTGACGAGGATCAGGCAGCGCGCGGTGGACGGGCCGGACTGCGCCTTCGGCGTCTGGAACGACACGCCGACCGCCGTGATGTCGTGCTGGAACACCTTGCCCAGCTGGTCGTCGCGCACCTTGCCGATGTAGGCGCCCGTGCCGCCGAACGAGGCGATGCCGGCCATGGTGTTGCCGCACGAGCCGCCCGAGACCTCGATGCCGGGACCCATCGCCGCGTAGAGCTGCTCGGCGCGGTCCTCGTCGATCAGCATCATGCTGCCTTTCACCAGGCCGTGCTGGCCGAGGAAGCCGTCGTCGGCGCGGCTGATCACGTCGACGATCGCATTGCCGATCCCCAGCACGTCGTAGGCGGAACTCATGATGTCTCCAGGTTCTTTCAGAGGGTGACGAGATGCATGCCCGGCTTCGTTTCCTCGAGCAAGGTCACGATGCCGGCGACGATGAAGGGCACGTCGGCGCGCAGGGCGGCGGCGTCGATGTCGAGCGAGCGCAGGCCCATCTCGCAGACGATGAAGCGGCCGCCCAATTCGACGCAGGCCTGCAGCAGGGTCTCGAAGTCGCCGACGCCGCGCGCCCGGTTCTCGGCGTCGCGCTCCCAGCCGGCGAGCGCCGGCGGCGACCCCAGCAGGCTGCGGATGCCGCCCATGGTCAGGAACAGCACGGCCGACTTGTTGACCGCGAGCGCGGCGCTGGCCAACGCCAGCGCATAGTGCGCGCTCTCGTAGTCGCCGCTGCGCAGGATCACGGAGAGGCCGCCGGATCCGGTCATGACTGGCCGCTGATCACGAGTGGCCGCAGGTCGGGCAATCCGGGCGCTTGGCGACCCGGATCTCGTCGAACGAGGCGGCGAGGGCGTCGTACATCACCATGCGGCCCGACAGCGACTGCCCGACGCCGAGGATCTCCTTGACCACCTCGGTCGCCTGCAGCGCTCCCAGGGTGCCGGCCAGCGAGCCCAGCACGCCGGCCTGGGCACAGCTCGGCACGGCGTCCTCCGACGGCGGCGCCGGGAACAGGCAGCGCAGGCAGGGATGGCCGGCGCCCTGCCAGGCCTTGTAGGTCGAGATCTGGCCGTCGAAGCGCAGGATCGCGGCGCTCACCAGGGTCTTGCGCCGCCGGAAGCAGACGTCGTTCAGCAGGAACCGGGTGGCGAAATTGTCGCTGCCGTCGGCCACCAGGTCGTAGCCGTCGACCAGGCTTTCGGCGTTGCCCGGCTCGAGTCGCGCCTCGTGCACGACGACGCGGACCTCGGGATTGATCTCGGCCAGCGCACGACGCGCGCTTTCGACCTTGGGAATGCCTATATCGGAGGTGCGATGAATGATTTGACGCTGCAGGTTCGACAGGTCGACCCGATCGGGATCGATCACCCCCAGGGTGCCGACCCCGGCCGCCGCCAGGTATTGCAGGAGCGGCGCGCCCAGCCCGCCGGCGCCGACCACCAGGACGCGGGCGGCGATCAGCCGCGCCTGGCCCACGCCCCCCACCTCGGCCAGCACGATGTGGCGCGCATAGCGGCGGATCTGCGGCTCGGTGAGCTCGGGCAGCGTCGACATGGTCCGCTTATAGCATGGCGTCGCTAGGCCCGACGGAATGACAACCGCCCAGACTCGTCCGACCCTGACGCCGCTGCTGCTCGCCGTGCTGGCGCTGCTGTCGTCGTTCACGCCGCTGTCGATCGACATGTACCTGCCGGCCCTGCCGGTGATCGCCGTCGACCTGCACGGCACCGCCGGCGACATCCAGCTCACCCTGTCGGCCTTCATGATCGCCTTCGGCGCCGGGCAGATCTTCTACGGGCCGGCCGGCGACCGCTTCGGCCGGCGGCCGGTGATCCTGAGCGGGCTCGCCGTCTACATCGTGGCCAGCGCCGGCTGCGCCTTCGCGATGGAGGCCGGTCATCTGGTCCTGCTGCGCTTCCTGCAGGGGCTGGCGGCCTGCGGCGGCGTCGTGCTGGCGCGCACCATGGTGCGCGACCTCGCCGAGCGCGACCAGGCGGCGCGGGCGATGTCGCTGATGATGGCCTGCACCTCGATCGCGCCCATGCTGGCGCCGCTGCTCGGCGGCCAGATCCTGTGGTTTCTCGGTTGGCGGGCGATCTTCTGGGTGCTGGCCGGCATCGGCGTGCTGGCCCTGGCGATCGCCTATGCCCGGCTGCCCGAGACCTTGCGGCCGGAATACCGCCAGCCGCTGGTCCTGGCCTCGATCCTGAAGCGTTTCGGCGAGCTGTTCCGGCATCGCGCCTTCATGGGCTACGCCTTCACCGGCGCCTTCCAGTTCTCCGCCCTGTTCTCCTTCCTGTCGGGCTCGCCGTTCGTCTTCATCGAGCGCTACGGCGTGGCGCCGCGGGCCTATGGCCTGATCTTCGGCGGCATGGTCGTGTTCATGACCCTGGGCAGCCTGCTCAACGCCAAGTTCGCGCCGGTGTTCGGCGCCGGGCGGATCCTGCGCTATGCCGTGATCGTGCCGGCGGTCGCCGGCCTCACGGCGCTGGTCCTCGGCCAGATCGAGGCGCGCTACGGCACGATCGGCATGTGGCCGTTCTTCCTCTGCTTCGCGCCGCAGATCGCCACCATCAGCCTGATCGGTCCCAACGCCATGGCGATGGCCCTGCAGCGCTACCCGCACATGGCGGGCACGGCCTCGTCGCTGATCGGCGTGCTGCAGTTCGGTCTCGGCGCGGCGTTCGGCGCCGTCGTGGGCCAGACCTTCGACGGCACCATCGCGCCGATGACGACGGCGATGGGCATCGCCGGCATCGCTTGCCTGCTGTCGAACCGCCTGCTGGTGCGCAACGGCTGATCAGCGGCGCCAGATCAGCGGCGCAGGTGCAACACCAGCAGATCGCCGCGCTCGTTGCCGGCGGCCAGCCGCTCGCCGTCCGGTGACCAGGCGAGACAGGTGATCGGCGAGGCGTCGGCCATCTTCACGACCACGGAGCGGCGTGACCGGACGTCGCCGAGCTGCAGCTCGCCCGAATCGTAGCCGCCGGCCACGTACTCGGCGGTCGGATGGGCGGCGACGACGCTGAGCAGGCCGGCCCCTTCCTCGCCGAACTGCAGCGGCGGCTTGCCTTCAGGTCCCTTGCCGGCGAACGACCAGGCGGTGAACACCGGCTGGGCCGAGGTGTAGAGGAAGCGGGCGTCGGCCGACCAGGTCAGCGACTTCACCTTGGCCGGATAGCCCTGCATGCGCATGTCGGTCGCCTGCGCCATGCGCCAGACGTGGATGTCGTTCTCCTGCGTGCCGGTGGCGATGAACTTGCCGTCGGTGCTCCACTTCAGGGCGACGTGGCTGCCGGCCCAGGCGAAGCGGCGCGGCGGCAGGGCCGCCTGGCCGAGGCTCCAGATCGTCACGCCGCCATAATGGGCGCAGGCGACGCGGCTGCCGTCCTTGCTGAAGTCGACGCCCGCCACGGTGCTCTGATGCGGGCCGAACTCGCGCACCTCGCCGCCCTTCAGGACGTAGGCGACGCGGCCGACCGAGGCGACCACGGCGCCGCTGGCGCGATGCGCCGCCAGATGCTCGACCCAGCGGCCCTTCTGGTTCAGCAGTTTGCTGGTGCTGCCGTCGGCGGCATGGCGCAGCACGCGGCCGTCGTCGCCGCCGCTGACGAAGCCGTCGCCGGCCGGATCGGCGCACAGGCAAAGGATGGCCCCGGCATGGACCGGCGCGGTGGCCTCCGGGGCCTCGGCGGCAAGGTCGGCGGGCAAGCGGCGCAAGGTGCCGTCGCCCAGGGCGAAGGCGACGGTGCTGCCGTCGCGGCTGAAGGCGCAGGCGGCGACCGGCGCATCGGCGGCCACGGCGCGGCGGGGCGGCAGGGACTGCCGCCACAGCGGATTGGCGAGATCGAGCTTCACGTGGGCTACTTCAGGCAGTCCTCGAAAGCGCGCTTGAGATTGTCGCCGTCGAGGTTGCGGCCGATGAAGACCAGCTTGCTGGAGCGCGGCTCGCCGTCCTTCCACGGCGTACCCCAGTCGCTGTCCATCAGCATGTGCACGCCCTGATAGACGTAGCGCCGCGGTGCCCCGTCGATCGCCAGGATGCCCTTGCTGCGGAAGATGTCGGGCCCGCGCAGCTGCAGCAGCGCGCCCATCCACTTCTGGAACTTGTCGGGATCGACCGGCCGGTCGGCGGTGAAGGACAGGCTGCGGACCTCCTCCTCGTGATCGTGGTCGTGGCCATGCTCCAGGAAGTCGGGCTCGAACTCCAGGATGCGCTTGAGATCGAAGGCGCCCTTGTCGAGGATCGCCGCGAGCTCGATCTGGCTCTTCTGGGTGTGGTGGAGCCGGGCCAGGGGATTGATGGCGCGGATCTTGGCCTCGACCCGCTGCAGCTCCTCGGGAGTTACCAGATCGGTCTTGTTGATCAGGATCACGTCGGCGAACGCCACCTGCTCCTCGGCCTCGTCGCCCTGGCCGAGCTGTCCGAGGAAGTGCTTGGCGTCGACCACCGTCACGATGGCGTCGAGGCGGGTCCGTGCCTTGACGTCGTCGTCGGTGAAGAAGGTCTGCGCCACCGGGCCGGGATCGGCCAGGCCGGTGGTCTCGACCAGGATGCCGTCGAACTTGTCCTTGCGCTTCATCAGGCCTTCGATGATGCGGATCAGATCGCCGCGCACGGTGCAGCAGATGCAGCCGTTGTTCATCTCGAAGACTTCCTCTTCGGCGTTGACGACGAGGTCGTTGTCGACGCCGAGCTCGCCGAACTCGTTGACGATCACCGCATACTTCTTGCCGTGCTGCTCGCTCAGGATGCGGTTCAGCAGGGTGGTCTTGCCGGCACCGAGATAGCCGGTCAGCACCGTCACGGGCACTTGCGCTTGGGCCATGGGAATCCTCGACTTTCGGCTTTCAGATAGGAGCAGCGGCGCGGCGAGTCCAGCCGCGCCGCCGACGGCGCCAGGCTACGGCCGCTCGCCGCGCATCAGGCGGGGCAGGTCGCCGACCAGGCCCATCGCGTGGCGGGCGAAGAAGCGGCGCAGCGGCGGCAGGCGGTTGACGACCCCGAGGCCGAGATCGCGCGCCAGGCGCAGCGGCCCGAGATCGTTGGAGAACAGCCGGTTGAGCAGGTCCGTGGCGCCGACCATCGTGAGATTGTCGGCGCGCCGCCAGGCTGCATAGCGATCGAGGACGTCGGCGCCGCCGATATCGAGGCCGAGCCGGCTTGCGTCGGCCAGCACCTCGACCAGGGCGGCAATGTCGCGGACGCCGAGATTGTAGCCCTGGCCGGCGATCGGATGGATGCCGTGCGCGGCATCGCCGACCAGCACCAGCCGCGTGTCGACGTAGCGCTCGGCATGGACCAGCCCGAGCGGATAGGACCAGCGCGGCCCGACCGCCTCGACGGCGCCCAGATGGCTGCCGAAGCGGCGGGCGAACTCGGCCTGGAAGCGCGGCGCGTCGAGCTCGAGCAGGCGGCGGGCGATCGTGGTCTTTTCCGACCACACGATCGACGAGCGATGCTCGCCGTCGGGACCGTCGGGCAGCGGCAGGATGGCGAACGGACCGGCGGGCAGGAATTTCTCCTGGGCCACGCCGCGGTGCGGCAGGGCGTGACGGGCCGTGACGACGATCGCGATCTGGCCGTACGACCAGGCACGCGCCCCGATCCCGGCCTCCTCGCGCATCGCGCCGAGCCGTCCTTCGGCCGAGGCGACCAGCCGGGCCGTCAGGGTCCGGCCGCTCGCCAACCGCAATTCGGCGCGGTCCTGGTCGCGGTCGGTCGCGCGCACGGTCTCGGGAGCGATCGCCTCGATCCGGGCGTGACCGCGGGCCCGGCGCAGCAAGGCGGCACGCAGGAAACGGTTCTCGACGATCCAGCCCATCGGCACCGGCCCGGTGTCGTCCGGGGCGGCCTCGCGATGGTCGAAATGCAGGAACAGGCGGCTGGCTTGCCCGTCATGGCCGCTGTCCGAGATCCGGATGTCGAGGATCGGCTCGGCCTGGTCGGCGACGTCGGCCCACACGCCGAGGGCGTCGAGCAGCCGCTGGCTGCTGTAGGCGATGGCCGTCGTGCGGCCGTCGAAATCCCCGGCGCCGAGGTCGGTGAGCGGCACACGGTCGATCAGGGCGGTCTCGAGCCCGCCCTCGGCGGCGGCCAGGGCGAGCAGGCTGCCGTTCAAGCCAGCGCCGACGACGGCCAAGTCGAAGCGGTCGCGTTGCATGCCCTCTAAATGGCAGGGCCCGCCGCCAGCCGCAACCGGATCGGCTGCGGCACAGCGGCGGGCCCCGGGTTCGCGGTCCGCATGACCGGGACCGCGCGCGTCCCCGCGCGCTCAGGAGGGCGAGCCTGGAGGCTCGCGGTCCGGGCTCAGAAGGTCTTGCTGATCATGAAGATGGCGCGAGCGTCGCAGTTCATGGTGTTGCCGCAGTTGGGCACGCTGAGGTTGGTGTCGACATAGGCGATGCCGAGATCGACGCCGTAGACGGTGACGCCCAGGCCGACCTGCCAGTCCCAGTAGTTGTTGTAGCCGATGCCGTAGTTCGCGAAGCGCTGGACGTACTGATTGCCGATCGTGCCGAACAGCTTCATCGACACGTTCTCGTTGATCTTGATGAAGTTGAGCGGCACCGAGAGCTGGCCCCACTTGTACCAGGCGACGCCGGAATTGGCGTAGAAGTTGGGGCTGTAGCGCACCGCGCCGCTGAGCTGGGCGAAGCCGAAATCGTAGCCGGCGACCAGGCCGTACTCGTTGAAGTCGAGGCTGTAGCTGATGTCGGCGCCGGGATAGTTGTAGCGGATGTAGCCGAGGTCGAAGGTCAGCTTGTCGTCGAGCGCCTTGTAGCGGAAGCCGGCGATCAGATCGATCTCGGCGGCGGCGCCGGTACCGGGGAAGTTGACGTTGCTGCCCCAGGCGCCGACGTAGGCGGTGAGGTTGACCTTCTCGCTGACCGGCGCGGTCTCATAGGTCAGGCTGGGCTGGAAGGCGACCTGGCGCTGGGTCTGCGAGATGCCGCGATAGGAATAGTCGGTCGCGAAGGCGAAGGTCGCCGTGAAGGTGCCGCCGAACGGGCCCTTCCAGGTTTCCTTGGTCGGCGGGTCCTCCGGGGCGGGGGCCGACTGCGACGGTGTCGGGGCCTGGGCCTGCTGCTGCGGGGCGTTCTTTTCGCTGACCTCCATGGATTTGGTCGTTTCTTGGGCAAATGCGACCGTCGTGGTCAGCAGTGCGACCAGTCCAATTCCCCACGCCGAGACCCTCAGTGCCATCGATTGCCCCCTTAATTTGCATTCCAGTGAAGTTCACATGACTGCGCGGCACAGCATACGCAAAGACTGTGCCAAATTCACATAATGCGGCCCCACTTCTGGCACATGTCTTGCTAGCCCGACGGTGGAGAGGCGGATGTTCCGCCGTCGAGAGGGCAGCCGAATGAAAATGATCATGGCGATCTTCAAGCCATTCAAGCTGGACGACGTGCGCGACGCGCTGACGTCGCTGGGGATCCAGGGTTTGACGGTCAGCGAGGTGAAGGGCTTCGGACGCCAGAAGGGGCAGACCGAGATCTACCGTGGCGCCGAGTATGCCGTGAGCTTCCTGCCGAAGGTCCAGATCGCCGTCGTGGTCGACGAGCCGATGGTCGAGCGGGCCGTCGAGACGATCCGCAACGCCGCCGGCACGGGGAAGATCGGCGACGGCAAGATCTTCGTGCTGCCGGTCGAGCAGGCCATCCGCATCCGCACCGGCGAGGCCGGAAGCGAAGCACTCTGACCAGCGATCGAAATGCCAATCAACAATCCAGGGGATGTAACGAGATGTCTGCCAAATCGAGATTGCTTGCCGGCTTGGGGGCCGCAGCCACATTGCTTGGACCGGCGCTGGCGCTGGCCGCGGACGAGAAGCCGAAGCTGGACAGCGGCGATACCGCCTGGATGCTGACGTCCACGGCCCTGGTCCTGATGATGACCATCCCGGGGCTGGCGCTGTTCTACGGCGGCATGGTGCGCAAGAAGAACGTGCTCGCCACGGTGATGCAGAGCTTCGCCATCACCTGCCTGGTCACCGTCCTGTGGCTGATCGTCGGCTATAGCCTGGCCTTCACGTCGGGCAGCACCATCATCGGCGGCCTGAGCCGGATCTTCATGCGCGGCCTGACGCTGGACGGTGTTCACGAACTGGCCAAGACGATTCCGGAGACGGTGTTCCTGACCTTCCAGCTGACCTTCGCCATCATCACGCCGGCCCTGATCACCGGCGCCTTCGCCGAGCGCATGAAGTTCTCGGCGATGATGTGGTTCATGGCGCTGTGGGCGCTGCTGGTCTACGCGCCGATCGCTCACTGGGTGTGGGGCGGCGGCTTCCTGGGCGACTGGGGCGTGCTCGACTTCGCCGGGGGCACCGTGGTGCACATCAACGCCGGCGTCGCCGGTCTGGTCTGTGCCCTGGTCCTCGGCAAGCGCAAGGGCTTCGGCACCGAGAACCTGGCGCCGTTCAACCTGGTCTACTCGGTGATCGGCGCCTCGCTTCTGTGGGTCGGCTGGTTCGGCTTCAACGCCGGCTCGGCGGTGGCCGCCAACGGCAGCGCCGGCATGGCGATGGCCGTAACCCAGTTCGCCACCGCCGCGGCGGCGCTGGCCTGGATGTTCGCCGAGTGGATGACTCGCGGCAAGCCGTCGGTGCTCGGCATCATCTCGGGCGCGGTCGCCGGCCTGGTGGCGATCACCCCGGCCTCCGGCTTCGTCAACCCGATGGGCTCGCTGGTCATCGGCATCGTCGCCGGCCTGGTCTGCTTCTGGGGCGCCACCAGCCTGAAGCGGGCCATGGGGTACGACGACTCGCTCGACGCCTTCGGCGTGCACGGCGTGGGCGGCTTCGTCGGCGCCATGCTGACCGGCGTCTTCGCCGTCGAGGCGATCGGCGGCGAGGGCAAGAAGGGCCTGATCGACGGCAACCCCGGCCAGGTCCTGACCCAGCTCTGGGGCTCGCTCGTGTGCATCGCCTGGTGCGCCGTCGCGACGTTCGTGATCCTCAAGATCATCGACGCGCTGATCGGCCTGCGGGTGACCAACGAGGAAGAGATCGAGGGCCTCGACATCAACCTGCACGGCGAGACCATCCACTAGGACGGTCCCGCCTTTCCCCCGCGCGGGGGAACGAACCCTTCTGGGAACCCGTCTTCCTCCCTGGTTCCCTACAGCCGCCGCCTTGCGTCGCGACGGCCACTTCCGGCCCGGCGAGCCTTCCGCCGGGCCATTTTTTCGGCCACTGTTAGGCCAACAGGAGGAGAGACATGAAACTCGTTTCGGCGATCATCAAGCCGTTCAAGCTCGACGAGGTGCGCGATGCCTTGACCGGGGTCGGCGTCTCAGGATTGACCGTGAGCGAGGTCAAGGGCTTCGGGCGCCAGAAGGGCCAGACCGAGATCTATCGCGGCGCCGAGTACCTCGTCAGCTTCCTGCCCAAGGTGAAGGTCGAGATCGTGGTCGACGACAGCCAGGTCGAGCGCGCCATCGAAGCCATCCAGAAGGCCGCCCACACGGGCAAGATCGGCGACGGCAAGATCTTCGTCACGCCGGTCGAGCAGGCGGTCCGCATCCGCACCGGGGAAGCCGGCTCGAACGCCTTGTAGGGAGACGGCCCGGGACCAGCGAACCAGAACAAGACTTCCGACAAGCAAGACAAGAGCGAAGGAAAAGGGGGAACAATGAACAAGACGGTGTGGCGCGCCGGCGCGATGTCGGCGTGCGCCTGCGGCATGGCCGCATTCGCCCCGGCCGCGATGGCCGCCGACAAGCCGGTCATCGATACCGGCGATACCGCGTGGCTGCTGGTCGCGACGACCCTCGTGCTGATGATGAACATCCCGGGCCTGGCGCTGTTCTACGCCGGCATGGTGCGCAAGAAGAACGTGCTGGCGACGGCCATACAGGCCTTCGCAGTGGCCGCCCTGGTCACCGTCCTGTGGTTCGCGGCCGGCTATTCGCTGGCCTTCACCAACGGCGGCGAGCTCAACGGCGTCGTGGGCGCGCTGTCGCGCGCCTTCGGGCGCGGCCTGCAGGGCAGCACCCACGAGCTGGCGCGCACCGTCCCGGAAAACGTCTTCCTGATGTACCAGGCGACCTTCGCCATCATCACGCCGGCGATCATCGCCGGCGCCTTCGCCGAACGCATGAAGTTCTCGGCGATGATGTGGTTCATGGGCCTCTGGCTGCTGTTCGTGTACGTGCCGGTGGCGCACTGGGTGTGGGGCGGCGGCTTTCTCGCCACCGCCGGCGTGCTCGACTTCGCCGGCGGTCTCGTCGTGCATCTCAATGCCGGGCTCGCCGGCCTGGTGTGCTGCATCGTGGTCGGCCGGCGCCGCGGCTACGGCCACGACTACATGGCGCCGCACGACCTGGTCCTGACCCTGATCGGTACCTCGCTGCTGTGGGTCGGGTGGTTCGGCTTCAACGCCGGCTCGGCGCTCGCCTCGGGCGAGCTGGCGGGCAACGCCATGCTGAACACCCACATCTCGGCCGCCACGGCGGCCCTGGTCTGGATGGCCGTCGAATGGTCGAGCCGCGGCAAGCCGTCGGTGCTGGGCATCCTGTCCGGGGCGGTCGCCGGCCTGGGCACCATCACGCCCGCCGCGGGATACGTCGAGCCGTGGGCGGCCATGGTGATCGGCATCGTCGCCGGCGCCGTCTGCTACTGGTCGGCCGTCGTCCTCAAGACCCGGCTGGGCTACGACGATTCGCTCGATGTCTTCGGCGTCCACGGCGTCGGCGGCATCATCGGCTCGATCCTGGTCGGCGTGTTCGCGACGCGGGCGATCAACGACGTCAACAAGGGCCAGCCCGTCGGGCTGGTCGACGGCAACCCCGGGCAGATCCTGACCCAGCTCTACGGCGTGCTGGTGATCGGGGCCTTCTGCATGGTCGCCACGTGGATCATCCTCAAGGTGGTCGACGCCATGGTCGGGCTGCGGGTCACGCCGGACGAGGAAACCGAGGGGCTGGACACCGCCCTGCACGGCGAGCGCGTCCAGTAGCGCCCGCCGGCGGCCGCCATGAACCTCGGCAAGGCCTCAAGAACAGGCGCTATTGCCTTGTTGTCGTTGCCGAAATGGTTCCCTAGAATGGTCCCATAATCGCCCGGCGGTCAGGCCGCCGGGACAAGTGTTTTGCCTCGGGCTGGCGCGGCCCATGGATGGATTAGATGATCAATCCGCGGCTTGCGGACGTTCTGACGGACTACCCGTTCGCGCGGCTCAACGCCCTGGTCGCCGACGTCGATCCGCCCGCGCACCTGGCGCCGATCAACATGTCGGTCGGTGAGCCGCAGGGTGCCCTGCCGGACTTCGCCCGGCAGATCCTCGCGGGCGAGGTCGAGGGCTGGAACAAGTATCCGCCCAACCAGGGCCTGGCCGATCTCAACCGCGCCATCGTCGAGTGGCTGAACCGCCGCTACCGGCTGCCGGAAGGCCTGCTCGATCCGACGCGCCATGTGCTGCCGACGGCCGGCAGCAAGGAAGGCGTGTTCGCCGTCGCCACCGTGGCGACCCCGCAGAGCAAGGGCGGCGGCCGTCCGGTCGTGTCGATTCCCAACCCGTTCTACCAGGCCTATCTCGGCGGCGCCGTGCTGGCCGGGGCGGAGCCCTACTTCGCCAATGCTGAGGCCGGCACCGGCTATCTCCCGGACCTCGATCGCATCGATCCGGGCCTGTGGCCGCGCCTGGCCGTCTTCTACCTTTGCTCGCCGGCCAATCCGCAGGGCGCGATCGCCAGTCCCGACTATCTGCGGCGGCTGCTGCGCCTGTGCCGCGACCATGACTGCGTGCTGGCGCTCGACGAATGCTACGCCGAGATCTACACGCGCGAGCCGCCGGTCGGCGGGCTCGAGGTCGCCCTGGGCATGGACGACAGCGGCGGCGCCGATCCGTTCCGCAACCTCGTGGTCTTCCACTCCCTCAGCAAGCGGTCGAATGCCGCCGGGCTGCGGTCCGGCTTCGTCGCCGGCGATCCCCGCCTGGTGGCGATGATGCTGCGCTGGAAGACCTATGGCGGCGTGCAGATCCCGCTCGCCGTGCAGAAGGCCTCGGCGGCCCTGTGGCGCGACGAGCGCCATCCGCTCGAGACGCGGGCCCGCTACGTCGCCAACTTCCGCGCCGCCGAGCAGATTCTGCACAACCGCTTCGGCTACTTCACGCCGGGCGGCGGCTTCTTCCTGTGGCTGGACGTCGGCGACGGCGAGGCCGCGACGCGCAAGCTGTGGGCCGAGGCGCATCTCAAGGTGCTGCCCGGCGCCTATGTCTGCCGCGAGACCGATGGCATCAATACCGCGCAACGCTACATCCGCGTGGCCCTGGTGCACGACGAGAGCACGACGCGGGAGGCGATGAGCCGCCTCGCCGCGGTGCTCTAGCGGGCAGGGGAGCCGACCATGGCCCTGATCAGCGCCGCGTCCTTCTCTCCGCGCAGCACCGCCATCCTGCCCGAAGGCGGCCGCGACTTCCTGCATCGCCGCATGATGGAGGCGGTCGGCATCACCGTGGCCGCGCTCGGCGTGGGGCTGCTGCTGGCGCTGTTCACCTTCAGCCCGAGCGACCCGTCGCTCAATCACGCGACCGGTAGCGCGCCGCACAACATGCTCGGCGTGCCCGGCGCCTACGCCGCCGACCTGCTGCTGCAGACCTTCGGTCTGGCGATCGTGCTGGTGCCCGTGGCGCTGATCACCTGGGGCGTGCGCATGCTGCGCACGCACCATCTCGGCTTCTTCGGGCTGCGCCTGTCGTTGCTGTTGCTGGCCCTGCTGCTGATGAGCGTCGCCTGCATCGGACTCGGCGACGTCGGTCCGGCGGCGACCCATGCCGGTCCGGGCGGCCTGGTCGGCCAGGCGCTGGTCGGCCGCTTCCGCGAGTTCGTGCTGACCCATTCCAGCGGCGGCAGCCTGGCCCTGATCGAGCCGGCCTGCGCCGCGGTGGCGCTGATCGCCATGGCGCCGGCGCTGGGCATGAACCGCACCGACTTGCCGCTGATCTTCCGCATCCTGCGGGCGCCGTTCCTGGGGAGCGGGTGGCTGGCCCGCGCGGCGATCGGCCTGTGGCGCGGCAAGCCGCAGCCCTTCGACGAGGAGGCCGACCTGCCGGCGCCGGCCATCGGCTATGCCGAGATTCCCGGCGAGATCGACGCCAGCCAGTACGACCCGGCGCACTTCGATGACCGCCTGGCGCATCTCCCGGAAGAGGGAGCCCCGTTGCCCTCGCCGCACGCGCGCCTGGTCGATGCGCCGCACCAGCCGCACGATTCCGGCGACGCCTCGGCCTTCGACCACGGGATCGATCACGCCGCCGGTCTGCCCGACTCGCCGCAGCCGCCGACGCCGCAGGCGCCCGCGGCGGCCGACTCGGTGCAGGACAGGACCCTGTTCGATCGTCTCGCCGGCCGGCGCATCGAGCCGATCATCAGCCGCTGGCGGCCGGCGACGCCGTCTCCCGCGCCATCCTCCGCGCCGCTCTCCGCGCATCCGGCCGAGGAGGCTGCGATGCCGGGCGAGGCGACGGCCGATGGCATGGCGGAGGCGTTCCGCGGCGTCGATGCCGACGCGGCGGCCGCCGCCGACGACGTCAATCCCTTCGTGCCCGAGCCGCTCGAGGATCCCCAGGCCTCGCCGGCCGCCGCCGGAATCAAGATCATGCCGCGCAGCAAGGCGGCGCCGCAGGGCAAGCGCGCGACCAAGGCCGCGCAACGCGAGCTCGACCTCGCGACCGGCGAATACCGCCTGCCGCCGCTCGACTTCCTGTCCCTGCCGTCGCGTGTCGGCGAGGCCAAGATCGACGAGGAAGCGCTGGAGCAGAACGCGCGCCTGCTGGAGACCGTGCTCGACGACTTCGGGGTCAAGGGACAGATCGTCAAGGTCCGCCCCGGTCCGGTCGTGACCCTGTACGAGCTGGAGCCGGCGCCGGGCACCAAGTCGAGCCGCGTCATCGGGCTGGCCGACGACATTGCCCGCTCGATGAGCGCCGTGTCGGCCCGCGTCGCCACCGTGCCGGGCCGCAACGTCATCGGCATCGAGCTGCCGAACGCCCGCCGCGAGACGGTGTTTCTGCGCGAGCTGCTGTCGACGCGTCACTACGAGGACAACCGGCTCAGCCTGCCGCTGGCGCTCGGCAAGGACATCGGCGGCGATCCGGTGATCGCCGACCTGGCGCGCATGCCACATCTGCTGATCGGCGGCACCACCGGCTCGGGCAAGTCGGTGGCCGTCAACACCATGATCCTGTCGCTGCTGTACCGGCTGCCGCCGGACCGCTGCCGCTTCATCATGATCGATCCCAAGATGCTCGAGCTCAGCGTCTACCAGGACATCCCGCACCTGCTGACGCCGGTCGTCACCGAGCCGCGCAAGGCGATCGTCGCCCTGAAGTGGGTGGTGCGCGAGATGGAGGACCGCTACCGCGCCATGAGCGCGCTGGGCGTGCGCAACATCGCCGGCTACAACGAGCGCCTGGTCGACGCCGCGCGCAAGGGCCATGCGCTGACCCGCAAGGTGCAGACCGGGATCGATCCGGAGACCCGCCGGCCGATCTTCGAGGACGAGGAGATCGACCTCAACCCGCTGCCCTTCATCGTCGTCATCATCGACGAGATGGCCGACCTGATGCTGGTCGCCGGCAAGGAGATCGAGGCGGCGGTGCAGCGCCTCGCCCAGATGGCGCGCGCCGCCGGCATCCACGTCATCATGGCCACCCAGCGGCCCTCGGTCGACGTCATCACCGGCACCATCAAGGCCAACTTCCCGACCCGCATCTCCTTCCAGGTCACCTCGAAGATCGACAGCCGCACGATCCTCGGCGAGCAAGGCGGCGAGCAGCTGCTCGGCCAGGGCGACATGCTGTACATGGCCGGCGGCGGCAAGATCGCCCGCGTGCACGGTCCGTTCGTGTCCGACGGCGAGGTCGAGGACGTGGTGCGCCACCTGCGCGCGCAGGGCGCGCCGGCCTACATCGAATCGGTGACCGACGACCCGGAGGGCGAGGACGGCGGCGGCGGTCCCGGCGACTCGGAGGACGGCGAGAGCGATCAGCTCTACGACCAGGCGATCGCCCTGGTGGCGCGCGAGCGCAAGTGCAGCACCAGCTTCATCCAGCGCTATCTCCAGATCGGCTACAACCGCGCCGCCCGGATCGTCGAGCGCATGGAGCGCGAAGGCGTCGTCAGCCCGGCCAACCACGTCGGCAAGCGCGAGGTCCTGGCCCGCGACATCGACGACCGTACCCGCTGACGCGGGGGCCGCAGTGCAACAGCTTCGGCGTTTCTGATACTTGCCTCGCAAGTGGGGGACGATGTGATGGATCAGCGTGCATCACGCCAGGCCGGCAGCCGGCGCGGCGGCTCGCGCCGCGACATGTTGCGGTTGAGCGCCGGCGCGGCGCTGTCCGCCACGCTGTCGGCCTGCGGCATTCCCGAACGCGGCACGCCGGTGCCGATCGACCGGGCGACGCGGGCCACCGTCCTCGGCGTTCGCAACGAGCGGTTCTTCCCGACGGCCGGCATCGACCCCCTGGAATCCGAGTTCATGGCTGCCATGCAGCGCCAGATGCAGGCGCGCGGCGTCCGCTCGGTCTCCGACATGCCCGAGATGCAGTTCCTGGCGGTGTCCGGCGGCGGCGAGAACGGTGCTTTCGGCGCCGGCCTGCTGTGCGGCTGGAGCGTGCAGGGCAGCCGGCCGACCTTCGACCTGGTGACCGGCATCAGCACCGGCGCGCTGACGGCTCCCTTCGCCTTTCTCGGCCCCGCCTACGACCCGCAGCTGCGGGCCGTCTACACCGAGACGCCGGCGGACAAGATCCTCTCGACCCGCAACATCACGGCCGCCGTCTTCAACGACGCGATGGCCGACAACGAGCCGCTCTATCGCACCATCTCGCAGTTCGTCGACGACCGCATGCTGGCGGCGATCGCCGCCGGCTACGACCAGGGGCGCCTGCTGCTGATCGCCTCGACCGACCTCGACGCCCAGCTGCCGGTGATCTGGAACGTCGGGGCGATCGCCAAGAGCGGGCATCCCCGGGCCGCCGAGACGATCCGGCGGATTCTGCTGGCATCGGCGGCCATCCCGGGAGCCTTTCCGCCGAGCATGATCGACGTCAGCGTCGACGGGAAGCAGTACCAGGAGATGCATGTCGACGGCGGCGCCTTCGCGCAGACCTTCCTCTATCCCTCGGCGCTGACGCGCAACCGCCTGCAGCGCAAGAAGGCCGGACTGCCGGTCGTCGAGGCGCGCGCCTTCATCATCCGCAACGGCCGGCTCGATCCGGAATGGGCCGCGGTCGAGCGCCGGACCCTGGGCATCGCCGGCCGGGCGATCTCGACCATGATCGCGGTGGCCGGCCTCAACGACGTGATCCGCATCTACGGGATCACGGAGCGCGACGGCGTCGACTACAACCTCGCCTACATAGGCCGCGACTTCAACGAGACCCTGCCCGCGCCGTTCGACAACAAGTACATGCGTGCCCTGTTCGACTATGCCTATCAGCGCGCCGTGCGCGGCTACGACTGGGCCAAGCAGCCGCCGCTGACCTGACCGAGGGCATGCTTGCGGCGTCCTCGAATTGGGCTACCTTCGGCACGATGAGCCGGGGGCCTCAGAACGCATGACCGACAGCGCAAGGCCGGGGGAGTTGCCGACGGCGGGTGTCCGGCGCCGCCGCCGCTTGCCCCTCGTCTGGCTGGTGCCGCTGCTGACCGCCGTCATCGCCGGCTGGCTGGCCTGGGACACGTTCTCGAAGCGCGGCCCGACCATCACCATCAGCTTCGACACGGCGGCCGGCCTGACCGCCGGCCAGTCGCAGCTGAAGTACAAGGACGTGGTGATGGGCACCGTGACGAGCATCGCGGTCGCGCCCGATCTCGCCTCCGTCATCGTCACCGTCGAGACCACGCACGAGGCCAAGCCGCTGCTCACGGACAAGACGATCTTCTGGGTCGTCCGCCCCCAGCTCTTCGCCGGCAACATCACTGGCCTCGATACCCTCCTGTCGGGGTCGTACATCGGCATGCGTCCGATCAGCACCGGCGACGCCCAGTCCAGGCGGCATTTCGTGGGCGAGCAGGATCCGCCGATCCTGCGCGCCTGGACCAAGGGCACGGTGTACAAGCTGCAGAGCAAGCGGCTGGGCTCGATCAGCCTCGGGTCGCCGATCTTCTTCCGCGATCTCGAGGTCGGCACGGTCCTGGGCTGGGATCTCGGCGATCTCGCCAACAGCGTCACCGTCCACGCCTTCGTGCGCGCGCCGTTCGACCAGTACGTGCGCGAGGACAGCAGCTTCTGGAACGCCTCCGGGGTCCAGGTGAAGCTGGGCGGCGAGGGAATCTCGGTGCAGATGGAATCGATCCGCGCCCTGCTGCTCGGCGGCATCGCCTTCGACACGCCGCGCGAGGGGACGTCCCCGGCGGCCAAGCAGGACGCGCTGTTCGCGCTCTACCCCAGCCGCGAGGCGGCGCGCTCGGCCGGCTTCGGCCACCAACTGCAGCTGCTCTCCTATTTTCCGGGGTCGATCGCCGGCCTTTCGGTCGGCGCCGACGTGACCCTGTACGGGCTCAAGATCGGCGAGGTGACGGATGTCGGGCTGGTCTACGACCGGGCCAGCGACAGCATTCTCGCGCCCGTCCACTACCGCGTCGAGGCCGACAGAATCCGCGGCATCGCGGCCGGCCAGGGCATGACGCCCGACACGGTGGCGGCCGAGCTGGTTCGCCACGGCCTGCGCGCCACCCTGCAGTCGCCCAGCCTGATCACCGGCGAGAAGATCGTGGCCCTCACCATGGTGCGTGACGCCGCCCCGGCCGAGCTGAAGCAGCAGGGCGACCTCTACATCGTGCCGGCCTCGGCGGTCGGCGGTTTCGACAGCATCGCCCGCTCGGCCAACGAGCTGCTGGCCAAGATCAACCGCATCGAGTTCGACAAGATCGGCAAGAGCCTGGCCGGCGCCGCCGCCGGCCTCGACGAGACGCTGAACGGCCCGCAGCTCAAGAGCACCCTGAGCGCGCTGCAGAAGTCGATGACCGAGGTGCAGGAGTTCACCCGGCGGCTCGAGCAGGACGGCGCGCCGGCGCTGAAGCGGCTGCCGGCGATCGCCCAGCAGCTGCAGGAGGCCCTGACCAACACCAACCGGCTGCTGACCTCGTTCACCACGGGCTATGGCGAGGATTCGCGGTTCCGGCGCGACGTCGACCGGCTGATGCCGCAGCTCACCGACACGGTGCGGTCGATCCGCGCGCTGACCGACCTGCTGGCGCGCCATCCCGAGGCGCTGATCCGCGGTCGCACCAACACGGGCAAGGAATGACCTCATGCTGACCGGTCGCCGTCTCGTCCTGCTGGCCGCGCCCGCGGCCGCCCTGCAAGCGGGCTGCAGCTCGCCCGATCCGCACTACTACTCGATCGCGGTCCGGCCCGGCCCGACCGGCGGCACTGGCCCCAAGGTCGTGCGTCTCAAGGACATCGGGCTCGCGAGCTATCTCGATCGGCGCGAGATCGTGCGCTCTTCCGAAGGCTACCGGCTCGACGTCATGGCCAACGACTGGTGGGGCGAGTCGCTGGGCAGCATGCTGGGGCGCGTGCTGGCGCTCGAGCTCGGCCAGCGCCTGCCGGGGAGCTCGATCTACGGCGAGAACGGCGCCATCCATGCCGACGAGAACGCCAGCGTCGGGATCAATATCCAGCGTCTCGACGGCGACAAGGCGGGAAGCCTGGTGCTGCTCGCCCAGGTCGCCGTCGAGTTCAACCGGCCGCGCCGTTCGGCGGCGCGCAGCTTCGACATCCGGCGGCCGCTGCCGAGGCCGGACATTCCGGGCCTGGTGGCGGCCATCAGCGACGCCGTCGGCGAGCTGGCGGACGGCATCGCGGCGCTGCTGCAGACGTGATGCGTCTGCCTTGGCGGAAGGCGGAGGAGGCCGGACCGCCGGTGACCCGGCGGCAGCTGCACGAGTGCATGGCCTGCGGCCAGTTCCAGATCGTGCCGCCGCTGGCGGCGAACATGCGCTCGAGCTGCCAGCGCTGCGGCAGCGTTCTGCGGGCGACCCGGGCCGATCCCCTGAACCACCATCTCGCGCTCACTTTTGCCTCGGTGGTGCTGTTCGCGATCGTCTGGCTCGGCATGCTGATGAAGGTCTCGGCGGTCGGCATCGTGCACGAGACGACGCTCGATTCGGGGCCGGCCGAGCTGGTCAATCGCGGCCTGTGGCCGGTCGCGCTGGCCGTCGCCTTCACGACCGCCTTCGCGTCGGCGATCAAGTTCCTCGGCACCATCTACGTGCTGGTCGGCCTGCGTCTGCCTCGTCTGCCGCCCAACCTGCGCGGCGTCTTCCTGGTGGCGCGCAAGGTCGGCGCCTGGTCGATGCTGGAGGTCCTGCTGCTCGGCGTCTTCGTCGCCTACACCAAGCTCGGCGACCTGGTGTCGATCGAGCTCGGCCCGGCGGTCTACGCGCTCGGCCTGCTCACCATCGTCCTCGTCTGGGCCGAGCTGGCGCTCGATCCGATGGCGGTGTGGGAAGCCATCGAGCGGCGAGGCCAGACCTACGCGCCGATGCCGGCCGAGCCGCCGACCGCCTTTCGCCTCGGCGCCGTCGGATGTGAGTCGTGCGGGCTGGTCAGCGTGCCGGCCGAGACCGAGGAACGCTGCCCGCGCTGCGGTTCCCATCTGCACGCCCGCAAGCCCGACAGCCTGACCCGGACCTGGGCGTTCGTGCTGGCGGCGGCGGTGCTCTACGTGCCGGCCAACATCTATCCCGTGCTGACCGTCATCCAGCTCGGCGCCGGCGCCCCCAGCACGATCCTGGGCGGCGTCGAGGAGTTGCTGGCCTCGGGCATGTATCCGCTCGCCCTGCTGGTGTTCTTCGCCAGCATCCTCGTGCCGATGTTCAAGCTGCTGGGGCTGGGGCTGATGCTGGGCACGGTGCAATGGACGACGCCTCAGGCGGGCGGTCGCTTCATGCTGCGGCAGCGTACGTTCCTGTACCACGTGGTGGCCTGGATCGGACGCTGGTCGATGGTCGACATCTTCATGGAATCGCTGCTGGGGGCGCTGGTCCAGTTCGGGCGGGCCGTCACCATCGAGCCGGGCTTCGGCGCCCTGGCCTTCTGCGCGGTCGTCTTCATCACGATCTTCGCCGCCGAATCCTTCGATCCCCGGCTGATGTGGGACGCCGCGGGTCTCAATGCCCACCGGCCGATTCCCTCGCAGCGGACGGCAGCGGTCGGGCCGCCGGCGCCGGCCGCCCGCTAGAGCGGCACGAGGTCTGCACGGCTGCAACCATCGTCCGGAACGGTTCTTGCTCTCCTGCGTCGGAAAGCGGAGGAGACCGGACATGGCCAAGGAGATCCTGTGTGGCTTCGGCGTCGACGTGGACGCCGTGGCGGGCTGGCTGGGCAGCTACGGCGGCGAGGATTCGCCGGACGACATCTCGCGCGGCCTGTTCGCCGGCGAGGTCGGCAGCCCGCGCCTGCTCAGGATGTTCGGCCGGCTCGGCATCCGCACCACCTGGTTCATTCCCGGCCATTCGATCGAGACCTTTCCCGCCGAGATGAAGGCGGTGGCCGAGGCCGGTCACGAGATCGGCATCCACGGCTACAGCCACGAGAACCCGATCGCCATGACACGCGAGCAGGAGACCGAGGTGCTCGACAAGTGCATCGAGCTGGTGACCCGGCTGTCGGGCAAGCGGCCGACCGGCTACGTCGCGCCATGGTGGGAGTTCTCGCCGGTCACCAACGAGCTGCTGCTCGAGCGCGGCATCAAGTACGACCACTCGCTGATGCACAACGACCACCAGCCCTACTACGTGCGGGTCGGCGACCGCTGGACCAAGATCGACTACGCGCGCAAGCCGAGCGACTGGATGGTGCCGCTGCAGCGCGGCCACGAGACCGACCTGATCGAGATCCCGGCGAGCTGGTACCTCGACGACCTGCCGCCGATGATGTTCATCAAGAAGTCGCCCAACAGTCACGGCTTCGTCAATCCGCGCGACATCGAGCAGATGTGGCGCGACCAGTTCGACTGGGTCTACCGCGAGTACGACTACGCCGTGTTCCCGATGACGATCCATCCCGACGTCAGCGGCCGGCCGCACGTGCTGATGATGCTGGAGCGGCTCTATCACCACATGATCGGCCATCCCGGCGTGCGCTTCGTCACGCTCGACGAGATGGCCGACGACTTCGCGCGGCGCCGTCCGCGCCAGCGCTGAGGCACCGCCGTGTGCGCCCTGTGCGGCGTGCTCGGAGGCGGCGGGCACTGGAGCGAGCCGGTGGCGCGGCCGGGCGTCTATGCGGCGGCGCCGGACGACGCGGCCCTGCGGCGGCGCGAGCGCGCCCATCGCATCGCCTGCGCCAGCCGCCTGCTGCGGCCCTACGGGCTGACCCTGAGCGACTGGCAGGCCAGCTCCTACGTGCTGTCGACGGCGACCGGCAAGACCGAGCTGGTCGAGAACCTGGGGCATCTGTGGGCGGCCGCCGAGCGTCTCGCCGGCCGGCCCTGCGATCCACTCGATCCCGATCTCATCGTGCGGCTGGAAGATGGCTGAGCCGCACTTCATCCCGGTCAACCTGATCAGCGGCTTCCTGGGGTCGGGCAAGACCACGTTGCTGCAGCGCCTGCTGGCGGATCCGGCACTGGCCGACACGGCGGTGCTGGTCAACGAGTTCGGCGAGATCGGCCTCGATCATCACCTGCTGGAGCGGATCGACGACACGGTGGTGCTGCTGCCGTCCGGCTGCGTCTGCTGCACGGTGCGCGGCGAGCTGTCGACGGCGATCCGCGAGCTGCAGTCGCGGCGCGAGCGGGGCGAGGTGCCGCCGTTCCGCCTGTTGGTCATCGAGAGCACCGGTCTCGCCGACCCTTTTCCGATCCTGTCGACGATCCAGTCCGATCCGGTGCTGCGTCACCATTTCCGCCTCGGCAACGTCATCACCACGGTCGACGCGGTGAACGGGCTCGGGCAGCTGGCGCGCCAGCCGGAATCGACCAAGCAGGTGGCGGTGGCCGACCGGCTGGTGCTCACCAAGACCGACCTCGTGCCGCCCGAAGCGGTGCAGCCGCTGGTCGACCGCCTGCGCCGCCTCAACCCGTCGGCGCCGCTCTGGCGATCGGCCGAAGGACCGGTCGACGTCGAGGCGCTGCTGACGCACGACCTGTTCGCGACGGCCGAACGCAGCGCGGTGGCCCGGCGCTGGCTGGCCGCCGAGCTGCAGGCCGACACGCCCGACGCCGCCGCCGAGCGCAATCGCCACGACGACTCGATCCACGCCTTCGCCCTGACCCTGGACGGCGAGATCGACTGGGTGAGGTTCGGCCTGTGGTTCAGCATGCTGCTCAACCGCCACGGCGAGCGGGTGCTGCGGGTCAAGGGCATCCTCAACGTCGCCGGGTCGGCGACGCCGGTGGCGCTGCACGGCGTCCAGCATCTCGTGCATCCGCCGGTCCACATGGCGGCGTGGCCCGACGACGATCGCCGGTCGCGGCTGGTGTTCATCGTCGACGGGCTCGACCGTGGCCTGATCGAGCGGTCGCTGGCCGCCTTCCTCGGCCTGCCGCTGCAGGCCTTTCCCGGAGCGGGCCTCAGCGCCGGGGGCCGCGCGCGTCGCGGCGCGCTGCCTGCGCGATGGCAAGGACCAGGGCCAGCAGCCCGCTGAGCTGCAGCAGCGCGCCGGCCAGATGCGAGTACTCCCATGCCAGCCGCAGGCGCTGCCAGTCCGCCGGCGCGACCGTCCAGTTGGCGGTCGCGACGTTGGCCGGAAAGGTGAAGGTCCAGAACAGCGCCTGCGCCGACCCGACGCACAGCAGCGTCAGCAGCAGCGGGCGCAGGATCGAGGCGTCACGGCGGGCCAGTCCGGCGGCCGTCGCCAGGGCGGCGACCTGGACCGCGAGGATCGCCGCGAAGCCGTCCCAGCCGCGGTAGATCTGCTGCACCAGGAAATAGGCGTCGCGGTCGAGGCCGATCTTGTTGGGCAGCTCGAAGGCGTGCGCCAGCGCGGCGCCGAGCAGCAGGATCGAGGCCGCGAGGGCGACCGCAAGGACCGTCGCGAGAGCCGGCATGTGCCGGCCAACGCGGTCGGCGCCGTCAGGGTTTCCAGCGCAGGAAGTTGGCGATCAGCCGCAGGCCGGTGGCCTGGCTCTTCTCGGGATGGAACTGCGTGCCGGCCAGATTGTCGCGTCCGACGATCGCGGTGATCGGGCCGCCATAGTCGGTGACGGCCAGCACCGTCTGCGGGCGGCGTGCCTTGAGCTGGAAGGAATGCACGAAGTAGGCATGGTCGTGCGTCGCGATGCCGGCCAGCAGGGGATGCGGCGCGAGCTCGAGCAGCTCGTTCCAGCCCATGTGCGGGATCTTGAGGCGGCCGCCATGGCCGTCGGGCACCGCCTCGATGCGCACGACATCGCCCTGGATCCAGTCCAGCCCGGCGTGGATCCCGTACTCGACGCCGCGCGTCGCCATCAGCTGCATGCCGACGCAGATTCCCAGGAACGGCTTGCCGCCCTCGATCACCTGGCGCTGCAGGGTCTCGACCATGCCCGGCACGGCGTACAGGCCGGCGCGGCAGTCGGCGAAGGCGCCGACCCCGGGCAGCACGATCCGGTCGGCCGCCGCGACGTCGCGCGGCTGCGACGTCACGGTCACGCGGTCGTCGAGCCCGGCCTCGCGGGCGGCCCGCTCGAAGGCCTTGGCGGCCGAGCGCAGGTTGCCCGACCCGTAGTCGACGATGGCAACGGTCATGGGACGACGGTCATGGCGCGACGGTCATGGCGCGGTCAGAGCACGCCCTTGGTGCTCGGCACCGCGGCGGCCTGCCGGGGATCGATCTCGACCGCGTCGCGCAGCGCCCGCGCCAGGCCCTTGAAGCAGCTCTCGACGATGTGGTGGTTGTTCTCGCCGTAGTGGTTCCAGACGTGCAGGGTCAGTCCGCCGAGCTGGGCGAAGGCCTGGAACCATTCCTTGAACAGCTCGGTGTCCATGGTGCCGAGCTTGGGCCGCGAGAAGGCGACCTTCCAGATCAGGTAGGGCCGGTTGGAGACGTCGAGCGCCACTTCGGTCAGGGTCTCGTCCATCGGGATGCGGGCCGAGCCGTAGCGCCGGATGCCGGCGCGGTCGCCCAGCGCCTGGCGCAGGCATTCGCCCAGCACGATGCCGCAGTCCTCGGTAGTGTGGTGGCCGTCGATGTGCAGGTCGCCTTCGGCCCGCAAGGTGATGTCGATCAGGCTGTGGCGGCTGAGCTGCTCGAGCATATGGTCGAGGAAGCCGATGCCGGTCCTGACGTCGTAGACGCCGCTGCCGTCGAGATTGATCGCCGCGGCGATCCGGGTCTCCTTGGTGGCGCGCGACACGGCGGCGCGCCGGCCGCCGGTGCCGGGCGTCGTCAGGGGGCCGTCCGTCGCGGACGGGGCGGCGGGGGAGCTGGCCTTGTCGGCCATCGTGGTTCCTTTCGCTTGCCGGCCGTTCATACAGGAACGCGGGCCGCACGGTCGAGCGCCACGCGCGTCAGAACGACGCCGACCAGGACGATCAGGCCGCCCAGCACCCGCGCCGGGGTGAGCGGATCGCCGAAGAAGGCGGCGGAAAGCCCGACTCCGGCGATCGGGATCAGGTACATGTAGACCATGACCCGGCTGACCCCCAGCCGCTCCAGGCCGGCGGTCAGGCCGAGGAAGGCGACGCCCACCGGAAAGATCGCGGTGTACAGCCAGAACGCCGCGAGCCGCGTGTCGAGCCGGGCGAAGTCGCTCACCGATTCGAGCAGCAGGGCGACCGGCAACAGCATCAGCGAGCCGAGCAGGGTGGTCCAGGCCATCACCGGCAGGGCGCCCAGGCGCAGGTTCAGGGGGGCGCCGCGATCGACGTAGACGGCCCAGGCGAAGGCCGCCGCCACCCACAAGAGCGCGCCGTCGAGCGCGCCGACCGAGACCGTGATCCGGACGAGCGAGTTGTTCACCACCAGCACGACGCCGGCGAAGGCGATGACGATCCCGGTCCAGCCCAGCGCCGGCAGTCGCCGGCCGGCCAGCCGCGCCAGGATCGCCGAGAAGGCCGTCGTCGTGGTCATGACGATCGAGCCGAGCGATGGCGAGCTGCGCGCCATGGCCAGGCCCCAGCAGGCCTGGAACAGGGCCACGCCGATCAGCGACAGGACCAGGATCGCCGGCCAGTCGCGGCGCGGCAGGGCCAGGCGGCGTCCGGTCAGCCGCATCACGGCGAATAGGAACAGGCCCGCGATGACGTAGCGCGAGGCGCTGTAGAGCAGCGGGCTCATGACCTGCAGCACGTCCTTGGCGAAGGGGTAGCTCGACCCCATCAGCATGGCCGTGCCGAACATCAGAGCGTCGCTGGTCCAGCGCGGTCGTTCGGCCTTTCCCGTCATGCCCGGCCGAGGCCGGGCGCGGCGGGGGCGGTCAGGAGGTCTTCGCCTTCTGGGCGCCCCAGAAGCCGAACAGGGCGCCGGCGACCCGGCGGATCTGGATCTCCTCCGAGCCCTCGGTGATGCGGTAGCGGCGGTGATGGCGATAGATGTGCTCGAACGGCATGTGGCGCGAGTAGCCGATGCCGCCATGCACCTGGATCGCCCGGTCGGCGGCGTCGCAGACCAGCCGGTTGGCGCGGTAGTTCGACATCGCCACCCACTCGCTGACCTGCATGTGGTGCTGGCGGTCGAGGTTCCAGGCGGTCTTGCGCACCAGGCCGCGCGTCATCTCGGCCTCGGTGTGCAGCTCGGCGAGCGGGAACTGGATGGCCTGGTTGGAGGCCAGCGCCTTGCCGAACACCTTGCGGTTCTTGGCATAGGCCACCGACATGTCGATGCAGTACTGCGCCGCGCCGACGCTCGAGGCGGCCTGGCGGATCCGGTTCTCGTGCACGAAGGTCTGCGCCACGTCGAGGCCGCGCCCTTCGTCGCCCAGCATGGTCGAGCCCGGCACCTTGACGTTGGTCAGCGAGACCTCGGCATGGTCCGAGGGCATGTTGAAGGTCCACCACATGTACTCGACCTTGAAGCCGCTCGACGTGACCGGCACCAGGAAGGCCGAGATGCCGCGCGCGTCGCCCGGCTTGCCCGAGGTGCGGGCGAACACCAGGTCGACGGTCGCGGTGTGCATGCCGGTGTTGAACCGCTTCATGCCGTTGATCACCCAGTCGCCGCCCTGCTTGACCGCGGTGGTCTCCATGTGGGTCGCGTCCGAGCCGTGGTCCGGCTCGGTCAGGCCGAAGGCGATGCGCTCCTTGCCGGTGAACATGCCCTCGAGATAGCGCTCCTTCTGCTCCTTGGTGCCGAAGCGATGGAGCAGCAGGGCGACCGGGAAGTTGCCGACGATCGAGCTCTCGTTCTGCAGGTCGTTGTGCAGGCCGAGCCCCTTGTGCGCGAGGTGCTCGCGGATGATCGCCATGGCGAGGTTGGAGCCTTCCTTGCCGCCCAGCTCCTTGGGCAGGCCGAACCGCAGATGCCCGGCCTTGTCGGCGCGGCGGCGCATCTCGGCCAGCAGGGCCTCCCACTCGTGCCGCGGCTGGCCGTCATTGTCCCAGTCGGTGCGGGCATGCTCGCGGCGATGGTCGAAGAAGCGGATGTTGTCGTTCTCACGCTCGAGCGGCCTGATCTCGCGCTCGATGAACTCGTCGAGCTCGTGCAGGTATGCCGCAATGTCGGCGGGGATATCGAAGTCCATGGGCCGCTCCTCCGGGTGAACGATCGTTTACCTGATACCTCAGGCAGCGGGCAGGTCAATCCGGAAGCGGCTGCCGCCGCCCGCTGCGGCGAGGCAAACGGCGTCGCCGCCGTGACGGCGCGCGATCTGCCGCACCAGGGCCAGCCCGAGCCCGCTGCCGCGCCCCGATTCGCGGGTGCTCGGCAGGCGGTAGAACGGCTCGAAGATTCGGTCGCGCTGATCGTCCGGGATGCCGGGTCCCTGGTCGGCCACCTCCAGCACCGCCCGGCCGCCGGCAGGCTCGACCGTCACGATCGCCGGCGCCGGCCCGCCGTAGCGCCGGGCATTCTCCAGCAGGTTGCGGATCAGGCGGCGCAGCAGCACCGCGTCGCCGAGCACCGTGACCGGCGCGCCGCCGACCTCGGTGTCGTAGTGGCTGGCTTCCTCGGCGGCCAGGGCGAGCAGGTCGACGGGGTCGCGGCGGCCGGGATCGGTCTGGGCCTCCAGCCGGCTGGCCAGCAGGATCTCCTCGATCAGCTGGTCGAGCTCGGCCACGTCCTGCTGCAGCGACTGCCGGGTCGCCGGATCGGCCTTGTCGCCGAGCAGCGAGGCGGCCAGCGCGAGACGGGCCAGCGGCGTGCGCAGCTCGTGGCTGCAATTGGCCAGCAGCAGGCGATGGGCGGCGACCAGCTCCTCGATGCGTGCCGCCGAGCGGTTGAAGCTCTCGGCCAGCGCCGCCACTTCGTCGCGGCCCTCGACCTTGACCCGGGCGCCGAGATCGTCGCCGAACTGCTCGACGCCGGCCTTGAGGCGCTCGAGCCGGCGCCCGAGGCCGCGCACCACCGGGTAGGCGCCGACCGCGACGGCCAGGGCGACCAGCGCCAGGAAGGCGACGATCCAGGCCATCGGGTTGGGGCGCTCCTGGACCTGGCGGGCGACCAGCCAGCGCCCGTCGGGCAGCTGCAGGATGAAGTTCGGCCCGCCGGGGCCGCGCCGCCAGCCGGTCCGCGCGCGGGCCGCGTCGAAGCGCGGCGGTGGCCGGCCGGCCATGGCGATCAGGCGGCCGTCGCGCTGGTACAGGGCGATGTCGAAGCGCAGCTTGCGGTACAGGGCATCGACCGCCTTCTGCTGGTCGATCACCGGGGCGCCCGCCTCGGGCAGCAGGGCACCGGTGAGCTCGGCGGCGACGTCGAGATACTGCGGCGTGCGTGCCTCGTCCTCGGCCACCCACCACAGGACCGCCGCGGCGACCACGAAGGCGGCCAGCACCACGAGGATCGTCAGGTAGAACTGCAGGTAGAGGCGGCGCATGCCGTTCAGCGGTCCTGGTCGCGCGCGAAGACGTAGCCGGCGCCGCGCACCGTCAGGATGCGCCGCGGCCGCTTCGGGTCGTCCTCGATCGCCGCCCGGATGCGCGAGACATGGACGTCGACCGAGCGGTCGAAGGCCTCGAGCTTCTCGCCCTTCAGCAGGTCCATCAGAGCGTCGCGCGACAGCACGCGGCCGGCCCGCTCGGCGAGCGCCAGCAGCAGCGCGAACTGGTACGAGGTCAGGCCGCGTTCCTCGCCGTCGAGCCGCACCAGGCGGGCGCCCCTGTCGATCTCCAGCCGGCCGAAATGCAGGCTGTCGGCGCGCGGCGCGCCGGCCCGGCGGCGCAGGATGGCGCGCAGGCGCGCCTGCAGCTCGCGCGGCTCGAACGGCTTGGCGAGATAGTCGTCGGCGCCGAGCTCGAGCCCGACCACGCGATCCATCGGCTCGCCGCGCGCCGTCAGCATCAGGATCGGGATGTCGCTGGCGGCGCGCAGGCGGCGGCACAGGTCGAGCCCGTCGGCGTCCGGCAGCATGAGGTCGAGGATCAGCGCGTCGAACGCCTCGCGCTTGAGGCGGGCCTCGCCGTCGCGCGCGGTCGCCGCGGTGGTGACGCGAAAGCCGGCGCCGCCGAGATAGTCCGCGACCATCCCGGCGAGCCGCTCGTCGTCGTCGATCATGAGGATGCGCTCGGCCATCGCCGCAGTATCGGGCGGGGCCGAGCGCGACGCCACCGTCAGCCCGGGCGCTTGGCCGGGCGGTCGCTCCAGGCCTTGAAGAAGGCCTGGCGCTGCGCCGGGCTCAGCACGTTGGCCGCGTCCTCGAGCGCCTGGGTGAGGCGCTTGGAGGAGTCGTCGACGATCTTGACCTGCTCGACGCGGATCGCCTCGATGCGGGTGGCGTCGATGGTCGGCGCCTGGAGGGCCGCCTCCATCGCCTTGCGGTTCTCGGTCCGCTTGTCGCGGAAGGTGCGCTCGTCCTTGAAGGCGGCCTTGAAGATGTCGGCGATCTTCTGCTTCTGCTCGGCCGAGGCGTCGGTCTTGCCGAGCGCGCGATCGATCCGCTTGTCGAATCCCTGCTGCTGCGAGGCCGGATCGCCGGCCGGTCCGCCGCCGGCCCGGGCGAAGGCCGTACCACCGGCGGTGGCGGCGAGGCTGCCGGCGAGCAGGGCGGCGATCATCGACTTGGTGCTGAGCTTGATCATCGGTTTCTCCTTCGAGCGGGATGAACCATCCCCGTGCCGGTGATATGCACCGCCAGCGTTTCGCGTCCCTCTCGCCCGGGTAAAGTTACGTAAAGATGACGACCGTCCAGACGGCACGCCTGCTGCTGCGCCCGCTCGAGCCGGCCGATGCCGAGCCCTACGCCGCCATGCGCTTCCATCCCGAGGTTGCGCGCTGGCTGCTGGCGGCGGACGGCGATCCGGTGACGGCGGCGCGCGCCACCATCGAGCGCTTCGCGGCGGGCTGGCAGGCGCGCGGTTACGCGCCCTGGGGCATCTTCCGCGACGGCCGGCTGATCGGTCACGGCGGCCTCAATCACGTCCCCGAGTTCGGCGAGACCGAGGTCCTGTGGGCGCTGCATCCCGAGGCCTGGGGCCACGGCTATGCCACCGAGGCGGCCGAGGCGGCGCTGCGGCTGGGCTTCGGGACCTTGGGCTTGCCGCTGATCTTCGCCATCACCTTGCCCGACAACCTGGCGTCGCAGGCGGTCATGAAGCGGCTCGGCCTCGGCTACCGCCGTCGCGTCCGCTACAAGGGTTTCGAGGACATCGTCTGGTTCGACATCGAGCGCGCGGCTGGGCGGGCGCGCCAGGCCGCGGCCGGCTAGCCGACGCGGCGGCTCGAGTCCGGGCGCTCGGCGGTCGCCGGGTCGAGCGCCGCCATCGCCGCGGCGTGCACCGCGGCATCGCCGGCGGCCAGCACCGAGCCGTCCGACTTGTCGTCGAGCGGCCGGCCGCGCCAGTCGGTGATCAGCCCGCCGGCGCCCTCGACGACCGGCACCAGGGCCGCGAAGTCGTAGAGCTTCAGCGAGTTCTCGACCACCAGGTCGACATGGCCGGACGCCAGCAGCCCGTAGGCGTAGCAGTCGCCGCCCCAGCGGAACAGCTTGGCGCGCTGGGCCAGCGCGGCGTGCTGCTGCTCGAGCGGGCCGGGAAACATCACCGGCGCCGTCGAGTACATGTAGGCCTCGGCCAGGGCGCCGCAGCGCCGGACCCGGATCGGCCGGCCGTTGAACGTCGAGGGCGCGCCGGCGACCCCGAGCCAGCGCTCCTGCAGGATCGGCTGGTCGATGATGCCGAGCACCGGGCGGCCGCGATGCAGCAGCGCGATCAGGGTGCCGAAGATCGGCATGCCGGTAATGTAGGCCTTGGTGCCGTCGATCGGGTCGAGGACCCAGACATGCTCGGCGTCGGTGCGGACTGCGCCGTACTCCTCGCCGAACACACCGTGCTGCGGCGCGTGCCGGTCGAGCAGCTCGCGCATGGCGGCCTCGGCCTCGCGGTCGGCGCGGGTGACCGGGCTGAGGTCGGACTTGTCGTCGATCGCGAGATCGCTGCGGAAGTAGCGCGCGGCGATCGGACGGGCCGCGTCGGCCAGGCGATGGGCCAGGCCGACCAGCTCGGCGTCGACCGCCGCGGACAAGCGGGCCGGCCTTACTGCGGCAGCGGCGCCGGGCTGTCGGCCATCGAGCGCAGGTAGGCGATCACGTCGGCGCGCTCCTGCTCCTTGGGCAGGCCGGCGAAGGCCATCTTGGTGCCCTTGGCGAAGGCCTGCGGCTTGAAGATCATGTTGTTGATGTCTTCGTAGCTCCAGTCGCCGCCCTTGCCCTGCAGCGCCGCCGAGTAGCTGAAGCCCTCATGGCTGGCCTTCTTGCGGCCGACGATGCTCCACAGGTTCGGGCCGACCTTGTTGGCGCCGCCCTTGTCGACGCTGTGGCAGGTCGTGCACTGCTTGGCGAAGATCGCCTTGCCGGCCTCGACGTTGGCGCTGGCCAGCTTGGGGCCGATCTTCGCCAGTTCCTCGGCGGGCGCGCCGGCGGGCGCCGCAGCCGGGGCCGCGTCCTCGACCGCGATGGCCGGCTTGTCGAGCTTGTGCGGATGGACCACGGCGTTCGACACCTTGCCCACCACCATGGCGAAGAGCGCCGAGGCCAGAACGCAGCCTGCCACCGTATTGAAACTGGCCATAGTCGATCTCGCTGCCCCAAAAATACTGCCGGTGCTGTAGCACGACGACAACGCGGCCAGTAGTATCCGATCGCCGCAGCCCGACTGCGCGGCGGAACGTCGCAAGTCCCGGATTCTGCGGGCTTTTTCGCTCCTTGGGCGGCGGTTGACGGGGCCTTTGCCGGCGAGCGAAACAGCCGCCGGGACAATCGGGTCGGCGAGCAGGGGGAGAAGACGATGGCGGCAGCGAAACGGCAGGTGAGGCGCGGCGGCGCCGCGGCCGGCAACACCATCGCCTTCCAGGGCGAGCCGGGGGCCAACTCCGACATGGCCTGCCGGGCGGCCTTTCCCTACATGACGACCCTGCCGTGCCCGACCTTCGAGACGGCGATGGGCGCCGTCCAGGCCGGCCGCGCCGAACTCGCGATGATCCCGGTCGAGAACTCGATCGCCGGCCGCGTCGCCGACCTGCACAGCCTGCTGCCGCACACCAGGCTGAAGATCGTCGCCGAGCACTTCCAGCGCGTCGAGCATTGCCTGGTGGCGCTGCCGGGCGCGTCGCTGAAGACCGTCAAGACGGTGAAGAGCCACGTCCAGGCGCTGGCGCAATGCCGCAACTTCCTGAAGAAGCACCGCTTCGCGCCGCTGGTCCACGCCGACACCGCCGGCGCGGCGCGCGAGATCGCCGAGATCGGCGACCGCAGCGTCGGCGCCATCGCCTCGTCGCTGGCGGCGCGCATCTACGAGCTCAAGGTGCTGGCGCGCAACATCGAGGACGCCGATCACAACACCACGCGCATGCTGGTCTTCTCGCGCGACGAGGCGACCCTCGACTGGCGCACCGTGCAGTGCATGTCGGCTTTCCTGTTCCGGGTGAAGAGCGTGCCGGCGGCGCTCTACAAGGCGCTGGGCGGCTTCGCGACCAACGGCATCAACATCGTGAAGCTCGAGAGCTACCTGTCGGGGGCGAAGTTCGAGCAGGCGCAGTTCTACGCCGAGGTCGAGGGCCATCCCGAGCAGCGCGGCCTCCAGCTCGCGCTCGAAGAGCTGATGTTCTTCTCCGAGGAGTTCAAGCCGCTCGGCACCTTCCCGGCCAACCCGTTCCGGCGCAAGGGCTGGGAAGCGCCGACCCGCCCCGGCACCTGAGGGGACCCGACATGCCGCAGCAGCCGGTCCGCGTCTCGGCCTCGATCCTGTCGGCGGACTTCGCCTGCCTCGGCGCCGAGGTCGAGGCGGTGGCGCGGGCCGGCGCCGACTGGATCCATGTCGACGTCATGGACAACCACTTCGTGCCCAACTTGACGATCGGGCCGATGGTGGTGAAGGCGCTGCGCGGGCACACGCAGCGGCCGTTCGACGTCCATCTGATGGTGTCGCCGGTCGATCCGCTGGTGCCGCAGTTCGCCGAGGCCGGGGCCGACATCCTGTCGGTCCATCCCGAGGCCGGCCCGCACGTCCATCGCACGATCCAGCTCATCCGCAGCCTGGGCAAGAAGGCCGGCTGCGTGCTCAACCCCGGCACGCCGCTCGCCGCCGTCGAGCCGATCCTCGGCGATCTCGACCTCGTCCTGGTGATGAGCGTCAACCCGGGCTATGGCGGCCAGGCCTTCATCGACAGCCAGCTCGCCAAGATCGCCGCCCTGCGCCGCATGATCGACGGGCTGGGCAAGGCGATCGACCTCGAGGTCGACGGCGGCATCAATCCCGAGACGGCGCGGCGCTGCATCGCCGCCGGCGCCGACGTCCTGGTCGCCGGCACCGCGGTGTTCCGCGGCGGTCCGGCGCACTACGCCGCCAACGTCGCGGCGCTGCGGCCATGACCCTCGGCCGGCGGGCCCTGGCGGTCGCCCGGCTGCAGGCCGGCGAGGGCAGCGCCGACGACAAGGCGCGGGTGATGGCCTGGGACCGCCTACGCAGCCTGCTCGCCAGCCTCGATTCCAAGACGTCGGTGCTGCTGCGCTTCAACGCCATCGTGGTGGCGGCGCTGGCCTATGTCGCGGTCGTCAGCACCGGCGACCCGTTCGCCGGGGCGCGGCCCGCGGTCAAGCTGCTGGGCAGCATCGTCGGCCATGTCAGCCTGGTGATCAGCGTGCTGAGCTGCGGCTTCGCCTTCCCGGTGATCTACGTCGAATGGGAGTTCTTCGGCCGACGCCTCGATCGCGCCGGCGACGACGCGCCCGACCTGTCGGACGCGGCGCTGGAGCGGCTCGGGTGGCTGGTGGCGCGGCGCACCTGGCTCTACGCACGCGCCTGGCAGCTCGCCGTCGCCGGCGGGGTCGGCTTCGCCCTCCTGGTCGCCCTGGCCGTCCTGCACTGAGCCGATCGGCACCGAACTCGGGGCCGGCGCCGTCAGGCGCGCTTGATGGCGGGTCCGACCGCGGTGACCCGGAACGGCCGGGCGACGCCGTCGTGCTCGGTGACGGTCACGTACTCGCCGACGTTGAAAAGATGCTTGTCGAAGCGGAAGATCGGCTCATCATCGTCGTCGCCGGGCTCGTAGGAGAAGGCCCATGCCCCGTCCTTGCGATGGATGAGCACGCCATGCTCGTCCTCGTCCCTGCCCCAGAACCGTTGCACCGTGCAGGCCGCCTTGGACTTGCTCCACTCGCCGGAGTCGAGGTGGCCGCGGGCATCGAGCGGGGCGACGAACTCGTAGCCGTGGCTGGCGCTGCCCTCGGGAAACTCGGGCGTGCGGGCCAGCTCCAGTCGGATACGCTTGAGACTCATCTTCGGCTCCTCCGTTGCGACTTAACCTTGCGCCCGCCGGCCGCGAGGGCGTTGATGCAGGTCAACAAGCCGGCCGGCGACGATGCGATCGTCCGGCATCGATGGAGGCAAGCATGACCGCGGGCAAGCCCAAAGATACCTATGGCTACCTGGGCAGCGAAGCCGGCGCCGTGCGCGACGAGCTGCACCGGCTGGCCGGGCTGATCGAGGACGCCGCCAAGGCCGAGAGCGCCGACGCCATGAAGGCCGCGGCGGAAGCGGCGCGGCAGCTCGCCGACCGGGCCGGCAAGGGCCAGGCCGAGCTCGAGGCGGCGATCCGCGAGAACCCGCTGGCCGCCGTGGCGCTGGCCGGCGTCGCCGGCTTCGTTCTCGCCCTGCTGGTGCGGCGATGAGCGCCGAGGCGCCCAACGGCGGTGGCGGTGGTGGTGGCGGCGGTCTTGTGTCCGGGCTGGTCAGGGTGGCGGCGGCGTTCGGCGCCGTCGCGGCGGCCAATGCCGGTCGCCGATTGGCGGTCACGATCATCGGCTATCTCGGCGTCGTCGGCCTGCTGGTCGCCAGCCTGTGCTTCATGACCGCGGCCGGCCATGGCGCGCTGGTCGGCGCGGTCGGCGAGATCCTCGCCTCGGTGATCGTCGGCAGCGTCTACCTGGTGGCGGCGCTGGCGCTCGCGCTGGCGTTGCAGCTGCGCGGTCGCTGAACCGGCTTGATCCTCGTCAAGGGGATCGCGTACGCGGGCCTGTAAGAAACGATACAACCCCGCCATCGGGAAGGAAACGAGAGGTCGACCCATGAGCTACAAGACGATCCTGGTGCACTGCGATCCCAGCCCGCATCTCGCGCAGCGCCTCGCCGTCGCCGTCGAGCTGGCGACGCGCTTCCAGGCCCGCCTGGTCGGCGTCTACGTCCAGCAGCCGTTCGACGTGCCGGCCTTCTTCGACGGCGCCATGCCGACCGACGATCTCTATGCCTCCTACGAATCGGCGGCCAAGGGCGATCGCGAGAAGACCGCCGCCGCGTTCAGCGCCGCCGTCAAGGGCACGCATGTCGCCACCGAATGGCGCGTCGCCAACGGCTATCCCGAGAACGAGCTGGCCGTGCAGGCGCGCTACGCCGACCTGCTGGTGCTTGGCCAGGCCGACCCGGAAGGCCAGACCATGACGCCCGACGACCTGCCCGAATCGGTGGCGCTGGCGACCGGCCGGCCGACCGTCGTGGTGCCGCACATCGGCGCCCGCGCCAAGCCCGGCAAGACCGTGCTGCTGTGCTGGAACGCCAGCCGCGAAAGCGCCCGCGCCGCCAGCGACGCGATGCCGTTCCTGGTCGGCGCCGACAAGGTCATCGTGCTGATCGTCGACGGCAAGTCGACGCCGTCCGGCCACGGCGCCGAGCCCGGCGCCGATGTCGCGCGCTGGCTGACCGCGCACGGCGTCAAGGCGACGGTGCAGCACGACACGGCGGCCGACGCCGACGTCGGCAGCGTCATCCTCTCGCGTGCCGCCGACCAGCAGGTCGATCTGATCGTCATGGGCATCTACGGCCACTCGCGGCTGCGCGAGATGGTGCTGGGCGGCGCCAGCCGAACCCTGCTGTCGAGCATGACCGCCCCCGTATTGATGGCGCACTGACCATGAGCACCTACGAACTCGTCCAGCGGCACGTCGAAGCCGCCCTCGCCGAAGCCGCCGCCAAGGGCATCGCCGACGACGTCGTCGCGCGCTGCCTGCTGTCGGAAGCCGTGCGCCTGTTCAAGCGCAGCCGGTCGATCGACGACATCGCGTCGGAGCTGACCGGGCTGGCCGACAACCTCGACGACGACACGCAATTCGTCTTCATGCGCCCCTGACGGCGGGGCCGCGGGCCGGCTATCCTCGCCGCCGCGAAGGAGGAGCGATGACGGCGCGCGGCTTCGTGTGGGGCGTCTCGACGTCCAGCTACCAGATCGAAGGCGGCGCGACCGCCGACGGCCGCGGTCCCAGCGTCTGGGACGCCTTCTGCCGCGAGCACGGCCGCATCGCCAACGGCGACACCGGCGACGTCGCCTGCGACCACTACCACCGCTACGCCGAGGACATCGGGCTGATGAAGGGCCTCGGCGTCGCGGCCTATCGCTTCTCGGTCGCCTGGCCGCGCGTGCTGCCGAGCGGGCGCGGCGCCGCCAACGAGGCCGGCCTCGCCTTCTACGATCGCCTGGTCGACGGCCTGCTGGCGGCCGGCATCGAGCCGTGGCTGTGCCTCTATCACTGGGACCTGCCGCTCGCGCTGCAGGAGCAGGGCGGCTGGGCCAATCGCGACAGCGTCGCCTGGTTCGCCGACTATGCCGATCTCGTGGCGCGCCGGCTGGGCGATCGGGTCAAGCGCTTCGCCACCTTCAACGAGCCGGCGGTGTTCACCTTGTTCGGCTACGCCTTCGGCTGGCATCCGCCGTCGACCCGCGATCCGGCCCTGCACTACGCCGCGATCCACCACGTCAACCTGGCGCACGGCGCGGCGATCGACGTGCTGCGCGCGCGGGTGCCCGATTCCCTGGTCGGCGCGGTCCACAACGTGCAGCCCTGCCGCCCGATCAGCGACAGCGCGCCGGATCGCGCCGCGGCCGAGCGTCTCGACGCCTTCTGGAACCGGGCCTTTCCCGATCCGCAGATCCTCGGCGCCTATCCCGAGGCGCTGGTCGACCTGATCGCGCCGTTCCGCCGCGACGGCGACATGGAGCGCATCCGGCGCAAGGTCGACTGGTTCGGCCTCAACCACTACTCGCCGCTCTACGGCAAGGCGTTCCCGGGCTCGCCGCTGGGTTTCGCCTGGGCCGATCCGCCGCCCGAGGCGCCGCGCTCGCCGATCGGCTGGCTGGTCGACCCGGCGGCCTTTCGCGACACCCTGCTCGAGGTGCACGACCGGTACCAGTTGCCGGTCTACGTCACCGAGAACGGTGCCGGCGCGGTCGAGAAGCCGAACGCCGCGGGAGAAATCGTCGACACCGCCCGCATCGATTACCTGCGCCAGTACACCGCCGCCCTCGAGGAGGCGATCGCCAAGGGGGCCGACGTGCGCGGCTACTTCGTGTGGTCGCTGCTCGACAATTTCGAATGGGGCGCCGGCTACAACAACCGCTTCGGCCTGGTCTATGTCGACTACGCCACCCAGCGGCGCATCCCCAAGGCGTCGGCCCGGTGGTACGCCGAGAAGATCGGCGCCGCCGGGAAGAGCCCGGCGTCGTGAGCGACGCCCTGCTGGCCGACATCGGCGGCACGCATGCCCGCTTCGCGCTGCTGCGCGGCGGCGATCTCCAGCCCGTCGAATCGCTCGACGTCGCACGCCATGCCACGCCGGAGGCGGCGATCCGCCAGTTCCTGTCGCATCTTCCGGCCGATGTCCGGCTCGAGCGCGCGGTTCTTGCGGCGGCCGGCCCGGTGGTCGACAATCGCTGCCGGCTGACCAACGGCACCTGGCTGCTCGACGGTCGGGCGCTCGCCGCCGCGTTCGGCCTGGCCGAGGCGCGCATCGTCAACGATCTCGAGGCCCTGGCCTGGGCGATCCCGCATCTCGCGCCCGGCGACATCCGCGGTCTTGGGGGTGCCGGTCAGCCGGCCCCCGACGCGCCGATGGCGGTCGTGGCGCCGGGCACCGGCCTCGGCATGGCCTGCTGGGTCGGCGGCGCCGGCGGCCGCGTCCTGACCAGCGAGGGCGGTCATGCCAGCCTGGCGGCCAACGACGAGCCGGAGGCGGCCGTCGTGGCGGTGCTGCGCCGGCGCTTCGGCCACGTCTCGGCCGAGCGGGTGCTGTCGGGCCAGGGGCTGGAGAATCTGCTGGCGGCGCTGGCCGAGATCGACGGCGTCGCCGCGGCGCCGCGGCCGGCCCCCGAGATCACGCGGGCGGCGCTCGACGACAGCGACCCGCGCTGCCGGCGCGCCCTCGAGCTGTTCTGCGGCTTTCTCGGCGGCGTCGCCGGCGATGCCGCGCTGGTCTACGGCGCGCGCGGCGGCGTCTACCTGGGCGGCGGCATCGTCCCCGGCCTGGTCGACTTCCTGGCGCGCAGCGCCTTCCGCGCCCGCTTCGAGGGCAAGGGCCGGCTGGCCTCCTATGCCGCTGCCATCCCGACCGCCGTCATCGTCCGCCCCGATCCGGCCTTCCTCGGCCTGCGCGGCCTCGCCCTGCGCTCCGACCGTCATGACGGATGACGAGGCGTCGGAGGTCGGCCCCAAGCCGCTGCGGCGCTTCTGGCGCAGCGCGCTGGGCTTTTGGTCGGGACGGCGCGGCTGGCTGCCCTGGAGCCTGATCGGCGTCCTGGTGGTCTGCGTCGTGCTGCAGCTGCTCGTGCAGTACCGCCTCAACCTCTGGAACCGCGACTTCTTCAACGCGCTGGAGGTTCGCAACGGCCGGGAAATCCTGCACCAGACCGCCTTGCTGCCGGGCTTGGCCGCGGCCAGCGTGGCGCTGGGGGTGCTCGCGGTGTGGGGGCGCATGACCTTCCAGCGCACCTGGCGGGGCTGGCTGACCGAGCATCTGCTGCGCTTGTGGCTGGAAAACGCCAACTACCGCCGGGTCGAGGCCGACTCGCCCGAGCCGCAGCTCGCCGAGTACCGCATCGCCGAGGATGCGCGGGTGGCGACCGACGCGCCGATCGACCTCGCGGTCGGGCTGCTGGCGTCGCTGCTCACCGCCGCGACCTTCGTCGCGGTGCTGTGGACCGTCGGCGGCGCGCTGGCCGTCCCACTTGCCGGCTCCGTCGTCGAGCTGCCGGGCTATCTCGTGCTGGCCAGCGTGCTCTACGCCGTGCTGACCACCGCCGGCATGATCGCCGTCGGCCATCACATGGCACCGGTCATCGAGCGCAAGAACCAGGCGGAATCCGAGCTCAAGTTCGCGATCGCCCGGCTGCGCCAGGACGGCGACGGGAACGGCGATCCGCCGGGCCGCCGCCTGCCCGTCGGCTTCGCCCTGGCCGAGGTGCTCCGGCAATGGCGCCGGCTGGCGGGCCAGCACATGCGCACCACGCTGGTTTCGCATGGCAACACGCTGCTGGCGCCGCTGGTCGGCCTGATCCTTTGCGTGCCCAAGTACGTCGAGGGCAGCATCCAGCTCGGCGAGGTCACCCAGGCGGCCGCCGCCTTCGCGGCCGTCCAGGGCGCCTTCAACTGGCTGGTCGACAACTATCCGCGGCTGGCGGAATGGGCCTCGTCGGCCAGCCGGGTCGGCAGCCTGCTGCTGGTCCTCGACCGCGTCACCGTCGATCCCGGGGGGCGGCCGGTGGGCGCAACCGCCGCCGCCGTGCCGGCCGGGCTGGACCGCTGATTTGCAGTTCGCCTGCCGGCTCGCATAGTGTGGCCGCAAGGGCCCAGCGAGAATGGATCAGAACCCCTCCGCACCGGACGCTGCGCGGCTGCTCGCGCCCTCGGCCCTGGCCGAGCTCGTGCTGGCGCCCGATCTCACCGTCGTGGCCGCGAGCGAGCCCTATCTGCGGCTGCTCGGCGCGCCGGCCGGCGCCGTGGTCGGCCGGCCGGTGGCGGCGTGCCTGGCCGACGGCCCCGATCGCGAGCGACTGCTCGCCTCCCTTCAGCTGGTGCTGCGCTCGCGCCGCCCGCAGCGCACCGCGCTCGACGGGCTGCGGGGCCACGGCGACGCGGCATCCGTCGCGGTCCCGGGCGCCACGGCCTATCTCGCGGTCAACCTGCCGGTGCTGGACGCCGACGGCTCGGTGCGCTGGATCGTGCACGGCCTCGACCCGCGGCCCGACGAGCGCACGCCGATGGCCCGCGCCCTCGAGGCGGCCGAGGCGCGTCTGCGCTCGGTCATGCAGACCGTGCCCGACGCCATGCTCATCATCGACGAGCAGGGCCGCATCGAATCGCTCAGCGTCACGGCCGAGCGGCTGTTCGGCTACACGACCGAGGAGCTCGCCGGCCGCAACGTCAGCCAGCTGATGCCCTCGCCTTACCGAGAGCAGCACGACGCATACATGAGCCGCTACCTGGCGACCGGCGAGCGGCGGATCATCGGCATTGGCCGCATCGTTGTGGGCCAGCGCAAGGACGGCACGACCTTCCCGATCCATCTCACGGTCGGCGAGCTGCGCTCCGGCGAGAAGCACTATTTCACAGGCTTCATCCGCGACCTCACCGACCAGCAGATGACCGAATCGCGGCTCAAGGAGCTGCAGTCGGAAGTCACCCACATGTCGCGCTACACGGCGCTGGGCGAGATGGCCTCGACCCTGGCGCACGAGATCAACCAGCCGCTGACCGCGATCAGCAACTACCTCAAGGGCTCGCAGCGCCTGCTCGATCGCATCGAGCATGCCCAGTCGCCGGTGTTGCGCGACGCCCTGGGCAAGGCCGCCGACCAGGCAATCCGGGCCGGCCACATCATCCGCCGCCTGCGCGAGTTCGTGTCGCGCGGCGAGAGCGACCGGCGCATCGAGAGCCTGCCCAAGCTGATCGAGGACGCCAGCACGCTCGCCCTGATGGGGGCCCGCGAGAACCGCATCGGCGTCTCGTTCCGTCTCGATCCCAAGGCCGACCTGGTGCTGGCCGACCGGATCCAGATCCAGCAGGTGCTGGTAAACCTGATCCGCAACGCCATCGAGGTCATGGTCGACACGCCGGGCGAGCGGCGGCTCGAGATCGCCACGGTCGCCGACGGCCAGGGCCTCGCCGAGGTCAGCGTCGCAGACACCGGCTCCGGCCTGGCGCCGGAGGTCGCGAGCCATCTCTTCCAGCCCTTCGTCACCACCAAGCGCAAGGGCATGGGGCTCGGCCTGTCGATCTGCCGGACCATCGTCGAGGCGCATGGCGGCCGCATCTGGGTCGACGATCGCCCCGGCGGCGGGACGGTGTTCCACTTCACCCTGCGCAGCCCCCTTGAGGAAGATCCTGTCCCATGACGGATAGCCATGTCGTGCACGTCATCGACGACGACGCGGAGGTGCGCCAGTCGCTGGCCTTCCTGCTCGGCTCGGCCGGCTTCGCCGTCCGCCTGCACGAATCGGCGGTCGCCTTCCTCGACGTCCTGGCCGAGGCGCAACCCGGCTGCATCCTGACCGACATCCGCATGCCCGACCTGGACGGGCTCGCCCTGCAGCGCCGGCTCAACGAGGCCGGGTCGAGCTTCCCCGTGATCGTCATGACCGGCCACGGCGACGTCTCGCTGGCCGTCCAGGCGATGAAGGCCGGCGCCATCGACTTCATCGAGAAGCCGTTCGACGACGAGACGCTGCTGTCGGCCATCCGGGTCGCGCTGTCGCGTCAGGCGCGCGACAGCGAGCGCCAGGCCCGCATCGCGGCGATCCGCGAGCGCCTGAACCTGCTCTCCGAGCGCGAGCGCGAGGTGCTGGCCGGGCTGGTCGCCGGCAAGCCCAACAAGATCATCGCCTACGATCTCGGCATCAGCGCCCGCACCGTCGAGGTCTACCGCGCCAACGTCATGACCAAGATGCAGGCCGACAGCCTGTCCGATCTCGTACGCATGGCGCTGCTCGACTCGGAATCGCCCTAGCAACGCGACTCGGCTTGCGCTGGATCAACCCGGCCGACGCCGCTCCCTTTCAAACTGGCGCCATGCCGGTCCCGACCGCCATCGTGCTCGTCGTCGACGACGACGCCGCCGTCCGCAGCGCGCTCAAGTTCGCGCTTGAGATGGAGGGCTTCGTGATCCGCCTCTACGACGGGCCGGAGGCCGTGCTGGCCGACCGCGGCCTGCCCGAGCGCGGCTGCCTGGTGGTCGACTTCCAGATGCCGCAGATCGACGGGCTGGAACTGGTGCGGCGGCTGCGCGCCCGCCACGTCACCCTGCCGGCGATCCTGATCAGCGGCCGCGCCGGCGACCAGCTGCGGCGCCGCGCCGGCCAGCTCGGCGTGACCTGCGTGCTTGAAAAGCCGCTGTCGGATGCGGCATTGGTGGAGGGGATCCGGGACGCCCTGAAGGCGTCGTCGGCCGCATGAGGATGTCGGCATGCCCCGCACCATCGTGGAGTACGTGCTGCGCTTCACGGGCAAGCATCAGGTCGGCCTGGCCATCCTGTCGATCGCCGTCTTCCTGCTGAGCGCCGTGCCGCTGGAGCTGCAGCGCCGCATCGTCAACACGATCGTCGACAAGGGCGCCTTCGCCACCGTGCTGTCGCTGGCGGTCGCCTATGGCGGCGTCGCGCTGGCCGAGCAGAGCCTCAAGCTGGCGCTCAACGTCTACCGCGGCTGGGTCGCCGAGGATTCCGTGCGCACCTTGCGCATCAAGGTCGGCGGTCACGGCGGCCGGCTCGAGGACAGCGCGGCGGAGACCGGCGTCGAGATCTCGATGGTGCTGGAGGAGGTCGAGCCGATCGGCGGCTTCACCGGCATCAGCTGCTCGGAGCCGCTGCTGCAGGGCGGCATCCTGGTCAGCGTCGTCAGCTACATGCTGTACATCGACTCGAGCCTGGCGCTGATCGGCCTGCTGTTCTTCCTGCCGCAGATGGTGTTCGTGCCGCTGCTGCAGGGCGCCATCAACCGTCGCGCCCAGTCGCGCATCCTGGTCAAGCGCGGCCTGAGCGGCGGCATCGTCGAGGCGGCGCGGCGGCCCGATCACGCCTGGCAATGGGCCCGCGGCCCGATCGAGCGCGTCTTCACGCTCAACATGGGCATCTACAAGATCAAGTTCACGATGAACCTGCTGATGAACCTGATGCATCATTTCAGCGTCGCCGTGGCGCTGGGCGTCGGCGGCTGGCAGGTGCTCGAGGGCCATATCGAGATCGGCACCGTGGTGGCGATCGTCGGCGGCCTGGGCAAGCTCAACGACCCGTGGGGCGATCTGGTGAACTGGGCGCGCGAACTCTCGGTGGTCCAGGTCAAGTACCGGCTGTTCGCCGACGTCGTCAATCGCGCCGCGGCGGCGCAGCCGGCGTCGCTGCTGCCAGCCTGAGATGCCGGCCTCGCTCGGCCTCACCCAGGCGGACGCCGCCGAGCGGCTGCGTCGCGACGGCTTCAACGACCTGCCGTCGCTCGAGCGCCGCCGCCTGCCGCAGATCGTGCTCGGCGTGCTGCGCGAGCCGATGTTCGCCCTGCTGCTCGGCGCCGGCATTCTCTACCTCGTGCTGGGAGAGATTTCGGACGCCGCCATCCTGCTCGCCTTCGCCACCGTCTCGGTCTCGATCTCGGTGGTCCAGGAAGCGCGCAGCGAGCGCGTGCTCGAGGCGCTGCGCGACATGGCCAGCCCGCGCGCCCTGGTGATCCGCGACGGCGAGCGCCGCCGCATCGCCGGCCGCGAGGTCGTGTGCGGCGACGCCGTGATCCTGGCCGAGGGCGATCGCGTGCCGGCCGACCTCGTGCTGGTGCGAGCCAGCGACCTGCTGATCGACGAATCGCTGCTGACCGGCGAATCGGTGGCGGTCGCCAAGACGGCGGTCGAGTTGCCGGGCGGCGATGCGCCCGCGGGCGGCAGTCCCGGCGGCGACGACACGCCGTTCGCCTTCTCCGGCACCCTGGTGGTGCGCGGCGAGGGGATCGGCATCGCCACCGCCACCGGGCCGCGCAGCGCGCTGGGCCGAATCGGCCTGGCGCTGCGCGGCATCGAAAGCGAGCCGCCGCATCTGCAGACCGAGACCCGCCGCATCGTCCGGGTGTTCGCCGCCGCGGGCGGCGCGGCGGCCCTGCTGGCGGTGCTGCTCTACGGCCTGGTCCAGGGCGACTGGCTGCGCGCCGTGCTGGGCGGAATCGCCCTCGGCATGTCGATGCTGCCCGAGGAATTCCCCCTGGTTCTCACGGCCTTCATGGTGATGGGGGCATGGCGGCTGTCGCGGGCGCGGGTGCTGACCCGGCGGGCCTCGGCCATCGAGATGCTGGGCGCCGCCACGGTGCTGTGCACCGACAAGACCGGCACCCTGACCGAGAACCGCATGACCGTAGCGGCGCTGCGCACGCCGCAGGCGAGCTGGTCGGCGGGAGCGCCGCCGCTCGACGCGGAGCTGGCCGAGCTGCTGCGGGTCGCCGCCCTGGCGAGCGTGCCCGACTCGCTCGAGCCTATGGAGCGCGCCATTCAGGCCCTCGCGGGCGCCGCCGGCGCTTCGCGTGGCAGCCTCGCGCACCGCTATGGCCTGCGCCCCGAGCTGCTCGCGGTGACCCATGTCTGGCGCCCGGCGGACGGCGCGCCCGTCCTCGAGGTCGCGGCCAAGGGGGCGCCGGAAGCGATCGCGCGCCTCTGCCGCCTCGCGCCGGCCGACCGGCAGGCGATGCAGGCGTGGCTCGCCGAGATGAGCCGCGAGGGCTTGCGGGTGCTGGGCGTCGCCGCGGCGCGGCATGCCGACGGGCCCCTGCCGGAGACGCCCGACGGCTTCGCATTCCGCTTCCTGGGCCTGGTCGGCTTCGCCGATCCGGTGCGGGCCAACGTGCCGGCGGCCATCGCCGAGTGCCGCTCGGCCGGCGTGCGGGTGGTGATGATCACCGGCGACTATCCGGCCACCGCGCGGGCCATCGCGGCCCGCGCCGGTCTCGCTGCACGGCCGCCGGTCGACGGCACGGAGGTCGCCGGGCTGGACGATCCGGCGTTGCGTCGCCGCGTCGCCGAGGCCGACATCTTCGCCCGCATCCTGCCCGAGCAGAAGCTGCGCCTGGTCGAGGCGCTCAAGGCCAACGGCGAGATCGTCGCGATGACCGGCGATGGCGTCAACGACGCGCCGGCGCTGAAGGCGGCGCACATCGGCGTGGCGATGGGCGGCCGCGGCACCGACGTGGCCCGCGAGGCTTCGTCGATCGTGCTGCTCGACGACGATTTCGGGTCGATCGTGCAGACCCTGCGGCTCGGCCGCCGCATCTACGACAACCTGCGCAAGGCCAGCGGCTACATCCTGGCCATCCACGTGCCGATCGCCGGGCTGGCCCTGTTGCCGCTGCTGTTCGGCCTGCCGCTGCTGCTGCTGCCGGTGCACATCGCCTTCCTCGAGATGGTCATCGACCCCGCCTGCTCGATCGTCTTCGAGGCCGAGGAGGGCGAGGTCGACCTGATGCGGCGGCCGCCGCGGTCCCCCGACAGCCGGCTGCTGTCGCGCGGGCTGGTCGCCTGGGGGCTGCTGCAGGGCGTCCTGGCGGTCGCCGCCCTGGCGGTCATGCTGGCGACGGCGGTGGCCCGGGCCATGCCGGAGGACGAGCTGCGGGCGCTGCTGTTCGTGTCGCTGGTGCTGATCAATGCCAGCCTGATCCTGGTCAACCGCAGCTTCTCGGCGTCGCTGTGGACGGCGCTGGGGCGTCGCAATCCGGTGCTGTGGGGCTTGCTCGCCCTGGTCGCCGCCGTCCTCGCCCTCGCCCTGACCTGGCCGCCGGCGATGGCGCTGTTCCGCTTCGGCCCGCTGCACGGCGACGATCTCGGCCTGGCCGCCGCCTGCGGCCTGGTCGTCCTGGCCCTGCTCGAGGTCGCCAAGCCGCGATTCCGCTCCAGCCTGCTCGGCTGAAGCCTCCGTAAAACCCCTTAGGTCAAGACCCGAATGGTGGCGCCGGGAGGGCAGGGGTAGGCATCGGTCCAGTCACCGACCGCCAGGAGACGACCGATGCAAGTCCACAGCAACCCCGTCCCGTCCCGCTTCCCCGCCGCCGCCGTGCTGCCGCTGCCGGCCGCTGCCGGGGCGCCGGTCGGCACCGTGCTGACCTTGCGCAAGGGCAAGGAGCTGTTCACCGAGGGCGACGACGCGGACTGCTTCTACAAGGTCGTGTCGGGCGCCATCCGGTCGTACAAGCTGCTGAGCGACGGCCGCCGTCAGATCGATGCGTTCCACCTGCCGGGCGACATCTTCGGGCTGGAGGCCGGCGAGGAGCACCGCTTCTCGGCCGAGGCGGTGGGCACGGCGACGGTGGTCGCCTGGCGGCGCAGCCGTCTGCAGGCCCTGATGGCCGAGGATGGCGGGTTCCGCGACCAGGTTATGACGGCGATGCTGCGCAGCCTGGAGCGGGCGCAGGACCACATGCTGCTGCTGGGCCGCAAGACGGCGCAGGAGAAGGTGGCGACGTTCCTGCTGGAGATGGCCGAGCGGATCGCCGACGACGAGGCGCAGTTCGACCTGCCGATGCTGCGCAACGACATCGCCGACCATCTCGGGCTGACCATCGAGACGGTGTCGCGCACCCTGAACCAGTTCGACCGCGACGGGCTGATCCGCCTGCCGGCGGCCAGCCGCTCGGTCGTCCTGCGCGACCGCGCCGCCCTCGAGCGCCTCAACGCCTGACGGCCGCTGCCGCTAGCGCAGCGGGATGGTGATGTTGATCGACGGCGCCGGCACGTAGGGCACATAGCCCCCGTAGACCGGCGCGACCGGATGGACGATCACCGGCGGCGGCGCGTAGACCACCGGTGTCGGGGCGTAGACGACGGCGGGCGCCGCGTACGACCGGACCGGCGCCGCCGGCACCACGACATAGTATGGCGACGCATGATGCTTCTTGCGCTTCGACACCTGATCGTTGTCGGCTTCGGCGGCGCCCGACATGCCCGTCAGGGCGATCAGCATCACCGTGAGGACGGCGGGATGCCAGCCGGTGGGTCGATCTGGCTGCATGTCAGGGGTCTCCGGGAGTGTCGGCGATGATGCGGGCGATGGTGCTGCCGGCGGTCGGCCGGGCGCTGCACCTCGAGCACCGCCCGCTGCCGATGCCGGCGGCGGGCGAGATCCGGTTGCGGGTCGAGGCCTGCGGGGTCTGCCGCACCGACCTGCACATTCTCGACGGCGACCTGCGCGACACGCGCCTGCCGATCGTGCCGGGGCACGAGATCGTCGGCATCGTCGAGGCGGTCGGCCCCGGCGTCGTCGGGCTGGCGCCCGGTCGTCGGGTCGGTGTTCCGTGGCTGGGCCATACCTGCGGCATGTGTTCATTTTGTATCGGCCAGCGCGAAAACCTCTGTGACCATCCGGTGTTCACCGGTCACGGCCGCGACGGCGGCTTCGCCAGCCATGCCGTCGCCGACGCCACCTACGCCTTCCCGCTCGACGGCTTCGACGATCCGGTGGCGGCGGCGCCGCTGATGTGCGCCGGCCTGATCGGCTGGCGCTCGCTGAAGATCGCCGGCGACGGCCGCCGGATCGGGCTCTACGGATTCGGGGCGGCGGCGCACATCCTGGCCCAGGTCTGCCGCTGGCAGGGCCGCGAGGTCTACGCCTTCACCCGCCCCGGCGACGTCGCCGCCCAGCAGCACGCCCGGGCGCTCGGCGCCCGGTGGGCGGGCGGTTCGGACAGCCTGCCGCCCGACCCGCTCGATGCCGCGATCCTGTTCGCCCCGATCGGCAGCCTGGTCCCGGTAGCGCTGGCGGCCGTGCGCAAGGGCGGGATCGTGGTCTGCGGCGGCATCCACATGAGCGACATCCCGGCCTTTCCCTACCGGTTGCTGTGGGAGGAGCGCCAGATCCGCTCGGTCGCCAACCTGACCCGCCAGGACGCGGTCGAGTTCCTCGAGCTGGCGCCGCGTGCCGGCGTGCGCACGACGACGACGACCTACCCGCTTGAGGCCGCCAACGAGGCGCTGGCCGACCTGCGCGCCGGGCGCTTCCAGGGCGCGGCCGTGCTCGTGCCCTGACGCCCGGGCGTCGTCGTCAGTCCCCGAGGCCGGGGAGCGTCGTCAGTCTTTGACGGCGAACGGAATCTCGCCCTGCGTGACCTCGACGCCCTCGATCGTGCGCACCGTCCACAGCAGGCTGTAGCTGCCCTCGGGCAGGGTCGGGGCCCGCGCGAACAGCACGTCGGGCGCCGATTCGAGCCGCGGCACCAGCCGCTCGACCACGGTGGCGCCGCGCATCACCACCAGGGTCGATTTCTCGTGGTCGACCGGCCGGTCGAAGCGGACGTAGAAATCGGTGCCGCGGCGACCGACGACGGCGCTGGCGGCGGGCAGCGACTCGACCACGCGCACCGGTTCGGCGCGGGCGGCGCCCGCATAGCCCGCGGCCGCCATCGCCGATCCGATCAGGAGAAACCGTCGTCGTCCGTCGTTCATCAAGCACGCTCCTCGAATTCGACCGTGTGGCGCGTCTGGAAGCCGCCCAGCAGCGCCGTGCAGCGGGCCGTGAGCGCCTCGCGGTCGGAGTCCTTCGCTCCGGCGATGCGCACGACCGCGAGACTGCCGTAGCGGGGATCGTCGCGCACCGCCACCGATGCCGTCACGCCGTCGCCGGCGAGCGGCGCGAGCGCCGCCGCGAAGGCCTGCTGCGCCGCCTGGAGCCGCAGCGCCGGCTTGTAGATCTTGCCGACCCCGGTCAGCGGCATCACCGGGATGGCGACGACCTGAACCGGCACCGCGGCGCGTTCGGGAATCTCGCGGCGGCAGAATTCGCGCAGTTCCTCGGCGCTGGCCTCTGCCCCCGGGCGCAACTGAACGAAGGCCATCGGCAGCTCGCCGGCGTAGGAATCGGGCAGCCCGACCGCCGCGGCCGTCTCGACCGCGGGATGGCGGGTCAACGCCTCCTCGATCACCACCGGGTCGATGTTGTGGCCGCCGCGGATGATCAGGTCCTTGGAGCGCCCGGTCAGCCAGACATAGCCGTCGCCGTCGATCCGGCCGAGATCGCCGGAGTCGAGCCAGCCGTCGGCCAGGCGGGTGCCGTGGTCGTGCCGCGGATCGAGGTAGCCCGGAGTGACCTGCGGCCCGCGCATCAGCACGTGGCCGATCTCGCCGGGCGGGCAGTCGCGCCGGATCGTGCCGTCCGGCGCCACGTCGGCGATGCGGACTTCGGTGTAGGGCAGGCGCAGGCCGACCGAGCCCGGCCGCCGTTCGCCATGCATCGGGTTCATGGTCGAGTAGCAGTGCACCTCGGTCATGCCGTAGCCCTCGACCACCGGCACGCCGATCTCGCCCTCGATGCGGCGGATCAGCTCGACCGGCACGGTCGAGCCGCCGGTCACGAAGACCTTGAGCGACGACAGGTCGTGGCCGGCCTGCGGCACGTTCATGATCGCCGCCAGGGTGGTCGGGACGGCGCCGGCGACGTTGACCCGGTTGCGCTCGACGATGCCCCAGTATTCGCGCACGACGTTGGGATTGCGGGCGCCGAGCGGCGTCGGGATCACGATCGTCCAGCCGTTGGCGATCGGCGACAGGGCGCCGAACAGCGAGCCGCCGACATGAAATTGCGGCAGCGGGTTGAGCAGCACGGTGCCCGGCCCGAGGTCGAACATCAGGGCGTTGGTCCAAGCCATCAGGGCCAGCGCGCCATGGGTGTGGCGCGCCAGCTTGGGCAGGCCGGTGGTGCCGCCGGTGTGGAACAGGGCCGCCACCGTGTCGCGGCCGATGGTGCGCGGACTGACCAGCCGGTCGGCCGGCTCGGCGGCGCGCGCCGCCTCGAAGTCGATCGCGCCGGGCAGGCTGCCGCTGTCGCCGACCCGGAAGACCTTGAGCTCCGGCATCGCGGTGCGGATCGCCTCGACCTTGGGACCGAGGTCGGGAAAGATCGCGGCGTCGGCGGCGATCAGGGCACGTGTCCCGGCCTGCTTCATGATGGCGACGATCTGCGCCGGCTCGAGGAAGTAGTTCACCGGGTTGGCGACCGCCGCGACCTCGGCGCCCCACAGCGCCACGAAGGTCTCGGGCACGCTGGGCATCAGCAGGGTCACGGTGTCGTCCGGGCCGATCCCGTGACGGTGCAGCAGGTTGGCGGTCTGCACGACCTGCTGCCACAGCGCGCGGAACGACAGCTCGCGCACCGGGTCGGTCGCGCCGGCGCCGCTCAGGAAGCGGATCGCCGTGCCGTCGCCGTGGCGCGCCGCGGCGTCGGCCAGCAGCTCGGCGACGCTGGTCTGCCGGATGCGCGCCTCGACCGGCATCTGCTCGAGCGCCGCGATGTCGGCCTGGGTGCTCACTCTCATGAAGGGTTCCCGCGGGTGGTCGATCGTCGTCGGTCGCGATATGACCAGAAACACGGTGTCCTGTCAGGATGCCCGGGGGAGCCTGATGATCGCAGCCGACGAGACCTTTGGCGGGACCTGGCCGTTCGCGCCGCACTTCTTCGACGGCAACGGCTTTCGCATGCACTATGTCGACGAGGGGCGGGGCGAGCCGATCGTCTGCCTGCACGGCGAGCCGACCTGGGGCTATCTCTACCGGCGGTTCATCCCGCCCCTGGCCGCCGGGCACCGCGTCGTCGTTCCCGACCACATGGGCTTCGGCAAGAGCGCGACGCCGCGCGACCGCGCCTACACGCTGAAGACCCACGTCGAGAACTTGGCCGGCCTGCTGGCCGACCTCGACTTGCGTGACGTCACCTTCGTCGCCCAGGACTGGGGCGGGCCGATCGCCGCCGCCTACACCTTGCGCCATCCCGAGCGGGTCAGGCGGCTATTCCTGCTCAACACGCTGTGCGGCTACGGCCGTGCCCGCAGCGAGACGCTGACCCCGTGGTTCGCCTTCGTGAAGAAGCACCATGACGCCGGCACCCTGCACGAGGTGCTCGGCCATCTCGACGTGAATGTGCTCAGCATCATGAAGCTGATCGGCTTCGAGAACTCGGCGGCGGTCGACGACCATTGGCTGGCCGCCTACGGCGCGCCGTTCGCGACCCGCGACGACTGCATCGGCGCCATCGAGTTCCCGCTCGACGCCCTGCTCGGCCGTATTCTTCCTTACGTGCGCGAGGGCTTCCCGCTGGTCGACGCGCTCAAGGCCAAGCCGGCCATGCTGGCGGTCGGCATGAAGGACCATGCCATCGACCCCGAGGTCCAGAAGGCCGACTTCCGCGCCCTGTGGCCGAGCCGGCCGATCGTCGAGCTGCCGGGCGCCGGCCACTTCAGCCAGGAGGATGCGCCGGAGACCTTGGTCGCCCTGATCCAGACCTTCGTGCAGAACACCTGACGGCGATGGACGCGGCGGACCAGCACCGCGCCTGGCTGGCCCGCCGCCGCGCGCTCGAGCGCGGCCCGGTCAGCGTCAGCCCGGCCGGCGCTTCCCCGAAATGGCGCAAGCGCGTGTCGGACCTGGTGGTGACCCTGGGCGGCCTGGCGCTGCGCGCGACCCCGCTGCACGCCATCGGCCGGCGCAACGCCCTGGCGCCGCGGCTGGCCGAGATCGAGCTCGCCCTGCCGCGCTTGCCCGGCGCCTTCGACGGCCTGCGCCTGCTGCAGGTGAGCGACACCCATCTCGACCACTTGCCCGAGCTGGCGCCGATCGCCCGCCGCCTGCTGGACGGTCTGGAGGTCGACCTGCTGGTCCTGACCGGCGACGTGCAGGGCCGCCACGATGCCCCGATCGAGCGCGCGACCGGCCTGCTCGCCGAGGTCCTGTCGGGGGTGCGCGTGCGCGACCGGCGGCTCGCCATCCTGGGCAACCACGACCCGGCCGAGATGGCCGACGCGCTGGTCGGGCTGGGCTTCGAGGTGCTCGTCAACCGCTCGATCGTGCTCGAGCGCGGCGGCGACCGGCTGCACGTCACCGGGCTCGACGACGTGCATTACTTCTACACCGAGGCCGCCCTCCGGGCGCTCGAGGCGCGGCCGCCGGAGCGCGCTGCCTTCCGCCTCGCCCTGATCCATTCCGCCGAGCTGGCCGATCGGGCCGCGGCGGCCGGCTGCGACCTCTACCTTTGCGGCCACACGCATGGCGGTCAGGTCTGCCCGCCCGGCGGACGGCCGATCGCCACCCACCTCGCACGCTGCCGCTCCGCCGCGAAGGGCCTTTGGCGGTGGGACGCCATGACCGGCTACACCAGCAACGGGCTCGGCGTCTCCGGGCCGCGGCTGCGCTTCAACTGTCCCGCCGAGGCCGTGCTGTTCACCTTGCGGCGGGGCGGCTGACTCAGACGTCGTCGACCCGCGACGACGAGCCGCCCAGCCCCTGCAGGTCGGCGATGCTGGCGCGCCGGCGGTCCTCGGCGTCGGGAAAGCTGCGCGCCACGGCCTGGTCGAGCACCTCGAGCTCGCGGCGCAGCGCCGCGGTGCGGCTCTCGGGCAGGCGCCGGATCAGGTGTTCGAGCATCGCCCGCAGCCGGCGCACCACCTGGATGCTGGTGGCGCCGTACTGACGGATCTCGGTGACCGCGAGGTCGACGATGTCGTCCCAGTCCGGCGTCGGGAAGACCAGGCGCAGCCGGCCGTCTGCATCTCGCACGTGGCTGTTGTCGAGGTTCTTGTGACCGGCATGGCGCAGCAGGCGATGGATCTGGTCGAGCGCCAGCACCGCCGTCGTCGGATCGTTGACCGCCGGCGACAGCGCCCGCGCCGCCACGTCGACGATGATGCGGAAGGCGAACAGCGGATCCTGGCGCAAGGTGCGTTCCGGTCCGAAGGCGACGATGTCGTTGATCGACTGGTCGTCGACCGCCGCCGCGGCAGGATGGACGCGCGCCAGCCCGTCGCCGGTCGACAGGAAGTCGCCGACCTGCGCGGTCAGCTCGATCGTGCAGTCGTGACGGCGGGCCAGGGCCACGAGGTCGGCGATGCCGAAGGCGAGGAAGGTGCCCGACGCCCCGGTCAGGTGCACCAGGCGGCCGCTGCCGGTCAGCTCGGGCGGGGTCTGCTGCGGCTCCTCGGACTCGAAGGGGCGCGGATAGACGGCGTCGAGCGTGACCTTTCCGTCGTCACAGATCTTCTTGAGGATGGCGACCGGCCGCAGGCCCAGGCCGACCTCCTGGACGAACCAGAAGAACACCAGGACGCTTCCGACATTGCCGACGATCGCCGCCATCAGCATCACCGAATGGCGCTGCTCGGACGACAGGTTGGCCAGCGCCACCATGGTCACGCCGAACGCGAAGACGAAGACGCTGGTGGCGAACTTCATCTCCCAGCGGCTGAAGGTCAGCCGGATCATGCGCGGCGTGATCTGGCCGCTGGCGAGCTGCACGGCCAGCAGCAGGGCCGACACGGCGTAGACCACGAAGGTCAGCATCGAGGTCGCGAAGGCGCTCATCGACGAGCGCAGGCCGTCGATGTCGGCGGTGTCGAAGCGCGGCCAGTGCGGATCGGGCAGGAACCACAGGATCAGCTTCGTGAGCAGCCACGCCGCGCCGATCGCCAGCGACGGGAACAGCCAGAACGAGGTCCGCGCGAACTCCTTGAGGCGGTAGACGGTGACCCACTTCATGTCGATCCGATCCTGCTGGCGGGGCGTCCCAGCCACCCCGACGCGACGTCGCTCAGGGCAAGTCTTGTTCCACACGATGCGCCCGAGCGTCTTGATTTTGCGCAAGCCTTCCGGGCGTTGCGCGGGGTAGAAACAAACGATGCGATGGGCTTCGGCAGCGGCGTTGGTGCTGGTCGCCCTCCCGGCACACGCCGACGAGGGCGGGGCGAGCTTCTGGCTGCCCGGTCAGTTCGCGAGCTTCGCCGCGGTGCCCGCCGATCCCGGCTTCGCCGTCGAAACCATCTTCTACGTGCGCAACGCCACCGCCGCGGCGAGCGTCAGCTTGCCGCGCGGCGGGCGCGTGCTGAACGGCCTCGATACCATCGAGCAGTATGTCTACCTGACCCCGGGATACGCGTTTGCCGATCCCGTGCTGCACGGCCAGCTCTGGCTCGGCGCGACCTTCTCGGCCGGGCGCAACCAGGCATCGACCTGGGGAGGCCTGACCGGGCCGCGCGGCAACGCGATCGCCACCTCGGTCAGCGACACCGCCAGCGGCATCAGCGACCTCTACCCGATGGCCAGTCTCAAGTGGCAGGTCGGCGCGCACAATTTCATGGCCTACACCACGGCCGGTGTGCCGCTCGGCGCCTACGATCCCAACCGGACGGCCGGCGTCGGGCTCGGCCACTGGGCGCTCGACTGGGGCATGGGCTACACCTTCCAGTCGGCGGGCGGCTTCGAAGCCTCGCTGACGGCCGGGATGACCTACAACTTCGTCAATCCGACCACCGGCTATCAGAGCGGCGTCGACGGCCATCTCGACTTCGGGACGTCGTGGTCGTTCAGCGACTCCTTCTACGTCGGCGCCGTCGCCTACCTGTTCAACCAGCTCGGCTCGGATACCGGCGCGCCGCCATGGCTCGGCGGCTTCCAGTCGCGCGTCGCCGGCGCCGGACCGCAGCTCGGCGGCTCGTTCTCGCTCGGCCCGGTCGCCGTCGACCTCAGCCTGCGCGGCTACAAGGAATTCGCGGCCCAGAACCGGCCCGAAGGCTGGAACGTCTGGTTCACCGTCGGCCTGTCGCGGGCGAGCGCCGAGGCCCGGCGGTGACGAGGCGGCCGATCGCCAATCCAGGCAGGAGAGCAGCATGGCCAAGGACAAGCGGGAACGGATGGGCCGCAAGGCCTACGAGAAGGAACTGCGCAAGCTGCAGGAGGAGCTCTGCGTCCTGCAGGCCTGGCTGAAGGCCAGCCGGGAGCGGGTGGTCGTCGTGCTCGAGGGGCGGGACGCCGCAGGCAAGGGCGGCACCATCAAGGCGATCACCGAGCGGGTGAGCCCGCGCGTCTTTCGCGTGGTCGCGCTGCCGGCCCCGTCCGATCGCGAGAAGAGCCAGATGTACGTCCAGCGCTACGTCGAGCGCTTCCCGGCCGGCGGCGAGGCCGTCATCTTCGACCGCAGCTGGTACAACCGCGCCGGCGTCGAGTACGTGATGGGCTTCTGCTCGCCCCAGGAGCATCGGCGCTTCCTCGAACTCTGCCCGATCGTCGAGAAGTTCCTGGTCGAAGGCGGCATCCGCCTGATCAAGATCTGGCTGGAAGTCGGCCAGGAGGAGCAGGAGCGGCGCTTCAAGGCGCGCATCGAGGATCCCGTCCGGCAGTGGAAGCTGAGCCCGATGGATCTCGAATCCTACAAGCGCTGGTACGAGTATTCCCGCGCCCGCGACCTCATGTTCGAGCACACCGACACCGACTACGCGCCCTGGCACATCGTTCATTCCGACGACAAGAAGCGGGCGCGCCTGAACGTCATCAGGCACATCCTGTCGCAAGTTCCTTACGAGAGGCTCGACCCGCCCGAGGTCAAGTTGCCGCCGCGCTCGGACAAGAAGCGCTACGACGACCGCAAGTCGATCGCCGATCGCAAGCGCGTGGTGGCGCACTACTGAAACCGGCGAAGTTCGTCGCCACCCCGCATGGCGGCGCCGCGATGCGGAGCGTAGAGTCGCCGGACCTCTGCGTCGTTGCCCGCCCCATGCAGCAGTTCGTCCTGCGCCAGAACATCCTGCGGTTCCAGGCCCGGCTCGCGCACGAGACGGATGCCGCGACGCGCCGCACGATCGGCCATCTGCTGGTCCAGGCCGAGCGCGAGTTCGCGGTCCTGTCCTCGGCCCGCGCCGGCGTCGACGCCCCTCGCAGGCCGGCCGATCGCACCGCGCTGGCCGATTATCTTGCCTTCTTCCGCCGTGAGCTGGCGGGTGGCGACCGGCTGCTGCTGGTGCTCGATCCGGGCCCCGGCCTGGTCATCCTCGAGGTCAGCGACGCCTACCTGCGCGCTACCCTGACGTCGCGGGCCGATCTCTGCGATCGGCCCCTGTTCGAGGTCTTTCCCGACAATCCCGACGATCCCGACGCCGACGGGGTCGCCAACCTCTATGCCTCCCTGCGCACGGCGGCGGAGACCCGGCGGCCGCACGAGATGCCGGTCCAGCGCTACGACGTGCGCGATGCCGACGGGCACTTCGTCGAGCGTCACTGGCGGCCGCTCAATTCCCCGGTGCTGGACGACGACGACGGCGTGATCGCCCTGCTGCATCAGGTCGAGGACGTCAGCGCATATGCTCCCAGAGGTCGCGCTCGTCCTCGTGACGGCTGAACTCCAGCCCCTTGAAGTCGCCGCGGGAGACCACGCCGAGAATCCTGCCGGCCTTGACCAGGGGCACGTGCCGAAAGCCGCCGTCCCACATCAGGCGCAGCGCGTCGATCGCGCTCTGCTCGGGAGACAAGGTGATCGGATCGCGCGTCATGACCTGGCCGAGCGGCGTCGTGGCCGGGTCGCGGCCTTCGGCCAGCACCCGGCACACCGCGTCGCGGCCGGTGAAGATGCCGGCCAGGCGGCCTGTTTCCCCAGCCACCAGAACGGAGCCGGCCTGGGTGTCGCGCATGCGCTCGCAGGCCGCCATGACGCTCGCCGTCTCGTTGAGAATCAGGGGTTGCTGGAGCAGGACGACATCGGACAGCTTGCGCATGAGGGACCTCGTGTCATCGATTTGCAACAAATAGAGCGTGCGGCCGCGGCCGCCCTTGATCGACGTCAAGGAGCCGTCATTGGTTTGTGGCACACAGCCTGCCGAGCGGCCGCTGGCCCTCCCGCCCCACAAGGAGATCGCAATGTCGGCCCCGTTCGGTCCGAACCCCGGCCTTAGTTTCGTGCAGGATTATTGGATCGACGCCTGGCAGCGCTCGATCCTGGCCCTCGACGTGCTGCGCCAGCGCGGCAACACCTATCAGGAGCGCACCGAGCGCACGGCGCCGCATGTGCTGAGCTTCGACTTCGAGGTGATCGGCGACGGTCGCACCCTGCCGCGCCCGGTCAACTACGGGCTGACCCGCATCGTGCCGCACGCCGGCACGGTCATCGACCCGGCGAAGCCGCCTTTCGTCGTGGTCGATCCGCGCGCCGGGCACGGGCCGGGGATCGGTGGCATGAAGCAGGAGAGCGAGATCGGCGTCGCCCTGGCGGCCGGTCATGCCTGCTATTTCATCGGCTTCCTGCCCGAGCCGGTGCCCGGCCAGACCATCGAGGACGTCTGCGCCGCCGAAGCGGCCTTCATCGAGGAGGTGGCGCGCCGCCATCCCGAGGCCGAGGGCAAGCCGGTGATCGTCGGCAACTGCCAGGCCGGCTGGCAGATCATGATGATGGCCGCCATCCGGCCGGAGATCGTCGGGCCGATCCTGCTGGCCGGATCGCCGCTGTCCTATTGGGCGGGAGTCCGCGGCGCCAACCCGATGCGCTATCTCGGCGGCATGCTGGGCGGCACCTGGCTGACGGCGCTGGCCGGCGATCTCGGCAACGGCATCTTCGACGGCGCCAACCTGGTCTCGAACTTCGAATCGCTGAACCCGGCCAACACCTACTGGGAGAAGGCCTACAACGTCTATTCCAGGATCGACACCGAGGCCGAACGCTTCCTCGACTTCGAGACCTGGTGGGGCAGCCCTGTGCTGCTCAATGCCGGCGAGATGCAGTGGATCGCCGACAACCTGTTCGTCGGCAACAAGCTGACCTCGGGCGAGCTGCGCACCTCGACCGGGCTGCGCGTCGATCTGCGCAACATCAGGTCGCCGATCATCGTGCTGTGCTCGTGGGGCGACAACATCACGCCGCCGCAGCAGGCGCTGGGCTGGGTCACCGACCTGTACGGCCACGAGGACGAGATCGTCGCCAACGGCCAGACCATCGTCTACACCTTGCACCAGACGATCGGCCATCTCGGCATCTTCGTCTCGGGCAAGGTGGCGACCCGCGAGCATGCCGAGTTCGCCTCCTGCATGGAGATGATCGACATGATGCCGCCCGGCCTCTACGAGGCGGTGATCGACGAGGTGGCGCCCGGCACCGAGCGGCCGGACCTGATCCACGGCAAGTACCTGATGCGCCTCGAGGCGCGCACCCTGGACGACATCCGTGCGCTGGGCGGCAACAGCGAGGAGGACACCAGGCGCTTCGCCGCCGCGGCCCGCGTCTCGGAGGTCAATCTCGGCCTCTACAAGACCCTGGCCCAGCCGGTGGTGCAGGCGCTGGCCAGCGACGCCTCGGCCGAGGCGATGCGCCAGATGCATCCCAGCCGGCTGCGCTTCGCCGCCTTCTCGGACCGCAATCCCGCCATGGCGCCGGTCAAGGACCTCGCGGCCCAGGTGCGCGCCGACCGTCGGCCGGCGGCGCCGGACAATCCGCTGCTGGCGCTGGAGCAGGTCGCCTCGACCTGGATCACGACGGCCTGGGAAGGCTATCGCGTCGCCCGCGACGCCATGACCGAGGCGACGTTCCTCGCCGCCTACGGCGCGCCCGTGCTGCAGGCGCTGGTCGGGCTGGGGCCGCAGCACGCCGGCGGCGAGCAGCGCATCGCGCGCGATCTCGAGCGCGAGGCCGACACCGCCAAGCTGCGCGCCGAGCTCGAGAGCCGCTTCGAGGTCGGCGGTCTGCCGCAGGCCGTGCTGCGGGCGCTCATCTACGTCCGCATGCCGGAGGGCAGCGTCGACGAGCGCGGCTATGCCATGCTGCAGGCGATCCGCGCCATGCAGCCGGTCAACGACCGAGTGTCCCTCGGCGATCTGAAGGCGACCCTGAAGGAGCAGTACCTGCTGCTGCGGCTCGACGAGGAACGTGCCGTCCGCGCCATCCCGCGCCTGCTGCCCGACAGCGCGCCGGCGCGCGCCGCCGGGCTCGAGGCGCTGTGCAGCATGCTGCAGGTGCGCGGCGCCCTGGCCGAGGAGAGCGCGCGCCGCCTCGACCGGATCGAAGCCCTGTTCGGCGCCACCAGCCTGCCGCGAAAGGCCGTCAATGCCTGATTCCTCGTCTTCGCCCGCCGATGCCCCGAACGCGGCTCGGCGCAGCCACGACAAGTACGACCGGCTGATCGAGGTCGCGGCCCGGCATCCGCCGATGGCCACCGCCGTCTGCCATCCCTGCGACGCGGTCTCGCTGGAGAGCGCGGTCGAGGCGGCGCGACTCGGGCTATTGAAGCCGATCCTGGTCGGTCCGTCGGCCCGTATCCTCGACGTCGCCAGCCGCGCCGGGCTCGACATCTCGCCGTTCGAGCTCGTCGCCTCGGCGCACAGTCACGACTCGGCGGCCAAGGCGGTCGAGCTGGTGCGCGAGGGCCGCGCCGAGGCCCTGATGAAGGGCAGCCTGCACACCGACGAGCTGATGGGCGCCGTGGTGGCGCGCGACGGCGGCATCCGCACCGCCCGTCGGGTCAGCCACTGCTTCGTGATGGACGTGCCGTCGCATCCCACGGCGCTGATCATCAGCGATGCCGCGGTCAACATCGCGCCGACCCTCGAGGAGAAGGTCGACATCGTGCAGAACGCCATCGACCTGGCCCGCGCCATGGGCGTCGAGGAAGTGCGCGTGGCGATCCTCAGCGCCACCGAATCGGTCAATCCCAAGGTGCCCTCGACGATCGAGGCGGCGGCGCTGTGCAAGATGGCCGACCGCGGCCAGATCACCGGCGGCCTGCTCGACGGGCCGCTGGCGCTGGACAACGCCATCAGCCCCGAGGCGGCGGCGATCAAGCACATCGTCTCGCCGGTCGCCGGCCGAGCCAACGTGCTGATCGTGCCCGACCTCGAGGCCGGCAACATGCTGGCCAAGAGCCTGTCCTTCCTGGCCGGCGCCGACGCCGCCGGCATCGTGCTGGGCGCCCGCGTGCCGATCATCCTGACCAGCCGCGCCGATTCGCGACTGACCCGGCTCGCCTCGTGCGCCGTCGCCGTCCTGGTGGCGGCCGCCCGCCGCGCCGCCGCGACGACCGTCATCGTCTGAGGGCCCGACCATGCAAACGACCGTCAGTCCGGTGCTGAGCGGCGCCAAGGCGCTCGTCGTCGGCATCGCCAACGAGCACTCGATCGCCTGGGGCTGCGCCAAGGCGTTTCGCACCGCCGGTGCCGAGCTCGCCGTCACCTGGCTGAACGACAAGGCGCGGCCGTTCGTCGAGCCGCTGGCGCGCGAGCTCGAGGCGCCGATCGCCCTGCCGCTCGACGTGTCCCGGCCCGGCGAGCTCGAGGCGGTGTTCGAGGCGATCGGCGCGCGCTGGGGCAAGCTCGACATCCTGGTCCACTCGATCGCCTTCGCGCCGCTCGCCGATCTGCAGGGCGGGCTGCTGAACTGCTCGGCGGAGGGCTTCGCCCAGGCGATGGACGTGTCCTGCCATTCCTTCGTGCGCATGGCGCGGCTGGCAGCGCCGCTGATGTCGGACGGCGGCACGATGTTCGCGATGAGCTACTACGGCGCCGACCGGGTGGTCCCCAACTACAACGTCATGGGCCCCGTGAAGGCGGCGCTCGAGGCGTCCTGCCGCTACCTCGCCTACGAGCTGGGGCCCAAGGGAATCCGCGTCCACGCGATCTCGCCGGGACCGCTGAAGACGCGCGCCGCCTCGGGCCTCAATGACTTCGAGCTGCTGCTCAACGAGGCGGCCCAGAAGGCGCCGCTGGGCGAGCTGGTCGACATCATGGACGTCGGCTGGGCCTGCGCCTACCTCGCCACGCCGTTCGCCCATCGCATCACCGGCGGCACGGTCTATGTCGACGGCGGCGCCAACATCGTCGCCTAGGAGGCTGCCGTGACCGAGCTGCCCGGCTGCATCGCCGTCCTCAACGCCGGCTCCTCGAGCATCAAGTTCGGGCTCTACGAAGCGACACCGGAGGAGCGTCTGCTGTTCCGCGGCCTGGTCGAGGGAATCGGCACGGCGCCGCATCTCAAGGCCCTCGATGCCGCCGGCACGGTGGTCGCCGAGCGGCGCTGGCCCGAGGATGCGCTCGACCATCACGGCGCCACCGACGGGATCCTGGCGCTCGGCCACGAGCTGCTGGCCGGCCGGCCGGTGCTCGCCTTCGGCCATCGCGTGGTGCACGGCGGCGTGCGTTACGCCGCGCCGGTCCGGGTCGATGCGGCGGTCCTGGCCGAGCTGGCGAAGCTGATCCCGCTGGCGCCGCTGCACCAGCCGCACAACCTGGCGCCGATCGAGGCGATCGCCGCGACGTCTGCCGTCCCGCAGGTCGCCTGCTTCGACACCGCCTTCCATCGCAGCCAGCCGGCGCTGGCCCAGGAATTCGCCCTGCCGCGCGCGCTCACCGCCGAGGGCGTGCGCCGCTACGGCTTTCACGGCCTGTCCTACGACTTCGTCGTGTCGCGCCTGGCCGAGCTCGACCCGGTCCTGGCGCGCGGCCGGCTGGTGATCGCCCATCTCGGCAACGGCGCCAGCCTGTGCGCCGTGCGCGACGGGCGCAGCGTCGCCAGCACCATGGGCTTCACCGCGGTCGACGGGCTGGTCATGGGCACGCGGACGGGCGCGATCGACCCCGGGGTGCTGCTCTACCTCCTGGAGGAGCGCGGCTACGACGCCAAGGCGATCGAGGACCTGCTGTATCGCAAGTCGGGCCTGCTGGGCGTTTCGGGGATCTCCTCAGACATGCGCACCCTGCGCGGGTCGGATCGCCCCGAGGCGCGCGAGGCGATCGACCTGTTCGTCTACCGCATCGTCCGCGAGATCGGCTCGCTGGCGGCCGCCCTGGGCGGCCTCGACGGGCTGGTCTTCACCGCCGGAATCGGGGAAAACGATGCCGCGACGCGGGCCGAGGTCGTCGCCGGATGCGCCTGGCTGGGGGCCTCCTTGGACGAGGGCCGCAACACGCGGGGGCAGACCGTGATCAGCCGCGAGGCCTCGCCGGTCAAGGTGCTGGTGGTCCCGACCGACGAGGAGCGCATGATCGCGCGCGACACGGGAAGAGTGCTGGGCCTTTGACGCGGGTCAAATCCGCGGCGGTCGGAGGAGCGTAGGCATCGCGGGGAATGTGGAGGGCAGCATGACGATCATGACGGCACAGGAACTCAGGAAGAAGATCGCCATCGCCCAGGGCGAGAAGGCGTCGGCGGCGATGCGCGCCCGGGCGGCCGAGGAGGCCGAGAAGCAGGCGCTGCTCGAGAAGATGAGCAAGCCGTCCGGCCTGTCGGACGACGAGATCATCGAGAAGGCCTCGGTGATCGTGAACCGCGCGGTCGAGAATGGCCTGAGCTCGGTCCAGGTGTTCCAGTTCCCCCACACGCTCTGCACCGACAACGGCCGCGCCATCAACCAGGCCGAGCCGGGCTGGGAGAAGACCCTGACCGGCATGCCCAAGGAGATCTACGAGTTCTGGAAACGGCAGCTGCAGTCGCGCGGCTACCACATCCGCTACGAGGTGGTCGACTATCCCGGCGGCATGCCGGGCGACATCGGCATCATCCTGAGCTGGCACTGACCGTCGCGATGCTCCGGACATACTTCCCGGTCGTCGTGATCGCGCTCGGGCTGGCGGCCTGCGCCACCAGCGAGCGCTGGAGCAAGGCGGGCGCCGACTCGGACGCCGTCGACCGCGACCTGTCGGAATGCCAGGCGATCGGCCGCGAGATGGCCCTGAAGCAGTATCCCCACATGGCCGGCTCGGCCTACAGCCCGAGCGGCATGATCCTGTCGCAGCAGCAGGACAACGCCAACCGGGCGAGCGCGCAGGCCAGCGTGGTCAACGACTGCATGACGCGGAAGGGTTACAAGCGCGGGGCGTGACGACGCCTTTCTGCATGCACGCTTTCCGTGCAAGGACGGCCCGACCGGGAATAGGCTGACGGCTCGACGTCCCGGACAGCCCTTGCGCTATCGCAAGGGCGCGGGCCGATCCCGGTCCTACGGTAGGCCGATCGTCACGGGAGCAACGAGACCATGGACTCCAAGACTGGCCGCACGAGCCACGACAAAGACGAGTACAAGTCGTCCGACGAGCGGCGCGCCGAAGGCAAGGCCCTGCGCGACGTGCTGCCGCGCGAGGACCAGGCGCCGTGGCGGCCGCGCAAGAACCGCCGCGATCCCATCGAGATCCTCGAGGAATCGAACAAGGACCGGATCCCCGCGCTGGTGCCGATCCGCTTCGGCCGCATGATGCAGTCGGCCTTCGCCTTCTATCGCGGCTCGGCGGCCGTCATGGCGTCGGACCTCGCGACCATGCGCACCTCGGGCATCCACGTCCAGGTCTGCGGCGATGCCCATCTGTCGAATTTCGGCGGCTTCGCCACGCCGGAGCGCCGCATCATCTTCGACATCAACGACTTCGACGAGACGCTGCCGGGGCCGTGGGAATGGGATCTCAAGCGCCTGGTGGCCAGCATCGTGCTGGCCGGCCGGCACATCGACCTGCCGGAGAGCGACATCGGCCGCGCCGTCGCCGCGACGGCGAAATCCTACCGCGAGCGCATGGGCGACTATGCCGAGATGCGGGCGCTCGACGTGTGGTACGACGCGATCGACGTCGACCGCTTCATGGCCGAGGTGGAGACCGACGAGACGCGCGAGCGCATCGAGGAGCGCCTGCGCAAGGTGCGCGAGAAGAACACGCCGGAGTTCCTGTTCCCGAAGTTCGTCCAGCATGTGGGCGAGCAGCCGCGCATCATCGACGACCCGCCGCTGATCTTCCATCCGACCGCGGAGCAGGCGCCCGGCCTGGCCTCGGGCTACCACGACGCCATCGCCCTCTATCGCGAGTCGCTGCCCGAGCACATCCGGGTGCTGTTCGACCGCTACAAGTTCTGCGACCTCGCGCTCAAGGCGGTGGGGGTCGGCAGCGTCGGCACGGTGTGCAGCCTGGCGCTGTTCATGGCCGGCGAGAAGGATCCGATCTTCCTGCAGGTGAAGGAGGCCAAGGCCTCCGTGCTCGAGCCCTATGTCGGCGCCAGCAGGCATGCCAACCACGGCCAGCGGGTCGTGGTCGGCCAGCGCCTGATGCAGTCCGCCAGCGACCTCTTCCTGGGATGGGGGCGCGGCCAGAACGTCCGCGACTTCTACGTGCGGCAGCTGCGCGACATGAAGACCTCGGCCATCATCGAGGATTTCGACGCCAACGATCTGCGGGCGTACGGCCGCGTCTGCGGCTGGGCGCTGGCCCGCGCGCATGCGCGCTCGGGCGACTCGGCGCTGATCGCGGGCTACCTCGGCTCGGGCCCGACCTTCGACGAGGCGATGTGCGAGTTCGCGGTCGAGTATGCCGACCAGGCGCAGCGCGACCATCGCGCCTTCGTCAAGGCGGTCCGCCAGGGCCGCCTCAAGGCCATCCTCGAGACCGACTGACCGGCGATGGCCATCGACGCCTTCGCTTCCGGGGCCGGCAAGCTCGTCGAGCTGGTCGGCGTCGCCGTGCTGATCGCCGGCGCGGTGCTGGCCAGCCTCGCCTGCATCGTGCGGCTGCTGCGCGGCACGAGCTTCGGCGAGGCCTATCACCGGCTGCGCGCCGACCTCGGCCGGGCGATCCTGCTCGGCCTCGAGTTCCTGGTGATCGCCGACATCATCGGCACCGTCGCCGTCGAGCCGACCCTGCACAATCTCGGCGTGCTGGCGGTGATCGTCGCCATCCGCACCCTGCTGAGCTTCGCGCTCGAGCTCGAGGTCAGCGGCCGCTGGCCCTGGCAGAAGGGCAATGACAGGCCGGGCTCGACATGAGCCTCCGCGAGACCGCGCCACGGGCCATCCGGGCGGCCGCCGTTGCCCTGCTGCTGGGCGCGACCACGGCCTGCAGCAGCATCGGTCCGGGCACGGTGGCGCGCGACCGCGCCGACTATTCCAGCGCCATCGTCGAATCCTGGAAGCAGCAGACCCTGCTCAACATCGTGCGCCTGCGCTACGCCGACTACCCGATCTTCATGGAGGTCTCGCAGGTCATCGCCGGCTACCAGATGCAGACGACCGTGGCCGGCGGCGTCTCGGCGCAGAACTACATTCCGTCCGCGGTCGGCGTGCCGGCCGCGATCGGCGGCACGGCGGCGGTCGGCGCCACCTACATCGACCGCCCGACCATCATGTACGCGCCGCTCACCGGCACCGACTTCGTCAAGAAGCTGATGGCCCCGATGCCGCCCAGCGCCGTGCTGTTCCTGCTGCAGTCGGGCTACGCGGCCACCGTGGTGCTGCCGGTGACCGTCGAGTCGATCAACGGGGTCAGCAACGAATCGCGCCGCGCCGCCATGCGACGCACGGTGGATCCGCAGTTCATGCGCCTGACCCAGCTGCTTTACGAGCTGCAGCTGGCCAACGCCCTGCAGATCCGCATCGACCGCAACAAGGACGGCGAGACGGTGGTCATCGGCTTTCCGCCCAGCGGCGCGCCGCCCGACGTGCAGGCGAAGGTGGCCGAGGTGCGCGACATCCTGCATCTGGCCCGGCCGGCCAACGGCTACACCGTGCGCTACGGCGGATTCTCCGGACGCAGCGACGAGATCGCCCTGGCGACCCGCTCGATGCTGCAGGTCATGACCGAGCTCGGGTCGCAGGCGCAGGTCCCGGAGGCCGACGTCGCCGCCGGCAAGGCGAGCGCGACGGCGCCGACCGCGAGCGGCGAGCCGCCCCTGCTCACGATCCTGAGTGGCCCGACGCCGCCCGCCGACACCTTCGTGGCGGTGCCCTACAAGAATCACTGGTTCTGGATCGCCGACAACGACCTGCGCTCGAAGTCGATCTTCGGCGGCGTCATGCTGCTGTTCTCGATCTCGGAAGTCGGCGTGCGGTCGTCGCCGGCGGTGGTGACGGTGCCGGCCAACTGAACGATCCCGTGACCCAGGCCCCTGAAGTCGAAAGCCGCCACCGGAGCCCAGAAACCTGCCCGACGCGAAATATTGGACCGATAGACTTGTTAAAGTCTGTCCGGCTTACTACTTAACTCTCGCGAGTCCGGGCACGCTGGGCAGAAGGGAGGCTTTCGGGCGAGGGCGAACAGGCTTCCGATAATTCCGACAAATCGAAAAATGGTCGGGTCGGTAGCTGCGGTCAGGCCTTGCGCAGCTCTTCGGACCGGTCGGTAGCCGGCGGCGGCGTGCGCGACAGGTCGGCGATCTCGGCGCGCAGCTCCGGCGTCATGGCGACCGAGACGGCGGCCAGCGAGTCCTTCAGCTGCTCGAGGTTGCGCGCGCCGATGATCGGCGCCGTCACCCCGGGATGGGCGCCGACCCAGGCCACCGCGGTGCTGACCGGGTGGAGCCCGCGCTCGCGGCAGAAGGCGACGTAGCGTTCCGCCACCTCGAACATCCAGGGATCGCCGTAGCGCGCCTCGTACATCTTGTTGGTCTTCAGGCGGCCGGTGGCCTGCCCGAAATACTTGCCGGACAGCAGGCCGGCGGCGGCCGGGCTGTAGGGAATGACGCCGATCCCGTTGGCCTGCGCCATCGGCAGGATCTCGACCTCGGCCTGGCGCTTGACCAGGTTGTACATCGGCTGGACGACCTGCAGGCGTGCCCAGTTGCTGCGCTCCTGGAGGTCGACGGCGCGCTGCGTCTGCCAGGCCGACCAGTTGCTGACCGCCGGGTACAGGATCTTGCCCGAGCGCACCAGGTCCTCGAGGCCCCGCATCATCTCGTCGATCGGCGTCACGGCGTCGAAGCGGTGCAGGAACAGCACGTCGATCCGGTCGGTCTGCAGGCGGCGCAGGCTGGCCTCGACCGCCTTAGTGACATGGCGGCGCGAGGCGCCGCGGGCGTTGACGTCCGGCCCGGTCGGGTTGAAGCACTTGGTGGTCAGTACCAGCTCGTCGCGATGGTCCTTGGCCAGCCGGCCCAGGATCTCCTCGGAGCGCCCCTTGTTGTACTCGTTGGCGCAGTCGAAGAAGTTGATGCCGGCGTCACGGCAGGCCTTGTACAGCGCGCCCGCGGTCGCCTCGTCGGCATCGCCGCCGAACGACATCGTGCCGAAGCAGAGTTGGGAAACGGAGACGCCGGTCCGGCCGAGCAGCTTGGTCTTCATCCGGCTTTCTTCTCATGCCGGCCGCAGGTCGGACAAGGTCGAACCCGGCCGCAGGCCGGACAGGCCGCTCGACTCCCCCTCGCCAAGGCCGGTGCCGCGGGAGTAGCCTTTCTGCCTTCCCGGGAGGAAATCCGATGAGCTACGACCTCGTCATCAAGAACGGCACCATCGTCGACGGCACCGGCGCGGCGCGCTACCGGGCCGACATCGCCATCGCCGACGGCACGGTGGCCGAGATCGGCAAGGTGAGCGAGAGCGCCAAGCGCACGATCGACGCCGACGGGCTGGTCGTGGCGCCGGGCTTCGTCGATCCGCACACCCACTACGACGCGCAGATCTGCTGGGACGGCGCGGTGACGCCGTCGTCGTGGCACGGCGTCACCTCGGTGGTGATGGGCAATTGCGGCGTCGGCATCGCGCCCTGCAAGCCGCAGACCCGCGAGGTCGCCATGCGCGACCTGGTCAACGTCGAGGGCATCCCGTTCGACGTGCTGAACAAGGGCATCACCTGGGACTGGGAGACCTTCCCGCAGTTCATGGACGCCGCGGCGGCGCGCCGGCCGTCGCTCAACCTCGCGTTCATCGCGCCGCTCACGCCGTTCCGCCACTACGTCATGGGCGAGGCCTCGATGGAGCGCGCCGCGACAGCCGAGGAAACCGCCGAGATCGCCCGCCTGATCGGCGAGGCGGTCGACGTCGGCGCGCTCGGCTTCTCGAGCACGACGCTCAACCAGCACATGGGCTACGAAGGCAAGCCGCTGGCCTGCCGCAACGCCAGCCGCGAGGAAATGAAGGCCTACGCCAACGTGCTCAAGGCGCGCGGCAAGGGCGCCATCGAGGTCGCGCTGACCCGCCAGGTCGGCGTGCTCGAGCAGGACCAGTGCGAGCTGCTCGACTTCCTGCTCGAGGAGAGCGGCCGGCCGGTCACCTTCATCGCCCTGTTCGACCGCGACGACATCCCCGAGGCGGTGCGCGACACCCTGCGCCGGGCCGCGCCGATGATCGCCAAGGGGGCGCGGCCGCAGACCTCGCCGCTGCCGCTGACCCGCGAGGTCAACATGGACAATCCCTTCGCCTTCGCCGCCTTCCCGGCCTGGAAGCGGGTGTTCGCCGACACCTCGAAGGAGGCCCAGAAGAAGGTCTACGCCGACCCGGCGTTCCGCAACCAGTTCCGCGCCGACCTGCGCAACCCGACGGGCTTCAGCAACTGGGGCCGCATCGCCGTGTACAGCGTGAAGAACCCGGCGCTGAAGCACCTCGAGGGCAAGTCGGTGGCCGACATCGCCCGCGAGCAGGGCAAGGACGGCGTCGATGCCTTCCTCGACACGGTGCTGGCCGACGACCTCAAGTGCGAGCTCACCATGGCCTCGTGGAACACCCGCGAGGACCGCATGCGCGAGCTGCTCAACGACAAGTCGATCCTGATGGCGCTGGGCGACGGCGGCGCGCACGTCGACATGCTGTGCGACGCCGGCTACCCGACCTACCTGCTCGGCACCTGGGTGCGCGACAAGCAGGCGATCACGCTCGAGGAGGGCGTGCGCAAGCTGACCTCCGATCCCGCCGACCTGTTCGGCCTCGCCGACCGCGGCCGGCTCAAGGTCGGCGCACCGGCCGACGTGGCGATCTTCGATCCCGAGCGCATCGGCTCGAAGAACCACGGCGAGCGGCGCTTCGACCTGCCGGGCGGCGCCAAGCGCATGGTGATGCCGTCGCAGGGCGTCGAATACACGATCGTCAACGGCGCCGTGACCTGGCAGCAGGGCACCCTGACCGAGGCCAAGGCCGGCCGCGTGCTGCGTGCCTGAGATCGGCTTCTCCCGGACCGCGCGGGTCCACGCGCGCTCGAGCTCATGAGCGCGCAGGATGCGCGCGGTCCGCAGAGGGACACGCCGGTCGGCGAAGCCGAGGCGCGCAGCATCATCGCGCGCTGGGGCGAGCTGCACGACCTGCAGGCCGGCCTGTCGGCCTTCCTGCCGTTCATCGCCCGCGACGGCTTCTACATGGTGTTCGCGGGCAAGCGCTGGGAAGGCTATGCCGACTTCGAGGCGCATCAGCTCGTCAAGCGGCGGTTCTTCGACGAGCTGCACGAGACCTTGGAGGTTCGCGTGCAGCCGGCATCGCCGGCGACGCACGCCTTCACGGTGTCGCGCTGGGAGGCCCGCTACCGGCCCGACAACAGCCCGCGCAGCGTGCAGATCAAGAGCCGCATCGAGCACGACTGGGAGTTTCGCCGCGACCCCGACACGGGACACGCCTACATGCAGGGCCACCGGGTGACGGCGTTCGAGTATCTGCCGGGCTTCGCGCCGCTCGAGACCGTGGCCGACGATCCGCATCTCGGCGGCCGCGGATAGGGCGCGCAACCGCCCGCGACCTTGGCCGTTGCATCTCCGCAAAACGCTTGGGAGATGCCCTTGAAGTACGCCGCTCTGCTCGCCATCGCCTGTGCCCTGACCGCCTGCGAGTACAAGCGCGAGACCACCGTCCAGCCCACTCCCGCCGCGGCCGCCGTCGTCACTCCCGTGCCGGCCGGTACCGCCGTCGTGACGACCCCCGCCGCGCCGGCCAGCACCACCGTCTACACGCGCTGATCGGATCCGCGACGGCGAGCCCGGCCTTCCCGGCCCCGCTCGCCCGACGCGAACGCCCCGCCAGGGTCTTCTCCCCCGTCCTGGCGGGGCGCCTGCGCGCCTCAGCCGATCTCCACCGGTCCTTCGCGGACGGCGCCACGCGGCACGCTGCGCAGCAGCGACAGCAGGCCGGCCAGGACACCGAACCCTCCCAGCATCAGCAGGACCAGGCGGCCGGCCCCGACCAGGCTGTCGGCCGAGGCGCCCAAGGTCCCGGCGCGGTCGCCGTAGAGCAGCGACAAAGCGAGCGCGAGCACGGTCGAGGCGCTGGCGATGCCGCCGCTGATCCCGAGGAAGCGCACGACGTTGAGCAGGCTGCCGGCCTCGCCGGTCAGCGCCGGCGGCGCGGTCGCCATGATGGCGCTGGTGTTGGGCGACACGAACAGGCCCTGGCCGGCGCCGAACAGCGCGAGGCCGGCCATCACCCAGGTCAGATGTCCGGGGGTGCCGTCGAGGAAGAGATAGAGCAGGGCGAGCCCGCCGAGGCAGAGCAACATGCCGCCGCCGGTCGCCAGCCGCGGCCCGACCCGGTCGAACAGCACGCCACCGAGCGGCGCCAGGAGCCCCAGCATCACCGGCACCAGCGACAGCCGCAGGCCGGCACGAAATCCCGAGTCGTGATAGACGCGCACCAGCTCGAACGGGATCAGGAAGAACACGCCGAACAGCATGGCGTAGGACAAGAAGTTGGCGAGGTTGCCGGTGACGAAGGCGCCGGCGCGCAGCAGCGCGAGGTCGACCAGCGGCGCGGCGGCGCGCCGCTCGACCCGGACGAACAGCCCGAGGAACACCACCGCCAGGGCGAGGCAGGCGAGGAACAGCGGCGAGCGCAGCCCCCAGTCGTAGCCCTGGTTGAGCAGCGCGATCACGGCCGTCAGCGCCGGCCCGATCAGTAGCGCCCCCGACCAGTCGAAGCGGCTCGGTTCGGGCTTGGTCGTCTGCGGAATCACCAGCCAGCCGAGCAGCGCGCCGACCAGGCCGAACGGCACGTTGATCCAGAACATCCAGTGCCAGCCCAGGGTGTCCAGGATCAGGCCGCCGACCGCCGGCCCGATGCCGAGCCCGATCGCCTGCGCGGCCGACTGCAGCCCCAGGGCGCGGCCGCGCGCCTCGGGCCCGGCGGCGGTCACGACGATGGCGATCGAGTTGGCGGTCAGCAGCGCCGCGCCGATTCCCTGCAGCACCCGGAAGCCGATCAGGGTCGGCAGGTCCTCGGCGAAGCCGCACAGCGCCGAGCCCAGCACGAACAGCAGGAAGCCGCCGGTGTAGAGCAGCTTGCGGCCGAGCATGTCGGCCAGCCGACCGAAGATCGGCATGAACGACGCCATCGCCAGCAAGTAGGCGACGGCGACCCAGCTCACCGTGCTGAGGCGGGCCGAGAAGTCGGCTTCCAGGCGCGGCAGCAGCATCTGCGTCATGCTGGCGTCGACCTGGCCGATGAACGAGCCGATGCAGACCGTGCCGACCACGAACCAGCGATAGGAGGCGCGGGCGGCGACCGAAGGCAGGGGAGGTGGCTCGCGGCCCCGCAGCGCATCGCGCAGGGCGGCCACCGAAAGGGGCGAGGAAGAAGACGTCAAGGAAACAGGAAGCGCTGCCGGGGCGGTCGTGGTGGGGTCTTGCCCAACTGATTCGACCCGCGGGGACCGCCCCCGGCGCGCCGTTCGTGATGTCCCGCTATGCCGAAGCCCGAACGCTTGCGCCGGCAATCATCGCGGCACGTTGACCCGGTGGAAGCATCTAAACCTCCGTGGCGTCTGTCAGGAAAGCGAATGCAATCACTCCGGCGCGGTCCTGTCAATGACGCGCCGGAGGACAAGTCACTCAACGGGATAGCGCCACGGCTTGTCGGGCTGCGTCGCCGTCTCGTCGATCGTCCATTGCGGCAGGGCGAGCCCCGGCGCGACGTCGCTGAACACCATGCGCACGCGCGTGCCGATGCCGACCTTCCTCACCATGTCGGCCGGCGCCAGGGTGCCGTCGGGCAGGGTGAGGTTGCCGAGCACGCGCAGCGCCTCGTCCTCGCTCGGCTTGCCCTTCTGGGTGTCGAGGTCGACCAGCAGCACGAGATAGGGCGTGTGCGCCTTGAAGGCCGGCTGGATGGCGTGATGCACCTCCGTGTAGGAGTGCACCGTGCCCTTGGCCTCGACCGGCACCCAAGCGGAGTCGGGGCTGGCGCACCACGGGCAGGCGGTGGTCGGCGGGTAGCGCAGCAGGCCGCAGGCGGCGCAGCGCTGCAGATGGAAGTCGTGCGCCGCGCAATGCCTGAAGTAGGCGAGGTTCTCGACGTCGAGATCGTTGAGATCGAGCGGCATGCCGAGATAGGGGGCCTGGATCGCCATGACGTGTCTCCTCCTCAGCCGCGCCGCATGACCATGGCCGAGCCGGTGCCTGGATTGGCCCAGCCGAGATTGGCCGACAACTCGCAGTCCTTGACCTGGCGGCAGCCGCCCTCGCGATAGTCGTAGGTGTGCTGGCGCTTGCCGTCGGGACCGATCGGGCAGGAATCGTCGGCGTCGTGGCGCAGCTGGCGGACGTTCTCGATCACCATGTTGAGGCCGTGCGTGTAGCCCTCGCAGAGATGGCCGCCGCTGGTGTTGTTCGGCCGCTTGCCGCCCAGCCGGATCGTGCCGTCGCTGACATAGGCGCCGCCTTCGCCCTTCTTGCAGAAGCCGTAATCCTCGAGCTGCAGCATGGTCGTGAAGGTGAAGGCGTCGTACGAGCCGGTGATGTCGATATCCTCCGGCCCGACGCCGGAGTTGGGCCACAGGATCTCGCGCGCGTACTTGCCGGCCACGGTCGAGATCGGCCCGTGCTGGTAGTGCATGTCGGTGCGCGGCTTGTTGCAGCGGCCGACGACGCCGCGGATCAGCACCTGCGGATGGCGACAGTCGCGCGCCCGCTCGGCGCTGGTGACGACGATCGCCGTGCCGTTGTCGGTCTCGACGCAGCAGTCGAGCAGGTGCAGCGGCTTGCAGATCATGCGGCTGCCCAGCACCTCGTCGACCGTGTAGCGCTTGCGATACAGCGCCTTGGGGTTGTTCGAGGCGTGCTCGCTGTGGATCACCTTGACCATGGCGACCTGCTCGGGCCGCGTGCCGTAGTCGTAGAGATGGCGCATGAACGACGGCGCGAACATCTGCCCGGCGCTCTGCCAGCCGTAGGCGCGGCCGTGCAGCGCGTCGCCCGACACCGGCGCCACCGAGCGCGCCCCGGTGCCGCCGATGCGGACCTGCGAGAAGCCGTTCATGGCACGGAAGATCACGACGGTGCGGCACATGCCGGCCTCGATGGCGCCGATCGCCAGGCCGACCAGCGCCTCGGTCGACGAGCCGCCGCCGAACACGTCCATGTAGAAGTTGGGCCGGATGCCGAGATCGCCGGCGATGAAGGTCGAGAAGGTCGAATCGCCCGACTGGTAGCTCAGTAGGCCGTCGACGTCGGACGGCTTCAGCCCGGCGTCGGCGATGGCGTTGCGCACCGCCCAGGTGCCGAGCGCCCGCGTCGTGCGGCCCGAGCCGCGCGTGTAGGTGGTCTCGCCGACCCCGACGATCGCGTACTTGTCGCGCAGGTGCCTGGGGCTCGTGGTGTCGGTGTCGCTCGGCATGGTCATCGGCGTTGCCCTTCCGGCTCGTGGACGGACCGCTACAATACGCCGTCAGTCGAGCCGCGTCGGCCTCCCTTGTCCGCCCTGCGGCTCCTCCGGAGCGGGCGCATGCAGGACACCAGGCTTTCCCTCGGCACGGCGCAGCAGGCCCGCCTCGCGGCGCTGTGGTTCGCGATGTTCGCCCAGTGGCTGGCCGTGCTGCCGGTGATCCTGCCCGACCAGGTCGCGGCCATCGTCGGACGCGACTCGCCGGACAAGGAGGGCGCGATCGGGTCGATCGCCGCCGCCGGCGCGCTGATCGCCCTGGTGGTCGCCCCGATCGCCGGCGCGCTGTCCGATCGCTGGCGCGGGCCGCGCGGCCGGCGGCGCCCGTTTCTGATCGCCGGCTGCCTCGGCAGCATGGTGTCGCTGATGCTGCTGGCGCCGTTCGGTCCGGGCAGCAGCCTCGCCCTGTACGTCCTGGCGATCGTCAACCTGCAGGTCTGGTGGAACGTCGTGTCGGGCGCCTATGCCGGCCTCGTGCCCGACGTCGTGCCGGTCGCGCAGCAGCCGACGGCCAGCGCCTGGCTGAACGTCATGACCATCGCCGGCACGATCGCCGGCAACGTCGTGGCCGCGGCGACCTATGCCAGCGGCCACGCCGCGCTCAGCCTGGCGATCTTCGCCGCCGCGACCCTGGTCGGCCTCGGCCTGACCCTGAGCGTGCGCGAGCCGCCGGCGGCCGGGGCGCGCGAGCCGCTTCGGGCGGCGCCGTTCCTGCGCTCGTTCTGGATCGATCCGCGCGCCCATGCCGACTTCTACTGGGTGCTGGTCACCCGCCTGCTCAGCAACATGGGCGTGTGGTCGGTGCTGACCTTCCTGCTGTCCTATCTGCAGGACATGGTCGGGGTGGCCGATCCGGAGCGGGTGCTGCCGATGCTGCTGGGCGGCGGGGCGCTGCTGGCGATTCCCGCCAGTCTGCTCGGCGTCAGGCTTGCCGACCGGCTCGGGCTGGTCGCCGTGGTGCGCGCGACAAGCTGGGTCATGGCGGCGACCGCGACCGGCTACGTGCTGGTGGCGCTGCAGCCCAGCCTGCTCGCCGTCGTGCCGCTGGTGCTGGTCTACGCGGCGTCCTACGGCGCCTATCAGGCGGTCGACTGGGCGCTCGCCCTGCGCGTCCTGCCGTCGCGCGCCGCGGCGGGCAAGGACATGGGCATCTGGCACGTCTCGATGGTGCTGCCGCAGGTCGTCGGGCCGGCGACGACCGGCTGGCTGATCAGCGGCGCGCGCCAGTTCGTGTCGGTGTCGTTCGGCTATGTCCTGGCCTTCGCCCTGGCGGCGGCGTGGTTCGCCCTGGCGGCCTGGCTGGTCGGTCGCGTCCGCCTGCGCGAGCCGGTCACGCCGCCGGATCGGCCGATCGCGTCCTGACCGCGCCGGCCGACACGCTGCGCGCGATCTCGTCGACCGACAGCGGCCCGCCGGGCACCCGCTCGGGATGGTCGCCGAAGAAGACGTTGAGCAGGGCGACGATGGTCCGGCGCACGCCGCGCGTGAAGTCGGCGACCGACCGGCCGGCCGCCAGGCTGCCGATGAAGTGCTTGACGATGGCGTGGCGCAGCCGCGGCTCGGCGACGAACATCCAGGCGACGAAGCGGTTGACCTCGACCTGGAAGGGGAACAGCCGGCTCTGGCGCACGATCTCGTCGCTGGCCTGCGCCACCGCGGCGCGCGCCAGGCTGTCGTCGGCGCCCTCGGCCGCCAGGACGGCGTACAGCGTCCCGGCGTTGCGCGTCTGCAGGGCGGCCAGGACCTTGAGCGTGCAGTCGCGCCACAGCGGCCCGAGGAAGCGGTTGCGGTCGCGCAGCAGGAGCGTCGCGACGTTGCGGCCGAGCGCCGGGTCGCTGCAGTAGCAGACCTTGTACAGGTGATCGCCGAAGCCCGTGCAGGCCGTCGCGCTGCCGACTTCCTCGAAGTGCCGGAAGAACACCTGCAGCAGGCCCTCGAAGGTCGGCCACAGCCGCTCGACGTCGAGGCTGGCGACGCAGAACGACATCGACCAGTCGGTGTCGATGTCGCTCGCCAGCAGGCTCGGCAGGATGCGGTCGCGGAACAGCGCCAGGCAGGGCTGGGCGAGCGCCGGGTCGCTGAAGGCGAGGTTCGACAGAAGCAGCTGGCCGTGGAAGACGGCGGACGGCGTGCCGCGTCCGATCAGCTCGAGGACGAGCGATTCGGTCACCGCCCAGTCCTGGCCCATCAGCACCTTGGGCAGAGCGATCGTGGCGTTGTAGCCGACGATGCTGGCTGGCCGGAAGTCGAGCATGCGCAGCACCAGCCGATGGAAGTCGCTGCCGGGCGCCAGCGACAGGCGCTGCAGGTCGCCGTTGTGCAGGTCGACGACGTAGGGCAGGAACTGCGCCAGCAGGTCGTGCTGCACGACGCCGTCATTGTCGACGAAGAACCTGTCGTTGCCGCTCGGCGCCATGCCGGCGATGAACTTGTTCCAGTAGGACACGCCGAGGCTGTCGAACAGGCGGAACAGCACCTGCCGTACCGTGCCGCGGGCGAAGCGGCCGAGCGTCGAGCCTTCGGCCTCATCGTCGACCAGGTCGAGCACCGAGCGGTACTTGGCGCGCACGAAGCTGCGCACCGCCGGCAGCGCCTCGGGGCGGTCGAGGCAGGAGAAGATCGAGAAGATGGCGAACTGCGCGGCGAAGCGCGCCTGGCGGCGGATCCGCCCCGGCTCGACGAGGCTGGCCAGGGCGAGCGGGCTGATCGCCTGGTCGAGATAGGCGCTGACCGTCGCGGGCTCGTGCGCGACGTGCAGCGCGAACAGGTCGGCCAGACGGTCGAGTACCTCGACGTCGCGCCGCGGGTCGCAGGCGTCGATGAAGGCGCGCAGCGCCGCCGGCGGCAGCTGCGGCCAGAAGGCGATGAACGAATCGGCCATCGCCAGGCGCAGGGCCGGCGACGCGCCCTGCAGCGCGCGGTAGGCCGGCTCGGCCGGCAAGGCGCCGCGCACGACCAGGGTGGCGACCAGCGACATCGCCTCGTGGCGCAGCGCCGGCGAGCCGTGGCCGGCCAGCCGGTCGAGCAGGGGCAGCACCGGCTCGAGCCGTCCGTCGTGGAAGTTGGCGAGGTTCTTCTGCAGCCAGTGGTCGAGCGCGCCGGTCAGGATCGGTGCGGCGACGGCACGCCCGACGATCTGCTCCAGGCGGCCGACCAGTAGGTCGAGGCCGCCCGGATCGGCGAGACGCTGGTCGTCGAGCCAGCCGAGAACGCTGCGCTGATAAGCCGAGGCCAGGCAGTACTGCGTGTACTGGTCGTGGAAGAACTTGTAGGCGGCGCTGGCCATCAGGCGGCCGTCGCGATTGCGCTGCGGCACGGTGATGCGCTCGAGCAGGCCGACCTGCAGCACCGCCTCCAGCACCGACACCGAATGGCGGTTCTGCACGTACGGCTCGAGCTCGGCGCGCTTGTTCAGGCTGTCGATCGGCAGCGCGTCGCGGCTCGATCCGAGGCGCGGATCGTCGCTGCACAGCCGCTCGAACATCATCTCGGCCAGCAGGGCGTTGAAGTCGTCGATCGCGTCGGGCAGGGCCTCGCGCTCGGCGAGGTTGCCGGCCGGCACCAGCACCTGCGCATCCTGCGCCTTGCGCTCGGTGAGCCGGGCGAAGATCGTGAAGTAGTCGATGTCGGCCGGAATCTCGCGCTCGGCTTGGTCGTCGGGGCGGCCGCGGTGGGAGTAGGCCTCGGCCACCATCGCCATCATGAAGGGCCGCTCGATCAGCGGCTTCAGGCGCGCCGGCAGCAAGTCGAAGCGTGGCGGCTGCAGGCCGTAGTAGGCCTGGTAGGCGGCGTACAGGGCCTCCGCGGCGGCGAAGCGGCCGAGCCGCACCGGCCGTCCGTCCGGGGCGGCGAACAGCGCCGGATCGAGCGGCGCCTCCTTGCCGAGCTGCGCGCAGAGCTGGGCCCAGGTCTCGCTGCGCAGGCTGGCGACGATGCGGCAGCGGCGCAGCGCGTCGGCGCCGATCTCGGCGATCAGGCTCTCGAGCAGGGCGCGCGGCCCCTGCGGTCCGCTGTACTCGTTGAGGGCGTCGACGAACACGACCAGGGTCTCGTCGTTCTCCTCGAGAAACTCGGCGAGAGCGTCGAGCGTGGTCCAGGCGTCGCTGATGCGGCTGGCGACCTTGGCCGCCAGGCCGGCCGGGAAGGAGGGCGTCTCGAAACGGCGGCCGGACAGGAACACGGCCAGCTCGCCGCCCTGCAGGCGGTGCAGGAAGTGGCGGATCAGCAGGTTCGACTTGCCCGAGCCGGAGTCGCCTACGAGCAGCAGGCCGCGGCGGTCGCCGGCCAGGAAGGCGTCCACGGCGCGCCCTTCCGCGGGCTCGACATAGAGCTCGTCGATGTAGGTCGCCTTGGGCCCGACAGTGGCCGCTCCCGGCCGCAGCGCGCCCGTCTCGTCGTAGCGCTCGGCGTCGAGCAGGGTCGACAGGTGATCGCGCGACACGCGCCACAGCGCGGCGCGCGCCTGGGGGCGGCCGATCCGCGTCTGGTCGCGCAGCGAGACCTGCTCGATCAGGTCGCGGTAGCGGCTGCGGAAGTCGCCCATCTGGCGCAGCAGCGAATCGGCCTCGGTGTCGCGCGGATCGGCCGGACGCAGGCGGTCGCCGCTGCCCCCGAGATCGGAGAACAGCAGCTGGCGCACCGGCTCGAGATACTGCTGCAGCACGAACAGCAGCTGCTGGCGATCGGGCTGCGCGGCGTCGCTCACGGTGCCGCTGGCGCGCAGGCGGTCGACGATCAGGAACGGCGTGAGATCGAGATAGTCGCGCGGCGCCAGGACGCCTTCCTGCGCCGCGCCGACCGCCTTGTCGCGGGCCACGAGATAGATGCGATAGGGCAGGAACGCATATTCCTCGAGCTGCCATTCCCGGGCGACGCGGTAGCGCCGCTCGGCCGGGCCGTCGACGCCGGAGAAGTCGAGGGTCTGCATCTCGACGTCGTCCGCTCCGATGCGCGAGGCGGCCACGAAGTTCAGGCCGAAGGCGCGGCACGGCGCGCCGAGGAGGGCGATCAGGTCGAGGAACACCCAGCGGATCAGGTCGGCGACCGGCCCGATGGTCGCCGCCGGCAGTCGATCCACGAGCCCGCCATGCGCCAGCCGGTTGCGGATCTCCTGGAGGAACAGCATCCCGGCGTCGAAGCGCTCCGGGAAGACGTCGCCGAGCGAGGGATGGTCGGTCGACATCAGCGGCGCGAACAGGAAGTCGGGCCCCTCGGCGCGGCGCTGGGTCAGCTGGCGGAACAGCTTCAGCAGGGACGCGAGCAGCAGGTACTGCATCGCCTCCTTCTGCCGCTCGAGGCTGTGCTGCACGTAGAAGGCGTTGTAGTTGCGCAGCGCCCGCGCGACCTCGCGCGCCACCTCGCCGCGCAGAACGCCGTCGTCGACCCGGCGCAGGGCGGCGATGAAGATGAAGGGCAGGAAATGCACGATCTGCTTCCAGCAGGTCTCGATCTGCAGCGAGGCCGAGCGGAAGCGCAGCCGCGCGCGCCGCTCGGCCGCCGCGCGCTGCGGATCGTCTTCGGCCAGGGCGCCGAGCCGCGCCGTCCCCTCGTCGAGCTCGGCCACGAGGTCGTCCGACCAGGCCGCGAACTGGCGCGCGAACGGCGACGGGAACAGGGTGCGCGCGGCGCCGACGATCTCGGCCTCGCGCGCGGCGCTGTCCGGGCTCGGGCGGAAGCGCGAGCGGCGGAACACCGGATCCATGATCCGCACAAGTCGCAGCACCTGCTGGTCGCCGGTGGCGGAGAGCAGGGCTCTCGTGCGCTCATAGTCCGGCGTCTGCACGCGGCGCCTCTCAGCAGCCGGGAGGCGCCGCGCTCATCGCGGCGTGAAGCGCAGGTCGGAGGTGACGATCGGCTTGCCGTCGAGGCCGATCGGATCGATCGTCGTCAGGGTGAAGACCTGCGCGTCGTTGACGATGCGGATGAGGGCGTCGAGATGGTCGTTGACGGGAAACGGCCAGCGGACGTTGAGGGTCAGCACGTCGTCGAGCCGCTTGCCCGACAGCAGCGCCGGCGGCCCGTCGTCGACGACGTAGGTTCCCGAGTAGCTGTCCGAGCTCGCCTCGTAGCGCAGCTTGGCGACGATGCTCTTGGACAGGAAGAACAGGAAGCGCAGCCGGCAGGTGCCGGAAAGGGTGACGCTGGTCTCGTCGCCGGCCGGCGCCAGATGGCAGCGCACGCGCCATGGCGAGCCATCGAGGCTGAGCTTGACCTCGCCGCCGCCCGTCCAGTCGGTCAGGAAGCGGCGCATGTAGCTCTCGTCGCCGGCGCGGGCGCCGCCCTGTCCGCCGAGCAGCGCCACGAGCACGAGCAGGAGGGATCGTCCCGGAAGCCGCGTCATTTCTTCATCGCCGCGTGGATCATGTGGTCGAGCATGCCGTGCATCGTGAGATGCCCGGCATGCTCCTCCTCGTGCATCGGCGGTCCGCGCCGGAAGCCGATCTGCATGGCCTTGGCGGCGACACCCAGGGCCAGCAGCACACCGAGCGCGCCCGGGATCAGCTCGACGGCGTGCGGCAGCTCCTCGTGGCGCAGCTGCGCCACGACATGGATCGCCAGCTCTCCCAGCTCCTTGCCGATCGTGTAGGCGGTGAGGCCGGCGAGCGCGGCGCCGCCCAGCACCGTCGCCCAGTAGTAGCGCCGGTGTTTGTCGAGCTCGAGCCGGCGATGCTCGGCGTCGCGCAGCTCGCGCAGATGCTGTTCGACGCTGGCGATGTCGGAGGTCAGCTCCGCCATCATGCGGTCGAGGTGAAGGACGTCGCGGAAGGCTCGGTTGAGCGCGTTGTGCAGGCTGACGTAGCTCAGCTCCGAGAAGCGGTAGCACAGGCGGAAGAGCAGCGCCGACTCGCGCAGGGCCTCGAGATGCCGCACGGCCCGACCGTGGTCTTCCATCTCGTCGCGCGAGATCACCGAGGCGGAGGTGCGCTCGACCAGGAAGGCATGCTCGTGGCGCGCCAGCAGGGCGATCGGCACGTAGTGCCGCCGGAAGGTGACGGTCCGGAAGTCCTCCAGGAAGGCGGGCAGCTCGGGCCGCTCGGGGGTCGCGCCGACCACGGTGGCGGCGCCCTCGAGCGCCACGGCGTGCCGCACCGTCTCGAAGTCGGCGACGAACGCCAGGTTGCCGATGTCGGGCGCGACGGCGTAGTCGGTGGTGTAGTGGCGCGCGAGGTAGACCGCGAAGCGGTCGCGCGCGGCCGGCGGCAGCGGACCGGCGAAGCGCGCATAGGTGTAGGTGGTCACCCGCTGCGGCGCATGACGCGGCCTGTCCTCGCCGCAGACCAGCCGGTGGACGAGGTCGGCGAGCAGGAAGGGCGCGCCGGACGTGCCCTCCGCGCCGCGCGGGTCGATCCAGGCGAGCTTGCCGTAGCGCGCCAGCAGGACCTGGGCCTCGAGCAGCTCCAGGGCGGTCAGCGCATGGCCATCGGCGCGCGCCAGCTCGAGGCGTGTGGCGGCGAAGCCGTGGCCGGTCCGGAACAGGGTGAGGTCGATGCCGCTCGGCCGCACCAGCAGGTCGCCGACGGCGATCCCGTGCCGCTCGAGGCGGGATCGGGCCGCCGCGCTCAGGCGCAGAGCCAGCCGCTTGGCGGCGCGCTGCGCCGGCTCGACCTCGCGATCGTAGAGATCGGCCCGCTCGAGAAAGCGACGGCCCAGCTCGTCCGGCTCCCAGCGCGTCGCCAGATCCTCGCGCTGCCCGCCGACGATCTCGCGAATGTGCCGATGAAAATCCTGGCCGGCCTCGCTGGTCGCGGCGCGCTTCCACACCGGGCTGGCGGCGTAGCGCCCGGCCAGCGCCGCCTTCTGGTCGGCGGGAATTCCGGGCCCGTCGGCGATCTGCCCCAAGGTCGTCGTAGGACCGCGGGCAAGGTCGAGCCCGTCGATTCGATGAAGCAGCAGGATCTCGTGCTCGGAAAGAGTCTCGGCGGCGAACGATCTGTCCAGGGTCACCGAACGCACCTCCACCGGCCCTGTCCCCCAACGCGGGGCGGCCGGACATCGAGCATACGAAAGCAATTATACAGCCAACACGGCGGCCGCGGCAGCCCGACGGTGGTTCGCGTCGCGATTTTTGCATTTCGCGGCCCGTCGTGGTCCCTTGTCGGCCGCGCAAGGGGGAGGAGTCTCGAATGCAATCACGCTGGCAGTCGTCCGGTCCGATCCGTTATCCCGATCCGGACATCGTCGTGCTCGATCCGCGCTTCCGCCGTCTGATCGTGCAGATGGCCGCGATCGAGCGCATCGCCACCGGCTTCCGCTTCACCGAGGGGCCGGCCTACTACGGCGATGGCCGCTATCTGTTGTTCTCCGACATTCCCAACGACGCGCTGCTGCGCTGGGACGAGATCACGGGGCAGGTCGCGACCCTGCGCACCCCGGCCGGCTATCCCGACGGCAACACGCGCGACCGCCAGGGCCGGCTGATCACCTGCGAGCTGGGCAGCCGGACGCTCACGCGCACCGAGCACGACGGCACCGTGACCGTCCTCGCCTCCGAGTTCCAGGGCACCCGGCTCACTGGCCCCAACGACGTCGTGGTCAAGTCCGACGGCTCGATCTGGTTCAGCGACAACGGCGCCGGCATTCGCGGCAACTATCTCGGCGACAAGGCACCCAAGGAGATGGACTACCGCGTCTATCGCCTCGATCCGGCGACCGGTGCGCTCACCATCGCGGTCGGCGACATGGAGCGGCCCAACGGGCTCGCCTTCTCGCCCGATGAAAAGAAGCTCTACGTCGTCGACACGCCGGACGGCCCGAAGTCGACGCGCGTCTACGACGTCGTCGACGGCAAGGCGGTCAACGGACGGATGTTCTTCGACGGCGCCGGCTTCGCCGACGGCATCCGGGTCGACACCGAGGGCAATGTCTGGGCCGGCTTCTCGGGCGGGCCGGAGCATGACGGCGTCGCCGTGTTCGCGCCGGACGGCACCCTGATCGGCCGCATCCTGCTGCCCGAGCGCTGCGCCAACCTGTGCTTCGGCGGCCGCAAGCGCAACCGCCTGTTCATGACCGCCAGCCAGTCGGTCTACGCGCTCTACGTCGAGGCCCAGGGCAACCCCGGCGGCTGATGGCGGGATGACCTTGCTGTTGGCCCTGCTGCTGGCGCTGGTCGGCGGCGGCGTGGGGTTCCTCGCGGGCGCAGCCGTGGCCGCCGCGCTGGCGCCGATGCTCGGCATCTCGTCATTTGAAGGGGCCGCCGGCTACTTCGCAGTGTTCGTGGGCGGGCCGATCGGCGGGCTGATCGGCCTGGTCGTCGGTCCATGGCTGGTGCTCCGCCGGGCCGGGTTTCGCGGGCTCGGCGCGATGCTGCCGCGACTGCTCGCGGCGATCGGCGGAGTCGCCGGGCTGGCTGCGGCCGTCGTCGCCGCCTTCTGGATGCTCCGTCCGATCGTCAACGCCAACGGTCCGGCGCCCCGGCTCGTGTTCGAGATCCGCCTGCCGCCCGGCGCCGCCACGAAGGGCGCCGAAGTCGAGCTGCAGACCAGCAAGAACAGCATGCCGGCGGACCTGCAGGATACGACGCGCGAGGGCGACCGTCCGGTGATGCGCGGCAGCGTCGAGCTCTACTATCGCGTCTGGGATCGTACCCTGGTGCTGCGCCTGCCCGATCGCACGGACGTCCTGTTCATCCTGTCGCTCGGCCTGACGCCGGAGCGATCGGCTGCCTTCGGTGCCTGGCGGCCGGCCGACTACCTGGCCGGCGCGAACGACGCACAGCCGCGGCGGCCCGGCCCCGCCGACCGCTACGAGATCCGCTCGCGCGTCCAGTGGGCGGGCGACGACTGAGCGGCGCTGCGCTATCGTCGCCGCCATGCTCGATCTTCTCCTGACCACCGCCCAGGTTGCCACCATGGCCGACGGTGCGCCGTTCGGCCTGCTGCCCGACGGCGCGATCGGCATCGCCGGCGGCAAGATCGCCTGGCTGGGGCCGGCCGCCGCCGCGCCGCCGGCGACCGCGACGCGCGACCTCGGCGGAAAGGTGGTGACTCCCGGCCTGGTCGATCCGCACACCCATCTCGTCTACGGCGACGAAGGGCTGGTCGATTTCGAGGTGCTGTCGAAGGGCGGCCAGCGCTGGGATCTGGAACCGCGCGGCGGCGGCGTCGGCAACATGGTGAAGCGCACCCGCGCGCTCGGCGAGGAGGAGATCCTGGCGGCCAGCCGGGCGCGGCTGTCGCGGCTGATCGCCAACGGCGTGACCACGGTCGAGAGCAAGTCGGGCGCCGGCCTCGACCTCGACACCGAACTCAGGCTGATGCGGATCTCGCGGCAGCTGGCGCGCGAGCTGCCGGTGACCGTCGTCTCGACCTTCCTGGGCGCGCACGGTCTCGCGCCGGAATACGCCGGGCGGCGCGACGACTATGTCGACTTCATGTGCCGCACGGTGCTGCCGGAGGCGGTGCGCCAGGGTCTGGTCGATCAGGTCGACGGCTTCTGCGACAAGGTCGGCTTCACGCACGCCCAGATGGACCGGCTGTTCGCGGTGGCGCAGGCGCACGGGCTCGGCGTCAAGCTGCACGCCGACCAGTACACCGACTTCGGCGCCGGCGCGGTGGTCGCCCGTCATCGCGGCCTGTCGGCCGATCATCTCGAGTTCGCCTCGCTGGCCACCGTGCAGGCGATGGCCGAGGCCGGCACCGTCGCCACCCTGCTGCCCGGCGCACATTTCACCCTGCACGAGACCCGCAAGCCGCCGATCGAGACCTTCCGCGAGCTCGGCGTGCCAATGGCGCTGGCCACCAACTGCAATCCGGTGAGCTCGCCCACCGTGTCGCCGGCGGCGCAGATGCATCTCGCCTGCTACCTGTTCCGCCTCACGGCGGAGGAGGCGTTGCGCGGCTTCACCGTCAACGGCGCGAAGGCCCTGGGCCTGGCCGACCGCGCCGGGCTGATCGCCGTCGGCCGCGCCGCCGATCTCGCGGTGTGGGACACCGCCGATCCGCGCGGCATCGCCTATCCGATCGGCGGCGCACCCTGCCTCGCCGTCGTCAAGGACGGCCAGGTGGTGCACGAGCAGCCGGCGCCGCGCTTCGCCGGGAGAGTGTCATGAGTCGCGACCGGCTTCGGCAGTGGCTCGACGGCGAGCGCGCCCGTCGCGAGGACTTCCTGCAGCGCTTCGCGCGCATCGACACCGCCAACCCGCCGGGCGACACGCTGGCCGCGGCGGCGCTGTTCCGCGACTTCCTCGACGGCGAAGGGATCGCCCATCGCACCGAGGCGCCGCTGGCGCATGCGCCCAACCTGGTCGCGAGCTTCGAGGGCGGGGCGGGTCCGGGGCGCCATCTCGTGCTGAACGGCCATCTCGACGTCTTCCCGACCGGCGACGTCGCCGCCTGGCAGCGCGATCCCTGGTCAGGCGAGATCGCCGACGGCCGCCTGCACGGCCGCGGCACCGTCGACATGAAGAACGGCACCACGGCGCTGCTGTTCGTCTTCGCCTACCTGCATCGTCTCAAGTCGGCGTTGCACGGCCGGGTCACCCTGACCGTGGTGTCGGACGAGGAGACCGGCGGCAAGTGGGGCACCGCCTGGCTGCTCGAGAACCGGACCCAGGAAGTGCTGGGCGACTGCGTGCTCAACACCGAGCCGAGCGGCGTGGCCACCGTGCGCTTCGGCGAGAAGTGCATGCTCTGGCTGCGCTTCAAGGTCGCCGTGCCGGGCGGCCACAGCGCCTATCCGCACACCGGCGGCAACGCCAACAAGGTGGCGGCGGCGCTGATCCAGGATCTGCTGGCGATCGAGGCCCTGCGGCCCGACGAGCCCGAGGTCGTGCGCCGCACGCTCGACCGGCCGGAGGTGCAGGCCGCCATCGACCGCTCGCTGGGCGCCGGCGCCAAGGACGTGCTGCGCCGCGTCTCGGTCAACATCGGCACGCTCCATGGTGGCGTGAAGATCAACATGCTGCCGGCCGAGTGCGTGCTCGAGGTCGACTGCCGCCTGCCGGTCGGCATCGCGCGGGCCTCGGTGATGGCCAAGGTGCGGGACATCCTGGCGCGCTATCCGATGGTCACGGTCGAGGAGATGCTGCCGGGCGGGCCGGAGGCCAACGTGTCCGACCCGACGCACGAGATGATGAGCCATCTGATCGGCAACGCCGCCGAGGCCCAGGGCTACGCGCCGCAGCCGATCGTCAGCCTGGGCGGCACCGACACGCGCTTCTGGCGCAATCGCGGCGTGCCGGCCTTCGTCTACGGCTGTTCGCCGGCCGGCATGGGCGGCGTCGACGAAAGCGTCAGCCTGGCCGAGTTCCATCACGTCACGACGGTCCACGCACTGTCGGCCTGGGATTATCTCACGGCAGGCTGATCCGCCTCACGGCAGGCTGATCCGGAAGTCGCGGCCTTCCCAGCGGCCCTCGCCGGCGTCGCGCAACGTGAAGTCGAGCGCGCCGCGGCCGCGCAGTTCGGCCGCCGTCAAGCGTACGCCGTGGCGGGCGAAGGGCAGGGGCTGCGAGGTCCGGTCGCCGATCTCCTGCCAGCCGGCGAAGCCGAAATGCAGCACGAACGGCCGCGCGAGGTCGATCAGCAGGTCGCGTCCGGCCGGCAGCGACTCGAACGGCACGTCGTGCCGCCAGTGCCAGGTCCCGGAGCCGCGCAGACGCTGCGCGACATGCTCCTCGACGGCGTCGAGCAATTCGAGCGGCCGGCGATGCTGGCGCGCCACCAGCAGCTTCAGGAACTCGGCGTGCGCCCACACCAGCGGCATGGCGCCGCCCGACGGCTTGCCCGGCTCGAGCCCGCGCTCCGGCAGCGAGGGGCCGTCCCACACCTGCTCGGGGATCAGTCCGCCCGGTCCGGTCATGCGCGCCATCGATTGCAGCCAGGGCAGGGGATCGCGGCCGACCTGGACCTCGTAGTGGCCGCGCTCGCCGGCCAGCAGAGGCCACGGCCGGCCGATGCCGCTGCCGTCGAACGGGCTGCCGTCGGCGTGCTCGCCGTAGCCGTCGCCATTGTAGCGGCGATAGGCGACGCCGGTCGGCAGCTCGACGCGCAGCAGGCCCTCGGCCACCGCCAGGGTGTTGCGGATGCGCCGGTCGTGCGGATCGCGCAGGCCGAGCCGCGCGAGGTACAGGAACTCCATGCCGACCAGCGCGGCGGCATCGATCATCTCGCCCCAGCGGTTCTTGAGCTCGATGCGGCCGCGCAGGCCTTGGTCGGTCGCCGTCGGACCGATGCGCACGTAGTAGCCGTCGACGCCGAAGGGTCGCGCGTGGACGCCGCTCTCGACGTAGGTCCAGTCCTCGATCCGCTCGTCCCAGTAGTCGGCCAGCGACAGCGCGTAGCGATGCTCCTCGGGCGACAGGAACGGCTGGGCGGCGATCAGGGCGGCGATCTGGATGCCGAGGGTGAAGGGGCTGAAGCCGGCATTCTCCTCCCAGCGATCCTGGGCGCTGATCGGGCCGTTGTGCGCGAGGTAGCGGACCGCCTGCTGCACCATTCGCTCGACGCCGGCGAGGCCGGTCAGCGCGTCGCGCTCGGCGAGCTTGGCGGCCAGCAGCACCGGGAAGCCGACCTCGTCGAGCTGGATGCCGGTCCAGAACGGCGTGCCGTCGGGGAAGCTGTTCTGGTTCCACTTGCCGTCGGGCGACTGGATGGCGACCAGGTAGGACAGCATGGCGCGCGCGTCCTCGACCTCGCCGACCGCCAGCAGCGCCAGCCCGGCTTCGACGCAGTCGCGCGCCCACACCAGGTGATAGCCGCCCGAGCTGTCGGAGGCGCTGCCCCATGGCACGCTGAGGCTGGCGACGATCGAGCCGGGGAAGCTGCGGTCCTGATGGACCTTGAGCATGACCGCCGACAGCACGGCCTCGCGCTCGATCTCGGGCTGGCAGTCGGGGACGATCAGCTGCTCGCCCCACTCCTGCCAGCCGGCGACGAAGCGGGCGCGCACCGCGGGAAAGCCTTCGCTCAGGCTGGACAGAGCCAAGGTGCGCGCCCCCGACGGCCGCTTGCTGAAGCCCAGCGCCAGCACGCCCTCGGGGGCGGCGAGCTCGCCGAGCAGCGCGACGTTGCCGCCGCGCGCTTCCTGGAAGGTCCAGGCCATGCGGCCGTTGACGTGGAAGTCCTGCCAGCCGTCGGAGACGCCGACGAAGCCGGCGCTGCTGCGCGCGAAGCCGCCGTCACTCGCCAGGCAGAGCGCGCTGTCGCCCTTCCAGGCCACCAGATCAGCGCCGGCCTCGGCATTGTTGTCGAGGCCGCTGTTCTCGAGATGCGGCGCCAGCAGGGTGTAAAGCCGGGTGCCCTCGCCGCTCAGCTGATGGCGCACCAGCACGACGTCGCGCAGAGGATCGGGGACGACTTCGAGCTCGAGGCGATAGCCCTCGCCCTCGTGCACGACGCGCGGCAGCGGCACGTCGGGCCGCGGCACACTGAGACTGTAGCGGGCGGCCCGCTTCAGCTCGACCCAGCCGAACGGGCCGGTGACTATGAAGCCGAGGTCGCGGATCTGCGGCAGGCCGGTCGCCGGCCAGTAGACCTCGTTCAGGATCCCGTGGCCCAGGGTGACCCAGACGCGTCCGATGCCGAGCGCCGTCGTGACCATGTCCTTGGCACTCGACGTCCAGGTCGGCGCGCCGCCGGGGGCGCCCGGCGCCTCGATCGGGCTCGCCAGCGAGCGGGGGGCGGTTCCGTCCATGCGACAGCGATCCTATCGTGCGCCGCCAGGCCGTGGCATGGCTTTTGCCCGACGGTACGCAAGGAGACATTGGCATGACCGCTCCCGAGATCGAGATTCCGGCGCGACGCGGCAAGGCCGCCGTCATGACGGCCGGCCAGACCGTGACGGTGATCAACACGCACGGCGAGCAGGTGGTCGATACCTGGGCGTTCAGCCGCGCCGACCTTTCGGAACTGCTGTCCATGGAGCATACGCGCGCCCACACGTTGCATCTCGTGCCGCGCCCGGGCGACGTGCTGCGCAGCAACCGCCGGCGGCCGATGCTGACCGTGCTCGAGGACACGTCGGGCGGCATCCACGACACCTTGATGGCGGCCTGCGACCGCCATCGCTACGCCCTGCTGGGGGTCGAGGGTTATCACGACAACTGCACCGACAACCTGCACGCGGCGCTGGCCGAGCTCGGCCTGGTGCCGCCCGAGGTGCCGAGCCCGCTCAACCTCTTCATGAACATCCCGTGGGCCGCCGACGGCGGGCTGCAGTTCGCCGCGCCGCCGCGGCCGGTGCCGGGCGGCCATGTCCGGCTGCGCGCCGAGATGGACCTGGTAATCGCCTTCTCGGCCTGCCCGCAGGACATCGTGCCGATCAACGGCGTGGCCAACCGGCCGGTCGAGGCACACTTCAGCATCGAATGACGACTCGCCAAGGAGACAGCATGGACACCGTCCGGCCCTACGATCTCGTGCTGCGCGGCGGCCGGGTCATCGACCCGGCGCAAGGGCTCGACGGGCCGTTCGACGTCGCGGTGCAGGACGGGCGCATCGCCGCCGTGACGGAAGAGATCCGCGCACCGGCGCGGCAGGTCATCGACGTCCGCGGCAAGCTCGTGCTGCCCGGCCTGATCGACACCCACGCGCACGTCTATCGCCACGTCACCGGCCGCTTCGGCCTGGAGGCCGACGAGGTCGGCGTGCGCTCGGGCGTGACGACCCTGGTCGACCAGGGCGGCCCGTCGGTGCTGACCTTTCCCGGCTTCCGCGAGTACGTCGCCAAGCCGGCGCGCAGCCGGGTGCTGGCCTTCATCTCGGCCTACATGGTCGGCGGGCTGGAAGGCCACTACTACCCCGAGCTCTACCGGCCCGACTGCATCGCCGTGGCCGACACCGTGCGCGCGGCGCGGGAGAATGCCGACCTGGTACGCGGCGTGAAGGCGCATGCCGAGATCGGCGGCTTCACGCGCTGGGGCGACGGCGCGATGCGCAAGGCGGCCGAGATCGCCGCCACGCTCGCGCTGCCGCTGTACATCCATTTCGGCCGGCTGTGGCCGCTGCCCGACGGGCAGACGTCCTACGACGCCGATGCCATCCTGCCCGAGATGCTCGACCTCCTGAAGCCGGGCGACGTGCTGGCGCATCCCTTCACGCGCCATCCCGGTGGCTTCGTCGATCGCCACGGCCGGCTCCATCCGGTGGTGCGCGAGGCCCTGGCGCGCGGCCTCAAAGTCGATGTCGGCCACGGCTCGCACTTCTCCTTCGCGATGGCGCGGCGGGTGCTCGATGCCGGCGTCCTGCCCGACACCTTGGGCGCCGACATGCACGGCTACAACACCTCGGTGCCGCGGCCGCGCGGCACGCCGGAGCAGCATCCCGATCCGCAGGAGGGGCACCTCTTCGCCGGGGCGCAGAATTTCTCCCTGGTCTCGGCGATGACCGGCCTGCTCGCCCTGGGCGTGCCGCTGGAGCGGGTCGTGCCGATGGTCACGCGCAACGCCGCGGCGATGCTCGGCATGGCGCACGAGATCGGCACGTTGGCGCCCGGGGTCGAAGCCGATGTCTCGGTCCTCGCCGAGGACACCGGCCGCTTCCGGCTCGAGGACAACGAGGGCACGCGGGTGATCGCCGAGCGGCTGCTGCGGCCCGCCTTCTGCCTGCGCGCCGGCCGGCGCTTCGAGGCCGAGTCGGCGCTGCTGCCGCAGCCGCGCCTGGCCGAGGCCGCCTGATCGCGCGGCGGTCAGTGGCGCGTGAGGAACAGCTGGTAGACCGACAGCAGGACCTCGATGCAGATCAGGCCGATGATGTACCACTCGAGCCGCACCGAACGCTGGTCCTGCGCCAGGTCGAGCAAGGTGCGCGCCGTCTCGCCCAGCAGGGTGAGCTTGCGGTCGATCGCGCCGCTGCGCTCGCCCAGCTCGTACTCGTCGGCCAGACGGGCGTAGAGGCGCTCGAGGTCGGGCCGGTCCCACAGCACGTCCGGCTTGTCGCCGATCGCCACCCTGCCGACCATGCGATGCTGGGTCAGCAGGATGTCGCCGATCTCGCGGATCAGGGCGCGCGCCTCGCGGCCCGGCCGGCCGCGCCGCCTGATGCCGACGGCCAGCGGCTCGATCCGGTCGAAGGCGCCGGCGATCTGCTGCTCGTGCAGCGCCAGCACGACGCTCTTGGACAGCACGTCGGCGACGATCTGCAGCCGGTCGGTCGAGGAATCCTTGAGCACGATGGTGCCCGACGGCTCGATCTGGTCGTCGCCGTCCGGTCGCACTGCGATCGGCACCTGCTCGACTTCCGGCGCGGCCAGCGGTTCGGTGAGGCGCGGCCGCAAGGTGGCAAGCAGGGCCGCCTCCTCGTCGCTCGACAGGCCGACCAGCACCGCGACCCCGAAGCGGAACAGGAAGGCGACGCCCTGCGCGCCGACCCGCAAGGCGAGCGGCATCAGGCCGATCGCGTCCCCGCGCTCGAGCCCGCGCGTGTCGAGGCGCTGGCCGAGCAGCAGCGCGCGCAGGGTGATGGTGCCGGCGGCGGTCGGCAGGTTCATGGCGGTACTATCGGCCGTCGGGCTGCGTCGGCCAACGGCAGGCGAGGGATTTCCCTTGAAGGTCGCCGGCCGCGGCGCGACCCTCGCGGCGGCGCCGCACGGGCGCCGAAGGAGGAACGATGCCGCAAGACGCTGCCACTGCCGCCGCTCCGAAGGCCGCGAGCGCGACGGCCGGCCAGACCGTGGCCCACGGTCGTGCCGCCCAGCCAAAGCTGGTCAAGGGTCGTCGCGACTTTTTCCAGTATCGCGATCTCGAGGTCGCCGAGGCGAGCCGCGGCACCCTGCGTGCCCAGGTGATGTCGTCGAGCCAGGGCATGAGCCGGCCGACCGGCTGGCACTATCACGAATGCGACGGCCAGTTCATCTACGTGCTCAAGGGCTGGGTCGATCTCGAGTTCGAGGACTGCCGCACCTTGCGGATCGAGGAAGGCGATTCGCTGTTCATCCCGGGCTACATGCGGCACAACGAGATCCGCACCTCGTCCGAGCTGGAGATCCTCGAGGTCTCGACGCCGGGCGTGCTCGGCACGACGCCGTGCGAGCCGCCGCCGGGCTGGAAGGGCTGACGCCGCGCTGCGATCCCCGCGCCGGCGTGCTACAGCGTCCGGCGACAGGGAGACGGCATGAGCACGAGTGGAAGCGACGCGCTGCTGCGCGAAGGACTGGTCTTTTTCGGCATCAGCGATCTCGGCGGACATTTCCGCGGCAAGGGCTTCCCGCTCGCCGATCTCGACGATCGGCTGACCAAGGGAGTCGGCCTGACCGGCTCCAATATCATGATGTCGGCCTTCGGCCCGATCTACGAATCGCCGTTCGGCACCGAGGGCGACATCGTCATGGCGGCCGATCCGACGACCCGGGTCGAGGTGCCGTTCGGTACCTCGGCGCCCGAGCGATTCTTTCTCTGCGACCTGATGACCACCGAGGGCGCGCCGTGGTCGTGCTGTCCGCGCGACTTCCTGAAGCGCGCCGTGACGGCGCTGCGCGACGAGTTCGGCCTCGAGCTGCTGGCCGCCTTCGAGCAGGAGTTCGTGATGCCGGCCGCCGACGGTCGCGCCGGCACGTCGTACGGCTACGATTCGTTCCGCCGCGCCGGCCTGTTCGGCGAGGCCTTCACCGCGGCGCTGCGGGCTGCCGGCACGACGCCGGATTCGTTCCTGCCCGAGTACGCCCCGGCCCAGTTCGAGGTCACGGTGGCGCCCAAGACGGGCCTGCGGGCCGCCGACGAGGCGGTGATCGTGCGCGAGATGGCGCGCGCCGTCGCGGCCCGCCTCGGCAACCAGGTCTGTTTCGCGCCGCTGATGGAGGTCGACGGGGTCGGCAACGGCACCCACGTGCACTTCAGCCTGCGCGACACGACCGGCAAGCCGGTCATGCACGACCCGGCGCGGCCGCATGGCCTGTCGACGCTGGGCGAGCATTTCGTGGCCGGCATCCAGCGCCATATCCGGGCGCTCACCGCGGTCACCGCGCCGTCGGTCGCGTCCTACTACCGCCTGCGGCCCAACCGCTGGGCGCCGACCTGGAACAATGTCGGCTTCCGCGACCGCGGCGCCTCGCTGCGCATCTGCCCGATCTTCGGCGCGGCGCACGAATCGGCGGCGCGGCAGTTCAACGTCGAGTATCGCGTCGCCGACGCCACCGCCAGCCCGCACATGGTGCTGGGCGGCCTGCTGCATGCCGGCCTCGACGGGCTGCGCCGCAAGCAGGGCTTCGCGCCGGCGCCGCGCGAGGGCGTGTGGGGCCTGTCGGACGCCGAACGCGAGCAGGCCGGCTTTCGTGCCCTGCCGACCCGTCTCGAGGACGCGCTGGCGCTGCTCGAGGCGACCGAAGAGGCGCGCGACTGGTTCGGTCCGCAGTTCCTCGACGTCTACCTGCAGTTCAAGCGGGCCGAGGCGCGCGCCGTGGCGGGCCTGCCCGAGCAGGAGGTCATCGCGCGCTACGTCGCGGTGTTCTGAGGCATCGCCGCCGGTGCCGCTGCTCGACGACCTGCCGCTGGTCGACCATCACTGCCACGGAATCGTGCGCGGTGCGCTCGACCGGTCGCGCTTCGAGGCGCTGATCTCGGAGAGCCATCGGCCGCCGGCGCCGGGCACCAGCCACTTCGACAAGCCGCTCGGCCTGCTGGTGCGGCGCGATTGCGCGCCGCTGCTCGATCTCGAGCCGCTGGCGCCGGCGGACCGCTACATCGCGCGTCGCCAGGAGATCGGCCCGGAGATAGTGGCGCGGCGCCTGCTGCGGGCCACCGGAATCGGCCGCTATCTCGTCGACACCGGCCATCGCAGCGACCAGGTGACCTCGCCGGCTGAGCTCGCGGACCTGGCCGCGGCGCCGTGCGACGAGGTCGTGCGCATCGAGAGCGTGATCGAGGCCGCGGCACCGGGCGACGCGGCCGGCTTCGCGGCGCGCTGCGAGCAGGCGTTGCGGACGCGCGCGGCCGGCGCCGTCGGCCTGAAGAGCATCGTCGCCTACCGTGCCAGCTTCGCCATCGACCAGACGCGTCCGTCGCCGGCCGAGGTCGCAGCCGCGGCGTCGACCTGGCTGGCCCGTCTCGAGCGCGGCCCGGCCCGTCTCGAGAATCCGGTGATCCTGCGCTTCGGTCTGTGGCTCGGCCTCGATCTCTGCCGCGAGCGCGGCCTGCCGCTGCAACTGCATGTCGGCTTCGGCGACGCCGACGTCACGATGCATGCTTGCGATCCCACGCACTTCACCGGCTTCATCCGCGCCGCCGAGGCGGTCGAGGTGCCGATTGCCCTGCTGCACAACTATCCCTTCGTGCGCGAGGCGGGCTGGCTCGCCGAGGTCTTCCAGAACGCCTACTTCGATGTCGGGGCGATCCTGAACTATGCCGGCCCGTCGGCCCTGGCGATCATGCGCCACGCGATGGAGCTGGGTCCGTTCGGCAAGCATCTGTTCAGCACCGACGCGTTCGGCCTGCCCGAGCTCTACTATCTCGGCGCCCTGCAGTTTCGGCGAACCCTGGGGCGGGTCCTCGACTCGTGGATCGCGGAGGGCCACTGCACCGCCGCCGACGCCGAGCACATCGCGCTGGCGATCGCCGGCGGCAACGCTCGGCGGATCTATCCGCTCGTCGGCTGAGCGCGCGCCGACAGCTCGTCCTTGCAGACGACGCCGTCCTTCATGATCAGCTTCAGGTTCCGCACCGGATCGAGCAGTACCGACAGGTCTTCGAGCGGATCGCCGTCGACGACAAGCAAGTCGGCCGCGGCGCCCTCGGCGATGACGCCGAGCCGGCCCTTCTCCATCAGCAGCTCGGCGTTGACCGCGGTGGCCGAGCGCAGGATCTCGGCCGGCGAATCGAGGTCGCGGCGCATCTCGAGCTCGCGCAGCTGCGACAGCTGGGCGTCGGGGCCCCACAGGTCGGTGCCGAAGCCGATCGGCACGCCGTGCTTGCGCGCCCAGCGGTAGACCTGGCGGCCGCGCTCGACCGTGCGCTCGAGGTTGCGCACGATCGCCTCGGGCAGATGGGTCTCGGCGGCGCTCTCGATGCGCTGCACGAGCGAGATGAAGGTCGGCACGTAGAAGGCGCCGTGCTCGGCCATCAGCGCCACCGTCGCCTCGCTCACGAAGTTGGCGTGCTCGATCGAGCGCACGCCGGCGGCCAGGCAGCGGCGCACGCCCTCGTCGGTGTAGACGTGCGCCATGACGTAGGTGCCGCGCGCCTCGGCTTCCTCGACGGCGGCGCGCAGCTCCTCGTTGGAGAACTCGTAGCGCGTGGCGTGACCCTCGGCCGGGAACACGACGCCGCCCGAGGCGAACAGCTTGATCTGGCTGGCGCCCTTGCGCAGCTCCTCGCGCGCCGCGTGGCGGATGGCGTCGACGCCGTCGGCGATCACCGACATGATCGAGAACGGTCCGACATGGCCGCACGGGTCGATCTCCTCGTCGGGCGTGCGGAAGTCGGCGCCGCCGCCGGTCTGGGTCAGGGCCTTGCCCGAGTAGTAGAGGCGGGGGCCGACGATGTGGCCCTCGGCCAGCAGCCGGGCCGTCGCATGGTCGGCGCCGCCGGCCTCGCGCAAGGTCGTGTAGCCGTCCATCAGGCTGTTGCGCAGGTAGCGCGCCGAGGCGATGGCGATCTCGGCCGCCGGGACGGCGATGTTCTTCGGCGTGAGCGACAGGCCGGTGATGTGCGCATGGGCGTCGATCAGGCCCGGCATCAGGGTGCGGCCGGCGAGATCGATCACCGTCGCATCGTCGACGGCCAAGGGTCCCCGTGCCACCGCGGCGATGCGGCCGTCGCGCACCAGCACGGCATGACCCGGCTGCGTCGAGTCCACGCCGTCGAGCACCAGCCGCGCATTGGTAAAAAGTATCGCCATGAAGGCATGCTCCGAAGCGGCGCGGGCGAAGTCAACGCTTCCCCGGACCTGGCTGTGGGGCGTCTTGGCGAAACGCCGACCGATCCCCATGTAAGGGCGAGAGGAACCGGGGACGGTTGAGGCAAGCAAACGTCCACGGCCAGCGGCGTGCTTGAGGCGGGGCGGGGGCTTGATGAAGCGAGTGCTTGGTTCGGGGTTTGCGGCCTGCGCGCTGCTGCCCGTGGGTCTGTTGCTCGCCGCCTGTCGCCAGGATTCGGCAGAGGCGCCGGCTCCCAAGCCTCCCGAGGTCGGCATCGTCGTCGTCGAGGCCAAGCCCTTCGCGGTGGTGCGGGAGCTGCCGGGACGAATCACGCCGACCCGGGTCGCCGAGGTCCGGCCACGGGTCTCGGGGATCGTGACCCAGCGCCTGTTCGAGCAGGGCAGCGACGTCAAGGCCGGCGAACCGCTCTACCAGATCGATCCCAAGCCGTTCGAGGTCGAGCTGCAGTCGGCCGAGGCGGCGCTCGAGCGGGCGCGGGCCGGCTACGATCTCGCGGTGTCGCAGTCGGGCCGCTCGGAGGCCCTGCTCAAGTCCAAGGCCCTGTCGACGGCGCAGCACGAAATCGCGGTCGCCACCGTTGCCCAGGCCAAGGCCGAGGTCTCGGCGCGCGAGGCCGACCTGGCGCGGGCCCGCCTCAACCTCGACTATGCGACGATCCGGGCGCCGATCAGCGGACGCATCGGCGCCGCGCTGGCCTCAGAAGGCGCGCTGGTGGTGCAGAACGACGCGACCAGCCTCGCCGTCATCCAGCAGCTCGATCCCATCTACGCCGACTTCACCCAATCCGTTGCCGACCTCACCCGGTTGAGGCGCTCGCTCGAGGCGGGCGACCTCGAGCGCATCGCGCCGGAGGCCGTGCAGGTCCATCTCGAGCTCGAGGACGGCAGCGCCTATCGCCATCCCGGCAAGCTGCTGTTCTCCGACGCCCGGGTCGACATGGCCTCCGGCCAAGTCACCCTGCGCGGCCTGTTCCCCAATGCCGAGCGCGAGCTGCTGCCCGGCATGTACGTGCGCGTGCTGATCGAGCAGGGAATCGACAGCGACGCGCTGGCGGTGCCCGAGCAGGCGATCCAGCGCAACGGCGGCGGCGGCAGCGAGGTCTTCGTCGTCAAGGACGACAACCGGGTCGCCGTGCAGCCGGTGCGGCTGGGCACGGCGCACGGCGGTCGCTGGCAGGTGCTCGAGGGGCTGAAGCCGGGCGATCGGGTGGTCGTCGACGGCTTCCAGAAGATCGCCGCGGGGGACGCCGTGCAGCCCCGCGCCTTCGCGCCGGAGGCCGGGGCGGCGGGCGCCAAGGCTCACCCGACGGCTCCCGCCATGGGCGGCCGCTGACCGCATGGCCAGCTTCTTCATCGACCGGCCGATCTTCGCCTGCGTCGTCGCCCTGTTCATCAGCCTGATCGGCGCGCTGGCCATCCCGCTGCTGGCGATCGCCCAGTATCCGGTGATCGCGCCGCCCTCGATCTCGATCAGCACCAGCTATCCCGGCGCCTCGCCGGAGAACCTGTACAACTCGGTCACCCGCCTGATCGAGGAGGAGCTGAACGGCGCCGCCGGCATCCTGAACTTCGAATCGACCTCCGACTCGCTGGGGCAGGTCGACATCATTGCCAACTTCGTGCCGGGCACCGACCCCTCGCTGGCCTCGGTCGAGGTCCAGAACCGCATCAAGCGGGTCGAGGCGCGCCTGCCGCGCGCGGTGATCCAGCAGGGCATCCTGATCGAGGAGGCCTCGAGCGCAGTGCTGCAGATCATCACGCTCAGCTCGACCGACGGCAGCCTCGACGAAGTCGGGCTGGGCGACTTCATGGTGCGCAACGTGCTGGGCGAGATCCGGCGCATTCCCGGCGTCGGCCGCGCCACGCTCTACTCCACCGAGCGCGCCCTGCGGGTCTGGATCGATCCCGAGAAGCTGCTCGGCTACAACCTGACGGCCGACGACGTGACGGCGGCGATCAGCGCACAGAACGCCCAGGTCGCCTCGGGTAGCGTCGGCGCCGAGCCCAGCCGGTCGACCCAGCGGGTCTCGTTCCTGGTCCTGGTCAAGGGCCAGCTGGCGACGCCCGAGGAGTTCGGCGCCATCGTGCTGCGCGCCAAGCCCGACGGCTCGACGGTGCGGCTGCGCGACGTGGCGCGCATCGAGGTCGGCGGCATGGGCTACCAGTTCACCACCCGGCTGAACGGCAAGCCGACCGCCGGCCTGTCGGTGCTGCTGGCGCCGACCGGCAACGCGCTGGCCACGGCCAGCGCCGTCGAAGCCAAGATGAAGGAGCTGTCGCGCTTCTTCCCGGCCACCATCACCTACCAGATCCCCTACAACATCACGCCGGTGGTCGAGGCCTCGATCCAGAAGGTCATCATGACCCTGATCGAGGCCGTGGTGCTGGTCTTCGTCGTGATGTTCCTGTTCCTGCAGAACATCCGCTACACGATCATCCCGACGATCGTCGTGCCGGTCGCGCTGCTCGGCGCCTGCGCCGTCCTGCTGGCGGTCGGCTACTCGATCAACATGCTGACCCTGTTCGCCATGGTGCTGGCGATCGGCATCCTGGTCGACGACGCCATCGTCGTGGTCGAGAACGTCGAACGCATCATGGCCGAGGAGGGGCTGTCGCCGCGCGAGGCGACACGCAAGGCGATGTCGCAGATCACCAGCGCGATCGTCGGCATCACCCTGGTGCTGATGGCGGTGTTCCTGCCGATGGCCTTCTTCCCGGGCTCGGTCGGAATCATCTATCGGCAGTTCTCGGTCACCATGGTCGCCGCCGTCGGCTTCTCGGCGCTGCTGGCGCTGTCGCTCACGCCGGCGCTGTGCGCCACCCTCTTGAAGCCGCTGCCGGCCGGCGGCCACGGTCACGCCGTCGGCAAAGGCCTGCTCGGCCGGATCTTCGGCGGCTTCAACCGCGGTCTCGATTCGGTGCGCGAACGCTATGTCGGCATCGTCGGCTGGTCGCTGCGCCGCACCGGTCGGCTGATGGTGATCTACGGCGCGCTGCTGCTGGCGCTGGGCTGGGCCTTCGTGCGCCTGCCCGGCGGCTTCCTGCCGATCGACGACCAGGGCTTCATCACGACCGACGTGCAGACCCCGGCCGACGCCTCGTTCAACCGCACCGAGGCGGCGGTGCAGGCGGTCGAGCGCTACCTGCTCGGCAAGCCGGGCATCAGGGACGTCACCTTCCTGACCGGCTTCAGCTTCCTCGGCCAGGGCGCCAACACGGCGCAGGCCTTCATCACCCTGAAGGACTGGTCGCAGCGCGGCCCGAACGAATCGGCAGCCGCCCTGGTCGACGACATCAACCGCGACCTCGCCTCGGTGCGCGACGCCGAGATCTCGGCCCTGCAGCCGCCGCCGATCGACAATCTCGGCAACTCGAGCGGCTTCAGCTTCCGCCTGCAGGACCGCGGCCAGCGCGGTCACAGCGCGCTCAAGGCGGCCGGCGACCAGCTGGTGCATCTGGCGAACGCCAGCCCGGTGCTGCGCGACGTCTACATCGAGGGCCTGCCCGAGGGGCCGGTCGTCAACCTGATGGTCGACCGCGAGAAGGCGATGGCGTTCGGCGTCGCCTTCGCCGACATCAACAGCACGATCTCGACCAATCTCGGCTCGGCCTACGTCAACGACTTCCCCAACCGCGGCCGCATGCAGCGGGTCATCGTGCAGAGCGACGTCGCCGCGCGCATGACGCCGGACGACATCCTGGCCTACACGGTGCGCAATGCCGGCGGCCAGCTGGTGCCGTTCTCGTCGTTCGCCACCGTCGAATGGGCCAAGGGTCCGGCGCAGATCGTCGGCTTCAACTACTATCCGTCCTTGCGCATCAGCGGCGTGGCCCGCCCCGGCTACACCAGCGGCGACGCGATCGCCGAGATGGAGCGCCTGGCCGGCCAGCTGCCGCGCGGCTTCGGCTTCGAATGGACCGGCCAGTCGCTGCAGGAGAAGCTGGCGGGTTCGCAGGCGCCGCTGCTGCTGGGCTTGTCGGCGCTGGTCGTCTTCCTGTGCCTGGCGGCGCTCTACGAGAGCTGGACGATCCCGGTCGCCGTGCTGCTCACCGTGCCGCTCGGCATGATCGGCGCGGTGATCGCCGCCAACCTGCGCGGCCTGCCCAACGACGTGTATTTCACCGTCGGGCTGATCACGATCATCGGGCTGGCCGCCAAGGACGCCATCCTGATCATCGAGTTCGCCAAGGACCTGCGGGCGCACGGCAAGCCGCTGGTCGAGGCGACGCTCGAGGCCTGCCGCCTGCGCTTCCGGCCGATCCTGATGACCGGCTTCGCCTTCGTCTGCGGCGTGCTGCCGATGGCGATCGCCACCGGCGCCGGCGGCAAGAGCCAGCAGGCGCTCGGCACCGGCGTGATGGGCGGCATGATCGCCGTGGTCGTGCTGGCGCTGCTGATGGTGCCGGTGTTCTTCGTCGTCGTGCAGCGCGTGCTGGCCCGCGATCGCGAGGCGAAGACGGCGACGCCCACGAAGGTCTGAAGCTCAGGGGACCGCGCGCCTCCAGGCGCGCTCATGAGGCGCGCCTGGAGGCGCGCGGTCCGCTGATAGTCACGAGGCTTGACGACCTCCCCACGCTTGGCGTGGCGAGGTGGCCCGAAGGGCCGGAGGGGGCGGAGCGGCCCTAACGTCCCTCGCGCCACCAGGCGCTGCCCAGCGCCAGCAGGAAGGCGAGGGCCACGAGGATGCCGGGCAGCAGCGGCAGCTGGTTGATGCCGGCCACCGTGTAGCCCTCGTTGCGCCGCAGGCCGATCCAGTCGGAGCCGCCGGCGGCCCGGCCCGGCCGCACGGCGCGCACCTCGGGATCGCCGTTGTCGGCGATCCAGACGATGCTGCCGCCCGAGGCCTCGACCAGGGGCTTGAGCTTCTGGTCGGTGGCGCGCACGTCGGAGAATTCCAGCGGGTCGGGATTGCCGACCGCCGCCACGGTGCGCAGGCTGCCGTCGTCGAAACGGTAGAGGCCCGGCTTGTCGACCTCGACCACGCCGAGACCGAGGCCCGGGCTGGTCTGGCGCAGCTCGACCTGCCGCGTGCTGCCGTCCGGCGCCGTCATGGTCACGGTCGGGAAGCTGGTGGCAAGAGTGCGCCGCGTCACCTCGATGCGGCCGCCGACCGCAGTGGCGCGCAGCGCCTCCTCCTCGAGGTCGGGCTCCTTCATCAGCCAATGGGCGATGCGACGGACCAGCTCGGGCTGCGGCCCGCCACCGTCGATGCCGCGGTTCCACAGCCACAGCTGATCGGACATCAGCTGCGCCACCCTGCCCTGGCCGACCCGGTCGAGGATGACCAGCGGCTTGTCGTCGGCGCCCGACAGGACGGCGTTGCCGTGCTCGGTGCGCGAGGTCACCAGCCGGAACCAGCGGCCCCACTCGGGTTCCTTCCCGGGATCGCCGGCCTGCGGCAGGTTGGCGGTCACCGGATGGCGCTGGCCGACCTCGCTGACCCGCGGCTTGAAGCCGGTCTCCAGCACGTCGCCGAGCGGCGCCGCCGGCAGCACGGCGCCGAGCGGCGTGCGGTACAGCGAGCGCTGGGTCGCGAACACCGGCCCGACCGAGACCAGCAGCGCGCCGCCCGCCTTCACGTACTCGGCGATGTTGCGGAAGTAGTCGCGCGTGATCAGGCTGCCTGATTCGTAGCGGTCGAAGATGATGAGGTCGAATTCCTTGAGCTTCTGCTCGAACAGCTCGCGCATCGGGAAGACGATCAGGCTGAGCTCGCGGACCGGCGTGAAGTCGTCCTTCTGCGGCGTGCGCAGGATGGTGAAGTGCACCAGGTCGACCGCCGGGTCGCTCTTCAGCAGGTTCCGCCACGCCCGCTCGCCCTGGTAGGGCTCGCCCGAGACCAGCAGCACGCGCAGCCGGTCGCGCACGCCGTTGATGGTGAACAGGGCGCGGTTGTTGTCGAGCGTCAGCTCGGCCGGGCCCGGAGCGACATCGAGCTCGACGACGTTGGCGCCGGGATTGCCGACGGTGATCGGCAGCTCGACCGACTTGCCGACCGGCACGTCCATGCGGCGTACCACCTCGCCGCCGACCGACAGGGTGACCGGCGCGGTGCCGCCGGCCGGATCCTCGATCCGGAACTTGGCCGTGACCTCGCGGCCGACCACGCCGAAGCGCGGCGACTGCTCAAGCACGATCAGGCGGTCCTTCTCGCCCTTCTTGCCGGCGATCATGGCGTGCACCGGCGCGCCGCCCAGCTCGGGCGGCAGGCCGCTGCCGTTGGCGATCGCCGGCACGTCGTGCACCTGGCCGTCGCTCAAGAGCACGACGCCGGCCAGCCGTTCAGGCGGCACGTCGACCAGCGCCGAGCGCATGGTCTCGATCAGCCGCGTGCCGCCGGGCCGCTCGCTGCCGAGCTGCAGATGGGCCGGCGGCAGGGTGGCCTCGCGCACCTCGAGCCCTTCCTGCTGCGCCAGCCGCTTCTTGAGCGCTTCCTTGGCCGCCTGGACCTGCGGTCGCCGCTCGCCGATCGCCATCGAATCGGAATCGTCGGTGACGACCAGCGCGACGTCGGCGATCGGCTTGCGCTTCTCCTCGACCAGCGCCGGGTTGGCCAGCGCCGCCAGCACGACGACCAGGGCGCCGAGCCGCAGCCAGGTGCCGCGGGCCCGCGCCAGCAGGCCGAGCACGACCAGCGCGACGCCGACCGCGCCGAGGGCCGCCAGGGCCCACCATGGCAGCAGCGGGTCGAAGGCCAGCGAGACCGCGGAACTGGCGTTCATCGCCGCAGCCTCTGCATGATGTCCTGGATGTGCACCTGGTCGTCCTTGTAGTTGCCGGTCAGGGCATGCATCACGAGGTTGACGCCGACCCGGTAGGCCATCTCGCGCTGCGTCTCGCCGCCCGGCGTGACCGGCAGCAGGCCGCGGCCGCGCGGATCGACCGCCCAGGCGCCGGCATAGTCGTTGGAGCCGATGATCAGGGTGGTGACGCCGTCATTGACCCGGCCGCCGCCGGCCTCGATCCACAGCTTGCCGCCCTGCCAGCGGCCCGGCATGTCGGACAGCAGGTAGAACGCCTTGGTCAGCACGTGGTCGGGCGGCATGGCGACCAGCGGCGGCGCCTCGATGCCGCCGAGCAGCCGCTTGAGGTCGGGGTTGCCGCCGGCCGGCCGGTCGAAGCTCATCTGCTGGTCGCGCGTGTCGAGGAAGATGATGCCGCCGGTGCGCAGGTAGCGGTCGAGCGCCGCCGAGGCGCGCGGCGACAGCGCCGGCTGGCTCGACGTGATCGGCCAGTAGATCAGCGGGTAGAGTCGCGGCTCATCCTTCTCGAGGTCGAGCCCGATCGGGTCGGCCGGCTCGACCGAGGTGCGGTTGCGCAGGATCTCGCTCAACCCCTCGAGGCCGGCCTTGCTGAGATCGTCGACCTCCTTGTCGCCGGTCACGATGTAGGCGAGCCGGATGTCGAGCGCGCCCTTCAGCGCCTGCTCCTCGGTGAGCGGCGGCGGCCCGGGCTTGACCTGCTGGTCGGCCGCCAGGCTGTCGGGCGGCGGCAGGAGCAGCGCGGCGAGCAGCAGCAGGCCGGCCGTCGCGGCGCGACCGGGACCGCGCATCAGGCCGGCCAGGCGGCCGAGCAGGCCGCGCAGCCACAGCGAGATGAACAGGTCGGCGAGCAGCAGCAGCAGGGCGGCGAGCAGGAACCAGCGCGACAGGTCGGTCTCGCCGCCCTCGCTCAGCCGGTCGGTCGCCACGCCGGACGGCAGGGCGAGCGGCTTGGGCGCCGGCACGTGGCCGCCGATGTTGAAGGCGACCTGGGCGTGCTCGTCGCCGTACAGGCCGGGCGGCGTGGTCGGCCGCGGCTTGAAGGTCTCCAGCGCGTCGGCCGGCAGCATCTGGGCGCCGGCCGGCGGCGCGCCGAGCTTGCCGAAGCCGTCGAGCGTGCGCCACGGCTTCAGCGCCTTGTTGACGCCGTCGCCGGCGATGCCGCGGGACAGGGTGACGAGTCGTTGCAACATGTCGACGAACAGTCCCGACAGCGCGAGGTTGCTCCAGCCGGTATTGGCCGTGGTGTGGATCAGCACGAGATAGCCTTGGCCGCGCTTCTCCGCGGTGACCAGCGGCGTGCCGTCGGTCAGGCGGGCCCAGGTCTTGTCGGCGAGGTCGGGCGTCGGCTCGGCCAGGACCTGCTGCGAGATCCGCACGTCCTTGGGGATGGCGATGCCGAGGAACGGGCTGTTGGCCGGGAACTCGGCCAAGGTCGCCGGCTGCCCCCAGCTCATGACGCCGCCCAGCGCCCGGTCGCCCAGGCGCAGGCGGGTCGGCACCAGGTTGTCGCTGCCGGTCGCGAGATTGGGTCCGGCGAAGCGCACGGCGATGCCGCCGCGCTCGATCCACTTGGCGATCTCCTCGCGATCGGCCGGCGAGGGCGCGGCGCCGTCGGGGATCAGCAGCACGGCGGTGTTGCGGTTGAGCACCGTCTCGCGGTCGCCGACCGACAGGCTGACATAGGGATCGAGCGCCCGCTCGAGGAAGTAGACCTCCTGCAGCAGCGGCTGGCCGCTGGCGGTCGGGCGCTCGCCGAGGATCGACACCGGCCGGCGGCGGTTGCGCTCGTCGAGCAGCACCGCCGAGCCGGCGCCGCCCTGGGTCTCGATGTCGAGCCGGGCCATGCGGTTGCGCAGCTCGATCGGCGCCTGCAACGTGCCTTCGCCGCGGGTCGCGGCGGCGCCGAAGTCGATGTCGAGCCGGGCCACCGTGCGGCCCTGCTCGTCGCTCGCCTGGACGGCCACCTTGCGCGGCCCGTCGGCCACCGGGCGCAGCGCGGCGACCTTGAGGTCGCGGCCCTCGGCGGCCGGCGGCAGCAGCAGCAGCGGCGTCGTCGCCTGGTCGGGCAGCACGACCTCGAGCCCGTCGAAGCGGCGCAGCCGCTCGGTCAGCTTGGCGGCGCCGTCGTCGTCCAGCCCGTCGCTCAGCCACACCACGGTGGCGCCGGAGTCGACCTGGAGCCCGTCGATCGCCGTCGCCGCGGCGGCGCGATCGGTCGGCCAGGGCTTGGGCCGCATCGCCCGCAAGAGCGTGCGCGCCTCGTCGGGACGCATCGCGCCGCGGCGCGTCGCGGCGGCGTCGATCGGCAGCGGCGCCGTGCCCGTCAGCACGACCGGGCGCTGGGCCCGCTCGGCGCGCTGGATCAGCCGCTCGGCGTGCGCCATGCGCGTCGTCCAGCCCGGCGCCGACGACCAGCCGTCGTCGATCACCAGCAGCAGCGGGCCCTTGCCGGGCAGCTCGGCCTGCGGATTGAGCAGCGGGTGCGCCACCGCGAGGATCAGCGCCGTGGCCAGCAGCAGGCGCAGCAGCAGCAGCCACCACGGCATCTTCATCGGCGTCTGCTCGGTCGGCTCGAGGCCGATCAGCAGGCGGATCGCCGGGAAGCGCACCAGCCGCGGCAGCGGCGGGATCATGCGCAGCAGCCAGTAGATCAGCGGCAGGGCCAAAAGCAGGGCGAGCATGCCCGGCGCGGCGAAGGCGAAGGCGCCGAGGCTCAGCATGAGAGGATCACCATCCGGCTCACGCCGCGGTCAGCCGACGCAGGTCGGCCATGGCCATGTAGAGCGACAGCAGGACGGTCTGCGGCGGCCGGTCGGTGCGATGCAGATGGACCGTCCAGTCGGTCGACCGCGTCAGGCGCTGCAGGCCTTCCTTCTGAGCGGCCAGCCGGGCGCCGTAGGCGGCACGCACCGCCTCGACCCGGCGGATCGTGTGCTGGCCCTCCGCCTCGAGGCCCTCGAACTTCACGTGGCCGTCGAACGGCAGGTCCTCCTCGGCCGGGTCGAGCACCTGCACGAGATGGCCGCGCAGCCCGCCGCCGGCATAGTGGCGGATGACCTGCTCGATTCGATCGAGCGGATCGAGCCAGTCGGACACCAGCACGACCGTGCCATGCGCCGGCAGCGGCAGCAGGGGCGGCAGGCTGGCCAGGGTCCGCGTCGGATCGCGCGTCTCGTCGAACAGCGTCTCGGCGATGCGGCGCACGGCGATGCGGCCCGAGCTCGGCCGCAGTCCTGAGCCGAGCACGGTGACCCGCTCGCCGGCATCGGCCAGCAGGCTCGACAGCGCCAAGGTGATCAGCTCGGCGCGCATCGCCTTGGTGTCGAGAGTGCGCAGCGAGGCGTACTGCATGGACGGCGAGGCGTCGCGCCACAGCCAGACGCTGGCGGCGGCTTCCCACTCGGTCTCGCGCACGAACAGATGGCGGCTGCGGGCGCTCTGGCGCCAGTCGATCTGGCTGGCGCTGTCGCCGTCGCGATACGGCCGGTACTGCCAGAAGGCGTCGCCCTGGCCGACCCGCCGGCGGCCGTGCACGCCCTGGATCACCGTCGCGGCGACGCGGTCGGCCGCGACCATCAGCGCCGGCAGGGTGCCGGCGAGCTCGAGCGAACGGTGGAGGACGGTGGCGGGAGAGGTACTCATGCGCGACGCGGCAGCCTATCCCAGCCGGGCGCACATCTGGGCGATCACCGCCTCGACGGTCACGCCCTCGGCGCGGGCCGAGAAGTTGACCGCCATGCGATGGCGCAGGATCGGGCCGGCCAGCGCCACGACGTCGTCGATCGACGGCGCGAGACGGCCCTGGATGATGGCGCGGGCACGCGCCGCCAGCATGAAGGCCTGGCTGGCGCGCGGGCCGGGGCCCCAGGCGACGCGCTGGCGCACGACCTCGAGATCGCTGGTCTCGGGACGCCCGGCCCGCACCAGCTTGAGGATGGCGTCGACCACGCTCTCGCCGATCGGCAGGCGCCGGACCAGGGCCTGGGCGGCCATCAGGTCGGCCGGGGTCAGCGCCTGGACGGCGATCGGCGGTGCCGCGCCGGTGGTGCCGATCATGATCTGGCGCTCCGCCGCCTCGTCGGGATAGCCGACGTCGATCTGCAGCAGGAAGCGGTCGAGCTGCGCCTCGGGCAGCGGATAGGTGCCTTCCTGCTCCAGCGGGTTCTGGGTCGCCAGGACGTGGAACGGCAGCGGCAGGTCGTAGCGCTTGCCGGCGACCGTGACGTGCTTCTCCTGCATGCTCTGCAACAGCGCCGACTGGGTGCGCGGGCTGGCGCGGTTGATTTCGTCGGCCATCAGCAGCTGGGCGAACACCGGGCCTTCGATGAAGCGGAAGGAACGGCGTCCGGTGTCGCCTTCCTCCAGCACCTCGGAGCCCAGGATGTCGGCCGGCATCAGGTCGGGCGTGAACTGGATGCGCTTGGCGTCGAGGCCGAGCACGATGCCCAGGGTCTCGACCAGCTTGGTCTTGGCGAGGCCCGGGACGCCGATCAGCAGCACGTGACCGCCCGACAGGAGCGCAACCAGGGTTTGATCGATGACGTCCTGCTGTCCATAAATGACTCGGCCGATGGCGGCGCGGGCGGCTCGCAGCTGACCCCCCAAGCGCTCGATGTCGGCGAGGGCGGCAGCGGCGTCGGCATCGGTCGCAGTGGATGTGTCGGGGGCCACCGGGGCGCTCCTGTGAACGGATGGGTCGAGGATTGAGGGAAGCCCAGAATTGAGGCCGGAACAAGGGCATGACGGTTGACGAAATTGTGCGGCGGGTCCGCGAACGCAGCGTGCGTTTGGCATCCGGATTGCCCGTGCCGAATCCCCCTCTCGGCAGCGACTTCTCGCTGAACGGGATGGTGTCGGTGCCGGCGAGCTGGCGGCCGGCCGCCGTGCTGGTGCCGCTGGTGCGGCGCGAGGCCGGGCTCACCGTGCTGCTGACCCAGCGCACCGAGGACATGCCGAGCCATGCCGGCCAGATCGCCTTTCCCGGCGGCCGGGTGCAGGCCGAGGATGCCGACGCCATCGCCACGGCCCTGCGCGAGACCGAGGAGGAGGTCGGGCTCGACCGCGGCTATGTCGACGTGATCGGGCCGGTCGACCGCTATCGCACCGGCACCGGCTACGAGATCACGCCCGTGGTCGGCGTGGTGCGCCCGGGATTCACGACCCGTGCGGATCCGCGCGAGGTCGCCGACGTCTTCGAGGTGCCGCTCGCCCACTTTCTCGACGAGCGCAACCACCGCCTCGACAGCCGCGTCTACCAGGGCCGCGAGCGGCGCTACTACGCCATGCCGTACGGCGACCGCTACATCTGGGGGGCAACGGCCGGCATGCTGAAGAACCTGCATTTCGTGCTGACCGCGCCGGCGGGCGCCTGAGATGCTGCGGATCGTCGCTCTCGTCCTGGTGATGGTGCTGGCGCCGACGGCCGCCTTCTTCCTGTGGGCCTGGGCGGTCCGCATCAAGCAGGAGCGCAAGGTCGCCGGCACCCTGCCGGCCTGGCAGGACCTGCCGCTGACCTGGCTGGCGATCGTCGGCCTGGTGTGCGCGATCGCCGGCTTCATCGTGATGTTCTTCACCCAGAACCAGGGCTACGGCGGGCTGTTCGCCTCCTGAGTGCTGCCCGCCACCAGCAGGGTCGTGGCCAGCAGGTCGGCGCAGCCGCCGGCCGACAGGTTGCGGGCGACAAAAGCCTCGTGCAGGGCGACGCCGCGGCCTTCCCAGCCCGGCTGGTGACAGCCGCCTTCGGCGAGGAAGCGCGCGGCGGCGCGGCGGACGAAGGCGGCGCCCTCGAGGCCGCCGCGATGCAGCACCGTCGTGTCGTCGACCGCGGCCATCAAGGCGAACAGCGTCTGGATGCGCGCGGCATTGGCGTCGAGGCCGGCCTGCAGGGCTGCCCGATGGGCCGGCAGGCCGACGTCGAAGACGCTGGGAAAGCCCAGCGCCGCCTCGTCGCGCGCCCCGCCGCGGCCGGTTTCCCGCCGCACCCGCGCGCCGTGGGTCAGCGCCGCCTGGCCGCGCGCGGCGTGAGTGCGAAGGGCGGCGCCCCAGCCGGCTTGCAGGGTCGTGCGCAGGATCGCGGGGGTGACGCGGCCGTGCACGGTCTCGGCGCGGGCCAGGCCGGCGACGGTCAGGCCGAGGGCGAAGATGGCGCCGCGATGGGTGTTGACCCCGCCGGTCGCCTGCAGCATCCGGCGCTCGGCGGCGATGCCGAGCGGCAGCAGCCCGCCCTCGAAACTGGCGCCGGCGCGACCGGCGGCGGCGAGGGCGGCGAACGGCGCGCGCAGCGCCTCGGCCGAGCGCTGCATCAGCGCGAAATCCATGTCGCGATGGGACCCGCGATCGACCGGGCTGACCAGGCCCGGCTTGGGCCAGGCGGCGAGCTCGTCGCGCAACGCCGCGACGGCGCGATCGGCGAGCAGCCGATCGGCATCGCCGACTTCCATCGGTGCGCAGCAGGTGTCGGAGGCGGCGCCGGCTCTCATGTCGCGAGCTCGGCCCGCGCCACGAGTCGCAGGCCGTCGACGGACTTCAAGAGGACCTCGGCCGTGGCTTGGCGGAACTCGCGCCAATTGACCTCGCCGCGGCCCGCGAAGCTCAGCTCGCCGTCGATGCGCAGGCCCAGATCTGTCTCCTGCGCGGCCAGGAGGTCGGCTGCCGCGATCGCCGCCGCGCCGTCGACGACCTCAACCAGCAGGTCGAGATCCGATGCGTCGTGCACGTGCGGTTCCGACGTCAGGGCCTGCCACATCCAGCTGCCGTAGACCCGCAAGGTCAGCCCGGCGTCGCGCGCCGCCTCATCGAGACGCCCGAAGGCCTCGGCATGCCGTCGGGCCGCCGGACAGACGGCGACCTCGGCCAGCGTCGGCGGTGGGGCGGTGCGGACCACGCGGTCCGCCGCGAGGCGCGCCGCCACCCGTCGCGGCCGGAGCTCGGGATGGCGCGGGTCGGTGGTGCAGAAGCCCAGCCCGAGGGCGTCGCTGTCGTCGCGCCGGCGGGTGATCACGAACGGCCGGCCCTGCGCCTGCCAGGCACTGGCCCGCGCCTGGTCATCCGGCCGGTCGGCCTGCGGCGCCTCGCTCGGCCACAGCAGATGATGACGTCGCCAGCGGCTCATCCGGCGCTGCTGGCGAGCACCCTGTCGCGCACCGCCAGCGCCAGCTTGCGGCCGCCGCGCTTCTTGCCCAGCGCGGCGCGGTTGTCGTCCGGCGTCGCCGCCGCGATGGCCGCCTCCAGGCGCGTGGCGAGCTGGGCATCGGCCGGCCACACTGCCTCGACACCGCCCAACTGGGCGAACGGCTTGGCGCCGAACTCGAGCGACGGCATGCTCTTGGACAGCTTGCGCAGCACCGGTACCGGGATCTTGGTCACCGCCGACATCGCCTCGACCGGCATCAGGCCGACGCTCGCGGTCTCCAGCGCGTAGATGCGGTCGGCGAACATGCCGTAGCACAGGAAGGCGCCGCCGATCGCCTGGCCGGTCGCCAGGGTGACGAGCTTGTGGCCCTGGCGCCGCGCCAGCTCGAGGCAGCTCAGCAGATGGCCGAAGCAGCTGGCGAGTCCCAGCATCTCGGCGACCCGGTTGGGCTCCTGGCCGGCGCTGTCGACCAGCATGACGATCGGCAGGCCGGGATGATGCTCGAGGCAGTCGATGACGTGCGCCGCCAGGGTGAGCGCGGCGGCATTGTCGACGTAGGTGCCGTTGCACGTGCCGAGCACGCAGACCTTGGTGGCGCCGACCGTGGCATAGCCGGTCACCAGGTCGTCGGCGATCTTGAGCGACCGCGCGGAGGCGCCGAACAGGCTGGCGAGCAGGGCGCGCGGCGAAGCCTTGGCGGTCTTCTTCTTCATGGCCATCTCACTTGCCCCGCTTGGCGAGGGCGGCGAACTCGGGGCCCGAGGCCAGCGAGGCCGCTGTGACGTCGCGCACGCCCATGCCTTGCCACACCGCGTCTGGATCCTCGGTCTTGCCGAACCGGTCGAGGCGCTGCTGCAGCGCCTTGTGGCGCGCCTTGACGGCGGCGAGGTCGAGCGCGCTGGTCTTGCGCAGCAGCGCGGCGATCGCCTCGCGCACCGCCGGCGCCTCGTCATGCACCAGCGCGTCGGCGTCGCCCAGCAGGTACTTGGTCTTGCCGCCGCTGGTCTTCCACACCAGCGCCCGGTTCGACGAATCGTAGGCCTTCTTGCCCATCCACTTCTCGATCACGATCGGGCCGGAGATGCCCAGGCGACCGTGCTCGGTCATGATCCGGAAGTCGCAGCAGGTCGACAGGATGCCCATGCCGCCATAGGCGCCGATGTCGGAGGCGATGACCGCGATGGTCGGCACCTTGCGCGCCCGGGCCTCGAAGATCGCCCGCATCGTCTCGGCGATCGCGATCTCGCCCGACGAGCCCTCGTGCAGGCGCACGCCGCCGCTTTCGATGACGATCACGCAGGGCAGGCGATCGCGCGCCGCCGCCTTGAACAGGCCGGTCAGCTTGGCGCCGTGGATCTCGCCGACGGCGCCGCCGACGAACTGGCCGACCTGGGCGCCGAGATACAGCTTGCGGCCGCCGATCTTGGCGCGGCCGATCACCAGCCCGTCGTCGAACGACACCGGGATGTCGAGCTTGGCGAGATAGGGGCTGGTCAGCCGCTCGGTCGGCGGCAGCAGCTCCTCGAACGAGCCGGGATCGACCAGCGCGGCGATGCGCTGGCGGGCGTTCTGCTCGTGAAAAAGCGGGGCGCTCATCGGTCGCCCTTGATCAGGTGGTCGTAGGCCTGGCGCAGGCGCAGGTTGACCAGCACCGGCGGCGCCCCCTGGTCGTGAATGGTGATGCGCGTGCCGCCGGCCGGGTAGTTGTGCGCGAAGTCCTCGAGGGCGGCCAGCCACGAGTCCTTGTAGCCCGGGATCGAGGTCTCGACCCGGCAGTCCATGCGGTCCGACGACTTGCCGCGCTCGAGCAGCACCTCGAGGTTGCCCGAGCCGACGACGCCGGCCAGCGCCCACGACTTGGTCGTCTTCGCCCGGAGCGGCTTCGACGGGAAGGCCTTTGCGAATTTTTCCATCGGCAGCGTCCTACCAGTCGACGAATTGCGGGGGCGGGTCGTAGAGACCGTTGGACCAGCGCACCAGGCCCTTGATGTCCTGGGCCGCCAGCAGGCTGCGGCTGGCCTCGCGCGGCGACACGCCGACATCCTCGGGCAGCTGCACGATGCCGCGCCGGCGCAGCGCCTCGGTCTCGCTCTTCTTGCGCTTCAGGCCGACCGGCGTGTAGCCGGCGACGGCGCGGATCGCCGCCTGGCGCTCGGCGATCGATCGGCAGGCGGCCAGGTTGGCGATGCCTTCCTCGGTGACGACGTGGGTGACGTCGTCGCCGTAGATCATGACCGGGGCGACGCCGTGCAGCGCCTTGCGGATCGCCGGGTCCTGGGCGTCGAGCTGCTCGACGAAGGTCGGCACCCTGCCGGCCTGGAAGGTCTCGACCATCTGCACCACCAGCTTGCGGCCGGGCGGTGAGCCGGGGCCGGGCGCGGCCTCGGCGCCGGCCTTCAGCCAGGCGGTCGTCGGATGGCGCCGGCCGGTCGGTTGGCAGCCCATGTTGGGGGCGCCGCCGAAGCCGGTGATGCGGTTCTTCGAGACGGTCGAGGAGTTGCCGTTGATGTCGATCTGCAGCGACGCGCCGATGAACATGTCGATGGCGTAGTGGCCGGCCAGCTGGCCCATGGCGCGGTTGGAATGGAAGCTGCCGTCGCGACCGGTGAAGAAGACGTCGGAATGGGCCGCCGTGTAGCGCTCCATGCCGACCTCGCCGCCGACCGCGAAGACGCTCTCGACCCAGCCCGATTCGATGGCCGGGATCATGGTCGGCAGCGGGTTGACCATCCAGTACTTGCAGATCTTGCCCTTGAGGCCGAGCCGCTCGCCGTAGGTCGGCAGCAGCAGCTCGATCGCCGCGGTGTTGAAGCCGACGCCGTGGTTCAGCGACTGCACCTCGTACTTCTCGTAGATGCCGCGCAGCGCCACCATGGCCATCAGCACCTGGACGTCGGTGATGGCGGCCGGATCGCGCGTGAACAGCGCCTGCAGATGCATCGGGTAGGGCGCCTGGACGACGAGATCGACCTGGTCGGCCGGGATGTCGATACGCGGCAGCCGGTCGACGATCTCGTTGACCTGGGCGAACACGATTCCGTCGGAGAAGGCGGTCGGCTCGACGATCGCCGGCGTCTCCTCGGTGTTGGCGGCCAGGAACAGGTTGCCCTTGCGATCGGCCTGGGCGGCGGCGATCAGGGCGACGCGCGGCGTCAGGTCGATATAGTAGCGGGCGTAGAGCTCGTTGTAGGTGTGGATTGCGCCGACCGGGAATTTGCGCGCCTTGACGAGGTCGGCGACCGCGGTGCCCTGCGGGCCGGCGTAACAGAAGTCGACCTGGCGAACGAGGCCCTTGCGGAACAGCTCGATGTGCGACGGCAGGGTGATGCACGACATCACCAGGTGCAGGTCGCGCACGTCGCGAGGTCCCAGGGTCGCGAGCTGGGCGGCCAGGAAATCGGCCTGCTTCTGGTTGTCGCCTTCCAGGCACAGCCGGTCGCCCGGCTCCAGGATGCCCTTGAGGACCTGCACCACCTTGTCGGGTGCGACGAACTTGCCGCGCACGAGACGGGCGACGCGCGCCAGCCGCTTGGCCTTGTTGTCGCGGCGCGCGGCCGATTTTGCATTCGTCATGGGCCGGTTCTTGCCCAGCGCCGGGGAGGCGTCAAGGCTCGTGCCGCGGCGCGAAAGGAAACCGTCCTGTGGGCTTGGGGGTCCACAGGACGGTGAGTCTAGGGAGGAAACGCGCGACCGGAGGGAGGAGTGCTTCCCGTCGGTCCCTGCGCGACCAAACGCAGACTAGCGACGGCGGGTGGTGGCTCCCATGATCTGGATCAAGTCGCGGTCGGCGCTGCCCCGTTGCGCGCGGCGTCCCGCCGTGCAAATGGCGCACTCCATCGAGCCCATGTCACACGCCCAGCTTCCCTGGATCGACGATCCCGAGGTCGACCGCCTCCTGCGCGCCCTGGCGGCGGCCGGAATTGCGGCCCGCTTCGTCGGCGGCTGCGTACGCAACTGGTTGAGCGGCCGCGTCATCGACGACATCGACATCGCCGTCGACAAGCCGCCGCAGATCGTGACCGCCGCCCTGGAGGCGGCCGGCCTCAAGGTCGTGCCGACCGGCATCGCCCACGGCACGGTGACCGCCGTCGTCGAGGGCCGGCCGTTCGAGCTCACGACCCTGCGCCGCGACGTCGAGACCGACGGAAGGCGTGCCGTCGTCGCCTTCACTGACGACTGGCGCACCGACGCCGAGCGGCGCGACTTCACCTTCAACGCCCTGTACGTCGAGCCGGACGGCACCCTGCACGACTATTTCGGCGGCCAGGCCGACCTGCAGGCCGGCCGCGTGCGCTTCATCGGCGACCCCGAGCAGCGCATCGCCGAGGACCGCCTGCGCGTCCTGCGCTTCTTTCGGTTCCATGCCTGGTTCGGTCGGCCGCCGCTCGACGGTGCCGGCTTCCAGGCCTGCCGGCGCAACGCCGCCAGCCTGCGCGGCCTGTCGGCCGAACGGGTGCGCAAGGAACTGCTGCGACTGCTCGAGGCGCCGGCGCCGGCCGACGCCCTGGACGCCATGGTCGAGGCCGGCGCGCTCGACCATTGGCTCCCGGAATTTTCCGGCACGGCGGCGCTGCGGGCGCTGGTCGGGCGCGAGCCGGCGCCCGAGCCCATCCGGCGCCTGGCGGCGGTGCTGGGACCCGGCGCCGATGCCCGGGTCGTCGGCAAGCGGCTGAAACTGTCGACCCAGGAGACCGTGCGCCTGCAGGTCCTGCTCGAGCCGCCCGCCGAGGAGGCGCGGCATCCGCGCGCGGCGCTCTACCGGCTCGGCCCGACCCTGTTCGTCGACCGCGTGCTGCTGCTCGGCGAGACGGCCGGCGACTGGCGGGCGTCGCTCGACCTGGCGCGCCGCTGGCCGCCGCCCGAGCTGCCGGTGCGCGGCGCCGACGTGCTCAAGCTCGGCCTGAAGCCCGGGCCGGCGGTGCAGCGGCTGCTCGACTCGGTCGAGGCCTGGTGGATCGACGGCGACTTTCGGGCCGATCGCACGGAATGTCTGGCCGAGCTGGAGCGGCGGTCGCGGGACGGCACGGCGTGAGCCGCCCCGGCCTCACCCTGCTGCTGTGGCTGGCGCTCGGCCTGTTCGTGGTGCTGAACGACCTCGTCGCCGACCACTGGCTGGCGCCGGTGCTGCCGGTGCTGACGGTGGAGTGGTACAAGACGCTGGTGCCGCTGCCCTACGCCGCCATGCTGGCGATCATCCATGCGCGGCGCACCGCCGGGCCGCGCTGGCGCGAGGCGGCTCTGCTCGCCGCGCTGCTGTGGCCGACTTCGACCGTGGTCGTCGGCTACCTCTATCTCCGGATGCTCTATGGCGCCGAGATCGCGACGTTCCTCGATCGATTCTCGATCGGATGGGGGGCGCCCTATCCGCTGCTCGTGGCCTTCATCGCCGTGGCGCCCCTGGCCGCCGGCGCGCTGCTGTCGCGCCGCTGACCCGCGGTCGGGTCAGGGCCAGCGCACCTCGGGCGGCAGCGACATCAGGATCGCCTCGACGTTGCCGCCGGTCATCAGGCCGAACTTGGTGCCGCGGTCGTGCAGCAGGTTGAACTCGACGTAGCGACCGCGCCGCACCAGCTGGTGCTCGCGCTCCGCTTCCGTCCACGGCTCGTTCATGTGCGCCCGCACCAGCCGCGGGTAGACATCGAGGAAGGCCTGGCCGACGTCGCGCGTGAAGGCGAAGTCGCGCTCGAAGCCGCCGCTGTCGAGATCGTCGTAGAAGATGCCGCCGACGCCGCGCGGCTCGCCGCGATGCGGCAGGTAGAAGTACTCGTCGCACCACTTCTTGAAGCGCGGGTAGTAGCCCGGATCGTGGCCGTCGCAGGCCTTCTGCAAGGCCGCGTGGAAAGCCTGCGTGTCCTGCTCGACGGGCACCATGGGCGTGAGGTCGGCGCCGCCGCCGAACCAGGCGCGCGTGGTCACGATGTGCCGCGTGTTCATGTGGGTCGCCGGCACCCGCGGCGAGCGCATGTGGGCGACCAGCGAGATGCCGGTGGCGAAGAAGCTCGGATCTTCCTCGGCGCCGGGGATCTGCTTGCGGAACTCCGGGCTGAACTCGCCGAACACGGTCGAGACGTTGACGCCGACCTTCTCGAACACCCTGCCGTGCATCACGGCCATGGCGCCGCCGCCGCGGTCCTCGCCGCCCGGGCCGCGCTCGCGCTCCCAGCTCTTGCGCACGAAGCGGCCGGGCGGCAGCTCGCGATGGGTGCCGGCCAGCTCGTCCTCGATCTTCTCGAAAGCGGCGCAGATGCGGTCGCGCAAGGTCTCGAACCAGGTCCGGGCGGCCTGCTTGCGTTGCGCCAGGGTATCGGCGTCGGGGAGGGGCGAGGGGGTCTTAGTCGGAGAGCGCATCGAAGCCGGCAGTCTGGCGCAGAGCCTCGCCCAAGACCAGCGCCGCGGTCTGTGCAACGTTGAGAGAGCGCAGGCCGGCCGCCATCGGCACGCGCACCGCCAGGTCGGCCGCGGCCTGGACCTCGGGCGGCGCGCCGGCGCTCTCGCGCCCGAACAGCAGGGTGTCGCCCGGCTGGAAGGCGACCTCGGGGAAGCGCCGCGTGCCGGCGGTGGTGAAGAGCAGCAGGCGCCCGGCCTCGCGGTCGCGCCGGAACGACTCCCAGGAGGCGTGCCGGACGACCCGGGCCCGCTCCCAATAGTCCATCGACACCCGGCGGATGCGGCGGTCGTCGAGCGGAAAGCCGCAGGGCTCGATGATGTCGAGCGCCACGCCCAGGCAGGCCGCCAGGCGGATGGCGGCGCCGAGATTCTGCGGAATGTCGGGTTGATAAAGCGCGAGGCGCATGGGGTGTGCTTTTGTCGTCCGCGCCGCGGAAACGCCGTGCGGCACGCTGTCACAGAAGGCCCCCGGCAAGGCCTGCGACCAACAGAGCCTTGAAAACTAAGGCGCATTTGCGGTCTAAAGACCGCCGTACCTCGGGGGATGGAAGAGAGACAAGATGGCTTCATCAAGCATCCCGGCTGGCGGCCATGACGAGCCGACTCGGCGCGACTTCCTCATGGTCGCGACCGGAGCGCTCGGTGCCGTCGGCGCGGCCGCCGTCGCCTGGCCGTTCATCAACAACCTCAATCCCGCCGCGGACACGCTGGCGCTGTCGACCGTCGAGGTGAACGTCCAGCCGATCCAGGTCGGCCAGGCGATCACCGTGAAGTGGCGCGGCCAGCCGCTGTTCATCCGCCATCGCACCCCGGAAGAGATCAAGGTGGCGGAAGCGGTGCCCCTGAGCGAGCTGCGCGATCCGCAGACCGACAATTCCCGGGTGACCGACACCGCCAAGAAGGTGCGCCCCGAGTGGCTGATCATGATCGGCATCTGCACCCATCTCGGCTGCGTGCCGCTCGGCCAGAAGCCTGGCGACCCCAAGGGCCCCTTCAACGGCTGGTTCTGCCCGTGCCACGGCTCGGCCTACGACACGTCCGGCCGCATCCGGCAGGGGCCGGCGCCGAAGAATCTCGCAATCCCGCCTTACCTGTTCACCTCCGACACGCTGGTTCGCGTCGGCTGATCGCGCCGAACGGATCTTTGGGGAGCGCTGCATGGCTTCGACACACGGCACGCCGCCGGTCTTCAACAACAAGGTGATCGCCTGGATCGATCACCGGCTGCCGATCTTCTCGTATATCGAGAAGGAGTATCACACCTTCCCGACGCCCCGGAATTTCAACTACTTCTGGAATTTCGGCGCGATCGCCACGGTGATGCTGGTGCTCATGATCGCCACCGGCGTGGTGCTGGCGACCAACTACACGCCGCACGTCTCGATGGCCTTCGACTCGGTCGAGCGCATCATGCGTGACGTGCCGCAGGGCTGGCTGATCCGCTACCTGCACATGAACGGCGCGTCGTTCTTCTTCATCGCCGTCTACATCCACATCTTCCGCGGCATCTACTACGGCTCCTACAAGTCGCCGCGCGAGCTGCTGTGGATCCTCGGCGTCGTCATCCTGCTGCTGATGATGGCCACCGCCTTCATGGGTTACGTGCTGCCGTGGGGCCAGATGAGCTTCTGGGGCGCCACCGTCATCACCAACCTGTTCTCGGCCATCCCGGTGGTCGGCAGCTCGGTCGTCGAGTGGCTGTGGGGCGGCTTCGCGGTCGACAACCCGACGCTCAACCGCTTCTTCGCCCTGCACTACCTGCTGCCGTTCGTGATCGTCGGCGTGGTGGCGCTGCACGTCGTGGCGCTGCACATCCACGGCTCGAACAACCCGCTGGGCATCGATCCCAAGGGCCCGCAGGACACCGTGCCGTTCCACCCCTACTACACGATGAAGGACGGCTTCGGCGTCGCGGTGTTCATGATCATCTACGCCGCGTTCGTGTTCTTCGCCCCGAACTTCCTGGGCGATGCGGCCAACTACATCCCGGCCAATCCGCTGGTGACCCCCGAGCACATCGTGCCGGAATGGTACTTCCTGCCGTTCTACGCGATCCTGCGCGCCATCCCCGACAAGCTCGGCGGCGTGCTGGCGATGTTCGGCGCCATCGCCGTGCTGTTCCTGCTGCCCTGGCTCGACACCTCGCGCGTGCGCTCGGCCAGCTTCCGGCCGATCTACAAGTGGTTCGTGCTCTTGCTGGTGATCGACGTCGTCGTGCTCGGCATCTGCGGCGCTCATCCGCCGGAGGGCTGGTACGTCCCGGTCTCGCAGATCGCGACCTTGTACTACTTCTTCCATTTCGTCGTGCTGCTGCCGATCCTGGGCAAGATCGAACGGCCCCTGCCGCTCCCCCCCAGCATCGCCGACGCCGTGCTCAAGAAGGCGGGTTAAGACAATGCGCAAGACCATCGTCTCGGGCGCGCTCGCGCTCGCCGCCCTGGCTGCCGGCGCCTTCGGGGTCGGCGCCGAGAGCCTCGGCAACTTCGAGAACCAGTACAAGCTGCCGGAGCGGCACTGGCACTTCCAGGGGCCGTTCGGCACCTACGACCGTGCCGCCGCCCAGCGCGGCTATCAGGTCTATGCCACGGTCTGCGCCTCGTGCCATTCGCTCGAGCAGCTGGCCTATCGCAACCTGATGGACCTCGGCCTGACCGAGGCCCAGGTCAAGGGCCTGATCAAGGACATCCAGGTTCCCGACCTCGGCGACGACGGCCAGCCGATCGAACGCCCCGCGCGCCTGTCGGACCGCTTCAAGAAGCCGTTCCCCAACGCCCTGGCCGCCGCCGCGGCCAACAACGGCAAGGCGCCGCCCGATCTCAGCGTCATGACCCTGGCGCGCGAGGACGGCCCCAACTACGTCTACGGGCTCCTCACAGGCTACGTGCCGACGGACAAGCTGACGCCGGAGCAGGTCAAGGCGTTCGACGTCAAGCCGGACGACAACTTCAACAAGTACTTTCCCGGCCACAAGATCGGCATGCCGCCGCCGCTCAGCGAAGGCAGCGTGACCTATGTTGACGGCACCAAGCCCACCCTCGAGCAGGAAGCCGCCGACGTCGTCGAGTTCCTGAGCTGGGCGGCCGAGCCGAAGATGGAAGACCGCAAGCGCACCGGCGTCCGGGTCATCCTCTTCTTGCTGGTGTTCGCCGGCCTGCTGTACGCGGTGAAGCGCTCGGTCTGGGCCGACAAGCACTGAACGACCTGTGGCAGTACTTCGCAGGAAGTGCTGCCATTCCTGGGTTTGAAATCGTACCGCCCCTGTGACCAATGGGGCGCGTTGCGTGTGCCCCCCGGAATGTCGCCGCCGCGACGCTTGATGGCCCCACCCGCCGTCCTACGTGACCATGACGTCCCTCGAACCCCTGGAGGCGTCATGTGTGATTACTCACTCGAACTTTATCGTTCACGCCCGGCCGAGGCGGAAGAGCAGTACACCCTTCACCGCTTCCCCAGCGGCACGATGGGCTTCGTCGCCGGTCGCGACTGCGAGACCGCGGTATGCGTGCCCGAGGGCGCGCGGCTGCAGTTGGAGGGGATCAGCGAGACGGCGCAGCGCAGCTTCGGCGTCGGGCCGGTGGAGGAGGTCGTGATGGGCCGGCTGGCTGTGACCGGGCATGCGCATCGCGACGCCGTCCGCTTCGGCAACGGCAAGGAGGTGCTGCTGCAAAGCCTCAACGCCGGTGTTACCTGCCTGCTCATGCCCGAGATCGACTTCACCAAGTATCGTGCCGGTAGCGACGCCGCGGCGCCGCAAGGCATGGTCGACGCCGACTAGGGCCGGTTGGCCGATCGCGCGCGCCGGCGGTCGATCGCGTCGCGCCGCTGCAGCAGGCGGCGGGCGCGCACGATGACGGGAACGTCGATCATCTTGCCGTCGACGGCGAACGAGCCGCGGCCTTCGGCTGCGGCTTTTTCGTCGGCCTCGATCAGGCGGCGGGCCTGGGCGACCTCCGCGTCGGTCGGGGCGAACGCGGCGTTCAATGCGCCGATCAGCCCGGGATGGACGCAGGTCCCGCCGGTGAAGCCGAAACGGCGCGCCCGTTCGGCGCTGAGCCGGTAGGCGGCGGCGTCGGTGTAGTCGGCGACGGTGCCGAGAATGCCGAACATCGCCACGCCGTGCGCCTGCGCGGCGAAGGCGACGAGCCGCTTGGGCAGCTCGAGGGTCTCCTCGCCGGGCATCGAGCCGCTCTCCAGGGCGAAGTCCTCGCCGCCCAGCATCATGCCGATCAGCCGGGGCGCCCGCTCGGCGATGTCGTTGGCCTGGGCGAGCGCGCGCGGATGCTCGATCATGGCGACGAAGCCGATGCTGTTCGGGGCGATGCCACGCTCGCGCTCCAGCTCGCTCACCGTCTCGTCGAGCAGGGCGAGATGCTGCACGCCTTCGCATTTGGTGACGAACAGCGCGGCGACCCCGGGGCGCACCGCGGCCTCGAGGTCGGGCAGGGCGAGCCGCAGCGGCCGGTTGAGGCGCACCGCGACATCGGCGCCGCCGCGCACCACCTTGTGCATCGTCTCGGGCAGGGCGGCGCGCGCCTTCGGCTTCTCGCCCGGCGGCACGCTGTCCTCGAGATCGACCAGCACGCAATCGGCGTCGCGGTCGTGCGCCTTGTCGATGAACTTCGGGACGTTGCCCGGAACGTAGAGGATCGAGCGCCAGAGCGGCGGCGGGGGACGGCTCACGCCTTATTCCGTCCCGGCGAGATCACGCCCGCCGCGCAGAGCTTGGCAAACTCGTCGGCGCCCAGCAGCGGCTCGAGCAGCGCTGCATTGTGCTCCCCGACCCGCGGCGCCGGCGCGCGCAGGGCGCCCGGCGTGCCCGACAGGCGCGGCACCACCGGATGGGTGGGGAGCCCGTCCATCTCGTCGTCGGGCGTCTCGATCAGCGCCTCGCGCTCGAGCACGTAGTCGTCCGCGACGATCTGGGCGATGTCGTAGACCGGGCCGATCGTCACGCCGGCCTCGTCGAAGAACTTGAGGTTGGCCGCGAGATCGCGCTCGGCGATGAAGCCGCCGATGATACGGTCGAGTTCCTCGCCGTTCCTCACCCGCTCGATGTTGGTCGCGAATCGCGGATCCTTGACCAGCTCGGGACGACCGATCTTGGTCAGCACGCGCTCCGCCATGCCCTGGGTCGAGGCCGACAGGCAGACCCAGTGGCCATCCTTCGTCTGGTAGACGTTGCGCGGCGCGGCGTTGGTCGAGCGGCTGCCGGTGCGCACCTTGACCTCGCCGGTCAGCTTGTAGTTGGCGGCCTGCGGCCCCAGCACAGAGAACAGCGGGTCGAACAGCGGCAGGTCGAGGGTCTGGCCCTTTCCGCCGTTGATCTCGACCTCGCGCAGCGCGACCATCACGGCGCCGTAGCCGTACAGCGCCGCCATCGCGTCGGCGAGATACATCGGCGGCAGCACCGGCTCGCGATCGGCGAAGCCGTTCATTGAGGCGAAGCCGCTGTACCCCTCGATCAGGGTGCCGAAGCCCGGCTTGTGGCGATAGCGGCCGTCCTGGCCCCAACCCGAGATGCGCACGATCACCAGCTTCGGGTTCACGGCGTGCAGCGCGTCGGGTCCCAGTCCCATGTCCTCGAGCACGCCGGGGCGAAAGCTCTCGACCAGGATCTGGGCGCCGCGCGCCAGCTCGCGCACGATGGCACGGCCGCCGTCGGAGCGCAGGTCCAGCGCGACGCTCTTCTTGTTGCGGCCGTAGACCTTCCAGGCCGTCTCCTGGCCCTTGACCCGCCACGAGCGCAAGGTGTCGCCCTCGGGCGGCTCGATCTTGATCACCTCGGCGCCGAAGTCGGCGAGCTGCAGGGTGAGAATGTTGCCCGCGACCAGGCGCGACAGGTCGACGACGCGGACCCCGTCGAGGGGACCGCGTGCGGTCGGCGTGAATGCCTTGCGGGCCGGCTTCCTGGCCACAGTGCCTGTCCGACGACGTGCCTAGCCGACGTGCTTGCCGAAGAACTCCAGGGTGCGCGCCATCGCCTGACGCGACGCCGCCTCGTCCCAGCTGCCGCGCTCGTTGCAGTGGAAGCCGTGGTCGGCCGGGTAGTCGAAGATCTGCACATCGGGATGCAGCTTGCGCAGCTCGTTCACGTGCGCCATCGGGATGTGCATGTCCTTGTCGCCGAAGTGCATCATGGTCGGCACCTGCGGCTTCTCGTTCCGGGTGCCGTAGATGCCGCCGCCATAGTAGGCGACCGCGGCGTCGGGCTTGAGGCGGGTGGCGGACAGCCAGGTCATGGTGCCGCCCCAGCAGAAGCCGGTGACGCCGACCTTGCGGGCGCCGCGCTTCTTCAGCTCGTCGATCGCCGCGGCGATGTCCTGGACCGGCTTGTCGACGCCGAGCTCGGTCACGTACTTGATGCCCTCGGCGATCGTGTCCGGCGTGTAGCCGAGCTCGATGCCGGGACGGAGGTGGTCGAAGAAGCGGGGAGCCAGCGCGATGTAGCCGTCGGCCGCGAACTTGTCGGTGACCGCCCGGATGTGCTGGTTGACCCCGAAGATCTCCTGGATCACCACGATGCCGCCCTTGGGCGAGCCCTTCGGCGTGGCGAGGTAGGCGCCGATCTCGCCGGCCTTCGACCCAAGACGGATATCTTCACCCATGAGAATTCCTCCCGATTGCGGGCGGCATTGGACATGGTATTGCCGCGCCGTTCAACCCATTGCCGCGGAAGGCATGCCATGTACATCCCGAAGGCCTTCGAGGGCAGCGACGCCGCCGGTCGCGAGATCATGCAGGCCCATGCCTGGGCGCTCCTGACCACGGCCGACGAGGCCGGTGCGCCCATGACCACGCACCTGTCGCTGCTGTGGCGCGACGACGGCCCGCCGCACGGCTCGCTGATCGGCCATCTGGCGCGCGCCAATCCGCACTGGAAGCTGTTCGCCCGGCCGGCGCCGTCGCTGGCGCTGTTCTGGGGACCGCACGCCTACGTCTCGCCGACCTGGTACGTGCCGGGCGCCAAGGTGCCGACCTGGAACTACGTCACGGTGCATGCCTACGGCCGGCCGCAGATCATCGAGGACACGGACGGCGCGCTGGCAGTGTTGGCCGAGCTGGCCGGCCATTACGAAGGCACCGGTGACGACGCCTGGAGCATGGACCGGCTGCCGCCGGGCAACGCCGAGGCCCAGACGCGCGGCATCGTCGTCTTTCGCATGCCGCTCGAGCGGGTCGAGACCAAGCTGAAGCTCAGCCAGAACCGCGATCTCGAGGATCGCCATCGGGTGATCGACCGGCTGGAGGCCAGCGACGGCCAGGATGCGCGCGCCACGGCAGCCTGGATGAAGCGCGTCCTGCCGTGAGGCGGACGTAACGCAACCGACATCGACCGGCGCTACGCCTCGCCTCCCGTCTCGTGGAGGCTTGTATGGACAGCACCAACGGCGCGCCGTCGCTCGGCGACCTCATCGAGCAGCGGCTGGCGCGGCGCGACACCTTGCGCGGCCTGCTCGGGGCCGGCGCGCTGGCGACCCTCGGGCAGATGGCGATCGGGCGTCCGGCCGAGGCCGCCGGCCCGTCGTCGCTGACCTTCCAGGAGCTCGCCCACGGTCTCGACGCCGACCAGCACGTGGCCGAAGGCTACCGGGTCCAGGTGCTGATCCGCTGGGGCGATCCGGTGCTCGGCGACGCGCCGCCCTTCGTGCCGGCGCGCCTGACCGCCGAGGCCCAGTCACGCCAGTTCGGCTACAACAACGACTATCTCGGCCTGCATGCGCTGCCGCGCGACGATCGCAGCGGCGATCGCTTCCTGCTGGTCGCCAATCACGAGTACATCAATTCCAACCTGATGTTCGCCGGCCTCGGCAGCGGTCGCGACGCCAACCTCAAGACGACGCGCGAGCAGGTCGAGGTCGAGATGGCGGCGGTCGGCGGCTCGGTCGTCGAGATCGTGCGCTCGGCCGGGGGCTGGTCCGTCGTGCCCGGCAGTCGCTACGCGCGACGCCTCGCGGCCACCACGCCGATGACGCTGTCCGGTCCCGCCGCGGGACACGCGCTGCTGCGCACCGCCGCCGACCCCAGCGGCCGCCACGTGCTCGGCATGCTGAACAACTGCGCCGGCGGCAGCACGCCGTGGGGCACCTGGCTGACCTGCGAGGAGAATTTCGACGTCTATTTCGGCGGCGATGCCTCGCGCCTGCCGATGCCTGACCTGCACAAGCGCTATGGCGTCGGACGGGCCAGCGCCTATGGCTGGTGGCGCCACGTCGAGCGCTTCGATCTCGCCCGCGAGCCGAACGAGCCCAACCGCTTCGGCTGGGTGGTCGAGATCGATCCCTATGACCCGCAGGCGACGCCGGTGAAGCGCACGGCGCTCGGCCGCTTCAAGCACGAAGGTTGCACGCACGCTCTGGCCATGGATGGCAGGGTGGTTTTCTACAGCGGCGACGACGAGCGCTTCGACTATGTCTATCGCTTCGTGACGGCGCGGCCGTGGAACCCGGACGACCGGGCGGCCAACCGCGACCTGCTCGACGAGGGGACGCTGTCGGTGGCCCGCTTCACGGCCGACGGCAAGGTGCAGTGGCTGCCGCTGGTCCATGGCCAGGGCCCGCTCACCGCCGAGAATGGCTTCGCGAGCCAGGCCGACGTGCTGATCAAGACGCGCCTCGCCGCCGACCTGCTGCAGGCGACGCCGATGGATCGTCCCGAAGACATCGAGACCAACCCGGTGAATGGTCGCGTCTACCTCGTGCTGACCAACAACGCGGCGCGCAAGCCCGAGCAGGTCGATCGCGCCAATCCGCGGCCGGCCAACGAGCACGGCCACATCCTCGAGATCGCGCCGGCCGGCGGCGACCATGCCAGCGACGAAGGCGCGTGGTCGATCTTCCTGCTGGCCGGCAAGCCCGGGCAGGATGCCGGGGCGCGGTATCATCGCGCGACGTCCGACAATGGCTGGCTGAGCTGCCCGGACAACATCGCCTTCGACAGCCGCGGGCGCATCTGGATCGTCACCGACGGGGCGCCGCACGCCGCCGGCATCGCCGACGGCGTCTACGCCGCCGACACCGCGGGCTTTGGCCGCGCCCTGCCGCGCTGCTTCTACCAGGCGCCGACCGGTGCCGAGGTCTGCGGCCCGGCCTTCGCGCCGGACGACCGCACCCTGTTCCTGGCGATCCAGCATCCCGGCGAGGATGCCGGATCGACCTTCGAGACGCCGTCGACGCGCTGGCCCGACTTCAAGGACGGCATGCCGCCGCGCCCGGCAGTGGTCGCGATCACCCGCAAGGACGGCGGGCCGATCGGCGGTTAGCCGTCGATCACCGCCATCGCGTCGGTCTCGAACAGCCAGCCGGGCCGCACCAGCCGGCTCACGAAGACGAAGGTGCTGACCGGAGGGTTGGCGACGTCGACGTAGCGATCGCGAACTTCGCGGAAAGCGGCCTGCTGGGCCGGCTCGACCGAGGCCACGCAGTAGTTGTTGATCTTCACGATGTCGCGGAAGGTACCGCCGGCCGCCCGCACCGCGGCGTCGAGATTCCTGAACACCTGCTCGACCTGGGCCGCAAAATCGTTCTCGCCGACCAGCTTGCCGTCGGCGTCGTGCGGCACCTGGCCGGCGATCAGCACGATCTTGCCCTTGGTCACCTCGGCGATCTGCGAGTAGCCGGTCGGCGGCGGCAGGGTCGGCGGGCTGGAGAGCTTGACGGTCATCGGTCGCCTCCTGGGCTCTGTGCCCGCGAGATGTAGCCCCTCAGACGTTGAATCGGAAATGGAAGACGTCGCCGTCCTTGACGGGGTACTCCTTGCCCTCGAGCCGCAGTTTGCCGGCGTCGCGCGCGCCGGCCTCGCCGTTCAGCGACACGTAGTCGTCGAAGGCGATGGTCTCGGCGCGGATGAAGCCCTTCTCGAAGTCGGTGTGGATCACGCCGGCCGCCTCGGGCGCGCGGGCCTCGCGCCGCACCGTCCAGGCCCGCGCTTCCTTGGGACCGACGGTGAAGAAGGTGACGAGGTCGAGCAGCTGGTAGCCGGCACGCACGACGCGCGCGAGGCCGGTTTCCTCGAGGCCGAGCGACGTGGAAATTCGGCCTGGTCCTCGGCCGGCAGCTGCGCCACCTCGGCCTCGATCGCCGCCGAGATCACCACGGACGGAATGCCGCGCGCGGCGGCGTGCGCCTGGGCCTTGGCGCTGTGGGCGTTGCCGGTCGCCGCCGACGCCTCCTCGACGTTCAGCACGTACATCATCGGCTTGGCGGTGATCAGCTGCAGGCGCTGGAAGACCGGCCGCTCGTCGGCGGTGACGGAAGCCTCGCGCGCCGGCTTGCGCCGTCGCGCAGCGCCTCCAGCGCCTTCTTGACCACCGGCAGCTCGGCCTGGGCCTCCTGGTCGCCGCCCTTGGCGCGCTTCTCGAGGTTGGGCAGGCGCTTCTCCAGGCTGTCGAGGTCGGCCAGCATCAGCTCGGTCTCGACGATCTCGGCGTCGCGTACGGATCGACCGAGCCCGAGACGTGCGTGACGTCGCCGTCCTCGAAGCAGCGCAGCACGTGGGCGATGGCGTCGACCTCGCGGATGTTGCCGAGGAACTGGTTGCCCAGCCCCTCGCCCTTCAGAGCGCCCTTCACCAGCCCGGCGATGTCGACGAACTCAGCTGCGTGTTGATGATCTTGGCCGAGTGGGCGATGCCCGCCAGCTTGTCGAGACGCGGATCCGGCACCGCGACCCTGCCCACGTTGGGCTCGATGGTGCGACGGATAGTTCGCCGCCTGTGCCGCCTGGGTCGCGGTGAGCGCGTTGAACAGGTCGACTTGCCGACGTTGGGCAGGCCGACGATGCCGCGGATTGAAACCCATGGGGCTATGCCTTCGCTTCCGGAACAGGTGGTTTGGGCGGCGGCGCGAGGAGATGCGACACGCGGCTCATGTAGCGCTCGTCGCCCTTGGCGCCGCCTTCGACCAGCAGCGCCGACTCTTCGGCCAGGGCCGCCAGCAGCTTGGGCCTTGGCCGATTTCTCGTCGCGCTCGTCGGGCTCGAAGTCGCGCAGCACCCAGTGCAGGACAGGGTCGCGCTGGCCGGGATGCCCGATGCCGATGCGCACCCGGCGATAGTCGTTGCCGACATGGGCGTCGATGTCGCGCAGGCCGTTGTGCCCGCCGGCGCCGCCGCCTTCTTCATGCGCACGCGGCCGGCCGGCAGGTCGAGCTCGTCGTGAAGAAACGACCACGCGGTCGAGCGGGATCTTGAGGAACCGCACGGCCTCGCCGACCGCGCGGCTCGATTCGTTCATGAACGTCATGGGCTTCAGGACGAGGGTGCGTTCGCCGCCGGTGGCCTTCCGCCACCTCGCCGTTGAAGCGCGTGCGCCACGCCGAAGACACGGCGGCGGACGATCGTCCACCGCCATAGATCCCACGTTGTGCCGGTGCCCCGCATAGCGCGGCCCGGGATTGCCGAGCCCGACCAGCAGCAGCATCGAGCGTGTCGTGCCGGCTTACTTCTTCGCCGGAGCGGGGGCCTTGGCGCCGGCTGCCGCAGCGGCACCCGCCGCCGGAGCCGCCGCGCCATCGGCCGCGGCCGCCGTCTCGCGGCGCCCGCCGCCGACTCGCGCACCACGGTCGGCGGAGCGATCGTGGCGACGGTGGCGTCGCGGTCGCGAGGTCACGACGCGGACGCTGTCGAGATGCCGAGCACGTCGACAGATGCACCGAGTGGCCGATCTCGAGACCGGTCAGGTCGACCTCGAAGTACTCGGGGATGTTGGCCGGCTTGGTGCGCACGGTGATCTCGTGCAGCACGACGTTCAGCACGCCGCCGCGCTTGATGCCCGGCGAGGCGAGCTCGTTGCGGAAGTGCACCGGCACCTGGACGGTGATGATCGAGTCAGGGCCGATGCGCAGGAAGTCGAGATGCAGAGGACGGTCGGTCACCGGATCGAGCTGCACGTCGCGCGGCAGCACGTCGTAGGGCGATGCCCTCGACGTCGATCTGGGCGTTGATTGAAGAAGCCTTCCTTGTGCAGGTCGCGCTCGATCGACTTGGGCTCGACCGCGATCATGACCGGAGGCTGCTTGTCGCCGTAGATGACGGCGGGAATGAGTCCTTCGCGACGGCTGGTACGGGCGCCCCCTTTGCCGGCCCGGTCCCGCTTCTTCGCGACGACCTTTGTCGTCTCTGCCATTTGTCTTCTCCTAGGGGTTGCTCTCTCACTCGCGGCGTGGCCTCCAGGGGGTGCCCATCGCCGGATTCCTCAGATACTCCTCAGTCGAACAGGCTCGACACCGACGTCTCTTCCGAGATCCGCTTCATCGCCTCGGCCATCAAGGTGGCGATGCTGAGCGACCGTACGTTCTCGACACGCGCACCGCCTCGGTCGGCTGGATCGAGTCGGTGATCACCATCTTCTCCATCGGCGAGGCGGCGACTCGGGCCACCGCGCCGCCCGACAGCACGCCGTGCGTGACGTAGGCCGAGACCGACTTGGCGCCCTGGTCCATCAGCGCCGGCGGCGTTGCTGGGGTACCGGCCGAGTCGACGATGTCGTCGATCAGGATGCAGTCGCGGTCGCGCACGTCGCCGATGACGTTCATCTTCGCTGACGCCCGCCTGCTCGCGGCGCTTATCGATGATGGCGAGGTCGGCGTCCATCCGCTTGGCGATGGCACGGGCGCGCACCACGCCGCCGACGTCGGGCGACACCACGGTGATCTCGCGGTTGGCCAGGGTCTCCTTGATGTCCTTGCTGAACACCGGCCCGGCGAACAGGTTGTCGACCAGGATGTCGAAGAAGCCCTGGATCTGGGCGGCATGCAGGTCGAGGGTGGACACGGTTGGCGCCGGCATGCGTCAGCAGGTTGGCGACCAGCTTGGCCGAGATCGGCGTGCGCGGGCCGGTGCGGCGATCCTGGCGGGCGTAGCCGTAATAGGGCATCACCGCCGTGATGCGCCGCGCCGAACTGCGGCGCAGCGCGTCGATGGTGATCCAGCAGCTCCATCATGTGGTCGTTGGCGGGTAGCTCGTCGACTGGATGACGAACATGTCCTCGCCGCGCACGTTTTCCAGAGGATCTCGACGAAGATCTCGTTGTCGGAAAAGCGGCGGATATTGGCCTTGACCAGCGGCAGCGCCAACTGGCCGAGATCGCTTCCGCCAGCGGACGGTTGCTGTTGCCGGTGAGAATTTTTCATCGATCGCGACCCCTGGCGTCGGGCGGGTTCTCGTTAAGTCGTTGATATAAAACGACAAAACGGCCTTTCCCGGCCGCGACGGGGCGGACCATGCCAATGTGTCCGCGCCCTGTAAACGGCCTGAAATGCCCCTGGCGACGGGGGTTATGCCGCAGGCCGGTCGAACGTGCGCTGCTTGGTGATCTTCATCCAGACATGCTCGCCCGACGTGGTGCGGCCGTAGCGCGCCGGCCGGTCTGCCGCCACGCAGGTCGGCAGGCAGTCGATCACGGCGTCGTAGTTGGGCTGGTGGAAGAAGGCCATCGACAGCCGGCGGGCGGCGCTGCCGGCCGAGCGCGGCGGATTGACGACCCGGTGCAGGGTCGAGACCCAGCGGTCGTTGGTCCACTCGGCCATCAGGTCGCCGAGGTTGACGACGAACGCCTCGGGCAGGTGCGGCACGTCGAGCCAGCTGCCTTCCGGGCTCTGGACCTGAAGGCCGCCGGCGGCGGAGTCGGTCCTGAGGATGGTCAGGCTGCCATAGTCGGTATGGGCGCCGGCCCGCAGTTGGCCGGGCAGCGGCGGTTCGAGCTGCGCCGGGTAGTGCAGCACGCTGAAGTTCGTGATGTGGCGGTCGATCTTGTCGTCGAAGAAGCCCTCCGGCATGCCCAGCCCCAGGGCGAAGGCGTGCATCAGGGTGGCCGCCAGCGCTTCCATGTGGCGGTAGTAGGCGCTCCACACGGTGCGGAACTCGGGCTGGCCGTCGGGCCACAGGTTGGGCGCGAAGAACTTGGCCGGCGCCGCGGCGCGATGATAGGCGTCGTCCGGCGCGTCGACCGGGCCGATCGAGAACGACTCCTTGATGTCGGGCGGCGACACCTCGTCGAGACTGTAGGACAGCGCCTCGTTGCCGTAGGCGATGTAGCCGCGATAGCGGTCGGGCGGCATGCGGTAGCGCAGCTTGTCGTCGAGCGGCCGATCGAAGAAAGCGAACGACACGCGCCGCATGTCCTCGGTCAGCGCGGCGGGCACGCCGTGGCCGGTGACGAGCAGGAAGCCGAGCTCCTCGCAGGCTGAATTGACGGCCCGGGCGACGGCCCGCCGGTCGGCCGTGTCGCCGTTGCGAAAGGGTGCGATGTCGATCAGGGGAATGGCGCTGGTCATGGCGACACCCTTCAGTACGGTACCTTGTCGTCGATCATGATGATGCGGTGCAGGCGGCGGACGTAGCGGTCCTCGTCCCACTCGCTGGCGCGGTGCAGGCTGCAGCGATTGTCCGACATCAGGACGTCGCCCGGCTGCCAGCGATGGCGATAGCCGAAGCGGTCCTGAATCATGTGCTCGAGCAGCTCCTTGTACAGCGCCTCGGCCTCGTCTTCCGGCAGGTCGTCGATCATCGAACCCCACTCGCCGCCGAGATAGAGGCCGCGGCGTCCCAGCTCGGGATGCGTGCGGACCAGCGGATGCACGACGTCCGGGATCTTGCGTCGCTCGGCTTCCATCTCCTCGGCAGTCGCCTCGGGGAACAGGTTGCGGAACAGGCGGGCGCGGCTGTGCTGCACCTTCAATCCGTCGATCCTCCGCTTGAGGTCCGGCGGCAGCGCTTCGTAGGCGGCAATGCCGTTGGCGTACCGCGTGTCGCCCTGGGCCGGCGGCACCTCGATGGCGTGGAGGTAGGTGAACAGGCCCGGCTCGGGCAGGTGGTAATGGTCGGTGTGCCAGTTGAGGCCGACCCGCGGCGAGCCGGCGCTGGCGTTCTTGTCGTGCACGTTGCCGACGACGAAGACCTCGTGATGCTCGGGCAGGCAATAGTGGCGCAGCGAGTGCAGGTCGGGGCGGCCGCCGAAGCGCCGCGCGAAGGCGAGGTACTCGGCCGGCTGCAAGTCTACCTGGCCGCGAAAGAGCAGCAGCGTGCGTTCGACGCACGCGGCGCGGATGATCGCCACCAGCTCCTCGTCGAGCGCGTCCGACAGCGACAGGCCGCCGAACGAGCAGCCGAGATGCTCCGCGAGGTCGACGATCTCGAGGCCGCGTGCGGCGGCGGCGCCGCGCCAATCGAGCGAGTGCGACATGACCAGGTCTCCCGGCTTCGGTGGCATCGGATTTGCACCATCTCGGTCGAGCCACGCTTCATCGAAGCAAGCGCCGTGCCGTCCGCTCAACGGCGCGAGCCCGAGGAAGGCAACCGCCATGACCATCCGCCGGAGTTTCCTGTCCCTTCTCCTGCTCTGCGCCGGCGCCTTGCCGGCGGCCGCCCAGACCTGCACGCCGGCGATCGCGGCGGCCGACCTGGTGGCGCCGCCCAAGCTGCAGATGTCGATCAATCCGACCCTTCCGCCGCAGCAGTTCGTCGACGAGAAGGGCGAGCTGCAGGGCCTCAACGTCGAGCTGATGCGCGAGATCGCCCGTCGCCTGTGCGTGCCGCTCGAGCTGATCCGCATGGACTTCCCGCCGATGATCCCGGCGCTGCAGGCCGGCCGCTTCGACGGCATCAACACCGGCATGTTCTGGACCGAGGAGCGCTCGAAGATCGCCTACACGGTCCCCTATGCGCGGCAGACGATCAGCCTCACCGTGACCAAGGGCGCCGCGCTGAAGCTGCCGGACGTCGCGGCGCTGGCCGGGCGCAAGGCCGGCGTCGAGGTGAATTCCTACCAGGAGCGCTGGCTGCGCGGCGTCGACAAGGAAGCGACGGCCAAGGGCGCCAAGCCGGTCGAGATCCTGACCTTCAAGACCGCCACCGACGTGCTCGCCGCCCTGCGCGCCGGCCAGGTCGAGACCGCCGTTCTGATCGACCAGACGGCGCGCGAGATCGAGCGCCGCGGCCTGATCGAGATCACCGCGACCGGGCTGGGCGGCGCGCCCACCACCATGATGTTCCGCACGCGCGTGGTCGCCCAGAAGGTCGCCGACACCCTGACAGCGATGAAGGCCGATGGCAGCTACGACAAGCTGTTCGACAAGTTCGGCCTCACCAAGGCGCCCGACAGCGTCTTTGCGATCCGCGGGCCCGGTCCGCAGTAGGCATCCCCGATGCGCGGGTTCCAGGTCACGGACTTCCTCGACGCGCTGGTCAATCCGTTCCTGCTGACGGGCGCCCTGGTCACGATCGGACTCACGATCGTCGGCCTGGTGGGCGGCTTCGCCTGCGGCCTCGTGGTCGCGCTGCTGCGGGCGGCGCCGCGGCCGGCCGTGCAGCGCCTGGCGCGCGGCTACATCTGGTTCTTCCGCGGCACGCCGCTGCTGATCCAGATGGTCATGATCTACTCGGGGCTGCCGCAGGTCGGCATCCGCTTCGGCGTGCTGACGTCGGTGATCGTCGCCCTGGTGCTCAACGAGGCGGCGTACATGGCGGAGATCATCCGCGGCGGCTTCCTCGCCGTGCCGGCGGGACAGCGCGACGCGGCGGCGGCGCTCGGGCTGTCGCGCCGCCAGACCCTGGTCAAGGTGCTGCTGCCGCAAGCCACCCGCATCATCCTGCCCGCCCTTGGCAACCAGGTGAACGGCCTTCTCAAGGCGACCTCCATCGCCTCCGTGATCTCGATGGAGGAGCTGATGCGCCGCAGCGAGATGGTCATGCAGGTGAAGTTCGACGTGCTCGAAGTCTTCGCCGCCGCGGCCGTGATGTACCTCGTGATGACCAGCCTGTGGGATCGCATCCAGCGCGCCCTGGAACGGCATTTCGATCCCGCAGGACGCGTCCCGGCGCAGGCGGAAGTGCCGGCGCCCGGGCTCGAGCAGGCGGTGCTGCAGCGCTAGCGTTCAGGGCGCCCGGGGAACTCGGCCCAGGGCCCGTCCGTCGATGCCGTCGACCGGCAGGTCGAGGTAGCGCAGCAGGGTCGGTGCGATGTCGAGCAGGCTGCTCCGCGGCTCGACGCTGCCGCCGCGACCGCTGCCATCGTCGATCAGGAGGAACGGCCGGGTCTCGTCCGGTCCCCAGCCGCCATGCTGGCCGCTGCCGATGGCGGCCGGCTTGCCGGGCTCGGCGACGGTCCAGCGCCGGCCGGGAACGCCGTGCGGGTTGGCGTCGGGCTGCCGCGCCATGTTGACGGCCGCGACGATGCCGTCGCCGGCGCCCAGTCCCAGCGTGCCGAGGTCTCCGTCTGCGATCACAGCATCGACGAAGGCCTCGCCGCGCAAGGCGTCGAGGACACCGAGCAGGGGCTCGCGGCCGCGCGCGGTGGCGTAGAGCAGCGCAGCCGTGCCTTGGCCGGCGACGGCGACGTCGCCGGCGGCGAGCAGCTCCGCCAGTCCGCGAGCCGCCAGCCAGGCGTCGAGGTCGACGCAGTCGCCGATCGTCTCCTGGCCGTGATCGGAACCGACCATCACGAGGATCTCGTCGCCACGCCGGCGCAGCTCCCGCACGGTCTTCAGCACCTCGGCGAGGCACTGCTCGGTCTGGCGCAAGGCCTCGAAATGGGCCGGCGAGCCGAGCGGATTGCCGTGCAGGGTGAGATCGGGGTTGGCCAGCCAGAGCAGCGCCACGGCCGGCCGCCGCTGCTCGAGCACCTCGCGGCAGAAACGCTCGGTCATCGCGCGGTCGCCGGCCAGATCGTGACTGACGCCGAGATGCCCTTCGCCGTCGATCGGTCGGCCGCCCGGCGCGAACGAACCGGCACGATGGTAGACGTGCCCGAAATGATCGGGATCGAGGAAGTAGGCGGCGCCCGGCGAGACGTTGGAGAAGGCGATGCAGCCGCCGTGCCCCGCGACCCGCTGGGCCAGGGTCGGCACGGCCAGGGTCCGTCCCAGCGCCCGCCGCATGTGGTCGCGGAAGTCCGGCTTGCCGACGTCGCGCACGACGATGCGGCCGTCCTCCGGCAGTCCCATGCGGTTGCCGTGCAGGCCGTGACGTGCCGGCGCGGTGCCGGTCGCCACGGAGGCGGCCGAGACGCGGGTCACCGAGGGAAAGACCGCGTTGTGGTCGGCGCACCACAGGCTCTCCTGCCGCAGCGCGTGCAGCAGCGGCGTGTGTGCTTCCGTCACCCAGTCGCGGCCGAGTCCGTCGCAGCAGACGAAGACGGTGCGGCGCACGTTCAGCGCGCCGACGCGCCGTGCGGGTCGGCGACCAGCGGCCACTGGTTGCGGTCGATCCTGGTGTAGGGCAGCAGCGACCAGTCGGGCACCAGGGCGCCCGGTGCCGCGACATAGACCACCTCGCTGGCGATCGGCGCGTAGGCGGCGTGGAAATGCTGCATTGATTTCACCACCACGACCTTCTTGGTCGAGGGGTCGACGCCGAGCTTGGTGAAGCAGTCGCGGCTCAGGCACTGCGAGCGCTTGTCGTTGACGATCACCGTGACGCCCTCGATCTGCAGCGCGACGGCATCGCCGATCGTGCCGACGCTCTTGCGCTCGCCGCCGAACTCGACAGTGACGTCGCGGCCGAGCTTCAGCACGGTGGCGCGCGCGTCGACCGGCGCGCCCGACTGCGGGCCGAGCTTGCCGCCCAAGCGGATGTCGAGCTCGGCGCCCTCGCCGACCTCGAAGGCGAGCCTGACCGCCCCGGGATCCCAGATCATCGCCAGCGCCGCGTCCTTGACCTTGCGGTCGAGCAGCTCCTTCAGGATGAACGTCGAGTCGGAGGCGGCGCCGCCGCCGGCATTGTCGGACACGTCGGCCAGCACCATCGGCCTGGGCAGGTTGTGCGAGGAGGCGCGCGCCATCGCCGCGTCGAGCGACACGTAGGGCGGCTGCGTGACCTCGCGCAGCGCGAAGAACTCGCGGCCCAGCGTCTCGGCCAGGCGCTCGGCCTTGGCGCGGTCGCCGTCGGTGACGGCGATGATGCGGCTGCTCATCTCGGCGATGTCCGACCACGGGAAGCCGTGCGCGATCGACAGCGACAGCACGCCGTCCTTGCCCTCGAGGCTCGAGAGCTTGTCGACGAAGCCGCGCATCGGCTCGCGCGTGGTGTGGAAGATGCCGATCATGCGGCAGTTCCACGACGCCATGACCGGCTTGGTGCGGCCCTCGAGCGCGCCTTCCATGAGCGTGAACAGGTCGTCGGCGCGCTCCGGGATGTCGACGTGCGGATATTCCTTGAAGGTCACCAGCGCCGTCGCATCGCGCAGGGTGCCGGCGCCGACGTTGCAGTGCAGGTCGAGCTCGGCGCCGACGAAGACGTCGGGCCCGACCAGGGCGCGCACGTGGCCGAGGACGTCGCTCTCGCAGTCGTCGTAGCCCTCGGCGACCATGGCGCCGTGCATCGACAGCAGCACGGCGTCGACCGGCATCGCCGCCCGCAGGTCGGCCAGGATCTCGTCGCGGAACGACTCGTAGACCTTCCTCACCGTCTTGCCGGCCGGCTGGGCGAAGGCGCACAGGCTTTCGACGACCTGCCAGCCGCGCGCCTCGGCGCGACCGCGCCATACCGCCAGCGGCGCGCCGAACAGCGGGACGTTGGCGCCGTAGCTGGCCTTGCGGAACAGGCAGGTCTCCTCGAACAGCTGCTGGCCGGTCGGGATGGCGGCGAAGGTGTTGGTCTCGGTGCCGAGCGTCGCGGTGAAGATCTTTTTCATCGGCCGATCTTAGAGCATGCCGCGCCTCACGCGCCATTCGTGGCGGAGATGACGTCGGCGACCAGGCGGGCCACGACGTCCATGTCGTCGCGCGCCGTGAAGGCCGGCCCCAGCCGCACCACGACCAGGCGCTGCGACGGCACGATGACGACGTACTGGCCGTTGGCGCCGCGCGCCATGAAGGCGTCGGCCGGGATGCCGCGGGCGATCCGGTAGCGCTGGCCCTCGCCGTCGCCGCGGTTGGTCCAGAAGCCGGCGCCGTAGCCGAAGCGCTCGCTGCCCGGGGTCGCGGCGGCCGACCAGTCGACCCAGCCCTCGGGCAGCAGGCGCTGGCCGCCGACCACGCCGTCGTTCAGGTAGAGCAGGCCGAAGCGCGCCCAGTCGCGCGCCGGCGCCAGCATGTGGCTGCTGCCGATCGGCGTGCCGGTGGCGTCGAACTCCAGGGTGACGCCGCGCATCCCGAGCTTGTCGAACAGCTCGCGGCGGGCGAAGGCCAGC
>JAXMCN010000018.1:0-155871 GCA_046349275.1 Reyranellaceae bacterium | reverse complement strand
CGGCGGCCTACCGGCTGGGCTGGTTCGGCAAGTTCACCGGCACGTCGCTGTTCTTCACGCCGCTGGTGCTGATCGGCTTCCGTCCCGAGGTTGTGCTGGCGGCGCTGTTCCTGAACCTGCTGTATCAGTTCTGGATCCACGCCGAGTGGATTCCGCGCCTGGGCTGGCTCGAATACGTGCTGAACACGCCGTCGAGCCATCGCGTGCATCATGCCCGCAATCCCGAGTACCTGGATGCCAATTTCGGCGGTGTGCTGATCGTCTTCGACCGCCTGTTCGGCACCTACGTGGCCGAGCGCGAGGACCTGCCGTGCGACTTCGGCCTGGTGTCGCCGACCGTGTCCTCGCGCAACCCGATCGTGGTCAATTTCGGGCCTTGGATCGGCCAGGTACGCGACCTGGCGCAGGCGCGCTCGCCGCGCGAGGCCTGGATGGTGCTGTTCGGCCCGCCGGGCTGGCGCGCCGACGGAAGCGGCCTGACGACCGCCGATCTGCGGGCCGGTGCGGCGCTGGGCGCGGCCGACGACTGATCAATGACGACTGATCAGTGGCGGTTGGTCGTGGCGGCGCCGACCCCGGCGCCGACCGCGCCGCCGATCAGGGCGCCGGGCAGCAAGCCGATCGGTGTCAGGGCGCCGAGCAGGGCGCCCGAGCCGGCGCCGATGCCGCCGCCCGTCACGGCGCGCTGCCCCCAAGTGTCGCCGCACGCCGAGAGGGCCAGGCAGAGGGCGGCGAGAGAAGCGAATTTCAGCATGGAAGTCCCCGTTTGGTCGTCGTTCCTCAAGCAGTACGCAAGGAACGACCGCCAGGGCTGTGGCCAAGCTGTGACCTCGACCGCCGGCTCCGGCCGGCTAATCCCGGGCAATCAGGGCGACGACCTCGTAGTCGCTGGGATCAGCCAGGTGCAGGGCCACGAGGGACTCGCGGTCACAGGCGGCCAGCACCAGCGCCATCAGGCCCATCGTCATCGACAAGAACGATCGCATGGATGCCTCCCTCCGCCGGCCCAACGCCGGCGTTGCGAGGCGGTTGCACCGAGGCTCAGGCGATCCGGGCAATGCGCCGGCGGACCTTCTCGACGAAGGCCTGGCGGCTGCGCGGCGTCGACTTGTCCATGCCGTAGTGCGCCAGGTAGATCCACTCGGCCTTCGGCGCACACAGGGGCTTCATCCCGCGCAGCAGCACCATGCGGCCGGGATCGCCGGCGAACAGTCGCACCACCCACCACGGCGAGCCGTAGCTGGTGACGGCACCGAACAGGCGGACATTGCGCAGGTTGGGCTGCAGCCTGCCCCTGTCGTCGTAGACGAAGGCGACGCCGGGTCCCCAGACCCGATCGACCCAGCCCTTGAGCACGGCCGGCATCGAGAACCACCAATGCGGGTAGCACAGGATGACGCCGTCGACCGACCTGAGGGTCTCGACATAGGCCGCGACGGCGCTGCGGTCGTAGTCGTTGCCCATGTAGGTCCGCCGCTCGCGCTCGGTCATCGCGGGGTCGAAGCCGTCGCGGTAAAGGTCGGTCGCGACCACGTCGTGGCCGTTCTGCTCGAGGGTCTCGACGATCGCCCTGAACAGGGCGTGGTTGTAGCTGGCGGTCAGCGGATGACAGTGGACGACCTGAATCAGCATGGCCCGGGAAAAACGCCCGGGCCCGGTCGCTGTTCCACGGTCGTCAGATCACCCGCTGGGTGCGCGCGAAAGCCATGTAGAGCTCGTGCGCCTGTCGCGCGATCGGCCCGGGCTGCAGGTCGCGGCCCTCGTAGCGGTTGACGGGCTGCACCTTGCCGGCGTTGCCGGTGGTGAAGATCTCGTCCGCGGTGTCGAGCTCGCCGACCGCCACGGTGCGCTCTTCCACCCTGTAGCCGGCGTTGCGCAGCAGCTTGATGGTGCGAAAGCGCGTGATGCCGGCCAGGAAGCTGCCGTTGGCGACCGGAGTCGCCACGACGCCATCCTTGGCCAGGAACAGGTTGGCGCTGCAGGTCTCGGCGACGTTGCCCAGGGCGTCGAGCACGACGCCGTTGGTGAAGCCGCGCGCCTGGACCTCGGCGACGCCGCGCGAGGAGTTGGGATAGAGGCAGCTCGCCTTGGCGTCGGTGGGCGCGCTTTCCGGCGTCGGCCGGCGGATGCTGCGGCACAGGCCGAGGCTGAGCGGCGTGCCGGCGCGCATCGGCGAATGGTAGACGCAGAGCAGGAACTGGGTCGAGTCGGCATCGACCGAGATCGGGCCGCCGCCGCCCTTCATCGCCCAGAACATCGGTCGCACGTAGAGCTCGGCCTTGGGGCCGAAGCGTCGGATCGCCTCGTGGCTGAGCTCGAGGATCTCGGCGGCGGTCTTGGTCGGATTCAGCCCCAGCGAGCGCGCCGAGCGCACGACGCGTTCCGCATGGAGGTCGAGGTCGGGGCCGCACCCCTCGAAGGCGCGCCCGCCGTCGAATACGATCGAGCCCAGCCAGAAGGCATGGTCGCGTGGCCCCAGGATGGCGGGGTTGCCCTCGTGCCACGTGCCGTTCCAGTAGGTGAGCGTATCCATTGCCGACGATTCCCTTGGCGAAAGCCGGCGCTTCTAGCAGACCGTGAGCGCACCGGCCATCCTCGCCCTCGCGGCCGCCTTCTGCTTCGCCCTGGCGCTGATCCTGACGCAGTACGGGCTGCGCACCGTGCCGTCCTGGCGATCGCCGCTCTACACGATCGGCAGCTCGGCGGTGGCGGCATGGCTGGCCGCCGCCGTGTTCGTCGACTGGTCGACGATCCAGTGGCGCGCTGCCCTGATCTTCGCCGGCGTCGGCTGCATCTTCCCGGTCGTCGTGTCGATCCTGGCGGTTCGCTCGAACGAGCGGCTCGGCCCGGCGGTGGCGGGAGCGGTGGGCAACGTCACGCCGCTGTTCGCGGTGCTGGGCGCGGTGCTCGTCCTCGGCGAGCGGCTGGTGGCGGCCCAGGCGGCCGGGCTTGCGCTGGTCATCGCCGGAGTCGCCCTGATGGCCCTGCGCGGCGGGGCCGGCGGCCGTCGCTGGTCGCTATGGGTGCTGGGGCTGCCGCTCGCCGCGGCCCTGGTGCGCGGCTCGATCCAGCCGGCGATCAAGGCGGGGCTGGAGATCTGGCACGAGCCGCTGGCCGCCGCCGCCATCGGCTACGCCCTGTCGACCGTCGTCATCGTCCTGCTGGTGGGCCGTCGCGCGTGGGCCTCCGGCCCGGCCGATCGTACGGGCATGCTGTGGTTCTTCGGCGTCGGGTTGGCCAATGGCAGCGCCACCTTCCTGCTCTACGCCGCGCTCGGGCTGGGCTCGATCACCCTGGTGGCGCCGCTGGTCGCCACCTTTCCGCTGATGGCCGTGCTGATGAGCTATGTCCTGCTGCGCAACGAGCGCCTGCCGCTGCTCGGGCTCGTCGGCCTCCTGACCAGCGTCGGTGGGGTGGTGCTGCTGCTCGCCGGAGCCTGATCGTGGCAAGGGCGCGGCCGAATCGGCGCGAGAATGTCACGGCGCGTACCGGAAACGTCGCCTCCGTCCCCTGCGTAGCTTCCTCCGTAACCTCATGGAGGAGCAGATGTTCAATCGCATGGCGTTGGCGTCGGTCGTCGCGGGCGTCGCGGTCCTGACCGACGCGCTGGTGCTGCCGGTCGCGCCGGCCGCGGCGCAGGTCACGATCACCTTCGGCGCGCCGCCGCCGGCTCCCGTGTACGAGGTCGTACCGGTGCCCCGGTCCGGCTACGTGTGGGCGCCCGGCCACTACGTGCTGGTGAACGACCGCTACGTCTGGCAGCAGGGACGGTGGCTCGCCGCCCGCCCCGGCTACCGCTACGTGCCCGACACCTGGGAGCGCGTGGCGATGGGCGGCCGCGAGCAGTGGCGCTACGTGCCGAGCCGCTGGGATCGCGACGGAGACGGCATTCCGGACCGCCACGAGCATCACGCGGCACGCGGCGGACCGTGGGGCGACCGCGACCACGACGGCATTCCCAACGCCTACGACCGCTACGACAATCGCCGCTGAACCAGCGGCCAAGGTGATCGGCAAACGGGGCGCTTCGGCGCCCCGTTCTTTTTGCTATCCTGCGCGCCAGGGAGAAATGCCAATGACCGCGCCGCTCACCATCCGCCTGCACCCGAACGACAACGTTGTCGTCGCCCGCATGGATATCCTGCCGGGCACCGCGGTCGACGGCGCCGTCACGGTCGCAAGCCGGGTGCCGCCAGGCCACAAGATCCTGACGGCGCCGGTCAAGAAGGGCGAGCCGCTGCGCAAGTACAATCAGATCATCGGCTTCGCCACCGACGACCTCGCGCCCGGGACGCACATCCACACCCACAACTGCGTCATGGGCGACTTCGAGCGCGACTATGCGTTCTGCGCAGATGCCCGGCCCACCGCTTACGTTCCCGAGGCCGAGCGCGCCACCTTCCAGGGGTATCGCCGCGCCGACGGCCGGGCGGCGACGCGCAACTACGTCGGCATCGTGACGACCGTGAACTGCTCGGCGGCGACCAGCCGCATGATCGCCAAGCGGATCGAGCCGCTGCTCGCCGACTTTCCCAACGTCGATGGCGTCGTGCCGCTGACCCATGGCGGGGGCTGCGGGATGGCGGCGTCGGGCCTCGAGATGGACGTGCTGCGCCGCACCCTGGCCGGCTACACGCGGCACCCCAACATGGCGGCGGTGGTCGTTCTCGGGCTGGGCTGCGAAGCCAACCAGCTCGGCGGCCTGATGGCGGCGGAAGGCCTGAAGCAGGGTCCGCGGCTGATCCCGCTCGCCATCCAGGACGAGGGCGGGGTCGCCCGGACGGTGGGTCGCGCCGCCGATTTCCTGCGCGAACTGCTGCCCGACGTCGACCGGGTGGCGCGCGAGCCGATCCCGGCCAGCGAGCTGATCCTGGCGCTGCAATGCGGCGGCTCGGACGGCTATTCCGGCATCTCGGCCAATCCGGCGCTGGGCGCCGCCGTCGACCTGCTGGTGCGCCATGGCGGCACCGCGGTTCTGTCGGAGACCCCGGAAATCTACGGCGCCGAGCACCTGCTGACCCGGCGCGCGGTGTCGCCCGAGGTCGGGCGAAAGATCGTCGAGCGCATCCGCTGGTGGGAAGATCACTGCGCCCGCACCGGCGGCGAGATGAACAACAATCCGTCGCCCGGCAACAAGGCCGGCGGCCTCACCACCATTCTGGAGAAGTCGCTGGGCGCCGTCGCCAAGGGCGGCCAGACCAACCTCGTCGACGTCTACGAGTATGCCCAGCCGATCACGGCGCGCGGCTTCGTCTACATGGATTCGCCGGGCTACGACCCGGTCTCGGCGACCGGTCAGGTGGCCGGCGGCGCCAACGTGCTGTGCTTCACGACGGGCCGCGGCAGCGTCTTCGGCTGCAAGCCGGCGCCGTCCCTCAAGCTGGCGACCAACACCTCGCTCTACCGGCGCATGACCGACGACATGGACATCAACTGCGGCACCGTGGTCGATGGCGAGGAGTCGATCGAGGCATGCGGCCAAAGGATCTTCGACCTGATTTTGCGCACGGCGTCGGGCGACAAGACCCGCTCGGAGGCGCTCGGCATCGGCGACGACGAGTTCGAGCCGTGGAAGATCGGAGCCACGATGTGACGTCGCCGGCAACTAAATGGCCGACCGCGGCGTTTGACCGTTACATGCGGCCCTACGACTTGCGAACTTGCGACTTGCGAACTGGCCTTGCCACGACGGCCCAGTCCCCATCTCCCGCTGGGGACACGGACTGCACCTTCGCGCTGTTTCCCAAATTCCAAGAGTTGTCCCGGACCGATGGACGGGCGCGCCCGCATGCGCGCTTCGGAAGATTGAGAGTGTAACTGCAGGAGCGAGTGAGATGGCGACAGGTACGGTGAAGTGGTTCAACGCCACCAAGGGATTCGGGTTCATTCAGCCGGAGGGCGGCGGCAAGGACGTGTTCGTGCACATCAGCGCCGTCGAGCGCGCCGGCCTCAACGGGCTGAACGAGGGCCAGAAGGTCAGCTACGAGATCGCGACCGAGCGCGGCCGCTCGGCGGCCGTCAATCTGCGGGCCGCCGACTAGCTCTCGACGGCCTGGGCACGATCGCCGCCCGTGTGGCCGGCGATCGTTTCCGCCTGCTGATCGTTTCCGCCTGACTGGGAGGCGGCGCAAGGACTAGACTCCGGCGCTCACGAAGGAGCCCCGGATGTCCGACGCCTTGCACTACCTGTCGCTGCACGATGCTGCCGGCCGCCTCGGCGCGGGCTCGGTTTCGTCGGCCGAGTTGACGCGTGCCCTTGTCGAGCGGATCGAGCGGCTCGACGGTCGGCTCAAGAGCTATGCCACCGTGACGGCGGAGCGCGCCCTGACGCAGGCGGCCGAGCGCGATGCCGAGCGACGCGAGGGCCGGTGTCGCGGGCCCCTGCACGGTGTGCCGATCGCGGTGAAGGACCTGTGCGACACCGCCGGGATCGCGACCGCCGCCGGCACGGCAATTCATCGCGCACACCTGCCGTCGCGCGATGCCACGGTCGTGGCCCGGCTGGAGCAGGCCGGCGCGGTGCTGCTCGGCAAGCTGCAGATGACCGAGGGCGCCTATGGCGTTCACCATCCCAGCGTCGATCCGCCGAAGAATCCCTGGAACGCCGCCTACTGGACTGGCGTGTCGTCCTCGGGCTCCGGCGTGGCCACGTCGGCCGGCCTTTGCTTCGGATCGCTGGGTTCCGATACGGGCGGCTCGATCCGCTTTCCCTCGACCATGAACGGCGTCACCGGCCTCAAGCCGACCTGGGGGCGTGTCAGCCGGGCGGGCGTTTTCCCCCTCGCCGAATCGCTCGATCACGTCGGCCCGATGTGCCGCGACGCGCGCGATGCCGCGATGGTGCTGGGCGTGATCGCCGGGGCGGATCCCGCCGATCCGACGGCGGCCCCGGTCGCGGTGCCGGACTACCTCTCGGCCCTGCGCGATGGCGTGACGGGTAAGCGGATCGGCGTGCCGAACAACCTGGTCGGCCTCGATGCTGACGCGCGCCGTACCCTCGACGGCGCCATCGCGGCCTTCGGGACCCTGGGCGCGGTGCTCGTCGACGTGGCGCTGCCCGAGCTCGACGAGGCGGCACTCGCCTGGATTCCCCTCTGCGCCCTGGAAGCCGCGTTGGCGCACGAGGCGACCTTCCCGGCGCGCCGTGCCGAGTATGGCCCCGACCTGGCGGCGCTGCTCGATTTCGGCCGCGGCCTGTCCGGCCTCGAGCTCGGCCGCAAGCAGCAGGTGCGGGCGAGGGTCAAGGGCGAGCTCGAGAGCCTGATGGCCTCGCTCGACCTGCTGCTGCTGCCCGTGATGGGGGTGGCGGCGCCGACGGTCGCCGGCCTTGCCGCCGGGGGGCGCACGCCGCAGACCACGGCCGCCCGCCTGCGCTACACCGCGCCGCTCGACATGAGTGGCCAGCCGTCGCTGACCCTGCCCGGCGGCATGACCGCCGACGGCGTGCCGGTCGGATTCCAGATCGTCGGTCGGGCGTTCGACGAGGCCGCCATCCTGGCGGCCGGTCACGCCTTCCAGCAGGCGACCGACTGGCACCTGCGGCGGCCGCCGCTCTGAGCCGGGTCGCGTGGACGCTGCACGACCCGTGCTGTAGACTCCGGCTGCCGCATGACCCATCCCTTCAGGAAAAATCTCAGGCTCAAGCCCAGCATCCTGACGTCGTTCCTGCTGCTGACGGTCCCGGTCTTCATCACCATCATCGGCGTCACCTACTTCTCCAACGACCGGATCGCGCGCAACAACGCGCTGCAGCTCCTGCAGCGCTTTCGCGTCGACGCCGTCGAAAGCATGCAGGACGACTTCAATCCCCTGAAGTCGCTGATCTCGTCGGCCGCGGTGATCGGCGAGGAGGAACCGGGCTTCTACGAATCCGACCGCTCGCTGCGCTACTTCTTCTCCATCCTGCAGCACAGCCCGCGCGTGGTGAGCGTCTATGTCGGGCTGGCCGACGGTTCGTTTCGACAGGCGCGGCGCGTCGAGCCCAACGTGATGGTGCAGGACAAGCTGCCGCCCGCCGGCGCGCTCTATGCCTATCGCTGGGTGCTGCCGATGGCCGGCCGGGCGACGATGGACCGCTACCTGTTCCTCGACAGGGCGCTGAAGGAGCTGGGCAGCAGCGAGCAGGCCACCGCCTACGACCCGCGCCCCCGCCTGTGGTACCGTAGCGCCCGCCAGGCCGGCCGCACGATGATCTCGGATCCCGACGTGTTCGCCGCCCTCGGCCTGATCGGGCTCACGGTCGCCGCCCCGTTCTACCGCGACGGCAAGCTGGCGGGGGTGGCGGCGGCCGACATCACCCTCGACGGGCTCGGTTCCTATCTGGCGGACCGCAAGGTCAGTCCCGGGACCCTGTCCTACATCCTGGATTCACAGGGGCGGGTGATCGCCGCCTCGGATCGCTCCAAGACCTACAGCAACGAGGACGGAAGGCTCGAGCTGCTGCATGTCGGCGCGCTCGACAACGAGCTTGCGGCCGTCACCTATGCGGGGCGGCCGCGCGACAGCGCGCAGGTCTACTCGGTCAGCTTCGGCGGCAAGGACTACCTGGCCAGCCTGTCGCCGCTGGCGCCGGAGCTGGGTAAGAAGTGGCAGCTCTTCACCATCTCGCCGCTGAGCGACTTCACGTCGGAGTTCCAGCTCAACAACAACTTCCTGGTCGCGGTCGGGGTCGGCGCCACTCTCCTGCAGATCCTGATCATCTACCTGCTCACCGGAATCATCTCGGCGCCGCTCGAGAAGCTCGCCTTCAAGGTCGAGCGCATCCAGGAGCTCGGCACCGAGCCGCTGCCCTCGGTGGAGTCGCCGGTGCGCGAGATCTCGACCCTGGCGCGGGCGATCGACACCCTGGACGCCGCCGTCAAGTCGTTCGCCGCCTTCGTGCCGGTCGGCCTCGTGACCCAGCTGCTGCACTCCGAGCAGAAGCTCGAGCTGGGCGGTCACAGCCGCTTCCTGACGATCTTCTTCTCCGACCTCGAATCGTTCTCGACCCTGTCGGAGGAGGTGCCGTCGCAGGAGCTGATGCTGCGCGTCTCGGCCTATCTCGAACTGGTGACCAAGACGGTGAACCAGGAGCACGGCACCATCGACAAGTTCATCGGCGACGGCGTCATGGCGTTCTGGGGCGCGCCGGCGCTGCTCGACGACCATGCCTGGCGGGCCTGCGTCGCCGCCCTGCGCATCCAGCGCGGCATGGACGCGCTGAACGCCCGCTGGACGGAGGAAGGGCTGAAGCCCCTGAACGTGCGCATGGGCATTCACAGCGACGCGGTGCTGGTCGGCAACATCGGGTCGCGCGAGCGCATGAGCTACACCGTGATGGGCGACGGTGTGAACGTCGCGGCGCGCCTCGAAGGGGTCAACAAGGAATTCCAGACGCGCATCTGCATCAGCCATTCCGTCTTCAAGGAAGCCGGCGAGCGGTTGTGCGTGCGGCCGATGGACGACGTGGTGGTCAAGGGGCGCCGCGCGCGCATCCCGATCTACGAGCTGCTCGGCGTGCTGGGCGCCGACGATCCCGAGCTCGAGCCCGACGAGGCGACCCTGACCCTGGCGCGCCTGACGCGACTGGCCTACGAGGCGATGATCCAGGAAGACTTCGCCTTGGCGTCGCGTCGCTATCGCGACATATTGGCCGCCTTTCCCGACGACCCCGTGGCCAAGGCCATGCTGGGTCGCCTGGTGCAGGCCTGAGCGTCGCGCCGCCGCGCGGACCGGGACTTTGGGGGGTATGCGCTTGTCGAAGGCGGAACGGGCACCCGATGTCGCCTCGGGCCTCGCGCTCGCGGCGCTGCGGCCGAGCGAGTACACGGCGGCGCTGATCCATGTCCTGCAAGGCCGGGCGGATCGCGTGCGGGGCGCCCGGGTGCTGGAGATCGGCTCGGGCAGCGGGGTCGTGATGGCGGCCCTGGCCGGGCTGGGCGCTGCCGCGGTGTGCGGCGTCGACATCGAGGAAGACGCCGTGGCGGCCGGCATGCTGCTGCTCGACGAGCTCGGCCACCGTTCGGTCGCCGAATTCAGGACCGGCGATCTCTGGCAGCCGATCGGCGACCGCCGCTTCGACCTGATCGTCGCCAACCTGCCGCACTTTCCCATGACCGAGGGCAGCCTTCCCGGCCGCCGGCCGACCTGGACCGTCGGCGGCCCCGACGGCCGGCGACTGCTCGATCGTTTCCTCGCCGGGCTGAGCGCCCATCTCGTCATGGGCGGGCGGGCGTTCATCACGCACAATGCCTTCGTCGACCTCGCGCGCTCGCGCGCCCTTCTGGCGCCCTCGGGCCTGCACCTCGAGGTCGTGCAGAGCGTCCTGGTCAACCTCGGCGACGACAAGCTGGCGCGCATGACCCCGGAGGTGCTGGCGGCCGCGCTCGGGCGCACGATCCACCGCTACGGACCGTATGCCTTCGGCGAGCTGCACATCGTGGAGATCGCCTGATGCGCCGCTGCCTCGCGGCCCTGTGGGTCGCGCTCGCCGCGCTGGCGTTCGCGGCCGCGACCGCGGCACAATCCAGGGTCCCGGCGTCCGGCAGCCCGGATGCCTCCTTGGCGGGCCTGCTCCACGAGGCCCGTGCCGGCCTGCCCGGCGCTTGCGGTGCGGCGACTGCGGATCGGCTGGTCAAGATCCTGTGCGCCAAGCGCATCCGGATCGGCGTGCGCGAGTACTACCCGTTGTTCGGCACCCGGACGGGCGACAAGCGAGAGGGCTACGAGGTCGATGTCGGGCTGGCGATTGGCCGCTTGCTCGGCGTCGAGGTCGAGTTCGTCAGGGTCAACGCGGCGACCCGCATCCCGCTGCTGGCCGAGGACCGAATCGATCTCGTCATCGCGACCATGGGGCACAACACCCAGCGCGACGGTCAGGTCCGCTTCATACGGCCGCACTACTACAGGTCGGAGACGATCGTCGTCGGTTCCAAGGCGAGCCCCGTGCGGGGCCTCGACGACGTTGCCGGCCGCACCGTCTGCGTCACGGTGGGCAACGGCTCCAATGCCGAGCTGGTGTCGCATGGCGCGCGCCTGATGCTGTTCGACGAGGCCGGCGTGCTGCCGGACCGGCTGAAGGACCAGACCTGCACCCTTGCGGCCCAGGACGACAGCTTCTTCGCCTACTACTTCATCGACCCCGAGTTCGCCGCGGCCTTCGCGCCCAAGTTCGGCTTTGCCCAGGTGCCCTGGGGCATGGCGGTGGCGCGCAGCGGTAGTGCCGAGCTGGCGCGCGCCCTCGATCTGGTCGGCCAGATCCTGTTGCGCGACGGCTTGCTGCTCGACATCGCGCGCGCCAACCGGATCGGCACGGCCTTCCTCGAGGACCAGCAGAAGGTGTGGCGCCGTGCCGAGTGCAACACCGACACCGGCAGCGCCAACCCGGCCTGCATCCTGCCGGCGCTCGACGCCACGATGGAGCCGACGCCGTTCGCCGCGACCGTCGGCCGCTTCGAGGACTGGATCGAGGCGACGACCGGCCTCGACGTCACGCTGCCCTGGCTGAAGACTGCGCCCGCCTGGTCGATGTTCAAGGAAGGCGTGGCCAACTCGCTGATCCTGATCGCCGGCGCGCTCGCGGCCACCTTCGCCTTCGCGGTGCTCCTGGGAGCCGCCATGGCGTCGCGTCTGGCGCCGCTGCGCTGGCTGGCGCGGGGCCTGACGATCGTCCTGCAATCGACGCCGGTCGTGCTGACCCTGGTGATCGCGGCGGCGATCGTGCACGCCTTCTTCGTCTATTCCGACAGCGTGGCCCTGGCGGCGGCGATCCTGGCGCTCGGCCTGGTCAACGGCAGCAACGCCGGCCAGGCGATCGCCGAGGCGATCGCCAGCCTGCGCGCCGAGGATGGCGGGGGCGGCGGCATGGCGCTGTTCAGCCGCGCCCTGTCGCGCTCGGCGACGCAGATCGTCGCCTTCCTGATCAATGCCGCGAAGGGCACGCCGATCGCCAGCTTCATCGGCGCGCCCGAGTTGCTGAGCGCGCTCACCGACATCACGTCGTTCTCGAGCGGCCGGGCCACCACCTATACCGTCCTGCTGATCTTCTACACCGTGGTCGTCATGCTGGTGGTGTGGTTGTGCGGCCGCCTGCAGGCCTTCCTGGAGGGGCGGCGGGCGCGCGCCGAGTCCGTGGCATGAGCGGTCTGATGCAGCTTCTCGCCTCGGACTTCCTGCCGCGGTTCCTCGCCGGCATGGTCGTCAACTTCGAGATCGCCGCGATTGCCCTCGTCATCGGTCTGGGGCTGGGCATGCTCCTGGCGCTGGGGCGCCTCGGCGGCGGCGTCGCGAGAGGCGCGGCGGCGACGGTGGTCGGCCTGATGCGGGCGGCGCCGACCTTCGTCGTCATGTTCTTCCTGCTCAATGCGGTGCCGCGCGATGCCACGGTCCTCGGCGTCCCGCTGGCGCTGTCCGGGGTCATGATCGTGGCGCTGTCGCTGGTGCCCTATTCGGCGGCCTATGTCTCCGACGCCGGCCTCGACATGCTGCGCCACCTGCGCGACGGCTCGCGGACGAGCGCGCTGCTGTTCCTGCCCAACGTCACGCGCGCCTTCTTCGTGCTGGTCATGTCGTCGGGCGCCGCGGCGGCGATCGGCGTCACCGAGGGGATCACCGTGATCCTGCGCCAGGCCGAGCTGCTGCCCGGCCTCGACCAGCGGCTGCTTCTGTTCGCGTTCGGCATCGCCCTGTTCGGCATTCCGCTGCAGCTGGGCTTCGCGGCAATTCGCTGGGTCCAGCGCCGGGTCGGCCGGCAGGAGCAGGCATGAAGACCGTTTCTTCCCTCGGGCGCCGCGCCGTGCTGGCGGCGCCGGTCTTGCTGGCCGGCGCCGCCCGGGCACAGTCCTTTCCCAGCAAGCCGATCCGCCTGATTGTGCCCTACGCGCCGGGCGGTGGCGCGGACACCACGGCGCGGCTGATCGCGCCGGCGCTCCAGGAGACGCTCGGCGAGACGGTGGTGATCGACAACCGGCCCGGCGCCGGCGGCGTGATCGGCGACGAGGCGGTGGCCAAGGCGCCGCCCGACGGCCACACCCTGCTGATCGGCGCCTTCGCCCATGCCGTCAATCCGTCGCTGCTGCCGCGCCTGCCCTACCGCACGCCGGACGACTTCGCGCCGATCTCGCTGCTGATCACCGTGCCGGAGCTGATGGTGATCACGCCGTCGCATCCGGCGAAGTCGGTGGCCGAGCTGGTGGCGCTGGCCAAGGCGCAACCCGGCAAGCTGTTTTACGCCTCCTCGGGCAACGGCAGCGCCCAGCATCTCGCCGCCGAGCTGTTCAAGCTGCGCACCGGCACCGACATCGGCCACGTGCCCTACAAGGGTGGCGGCCTGGCGATCGTCGACGTCGCCGCCGGCCACGTGCCGTTCTACTTCGGCAACATGTCGGCGGCACTGCCCCAGGTGCGCGGCGGCAAGGTGCGGGCGCTGGCGGTGACCACGGCGCAGCGCTCGCCGGCCGCCTCCGACGTGCCGACCCTGACCGAGGCCGGCGTCGCCGACTGCGAGATATCGGAATGGAATGCCCTGCTGGCGCCGGCCGGCACACCGCCGGCGGTGATCGCGCGCCTGCACGAGGCGGTTGTCGCCATTCTGCGCCGCCAGGAGATCCGCGCGAAGTTCGCCGATCTGGGCGCCGAGACGGTCGGCTCGACGCCGCAGGAGCTGGCGAAATTCCTGGCCGCCGAGCAGGCCAAGTGGGCCGCCGTCGTCAAGGCCGCCGACATCAAGGTCGAGTAGGCGGCGACCATCGCTCGCGTCGCCGGCCCTCGCCATAGGTCGTGGCCAGGACCCGCGCGAGCCGCAGCTCGAAGACGACGTGCCGGTCGCCCGGCCGATAGCCGACCGCCCGAGCCGCCGCGAAAGCCTCCGTCCGCCGGGCCGCTTCGACCAGCTCGACCGCCCGGCCGTCGATGCAGAACTCGCCCTCGCCGCCGGAATCGTCTTCGACCGCACCGTGCAGCGCATAGCGTGGATCGCGGCGCAGATCGGTGACCTTTGGCGATCCCGGCGCCATGTACACGTACAGGCCGTCGCCGATGAAGGGTGAGACCGGGTGAAGGCGCGGAGCGCCGTCGGCACGAAGGGTGGCGAGGTAGCCGACGCGGCACTCGAGCCGCTGCCGACCGAACGCCGCGAGGGCGGGCGCTGCCGCCTGCAGATCGGACCACGAGGCCATCGTGGCCACATGATTGCTGCCTATCCGGCAGTCGGCAACGGCCAGTCGGGCGGCTGTGCCGCGTGCTCGGCCTTCACGGCGGCGAGCAGCGCCGGATCGACCAGTAGGTCGATGCCGGTCATCGCCATGGCCTTGGCCGAGTCGAGCAGGCAGGACTCGGCGGCCGGGCCGACAGAGGCGGCATGGAACTCGTGGCTGTGCGGCGGCACGTCGCGCGCCGTCATGGCGATCTGCGGCTGGATGGTCGGCACGAACCAGCTGACGTTGCCGGTGTCGCCCGACCAGGCGCCCGACAGCTCGTCGCGCGGCCGGGTCGGCCGGCCGAGCGCCTGCAGGTTGCGCTCGAAGCGCTGCGCCAGGGCGAAGTTCGACAGCAGCGCGCGGCCCGCGGGATCGCGCCAGGTGCGCTCCAGCCGCGCTCCGGTGGCCGCCGCGGCGCCGGCCAGGCAGGCATCGACCCGCGCGATCGCCGCCTGCAGGGTCGCGTTGTCGTTGGCCCGCACGGTGACCAGCGCCGTCGTGTGGTCGGGAATCACCTGCGGCAGGGTCCCGCCCTTGGTGATGATGGCGTGCACGCGCACTTCCGACGGCAGTTGCTGGCGCAACAGGCCGATCGCGCCGAGCGCCATGACCATCGCGTCGAGCGCGTTGATGCCGAGCTCGGGCCGCGCCGCGGCGTGCGCCGCCTTGCCGAAGTAGGCGACCTGGGCCCGGGTCGCGCCCACGGTGCGCGAGTGGGCGATGTTGTCCATGCCGGGATAGATCAGCATCATGGCGTCGAGACCGGCGAAGAAGCCCTCGCGATGGAGGATGTTCTTGCCGCCGCCGCCTTCCTCGCCCGGCGTGCCGAGGCAGACCACGCTGCCGCCGGTCTCGCCCAGCACGGCCTTCAACCCGATCGCCGCGCCGACCCCGGCCGCCGCCACCACGTTGTGGCCGCAGCTCTGGCCGTAGACCGGCAGTCCGTCATACTCGCACAGGAAGGCGACGGTCGGACCGGGCCGGACCGCCGTCTCGCGGGCGCGAAACGCCGTCGCCAGCGAGCCCAGCCCGCGCTCGACCGCGAAGCCCGCCGCCTCGAGCTCGCCGGTGAGCCAGCCCTGCGCCTTGTGCTCCTCGAAGGCGAGCTCGACCTCGCCGTGCATGTTGCCGCTCAGCACGGCCAGCCGCGGCGCTGCCGCGTCGATCGCGGCGCAGGCCGCCTGCTTCAGGGACTCGACTGTCATGGAGAGGGGGTCATGGATGATGCGTCGTCCAATGCTGCGCGATCTCGATCCGACGGGCGAACCAGACGTCGGGGAAGGTCTTGGCGTAGGCGATGAAGCGCGACACCGCCTCGGCGCGGGCCGGCTGTCCGGCGATGCGCATGTGCAGGCCGATCGACATCATCTTGGGATGGCTGGCACCCTCCTGGTAGAGCCGGTCGAAGGTGTAGCGCAGATGCTCCTCGAACGATTCCGGCGAGCCGAAATGTCCGGAGGCGAAGCGCGAGTCGTTGTTCACGAGCGAGTAGGGGATCACCAGGTGCTTCTTCCCGCCGACTTCGGTCCAGTAGGGCAGGTCGTCGTTGTAGGCATCGCAATCGTAGAGGAAGCCGCCTTCCTCGACCACCAGCTCGCGGGTGTGGATGCTGGGTCCGTAGCGGCAGTACCAGCCGAGCGGCCGCTCGCCGGTCGTCTCGGTGATCGACGCGACCGCCAGCCGGATATGCTCGCGCTCCTCCTCGCGGCTGAGCAGGGTGACGTCCTCCCAGCGCCAGCCGTGGCAGACGACGTCGTGGCCGCGCTCGCGGATCGCGCGGGCCGCCTTGCGGTTGCGCTCGAGCGCCACGGCGCAGACGTAGAAGGTGCTCTTGACCGCGTGCTCGTCGAAGATGTCCATCAGGCGCCAGAATCCGGCGCGGGCGCCGTACTCGTACATCGTCTCCATGGCGAGGTCGCGCTTGCCCTTGGGCCATGGCCGCACCGCCGACTCCGAGAGGATGCGCTCGCTCTCCGGATCGCCGTCGCCGACCGCGCGCTCGGAGCCCTCCTCGTAGTTGACGACCAGCGAGACGGCGATGCGCGCGCCGCCCGGCCAGCTCACCTTGGGCGGCTGGCCGTTGTAGCCGACGACGTCGCGCACGGGACCCGGCACGCCGGGGACGGGGAAGATGGTCATGCGGGCCTCGCGGTCACGGATGGTGCGCCATCCAGTGGCGCGCGATGTCGATGCGGCGGGCGAACCAGACGCCGGGGAAGGACTTGGCGTAGGCGATGAATTTCGCCAGCGCATGCGCCCGGCCGGGATGGCCGACGACCCGCATGTGCAGGCCGATCGACATCATCTTGGGACGGGTTGCGCCCTCCTTGTACAGGCGGTCGAAGTTGGCCTTGAGGTACTTCTCGAAGTCGGCCGGCGAGCCGAAGGCGCCCCAGTTGAACTTGCCGTCGTTGGCGGCCAGCGAATAGGGGATCACGAGATGCTTCCGGCCGCCGACCTCGGTCCAGTAGGGCAGGTCGTCGTTGTAGGCGTCGCAGTCGAACAGAAAGCCGCCTTCCTCGACCACCAGCTCGCGCGTGTGGACGCTGGGTCCGTAGCGACAATACCAGCCGAGCGGCCGCTCGCCGGTCGTCTCGGCGATCGAGGCGACGGCCAGGCGGATGTGCTCGCGCTCCTGCTCGCGGCTGAGCAGCGACACGTCCTCCCAGCGCCAGCCGTGCGACATCACGTCGTGGCCGCGCTTGCGCATCTCGCGGGCGGCGTCGCGATTGCGCTCCAAGGCGACGGCGCAGGCGTAGAAGGTGCACTTGACCTGCTGCTCGTCGAACACGTCGAGCAGCCGCCAGTAGCCGGCGCGCGAGCCGTACTCGAACATCGATTCGCCGGCGAGGTCGCGCTTGCTGATCGGCCAGTCGGCTGGGCCGCCCGGCTCGCGCGTCGCATCGCCGTCGCCGACCGCCAGCTCCGAGCCCTCCTCGTAGTTGACCACCAGCGAGATGGCGATGCGGGCGCCGCCCGGCCAGGCCACCTGGGGCGGCTCTCCGTCGTAGCCGACGAGGTCGCGCGGCGGGCCGGCAATCGGTTGGGTCATCGGCGGCTCCTCACGATTTCGGCTTCAGGTAGGCGTAGCGGGCGTAGGGGTCCTGCGAGAAGGTGACGCCGGTGATGCGCGGATTCACCACGATGGTGCGGCCGACCAGGATCACCGGGTTGGCGCTGGCGGCGGAGTCGGCGGTCTTCTCCTGGATGCGGGCATAGGCGGCCTTGCGCGCCGCGACGTCGGTCGAGTTGCGCCACTTGTAGTGCAGCTCGTCGACCTCGGGATCGCTGAAGCGGGCCCAGTTGGTGACGCCGCCCTGCGGCGTCTTGGTGACCAAAGCGAGGTTGGTCAGCGTCGAGGGGTCGTTCAGCCAGATCACGCCCTCGTTCAGCAGCATGCCGCTCATCGCCTGGTCGACGCCGTTGATGCGCGAACGGAAGGCGTCGAGCAGCTGCAGCGCCGGCGTCGGCTTCAGGTTGGCGGTGACGCCGATCGACTTCAGCGAATCGGCGATGATGATGGCGATGTCGTTGTTGTAGGGCAGCGCCGTCGAGTACCAGAAGTCGAACGAGAAGCTCGGCTTGCCGGCCTCCTGCAGCAGCGCCTTGGCCTTGGCGAGGTCGAGCTTGTACTTGTCGTAGTTGTTGATGCAGGTCGGATCCGGCGCGTTGTACATGCAGACCTGCCGCTTGCCGCGGCCGGCCAGCGCCGTCTTCAGGATTCGGTCGTGCGGGATGGCGTAGAGCATCGCCTGGCGCACCCGCTTGTCGGTGAACGGCTCCTTGTCCATCGCCATGGCCAGCCGCATGATCGACGGCGTCTCGCCGTGCAGCACCGGGAAGCCGGCCGCCGCCAGCGCGTCGTACTGCCGGCCGGTCAGGCCCTCGGCGGCGTAGTCGACGACGCCGCCCTTGATCAGCGCCACCAGGTCGGCGTTGCCGATCACCCGCAGCACCACGTCCTCGAAGGCCGGCTGCTTGCCCGACCAGTGATTGGGCACAGCCTTGAGCTCGAGCTGCTGACCCAGGGTGCGGTTGGCGATGTAGTAGGGGCCGGTGGTCGCGAGGTTCTTGGTCAGCCACTGGCTGGCCCACGGATCCTCGGCGGTGGCGTGCTTCTTGACCTCGACCGAGTCGATCACGGCGAACTGCTGGAACTTCATCGAGGTCAGGGCCACCGGGATCGCGGTCGGCTGCGTGCCGTCGCTGAAGGTGATGCGCACGGTCAGCGGATCGAGCGCCTCGATCTGCTCCGCCTTGAAGATGCCGGCGATGCCGGCCTGGTTCTTGCCGTTGCCGACGATGCGCACCAGGCGCTCGAAGCTGTAGCGCACGTCCTCCGAGGTCATCGGGTTGCCGGTGCCGTGGAACTTGACGCCCGGCCGCAGCTTGAAGGTGATCACCGGCCCGTCGACGGTCCACGATTCGGCGAGCTGAGGCACGACCTCGACGGGATCGGCCATTAGCGTGCCGTCGGGCTGCGGATTGAACTTCATCTGCACCAGGCGCTCGTAGACGTTGACGCCGATCTCCTGGTCCTGCTGGCCGCGGATGTCGGCCGGATCGAGGCTTGCGATGTCGTTGGGGATGGCGTGCACCAGCGGCTTGGCCGGGGCGGCGCTCGCCGTCCACGAGCCAAGCGCCAGGGCCGCGACCAGCGCCCCGGACAGCGCCAGCCTGCGTCGCTTCAGCATGTCGATATCCTCTCTTCGATGGTCAGGGGCGGTGCGGCCCCGGGAAGCGGCAGCTCGAACGCCTCGCCGGCGACCGGGCAGGCCACGGCATGGCCGGGCTCGATCTCGAGCAGCGGCGGCCGGCGGTTGCGGCACGACGGCTGGACCAGCGGACAGCGGCCGGCCAGCCGGCAGGCGTCGGGCGGATCGACCGGGCTGGTGATCTCGCCGGTCAGTCGCAGGCGCCGGCGCGCCGCGCCCCAGCGCGGAATCGGCGTCGCCGACAGCAGCGCCCGCGTGTAGGGATGGCGCGGGCGGGCGAACACCTGCTCGGTCGCTCCCTGCTCGACGATCACGCCGAGGTACATGACGGCGACCCGGTCGGCGACGTGGCGCACCACCTGCAGGTCGTGGCTGATGAACAGGTAGGCGAGGCCGAGCCGCTGCTGCAGGTCGAGCAGCAGGTCGAGGATCTGGCCGCGCACCGATACGTCGAGCGACGAGGTCGGCTCGTCGAGCAGCACGATCTCGGGCGACACCGCGATGGCGCGCGCGATGCCGACCCGCTGCCGCTGGCCGCCGCTCAGCTCGTGCGGATAGCGGTCGAGATGATGCACGCCGAGCCCGACCTGCTCGATCAGCTCGCGCACGCGCCGGCTGCGCGCCTCGGTTCCGAGCTCGAGATGCAGAATCAGCGGTTCCTCGAGCACCTGGCGCACGCTCATGCGCGGATTGAGCGAGGCGTTGGGGTCCTGGAACACCATCTGGATGCGCCGGTACAGCCCGGCCAGGGCGCGCGGCGGCAGATTGCCCAAGGACTGGCCGTCGAGCCGCACCTCGCCATCGCTGGGCTCGACCAGGCGCACCAGGCAGCGCGCCACCGTCGACTTGCCCGAGCCGCTTTCGCCGACCAGCGCCAGGGTCTCGCCGGCCGCCAGCGCGAGGTCGACGCCGTCGATGGCCATCAGCCGCCGTCCGCCGCCCACGGGAAAGGCCTTGCGCAGGCCCCGTACCTCCAGCAGCCCGCCGGTCACGCCGCCTCCTCGAGCTGGCTGGCGGCCAGCAGGCGCTGCGTGTAGGCGTTGCGCGGCCGGGTGAAGATCGCCTCGGCGCTGCCGGTCTCGACCACCCGGCCGGCGTTCATCACCACGACCTCGTCGCAGGTCTCGGCGACGACGCCGAGATCGTGGGTGATCAGGCAGGTGGTGAGCCCCTGGCGGCGGGTCAGGTCGACGATCAGCTCCATGATGTCGGACTGGATGGTCACGTCGAGGCCGGTCGTCGGCTCGTCGAGGATCAGCAGCGATGGCCGGCAGATCAGCGCCGCCAGGGCGATCATCGCGCGCTGCGCCATGCCGCCCGAATACTCGTGAGGATACTGGCGCGCCCGCCGCTCCGGCTCGGGGATGGCGACGCGGCGCAGCGCCTCGATCGCCTGCTTCATGGCCTCGCCGCGGCTGCCGCCGTGGTGCAGCTGCCAGACGTCGGCGAGCTGGCGTCCGACCGTGAACACCGGGTTGAGCGCCGCCCGCGCGTCCTGGAAGACCATGCTGATCGCCGCCCCGCGCAGGGCGCGCATGTCGCGCGTCGACAGGCACAGGAGATCGTCGCCGCGAAACAGGATGCGCCCCGCGGTGCGCACGAAGGTCGGCGGCTGGATGCCGAGCACCGACATCGCCGTCAGCGACTTGCCGCTGCCGGTCTCGCCGACCACGGCGGTGATGCGACCGGGCAGCAGGCGGTAGCTGACCTGGTGCAGGACCGGCGTCAGGCCGCCATCGGCGTCGCGGAAGGCGCCGCTGTAGTTCTCGATCTCGAGCAGCGCCTCGCTCACCGGCGCCGCCGCGGATCGCTGAGGTCGGCCAGCGCATCGCCCAGCAGGTAGAGCGAGCCGGTCAGGCCGAGGATGGCGAGGCCGGGGAAGAACGACACCCACCACTCGCCGGTCATCACGCCGTCCTGGCCGCGCGCGATCATGTTGCCCCATTCCGGCGTGTTGGGGCCGAGGCCAAGGCCGAGAAAACCGAGACTGGCGGTGACCAGCGCGGCGAAGGCGGCGTTGATCGAGGTGAAGGCGAGCAGCGGCCCGACGCTGTTGGGCAGCAGATGGCGGAAGGCGACCCGCCAGGGCGGGTTGCCGACCATGCGCGCCGCCTCGGCATACTGCCAGCCGCGCTTGGCCTGGATCTCGGCGCGGGCCAGCCGCAGGTAGTCGGGAATGCCGACGAACGACAGGACCAGGATGACGTTCAGCATGCCGGCGCCGACCGCCTGGACCACCAGCATGGCGAACAGCAGGCCGGGGAAGGCCTGGAAGATCTCGACGGCGCGCAGCGCGGCGGTGTCGAAGGCGCCGCCGAAATAGCCGGCGACGGTGCCGAGCACGGTGCCGATGGTCAGCGCGATGGCGACGGCGGTCAGCGCGATGCCGAGATCGTAGCGGGCGCCGACCATCAGACGCGAGAGCATGTCGCTGCCCAGCCGGTCGGTGCCCAGCGGGAAGGCGAGGCTGGGCGCGTCGTAGCCGTCGCCGATGCCCGGGGTCAGCGGGTCGTAGGGCGTCCAGACCAGCGACAGCAGCGCCACCGCGATATAGAAGGCGAGCACGCCGAGGCCGATGCGCAGCGACCAGGTGGTGCGCCAGCGCGGACGCCGCGCCGCCGGCAGTGCCGCGGCCGGGGCGCGCGGCGGCTCGGTGAGGCTGGGCGCGCGCATCTCGTCGGTCGTCATGCGCGGCTCACGCTCGAATCCGGGGATCGATCAGCATGTAGACGAGATCGACCGCGAGGAACGCCAGCACGTAGAGCAGCGAGGCGTAGATCACGAAGCCCTGCAGGGCGGCGAAGTCGGAGCGCTCGATCGCCTGCAGCGCGTACTGGCCGAGTCCGGGCCAGGCGAAGATCGATTCGAGCAGAACGGCGCCGGCGAAAATGTGCCCGGCGATGCCGCCGATCAGGGTCACCACCGGCAGCAGTGCGTTGCGCAGGCTGTAGCGGAACCAGACGGTGCGCGGCGCATGGCCCATGGCGACGGCGGTGCGGATGTAGTCGCTCTGCATCGCCTCGACCATGGCGGCGCGGGTCACCCGGGCGATCGGCGCCGCCGTGCTGAAGCCGAGCGTGATCGCCGGCAGGGCGAGCTGGCGCAGCGCCAGCAGCCACAGCTCGGGCTTGCCGGCCAGCAACGTGTCGATCAGCAGGAAGCCGGTCACCTTGGGCGGCAGGGCGACTCCGATCGGCAGGCGACCGACCGGCCCGGGCAGCCAGTTCAGGCTGACGAAGAAGATCCAGATCAGTACCAGGCCGATCCAGAATTGCGGCAGCGCCATGCCGCTCAAGGTCACGCCACGCAGCGCGAAGTCGGGCCAGCGCTCGCGGTTGACCGCTGCCAGGACGCCGGCCGGAATCCCGACGGCGATGCCCAGCAGCAGGCCGCACAGGCCGAGTTCGAGGGTCGCCGGCAGGCGGTCGGACAGATCGGCGGCGACGCTCTGGCCGGTGTTGAACGAGATGCCGAGATTGAAGCGCAGCAGGTCGCCGAGATACTTCACGTACTGCACCGGCAGCGGGTCGGCGAGGCCGAGCTGGGCGCGGATCTGGGCGCGCAGCGCGTCGGTCGCCTCCGGCGGCGCATAGAGCTCGGTCGGATCGCCGTTGAACACCCGCGCCATGAAGAAGGTCATGGTCACGACGCCCAGCGCGACCGGGAACACCCACAGCAGGCGACGCAGGATCATCCGGCCGAGGCTGGGCATGGCGCTCAGAACGCCATGAGATTGTCGCGGAAGTGGCCGTGCTCGTAGGCGCGGCGCACGACGCCGAGACGCTGCAGCGCCGGCACCAGCCCGTCGGCGATCTCGGCGACGTAGCGGCGGGTCACCGTGCCGGTGAACATGAATCCGTCGCCGCCGACCTCCTGGATGATCTCGGCCATCGCCCCGGCGACGTGCTCGGGCGTGCCGACCAGGTCCTCGTAGCCGTAGCGGTAGTTGGCGGCGATCTCGCGCAGAGTGCGGCCCTGCGCCAGGAAGCGCTTCAGGGTGCCCTGCTGGCCGTTGGTCGTGAGTTCGCCGATCGGCGCGTCGAGGTCGAAGGTCGAGAAGTCGATGTCGGTCAGGCTGCCCATCTGGGCCAGCGCCAGCTCGGGATGCGCCTCGCGCTGCGCCTGCCGCCGCTTGCTGCGCTCCAGCGCCTCGGCGTTGGTTTCGCCGACGATCGGCGCGCAGACGAACATCACCTTGAGCGAGTCGGGATCGCGGCCGGCGGCGGCGACGCGCTGGCGCAGGTCCTGGCGCATCGCCTTCATCTCGCTGACGGTGCTGACGGCGACGATCACCGAGTCCATGTGCCGGGCAGCGAGCTGGCGGCCTTGCGGCGAGCCGCCGGCCTGGACCAGCACCGGCTGGCCCTGCGGCGGCCGCGCCGTGTTGAGCGGCCCGCGCGAGGCGAAGAAGCGGCCCTTGAAGTCGATCGGCCGCACCTTGCGCGGATCGACGAAGACGCCCTTGTCGCGGTCCATGACGACGGCGTCGGCGTCCCACGAGTCCCAGAGCTGCTTGACGACCTCGACGAACTCGTCGGCCATCTCGTAGCGCTGGTCGTGCTCGAGATGCGCGTCGAGCCCGAAGTTCTGCGCCGCGCGCTCGCTGGTCGAGGTCACGAAGTTGCAGCCGACGCGGCCGTTCGACATCAGGTCGAGGGTGGCGATCAGGCGGGCCAGCAGATAGGGCGGGTAGAAGCTGGTCGAGATGGTCGGCACGATGCCGAGATGGCGAGTCGCCTGGGTCAGCAGCGGCACCAGGGGCAGCGGGTCGTTCTTCGGCGCCCGCAGCGCGCGCTCGAGATAGAAGCCCATCGAGCCGCCGAAATTGTCCGGCACGAACAGCGAATCCTCGAGCAGCAGGTAGTCGAAGCAAGCCCGCTCGAGCGCCTTCGCGAGCTCGATGTGCAGGTCCGGCTGCGCCCAGTCCTGCGGTCCGGTGCCTGCCCATTGGGCGTTCCAGCCGTGGACGCCGAAGCTGTTGCCCAGGAACCAGCCAAGATGGAATTGATCCGCTGCCAAATGCCCCTCTCGGTCGACGTGCCGGGAAAGGCGATGCAAAGCGCGGACCAGCCGATTAAGCTGTCGTCGTCACTGTGAATTGAGGAATGCCATGCGTGTTGCAGCCAGCCTAGTCGGCCTCGTCGCCGGCCTGTTCGCCACCGCCGTCGCGCACGCCCAGGCCCAGACGGCCAAGGCCGAGCTCAAGGACGCCGCCGGCAAGGATGTCGGCCAAGTGCAGCTCGTTCAGACGCCGAACGGCGTGCTGCTCAAGCTCGCCCTCAAGGGCGTCCCGGCCGGCGAGCATGCCTTCCACGTCCATGCCGTCGGCAAGTGCGAGCCGCCGTTCACCAGCGCCGGCGGTCACTTCAACCCGGCCGGCCACAAGCACGGCATGGAGGCGGCCGAGGGTCAGCATGCCGGCGACATGCCCAACCTGCACGTGCCGGCCAGCGGCGATCTGGTGATCGAGATCGCCAATCCGATGATCTCGCTCGTCAAGGGCCAGCCCAATTCGGTGTTCGACGCCGACGGCTCGGCGATCGTGATCCACGCCAAGGCCGACGACTACAAGAGCGACCCGGCCGGCAATGCCGGCGACCGCATCGCCTGCGGCGTGATCCAATAGCGGCGACTAGCCGCCCAGCACCGGTTCGCGGCCGACGATCGTGGTGCGGTGCATGACCCGCCGCTCGGTCGGGTCGTGCGGCGTCACGGCGTGCACGGTGCAGCGATTGTCCCACATCACCACGTCGTCGGGCTCCCAGACGTGGCGGTACATGTACTTCGGCTGCGCCGCGAATTCCGTCAGCTCCTCGATCAGGCGGCGGGCCGGGCCGGCCTCCATGCCCTCGACGGCGTCGTTGTAGATCGAGCTGATGAACAGCGACTTGCGCCCCGTGACGGGATGCTTGCGGACCATGGGATGCCAGACCGGCGGCATCGCCGCCTGCTCCTCGGCGGTCGGCGGCGGCGAGCCGACCAGGCGCGACAGCATGCTGAAGTCGTGGCGTGCCCGCCGACCTTCGACCTGGCGGCGCAGCGCCTCGGGCAGGTCGTCGTAGACCAGGTACATGTTGATGAACTGCGTGATTCCGCCGGTGCGGCTGATCTCGATCCCGTGCAGCAGCGAGCCCGTGCTGGGCATCGGCCGATAGCTCGAATCGGTGTGCCACTGGCGCGACGAGGAGAGCTGCTTCTGGCCGCCGTCGGACGGCGGCAGCAGCTGGCCGTCCTCGCCGACATTGGACACCAGGAAGATCTCGCGGGCGCGCTCCGACCGCAGATGCAGCGAGGTCTGGTGAAAGACCTCGGCCTCGCCGAAGTGGCGGGTGAAGGCGATGTGCTCGGCGTCGCCGATGCGCTGCCCGGGGAAGATCAGCACGAGGTGCTGCATCCAGGCGTCGGTGATCGCCTGGACCGAAGCCGGGTCCAGCGGCCGGGACATGTCGACGCCGCCGATCTCGGCGCCCAGCGCCGGATGGCGGGGCTTGATCGTGATGCCCATCGTTGGTTCCTCCGATTGCAGGATAGGTCCCCGGTGCGGCCCGCCGCAACGTTTCCGCCCGGGAAAGTTCCATCCGGGAGGCGCGCCGTGCCATGCTGGCGCAAGCTCAGGACAGGAGGATGGCGTGTCGCAGTCTCAGGGACCGTTGCAGGGCGTCAGGGTGGTGTCGTGCTCGACCGCGCAGGCCGGCACCGTGCCGTGGATGCTGATGGCCGATCTCGGGGCCGACGTGATCAAGATCGAGCAGCCGGGCGGCGGCGATCCTTCGCGGAGCATGACGGTGCTGCCGGGCAAGGGCAGCACCTTCTTCGAGACCAACAATCGCGGCGTGAAGAGCGTCACCCTCGATCTCAAGTCGCCCGAGGGGCGGGCGATCCTGCACCGCCTGGTGCAGCGCGCCGACATCTTCGGCCAGAATTTCCGCCCCGGCGCCGCCGAGAAGAACGGCTTCGGGTGGGACGAGCTGCGTCGGCTCAACCCGAAGCTGGTCTACGTCTCGATCTCGGGCTACGGCACCAAGGGTCCGCACGCCCATCTGCCGGGCACCGATTCGATGGCCCAGGCGCTCGGCGGCATCGCCGAGGCCTACTCGATGCCCGGCCAGAAAATGCGCACCGGCATCGTCTCGGTGGCCGACGAGACCTGCGCCTTCCTGGCGTTCGGCGGCGCGTTGGCGGCCCTGACCCATGCCCGCACCACGGGGGTCGGCCAGAAGGTCGACCTGTCTCTGCTGGGCGGCCAGGTGCGGCTGATGGGCTGGACCCTGACCACGGCCATGTGGCGCGACGCCAACCCGATCACCGGCCAGGCGCGAGTCACCGGCACGCGCGAGCGTCCCGGGATCAGTGCCTCGTTCAACGACCGCGACGGCAAGCCGCTGGTCTTCCAGCTGGTCGGGCCGGAGAACTGGCAGCAGGCGATGACGGCCCTCGGCTTCCTCGAGGCGATCCGCCGGGCCGGCTTCGAGAAGATCGGCGCGATCATCGACGACGACGGCGAGAGGGCCCGGCTGCTGGCGCTGCTCGACGGGCTGTTCGCCACCGGCACGCGCGACGACTGGGTGGCGCGCCTGCGCGCCGCCGACATCGTCGCGGCGCCCATCAACACGCTGCTCGAGGCCTCGAACGATCCCGACGTCCTGGCCAACGGCTACGTCACCGAGGTCGACCATCCGCGCCACGGCAAGCTCAAGGTGCACGGCAGCCCGTGGCAGTTCTCCGAGACGCCCGCCCGGCCCGGCATCGCGCCCGAGCTCGGCGAGCACACCGCCTCGGTCCTCGCGGAGCTGGGCTACGCGGCGGCCGAGATCGCCGATCTCAAGGCGCGCAAGGTCGTCTGAGGGCGCCAGGGTATCGCTGGATTTCGCGCACCGATTGAGGATTGCTCGGCGTGATCGCTTCTGCCACGCTTGATCATCGGTGGGACGAGAGCTGGGCGGGGTGGCACAGGATATCGACCGGAAGCTGCGGCTGACCGCGGCCTTGCTGGGGACGGCGACGCGCAAGGATCTGGCGGGGGCGTTTCGCCGCGTCAACCCGCAGACCGTGTTCGACGTCACGCGCGCCGACAAGTGGCTGCAGGGACGCGCCCGGCCGCGCGAGGGCCAGCTCTACGAGGACTGGTCGAAGGTGCTCGAGCTCGATCGCTCGGGCCGCTGGGTCTCCGATTGCCCGTTCGAGGAGTTCGTCGAGGCGGTCGCAAGCCGCCACCGGCGCGACCCCGATGATCTGCGCCGCGCGGCGGACGCTCCCGCCAGCCGGGCGAACCCCGAGGCGCCTGGCCTGTCGCTGGCCGGCACCTATGTCGCCTATTCGCATGCCTGGTCGCCGTACTTCCGCGGCCAGCTGATTCGCGGCTCCATCGTCGTCGGTGCCTCCGGCCGCGGCGACCGGCCCTCGGCGCGGTATTCCGAGGTCCTGCCGACCGGCCCGATGGAGCTCGACGGCACCGTCGCGGTCGACAAGCGGACGATTCGTATCGAGGTCTATGATCCGACGCGCATCTCGCAGTACCTGATCTTCGCCCTGTTCCCGCCGACTCCGCCGGTCAGCGTGCTGGGCGGCCTGATGTTCGGCACGACGCTGATCGGGCCGGATGCGCAGCCGTCGGTGTCGCGGGTCGTCATGGTCCGGCTGCCCGAGCCTTCGTCGCGTCTCCAGTCCGAGGAGAGCTACCTGCCCGCCGATGCCTCGCTGGCCGAGGACCTGCTGGCGCTCGGCTTGCCGATCCACGAGCCGGCCGCGGTCGACCGCTGCCTGGCGCGCTTTCTCGGCGACGGCGGTGGCCATGGGATGGACCAGGTCCCGGCGTCGGGCTATCGCGAGCTGATCGAGCTGTTCGATCGCGCTTGGCTGACGCGCGCGCGCGGCGGCGGGCCGATGCTCGAGCCCGGCCGCGACAGCGAGGTCAGTCGCTTTCCGGGGCGCTTCGCTCGGCAGCCGCGGTGACCTTCGACTTCCAGACAGCCGGCGGACATCGGCCGCCGCGGCGTGCTCAACCGCGGGTCGCCAAGGTCCCGTCTGCGGCGGCGATGCCGGGCGGATGGAACGGCGGAAACAGCAGCGCGATCGCCACGGCGCCCAGGCCGATCCCGAACGAGCCGATGTAGAGCCAGCCGTAGCCGCCGGTCGCGTCGAAGATCCAGCCGCCGATCAGCGGGCCGAACGCCATGCCGAGGCTGGACACGGCGGCGGCGGCGCCGAACACCGTGCCCATCAGGCGCATCGGGAAGTACTCGCGGGCGATCACCGCATAGAGGGGCATCACGCCGCCATAGGCGAGGCCGAACACCAGCGCGACGCCATAGAACCCCTCGAGGCTGCGCACGAAGAAGTAGGCGCCGGCGCCGGCCGCCTGGATCAGCAGGCCGACCACCAGGGTGCGCTTGGCGCCGAAGCGGTCGCCGGCCAGGCCGAAGGCGAGGCGGCCGGCCAGCCCGGCCAGACCCTCGGCGCTGTAGATCGTCACGGCGGCCAACGGTGCCAGCCCGCAGGCGATGGCGTAGCTGACGGTGTGGAAGATCGGACCGGAATGGGTCGCGCAGCAGCAGAAGAAGGTCAGGGCCAGCACGATGAACTGCGGCGAGCGCAGGGCCGTGGCGACCGTCATGCCGGCGTCGCCGGCCGCCGTCTCGGCGGTGCTGCCCTTGATCGCTGCCGGCGGGCGCCGGATCAGCAAGGCTGCCGGCACCAGGATCAGCCAGGCGAGGATCGCGATGGCGAGCTGCGCGGTGCGCCAGTCGTAGGCGCTGATCAGCCAGGCGGCGAACGGCGACACGGTGAGCGGGGCCACGCCCATGCCCGCCGAGACGAGCGAGACCGCCAGGCTGCGGTTCGTCTCGAACCAGCCCGTGACGGTGGCGATGGTCGGCGCGAACACCGCGCCGGCGGCGCTGCCGACCAGCACGCCATAGACCAGCTGGAACTCGAGCAGGCTCGTGGCGCGGCTGGCGAGGGCGAGGCCGAGCCCGAGCAGCAGCGCCCCGGTCAGCACGACGGGGCGCGGCCCGAAGCGATCGGTCAGCGCCCCCCAGCCGAAGGCGGCGATGCCCATCGCCAGGAAGTCGAGGGTCATGGCCGCCGAGATGCCGGTGCGCGACCAGCCGGTCGCCTCCGCCATCGGCTGCAGGAAGACGGCGAGCGAGAACAGCGCCCCGATCGCCACGCATCCCATCACCGCGCCGGCGGCGACGACGACCCATCCGTAGTGCCGTTCCATGGCGGCATCCTTTCGTGTCGATAAACACTAAACCACAAGGTTTATTGATCGCAAGGCCGCGCCCTGCTTGCCCCAGGGGCCGGTCAAGGGCACGATCGCGCCGAGTTGGAGGTCGCGATGTCCGAGGAACGCAAGAAGGTCCTGCAGCGCTTCGAGGAGAGGCTGGCCCGCCTCGAGGCGCTGCGCCACGACAAGCCGGCGCGCTGGCAGATCTTCCATCTGCACAATGCCCTCAAGGCGCTGCCGGACGATCACCAGGCGGCCGATCTGCATCTCGACGAGTTCGATCGTCACGAGCTCGCCCGCGAATATCCCGAGCTCGATGCCGACCATGTGCCGACCGTCGATGAACTGCGCTCGCACTTCGCCAGCCTCGCCGAAGGCATGCTCTGACCGATCGCTGACCCCTCCGTCGGCGCGACGCGCCGACACCTCCCCGCGCCATGCGCAGGGAGGCATTCCAATCCTCCCCACGCGCCAGCGTGGGGAGGTGTCCGCGCAGCGGACGGAGGGGTCGAAAATCACCTCCTCTATCGCCCGCCCGACGTCTGCGCCTCCGTCCGCTAGCTGTGGAGTCTCAATAGGTTGTCGCCGGCAAGGCCGAGTCTGGTGACGGGTGGTTTACCGCCGATGCCTGCATGGGGTCTATGCCAGTTGTAGCGGTGAAGGAACGTGGGGAGGTGCTCGGCGCGTTGAGCTGAGCAGTTGTAGGCCCTGGCATAGGCCCATTCTCGCAAGATGGTCTGAATGAAGCGCTCGGCTTTGCCGTTGGTCTTGGGGGTGTAGGGCCTGGTGAAGATGTGGCGGATGCCGAGCCTGTCGCAGGCTTTGCGGAAGGGCCTGGAGCGGTAGCACGATCCGTTGTCGGTCATGATGCGTTGAATGCGTACGCCGAGCTTCCTGTAGTGTTCGATCGTGGCTTTCAGGAAGGCAATGGCGCTCTTGTGCCGCTGGTCTGGCTTGATCTGTGTGAAGGCCAGGCGAGACGCGTCGTCGATGGCCACATGGACGTACTCCCAGCCGGCGCCGCGGCTGTTGACCTGGCGGTCACCGGTGATGCGGTGGCCGGTTTGCTCGAATCTGCCGAGCCTCTTGATGTCGAGATGGATGAGTTCGCCAGGATGTTCGCGTTGGTAGCGCCGGATCGGCTCGGCAGGCTCCAGAGCGCTGAGCTTGTTGAGGCCGAGGCGCTCGAGGATGCGGCTGACCGTGGCTGGAGAGACGCCCACCTGGGCCGCGATCTCCTTGCCCGGGATGCGTTGGCGGCGTAGCGCCGCGACGCGCTCGACGACCGCCTGGGGCGTCGGCTGACGCAAGCGGCGAGGACGGGAGCTGCGGTCCCGCAGGGCCTCCCACCCGCCCTCCCGGTACCGGCGAAGCCATTTGTAGGCCGTGCGAGGGCAAACGCCTCCGGCTATTGCGGCGGCCTGCGGCGTTTGCCCACTCAGAACCATTTTGACCAGACGCTCTCGACCCAGCGGGGTCAGGCGGGCATTCTTGTGGATGTCCATTCGGCTCTCCAAGGATCGTTGAAGTCTCGACAACCTCAGCTTCCTCGGCCTGAGCCGGATGGACAACCTATTGAAAGCTCACAGCTAGCGGACGCTGCGGCGCCGCGCTGATCCGGAACGGACGACACCGCATAGCGAGCGCGTGCCCGAAGACACGAACGCTCCGGAGCAGTTGCGCGCCGACGTGGCGGCGCTCGCGAAGGTGCAGCCGGCCTCCGCCCTGCGCGAGCCGCTGCGGGCGGTCATGCTCGACATGTGCCGGTCGATCGAGGCGGGTCGCATTCCCTTCGGCCCCTGGGAGCGTCGCTGCCTGATCTCGGCGGTCGAGCACCTGCGTCGCCGCAACAACGATGTCGCGCTCGCCCAGCTGGCCGCCCTGCTCGGCGACACGCGTCGCCGCCGGGCCCTGGCCTGGATGCCGGACGTGCCGGACGGGACGCTGTCCGACGTGCTGCGGGACCTCGGCTATCGCCCGGCCGCCGACGGGGTCCCGGGCACCGGCATCTGCCCCGCGACGTAACGATAGAAGGCCGCCAGGCGGTTGGCATAGGAGGCGGGCGAAGCGAACGCCAGGCGGCTGGCGCCGGCTCCCACCCGCACGATCTGGACCTGGCGCCAGACGTCGCCGGACTCGTGGTCGAGGAAGATCGCCGACTGCAGCGCGCCAGGCGCAAAGAGGGGCAGCGGCCCCAGGCGGATCTCTCCGGTGTTCTGCAGCGCCAGCACGGCCCGCTCCGGCGTTCGCGCCAGCACCATCAGGCGCTGCGTCGAGGCGCTGCCGGAATCGGCATCCCGGTAGGCGAAGGCGCGTCCAGGCTGGAACTGATCGGCCGGCACGTCGCCGGTGCCGTCGGCCCGCTCGGCGCGCCCGAGCAGAGGGCGCCAGGCGCCGTGCGTGCTCGACCAGTAACGGATCTCATCGTAGCGGCTGAAGGCGCCGATGCGGCCGAGCAATTCGTCCAGACCACCGGGCGCGCGGATGCGCCCCGACACGGCGGCGACCAGACGCGTCGGCCCCGTCCAGGGCAGGCAAGGCGGAACGCTCCATCCCGGGGAAGCCAGCTCTCCCTCGCCCAAGACTTGCACTGCCGGCTCGTCGCCTGGCGCCGCGGCCGCCGACGCGATCCCTGAGCCGCACGGAGGCTGCGGTCCGGCGGGCTCGGCGCGGACCGTCACGGTCACAGCGAACAGGAAGGCCAGGGCAAGCAGGCATCGCGTCATGCCGACCAACGGAACGGTGCGCCGGACGTTGCGCTCCGCGCCCTCCCGTCGATCGCCTGCGACAGGGCGGCCCAGGGGCCCCGTTTCGGGTTGCCAGGCCCCCGGCGGAGGACTTGCATGTCGCATGGCGACCATGAAAGCTGCGATCTTCGTCGAGCCGGGCCGTATCGTGCTGGACGACAAGCCGGTTCCCGACATCGGCCCGCTCGACGCCCTGGTGCGCGTCACCACGACGACGATCTGCGGCACCGACATCCACATCCTGAAGGGCGAGTATCCGGTGGCGCGCGGTCTCACGATCGGGCACGAGCCGGTCGGCATCATCGAGAAGCTGGGCTCGGCCGTCGAAGGCTATCGCGAGGGCCAGCGGGTGATCGCGGGCGCCATCACGCCGAGCGGCCACAGCAATGCCTGCCTGTGCGGCTGCCTCAGCCAGGACGGCGCCGGCAGCCGGCACGGCTTCAAGGCGATGGGCGGCTGGAAGTTCGGCAACACGATCGACGGCTGCCAGGCCGAGTTCGTGCGCGTGCCCGACGCCATGGCCAACCTCGCGCCGGTACCCGACGAGCTCAGCGACGAGCAGGTGCTGATGTGCCCCGACATCATGTCGACGGGCTTCAGCGGCGCCGAGAGCGGCCGCATCCGCATCGGCGACACGGTGGCGGTGTTCGCCCAGGGGCCGATCGGCCTGTGCGCCACGGTCGGCGCGCGGCTGAGCGGCGCCACCACCATCATCGCCGTCGACGGCCTGCCCGAACGGCTCGCGGTGGCGCGGCGGCTCGGCGCCGACCACGTCGTCGACTACAAGGCGGTCGATCCGGTCGAGGAGATCCTGCGCCTGACCGACGGCCGCGGCGTCGACGTCGCGATCGAGGCGCTGGGCACCCAGGCGACCTTCGAAGGCGCGCTGCGTGTCCTGCGGCCGGGCGGCACCTTGTCGAGCCTCGGCGTCTACTCCTCCGACCTGCGCATCCCGCTCGCGCCGTTCGCCGCCGGCCTCGCCGACACTACGATCGTCACCACCCTCTGCCCGGGCGGCAAGGAACGCATGCGGCGCCTGATGGCCACCATCCAGGGCGGCCGCGCCGATCTTCGGCCGCTGGTCACCCATCACTTTCCGCTCGACCGCATCGAGGAGGCCTACGACCTGTTCGGCCACCAGCGCGACGGCGTGCTCAAGGTCGCGATCACGCCGTAGCCGACCCGCGTGCGCTTGCGCACGCTGCGCGGCGGCGGTTGACCCTCCGGAGCGAAGGTCTCAATGTCATGACAATAGAACCGGCGCCGCCAAGCGCGCCGGCAGGAGGAAACCCATGGACCTGCTGAAGGCGGCGAGGCGCGTCCTCGCCGGCATCGCTCTCGGGCTCGCGGCGCTGCCCGCCGCCCGCGCCGAGGACATCGTCGTCACGCATTACGCCTCGCTGCTCTACGGCGTGCCCTACGCGATCGCGCTCGAGAAGGGCTGGTTCAAGGCGGGCGGCCTCGACATCACCGGCATCCTGACCTCCAAGGGCGGCGGCACCAGCGTGCGCAACATGATGGCCGGCGATACGCTGTTTGCCGAGGTGGCACTGCCGGCCGCCCTCAGCGCGCTCAAGGAAGGATTCAAGATCAAGATCCTGAGCGGCGGCACCGACGGCGCCAGCGGCTTCTGGGTGACGCGGCCGGGCGAGAAGATCGACAAGCCCGAGGACCTCAAGGGCAAGCGCTTCGTGTACAGCCGCCCGAAGTCGGTGAGCGAGAGCGTGATCCTGGCCCTTCTGAAGTCGTACGGGCTTTCCGCCTCGGACGTGAAGATGGTGGCGATCGGCGATTTCGGGGCCGGGCTGACGGCGCTCGAGCACAACAAGGTCGACATCGCCATCATCCCCGAGCCGATCTACTCGCAGAAGGAAAAGGAAGGCATCCACTACAAGATCCTGCCGTGGCTCGACGCCCGCCTGCCGGCCTACACGCAGACCGTGGGCATCGCCACCGAGGAGACGGTCGCGACCAAGGGCGACAAGCTGCGCGCCCTGATCGATGCGCGGCGCAAGGGCGTCGAGTTCCTCTACGCCAATCCCAAGGAGGCGGCGGCGATCCTCGCCAAGGCCTACAACCTGGCGCCCGACGTCGCGGCCAGCGCGCTGCAGAACACGCTGAAGCAGAACCCGACCTGGTGGAATCCCGGCGAGCTCAAGCAGCCGCTGATGGAGGCCATGGCCGAGGCACTTGGCTCGGTCGGCGCCCTGCAGCTGCCGGTCGACTGGCAGGCTGCCATCGCCCCGGGCTTCGCGCCGCCGGCCGCGAAGACGCAATGAGCGCCCTGGCGCGGCCGTCCCCGGCCGCCGCGCCGTCGACCAGAGCCGACGTGCACGCAAGGCTCGACGGCGTCACGCGCATCTACCCGCCGCGCGCCGGGCACGGCGCGGTGCATGCGCTGGGGCCGGTGTCGTTCGAGCTGCGCGCCGGCGAGTTCTTCAGCGTCGTCGGGCCGTCGGGTTGCGGCAAGTCGACCCTGCTCGACGTGCTGGCCGGTCTGGCCGAGCCGTCGGCCGGCACCGTCGAGTTCGAGGGCCGGCCGGTGCGCGGCACGGTGCCGGACGGCGTCGGCGTGGTGTTCCAGGAGGACGCCAGCTTTCCCTGGCTGACGGTCGAGGACAACGTCGCCTTCGGCCTGCGGCGGGCCGGCGTCGAGGCTGCCGAGAGCCGCCGCCGCGTCGACTTCGCGCTCGGCTTCATGGGCCTGCGCGACTTCCGCCGCGCCTATCCCAGCCAGCTCTCGGGCGGCATGCGCCAGCGCGTCTGCATCGCCCGCACCCTGGTCATGCAGCCGCGCCTGATCCTGCTCGACGAGCCGTTCGGCGCGCTCGACCAGCAGACCCGCCTGCTGATGGGCGACGAGCTGCTGCGCCTGTGGCGCGAGACGGCCGCCACCGTGCTGCTGATCACCCACGCGCTCGACGAGGCCAATCTGCTGTCCGATCGGATCGGCGTCATGTCGGCGCGGCCCGGGCGGTTCATCGACATCGTCGAGACCGGCTGGCCGCGCGAGCGCGATTCGCGGCTGGCCGAGCGTTCCGACTTCGGCGCGGTCACGGGGCGGCTGTGGGGCTACCTGCGCGGCGAATCGCTGCGCGCGCTGGGCCAGGGGGCGGCGGCCCCGGGAGCCTCGGCGCGATGATCGGCAAGGCCGGCTGGCTGCGCCTCGCCGTGCTGGCCGGCGCCGTCGGCGGTCTCGAGTATGCCTGTCGCAGCGGCGCCATCCCGCCGACCATGGTCATCGCGCCCTCGGCCATGGTCGCGGCGCTGGTCGAGGTGCTGCGCTCGGGCGAACTCGACGGCGACCTGCGCCAGACCCTCGGCGCCGTGGCGATCGCCATGACCCTGTCGGTGGTCGGCGGCTTCGCGATCGGCTTCGTGCTCTACTGGGTGCCGGCGCTGCGCCGCGCCTTCAATCCGTTCCTCGCCGCCTACTACGCGATCCCGCACTTCGCCTTCTATCCGCTGCTGATCGTCATCTTCGGCCTGGGGCCGCTGCCGCTGATCGTGCTCGCCACCCTGTTCGCCATGGTGGCGATGATCGTCGCCACCATGGCCGGGCTGGAGAGGGTGCCGCGCGTGCTGCTCAAGACCGCGCGCATCCACCGCCTGTCGCTGCTCGAGGAGATCTGGCGCATCCGCCTGCCGGCGGCGGCGCCGCATCTCCTGTCGGGACTCAAGCTCGCTGTCGCCTACTCGTTCATCGGCGTCATCGCCGGCGAGTTCATCATGTCGACCAGCGGCGTCGGCCACGAGATCGCCTACGCCTACGACAATTTCGACAATCGGCGCATGTACGCGCTGATCCTGCTGGTGCTGACCATCGTCACCGCCTTCAACCTGATGGTCTATGCCTACGAGCGCCGGCTGGCGCGGCGGCGCGGCGCATGAGGGCCGTCCTGCCCAGCCTGCGGGCGCTGCGCGACCCGTTGCTGGTGGCGCTCGGCCTGGTCGCGATGTGGCAGGTGCTGCACCAGATCGCCGGCGACGTCGCGGTCACCGCGCCGGCGCCGACCCTGGCGCATCTCTGGGAGATGGTCGGCCAGGCGCGCTTCCTGCCGCATCTGCGCGAGACGGCGCTGGCCTTCGGGCAGGCGCTGGCGATCGCCTGGGGTGGCGGCGTGCTGCTCGGCGTCGTGCTGGGCGGCCATCGCCTGACCGGCGAGGTCGCCGAGCCGATTCTCGTGGGGCTCTACTCGATCCCCAAGATCACGCTCTACCCGGTGATCCTGCTGCTGTTCGGGCTCGGCATGTCGGCCAAGGTGGCGTTCGGCGCGCTGCACGGAATCATCCCGGTGGTGCTGTTCACCATGAACGCCGTGCGCAACGTCAACCGCGCGTACCTGCGGGCCGGCCGGGCGATGCGGCTGACGCCGGCGCAGACCGCCTGGCACATCCTGGTGCCGGCGACCCTGCCGGAGATCTTCTCCGGCCTGCGCATCGGCTTCTCGCTGACCCTGCTCGGGACCATGCTGGGCGAGCTGTTCGCCTCGCAGCGCGGCCTTGGCTTCCTGCTGATGACCGCGATCGACCTGCACGACGTCAAGACCATCCTGGCGATCGCCGTGCTGATCTCGCTGTTCGCCGTGCTGGCCAATGCCGCGCTGCTGGCGGTCGACCGCCGGCTGCGCCGCGGCGCCGCCAGCGATCCGACGGGCCGCGCGTGAGGGGGCCGCGCGTGGGAGCCCTATCGTGAGCGGCATCGCCGTCGACCGCGTGCTCGGCACGCCGCTGCACCACCAGATCTACCTGGTGCTGGCCGACGGTATCGCCGCCGGCCGCTACGCCGCCGGCGATCCGCTGCCCACCGAGGAAGAGCTGGGCCGTCTGTTCAGCGTGTCGCGGATCACCGTGCGGCGCGCCATGGGCAGTCTCGAGGAAGCGGGCCTGATCGAGCGCGGCGCCGGCCGGCGCACTACCGTGCGGCCGCGGCTGGGCCAGACCCTGCGCATGCCGATGCGCTCGGTGATCGACAACATCGTGGCCTACGGGGCGGAGACCGAGGCTCGCGTGCTCGAGTTCGGCTACGTCGAGGCGCGCGGCATCGTGCGCGAGCGGCTGTGGCAGGCCGCGGAGCGGCCGGTGCAGCGCGCGGTGCGCGTGCGCGCCCAGGACGGCACGCCGGTGATGCACCTCGTGAGCCACGTGCCGGGGGCGCTGGGCGAGACCTTCAGCCGCGCCGAGCTCGACCGCATCCTGCTGTTCGCCCTGCTGGCCCGCGCCGGCGCCGAGATCGTCGCCGCCGAGCAGATCGTCTCGGCGGCGCTGGCCGATCCGCTGGTCGCGGCGCGGCTCGGCGTCAAGGTCGGGGCGGCGCTGATCGACCTGCGCAGCCTGATGATCGACCGCCACGGCCGCGTCGTGGAGTATGTCGAGATGCTGGCCGTGCCCGAGCACGTGCGGTTGCGCTTCGACATGCAGCCGGTTCCATCCAGTCCCAGCCAACGCCAACCCAGACGCCGAGGAGCACCATGAGCGAGCCGCGGACCCTGTTCGAGAAGATCTGGCAGCGCCACGTCGTCGTCGATCGCGACGACGGCTACACGCTGCTCTACATCGACCGCCACCTGATGCACGACGGCTCGGCCGCCGGCTTCGCCCAGCTGCGCGGCCGCAAGCTCAAGCTGCGCCGGCCCGATCGCGGCTTCGCAACGCCCGATCACTACATCCTGAGCAACAGCCGGCGCACCGAGGACATTCCCGATCCGCACCATCGCCGGCTGGTCGAATCGATCCGCGACAACACCGCCGAGAGCGGCGTCACGCTGTTCGACATCGGCGACGATCGCCAGGGCATCGCCCACGTCGTCGGGCCGGAGCAGGGCGTCACCCAGCCCGGCCTCACCCTGGTGTGCGGCGATTCGCACACCTCGACGCACGGCGCGCTGGGCGCGCTCGCCTTCGGCATCGGCTCGTCGGAGGTGGCGCACGTCATGGCCACCCAATGCCTGTGGCAGCGCAAGCCCAAGGCGATGCGCATCTCCGTCGACGGCACTCTGGGCGCCGGCGTGACGGCCAAGGACGTCATTCTGGCGATCATCGCGCGCATCGGCGCCGGCGGCGCCGTCGGGCACGTCGTCGAATATGCCGGCAGCGCGATCCGCGGTCTCACGGTCGAGGGCCGGCTGACGCTGTGCAACATGTCGATCGAGGCCGGCGCCAAGGCCGGCATGGTGGCGCCCGACGACACCACGATCGCCTATCTCGACGGCCGGCCGTTCGCGCCCAAGGGCGCCGACTGGGAGCGCGCCGTGGCTTTCTGGCGCGGCCTGCCCAGCGACGACGGCGCCCGTTTCGACCGCGAGGTATCGCTCGACGCCGCCGCCATCGTGCCGATGGTGACCTGGGGCACCAGCCCCGAGGACGCGTTGCCGGTCACCGGCCGCATCCCCGAGCCGTCGACCGCGCCCGACGCGGCCAAGAAGGACAGCATGGAGCGCGCCCTCGACTACATGGGCCTGACTCCCGGCACGCCGCTCGAGCAGGTCGCGGTCGATCGCGTGTTCATCGGCTCGTGCACCAACAGCCGCATCGAGGACCTGCGGATCGCGGCCAAGGTCGTCGCGGGCCGCAAGGTGGTGATCCCGTCCTGGGTGGTCGCGGGCTCCGGCCTGGTCAAGCGCCAGGCCGAGGCGGAGGGGCTCGACCAGGTCTTCCGCGCCGCCGGCTTCGAATGGCGCGAGCAGCCCGGCTGCTCGATGTGCGTCGGCATGAACGGCGACACCGGCAAGCCCGGCCAGCGCATCGCCTCGACCTCGAACCGCAACTTCGTCGGCCGCCAGGGCCCCGGCGTGCGCACCCATCTCGTCAGCCCGGCGACCGCCGCCGCGACCGCCGTCACCGGCCGCTTCGCCGACGTCCGCCGCCTGATGCCGGCCTAGGGAGACACCAGATGCAAGCCTTCACCACCCTCGACGCCGTCGCCCTGCCGATCGACCAGCCCAACGTCGACACCGATCAGATCATCCCGGCGCGCTTCCTCGGCAAGCCGCGCGACGCCCAGGTCGGCGCCCTGTTCCACGACATGCGGCGCGACAAGGCGGGCGGCATGCGCGCCGACTTCGCACTCAACCAGCCGGGCTTCGCCGGCGCCGGCATCGTCGTCGCCGAGCGCAACTTCGCCTGCGGCTCGTCGCGCGAGAACGCCGTCACCGTGATGGTCGACAACGGCCTTCGCGCCTTCATCGCACCGTCCTTCGGCGACATCTTCTTCAACAACTGCTTCCAGAACGGCGCGCTGCCGATCCGCCTCGACGCGGCGCGGGTCGCCGAGCTGCGCGCCGCCCTGCATGCCAACCCCGGTGCCCGCATCCGCATCGACCTCGCCGCCCAGACGGTGACCGGTCCGGACGGCCGCAGCGACCGCTTCGAGATCGACTCGTTCCGCAAGGACTGCCTGCTGAGGGGCGTCGACGAGGTGAGCCTCACCTTGTCCTACGACAAGGACATCGCCGCCTTCGAGCGTCGTCAGCACGAGGAGATGGTCTGGCTCGATCGCTGAGCCGCGCGACCCTCAGGCCGCCTTGACCAGGCCCTGCGCCAGCAGGCTGCGCGCCGTGTCGCGGATCGTCTCCTCGTAGGGGCGTTGCGTCCAGCCGAGGTCCCGGCGCGCCGCGTCGGACGACACCGGGCGCGGCTTGCCGAGCTCGAACAGGCGGTCGCGCACCACCGGATCGACCAGCGCCGCGATCCGCAGCAGCCAGTCGGGCAGGACGCGGCGCGGCACGCGGCGGGCCAGCTCGGGCACCTCGGCGCGCAGCACGCCCGCGATGTCGGCCATCCAGAAGAAGCGGCCGGCGCCGATGAAGCGGCGGCCGGCGACCCCTTGTGTCGTGAGCGCGCGCAGGTGCAGGTCGGCGATGTCGCGCACGTCGACCAGCGGCCAGCCCATGCGCGGCAGGCCGGGCAGCGAGCCGTCGAGCAGCTTGCGCACGATATCGATCGAGGCCGAGAAGTCGCGGCCGGCGACCGGCCCCAGCACCGCGCCGGGGCACACCGTCACCAGCTCCAGGCTGCCGCCCTCGCGCGCCAGCCAATCCCAGGCGGCACGCTCGGCCAGGGTCTTGGAGCGCTCGTAGGCCGATGTATCGGCACGGTTGCCGGCGTCCGACCAGTCGGCCTCGGTCCCCGGCGCGGTGCGGCCGCCATGGCCGTAGGCGACCGCCGCGGTCGACGAGGTCATGACGACGCGTCGCGCGCCGGCGTCGCGAGCCGCCGTGAGCACGCGCAACGCGCCGTCGCGCGCCGGCCCGACCAGGTCGCCGTCGTTCTTGGGATTCTGCGAAGGCAGGGGCGAGGCGACGTGCAGCACGCCGTCGCAGTCCGCCGCCGCGGCGGCCCAGCCGGCGTCGGCGGTCAGGTCGGCGGCGGCGATCTCGATCTCGGCGTCGCAGCCGCGCACCGCCGCCACGGTCCGCCGCACCTCCGCGCCGCGGGACGCGGCGCGCACCGTGGCGCGCACGGCGAAGCCCTCGTCGAGCAGGCGTGCTATGCAGAAGGTCGCGATGTAGCCGGACCCGCCGGTGACCAGGATGCGCCCCTTGACCGCCATGTTCCGTCCTCTCCGCTTGTCTTGACAAACCATACACCAAATGTCCAAAGCGCAAAAACCAGACGGTGACCGCACGCGCGACCGCGTGCTCGAGGCGGCCGGCCGCCTGTTCGGCCTCTACGGCTTCCGGCGCACTACCCTGGCCGACATCGCGCGCGAGGCCGGGCTGTCGCGCCAGTCGGTCTACTCGCGCTTCGCCGGCAAGGAGGCGGTGCTGACGGCGCTGGCCGAGTACCTGAAGCAGCAGGCGCTGGCGGCGGCGGCCGCGGCGTGGCGCGACGAGGCGACGCTCGCCGACAATCTCGCCGCCACCGTGCTGGCCAAGGACCTGCCGCTCTACCGGCTGCTGCATGCCTCGCCCCATGGCGCCGACCTGCTGGCGGTCGACGGCGCGCTGACCGCCGCGGTGGCGGCGGAGCTGGAGCGACGCTTCACGGCGCTGCTGGCACGCCGCCTGGAGGCCGTGCAGCGCGGCGGCGCCAGCCTCGCGCCGTACGGCGGCAGCCGGGCGCTGGCCCGCACGCTCGCGCGCGCCGCCGGCGGTCTCAAGGCCGAGGCGTCGGGCGAGGCCGCCTACGTCGCCGAGGTGCAGCGCCTCTGCCGGCTGGCCGGTCGCGCGATCGTGGGCTAGCCGGACCCCGTCGTCGGCCGCGCGGTCGCGAACCTCGGCAAGCCGTCGGCGACGATCGACCAGGCCGGGGCGTGGCTGGTCCAGACATGGAAGGTGGGCGGCACAGCTGCGGGATCGTCGAGGCTGCAAATCATGACGTCGAGCCGGCCGGGCTTCGCGTCGTGGCGCCAGGTGAGCGGCGAGCCGCAGGCGCCGCAGAAGCCGCGACGAACGTGCTCGGACGAGCGCTGTTCGACGGGACAGCCGTGGATCAGGCGAAACGAGGCGGCGGCGATTGTCGCGAAGGGCAGGGACGGCGCCGAGGCGGTGCGGCGGCAGGTCCGGCAATGGCAGATGCCGCTCGCCAGCACGAAGCCTCGCACGCGATAGCGCACCGCGCCGCAACGGCAGCCGCCTTCGACATCGATCTCCATCGCCCGGCCAACGCCGCGGAGACGGTGGCCGTTGCCTGCGCTTGATTTGTGAGATGTTATACTATTACATTTCCAGCCGGCGCACGGGAGAGAGGCAAATGGTCGGGGCTTGGCGGAGCGTGGCGTGGGGGACGATTGCGATGGTCGCTGGCGTGCCGGCGATCGCCCAGACTCCGCCGCCGGGTCCGACGCCGGACGCTGGCGTCCCCGCGACCGTGGCCGATCCGTCGCTCGGCATCACCGTCACCGCGACCAAGCTCGACGAGGCGCGCGGCTCGATCCAGCCCAGCCTCGGCGCGACCAGGTACGAGTTCACGCCGTCCTTCATCGAGACCGTGCCGCTCGGCCAGGGCGCTGCGCTCAACCAGGTGCTGCTGCGTGCCCCCGGCGTCGTCCAGGACAGCTACGGCCAGATCCACGTGCGCGGCGACCACGGCAACCTGCAGTACCGGCTCGACGGCGTGCAACTGCCCGAGGGCCTGTCGCGCTTCAGCCAGTTCCTCCTGACGCGCTCGGTCGAGAGCATGTCGCTGCTGACCGGCGCCCTGCCGGCGCAGTACGGGCTGCGCACCGCCGGCGTGGTCGACATCGCCGTCAAGTCGGGCACCAGCGCGCCGGGCGGCGACCTGTCGATCACCGGCGGCTCGCGCAGCTACGCCCAGCCGGCCGGCTCGTACGGCGGCCGCAGCGGCAACGTCGACTACTTCGTGACCGGCCAATACCTGCACAACGGGCTCGGGGTCGAAAACCCGACCGCTTCGCAGTCGCCGATCCACGACAGCACCGACCAGTGGTACGGCCTGGCCAAGGTGACCGGCCTCGTCGACGAGCAGACCCGGCTGTCGTTCATCGCCGGAGCGGCGAGCGGCGCCTTCCAGATTCCCAACGTGCCGTGGGTGGTGCCGAACTATCAGGTCTACGGCTTCAACCAGTGGAACAGCGGCATCCTCGACCAGCGCCAATGGGAGCAGACGTATTTCGGCATCGCCTCCCTGCAGAAGAAGTGGGAGACGCTCGACGTGCAGCTCTCGGGCTTCATGCGCTACTCGGGCCTGACCTACCAGCCGGATGCGATCGGCGACCTGCTCTACAACGGCCAGGCGCCGTGGACCAACCGCACCAGCCTGACCGTCGGCGTGCAGGGCGATGCGGCCTGGAAGGTCGCCAAGGACCACACGGTGCGCGGCGGCTTTCTCGTGCAGCGCGAGCGCTCGACCGCCTACACCAGCGGCAACGTCCTGCCGCTGGTCGACGATCCGGCCAATCCCGGTCAGCTGATCCCGTCCGACCAGCCGGTCGGCTACACCGATGGCTTCGGGCTCACCGGCTGGACCTACAGCGTCTACGTGCAGGACGAATGGCGCATCGTGCCGACCGTCACCCTGAACGTCGGCCTGCGCTTCGACGCGGTGAGCGGCATCACCAACGAGAACCAGCTCAGCCCGCGGATCAACCTGGTGTGGACGCCCGACTCGGTCTTCTCGGTGCGGGCGGGCTACTCGCGCTATTTCACGCCGCCGCCGCTGGTCCAGGTGAGCGCCAGCTCAATCGGTCTCCTGAACAACACCGTGGTGGCGCCCGAGGTCCTGCAGAACAGTCCGGTGCGCGCCGAGCGCGCCGACTACTTCGATGTCGGCGTCACCGCCAAGCCGCTGCGCGGGCTGACCGTCGGATTGAGCGCCTGGTACAAGATCGGTCAGAACGTCCTCGACGAGGGCCAGTTCGGCGCCCCCATCGTCCTAACCTCGTTCAACTATGCGAGCGCGCTGCAGCGTGGCGTCGAGTTCAACGCCAGCTACGACGACGGGCCGTGGTCGCTCTACTTCAACGGCGCCTGGGGCGCGAGCCAGGGCCGCAACATCAACTCGGCGCAGTACAACTTCGGCAGTGCAGAGCTCGCCTACATCCGCAGCAACTACATCTTCCTCGACCACAACCAGGGCTGGACGATGTCGGCGGGCGCCGCCTACACCTTCAACCTCGGCACCGACCGGGCGACCCAGGTCGCCGCCGACATGCTCTACGGCAGCGGCCTGCGCACCACCCTGGTGACGCCCAACGACACTGCGCTGCCGAGCTACACGACGCTCAACGCCTCCGTGGTCCAGGGCTTGCCGATTGGGCTGGGCAAGGGCACGCAGCTGCGCTTCGATGCCATCAACCTGCTCGATTCGAGCTACCAGCTGCGCGACGGCCAGGGCGTCGGCGTCGGCGCGCCGCAGTATGGCCAGCGCCGCACCTTCCTGCTCACCTTGGCGCAGAAGTTCTGATCCGTCCCTCACCGGCCTGTGATGCCGCTTGAGGCATCCGCGAGGCCGCCTGCTACAGTATCCGGGTCATGCCGCGCGTCGCCTGGACCTGGACCTTCGACCTGCCGCCGGCCGATTTGTGGCCGCTGCTGGCCGACACCAACCGCTTCAACGAGGCGATGGGCCTGCCGGCCTATGCGCTCGAGGAGACGCCGCAGCCCGACGGCACGGTGCTGCGGCGCGGCCGCGGCACCGCCGCCGGCTTCAAGCTGGAATGGGAGGAGAAACCCTACGAATGGACGTGGGGCCGCCACTTCCGGCAGGCGCGCGTGTTCAGCCGCGGGCCGTTCCGCCGCTTCGGCCCGGTGTTCGACCTCGAGCCGACGACCTTGTCCGACGGCCGCACCGGCAGCCTCGTCCGCTACGCGCTGGAGTACGAGCCGCTGACGCTTCTCGGGCGTCTGTTCGGGGCGCGTCTTGCCCGGCAGGCCGGCAGCGTGGTCGGCCGCCGCATCCTCGAGGCCGTCGCCTTCGCCAAGGGAGCGCGGGCCACCGTCTTCGAGCTGCCGCCGCCGGTCCTGCCGGCCGGCGCCCGCGAGCGTGCCGCCTCGCTCGCCGCCGAGATCGACCGCAGCCCGTACGGCAACGGGCTTGGGCGGCCTCTGGCGGAGCTGGTCCTGACCGGGATGGCGACCGACCTGACGCAGATCCGCCCCAAGCGCCTGGCCAGTCGCCTGGGCGTGCCGACGCGGCTGGCGGTCGAGGCCTGCCTGGCGGCGACGCGCAGCGGCCTGCTCGCCATGAAATGGGACCTTCTGTGTCCCAACTGCCGCGGCCCCAAGGCCAGCACGCCGACCCTGAGCGAGCTGCCGCGCGGCGCCCATTGCGCATCGTGCAACATCGACTACGAGCGCGACTTCGAGCGCAACGTCGAGCTCAGCTTCGCGGCGGCGCCGTCGCTGCGGCCGCTGGCCAGCGGCGCCTTCTGCCTGTCCGGCCCGATGGCGACGCCGCACGTCGCGCTGCAGGTTCTGCTGGCGCCCGGCGAGACGCGCACGGTGAGCGCGGCGCTGGCGGCCGGCGCCTGGCGCCTGCGCACCTTGAACCCCGGCGAAGCGGTCGACTTGGATCATGAGGGCGGCGCCTTCCCCGGCCTGCGGGTTACCGCCCAGGGGGTCGAGACCCTGTCGCCCGGCGAGCCCGGCACGATCACCGTGCGCAACGACTCGGGCGGCGAGCGCGCCGTGCTGATCGAGGACCGCAGCTGGACGCGCGACGCGCTGACCGCGCCTGAGGTCATCACCCTGCAGGCCTTCCGCGACCTGTTCGGCAGCGCCACCCTGCGGCCGGGCGACGAGGCCGGCGTCGGCCAGGTGGCGCTGCTGTTCAGCGACCTGCAGGGCTCGACCGCGCTCTACGAGCGGGTCGGCGACGCCGCCGCCTACAGCGTGGTGCGCGAGCACTTTGCGCTGCTCGCCGGGATCGTGCGCGACCACGACGGCGCCGTGGTCAAGACGATCGGCGACGCGGTGATGGCGGCGTTCGACGATCCGGCGCGCGCCGTGCAGGCGGCGCTCGCCATGCAGATGCGCATCGCCGACCACAAGCTCGTGCTGAAGCTCGGCATCCATGCCGGGCCGAGCGTGGTCGTCACGCTCAACGACCGGCTCGACTACTTCGGCTCGACGGTCAACCTCGCCGCCCGCCTGCAGGGCGAGGCCCGCGGCGGCGACCTGGTGCTGAGCCGCGCCGTGGCCGAGGATCCCGGCGTGCGGCCACTGCTCGCCGGCCACCTCCTGCAGGCGGAGAGCCTGGCCCTGAAAGGCTTCGCGGCCTCGGTCGGCTTCGTGCGCCTCACGACGTGATCGTCAGCGGCTGGTCGGCGGCAGCGCGCGGGCGATCGCCGGCGCCAGCAGGGCCGCCACGGCGTCGTGGCCGGCGGCGTTCCAATGGCCGTCCTCGGCGAAGTACAGGCGGGCGCCGCCGGCGGCGCGCAGCGGCTCGGCCAGCGCCAGCACCGGCTGGCCGCGCCGCTCCAGCATCGCCTGCAGACGTCGCGCCGGCAGGGTGACGTCGACCCCGCTCGGCGGCTCGGCCGCGAACCAGCCGACGTGGCGCCAGCCGTCGCCGCCGACCTCGACGCTGGTCGGAATCAGGAACGGTACCCAGACGACTCCCTCGGCGCGCAGGAAAGCCAGCGTCTCGCCGAGCAGCGCGTCGGTCTCGGCCCACAGGTCGCCGTCCTTGTCGCGACCGGGCTGCATGTACTCGACCCAGCTCGCCGCCTGGCGCTGCAGATCGCGGTTGAGCAGGGCGCGCGCCGCCTGGGCGAGCAGCTGCGAGCCGAGCGGCGGTGAATCGACCCAATCCGAGCGATGGCGCAGCACGCCCTGGGCGTCGACCACCAGGCCGGGCGCGCGCACCGCCTGCAGGCGGCCGGCGGAATCGTGCTCGAGGCGATGGCCGAGCAGGGTGCGCACGTGCGGCCAGTACAGGCCCTGCACCACGACCGAAGGGCGCCAGCGCCGCACCAGCTCCTTCAGCAGCACGAGCTGCTGATCGAAGGTGTACATCCAGTGGCCGGCATTGATGAATTGCGGCGCCCCGGCCGCCGCCGCGGCGAGCTCGGAGAAGCGCTGCGCGGGCGCCACGCCCCAGCCGAAGGTGAAGGAATCGCCGATGAACAGCACGACCGGCTGGCCCGCCACAGGCGGCGGGCCGGAGCGCAGCCCGTCCTTGTTGGTCGCCACCGGCATGGTGAACTCCGGCGTGCGATAGTCGAGCGTCACGTCGGGCCGATAGCGCCAGATCGTCGTGTCGTCGGGCCGGCACATCGGCAGCCGGTCGTCGCCCTGTCCGGCGCTGCCGGCCAGCCGCCAGCGCGTCGTCGCCTCGGCGGCCAGCAGCACGGCGGCGATGCCCAGCAGGTTGACCAGCACGACGAGAGGCCAGCGCGGGCGTCGCCGGCTGTTCATCTCGCGCCCGTCAGGGTCTAGGATCGGCGGCATCGCAGGTGGTCACTGTAAGGCATGCTGTCGCTTCTGGGGGATATCTACTCGGTGGCCTATGGGCTGGTGAATGCCCTGCTGATCCGCCTGATGTACCCGGCGGGAGCCTGCCTGCTCTACCTGCTGCCCGAGCTGCTGCTGCCGCGCAGCCGCAACTCGCTGCGCTCCTACCTGCGCGGCGCCGGATTCATGGCCGCCGCGATCGCCGTCAACACGGTGGTCATCAAGGCGCTCGACGGCAGCCTGCACGGGCTCGACCTGCCGCCGCTCGCCATCCTCGACCTGCGCCCGCTCACCGAATCGCCGTCGCTGGGGCTGCGACTCGCCGGTTGGCTGGCGGCGGCGCTCGGCATTGCCATGATCGGCAATTTCTTCTACTACTGGATGCACCGCGCCCAGCATCGCTTCGCCTGGCTGTGGCGCTTCCACGCCGTGCATCATTCGATCACCGAGATGAGCGCCACGGCGAGCTATCATCATGTCGCCGAGGATCTCTTCCAGTTCGTCGCCGTGACCCTGCCGATGGCCATCCTGCTGGGCGTCGAGTCGGGACCGGTGCCCTGGCTGGTCCTGGTGCTGGCCGGCACGCACGGCTTCTACATCCACAGCTCGTCGCGGCTCGGGCTGGGACCGCTGCGCTGGGTGCTGTGCGACAACCGATTCCACCGCATCCATCATTCGCGCGAGCTGCGTCATCGCGACCGCAATTTCGGCACCTCGACGCCGCTGTGGGACGTGCTGTTCGGCACCGCCTGGTTCCCGCGACGCGACGAATGGCCGTCCGTCGGCCTCGACGAGCAGCCCGAGCCGCGCAGCGTCGCGGAGTTCCTGCTGCTGCCGTTCCGCAGGACGTCGCCGCCGCGCTGAGAGGCTTGCAAAACCCCGCGACGCTTCGCACAGTCGGCTCGGGAGAATGCAGCATCGCTTCCCAAAAATCGGGGGAAACACCATGACCATGTCGATCCGTCGTCGCCGCCTGATGCAGGGGGCGGGCGTTGCCGCCGCGAGCCTGGCGGCGCCGTCCATCGTCCGTGCCCAGGAGATGTTCGATACGTTGAAGATTCTGCTCGGTTACCCGCCCGGTGGATCGTCCGACCTCGTTGCGCGCCAGCTCGCCGACAAGATGGCCGGCCTCTACGCCCGCACGGCGCTGGTCGACAACAAGCCGGGCGCCGCCGGGCGGATCGCCATCGACGCGCTGAAGGGCGCGCCGCCGGACGGCCGCACCCTGCTGGTGACGCCGGCATCGACAGTGACCGTCTACAAGGACGTCTTTCGCAACCTGACCTACAATCCCTTCACCGACCTGCTGCCGGTGTCCCTGGCCTCGACCTTCGTGCACGGGATCGCGGTCGGCCCGATGGTGCCGCCCGAGGTCAAGACGCTCGCCCAGTTCGGCGCCTGGGCCAAGGCCAACCCCGACAAGGCGAGCTGCGGCAATCCGGGCGAAGGCTCACTGCCGCACTTCATGACCCTCGTCATGGCCAAGGCGCTGGGGGCGCCGATCCAGGCGGTTCCCTACCGCGGCGGCGTCCAGGCGCTCAGCGACATGATGGCCGGCCAGCTGGCCGCGCTGATGCTGCCCGACGGCACCTTCCTGGCCTATGCCAAGGAGGGCAAGGTGCGCGTGCTGGCGACCAGCGGCGACAAGCCGTCGCCGTTCTTCCCCGACGTCCCGACCTTCGCCGAGCAGGGGGTCAAGGAGCTGGTGGTCACCGAGTGGTACGGCGTCTTCGCCCCGCCGGGGACGCCGGCGCCGATCGTCGACCGCGCCTCGCAGGCGGTCGCCAAGGTGGTGGCGATGAAGGATATCGGCGTGGCCTTCGCGAATGTCGGCGTCGTGCCCAAGGCCAACACGCCGGCCGAGTTGGCGGCGCTGATCAAGTCGGAGGCCGACTTCTGGGGGCCGATCATCCGCGCGACCGGCTTCAAGCCGATCGAATAGACAATCTGTCGCTTGCACCGCCGTTGGCCGGGAGGCATCGTGCGGCGGTGCGAACCCTGTCCGTCCTGGCACTGATCGTCGCGCTGTCGCCGCTGGCCGCCGTGGCCAGCGAGCCGACCGAGCGCCGCGACCTGTGCGCCCTCAAGCAGCAGGTCGTGATCGACGCGCAGTCGCTCAAGGGCTTCGGCAACGACCAGACGGCGGCGGCGGACCAGCTCGTCAATCGCCATGCCTACGAGATCGGCTGGCAAAGCCAGCGCGGCACGCCGCAGGCCGAGGCGACCATCCGGCGTTGGGTCGGCGAGGCCTATGGCGGCGACATGCAGGCCAACCTCAACCTGAAGCGGGTGTTCGATCGCTGCCTGGTGGTGGGCTTCTAGGCTGACGCACGGCTTTCCGCGGATGACTTTGACCTCGAGCCGCCGGCGCGTGCTGGGCGCTACCGCGGGCCTGGCGATGGGCTTGCCCCTCGCCGTGTCCGCCCAGCCGGCCGGCGGACGGCCGGCGCGTATCGGTTTCCTGTTCCCCGGCACGGCCTCCGCGGCCGAGACGCGCATCGCGGCGATGCGCGACGGCATGCGGGCCGGCGGCTATGCCTTGGCGGCGCAGGCCGAGGTGGTGGCGCGCGTGGCCGCAGGCGACCCGGTGCGGCTGCCGGCGATGGCGGCCGAGCTGGTGGCGGCAAAGGTTGATCTCATCGTGCCGGTGAGCCCGTCGGCCGTGCGGGCGGCGCAGGCGGCCACGACGACCATCCCGGTCGTCGCTTTCGATCTCGAGAGCGACCCGGTGGCCAGCGGCTTCGTCGCCAGCCTGGCGCGGCCCGGCGGCAACATCACCGGCGTCTTCTCCGACTTTCCGAGCTTCGGGACCAAGTGGCTGGAGCTGCTCAAGGAGGCGCTGCCACACCTCGCGCGCGCCGTGGTGCTGTGGGATCCCGGAACCGGCACGCAGCAGCTCGATGCCGTGCAGTCGGCCGGGCGCATGCTCGGGGTCGTGCTGCCGGTGCTCGAGATCCGCGCCATGACGGAACTGGCGCGGGTGTTCGATGCCGCGGCAGCGGAGCGGCCCGACGCCGTGATCATCCTGTCGTCGCCGATCTTCGGCTCCGATCCGAAGCCGATCGCCGACCTTGCCCTGCAGCACCGTTTCGCCACGGCGACGCTGTTCACCGAGATTGCTCGCGCCGGCGGCCTGATCGGCTACGGACCCAACCTCCTGGGCTCGATGCGCCAGGCCGGCACCATGGTGGCGCGCGTGCTGGCCGGCGCCCGCCCCGCAGAGCTGCCGGTCGAACGGCCGACCCTGTTCGAGCTGGTGATCAACCTGCGCACCGCGAAGGCTCTCGGCCTGACCCTGCCCGCCGCGCTTCTGCTGCGCGCCGACGAGGTGATCGAATAGAGCCAAGGCTCATGACCCCTCCGGCCCTGCGGGCCACCTCCCCGCGCTGTCGCGCAGGGAGGATTTGAGTCCTCCCCATGCGCAAGCATGGGGAGGTGCCCCGAAGGGGCGGAGGGGTCATGACTCAGTCGCTCACTCGCTCTTCAGCGCCTCCCGTGCCGCCGCCAACTCCGCCTTCTGGGCGTCGCTGACGGTCGGGAAGGCGAGGTCGAGCGAGCCCAGCGTCTCGATCAGCGCCGCCGCCACGACCAGGCGCGAGAACCATTTGTTGTCGGCCGGCACGACGTACCACGGCGCGTGCTCCGTCGCGGTCGCCTGGATCATCTCCTCGTAGGCCTGCTGGTACTGCTTCCAGAAGCCGCGCTCGGCGAGGTCGGCGCGCGAGAACTTCCAGTTCTTGTCGGGGTTGTCGAGCCGCTCGAGGAAGCGCTTGCGCTGCTCCTTCCGCGACAGGTGCAGGAAGAACTTGCAGACCACGATGCCGTTGCGCGTCAGGTAGCGCTCGACGTGGCGGATGTCCTCGTAGCGCTCGTCCCAGATCTTCTTGCCGATCAGGCGCGACGGGATCTTCTGCCTCTCGAGCAGCTCGGGGTGCACCTTCACCACCAGCACCTCCTCGTAGTAGGAGCGGTTGAAGATGCCGATGCGGCCGCGCTGCGGCGTGCGCTGCAGGCAGCGCCACAGATAGTCGTGGTCGAGATCCTGGGCCGTCGGCGCCTTGAAGGAATAGACCTCGCAGCCCTGCGGATTGACCCCCGACATCACGTGCTTGATCGTGCCGTCCTTGCCCGCCGCGTCGGTCGCCTGGAACAGCGCCAGCAGCGCCCACTGGTTCTGCGCATAGAGCCGCTCCTGCAGCGCCGCCAGGGTCTCGACGCCCTCGACCAGCAGCTCCTTCGCCGCCGGCTTGTCCTCCGCCTCGAGGCCGCCGATGTCGCCGGGGTCGATGTCGGCGAGGCGGAACTTGCGGCCGTCGGTGATCCGGTAGGGGCTGGTGAACTGGCGGCAGCGCTTGACCCGCTGCGACAGAGTGAGGTCGGTGAAGGCCATGTCGTTCCCCCGGTCCGCGGACTAGACTCGCCGCCGACGGAGGGTGCCATGACAGGCGGGTGCGGGCGAGCGGTGTGGCAGGCTGAGGCGAGACCCCGTGCGTAGGCTCGCGTGGATCGCCTGGGGCCTGCTGGCGCTGATCGCCAGCCTGCTGGTGGTCCCGGGCTTCGTGAACTGGGAGGCGCACAAGCCGGCGATCGCCAGGCTGCTGGGCGAGTCGCTGGGCCGCGCTGTGCGGCTCGACGGCCCGCTCGAGATCGCCGTGCTGCCGCAGCCGGCGGTGATCGTGCGCCAGCTCCGCGTCGCCAACGTCGCCGGCGCGCCGACGCCTGACATGCTGGATGCCGAGCGGGTGGTGGCGACCCTGTCCTGGGCGGCGCTGTTGCGCGGCCGGCTGGGGGTGGCCGAGCTCATCCTCGAGCGGCCGCGCCTGGCGCTCGAGCGCGGGACGGACGGCACGCCCGGCTGGGCCTTCCCGGTGCTGCAGGCGGCCGAGCACGGCGCGGCGGCGGGCCTGCCGGCGCTGTCGATCGACCGGCTCGCGATCGTGCACGGCGAGATTGCGGTCGGCGCGGCGTTGCTCGGCCGGCCCGTGGCGGCGCGCGCGATCGACCTGGCGGGCACGCTCGACCTCGCCGCCGCCCGCCTGCAACTCGCGGGGACGGCGGTGCTGAACGACGTCGCCACGACCTTGAGCGCCGATCTGCGGTTGGCCGCCGGCGACCGGCCGCCGCTGGCCGTGCGGCTCGGCCTGCCGGGCGGTCGCCTCGACGTCTCCGGCTGGCCGCCTTTGCACGCCGGCGACGCGCCCCTCCACGGGCACGTCGCGGTCGAGGCCGAGTCGCTGCCCGAGTTCTCGGCGGCGCTGGCCGCGCTCGCGGGCCAGGGCAAGGTGCGGCTGAACGAGACCCTGGGCCGGCGCCTGTCGCTGGCCGGCGACGTCGCCTTGGTCGACGGCCAGGTGGCGCTCGACGGGCTGGCCCTGACGATCGGCGAGGAGCGCATCACCGGTGCCCTGCGGATCGCGCTCGGCGGCACACCGGCCATCGAGGGCCGTCTGGTGGCCAGCCGGCTCGACGCCGACCGCTGGCTGCGCCGGCTGCAGGCCGGGCCACTGCTGGTCGCCGGCGACGGCGCCGCGGCGGAAGACGAGGGGCCGGGGCTGCCGCTTCTCCGCCTTACCTGCGAGGTCGCCGAGCTGCGCTACCGCCAGGACACGGTGCGCGATCTCACGGTGTCGTTTGCTTTCGCCGACCGGACCTTCTCCCTGAAGGAGTTGCGCGCCGTGCTGCCCGGCGAGATGCGCGTGCATCGCAAGGTCGGCTTCGCCGGCGATGCCGAGCATCCCGGCTACGACGGCGCCATCGAGGTCGACGGGCGCGACCTGCGGCGAACCCTGAAATGGATCGGCATCGACACGGCTGCCGTGCCGCCCGACCGCCTGCGCGTGCTGCGCCTCGAGGGCCGGACGCGGCCGGCAGCGGACCACATCCGCCTGACCGAGGCGACCCTGCAGCTCGACGACCAGACCGGCGCGGCTACCGCCGAGGTCGCCTACGCGATCCCCACCGTGATCACCGCCTCGGTGCATCTCGCGAGCCTGAACCTCGATGCCTATGCGCTGGCTGCCGGCGCCCTCGATGGGCTCGCGGCCGATCCCGCCGCGTCAAGCGATCCCGAGGCCGCGCCGCCGCCGCCGCCGGTCATCGACATCAGCGCCGCCGTCGACCGCGTGATCTTTCGCGGCGAGGCCGCGCGCGGCGTCGAGGCCCGGGTCGTGATCCGCGGCAACGCGCTCAGGCTCAAGCATGTCGGGGTCGACGAGCTGGCGTCGGGCCATCTCGAGCTCAGCGGCGCGATCGCCGACTTCGGCACGGCGCCGCGCTTCGACCTGGCGTGGCGCGCCATCCTGCGCGACACCGACCGCATGCTCGACTATGCCGGCCTGCCGCGTTTCCGGCACGGCCGCATCGGCGCCGCGCAGGTCGCCGGCCGGGCGGTCGGCACCTTGCGCGAGGCGACGCTGTCCGACCTGTCGGTGGCGATGCTCGACAGCAGCATCCGGGCCGAGGGGCGGCTCGCCTTCGGGGACGCCTACGGCTTCGACTTCCGCCGCTTCGGGCTCACGACGCCGGAGGCCGGCGCCCTGCTGGCGGCCGCCAGTGGCGGCCGGCCGCGTCCGGTCGGTGCCCTCGAGATGACCGGCCGCCTGCAGGGCGACCTGCAGCGTGTCGACTTTCGCGGCGACATCGCGCTCGACGGCATGCCCTTGTCAGGTGAACTGGCCAGCACGCTCAGCGCCCATCCGCACGTCCGCGCGGTCCTCCAGGCGCCGGCCGGCCTGCGGCTCGACCGCTGGTTGCCGGCGCCGGGCGGCGGCGGAAGCGACATCGGGCGCGCGGGTGCTGACGAGATCGATCTGTCGCCGCTGCGCGGCGTCGACGCCGATCTCGAGCTCGATGCCGCCGAGCTCGCCTGGGGCGGGCGAGCGCTGACCGGCATGACCCTGGCCGGCACCTTGCGCGGCGGCGTGCTCGAGATCGGCCACCTGTCCGGCACGATCGAGGGCGCGCACCTGTCGCTGGCCGGCACGATCGACGCCCGTGCCGCGACGCCGGCGATCACCCTGGGCGGCGAGGTCGCCGACATCGACGTGTCGCACAGCATCGCCGTCGCCGGCGTCGCCAACCGCTTCGGCAGCGACGACCTCGCCGTGGCGCTCGAGGGCACCGTGACGGTCGGTGATCTGCGCCTGCGCGCCGAGGGCGGCAGCGTCGCCGCGCTGCTGGCCTCCGCCGTCGGGCGTGGCCGCATCGCCGGTCGCGTGCGCCCCAACGTGGTTGCAGGTTCGCGTTCCCTGGCGTCGTTCGCCACCGGCATCGGTCGCCTGTTCAGCACCCAGATGGGCTTCGCCGCCGAGGTGCTGGGCAGCTTCGTCGACACCTGGGTCACTACGCGCGGCGACGTCGCGGTCGCCAACGGCAGCCTCACCATCAGCGAGCACACGGTGCAGAGCCCGGGCGCCACCGCCTTCGTCGCCACTCGAGTAGACCTGCTGCAGGGCACGATCGACTCGCGCATCGCGCTCGATGTCGGAACGACGGGCGTGCTCGACTACGTCATGTCGGTGCACGGGCCGCTCGAGTCGCCCGTCCTGGAGGTCGTGCCGCGCTGAGTCGGCGCCGGCCGTCGGCGCTCAGTGGCGGATTGTCTCGTCGCTCGATGCGGTGCCGCTGGCGATCCAGCCCGGCCACAGCGCCGCCGGCCAGTGCGCGCCCACCCAGACCGAATGCAGGATCGCCAGCCACTGGCGCAACTCGGTCATGTGGAAGCGGACGGCGGCCGCCTCTCCCTGGCGGCTGCGGAAGGCCAGGGCGACGTGCGGCGCCGCCGGCGTGACGTCGACGGTGTGGACCAGCCAGGTCGGCGTCGACTGCTGCGCCGCCACGGGCTCCTGGCGCTTCAGGCCGGCGACCGCCGCTTCCTGGGCGAATGACTGCACGATTTCCCGTCCGCCCGCCGCCTGAGCCGCCTCCGGCGATTCCTTCTCGAGGATCTGCAGCAGCGCGGTGACGACTCGGCCCAGCAGCCTCTGGGTGATCCACATGACCACGGTCTCGCCGCTTTCGGACTCGCCGATGAGGCGGATCCGATCCTCGTGCTGTTCGTAGTCGGACGACAGGCGCTTGAGACTGGCGGTCACGCGGGCCCCCTGGCTGAGCCGCGCAGTATATCACCTCAAGCTGAGGATGTAGGCCACCAGCGCGTCGCGCTCGGCGCCGCTCAGGACGAAGTCCGGCATGTTGGTGTGGCCGGTCGAGAGATAGAGCGCGAGCGAGGAGGGCGTGGTCGTCGGCCGCGCCGCGATGGCAGAGAAGCTCGGCACGCGGTCGCCGGGTTGCCCGGCCCGCGGCGGTTCAGGCTCGACCACGTGGCAGCCCATGCACCAGCGTTCGGCCAGGCGGGCGCCCTGCCGGGCCTGCTGGGCCTGCGGGGCGGTGATCGTCATGGCCAGCACGGCGGCAAGGGCCGCGCCGGCGAGCAAGCGAGGAAAGTCGCGCATGGGGCCTCCTCTTGCCATGGCGCGCGGACGCGCCGTTTGACCTGACGCAAGCCGGACGAGGAGCCCCGTGTCAGGTACCGAACTGCGCCGCCAGCACCCCGGCAGCCTCGTCGTTGGCCCGCAGCCCCTGCGTCAGGAACCGGGTCAGTGAGAAGAATCCGTGGATGGTGCCGGGATAGTTGACGTAGGTCGTCTTGATCCCGGCATCGATCAGGCGCTCGGCATAGGCACGGCCCTCGTCGCGCAGCGGGTCGTAGCCGGCGGTCAGCACGAAGGCCGGCGGCAGGCCGGCGACGTCGCGCGCCAGCAGCGGCGACAGCCTGAGGTCGGCGAGGTCGATGCCGGCCGGCACGTAGGCCTTCCAGAACCAGTCGATCAGGTCCTTGGTCAGAAAGTAGCCGTCGGCGAAGGCCTGGCGCGAGGCGCTCTGGCGGCTCGAGTCGGTCGCCGGATAGATCAGCATCTGGAAGGCCGGGCCGGCCTCGCCCGCGTCACGGCAGGCCTGGCAGACCACGGCGGCGATGGCGCCGCCGGCCGAATCGCCGCCGACCGCCAGCCGGGCCGGGTCGGCCTCGAGCGCGGTAGCGTTGTCGCGGACCTGGCGGAAGGCCGCGATCCCGTCGTCGATCGGCGCCGGGAAGGGATGCTCGGGCGCCAGCCGGTAGTCGATGGCGATCACCTGGCAGCGGCTTTTGTTGGCCAGCCGCCGGCAGGTCGAATCGTGCGTCTCGAGGTTGCCGATCACGAAGCCGCCGCCGTGATAGTAGATCAACGTCGGCAGCGCACCGGCCGCCGCGCCGAGCGGGCGATAGCGGCGGAATCCGATGGCGCCGGCCGGGCCCGCGAGGCTGCCGTCGATCACTGCGCCGACCGCCGGCGGGTCGGCCTCGGAGTCCTCCGACATCTTGTCGACCGCAGCGCGGCCGATCGCGTAGGGCAGGGTGTGCAGCTTGGGGCGGCCGTCCTGGGCCACCTTCTCCATCAGGTCGAGCAGGGCACGCGCCTCGCCATCCAGCATCTCGTCGTCCTCGCGTCGTTCGGGTGGCGCGAAGGTGCCCGATCGCGGCGGCCTACTCCAGCTTGACGTTGGCGAACTTCACGACCTCGGCCCACTTCGCCGTCTCGGCGGCCAGAAAGGTCGCGAGTTCGGCGGAGCTGCCGCCGCCGACGACGCCGCCAACCGCGGCATAGGCGTCGATCAGCTTCTGCGAGGCCAGCGCCTGCGAGGCCGCCTGGAAGATCTTCTGTCGAGTGTCGGCACTGGCGGCGCCTGGCGCGATCAGCGCGTACCAGTTGTCCGAGTTGACCTTCGGGAATCCCTTCTCGCGCATCGTCGGCACGTCGGGCAGCAGCGGCGCGCGCGTGTCGGAGGTCACCGCCAGCGCCGTCAGCGCCCCCGAGCGGATGTGCGGCAGCAGCACCGGCACGTCGAGCAGCACCATCTGCACGGTGCCCGCGACGCAGTCGTTGGTCGCCGGCGCGGCGCCGCGATAGGGCACGTGCAGGATGTCGGTGCCGGTCTCGCGCTTGAACAGCTCGATGGCGAGATGGGTGATGCCGCCGGTGCCGGCCGAGCCGCAGCTCAGCTTGCCCGGATTGGCCTTGGCGTAGGCGATCAGCCCCGCGAGGTCCTTGATGCCGGTCTTGCTGTTGACCGCCACGACCTCCTGCACGCGCACCAGCAGCACGACCGGTGCGATGTCCTTCTGCGGGTCGTAGGGCATCTTGGGCATCAGGCTCTGCATGATGGCGCCGGCCGAGGCGCTCATCAGGCCGATCACGTGCCCGTCGCTGCCCGCCTTGGCGACGAAGTCGACGCCGGTGACGCCGGCGGCGCCGCTCTTGTTCTCGACCAGCACCGGCTGGCCGAGCCGCGGCGCCATCTCCTCGGCGAGATGGCGGCCGAAGATGTCGGCCGGACCGCCCGGCGGGAACGGCACGACCAAGGCGAGCGGCCGCGACGGGAAGGACTGGGCGCAGGCGGAGCCGCCGGGACGGACGGCGAGGCCGGCCGCCGCGGCGCCGGCGAGCGCGGCGCGACGCGTGGTGATCATTTTCCTTTCCTCCCGATTCTTGCCGGCGACTGTGCGCGGGGCGTGCGGTACCGGCAAGGGTGATCCACGGCCGGCCGGCGGCGTACAGGAGGCATGGTCCCGCGTTCCCTGGCGACGCTGTCGCTGCTGCTGACCCTGGTGCTGACGCTGGCGGGCTGCGCCACGCCGCCCGATCCGTCGCGCCCGACCGCGCCGCCGGCACCGGCCCTGGCACTCGAGTCCTTCTTTCCGGGGCGTACCACCGGCGACGGCGTGTTCACCAATGCCATCACCGGCGCCCAGCGCCGCTTCGCGGTGGTGATCGACGGCACGTGGGACGGCCGCACGCTCACCCTGGTCGAGGATTTCCGCTACGCCGACGGCGAGACCGATCGCAAGACCTGGCGCCTCGAGCGCACCGGGCCGGGCACGTTCACCGGCTTCCGCGAGGACGTGGTCGGCACCGCCCGCGCCTGGACCGAGGGCGACGCGGTGCGTCTCGCCTACACCGTGCAGCTTGGCGGCTGGACGGTCGACTTCGCCGACCTGCTCGAGCTCAGGCCCGACGGCAGCCTGCTCAACCGCGCCGTCGTCGGCAAATGGGGGCTCCGGGTGGGACGGGTCGAGCTGGTGCTGCGTCGCGAACCGGCGCCCGCGTCCGGATCCTAGAACTCGACGTCGAGTTCCTCGACTTCCTCCGGTTCGGCCTTGGCTGCTGCCGTCCACTCGAGCATCGCCGGGAACTTCATCATCAGGTCGCGATAGGCGGCGCTGACCGGATCGAGCTTGACGTCGTAGGTCGCGAAGCGGGCGCACACCGGGGCGTACATGGCGTCGGCCACGGTCGCCTTCTTGCCGAACAGGTAGGGCCCGCCGTAGCGCGCCAGGCAGTCGCGCCAGATCGCCGTCACGCGGTCGATGTCGGCCTGGGCGCCGGCCCACACCTTGAAGCCGGGATGGGTCGCCTTGAGGTTCATCGGCAGCGCCGAGCGCAGGTTGGCAAAGCCGGAATGCATCTCGCCGCACACCGCGCGGCAATGCGCCCGGGCCGCAATCTCGCTCGGCCACAGCTTGGCCTTGGGCTTCAGCTCGGCCAGGTACTCGGCGATCGCCAACGTGTCCCAGACCTTGACCGCGCCGTGCTCGAGGCAGGGCACCAGGAAGGACGGCGACAGCAGGAGCAATTCCGCCCGGGTCGCCGGATCGTCGAACGGGGCGACCTTCTCTTCGAAGTCCAGCCCCGCCATGCGGCACAGCAGGAAGCCGCGCAGCGACCAGGAGGAATAGTTCTTGCTACTGACGGTAAGAGAAGCCTCGGCCATGCCGCCGGGGGAAGCAATTATCGAGCCGGTCATCCCTGATGCTGTACACTTTTTACCAGACTGCCGCCGATATGATGCTTCCGGTGCGGACCTGGGCCACCGCCGCCGGCCAGGCCTTCGGCGGCGGCGGCGCCGCCAGCCAGGACAGCTGGCGGGCGGCCAGCGCGGTCTGCGAGATGATCAGCCGCGCCACCCTGACGCACCGCCGGCCGTCGTTCGGCATCCAGGAGGTCCGGGTCGGCAACCAGATGGTGCCGGTGCGCGAGGAGGAAGTGCTGGCGACGCCGTTCGGCACCCTGCTGCGCTTCGCCAAGCCGGGCGTGCCGCCGCAGCCCAAGGTGCTGCTGGTGGCGCCGCTGTCGGGCCACTTCGCGACCCTGCTGCGCGACACCGTGCGGGTGCTGCTGCCCGAGCACGACGTGCACGTCACCGACTGGGCCAATGCCCGCGACGTCGGCCTGTGGCACGGCCGCTTCGGGGTCGACGAGTACATCGAGCACCTGGTGCGCTTCCTCGAGACCATGGGGCCGGGCAGCCACGTCGTCGCGGTCTGCCAGCCCTGCGTCCAAGCGCTCGCGGCGGTCGCCCTGATGGCCGAGGACGACAATCCCTGCCAGCCGCACAGCCTGACCCTGATGGCCGGGCCGATCGACACCCGCATCAATCCGACCAAGGTCAACGAGCTGGCGACCGAGCGGCCGATCGAGTGGTTCGAGAGCAACCTGATCGCCCGCGTGCCGGTGCGCTTCGCCGGAGCGATGCGCCGCGTCTATCCCGGGTTCCTGCAGCTCACCGCCTTCATGAGCATGAACGCCGAGCGCCACATCAAGGCCCAGGTCGACCTGTGGCGCGCTCTGGCCAAGGGCGAGACCGCGCAGGCCGAGACCATCAAGGCGTTCTACGACGAGTACTTCGCCGTGCTCGACATGACGGCGGAATTCTATCTCGAGACCGTGTCACGGGTCTTCCAGGAGCATCTGCTGGCCAAGGGCGAGCTCACCTGGCGCGGCCGCGCGGTCAATCCCAAGGCAATCCGCCGCACCGCCCTGTTCACCGTCGAGGGCGAGCGCGACGACATCTGCGCGTTGGGCCAGACGGTGGCTGCCCACGATCTGTGCAGCAGCCTGCGGCCCTATCGCAAGAAGCACTACATGCAGGCCGGCGTCGGCCACTACGGCGTGTTCAGCGGCCGCCGCTGGGCCGGCCAGATCTACCCGCTGGTGCGCAACACGATCCTGGCCAACGAGTAGTCCCCGGGACCGCGCGCCTCCAGGCGCGCTCATGAGGCGAGCCTGGAGGCTCGCGACCCGCAGGGGCGAACTGCGCGCTCAGCGACGCGCCGACTGCGCCGCCCATAGCTCCGCGCCTTGCCGGACGGCGACCGCGTTGGCCTCGCGCAGCGCCGCCACGAACGCCGTCACCGGCTCGCTCGGCGGCCGCGACGGTACCTGGGCGACGGCGTGCCGGGTCGCCAGCCACGGCGCCTCGACCGGCAGCACGGCGAGGCGCCGGGCCGCCACGAATCGCGCCGCCGTCGCCGGGGTGGTGAGCGCCACGCAGTCGTCGCCTTCGACCAGGGTGAGCCAGGCCGTGGCCGATTCCACCTGGACCGCCGGGAACGGAATGTCGGCGCGCCGGCCGCCGCCGCGAGCCTCGGCGAGGGCACGGTGCAGTCGCGGCAGCAGTTGCGCCGTCGTCACAAGCGGATGGGCGAGGATTTGCGCCAGGCTCGGCTGCGCCGCCCGCGCGAGCGGATGGCGGCGGCCGACGGCGAAGACCAGGCGCTGCGGCGGGAGCGGCTCGACGGCGAGATCGCCGCGCTCCAGCGCCGCGCCCGCCGTCAGCACGGCGATGTCGCAGCGCTGGGCCTGCAGCTCGACCAGCGCCGCCGGCCAGGCCAGCGTCTCGATGCGGACGCGAATGCGCCGATGGCGGCGGCGGAAGGCCGTGACCGCCGGCAGCACGATCGTCTCGAGCGGGAACGGCCCGGTCGCCACCGTCAGCTCCTCGCCCGAGCCACCGCGCAGATGGGCTAGTCGATTATGCAGATCCTGCATGCGATCGATGATCCCGGGCGCGTCGGCGAGGATCAGGCGGCACAGCGCGGTCGGCTCGCTGCGCGTGCGTCCGCGGCGGAACAGCGATCCGCCGACGATCCGCTCGGCCGCGGCAATGCTGCGGGTCAAGGCCGGCTGCGTCATGCCGAGCGCGCTCGCCGCCCGGGTGAAGCCGCCGAGCCGGGCGACCTCGGCGATGCGCACGAGGTCGCCGACGTCGAGCGTGGTCCGCATGGCCCAATCATAGCCTATCCATGCCGAATCGGCATCGCGCAATACCACGCGCGGCATTGGCCGCGCGCTGTCGCGGCGCGGACAATCGCCGGGCAGCCGGAGAGTTCGCATGTCCGCTCGCCCGTTCCCAGCCTGCCGCCTCTCCCGACGCTCCGTGCTGGCGTCCGCCGCCGCGCTCGCGCTCGCCGCGCCGGCCGTGGCACAGGACGGCTTTCCGCGGCGGCCGCTGCGCATCGTCGTGCCGTGGCCGGCCGGCGGCGGCACCGACGTCGTCGCGCGGCTGCTCGCCGATCCGCTGCGCGACGATCTCGGCCAGCCGGTGATCGTCGACAACCGGGTCGGCGCCGGCGGCAATCTCGGGTCGGAGGCGGTCGCGCGCGCCGCGCCCGACGGCTACACGCTGCTGCTCACCGCCGGGGCGCTGGCGATCGCGCCGGCGGTCCGCAAGGACCTCGGCTGGGATCCCGTGCGCGACCTCACCGGCGTCGCCCTGCTGGCCGCGGTCCCGCTGTTCGTCGTTGTCCGGCCCGACAGTCCGCTGCGCAGCCTCGGCGATCTGCTGGCGGCGGGCCGGGCGCGTGGCGCCGGCGTTACCTATGCCACCTCCGGCATCGCCACGCCGCCGCACCTCATCGGCGAGCGACTCGGCAGCGAGATCGGCCAGCGCATGACGCACGTGCCCTATCGCGGCGGCGCCCAGGCGATGCCCGACATCCTGGGCGGCGTCGTCGACTTCGCGATCATGGACGCGGTGTCGATGGCGCCCTACGTCGCCAGCGGCCGTCTGCGCGCGCTGGCCATCAACGGGCCGCGCCGCTCGCCGGCCTTCCGCGACGTGCCGACCCTGTCGGAATCGGGCGTCGCCTTCGACGCCGTGGGCTGGCATGCCGTGTTCGCGCCGGCGGCGACGCCGGTCGCCATCCTCAACCGGCTTAATGCAGCCTTCACCGCGGCGCTGGCCCTGCCCAACGTCAGGCAGGCGATCCTCGCCGGCGGCTCGATCCCGATCGAGCCGCCGCTCGACGCCGCCGCCTGGACGGCGCAGTTCCGCCGCGAGGTCGCGGCCTGGGGCGCGGTCGCGCGCGCCGCCCACATCGAGATGGAGTAGCACGATGGCCTCAGCGCAACCCCCCCGTGTTCTGCGCGACGTCGCCTATGGCGAGGCGCGGGTCGGTTATGCCGGCACGCCGCGCGCCGTCACTCTCGCCTTCGACGCCTATTTGCCGCCGGCCGGGACCGCCGGCCCGACCGCGGCGCTGATGCTGGCCTTCGGCGGCGCCTTCCATCGCGGCAGCAAGGAGGACGACTGCTTCCCGGCGGCCGGCGCCTACGGTCCCAACACGGCGGTGGCCGAGTACTGCCGCCGCTTCGCCGCCGAGGGCATCGCCTGCTTTTCGGTCGCCTATCGCCTGGCGCCCGACGATCCCGATCCCGGCACCACGCCGGTCCTGACCCGGCCCGACTCCTTGCCGATGGGCCGCATCGAGGTGGTGCGCGAGTTGATGGGCCTGCCGCCGGCGACGCCGCACGCCATGGCCGGCGTCGTCGAGGCGGCGATCGACGACGTCACCGCCGCCGCTCGGGCGTTGCGGGCCCGTGCCGACGAGTTCGGAATCGACCCCGACCGGCTGGTGCTGGGCGGCTGGTCGGCCGGCGCGCGCTGCGCGCTCTATGCCGCCTATGCCGAGCGCGTGCCCTGCGCCGGCGTGCTGGCGCTGTCGGGCACCATGATGCCGGAGGACATCGAGGCCCATGTCCGGTCCGGCGACAAGCTGCCGCCGCTGCTGGTGGTGGCGGCGGAAGAGGACGTCCCCTACATCCGCGACGGTGCCGCGCCGATGGTGCAGGCGCTGCGCGAACGCGGCTGCGACGCCCGGCGGGTCAGGGTTCCGCGTCGCGATCACTGGTACGCCGCCGAGGCGGTCACCGACACCGGCCAAACGGTCCAGGCCGTCCTGCGCGACGCCGTTCGGGCCTGGACAGGCGTCTGATCTCGCTCACCGGACCGCGCGCCTCCGGGCGCGCTCATGAGGCGAGCCTGGAGGCTCGCGGTCCCCGGCCGTTTGCGTTAAAGAAACCGCCATGGCCGACTTTCCGAACAAGACCCTCGCCGACTGGGAGAAGCTTGCCGCCAAGGAGCTGCGCGACAAGCCGCTCTCGTCCCTCGACTGGACGACGCCCGAAGGCATCGTCGTCAAGCCGGTCTACACGGCGGCCGATCTCGAGGCGCTCGAGACCTTGGGCTCGCTGCCCGGCTTCCCGCCCTTCACGCGCGGCCCCAAGGCGACCATGTACACCGGCCGCCCCTGGACGGTGCGCCAGTACGCCGGCTTCTCGACCGCCGAGGAGAGCAACAAGTTCTACCGCGCCAACTTGGCGGCCGGGCAGATGGGCCTGTCGGTGGCCTTCGACCTCGCCACGCATCGCGGCTACGACTCGGACCATCCGCGCGTCGTCGGCGACGTCGGCAAGGCCGGCGTGGCGATCGATTCGGTCGAGGACATGAAGATCCTGTTCGACGGAATCCCGCTCGACAAGATGAGCGTGTCGATGACCATGAACGGCGCCGTGCTGCCGGTTCTGGCCGGCTACATCGTCGCCGCCGAGGAGCAGGGGGTGCCGCAGGACAAGCTGTCGGGGACCATCCAGAACGACATCCTCAAGGAGTTCATGGTCCGCAACACCTACATCTATCCGCCCGGACCCTCGATGCGCATCGTCGCCGACATCATCGAGCACACCGCGCATCACATGCCGAAGTTCAACTCGATCTCGATCTCCGGCTATCACATGCAGGAGGCCGGCTCGACCCTGGTGCAGGAGCTCGCCTTCACCCTGGCCGACGGTCTCGAGTACGTCCGCGCCGCGCGCGCCAAGGGCCTCGACATCGACGCCTTCGCGCCGCGGCTGAGCTTCTTCTTCTGCATCGGCATGAACTTCTTCATGGAGGTCGCCAAGCTGCGCGCCGCGCGCTTCCTGTGGGCCGAGCTGGTCAAGCCGTTCGAGCCCAAGAAGGCCGATTCGCTGTCCCTGCGCACCCACTGCCAGACCTCGGGCGTGTCGCTGACCGAGAAGGATCCGTACAACAACGTCATCCGCACCGCCTACGAGGCGATGGCGGCGGTGCTGGGCGGCACGCAGTCGCTGCACACCAACTCGTTCGACGAGGCGATCGCGCTGCCGACCCCGACCTCGGCCCGCATCGCGCGCAACACCCAGCTGATCCTGCAGCACGAGACCGGCGTCACCAAGGTCGTCGATCCGCTGGCCGGCAGCTATTACGTCGAGTCGCTGACCGCCAGCCTGATCGCCGAGGCGCGCAAGCTGATCGGCGAGGTCGAGGCGCTGGGCGGCATGACCAAGGCGGTCGAGGCCGGCATGCCCAAGATGCGCATCGAGGAGGCGGCGGCGCGCAAGCAGGCGCGCATCGACCGCGGCGAGGAAGTGATCGTCGGCGTCAACAAGTTCCAGCTCAAGGAGGAGCCGGCGATCGACATCCTCGAGGTCGACAATGCGCAGGTCCGCACCGCCCAGCTCGGCCGGCTCGAGAAGATCCGCGCCGGCCGCGACGAGGCCAAGTGCGTGGCGGCGCTCAAGGCGCTGGGCGAGGCGGCGCGCAACGGCACCGGCAACCTGCTGGCGCTGTCGATCGAGGCGACCCGCGCCCGCGCCACGGTCGGCGAGATCTCGTCGGCCCTGGAAGGCGTCTACGGTCGCTACCAGGCGACCATCCGCTCGATCTCCGGCGTCTATGCCGGCGAGTGGGAGGGCGATGCCGGGCTCGAGCGCATCCGCGGCGACATCGCCACCTTCGCCGAGGAGGAGGGCCGCCGGCCGCGCCTGATGGTCGTCAAGATGGGCCAGGACGGCCACGACCGCGGCGCCAAGGTGATCGCCACGGCGTTCGCCGATCTCGGCTTCGACGTCGACATCGGGCCGCTGTTCCAGACGCCGACCGAGGCGGCGCGCGCGGCGATCGAGAACGACGTGCACGTGATCGGCGTGTCGAGCCAGGCGGCTGGCCACAAGACCTTGGTACCGCAGCTCATCGAGGAGCTCGCCAAGCAGGGCGGCTCGGAGGTCCTGGTCGTGGTCGGCGGCGTCATCCCCGCCCAGGACTACGAGTTCCTGAAGCAGGCCGGCGTCGCGGCGATCTACGGCCCGGGCACCAACATCCCGGCAGCTGCCTCCGAGATCCTGACGATCCTGCGCCAGCGCGGGCAGAAGCGGGCGGCATAGGCGACCCTCTCCCGACCGGTCCGGTATCGGGTCCACCGAACGCTCTCCTGTCTTGCAGAGGTACGAGGAAGCGCGATGAGCAACGAGACCAAGTCGCTGATCGAACAGGTGCGCGCCTTGCCGCCGGAGGACCGCATTGCCTTGGTGGAGCAGGTGCTCGATAGCCTGGATCCCGCCGAGTCGACTATCGACGCGCTGTGGGCAATTGAGGCGATAGAGCGGGCGGCCGCCTATGAACGCGGTGAATTGCCGGCCCGAACGCTGAGCGAGATCGTCGCCAAGTACCGGGCGTGACGGTCCGCTTTGTCGAGCCGGCGGAAGAAGAACTCGATCACGCGATTCGTTGGTACGGCGCTCAGACGAGAGGTTTGGGCGAGGCCTTCCTTATGGAGGTCATCGCGGCTGCCCGGCGTATCGAACGCTTTCCAGAAGCTTGGCATCCGCTTGGGGATGGAATGCGCCGTTGCCGGCTCCGCCGGTTCCCGTACGGCTTGATCTACCTGGTGAAGGACGGCGACGTCATCGTCTTGGCCGTCGCGCACTTGCACCGCCGCCCCGACTATTGGCGCCAGCGCTCGGGATTGAAGCCCGGATGATTCTGCGGCTCAGGAGTCCGCGGTGAACCCGATCTTCTTCACGATCGGCCCCCAGCGCTCGTAGTCGGCCTTGAGCAGCGCGGCGAGCTCGGCCGGGGTCGACGACTTGGCCTCCAGGCCCATCACCGCCAGCCCGTCGACCACCGACTTCTCGGCCAGCGCCACGCGCAGCGCGGCATTGGCCCGGTCGATCATGGCGGCGCTCGTGCCGGCCGGGGTGAAGAAGCCGAACCACTCGGAGAACACCAGGTCCTTGTAGCCCTGCTCGACGAAGGTCGGCACGGTCGGCGCGAAGCGGTTGCGGGTCGCGCCGGACGAGGCCAGCAGGCGCAGCTTGCCGGCGTTGGCGTACTGGGTGAACTCGCCGATCGGGCACGACACCGCCTGCACCTGGCCGGCGATCAGGTCCTGCACCGCCGGCGCGCCGCCGCGATAGGCGACGTGCTTGAGGTCGACGCCGCCGGCCTGGCCGAGCAGCACGCCGATGAAATGCGGCACCGAGCCGGCGGCCGGCGAGCCGTAATTGGCCTTGTCGGGATTGGCCTTGGCCCAGGCCAGGAAGCTCGGAATGTCCTTGACCGCGTCGGGCACCGCCGGCCCGACGGCGAAGCCGAAGTCGAGGGTGCAGGCCTGGCACACCGCGGCGACGTCGGTGAAGGCGTTGTAGGCCAGGCTCTTGTAGATGTGCGGGTAGATCATCAGCATCGATGCCGGCGTCAGCAGCAGCACGCTGCCGTCGGTCGCCGCGCCCTTCATCGCCTGGACGGCGATCTGGCCGCCGGCGCCCGGCTTGTTCTCGACGATCGCCATCTTGGTGTAGGGCGACCCTTTCAGTCCCTCGGCGGCCCGCCGGCTCGTCGTGTCCGAAGTGCCGCCCGGCGGGAAGCCCACCACCACGCGCACGCTGTCGAGCGGCGCGACGCCCTGCGCGAAGACGCGTCCCGTCGTGCCGCCGGCGGTGGCGGCCGCGATGACGGCGCCTGCCCCGCGAAGCAGGTTCCGTCGACTCTTGATGTCCAACGCCAGTCCTCCCTTTGCTTTCTTGAGCACTCAGCCCGATCGTGGTTCGAAAAGCCTGAAGATCGCCGTCGCGGTCAACAGCAGCGTATCGCCGGCGAATGCCTCGGCGTCGAGGAAGGCCATCGTGCGCGTCAGTTGCCGGATCCGGGCGCGGCCGCCGATCCAGGGACCGGTCGCCACGCCGGCCACGAACTGGGTGTTCAGCGCCACCGTGGCGCACGGCCGGGCCGTGCGCATCACCACCGTGTGGCCGAGGAACGTGTCGACGAAGGCGGTGATCGCCGCGCCGTGCAGGACGCCGTTGGGATTGCCGTGCCGGTCGTCGCTCTGGAAGCCGTAGACGAACTCGCCGGCCGGATCGGTGCCCCAGAAGTAGGGTCCGTTGTGGCCGATGAAGCCGCCGTCGAGGGCGAAGGGCGTGAAGGCGATGTCGGTCGGCTGCTCGGCTTTCATGCGGTCTCTTGAGGATCGGGCCGGGCACCATTGCCGAAGCGCACGACGGGTTCAAGGCGGTGGTATGCGGCGATGGCTCTGGAGCCGCACCTCGCCGCGGGATATCGTTCGCGGACGGGCAGACGATGAGTCCGGCCGCCGAGGAGTTGGTCATGCGCATCGCGCGGGCGCACATCACGATGGACGCCATGCTGTGGGTCTCGACGACCTTCGCGATCCTCGTCGTCTCCCGTTTGCTGTCGCTGGCCATTCCCTCCGAGTATTATTTCAGCTTCCAGGCGCTGTTCAGCGACCGGCCGCCCCAGAAGATGGTGGTTGCGGTGCTCGGCAAGATGCTCGGGCCACTGGTCGTCGGCTTCGTCGCCGGGTGGCTGCTCGACCTCGTGACCCGCCGGAGCGAGCACGTCAACCGCCACGCCACCCTGGCCCGCCGCTTGCGCCAGCGCTGGTCGCCCAGCGTCTTCCTCGGCGGCTTCTCCGCCGCTTTCATCTCGGCCTGGCCGATGATCGTCTACTGGGACCTGCTGGCCAATCCCGAGGTCGGCCATCTCAAGGCGCTCTTCTTCGTGCTGTACGTCATCTACATGCTGGCCTTCGCCTATGTCGCCCTGCTCGGGCTGCTGGCGGCGATCTTCCTGCGCGAGAACCTGGCCGGCGATCCGCAGGCCCGCCGGATCGTCTCGGTCGGCGAGCTGTCGCGGGTCGGCGCGCTGTGGCTGCTGCACTCCGGCATCGCGTCGGTCGTGCTCGACGTGATCACCAAATGAGCCGTGCCGCCGACCGCGGCCCGGGATCCTTGGGCAAGTCCAGGGCGGGGCTGGCGCGGCTGTGGCTCGTCTGGGATGCGCCGCCGGCGGTGCCGCGCCGCCTCGTGGCGGCGCTGATGGCCTGGCCGCTGCTGCTTTGCGGATTCTTTCTGCTGCCCGAGATCACCTACGTCAACGTGCCGCCTCTGTTCGCGGGGGCCGGCAAGCCGACGCCGGAACCGGCGCCCGCGGCGCCACCGGGCGGCCGCGAGGTGCGCAAGCTCGCGGTGCTGGCGCCGCAGCTCGAAGGCCAGGCGGGCGAGGATCTCGACGCCGCCCGGCAGCGCCGTACGCTCGAGCTGCGCCAGCGGGTCGGCACCAACATCCTGAAGGCCGCCGGCTATCTCGGCGGCGCCTGGTTCATCGTCGACCCGCAGCAATATCCCGTTGCCAGCTCCTTCGCGCTGAAGCCCGACTACGGCGCCCTGGGCTGTGCCCAGGCCGACGTACCCGGGTTGGACGACGCGGCGCGCGACCATGGCGCGCTGGTCGCCCTGGCGATCGTCGCGGTCGAGAAGTTCAACCGCAACGCCGTCCATCGCTGGACCGAGCGGACCTACGCGCGGCTGCATGCCTGGGCGTTCGGCACCTTGCCCGATCTTTCGTTCGGGCCGGCGCAGATGCGCCTGTCGACCCTGCGCCGGCTCGCGGTCGACCGTCCCGACTGGCCGGACCCCAAGGCCTGGGCCGCCAGGTCCGACGCCGAGCTGCTCGAGACCTTGGGACGGGAATGCGAGGCCCTGCGCGCCGTCGCGACCTTCGCCGTGCACCAGGCCGACGGCGGCAAGCGCTCCGACGCCGCGGTCGCCGCTGCCTATGCCGGCCAGCGGCGCCGGTCATCGGCGCCGATCGACTATGCCGGCATCGTCGTCGAGATGATCGGCATGATGGGCGTGCAGGCGCCCGAGTAGGGCTGCGATCAGGCCGCCCGCGTCGCCGGCTCGAGGACGCGCCGCAGGGTCGCGCGCAGCTGGTCGGCCTTGATCGGCTTGGCGAGATAGTCGTTGGCGCCGGCCGCCAGGTAGCGATCCTTGTCACCCAGCATGGCGTGCGCCGTCACCATGACGATCGGCACGGCATTGGCCGGGCTGGCCGCGGCGCGGATTCGCCGCGTCGCCTCGACGCCGTCCATCACCGGCATCTGGACGTCCATCAGCACGACGTCGAAGCGCTCGCGCGCCGCGGCCTCGACCGCTTCCTCGCCGTTGGCGACGATCGTCGCGTCGTGGCCCTCGCGCGCCAGCAGATGACGCAGCAGGAGCTGGTTGGTCGGCACGTCCTCGGCGACCAGGATGCGTCGGGCGGCCGGGGCCGCGAGCGGCGAGGGCGGCGCGTCCGGCTCGCTCGCCGCGACGGCGCGGCAGGGCAGGGTGAAGGTGAAGGTCGAGCCGCGCCCGGGCTCGGACTCGACGGCGAGCGTGCCGCCCATCAGCTCGGCCAGGCGCTTCGAGATCGCCAGGCCGAGCCCGGTGCCGCCGTAGCGCCGGCGGATCGAGGAATCGACCTGGCTGAACTGCCGGAACAGCCGCGCCTGGGCCTCGGACGCGATGCCGATGCCGGTGTCGCTGACCGCCAGGACCAGCCGGGTCTCGCCGTCTGCTGCCGTCCGCAGGCCGGCCGACACGACGATGCGGCCGCGCTCGGTGAACTTGACGGCGTTGCCCAGCAGGTTGAGCAGCACCTGCCGGACGCGCGCGCCGTCGCCCTCGATGCGCGACGGCAAGTCGGCGTCGATCTCGAGCGCCACGACGTTGCCGTTCTCGGCGGCCTGCGGCGCGATGATCGACACCGCCGTCTCGAGCTCGTCGCGCGGCGACAGGACGCCGCGCTCGATGTCGAGCTTGCCGGCCTCGAGCTTCGACAGGTCGAGGATGTCGTTGACGATCGCCAGCAGGTGATCGGCCGAGCGCTCGGCGGTCGCCGCGAACATCCGCGCTTCCGGGTCGAGCGGGCGGTCGCGCATCAGGCCGAGCATGCCGAGGATGCCGTTGAGCGGCGTGCGCAGCTCGTGGCTCATGTTGGTCAGGAACTCCGACTTGGCGCGGTTGGCGGCCTCGGCTGCGTCGGCCGCGGCCTCGGCCGCGTCGGCGCGGCGACGCAGCGTCTCGTCGGCGCCGATCATCACCACGCAGGGGCCGAGATCCGGCAGCTCCTCGCGCGACAGCGCGAAGCGCAGATGCCGGGTCGCGCCGCCGTCGGCGTGAACCTCGATCTCGAGGTCCGGCGGCAGCTCCTCCTTCGTGTCGGCGAAGCCGAGCAGCGGCTCGACGCCGTGCACCTCGGCGCCGCGCAGCAGCTGGTCGCGCGGCCGCCCGGCGCCGAAGGCGCGCTGGAAGCTGTCGTTGCAGGTCACGATCCGCCCGTCGGCGGCGACCACCGCGGTCATCGCCGAGCGCGTGTTGACGATCGTCGACAGGATCCGGTGCTCCCGGGTGGTGGCCTCGGCGATCTCGGCGCCCGAGATCAGGCGCAGCGTCCGTCGCAGGGCGAGCGCGATCGCCGCCGACACCAGGACCGCCAGCGCCAGGCTGCCGATCAGCCAGGTCCGGCAGTTGGACATGTAGGCCTCCTTGCCGATCAGCGCGGCGACCCGCACGGGTGCGCCCGGGACGGCTTCCGAGGCGACGATATGCGCCGTCGGCCCGAAGTCGGTCGGCACGCGCGGCGGCCCGCCGATCAGGTGCGCCGCCCCGCCGCCGTGCAGCACGGGCGCGCCGATCGGGAAGCGCTGGCCGTAGGCGGTCGGCGCGACCCCCGAGCCGGTCAGCAGCACGCCGTCCTCGCGCAGCAGCAGGATGGCGCTCGAGTCGCCGAGCGTGGTCTGGCGGAAGAAGTCGGCCAGGAAGCTCGCCTTGATGCCGACGATCGCCACGCCGATCGGCTTGCCGTCGCCATCGCGCACCCTTTGCGCCAGGAAGAAGGTCCACTTGCCCGACGCGCGGTCGAGCACGACCACGCTCAGCGAGCGCTCCGGCGGAGTCTCGCCCATCTGCTCGACGAAGTAGTCGCGGTCGGCGACCCGGATGGCCGGCGGCGGATGGGCGACGCTGAAGTTCAGCACCTCGCCGGTGCTGGCGATGAACGCCGCCTTGTCGATCTCCTGCATGGTGGCGATGCGCTCGCGCAGGGTGTGATGGACCTTGGCGTCCTTCAGGAAGGCGCGATAGTCCTCCTCGCTGGCGACGCGATTCTCGGCCAGCAGCGCCTGCATGCTGTGCAGCACGATGTTGCCGGCGTTCAGCGTCTGCTTGACGTAGGCCGCCACCATCACGCTGGTGTTGCGCGCCGTGCTCTCGGCCTGGCCGATCGCGGCATGGGCCAGCAGCCAGTTCACCAGCCCGAACAGGATCCAGATGCAGACCAGCCAGCTGGCCGCCGTCGCGATGGCGCCGCGCGCCGCCGGCGAACGTGCCGCCCAACGCCGGCGGAGCCGGCGCGGCAGGGCCCGGATCGCGGCCCAGCGCCCGCCCGCCGACCGCGCGTCGGGCTGTAACGCCGCTGCGTTGGCCTGCATGGACATGTCTTCTCCCCGATAGGTGCCGGACCCGCGGCGCAGGATGCATGCCAGGAACGGCAGGCCCGGGAATCGCCGGAATCCGCGGCATTTCGCGGCGGGCGTTCGCGCGCCCTTTGCAAATCGCAAAGTCGCCGCCGGCGCGATTGCAAAGTGCGACGGCGTCAGGGCATCAGCACGTCGAGCGGCCGGCTCGGCCGGCGCACCGAGCAGGCGCCGCTGCCGCTCGGATCGCCGTCGGCCTGCAGCGGCGCGGAGCCGCCGAGGATCTCGACCTGGCGGGCCGCCACGATCCGCACGCCCGGCAGTCGCGCCATGCGGCCGAACGGCAGGGCGACGCCGCCGGCCAGCGTGCGCAGCGCGCCGGGCCTGTCGAGCAGGACGACCTTGTAGCCGCGATCGAGCGGGCTCGCCTCGTCGGCCAGCGTGTAGCGGCCGGCATACAGCCGTCCCTTGGAGACGATGACGCCGTGCGTCGTCGTCGGCACGCCATCGATCGCGAGGTCGATGCGCGGATAGGCGTAGCGGCTTGCCTCGACCAGGCCCTGCCAGGCATAGGCGGCGGCACCGGCCCGGCGCTTCAGGCGCGGATCGACGCGATGCACGACCTCGGCGTCGAAGCCGGCCCCGACCATCTGCACGAACCAGCGCCGTCGGCCGGCCTGCTCGAGGACGCCCGGCCAGATCGCGCGTCGCCGCCGGCGCGCCAGCAGCTCGGCGAGCGCCGCCGGGGCCGTCGGGATCGCCAGCTCGTGCGCCAGCACGTTGGCCGTCCCGAGCGGCAGGATGCCCAGGGCCGGTGCGCTCGCGGCCTCGGCCATCAGGCCGTTCACGACCTCGGCGACGGTGCCGTCGCCGCCCGCCGCGATCACCGGAGACTGGCCGGCCCGCGCCGCGGCGCGGGCCAGCTCGGTGGCGTGTCCCGGCGCCTGCGTCTCGCGCAGGTCGGCCTTGACGCCCTGCGTCTCGAGCGCCGCCAGGGTCGCGGCGAGGAGCTGCCGGTTGCGCCGGCCGGCGGTCGGGTTGAGCACGATCAGCATGCGGTCGCCTCGCTCGCGTCAGCCGACAGGCAGCGCGCGGGCGGTCCGCGACCGGGCGACCGCGGCGGGCCGCCGCGGCGGCGGCGAGGACGCCGCCGCCGTGCCGCGCGGCAGGCGCAGCAGGAGCCCCAGCGACAGCCCGAACGTGCCCAGGGTCATCAGCCACGGCACCAGCGGCAGGCCGCGCAAGGCCACGCCGCCGAAGCGGATGGCCAGCAGCCACGCCGCGATCATCGCCGCGCCGGCGGCGATCGCCTGCAGCGAGGCGCGGCGGCCGGCCGGGGCGAACGGGTTGGCCGCGATGCCCTCGACCACCAGCACGAAGGGCACGGCGACGATCAGGTCGACCAGGTAGTGCTCGCCCAGCGCCAGGGTGGCGGCCAGGGTCGCGGCCAGGAACAGCCCGCCCGCCAGGCGCAGCCACCGGCCCATCGACCACGCCGCGATGAACACCAGGAGGGCCCAGGCGGTGTGCAGCGACGGCATGGCGTTGCGCGGCGCGCCGTCGTGCTCGACGTAGAGGCCCGGGGTCACCGTGGCGGCGTCCGGCAGGTCGTAGGGGAAGACGTCGGCGAAGGCCATCAGCGGGCCGATGCCGGGCATCACCTCGTAGAGGACGTAGCCCAGCGCGGCGGTGATCAGGAAGCGGCTGAGCAGCTTGCCCTGGACGAAGCCGTTCTCGTCGCGCTGCAGGACGGCGAACAGCGCCACGACCGGCACCAGGCTCTGATAGACCAGCCACAGCGCGGTCAGCAGGCCGGGCACCGAGCGCACGAAGATCGGCACGACCTTGACGATGGTCGCGCCGAACAGCCCGTCGAACGCGTAGAGGTGCAGATCGTAGACGGTCGACAGATGCCCGCTCTGGATCCACAGCATGACCAGCAGCAGCGGCAGGCACGACGGCAGCGCGAAGCGGATCACCAGCACGTCGAGCGCCGACAGCCGCTCGCGGCCGCCGGCGGCGGCGACGGCATGGGCCGCCAGCACCAGCGACGCCAGCCACAGGCATTCGCCGGCGATCGAGACCAGGGTCAGGCCGCGCGCGCCGAAGGCGTAGCCGACCGGCAGCAGGACGGCGATCAGCACGCCGCCGAGGCCGATCAGGTTGCCGATCTCGCCACGCCGCATCGTCATCAGCGCGATCGCCGCCGCCGTGGCCGTGAACACCAGCTGGCCGTTCAGCGGGTGCAGCGCGTGATGCGGCGCGATCGAGCGGTCGACGGTCAGCGCCAGCGCCTCGGCCAGCACCATCAGCAGCGGCACGACGTAGATAATGGCGCGCTCGAGATGGTTCATCGCCTGGCGGGCCCTGAAGGCCTGGTCCTTCGTGACGTCGAACGCCATCCGCATCGCAGTCTCCCGGTTGCGACGCCCGGGCTGCAAGGGCCGTTCCAGCGGGCCGGCGCCCGAAATGCCGGAAAAACCCCTGCAAAATTGCAATTTGCACCCGCCGGCGCCCGCGCCCTGTCGCACTTTGCGACGGCTCGGCGTGGCGTTCTGCGAGTCGGACCGGCTATTCCGGCTTGATGCCGATTTCCTTCAGCACCGCCATCATCAGCTCGGTGTCGCGCCGGAAGCGGGTGTTGGTGGCTTCCATGCTGAGCGGCCCGACGATCATGTAGTTGGCCAGGAGCTGCTTCACCTTGTCGTCGGTGCCGGCCTCGATCAGCGTGTCCGACAGCTTCTGCACGATGTCCTTGGGAGTCGCGGCCGGCACGGCGAAGGCGGCGAAGGCGCGCGTCTCGTAGGCGCCGCCGACCGCGCCCTGCTCGGTCATGGTGGCGATTCCGGGATAGGCCGCGAGGCGATCGCCGACGATGGCGATCACCCGGCCCTTGCCCGAGGCGATCACCGGCGCGGCGGCGGCCGGGCTGCCCGAGGCGCCGTCAAGCACCTGCGCCGTCAGGTCGGCGAACATCGCCGCCTCGCCGCGATACTGCACGACCTCGACCTTGAGCCCGTACTGGCGCGCCATGGTCTCGATCAGCACGTGCGGCGTCGAGCCGAGGCCGTAGGAGCCCCAGTTCACCTTGTCGACCTTCCGCGCGTAGGCGACGAAGTCGGCCAGGTTGGTCGCGCCGGTCTTCTCGGCCGCCAGCACCGGTCCGCCGATGCTGGTCGTCATCGTCAGGTAGGTGAAGTCCTTCTCGGGGTCGTAGGGCAGGTCCTTGATCGTCACCCGGTTCTGGATCAGCGACGACGAGATCGTGCACAGGATCGTGGTGCCGTCCGGCGCCGCGCGCTTGACCTCGGTGACACCGATCGTGCCGCCGGCGCCGCCCTTGTTGTCGACCACCACCGGCTGGCCGAGCTTGCGCGACAGGAACTCGCCGAACGAGCGGGCGATTCCGTCGGTCTGGCCGCCGGCCGGATAGGGCACGACGATGCGGATCGGCTTGTTCGGGAAGGCGCCCTGGCCGCGCGCGGCCGGAGCGGCGAGAAGGGCAGGCGCCGCGACGGCGCCCGCGCTGGCCGCCAGGAGGCGGCGGCGCGTCGGCTTGATGATCTTTCCCTCCCTGGTCGGTGCCGCGTCGCGCGGCCCGTTCGATTGCACAGCCTATGACGCCGGGCGTGAGGCGAGCAAGCGGGGCGGGACGGCTGCGTTCGCGCTCAGCGCGCGAAGGCCGCCCGCGTGTAGGTGCGGTACCACAGCGTGTCGTCGAGCGCCGCCACGGCGTCACCGACGTTGAGCACCGGCCGTCCGCTCTGGTCGTACTGCATCAGCGTGCCGTACTGGCGCACCACCGCGAAGGGCAGGTCGCCGACGATGTTCTGCTGCAGGAAGGCGCCGAGGGCGTAGCTGCCGTTGTTGAGGCCGCCGCCGACGTACCGGATGCCGGACAGGCCGGCCACGTCGCCGAGCAGGCCGCGATAGCGCGCCGAGGCGGCACCGGTGACGCCGTGGCCTTGCAGGGCCAGCTCCTCGAGGGCGTTGCTGGCTTGCAGGGTGCGGGCGAGCGCCAGGTAACCGGTGGCGTCGAGCGGCGTCGAGCCGAGCTTGGCCAGCGCCGGCATCGCGGCGGCCTCGGCGTCGAGCTGGCGCTGCACGTCCTCGCGGACCGCCTGGGCCGAAGCGAGCTTGCTCACGCCGGTCGCCTCCAGGACCGCCTCGGCATTGCCTTCGGCGCGCTGGATCGCGCTCAGCGTGTCGCCCTTGCCGGCGAGCATCGCGGCATAGGCGGCCTGCCATTCGGCGGCGAGGCTGGCGGTGTGGAACAGACCCGTCGAATCGGCCGTCCAGACGTGGCCGTCGACGGTCATCGTGGCGGCGATCCGCGCGCCGCTCAGGGTGACGACCTTGCCGTTGCCCGGCTGCACGGCCGTGACCGGCGTCACCGTCGCCGTCGCCGCGCCGGGGATCAGCACGATCGCGCCCGTCGCGGTCGCGCTCCTGGCGAAATCGGCGCTGGTGAAGACCTGGCGGTACATCGCCTGGTTCATCAGCCCGGCCGCGGTCAGCGCCGTCTCGCCCGGCTGGCCGCTGGTTCCGGTCGTCGTCCAGACGCCGTTGATGTAGGTCGTCTGGAACGGCAGGTTGCCCAGCATGTCCGGCAGGACGGAGACGATCGCCAGCTTGCCGTTGTCGCTGCCGCCGCCGACGAAGCGGGTGCTCCAGTCGGCGCCCGCGAAGATGGCGTCGTAGGCGCCGCGATACGCCGCCGACGGCGGTTGCGCCATGCCGAAGCCCTGCAGGGCGAGTTCCTCGAGCTGGGCATTGCCGCGCAGGGTGTTGCCGAGCTGCAGGAAGCTCGCCTCGCTGAGCTTCTTCGCCGGATCGAACCCGTAGCGCCTCTGGTCGATCTGCAGGGCGCCGTCGATCGCGTCGACCACCCGCTGCAGGTCGACCCGCATCTGCTCTTCCCGGGCTGCGCCGTTCCACATCGTGTTGATGCTCGAGTTCTCGAGGAACGCCTCGAGGTTGGCCTCCAGGCGCTGCGTCGCCGTCAGCGCGTCGCCCCGCCCGGCCAGCATCGTCTGGTAGGCGGCGCGCCACTCCATCTCCAGGTTGGCGGCGGTCTGGTAGACGCCGTCGGCGTCGGCCGTCCAGGTGTGGCCGCCGAGGGTCACGGTGCCGGGCAGCGTGTCGCCGTAGTAGCCGGTTATGGTCGCGGGCGTCGTCGACGACTCGGCCGGCGGCGTCTGGCGGCCGGGCACCAGGAAATTGGCGGCCGAGAGCAGCGGCCCGAACAGGGTGGCGTTCATCTGCTGCACGGCCTCGTTCAGCGTGCTCTCGGCGTTGCCGTTCTGGTTGAGCTGCGTCAGCTCGCCGTTCTGCACGATCGTCGGGAACGGCAGATGGGTCATGATGTCGTCATCGAAGAATTCGGTGAGGGCGCGCTCGCCGTTGTCGGGGCCCGGCCCGACATAGAGCGTGCGGTTGTCGACGCTGTACTGGAAATCGTTGGTGTAGCCGAGATACTCCGTCGCGCCGGCCCGCCAGGGGTTGTTCAGCCCGTGTCCCTCGATCGCCAGCTGCTCGAGCGCCGCATTGCCCTGCAGCGCGTGCTGGACGGCCAGGTAGTCGGCCGTGGTCAGCGGTCCGGCGCCCAGCCCGAGCTGCGTCATGACCTGGACCACGGCATCGATCTCGCGCTCTGCGTCCATGCGGTCGATCGCCTGCTGGCCTTCCGAGAGCTCGGACAGGCCGGTGTTCAGGAACACAACCTCGGCCTGCGCCTGCCACTGCTGGGTCAGGGTCAGCGGCTGGCCGGCCAGCGCCGCCTGGTAGGAGTTCCACCATTGCAGGGTCAGGTCGGTGGCCGTGACGTAGCGGCCGTTCGCGTCGGCCACCCAGGTGTCGCCGTTGACCACCAGGGTGGTCGGGATGACGTCGCCGAACAGCGAAAGCATCTGCCCGGCGCCGGGCGTCGCCGCGCCCGCCGGCTGGGCGGTCGCCATCGCCGGGCTGACCCAGACCACGTCGCCGGTGGCCTTAGGCTTGCTGCTGAAGTCGCTGGCGACGAAGACCCGGGTGAACATCGCCTCGTTGGTCGCCTGCACCGCGGTCGCCAGCGTGTCCTCGCTGTCGCCGTTCTGGTTGAGCTGCTCCAGCACGCCGTTCTGCGACACCACCGGGAACGCCAGATGGCTGAGGATGACGTCGTCGAAGAAGGCGGCGATCGCCTTCTCGCCGTTGTCGACGCCGCCGCCGACGAAATAGGTCGAGTTGTCGGAGTTGTTCTGGAAGTCTTCGGTGTAGCCACCGTACTTGCGGCTCGGCGGGTTGTTCAGCCCGTGACCCTGCAGGGCCAGCTCCTCCCACGTGGCGTTCGCCTGGATGGTCCGGCCGATGGCCAGATAGTCCTGCGCGTTCAGCAGGGCGCCGCCGAGGTTCAGCTGCGCCATGGCGGCGCCGATCGCGTCGAACTCGCGTGCCGCGTCCTCGCGGAAGGACTGCTGCTTGGCGGCGTTGTATCTCTTGAGGTCGCTGAGGCCGGTATTGTCGAACACCGCCTCGGCGTTGCCCTCGAGCCGCTGGATCGCCGTCAGGCTGGCGCCGTTGCCGGCCAGCATCGTCTGGTAGTAGCCCTCCCACTCCGACCTCAGGATGGTCGTGGTGTGGTAGCGGCCGTCCGTGCCGGCGGTCCAGTCGTTGCCGTTCACGGTGATCGAACCGTCGATCGTCGCGCCGAACACCGTCGTCGCGGTGCCGGGCGCCTGCGCGCCGACCGGGTTGCCCGGGATGTTGAAGTCGCTGGCGGTCAGCACCTGGCCGAAGCGGAACTGGTTGTATTCGTCGACCTGCGCCTGGACGGTGCTCTCGTCGTCGCCGTTCTGGTTCAGCTGCTCGATCTCGCCGTTGCGGGCGATGGTCGGGAACGGCGCGTGCGTCAGGATCGAATCGTCGAACAGCTCGGCCAGCGCCCGCTCGCCCGAATCGTGGCCGGCGCCGACGTACAGCGTCTTCTGGTCGACGTTGTTCTGGAAGTCGTTGGTGTAGCCGTCGTAGCGCGGATCGCTCGAATTGTTCAGCCCGTGACCCTGGATGGCCAGTTCCTGGAGGGCGGGATTGTCCTGCAGCGCGTGCTCGAGCTGCAGCCACATCGTGACCGTGAGCGGCTGGTTGGGATCGAGGCCGGCGGCCGTGGCGGCACCGACGATGGCGTCGATCTCGCGCTGCACGTCCATGCGGTCGTAGGCGAGCTGCGTGGCGTCCCTGGTGGCCAGCGCGGCCAGGCCGGTGTTCTCGAACACCGCTTCGGCATTGCCTTCGAGGAACCGCGCGGCACTGAGCGTCGCGCCGTTGCCGGCCAGCATCGTCCGATAGGCCGTCCGCCATTCCTGGGCCAGGTTGGCCCTGGTGACGTAGAGACCGTCGCTGCCCGCGATCCAGACATGACCGTCTACGGTGAGGGTCTTCGGCACCAGAAAGCCGGTCAGCGAGACCATCTGGCGGGCCGTCGGCGTCACGGTGACCGAGGGCGGCGCGAACGGCGTGGCGGAGGCGCTGCCGGGCGACGTCGAGAAATCGGCGGCGGTCAGCACCAGCCGGCTGCCGGCGGCGTCGAGGGCGCCGGTCGCGTCGGCCAAGGTGTCCTCGGCGTCGCCGTTCTGGTTCAGCTGCACGAGCTGGTCGTCCCGCGCCACCGTCGGGAACGCCGTGTGCGACAGCACCACGTCGTCCATGAAGGCGGTCAGTGCGTTCTCGTTCGAATCGAGTCCGGGACCGACGTACAGCGTCGATCCGTCGACGCCGTTCTGGAAGTCGTTGGTGTAGCCGTCGTACTTGCACACGCTGGGGCTGTTCAGGCCGTGGCCTTGCATCGCCAGCTCTTCCCACGCCGGGCTCGACTGGATGGCCTGCTCGACCAGCAGGTACTGCTGGGTGGTCAGCGGCGCCTTCGGATCGAGCCCGAGCTTGGTCATCGCGGCGGCGATCGTGTCGAGCTCGCGCTGCACGTCCTCACGGTCGCGGGCCTGGGTGGCGGCATCGAGCGTGTTCAGCGCGGTGTTGAGGAACACGGCCTGCGAGTTGCCCTCGAGGCGCTGCACGAAGGTCAGCGTGTCGGCATGACCGGCCGTCATGGTGTCGTAGTAGCCCTTCCACTCGAGCGCGAGGTCGGTCGAGGTGTGGAACAGGCCGGACGAGTCGGCGGTCCAAGTATGCGGCGTGTCGCCGATCGTGGCCGAGATCGTTGCGCCGAAGAACGTGGTTTCCGTCAGGGGGACGACCGGGCTCGACGGACTGGCAGGGTCTGCAGGCATTCACGCTCTCCTCACGAAGTCGTGAGGATGCTATCGGCGCCGCTGCGGGCTCACCAAGGTGCGTATGCGCACATCTCGACTTTCGCGCGAGGCGCGGGGTTGCCATGCAATTGCCCTGAATCGCGCTTCGAGCGTGTCATTTGCATTTGCAAGTGATCGCGCGGCGGGCGGGCAATGCCGCCGAATACGCGAGCCGACGGGCCCTCAGCCGCGCTCGACGATCACGTAGACCAGCGCCGCCGTCCTGGGATCGGGGTTCTCCACCGCGTGCACCGTGTCGGTGCGGCAGCTGCAGCCGTCGCCGGCCGCCATCTCGGCGGTCTCGTCGCCCACCCGGACCCGCACCGTGCCGCGGGCCACGTGCATGTGCTCGATCGTCCCGGGGGCGTGCGCCGGGGTCGGGCCGAGCAGGGTGGCCGGCGGAATCTCCATCCGCACGAAGTCGATGCGGCTGCCGGCGCTGGCCGGTCCCAGGCTCTGCCACGGCGCCGGGGTCTCGCCGCGCGCCGCCTCGTCGCCGCGCAGCACGCGGATGCGCGGTGCCGGCCCGGCGCCCGGGTCGATCAGCGAAGCCGCGCCGATGCCCAGCGCCTCGGCCAGCCGCACCATCGTGGTCACGGTCGGCGACTTGGCGCCGCGCTCGATGTCCGAGATCATCGACGGCGAGATGCCGCTGCGCTCGGCCAGACGCCGCAGGCTGAGGCCCAGCGCCTCGCGCTGCTGCTTCACCGCGCGGCCGACGCGCTGGCTGATTTCGTCCTCTAAAGTTGACAACATATCCTCTATAGCGCACAAACCGCCGACCGAAGCAAGGGAGCCCCACCATGAACACTGCCGAATTCGAGGCCACGCTGCGCCAGGAAGGCTATCGCGTCGTCCACACCGCCGTCCGGCCGAACCTGGTGGCGGCCAACCATTGCCACGACTTCGACGCCAAGGCGCTGGTCCTCGGCGGCGAGATCACCATCACCTGCGACAACGCTCCTGTCACCTTCCGCGCCGGCCAGTGCTTCGAGGTGCCGATGGGCCGCATGCACGCCGAGCAGGTCGGGCCGACCGGCGTCGCCCTGCTGTCGGGCCGCCGCCGCTGCGGCCCGCTCACCCGCGAGTCCTTCGAGAGCGATCTGCGCCGCGAGGGCTTCGAGGTCATCCATGGCGGCCAGAAGGCCGGCTTCAGCGAGGACCTGCACGCCCACGACTTCGATGCCCGCATCATGGTGCTTGGCGGCGAGATCACGCTCGTTTGCGACAACAAGGCCGTGACCTACCGCGCCGGCGACTGCTGCGAGATCCCGGCCGGCCTCCAGCACACCGCCCAGGTCGGCCCCGAGGGCGTCGCCTACGTCGTCGGCAAGGCCTGCCGGCCGGCCGCTTCCGCCTAGAGCCGGCGGAACAGGAGGCGGCCATGCTGCTGCGTTCCCTCGCGATCCCGAAGGGCGAGTTCGAGTCCGGCACCGGCTGGACCCTGAAGCCGGAGGGCGCCTGCCGCGGCGCCGTCTGCATCCCGCTGTCGCGGCCCGCCGGCGACACGATCGACGTGCCGACGGTCGCCCGCGACATGGGCATGCCGCTGGTCGCCGAGGCGGCGCACGGACTGTGGGCGCTCGGCCCGGCCGCCGTCGGCTCGCGCGCCCTGGCCACCGCCGAGGCCGCCGACCTCCGCCTGCCCGACCTCGACGGCAACCTGTTCAGCCTGTCGAGCCTGCGCGGCCAGAAGGTGCTGCTCTACGCCTGGGCGCCGTATTGAGGCTGCTCGCGAGACTTGCCCGTGTGGCGGTCCCTGCGCGACGAGCTTCATCCCCGGGGCTTCGAGCTGGTCACGGTCGGCCTCGACACCTTGGGTGACGCCGGCTGCCGCGCCTTCATCGAGGCGGCCAATCCGACCCATCCGTCGCTGATCGACCGGCATCACGTGCTGGCCGAGTTGTTCGGCGTGATCAACATCCCGAGCAGCGTGTGGATCGACGAGAGCGGCACGATCGTGCGCCCGGCCGAGGCCGCGCCGGCGCCGCCGCAGCCGACCGCCAAGCCGCGGCTCGCCATGCCGGCCGAGGCGCCGCGGCGCATGGTCGAGATCATGGCCGAGGCGGCCAAGATCCGCCGCGACACCGAGGCCTACCACGCTGCCCTGCGCGACTGGGTGGCAAACGGCGCGGCCAGCCGCTTCGCCCTGTCGCCCGACGAGGTGATCGAGCGCTCGCGGCCGCGCGACGCGGACAAGGCGCTGGGCCACGCCCATTTCCAGCTCGCGTCGCAGCTCGAGATCGACGGCCATCACGACGCGGCGATCCGCCACTTCCGCGAGGCCCATCGCCTGGTGCCCGACAGCTGGACCTTCCGCCGCCAGGCCTGGTCGCTCGAGACGGTCGGCGACGGCCCGCTGGCGCGCTTCTGGCAGGGGCCCGATCCGAGCAAGCCGGAGGCCTGGCCCTACGCGGGCGACTGGCTGAGCGACGTGCGAAGGGAAGGCGCGGAGAACTACAACGATCCGTGGCGGCCGTAGGGCCTGTCGACCCGGTTGGCCGCTAGCGCCCGGCGCGGCCGGTGGTGCGTAGCGACCAGATCGCGTCGACCAGGCGTCGATCGAGCCCGGGCGGCAGGTCATGCCCCATGCCGGCCACCTGCATGTAGGTGGCATGGGGGATCGCCGCGGCAGTGTCGATGCCGCAGGCCGGCAGGATCAATGGGTCTTCGCTTCCGTGAATCACCAGGGTCGGTGCCGTGACGGTCGACAGACGCGCGCGGCGGTCGCCGGCGATTGCCATGGCGGCGATCTGGCGGGCCGTGGCGCCCGGGTCGTACGAGCGTTCCAGCTCTTCCAGGAGGAGGGCGCGATGGACGGCCTCCTCGAACGGATAGCCGTTGCCGGCGATCCGGCGGGCGAAGGCGAGGCGTACGGCCAGGAAGCCTTCCAGGTCGACGGCCGGATCGGGCGCCGGGCGCATCATCATCGCCATGACGTCCGGCGCCGCTTGCGGCAAGGCCGGGTTCCCCGTGCTCGACATGATCGACGTCAGCGACAGCACGCGCTCGGCGTGCTCGCTGGCAAGGACCTGGGCGATCATGCCGCCCATGGAGCGGCCGGCGACATGGGCCCGGGCAATGCCGAGCCCATCGAGCAGGGCGACGGCGTCGAGCGCCATGTCGTCGAGCGTGTAGGGCACGTCCGGTCGCCGGCCCGCCATGATCGTCGACGCAAGGCTGGCGAGATCCGGCGTGGAGGACGCGGCGAAATGCGTCGACCGGCCCGCGTCCCGGTTGTCGAAACGGATCACGTGGTAGCCCCGTGCGGCGAGTCGCTCGCAGAATGCCGGCGACCAGCGGATCATTTGCGTGCCGAGCCCCGAGATCAGCAGGATCGCTTCGTCGGCGGCGCTGCCGAAGCTGTCCCAGGCGAGCTCGAGTCCATTGGCCTGCGCGATGGTCATGGCTGCCCCTCGATCTGGCTCTCCGGCAGCGGACTCTCGGACAGGGGAAGCAGGCGCGAATCCTCCAGCGCCGCCGTGCGATGAGCGAGACCGGCGAGGTAGTCCTGGTGGTGCGCGAACGAGAGGAAGGAGGCGACGCTCGCCTGCCGCACCAGCATGGCCATGTCCCATCGCTCGTCCGCCGGACCGATCAGGAGGGGCCCGCCCGTTCCGAGAAACAGGAGATCGCCGCCGCTGTCCCGCAAATACGGCAGCGTGTGCCGGATGTAGAGGTCAAAGGCCGCCGCACCGCTGATCGGCGTGGTCGGCGCCGCGCCGGGGTGGGCCGAATAGTCGGCAACCTCCCGAAACCGCAGCAGGTTCAGCATGACGAGGGCGCCGGGAAACCTGCCCTGCACGAACAGGCGGCCGGCCTCCCGCGTCGGCGCGAGATGGACGGTCGGCGAGGGGCGGGAAGGCGAAGCGCTCATGCGGCGGGGCCCTCCTTCAGGGTGAGTTCGGGCGGGGCGACGCAGCGGACGCCAGTCGCAGGGCATAGGCGCGGATGTCCTCGGGCCAGCCGGCCATCCGGGCGGCGAGGGCGGGGTGATCGCCCGCGAACAGGGCGCGCGTCGCCTCCTCGTACCCCGGAAGATCGCCGGCGATGGCCAGCATGAACTGGTACGCGGCCTCCTGGGCGGCTCGCCTTTGCTGTCCCGGATCGGGCGCCTTGCGCGCGTCCTCCACGAGCCGCCTGAGGGTGGCGGACGCTCCGCTACGCTGGGCAGCGAGCCATTCCCAATGTCGTGGCAGCAAGGTCACTTCGCGGGCGACGACGCCGAGCTTGGGCCGCCCGCGTCCTCGCGCGCTCGGCCCGTCGTCGGTCCCCGCCTCCGACCGTTCCCGGGCGGGAGGACGATAGCGCCCGATGAAGACCTGCGCCGGGGTCGCGAGCCGGTCGAGGACCTCCGCATCCGTGCCGCGCAGATCGAGGTCGACGATGCGCCCTGTCGCGTCGTCGAAGACCAGGACGGGATCGCGCCCATCGCCGGCGCGCTTCACCGCCAGGGCGACGTCGGAGATCGGACCGCTGGCGATGACCTTGCGGCGTACGAAGGCCGTGCATCGGCGGCTGAGGGGGCTGTCCAGGGGGCTCATTGGTCCGGGTGTAATTATATCCGGGTAAAAATAGAGTCAAGTCCTGCCAGGGCCTGGTCGCTCGAGAAGGTCGGCGACGGCCCGCTGGCGCGCTTCTGACAGGGGCCCGATCCGGACAAGCCTGAGGCCTTGGCCCTACGCGGCCGACTGGCTGAGCGACGTGCGAAAGGAAGGCGCGGAGAACTACAACGATCCCTGGCGGCCGTAGGGGCAGGCCGGAAGCCTCTGTCTCGCCAGGGTCCATCCTTGCAAATGTAAAGTCACACTTTACATTTGCGAGGATGATTGAGCGCCGACTGAAACAGCGCCTCGTCGGGCTGATCGATCACTACCCGGCCGTCGGGCTGCTTGGGCCCCGTCAGGCGGGCAAGACGACGCTCGCCCTCGAGATCGCCGAGACCCGGCCCTCCCTTTATCTCGACCTGGAATCCGCGGCGGACCGCGCGCGCCTGAGCGATCCCGAGCGGTACTTCGCCGATCACCAGGACGAGCTCGTGATTCTCGACGAGGTGCACCGCACGCCGGAGGTCTTCCAGACCCTGCGCGGCGTGATCGATCGCGGACGCCGGGCCGGACGGACGACAGGCCGCTTCCTGCTGCTCGGATCAGCCGGCATCGATCTGCTGAGGCAGTCCGGCGAATCGCTGGCCGGGCGGATCAGCTATCTGGAGCTGGGACCGCTGGACGGACTCGAAGTGCCGGCGAACGACCTCGACCGGCTGTGGGTCCGCGGCGGCTTCCCGTCGAGCTTCCTGGCCGGCGACGATGCGATCAGCCTGAAGTGGCGCCAGGACTTCATCCGCACCTACCTTGAGCGCGACATCCCGCAGCTGGGGCCGCGCATTCCGGCGGAGACGCTCCGCCGCTTCTGGACCATGCTGGCACACAATCAGGCCGAGCTGCTCAATGCCGCCAATCTGGCGCGCGGGCTCGGCGTGAGCGGCGTCACGGTCGCGCGCTATCTCGACCTTCTCGTCGACCTGCTGCTGGTGCGTCGATTGCCGCCGTGGCACCAGAACGATGGCAAGCGGCTGGTCAGGGCGCCGAAGGTCTACGTGCGCGATACCGGGCTCGCCCATGCCCTGCTCGGTCTGCGGTCGAAGGACGATGTGCTGGGTCACCCGGTGGCGGGGCAGACCTGGGAGACCCTTGCCGTCGAGACGCTCATCGCGGCAGCGCCCGACGGTACGGACGCGCACTTCTATCGAACGTCGGCGGGCGCCGAGATCGACCTTGTCCTGACCTTGCCGGATCGCCGGCGCTGGGCCGTCGAGATCAAGCGAAGCTCGGCGCCCAAGGTGGAGAAGGGCTTTCATCTCGCGGTCGGCGACCTGCGTCCGGCCCGGAAGTTCGTCGTCCATCCTGGCAGCGACCGCTTCTCGCTGAAGGACGGAATCGAAGCGATCGGCCTGGTGCAACTCGCCGCCGAGTTGGGAAACGCGTAGCGGCGACGGCCCTGCGGCGAGGGGCGGCCGATGGCCGCCTCCGCTTTCAGAAGGCGATGTAGTCCAGCCGGAACCCGTCGCCCCAGCGCTTGAGATGGCCGACCGAGGGCGAGGGGAAGTGCATGGTGCAGCACAAGGTGTCGGTGTCGCAGTAGCGCTCTAGGAAGGCGCGCCGCGTGCGCGCCGCCTGCTCGCGGTCGGTGTCGGCGCGCATCACCAGCTCGGGATAGAGCGCCTGGATCGGCGAATGGATCAGGTCGCCGGTGAACACCGCGGCATCGGCGCCCTTGCCGGCGCAGACCGCGAAATGATCCGGCGTGTGGCCCGGCGTCGGGCTCAGCCGGACATGGTCGTTCAGCGCATGGTCGCTCTGCACCAACTCGGCGCGATTGGCCTCGATGATCGGCAGCACGCTGTCGGTCATCTGGTCGAGCGGCGTCTTACGATGGATTTCGCTCCAGTAGGTGTATTCCTTCCTGGAGAACAGGTAGCGCGCCTTGGGAAAGGTCGGCACCCAGCGGCCGTTCTCCAGCCGCGTGTTCCAGCCGACATGGTCGCCGTGCAGATGGGTGCACATCACGAAGTCGATGTCCTCGACCCCGAGCCCGGCCGCCTTGAGCGCCGCCATCCAGTTGCCGTCGGTCTTCTGGTGCCAGGTCGGCCGGTTGGGAAACGTCTTGTCGTTGCCGATGCAGGCGTCGACCAGGATGTTGTGATGCGGCGTCTTCACGACGTAGGACTGGAAGCACAGCACGACGTTGCCGGTCGCCGAATCGTATCCGCCGGGCGCCAGCCACGACAGGTTCTCCTCCAGCGTCTCCTTCGCCAGGCTGGGCAGGAAGTCGAGCATCGGCGTGAAGCCGGCCTCCTGCTCGACGATGCGGTGGATGGTCATGTCGCCGACGGCAAAGCTGGTGCGCATGGTCGCGTCTCCTCGTCCGGGTTCGGTTTCGATGGTTGGCCCGATTGCCGTCCATCCTAGCTCAGATCGTGCCGCCTTGCCGCAGCGCGGCGATCTCGTCGGCCGAGAAGCCGAGATCGTCGTGCAGGATGCGGTCGCTGTGCTCGCCGAGCGACGGCGGCGCGCTGGCGGCGACGCCGCCGCCGTCCTCGACCTTGAACGGCGTGCCGAGTCCCGGCCAGGATTGGCCGCTCGCATCCTGCGCCGCCACCACCATGGCGTTGGCCAGCACCTGCGGATGGGCAAGCACACGGTCGAGCGTCTGGATCGGCGCGACGGCGACGCCGTGCCGCTCGAGCAGCTCGACCCAGTGCGCCGCGTCGTGGTGCACGAGATGCGCCTCGAGCAGCGGCACGAGCGCGTCGCGATGGCGCAGCCGGCTCTCGTTGGTCGCGAAGCGCGGATCGTCCTTCAGCCCGTCGTCGCCCAGCGCCGTGCACAGGCGCTGCCAGGCGGCGTTGTTGGGCGCGCCGACCAGCACGAACCCGTCGGCGCAGGGGAACGCCTGGTAGGGCGCCTGGTTGGCGCCGCCCGAGCCCTGCTTGCGCGGCCGCACGCCGGCCTGCAGCCAGCCGATCGCGTGGTAGCCCAGGATCGACACCGCGGTCTCGAGCAGCGAGGCGCGCACCCGGTTGCCGCGGCCGGTGCGCTCGCGGGCGTAGAGGGCGCTCGCGATGGCGCCGTAGGCGCTCATCCCGGTCGCCATGTCGACGAACGACACGCCGGTCCGCACCGGTGGCCCGTCCTCGTAGCCGGTCACCGACATCGGGCCGGCGAAGGCCTGCACCATGAGATCGTAGCCCGGCTTGTCGGCCAGCGCGCCGCGCTCGCCGTAGCCGGTGATCGTGCAGTAGACCAGGCGCGAATTGAGCGCGTGGAAGCGCTCCCACGACAGGCCGAGCCGCTCCGCCGTCGCCGGCAGGAAGCTGTGCAGCACGACGTCGGCGCGGCGCACCAGGCGCTCCAGCACCTCGGCCGCCTGCGGCCCCTTCATGTTCAGGGTCATCGCCCGCTTGCCGCGGTTGACGCTGGCGTAGTTGCTGCTGATTCCGTTGGGCATCAGCGGCGGCCAGCGCCGGTTCTCGTCGCCCTCGGGCGATTCCACCTTGATCACCTCGGCGCCCATGTCGGCCAGCATCTGGGCGCAGAACGGCCCGGCCAGCACGCGGCTGAGATCGACCACCTTCACGCCCTGGAATATCCCGCTCATCGCCGTCTCCCGATCCTTGGCCTTGCTCAGGCGCGCAGCCCGAACGTAACCGTGCCCGGCGTGCGCAGCGGCGCCGCCAGGGTGGCGAAGTCGCAGAGCAGCCGCCGCGTGTCGCGCGGATCGACGATCTCCTCGACCCAGAACGACTCGGCGGTGCGGAACGGCGAGCGCAGCGCGTTGAGCCGCGCCTCGATCCGGCCCAGCTCGGCCGCCGGGTCGGCGGCGGCGTCGAGCTCGGCCCGGTAGGCCGCCTCGATGCCGCCTTCGAGCGGCAGCGAGCCCCAGCTCGCCGACGGCCAGGCATAGCGCAGGCACAGCCGGTTCTGCGGCTGGTGCGCGAAGCCGCCGACGCCGTAGACGTTGCGCACCAGCACGCTGCACCACGGCACCGTCGACTGGTTGATGGCGCCGATCGCCCGCACGCCGTGGCGGATCGTGCCGCCCTGCTCGGCGGCCAGCCCGACCTTGAAGCCGGGGCAGTCGACGAGATGCACCACCGGCAGGTGGAAGGTCGACGCCATGTCGACGAAGCGCACGATCTTCTGGCACGCCGCGGCGTCCCACACGCCGCCGCCGTACATGGAATTCCCGGCCATCAGGGCGACCGGCCAGCCGTCGAGTCGGCACAGGCCGGTGATGATCGCCTTGCCGTAGTCGCGGCCCATCTCGAAGAACGAGCCTTGGTCGACCAGGGCGTCGACGATGCGCCGCATGTTGTAGGCACGCCGCGGCGCGCGCGGCACCGCCGACAGCAGGAACTCGTCGCGCCGGTCGACCGGATCCGAGGTCTCGCCGCGCGGTGCCACGTCCCACACCGAGCTCGGCATGTAGGACAGGAAGCGGCGGGCGCAGGCGAAGGCTTCGTCCTCGCTGTCGACCGCCTGGTCGACGCCGCCCGCCGCGGTCTGGATCTCCCAGCCGCCCAGCTCGGTCTTGCTGCGCGTCTCGCCCAGCCGGTTGACGACCGGCGGGCCGGCGACGAACACCGCCGACAGGTCCTTGACCATCACCGAGTAGTGGCTGGCCGCCAGGCGCGCCGCCGCGAGGCCGGCCACCGAGCCCAGCCCGAGCGAGACCACGGGCACCTGCGCCAGGTTCGCCGCCACCAGGTGCAGGCCCGAGTTGATGCCAACGCCGCCCGGCAGGTTGGCCCGGCCGGTCTTCTCGATGGTGCGCACCGAGCCGCCGCCGCCCGAGCCCTCGAGCAGGCGGATCAGCGGCAGCCGGTAGGTCGCGGCCATCTGCTCGGCGACGTGCAGCTTCATCCAGATCGAGGCGTCGGCCGAGCCGCCGCGCAGGGTGAAGTCGTCGCCCGCCACCACGATCGTGCGGTCGTCCAGCCTTCCGCGGCCGAACACGCAGTTGGCCGGCGCCAGCTTGGCGATCTCGCCGCGCTCGTCGTACTCGGCGACGCCGGTGACGCTGCCGACCTCCTGGAACGAGTCGGCGTCGAGAAGCCGGTCGATGCGCTCGCGCACCGTCAGGCGGCCGCCGGCATGCTGGCGCGCCACCCGCTCCGGGCCGCCCAGCTGCCGGGCCAGCCGCTGGCGCTCGCGCAGTTCCTTCAGCTCCGGTTCCCAGCTCATGCCCGATCCTCCCCCTGGTGCGTCACAGCAGGCGCGCGATCTCGCGCACGTCCTCGCATTCCTCCAGCCGGCCGATCGCCTCGACCAGGCGGGCCGCCGCGCGCGCCGGCAGCCCGTTGCCGGCCAGCGCGACGCATCTGGCGAACTTCTCGGCCACCTCGTTGAACGACAGCGGATTGGCCGGATGGCCCCGCACGTTGGCCTCGCAGCCGGCATGCACGGTGCCGTCGGCGAGATGCACCTCGACGTCGGCCGAGGCGTAGCCCTCGCGGGCCGCCAGCGCGTTCTTCTCGGCGCTGGACGTCACGCGGATCCGGCGCGCCAGCGTCTGCACGCGGTCGTCGCGCGGGATCGTCTCGTCGAACGTGTCGGGAAACACCGCGCCGTGAACGGCGACCGCCGCCATGGTGAACGGGATGCTGAACTGCGCCTCGTTCAGGGTGCGCGGCGGCGGCTTGGGCACGCCGTGCGCGTCGAGATGGGCCAGCCGCATGTTGTAGTCGCTGGTCCGCACCTCGATGCGGTCGATCGCGTCGATATCGATGCCGTGGCGCGCCATCAGGGTCTGCATCGTGTAGATCGCGTGATGCGTCGCCTTGCACGACGAGTAGGGCTTGAGGCTGACGTTGCCGCTCTCGAACGACCGGCCGAGCTCGCCGAGCAGCGCCTCGGGGTGATACTCGCCGCGGAAGTACAGTGGATACAGCCCCGAGCCGCCGAGCAGCGGCGCCCGCGCGCCCTGGTGGCCGCGCCGCGCCAGCTCGGCCGAGACCATGCCGCTGCGCGCCGCGATGCCGGCGTTCAGCCAGACGTCCCAGGTGCCGTCGCTGGTCGACAGGATGGTGCCGGCGCAGTGCGCGTAGGCGGTGCCCAGCGCATTGGCCGTGGTCGTCCGGTCGAAGCCGCGCAGCCGCGCCACCGTGGCCGCGACGCCGAACGGCGCCACGGTCGGCCCCTCCCAGCCCAGCCGGCCGGCGTCGCCGGCCGCCATGCGCAGCCGCGGGATGAGATCGCCGCCGACCGCGAGCGCGGCGATCAGGTCCTTGCCGGTCGTCGGCCCGGGCAGGCTCTCCGCCGTGGCCAGGGCCGCCGGCACCAGCATGACGTTGACGTGCCCGCCATGGCCGCGGCCGACCCGTGGCGAGCCTTCGTGCACGTCGTCGAGCTCGCGGCAGCGCGCCATCACGGCGTTGGCGAAGGCCGCCTCGGCGGCCGGCACCTTGTCGCCCGCCGTCCACAGCGCCGCGTCCGGCCGGCCGCCCTGGTCGCGCGCCATGTCGACGACCATGCGGCCGATCTCCGTCGCGCGGCCGGCGATGCCCGCGCCGATCGTGTCGAGCACCGCCTTCTTCACCGCCTCGACGACGGGTGTCGGAAGGTGCTCGTAGCGGAGGGCGACGATATGGTCGGCGAGCTGCGCCGTCGGGTCCGTGTAGTCCAGGGTCGTCCTCCCGCCGTCTTGCGCCCGTCGCGCCGCGAGTGCGCGACGGGCGACCCGAAGACTACAGGCAGAGCGGGCGATGCATCCATGCCGGCGAGGGCCGCGCGGCCGCCACGCGGGACGGACGCCGGTCGGCCGGCAAGGCTTGTCCCGTCGCCGCGAAGTTGAGCGGGCGCAGGCGCGATGGGTCGAGCGGCGCCTCGGTGGGAAGGTGTACGGACGACGCCAAGGACAACCGCACGGTCCGCCGGGTCGGCTGAGCCTGGACCGCCAGCCTCGGCGCCGTCACGGTCGCAGTCCGCTCACGGCGGCGGGACCGTGTAGCCGTTGCGGCGCAGCAGATCCTCCATCGTGCGGATGCCGGCGTCGGTGCGGCCGGCCGCGCAGTCGGCGACGGCCGACTTTCGCGGCATGTCCATGCTGCCGCCGCCCTCGCTCCGGGCGGCGCCGTAGCGGTCCCAGAACTCGACCAGCTGCGCGCAACGCGCCCGCGCGACCGCGGGATCCGGGGCGGGCGGCGACTGCGCGAGGGCTGCGCCCGCCGCCATCGAAAGAAGCAGCACGCCGAGGGGGAAGGGCGATCGTGACATGGTCGACTCCGCGAACCTCGGATCTACGGCGGGAGGCGGCAGTCGGATGTCGGAGATGGCCAGGCTGCCGACGCGCCCCGTTGAGCTGCTTTGGTGCGGCGAACGGTGCTGCATCCGGCTAGGCCGGTGAGGCGAGCGGGTTGCCTGTCGGCTACCCGGTTCGCCGCTTGCCCCATTCGCCCAACGTGAGGTTGTCGCGCGGATCGAGACGGCTCGGCTCGCCGGGGTGGCCGACGAATTCCTGGCGCGGTCGCAGGACCGTCGCGATGGCGGCACGGCTGCGCCGGTCGGACAACGCCCGGTCGAACCGGCGAGCGTCCCAATGGACCAGCTCGCCCTTCACCGTGCGGGCGTAGATGTCTCCGGTGTCCTGGCTTGCGAAATTGACGCGGGGAATCCGGCGGACGCATTCCTTCACGAAGGTCGCCTGAAAGTCGTCGTCCTTGCCGGGCAACCGGGCGTAGATCTCGCTGGGCTGCTTCGCATTCACGTTGATCTTCTGGTAGCGGTCGACATCGAGAAGGCAGCTCGGATCGAGGATGTTCATGACGCCGTTCGATCCGAAGGCGACGGTTCTCGGCCGATGCCCCTCCGCGACGCTGTTGTCGAGAAACTCGAAATGAATGCGCTTGTCCTCGTGGAGCGCCCACGTGAAGAAGAGGCCCGGGATGCCGGAGTAGGCCTCAACGTTGTGCGCCAGGAGATCGTCCACGGCCTTGTAGCGCCCGACCTGCAGGCCGCGCGTCCAGGCCCTCTCGATCGTCTCCTCGGGCGGCGTGATCATGAAGAACATGTGGACGTCGGTGCCGAACCGGGTGAGCAGCCGGCTGCCATTCTCCTCGTCCGGCGTGCTGGAAAAGCTGTCGAACCGGAACCTGTCGATGAGCAGATGCGGCAGGTTGCCGACCCTTGCCTTGTGGGCCATGTAGCGGTCGAGCCTGCGGTCGATGATGGCGAGCTCCACGCCGGTCAAGGTGCCGGCGTATCGATGCGCCGGGCCGAGCGAGTCGTAGTCGAGCAGATACTTCCGCCAGATGTCGGGACTGATGAGCGCGAAGTCCTCCCAGTTGACGCCGAGCTTTCGGGCCAATTGCTTTTCCAGCGGACGCATCGTGCTCTTTCCCGACGCCGACGCCCCCTTCACGTTCATCACCATCGGATGCGTCTGGGGCGGCAGCCACCGATAGGTCTCGCGCTCGACCGCCGCCGGCAGGACCTCGTCGATCAGGGTGCCGATGACGCTGCTGCCGTGATCGTTGCACACCAGGCGCAGGGCCACCGCGACGGTCAGGTCGGATCCGCTGAGGAGCTGGCCGTGCGTGGCGAAGACGGCGTCCATGACGGTGCCCAGGGCGCGATAGCAGGCCGCCTCGAACGGGTCGGAGATCGACTGCGACCGGCGTCGCAGGGCTGCGACGCGGGCGGCGTCCGCCTCGGCCGCCGTCGGCGCGGAGGCGTGCGGTTGGGATCGCGGCGAGCGCTTCGCCCCGAGCAGCCCCGAAAGGCCCCATCGCGCCGATCCGGTTGCCTCCGGCGCGGGCGTAACGACGCGCGACTCCAGGGCGTCCTTCAAGACCCCGTGGGCGGCTTCCCGGAACTCACGGAAGGCGAGCTCGATCGCCGGCAGCCGGGGGGCGACGTGGTCTTCCATGATCCGCGCCGTCATGCGGCGAAAATTGACGCCGAGGTCCTCGTATCGCTCGCCGTCTGGGACCGAGAGATCGGCCATGACCCTGATCAGCACCTCGTGCAGCGCGAGCCGCTCCGGCCTGAACATAGACAGCGACTCGAGGGGCAGGCCGCAGAAATCGTGCAGCTCTTCGAGCTGCGCGATGCTGTCGAAGACGTTGGCGGTGTTGAAAACGGTGGCGAGCGGCATGAAGGAGGCCGGGAGCGCGGACTCGATCCCGGGGTTCCACGGCCCGTACTCGGCCGCAGGCTTCACCGCGATGCCCGCCGGGCGCGGATGACGATCCGGCAGGGGAACCGTCGGCGAGCGGGTCGTGAATCGAGCACGACGGGCCGGACGCGGCAGGCAGCGAGAGCTTCAGGGACTGCCACGCTGTCCTCCCGACCTGACGCGTGTCTTGCTTGCAGTTTGTACGATTGCGCGGTCCTGGCGGATCACCGGGGGAAGGGCGCGCATTGCCGCTCGGCCTCGTCGAGGGCGTGCCGAGCGGGTGCGCGGGAACGTCCGCGTCGTCGCGGGCCTGGCGGTGAGGCCCCGCGGCGATCGATCAGGACTCCGCCCGGCCCCCGGCCCCCGGATTGCGGAAGGCGTGCGGGGGGGGGCGGCCGGCAGGACGATGGTGTCGCCGGCGCGCAGCGTCTGCACTTCGTCGGCGCGGTCCCCGAGCCAAGCTTCCATCGTGCCGTTCAGGATGAAGAGGCACTCGGGATAGCGATGAAAATGATCGGGCATGCGATAACCGGGCGGGCACGTCTGCACGCCGGTGAACAGCGGCAGGCCCGCCCCGCCGATGAACTTGCGGCACAGGGACAGCGGGCCGAAGGCGATGGCCTCGGCCTCGTCCGGGGTGCGGCACACGAGGGGCAGGGCGACAAGCCGGCCACCGGCGCCAGGCCGCGCCGACGGTCGCGGGACCGGGAACAGCGTGATTGGCGCATCCAGGTCTCGCTTCGGAGGGCATGGGGGGCTTCGCGCCCCGGCTGTGCCGAATGCCCGCGATTCACCATCGGCCAGCGGCGAACGAGTGCATCGACGTAGCGCGGACCCAACGCGGGCAGGCGGGACTACCGGCTGGAGCCCTCCCCCCGAAAGGACCGGGCAGGCCGACGGCGCCCGCTTGATCCATCGCAAAGCTTGTTAACTTCACCCTGCATAGGTTAACGTTTATCTTGCTTACTCTGGGCAACCCAAAGGGGGAGACACATGTTGAAGAAGATTCTGACCGCAGCGGCCATGGGGCTGCTGCTGACGGCGTGCCAACAGCAGCCGCCGGCCGCAAGCCAGGCGCCTGCTACGCCGGTGAGGCAGTTGTTCGTCGTGTACTTCAACACCGGACAGTCGGACATCTCGGCTGAAGGGCAGGCGAAGGTCGACCAGGCCGCCGCAACCTTCAAGCAGGGCGGCGTCAATGTGACCGTGAAGGGCCATGCCGACCGCGTCGGCAATCAGGGGGCGAACCTGCGGCTTTCCATGGCGCGCACGGCGAACGTGAAGGCCGCGCTGATGCGCGCCGGCGTGCCGGAGTCCGCGATCCGGTCGGGCAGCCTGGGTGAGGAAAACCTGCCGATCCCCACCGCCGACCAGGTCCCCGAGCAGCTTAACCGCAGCGTTCATATCGCGGTCATCGGGCGGCCGCTCATGAGCGACAAGGACTATTGCGCCGCGCTTGCCAGGAAGTGGCGTTCGTATTCCCGGACGGACGCCTCTGGTCCGGCGCCGCAGGCGATCGCCCAGTGCGATTCCGGAAACTACGACGCGGGTATCACGGTTCTGGAGCAGATCCTGACGGACGACCGGGTCGTGCTGCCGTCGCGCTACCTCTAAGCTGATCCGCAACAAGCGGTGATCAGGGCGGCCCTCCTGCGAGGGCCGCCCTTTTCTTTGCGGTCGTTCGTTGCGCCGTGCTCGCCGAACGCTGCCGTCCGCGCGTTCGCGAGCTTGTACCTCAACCACACCACCCCGCCCTCGAGCACCCTGTGGTTCGCCGACGTCATGCTCGCCACCGGCCCGGCCCGCGATCGCCGTCGCCTGAGTTGAACACGATCGGCCTGCCGGTGCTGCCGTCGACCACCGGCGAGATCGCCAGGCTAGTCTCGTCGACCAGGCCGGCCCGCAGCAGGGCGCCGTTGGCGCCGCTGCCGCCTTCCCAATGGTCTCCGCTCCGAACGGTCAATCAGGTCGAAGGATTGGCGAGCAAGGCATCGAGGCCAGAGTTACTTGGCGTAGTCCCGATGATGCTGGAGCTGGGCGGCGCCCCAAAGTCGGACAACGAGTGATTTGCGAGCAATGCCACGTCCGGCTGTGGCGATGCCGGCATTGACACACCAATGTCGCCGTCGCCGTTGAGATCCTGCTGGAAGGAGGGCTCCAGCAGCTGCAGGCCGGCATCGCTGCCGCCAACCACCCAGAGGGCGCTGCTGGTGTAGTTGCCGTTGGCGTCGGTGTCCCAGACGGTGAACTGGTCGGTCGTGCCGAAGCGCCACGCCACCTCATAGCCCGTGGCTGTCTTCTCCGCGCCCAACACCTTCCAGGCGCCGAACTGGTCGGCCACCACCGGCGCACCCTGGTACTTCAAGGACGGGCCGTTGCCCTGGCCGTCGTGCAGGAAGAACTGGCCGCCGCCCTGGTCCAGCCGCGTGGCGCCGAAGGCCTCGATGGTCGTGACCTTCAGCCCGATCGTGCCGTCGCCGTTGAGATCCTGCTGGAAGGAGGGCTCCAGCAGCTGCAGGCCGGCATCGCCGCCGCCAACCGCCCCGAAGGCGCTGCTGGTGTAGTTGCCGTTGGCGTCGGTGTTCCAGACGGTGAACTGGTCGGCCGTGCCGAAACGCCACGCCACCTCATAGCCCGTGGCTGTCTTCTCCGCGCCCAACACCTTCCAGGCGCCGAACTGGCCGGCCACCAGCGGCGCACCCTGGTACTTCAGCGAGGGGCCGTTGCCCTGGCCGTCGCGCAGGAAGAACCGGTTGCCGTCCTGGTCCAGCCGCGTGGCGCCGAAGGCTTCGAGGGTCGTGACCTTGATCCCGATCGTGCCGTCGCCGTTGAGATCCTGCTGGAAGGAGGGCTCCAGCAGCTGCAGGCCGGCATCGCTGCCGCCAACCGCCCCGAAGGCGCTGCTGGTGTAGTTGCCGTTGACGTCGGTGTTCCAGACGGTGAACTGGTCGGCCGTGCCGAAGCGCCACGCCACCTCATAGCCCGTGGCTGTCTTCTCCGCGCCCAACACCTTCCAGGCGCCGAACTGGCCGGCCACCAGCGGCGCCCCCTGGTACTTCAGCGAGGGGCCGTCGCCCTGGCCGTCGCGCAGGAAGAACCGGTTGCCGTCCTGGTCCAGACGCGTCGCGCCGAATGCTTCGAGGGTCGTGACCTTGATCCCGATCGTGCCGTCGCCGTTGAGATCCTGCTGGAAGGAGGGCTCCAGCAGCTGCAGGCCGGCATCGCTGCCGGCGACGAGGCCGAGCGGCGAGGACTGCCAGTTGCCCGACGTGTCGGTCTTCCAGGCCGTGTACAGGTCGGCGGTGTCGAAGCGCCAGACGACCTCGTAGCCACCGGCCGCCGCCTCGGCGGCGATCGGCGTCCAGGCGCCGAACTGGCCGGCGACCACCGGGCTGCCCTGGTACCGCAGGCCGGGACCCGTGTTCGCGGCGTCCCACAGGAAGAACTGGCCGCTGCTGCGCGCCAGACGGGTCGCGCCGAACGACTCGAGGATCGTCGGCGAATCGTCGTCGCGGATCGTCCCGCTGGCCGACGACGCGGCGAGCAGCACCGTGCCCGGCGAGGGGTCCGAGAGGCTCACCGTGAAGCCCTCGTCGCCCTCGACCTGCCGGTCGCCCGCGACCTTGACGGCGAACGTCTTGCTGGTCTCGCCCGGCGCGAAGGTCAGCGTGCCGGTGGGCAGCACGCCGCCGGCGAAGTCCGAGGCCGAGGCCGCATGGGCACCGCTGCCGGTCACTGTCCAATGCACCGAATGCGCCGCGGTCGTGAAGCCGCTCAGGCTCACCGTGAAGGTGAAGGTCGTCGTGCCGAAATCGCCCTCCTGCCTGTCGGCATCGGTGGCGGCGATCGACAGGCCGGCCTCGGCGGTGCCGCTCGTGGAGCCGTCCAGGAGCGTGATGACGACCGAGCCGTTGCCGAGGTTTGCGACCGACGACGTGGGGTCGGCGCCGCCATCGTAGGATCCGCCGCCGCCGCCGGGGCCGCCGTAGGCGCCGCTGCCGCCGCCGCCGCTGTAGCCGCCGCCGCCGCCGCCGCCGCTCAGGCCGCCGCCGCCGCCGCCGCCCAGGCCGCCATGGCCGCCGCCGGAGGGCCCGCCGACGCCGCCGGGCCCGCCGTCGGCGCCGCCGCCGCCGCCGCGGTTGGCGGTCGACGCGCCGCCGCCCGCAAGCCCGCCGCCGCCGCCGCCGCCGTAGCTGCCGGAGGGCACGCCGCCGCCCGACCCGCTGGCGCCGCCGGCGCCGCCTTGATTGGGCGTCGAGCCGTCGGTCCCGGTCTGCGCGAAATCGCCGTCGCTCAGGAAGCCGGCGCCGCCGCCGCCGCCGGCGATGACCAGGGGCGTGTCGGAGGAGCCGATCACGAAGGTTCCGCCGCCGCCGCCGCCGGTGCCGTCGCCCTGGCCCTGGCCGCCGACGGTGAGGGTCAGGACCTCGCCCGCGGCGAGATGGAAGCGCCCGCCGACCTCGGCGCCGTCGCCGCCGCCGTAGCCGGTGACGTTGCCGCCCTGCGCGCCGAGCGCGGTGATGTAGTACTCGCCCGCCACCGGCACGGTGTAGGTGGCGGTCGCGCCGGTGTAGCCGATCGTGGTCGTGGCGACCTGGACCGAGGTGGTGGCGTCCGTGGCCGACTTGCCGGCGACATTGGTGACTTCGACCGTGAAGCCGGTGGTCAGTCCGAGGGTGGCGTTCGCGGTCGGCGTGAAGACGAGGGCGCGCAGCGCCGCCTGCACCTCGGCCGCCGTGCCGGTGACCGTGTAGACGCCGTTGCTCACCGTGCCGCCCAGCGCGTCCGCGAGCGTGCCGTTGGCGGTGTCGGAGAGGGTGACGGTCAGCGTCTCGGGCAGGGTTCCGAGCGTGGGGTCGCCGACGGTCGCCTGGGCGAACGGCGTGATGGCCTTCGCGACGGCCGTCGTCTGGCCCGCTTTGGTGCCGCCGATCGTCGGGATGTCGACCTGCACCAGCTTGATGTCGACGAACCCGTTGCCGGGGTTTCCGGCGGAGGTCACGGTGACGGCGCCGCCGTCGAAGGACCCGCCGCCGCCGCCGCCGCCGCTCGCGTCGACGCCGCCGCCGCCGCCGCCGCTGTAGCCGCCGCCGCCGCCGCCGCTGTAATCCGACCCGCCGGCGCCGCCGCCGCCGCCGCCGAAGCCGCCCGTGCCGCCGCCGGAGCCGCCCGCGCGCCGCCGGCGCCGCCGCCGGCCGCGCCGCCGGATCCGGAGCCCGAGGCGCCGCTGCCCAGGAGTCCGCCGCCGCCGCCGCCGCCGCCGGCCGCTCCGCCGCCCGCACCGCCGGCGCCACCGGCGGCGCCGCCCGCGGGCGTCGAGCCGGAGGTTCCGGTCTGTCCCGGATCGCCGAGGCCCAGGTCGCCGGCGCCGCCGCCGCCGCCGGCGACGAGGAGAGGCGTGCCGGACGGCCCGAACACGAAGCTGCCGCCGCCGCCGCCGCCGGAATTGAGATTGCTCTGGCCTTCGCCGCCGACCGCGAGGGTCAGGACCTCGCCGGCCGACAGGGTGAACAGGCCGCTCATCACGGCGCCGTCGCCGCCGAGGTCCGGGGTGGGGCCGCCGCCCTGCCCGCCGGCGGCCGTGATGTAGTACGCGCCCTCCACCGGCACGGTGAAGGTCGTGGCGACGCCGGTGTAGGCGACGTGGAGGTCGGCGAACGGCCCGTCGACCGCGACCGAGGTCGTGTCGTTGGTGGCCGAGAGGCCGGCAATGTTGGTGACCTCGACCGTGAAGCCGGTCGTCAGCCCGGCCGAGCCCGGGTTCGGCGTGAAGACGAGGGTGCGCAGGTCGGCCTCGATCTCGGCCGCCGTGCCGGTGACCGTGTAGACGCCGTTGTGGACGCTGCCGCCGAACGGGTTCCGGAGCGTTCCGGTGACGGTGGTGGAGGGGGTGACCGTCAGCGTCTCGGTCAGCCCCCCCAGGGTGGGGTCGCTGATGGTCGCGTTGAGGAACGGGGAGAGCGGGGTCGTGTCGTTCGTCGTCAGGTCCGCGACCAGGCCGCCGATCGTGGGCGCGAGCGCGAGCGCGATCTGGACGGACCCGTCGCCGCCGTTCACCCCGTCGAAGGCATACGTGCCGACGCCGCTCTCGTAGGATCCGCCGCCGCCGCCATGGCCGCCGCCATCGCCGCCGCCGCCGCCGCCGGAGTAGCCGCCGCCGCCGCCGCCGGCGATTCCGTCGTCGCCGCTGCCGCCGCCGCCGCCGCCGAAGCCGCCCCCGAGGGCGCCGCCGGCGAGCCCGTCGGAAAAGCCCTGGCCGCCGCCGCCGCCATGGCGGCTCGACTGCCCGCTGCCCGAGAATCCGCCGCCGCCGCCGCCGTAATAGTCGCCGCCGACCCCGCCGCCCGAACCGTTCGCGCCGCCGGAGCCCCCGGTCGGAGGCGTGCTGCCGGAGGTCCCGCTTTGCCCCGGATCGCCGTCGGTGTTGAAGCCGGCGCCGCCGCCGCCGCCTGCGATCACGAGAGGCGTTCCCGAGGAGTCGACGACGAAGCTGCCGCCGCCGCCGCCGGCGCTGGAATTCACGTCCGAGCCCTGGCCTCCGACGGCGACGGTCAGGGTCTCGCCCGCCGTGAGGGTGAACGCGCCGCCGATCCTGGCGCCCTTGCCGCCGATGTGGGAGCCGGAGGAGTTGTCGTTGTCGCCGCCCTGCGCGCCGGCGGCGATGATGAAGTAGGTGCCCGTCACCGGCGCGACGTAGGTCCTGACGGCGCCCGTGTAGCCGAGGGTCGCGGTGACCACCGGCCCGACGATCCCGACCGAGGTCGTGTCGTTGGTGGCCGACTTGCCCGCGATGTTGGTCACTTCGACGGTGAAGCCGGTCGTGGCGCCGACGGCGTTGGGAGCCGGCGTGTAGACGAGGGCGCGCAGGTCCGCCTGCACCTCGGCCGCCGTGCCGGTGACCATGTAGACGCCGTTGCTCACCGTGCCGCCCAGCGCGTCCGACAGCGTCCCGGTGTAGGTGTTGGCGGGCGTCACCGTCAAGGTCACGGGCAAGGTGCCGAGATTGAGGTCGCTCACGGTCGCCTGCGCGAACGGATTGACGGGCGTCGCGTTGCTGGTCGTCTGTCCGGCGATCATTCCGCCGATCGTCGGCGTGTCCACGAGCGCGATCAGCACCGACCCGTCGCCGGCGTTTTCGCCGCCCACGGCCAGCGTTGAGGTCCCCTCGTCGAAGGACCCGCCGCCGCCGCCGCCGCCGCTCACCAGGCCGCCGCCGCCGCCGCTCGCGCCGCCGCCGCCGCCGCCGCCGAAGTTGTAGCCGCCGCCGCCGCCGAAGCCGCCGCCGGGGCTCCCGCCCGCGAGACCTTCGAACCAGCCCTGACCGCCGCCGCCATCGTCGGGGCCCGACGCTCCGCCGCTCAGGAACCCGCCGCCGCCGCCGCCGCCGTGCGTGCCGCTGGCCACCCCGCCGCCCGAGCCGTTCTCGCCGCCGGCGCCGCCGAACGTGGGCGTCGAGCCCGAGAATCCGGTCTGGCCGGGATCGCCGCCCCTGGAGTAGCCGGCGCCGCCGCCGCCGCCGGCGATGAGAAGAGGCGAGCCGGAGGAGCCGATCACGAAGCTTCCGCCGCCGCCGCCGGCGCCGAACGGGACGGTGTCGCCGCTCTGGCCCATGCCGCCGACCGCGACGGTCAGGGCCTCGCCCGCGGTGAGCTGGAACGCGCCGCCGATCTCGGCGCCATAGCCGCCGGCGCCGTTGCCGGAGTTGCCGCCCTGCGCGCCGTGGGCGACGATGTAGTACTCGCCCGTCGTCAGCGCGGTGTAGGTGACGGTGGCGCCCGTGTAGGCGATCGTCGTCAGCCCGACGGACTGGTCGGGCGCCGGCCGGTTTTCGATCGAGATCGTCTCGCTGTCCGATCTGCCCGCGATGTTGGTCACTTCGACGGTGAAGTCGGTGGTGAGGCCGACGGCGTTCGCAGCCGGCGTGAAGACGAGGGCGCGCAGGGCCGCCTGCACCTGCGCGGCCGTGCCGGCGACCGTATAGACGCCGTTGCTGACCTGACCGCCCAACGGGCCCGAGAGCGTCCCGGCGATCGTGTTGCTCGGCGTCACCGTCAAGGTCTCGCGCAGGACGCCGAGAGCCGGGTCGCTGACGGTCGCGCGGGTGAACGGATGGAGCGGCGTCGCTTCCGTCTGGCTCACGGCCAGTCCGCCGATCGTGGGCGGGCCGACGAGCGTTACCCGGGCGGCCCCGGCGCCGGCATGGGCCCCGCTGACGGCCAGCGTCGGCGAACCGGCGTCGAACGACCCGCCGCCGCCGCCGCCGCCTTGCCCGAGGTTTTCTCCGGTGCCGCCGCCGCCGCCGCCGCCGCTGTAGCCGCCGCCGCCGCCGCCGCGGGTGATGCCGCCGCCGCCGCCGCCGACCCCGCGGGCGCCGGTGGCGCCGGTCTCGCGTTGGGCGCCGGCCCCGCGGGCGCCGCCGCCCGCCGCACCGCCCTGGCCGCCGCCGTCGGGGCTCGACGCTCCGGCGCCGAGGAACCCGCCGCCGCCACCACCGGCTTCGCCGCCCGACACCGCGCCGCCCGAACCGTTCTCGCCGCCGGCGCCCCCGACGGGGGGCGTCGAGCCGGACGTACCGGCCTGCCCCGGATCGCCGGCGTCGGGCCAGCCGCCGCCGCCGCCGCCGCCCGCGACGAGGAGCGGCGCCCCGAGCGGGTCGAGCACGAAGGTTCCGCCGCCGCCGCCGCCGGTGTTGTCGCCGGCCTGGCCCTGGCCGCCGACGATGACCGTCAGGACCTCGCCCCCCACGAGGGTGAACACGCCGCCCATCTCGGCGCCGTAGCCGCCGATGTAGGTCCCGTCGGGGAAGGAATCGCCGCCCTGCGCGCCGGCGGCCCAGATCAGGTAATCGCCGGCCGTCGGCACGGTGTAGGTGACGCTGGCGCCGGTGTAGCCGAAGTCGACGCCTGTCCAGGTCCCCGTGGCCTCGACCGTGGTCGTGTCGTTCGTGGCCGTCTCGCCCGCGATGTTCGTCACCGTGACCGTGAAGCCGGTCGTGAGGTCCGAGACGTTCGGCGCCGGCGTGAAGGTGAGCGCGCGCAGATCCGCCTGCACCTCGGCCGCCGTGCCTGTGACCGTGTAGACGCCGTTGCTGACCGTGCCGCCCAGCGTGTCCGACAGGGTGCCGACGAGCAGGTTGCCCTGCGTCACCGTCAAGGTCAGGGGCAGGGTGCCGAGCCAGGGATCGCTCACGGTCGCCCGCGCGAAGGGATCGATGGGCGCCCCGTTGCTCGTCGTCTGCTGCCCGACCATGCCGCCGATCGTCGGGGTGTCCACGAGCGCGATCAGGACGGACCCGTCGCCGCTGTTCGCCCCGGCCACGGCCAGGGTGTCGGTGGTGCCGGCAAGCGAGCCGCCGCCGCCGCCGCTGCCCAAGGGGCCACCGCCGCCGCCGCCGCTGTAGCCGCCGCCGCCGCCGCCGCTGCCCTCGTCGACGAGGGCGCCGCCGCCGCCGCCGCCGAAGCCGCCGTCGCCATTGCCGCCCGCGAGGCCGGCGGACCAGCCCTGGCCGCCGCCCACCCCGTTGGCGCTGGATGCTCCGTTGCCCGAAAAGCCGCCGCCGCCGCCGGCGCTGTAGCCCGCCCCGCCGCCCGAACCGTCCGTGCCGCCGGCGCCTCCGCCGAACGGCGTCGCCCCCGACGTCCCGGCCTGCCCCGCAATGCCGTCCTGGAGCCCCACCGCGCCGCCGCCGCCGCCGGCGATCACCAGGGGCGTGCCCGACGAACCGACCACGAAGCTTCCGCCACCGCCGCCCGCGACGAAGTTGTTGCTCAAGGTCCGGCCCTGGCCGCCGACCGCGATGGTCAGGACCTCTCCGGCGGCGAGCTCGAACAGGCCGCCCGTCTCGGCGCCGTTGCCGCCGAGGTTGTTGCCGGCGTTGCCGCCCTGCGCGCCGAAGGCGGCGATGTAGTACGCGCCGGCTGCCGGCACGACGTACGTGGCGGTGGCGCCGCTATAGCCGAAGGTGGCGGGCGCCGGCGCCCCTGCGATCACGACCGAGGCCGTATCGTTCGTGCCCGAGACGCCCGCGACGTTCTTGACCGTGACCGTGAAGCCGGCCGTGACCCCGCCGACGTTCCGGGACGGTGTGAAGACGAGGCCGCGCAAGGCCGCCTGGACCTCGGCCGCCGTGCCGGTGACCGTGTAGACGCCGTTGGCGATCGTGCCGCCGACCGCGTCCGACAGCGTCCCGAGCAGCGGGTTGGCCGGCGTCACCGTCAGCGTCTCTGCGAGCATTCCCAGGTTGGGGTCGCCGACGGTCGCGCCGAGGAACGGCGAGAGGGCGGTCGTGTCGTTCGTGATCTGGCCGGCGACCAGGCCGCCGATCGTGGGCGTGTCGACGCGGGCGATGAAGACGGATCCGGCGCCGCCGTGCTCGCCGCTCACGGCCAGCGTTTCGGTCCCGGTGGTGTAGGACCCGCCGCCGCCGCCGGGGCCGCTGAACGCGCCGTCGCCGTTGAAGCCGCCGCCGCCGCCGCCGCTGTAGCCGCCGCCGCCGCCGCCGCCGCCGTGCCAGCCGCCGCCGCCGCCGAAGCCGCCGCCGAGGCTGCCACCTCCCAGGCCCTGGGCCCAGTCCTGTCCGCCGCTGCCGCCGCTGGGGGCCGCCGCTCCGCCGCCCGAGAACCCGCCGCCGCCGCCGCCGCCGCCGTCGGACGCCCCGCCGCCCGAACCGTCGGCGCCGCCGGCGCCGCCGCCGTTGGAGGCTGAGCCGGACGTTCCGGTCTGGCCCGCTCCGCCGGCGCCGAGACTGCTCGCGCCGCCGCCGCCGCCGGCGATGAGCAGGGCCGTGTTGGAGGGGCCGACCACGAAGCTTCCGCCGCCGCCGCCGCCTGCGAAGGGACCGCCCGGAGTCTGGCCGACGCCGCCGACGGCGACGGTCAGGACCTCGCCGGCCGCGAGCGCGAACACGCCGCCGATCTCGGCTCCCTCGCCACCGCCGTTGGTGCCGGCGCCGCCGCCCTGCGCCCCGAAGGCGAGGATGTAGTAGTCGCCCGCCGTCGGCGCGGTCCAGGTGACGCTGGCGCCCGTGTAGGCGATCGTCGTCGTCGCACCGGGCGCAGCCTGTTCCTGCGCGGTCGTGCTCGGATTTGCCACTTCGCTAGCCCCCAACTTCATTGCACAACGCCGCCCGCCTGCGAATCGGCGGCGGCGCCATCGCTCGAAGACACCCCGTCGCCACTGTACACTTTTGTACGGAAGAGGAATGGGCGAACAGGTGCGCTGAAGTGGCCGCCGGGCTGCCGACCCGTCATGCCTGGAGAAGGCCCACGCAAAATTCGGCAAGGTCCGAGATTCAATCCAAGCATACGAACAGCACAGGCATCGGCGGCGGCCCGGGATGCCTCGCCATCAGGGCGATGGAATCGAACGCCGCCCTCAGCGGATCGATCTGGCCACGGGCACTCGAAGGATTCAGCCGCAAGCCTTGAGCTGCTCGAGCCCGGCTCGGCAGTCCCGGCCGGTGGAGAGGGCAGCCGCAGCCCAGGCGTAGCGATCGGTCTCGGCCTCGAACGCGTCTGGCATGGGCAACACGGCCTTCCAGCCGTTCACATCACCCTAGTCCAGGCCCACCTTCCTCACTGCGGGGCCTCACGCGTTCGCGAGCCTGTACCTCAACCACACCACCCCGCCCTCCAGCACCGTGTGGCTCGCCAACGTCATGCTCTCGACCGGCGCCGGCCCCAGATCGCCGTCGCCCGAGTTGAACACGATCGGCCCGCCGGTGCTGCCGTCGACCACCGGCGAGATCACGAGGCTGATCTCGTCGACCAGGCCAGCGCGCAGCAAGGCGCCGTTGGCGCCGCCGCCGCCTTCGAGCAGCAGGCGCGTGATCCCCAGCTCGCGGTTCAGGGTCTCCAGCGCCGCCGCCAGGTCGATGCCGTCGCGGCCCGCGAAGACGTACGACACGCCGTCCCGGCGCAGGCCGGCGAGATGGCTGTCGGGTACCTGCTCGCTCAGGATCACCAGGATCGGATCGCCGCCGATGTCGCGGCGCTCCCACATCGCCTTGCCGTGCGCGTCGAGGAAGATGCCCCAGGCCTTGACCGTCCGGCGCTCGGCCTCGTCGAGGGCGTACCAGTTGGCGCGCGGGAACGTCTCCGTCGTCGCGGGATAGACCTTGCCCTTGCCGCGCGCGAATTCCTGAGCGGTGACCCGGCCGCACAGCCACGAGCCGCCGGCGCCGCCTTCCTCGACCAGCCGGTCGTGCAAGGTCTCGAACAGGTTGGGCACGACGTTCTTCTTCGGTCGCCAGCGGCTGCCCCAGATGCGGCCATCGATGCTGGTGACCATGTGGCAGAGGACGTAGGGTTTCATGCCGAGAGCTTAGCCGGAACGGCCGGCCGAGCCAGCCGCGCAGGCGCATGATCCCGGGGACAATGCCAGTCGCCTCGGCCAGAGCCGCTGCGCCCGAGCCGTTGCGCGCGAGCAGCGAACCCGGTGCAACGATCCCGAGGCCGCGATCTACAGGCTTTCGGTATTGCCGACGACCAGCCGGTAACTCGGCATCCACTTCATGTCCGTCGACTGCAGCTCGAAAGTGTCGGGACCCTTTCGCGTGACCGTATAGCACTTCCGCTCGGTCGACAGGTTGTGGCAGATGGTGTTCTTCTCGACCGTCCAGTTGCCCGTCCGCACGCCGCCCTTCTCGGTCACCTTGCCGACCCCGTCGGCGGCGAAGAAGGCCTTCTGCGTCGCACCGTTGCGATGCGTGATGTAGGCCGTCTTGTTGGCGAAGGCGGTTCTCACATCGTCTGCACTAGCCAGGGTCTGGGCCTGGGCCGACAGGCTCGCTCCAGCGACCATGGCGGCCACTGCCATCGCGTATCTCATTGATTTCCTCCCCACTTCCCAAAAGTAGCATAGCTCACTCGGAGTCTACTGCAAGTGCTTGGGGCAGGGGCTGGTCGGCCGGAGGCAGGCCGTGCTCGGATCGAGCCGCGACCGGGGCGAGACGTCAGGTCTTCGGCGCCGTCTCGAGCACTGCCATGCCTTCCACGGTGAGGCTTACCGAGGACGCCGGATCGCCGTCGGACCTGAGCCACCCCTTCCTCCCGGCGAGGCGAAGGGCAATGTCCAGCGCTTCCGCGTTGCCGATGCCGAGCCGGTCCTCGACCTTCTGCACCGACGTCCAGGCTGGCGGACGTCTTGCCCCCGTGGCGTCGCGCACCGCTCGCAGCAGATCGAGAATGAACTGGTTGGGGTCTTTCGCCATGGTGGATGATGTCCCGCAGAGGTGTAGGGGCGACGGTTGTTCGATCATCTCGCCGGTGCGAGCGAACAACGGCATGGGAAGGGAGAGGCCGAGAGCCTTGGCCGTCCTGGCGTCGATTGCAAGGTCGAAAGTGGCCGGTTGCTCGACCGGCCGGTCGACATGAGTCCGCCGGCCAGCGCGCAGCCAGGCCCTAGGTTTCAGCCGGACCGGCTCCGGAGGTCCGGCGGGATGCGATGGACCGCAAGGTCGTCGGGCATCGGCGCATTGCCGATCGCCGCCAGCGCCTGCGCCAGCCCGGCGCGATCGAGCGAGTCGAGCGACAGGCCGACGAGCGCGTCGATGCGCTGGCGCAGCATCGCCACCACCTGGTCGAGCAGCGCGATCTGCTCGGCGACCGGGCCGCGATAGGCCGCTGGATCGGGCATGGGCCAGGCGACGACGACCGGCGTCCCCGCGAAGGACGGCAGCGTCGCGCCGCCGTGCAGCGTGCCGACCACGATCACGGCGTCGAGCGGCGGCGCGCCGGAGGCGAGGAAGTCGGTCACCGGCTTGCTGGCCAGCCGGGTCGTGTCGCAGGCCAGCCGGCGCAGCCGGCTCAGCACCTCCGGCAGCGGCCGGCGGGCCGGCGCCAGCCCGGCCGAGAAGGCGGCGAAGCGGCCGCCGCCGCGCTTGCGCAGCAGGGCCTCGGCGAGGATCGAGCGGCCGGCGTTGCGCACGCCGAGGAACAGCACGCTGCAGGCGGCCTGGGGGCCGCGCCCGACCGGTGCATCCTCGAGGTCGACGGCCAGGCCGGCATAGCTGCCCAGCAGGTCGCGGCGGTCGCCGCAGCAGTCGCGCGCCAGGAAGGCCATCAGCCGGCGCAGCGCCGCCGGCGTCGCACGGTAGTGGATCGTCGTGCCGGCGCGCTCGGCCCGCACCAGTCCGGCCCGCGCCAGGACGCCGAGATGGCCCGACACCGTGGTCGGCGGCGCGTCGCACAGCCGGGCCAGGGCCCCCGAGGCGACGGCCTGCGGCCAGGCGTCGAGCAGCTGCCGCAGCAGGGCAAGCCGCACGGGCTGGCCCAGAGCGGCGAGGAGGGCGAGGGCAGCGGTCTCGTTCATCTTCGGTCCTACGGGAATAACCGTAGAAACGGTTTCACGAGAGGTGTGTTGAATCAAGGGCTTGGTGCGCCGGTTCGGGAAAACCAGAACGCGCTCCCGGAGCCCATTTATTCAGGAGCGCCGGTCGTTCGCTCTCCGTTCTTGATCTCTTGTGCAGCAGTGCTTATCTATGGTTAAGCACCAATCCTGGAGGGTCATCGTGCGCGCCGCAGGACGTCGATCCGATCCCACCCCGCCGATTGGCCTTTCACCAGCGGAAACTGCGATAAATCGCCGACGGCCGTCACCGCCGCAGCGATTGCGCTTCCTCGGCCGCGAGCGGCCGCTCGCGGAACCACAGCATCCTGCCGCGCGCCGTGCCCCAGCCGGTGTCGACCTCGAGCCTGGCGGGATAGCGGAACGGCGAATCGTCGAGACGCGCGAACCACAGGCGCACCGGCCGCTCGCGCTCGGCCTCGCTCTCCTTGGCCATGTCGTGGAACTCGCCCGAGACGCGGCGGGTCGACAACTCGCAGACCAGCACGTCGCCCTGGGCGCCCGCGATGCCGCTCTGGGCCGCGCTCTCGCGGCGCAGCGATCGCAGGATCACGTCGACCCGGCGCTTGCCGTCGTTGGTCGGCAAGGTGCGGTCGCAGGCCGCGTCGCCGGCCAGGCCGGCGGTCAGGGCCGCCGACAGGGGATCGAGCGAGCCGATCCGGTCGCGCTCGGGAATGACCTGGGTGGGCAGCGGCTTCCACTCCGGCACATGGGCCTCCTGGACGCTGCCGTCGGGCCCGTACTGGGCCGCCCAGGTGCGTGTCTTGTCGCCGATCGCCAGCGCCAGCGAGCCGCCGGCCGGCCGCGGCGTGCCGTCGCCGGCGAAGCCGCCCCAGGCGCGGTTGCGGCCGGCATAGTTCATGGTCACGGCCTTCAGCACGCCGTTCTTGTAGGTGCTGGTCTCGACGTCGTAGCGGTCGCCGGCGAAGCGCGCCGTGACGTCGATGCGGAAGCCGGCCATGCCGGCATAGGTGATCTCGTAGGCGATCTCGACCTGGCGATTGCCTGCTTTCGCCGGGGCAGGCGCCATCGCCTGCGGCCGCGCGTCCTGGGCCGCCGCGGCCAGCGGCATCAGCAGGGCCACCGACAGGCCGCGGATCGCGTTACGAAAACTCATGAACCGCCTCTCCTGCAAGGGGCTTACATGGGGCCGGGGCGCGGGATAGAAGGCCGTCTCGCCGCGACCGCGCTCCCGCTCGCGCCCCCTCTGCCTCTCAAATAAGGCATTTTTGTCCATGTCGCCTCCCGCCAACGACCGCATTCCCAAGCTCGGCTGGGCGCGCAGCCTGGCCGTGCTGAAGGTGCTGGGTCGCCATCTGTGGCCGCACGACGAGCCCGGGCTGCGCTGGCGGGTCGGCATCGCGCTCGGGCTGCTGGTCGCCGCCAAGGTGGTCAACGTCTACGTGCCGCTGCTCTACAAGCACGCCGTCGACGCGCTGGGCAACACCGCGGCGCAGGCGGTGGCCGTGCCGGTGGTGCTGATCGCCTCCTACGGGCTCGCCCGGGTGCTCGCCCAGGCGCTGGGCGAGTTGCGCGACGCGGTGTTCGCGCCGGTGTCGCAGCGCGCCATCCGCAACCTCGCCCTCGAGGTTTTCCGCCATCTCCATGCGCTGTCGCTGCGCTTCCATCTCGAGCGCCAGACCGGCGGGCTGAGCCGGGTCATCGAGCGCGGCACCACGGGCATGGAGTTCCTGATCCGCTTCACGACCTTCAACATCCTGCCGACCCTGCTCGAGATCGCCCTGGTCGGCGGCATCCTGTGGAGCCTCTACGACTGGCGTTTCTCGGCCGTCACCCTGGGCATCGTGGCGGGCTACGTCGTCTTCTCGGTCATGCTGTCGGAATGGCGCATCAAGTTCGTGCGCCGCATGAACGACGCCGACACCGAGGCCAACGCCCGCGCGATCGACAGCCTGCTGAATTACGAGACGGTGAAGTACTTCGGCAACGAGGAGCACGAGGCGCGCCGCTTCGACGTCGGCCGCCGGCGCTACGAGCAGGCCGCGATCCGCTCCAGCCGCACCCTGTCGCTGCTCAACACCGGGCAGGGCGCCATCATCTCGGCCGGGCTGGTGCTGGTCATGGTGATGGCCGGCTCCGGCGTCGTCGACGGCAGCCTGACGGTCGGCGACTTCGTGGCGGTCAACGCCTTCCTGATCCAGCTCTACCAGCCGCTCAACATGCTGGGCTTCGCCTATCGCGAGATCCGCAACGCGCTCGTGAACATGGAGAAGATGTTCGGCCTGCTGGCGGTGCCGGCCGAGATCGCCGACAAGCCGGGCGCGCCGGCGCTGGCGGTGGCCGGCGGCGAGATCGTCTTCGAGCACGTCGACTTCCACTACGAGGCCAACCGGCCGATCCTGCACGACGTCAGCTTCCGCGTCGCGCCGGGCACGACGGTGGCGATCGTCGGCTCGAGCGGCGCCGGCAAGTCGACCGTGTCGCGCATCCTCTACCGCTTCTACGACGTCGCCGCCGGCGCCGTGCGCATCGACGGCCAGGACATCCGCGACGTCACGCAGGCGAGCCTGCGCGCCGCGATCGGCGTCGTGCCGCAGGACACCGTGCTGTTCAACGACACGATCTACTACAACATCTGCTACGGCCGGCCCGGCGCCAGCCGCGAGGAGGTCGAGCAGGCGGCGCATCTGGCGCGCATCCACGACTTCATCGCCGCCCTGCCGCAGGGCTACCAGACGCCGGTCGGCGAGCGCGGGCTGAAGCTGTCGGGCGGCGAGAAGCAGCGCGTGGCGATCGCCCGCACCATCCTCAAGGACCCGCGCATCCTGTTGTTCGACGAGGCGACCAGCGCCCTCGACACGCGCACCGAGCAGGAGATCCAGCGCAGCCTCGAGGAGGTCAGCCGCGGCCGCACCACGGTGGTGATCGCCCATCGCCTGTCGACCATCGTCGGCGCCGACGAGATCGTCGTGCTCGACCGCGGCCGGGTCGCCGAGCGCGGCCGCCACGCCGACCTGCTGGCCCGCGACGGCCTCTACGCCGACATGTGGCGCCGCCAGCAGGAAGCCGCCGCCGAGGCCCTGGCCGCGGTCGCCGAGCCGCCTTCGTTCCGCGCCGAAGGCCATCTGCGTGTCGCGGAGTGATCTTGCCCTCCCCACGCATCGCGTGGGGAGGTGTCGGCGCCTCGCGCCGACGGAGGGGTCGGAGAGTCATGACCCCTCCGTCGCTTCGCGACACCTCCCCAACGGACGTTGGGGAGGAGGATGAGCGCCGAGAACCGCTCCCTCGTCCCCATCTACCTCTGCTGCCTCGCCTTCGGCGTGCAGGCCGGGACCGGCATGCCGCTGGTGCCGCTGGCGCTCGAGCGGCAGGGCGTCGACAATCTCGGCATCGGCATCGTCGCCTCGGCCTGGGGCATCGGCATGCTGGCGACCGCGCATCGCATCCCGGCGCTGGCGGCGCGGCTCGGCGCGGTGCCGATGATCTTCCTCGCCAGCCTGCTCAACGCGGCGATCTCGGTGGTCTTCGCCTACACCGAAGGCGCGGTCCTGTGGTTCGTCCTGTCGCTGCTGTCCGGCGCGGTCGGCGGCGTGCCCTGGGTGGTCAGCGAGATCTGGATCAACCTGGTGGTCGAGGAGAAGCGGCGCGGCCGCGCCGTGGCGATCTACTCGACCCAGGTGGCGCTCGGCCGGGCGACCGGGCCGCGGGTGCTGCAGCTGGTCGGCGTCTACGGGCCGCGTCCCTTCCTGCTCAACGCCGCCCTGTCGGCGCTGGTGATCCTGCCGCTGCTGGTCACCGCCGGGCGGGCGCCGCTGATCCGGCCGCTCGGCCGCGGCGGCTTCGCCGGCGTACTGCGCGCCGCGCCGGTGGCTTGGCTGGCGGCGCTGGCCTGCGGCCTGGGCGAGAACGTCGCCTTCTCCTTCCTGCCGATCTTCGCGCTCGAGGCCGGCGTTTCGGCCGAGATCGGTGCCACCTGGCTCAGCGCCTTCGTGATCGGCAACCTGGTGCTGCAATGGCCGATCGGCTGGCTGGCCGACCACGCCGACCGCCGCGCCGTGCTGGCCGGCTGTGCGCTGGGTAGCGCGCTGCTCGTCGGCCTGGTCACCCTGGTCGATCCGCAGTCGCACATGGTGCTGGCCGTGCTGCTGGCCTGGGGCGGCATCTCGTTCGGCATCTACACGGTCGGTCTGGCGCTGCTCGGACAGCGCTTCCAGGGCGGCGACATGGCCCGCGCCAACGCCGCCTTCACGATGGTGTACTCGTTCGGCGGCCTGCTCGGCCGGCCGATCTCGGGCGCGGCGATGGACGCGTTCGGACGCGCCGGCCTGACCTCGAGCGTCGCGTTCTTCTATGCCGCGGCTGCGGCCGCCGCCCTTCTGGCGTTTCGCCGGCGCGGCTGATAAGGCGAAGGCATGAGCGGCGCGGCCCTCCAGACCGACTCCTCTTGCGGCGATGCGGCCGCCGATCCGCTGCTGGCGCCGCTGCTGGCCGGCAACCGGCGGGCGCTGGCCCAGGCCATCACCCTGGTCGAATCGACCCGCGCCGACCATCGCGCGCGGGCCGACGCGCTGCTCGCCGCCGTGCTGCCGCACACCGGCAAGTCGGTGCGGCTGGGCATCACCGGCGTGCCCGGGGTCGGCAAGTCGACCTTCATCGAGCGCTTCGGCCTGTCGCTGCTCGAGCGCGGCCGCTCGCTCGCGGTGCTCGCCATCGATCCCTCCTCGAAGCGCGCCGGCGGCTCGATCCTGGGCGACAAGACGCGCATGGAGGAGCTGTCGCGGCGAACCGACGCCTTCATCCGGCCGTCGCCGGCCGGCACCACCCTGGGCGGCGTGGCACGGCGCACCCGCGAGGCCATGCTGCTGGTCGAGGCGGCCGGCTTCGACACGGTGCTGGTGGAAACCGTCGGGGTCGGCCAGTCGGAGACCGCGGTGTCCGACATGGTCGACATGTTCATCGTGCTGCTGCTGCCGGCCGGCGGCGACGACCTGCAGGGAATCAAGCGCGGCGTCATCGAGCTGGCCGACCTGATCGTCGTCAACAAGGCCGACGGCGACCTGCTGGCGACCGCCAGACGCTCGGCCGCCGACTATCAGCACGCGCTGCGCATGCTGCGCTCGCCGACCGCCGGCTGGACGCCGGAGGTCACGACCTGCTCGGCCTTGAACGGCGACGGCGTGCTCGCGGTGTGGGAGGTCGTCGAGCGCTTCCGCGCCGCCGTCGGCGCGGCCGGCATCGCCCGCCGCCGCGGCGAGCAGGCGCGCGCCTGGATGTGGAACGAGGTCGGCGAGACCCTGCTGGCGGCGCTGCGCGGCCATCCCGCGGTGCGCGCCCTGGTCGGCGGCCTGGAACGCGACGTCGAGGCCGGCCGGACCACGCGGCGGCGGCGGCCCGGCGTTTGCTGGAGGCCTTCCATGGCGCCTAAGTCGTTCGTGCGGCGCCCGCCGCGCCGCCGCGGAGCAGGCCGAGCTGCCGTTCTGGAAGCGCAAGACGCTCGCCCAGATGACCAAGGCCGAGTGGGAATCCCTGTGCGACGGCTGCGGCATGTGCTGCGTCAACAAGCTCGAGTACGAGGGCACCGGCGAGCTCGCCCAGACCGACACCTGCTGCCGCCTGCTCGACCCCAAGACGGCGCAGTGCAAGGACTACAGGAACCGCAAGAAGATCGTGCCGGAGTGCATCCAGCTCACCCCAAAGGTGGTGGCCAAGATGGACTGGCTCCCCAGGACTTGTGGCTACCGCCTGGTTCACCAGGGAGAGGACCTGTACTGGTGGCATCCTCTGATCTCCGGCGATCCGGAGACCGTGCACCAGGCCGGGATCTCGGCCCGCGGCCGGGTGATCCCCGAGGACCAGGTCGAGGACATCAGCGAGCGGGTGGTCGATTGGTTTGCCTGACCGCGAGCCTTGACGGAGCGGGGATCGGCCCGTAAAAAGCCGGCCTTCCCGCCTCCCGGCGGGATCGTTTTTTCAGCGGAAGTCGCCATGCCTCGTCGTTGCGCCCTGTCGGGCAAGTCCGTGCAGTACGGCAACAATGTCAGCCACGCCAACAACAAGACGCGGCGTCGCTTCATGTCGAACCTGCAGATCGCCTCGGTGCTGTCCGACGCGCTGGGCCACTCGGTGCGCCTGCGGCTGACGCCGCGCGGCATCAAGACCATCGAGCACAATGGCGGCATCGACGCCTACCTGCTGGGCACCAACGACAGCAAGCTCAGCCCCGAGATGAAGGTGCTGAAGCGCCGGGTCACGCAGGCCAAGGCCCGCAAGGACGCCAAGGCTGCCGCGTAGCAAGAAGGCCGCGTAAGCGGCCTTTTCCTTTTCCGCCTCAGCCGCTCAGGGCAGCAGCTCGAACAGCAGCAGGATGTTGCGCTGCAGCGGGTTGAAGTTGTCGTCCGAGACGATCCACAGCAGCGTCTCGCCGTTCGGCCCGCGGGTCGCCGCCAGCCCCTCGAGATTGTCGACCGCCCAGGGCGAGGCGAGGAACGCCAGTTCCGTCGGTTGCACCGTGGCGCCCGGCTGCAGCGCCGCGGCGGCGAAATGCATGACCCGGCAGCGCACGCCGCGCACCATGTCGAAGGCGCGCTCCAGGGTGACGAACGAGCCGTCGGGCAGTCGCGTGATCGCGGTCGGCACGAAGTCGGGGACCGTGGCGTAGGCGAAGCTCGCCCAGGCATAGCCGCCGTCGGCGCTGCCCGGGGTGATCGGCGTGCCGATCCAGCCGGTCACCGTGCTGGGCTTCTGGCTCAGCTCCTCGCTGATCGCGACGACCCGGCCGTCGGGCAGGGCGGTCAGCGCCTCGACGCCGCCGTTCTTGGGCTGCCGGGCGAGATCGGCCGGGCCGGGGAAGGCGACCGGCTTGCCGTCGAGCCCGGGATAGCGCCACAGGCGATGGTCGCGCTCGAACGACACCAGCCAGCTGCCGTCGGGCAGCCGCGCCATGCCCTCGGCGTCGGCCATCGCCTTGTCGGCGAGTAGCCTTCCGTCGAGGTCGCGCAGCGGCCCCAGGCGGGCCTGCGACAGGCCGGCGAGGTCGCCCCTGGCGTCGTAGTCGATGGTCGCGGTCAGCCAGGCGCCCTCGTCGGAGATCGCCGCCAGGCTCCTGCCGTCGGCCGCGACGTGCAGGTCCGACCAGCCGCCGAATCGCGCCGAATCGGCCGTCATGCTGATGCCGCCGCGCCAGCGCAGGCGGCCGACGGTGGCGGCGGCCGGGTCGTCGAGCTTGAGCGGGATCGCGAGGCTGCGGATCGCCACGGCCCGTTCGGGCGGGACGACGGTCGGCTGCGCGGCGCTGCTGCAGGCCGCCGCCAACAAGCAGAGGACGAGAAGGGAGCGGAGGATCGACATCGGGCGGCGCCTCCCTAGCAGAGGCGCCGCTTCCTGGCCACGCGGCCGGGAGACGAGATCAGGCGGCGCGGCGGCCGCCCTTGCCGGCGCCCGGAGCGCCGCCCTTGCCGCGGCCGCCGCGGCGTCCGCCGCCCTGGCCGGCCTGGCTCTTGCCGTCCTCCTCGTCGAACAGCGAGGCGAGCTGCTCCATCATCGTGCCGCCCAGCTGGTCGGCGTCGACGATGGTGACGGCGCGGCGGTAGTAGCGCGTGACGTCATGGCCGATGCCGATGGCGATCAGCTCGACCGGCGAGCGCGTCTCGATCCAGTCGATGACGTCGCGCAGATGGCGCTCGAGGTAGTTGCCGGGATTGACCGACAGGGTCGAATCGTCGACCGGCGCGCCGTCCGAGATCACCATCATGATCTTGCGCTCTTCCGGCCGCGGCAGCAGCCGGTTGTGCGCCCAGAGCAGCGCCTCGCCGTCGATGTTCTCCTTGAGGATGCCCTCGCGCAGCATCAGGCCGAGGTTCTTGCGGGCCCGCCGCCACGGCGCGTCGGCCGGCTTGTAGATGATGTGGCGCAGGTCGTTGAGGCGGCCCGGGTTGGCCGGCTTGCCGGCGGCCAGCCACTGCTCGCGGCTCTGGCCGCCCTTCCAAGCGCGGGTCGTGAAGCCCAGGATCTCGACCTTGACGCCGCAGCGCTCGAGCGTGCGGGCCAGGATGTCGGCGCTCATCGCCGCCACGGTGATCGGCCGGCCGCGCATCGAGCCGGAATTGTCGATCAGCAGCGACACCACCGTGTCGCGGAAGTTGGTGTCCTTCTCCTTCTTGAAGGACAGCGCATGCATCGGGTTGGCGACGATGCGCGCCAGCCGCGCCGCGTCGAGCGTGCCCTCGTCGAGGTCGAAGTCCCAGGAGCGGTTCTGTTGCGCCATCAGGCGGCGCTGCAGGCGGTTGGCGAGCTTGCCGATGACGCCCTGCAGATGGCTGAGCTGCTGGTCGAGATGGTTGCGCAGGCGGCCGAGCTCCTCAGCGTCGCACAGCTGGTCGGCGTCGACGATCTCGTCGAACTTCAGCGTATAGGCGTGATACTGCTGGCCGAGCGGCTCGTTGCTGAGCGCGCCGGGCGGCAGCCAGGGGCGCTCGGCGCGGCCGGGCTCCTCCTCGTCGCCGGCGCCCATCTGCATCTCGGTCTGGGCCTGGTCGGCGACCGTCTCGGAGGAATCGTCCTGCTCGGACGCGTCCTCGGTCTCCTCGCCCTGGGCGCCGTAGCCCTGGGTCTCGCTCGAATCGCTCTGGTCGTCGCCGGTCTCGTTGGACTGGCCGTCGGCGTTCTCCTGGTCCTGCGAGTCGTCCTGGTCCTCGTCCTGCAGGTCGGCGGTCTCGTCGCCGAGCTTGAGGTCGCGGATCAGTTGGCGGGCGGCGCGGGCGAAGGTTTCCTGGTTGGCGAGCGCATCGCGCAGCTTCTGGAAGTCGCGCCCGGCCGCCGCCTCGACGTCGGCGCGCCACATGTCGACCATCGCCTTGGCCGATTCGGGCGGCGCTGCGCCGAGCAATTGCTCGCGGGCGATCAGGCCGATCACGTCGGCCAGCGGCGCGTCGTCCTTGGACTTGACCCGGGCATGGCCACGCTGGTCGGAGCGCTGACGCCACAGGGCGGCGAGATTGTCGGCGACGCCGGCCATGCGGCGGGCGCCCAGCGCCTCGACGCGGACCTGCTCGACGGCCTCGAAGATGGCGCGGGCGGTCTCGCCGCGCGGCACCCGGCGCAGATGCGTCTTGCGGTCGTGATGGCGCAGCTTGAGCGCCATCGAATCGGCCTCGCCGCGCACCCGGCTGACGTCCTCGACCGGCAGGTCGCGGGCCGGCACGGTGATGCGCGCCTCGCTGCCCAGCAGCGAGCCGCCGTCGGGCACGAACGAGACGTTGACTTCCTTGCGCGACACCGCCCGCATGGTGGTGGCGGTGACGCGACGGAATTCCTCGAGCGGCGTGGAGTCCTTGGCCATCGACCGCCCTCTTCTAGTGCAGCTTGCCGCCCTTGGCGCTCGACGCCGGGAGCTCCTTGCCGAAGCAGCGCTGATAGTACTCGGCGAGCGTGCTGCGCTCGACCTCGTCGCACTTGTTCAGGAAGGTCAGCCGGAACGCGAAGCCGACGTCGCCGCCGAAGATGCGCGCGTTCTCGGCCCAGGTGATCACCGTGCGCGGCGACATCACGGTCGAGATGTCGCCGGCGATGAAGCCGGCGCGCGTGAGGTCGGCCAGGGCGACCATCGCCGACAGGATCTTGCGACCCTCGTCGCTGTCGTAGTGCGGCGTCTTGGCGGCGACGATGTTCACTTCCTGGTCGTGCGGCAGGTAGTTGAGCGTCGTCACGATCGACCAGCGGTCCATCTGGCCCTGGTTGATCTGCTGCGTGCCGTGATACAGGCCGGTCGTGTCGCCGAGGCCGACCGTGTTGGCGGTCGAGAACAGGCGGAACGCCGGGTGAGGGCGGATCACCTTGTTCTGGTCGAGCAGGGTCAGCTTGCCCTCGACCTCGAGCACGCGCTGGATCACGAACATGACGTCGGCGCGGCCGGCGTCGTACTCGTCGAACACCAGCGCCGTCGGGTTCTGCAGCGCCCACGGCAGGATGCCTTCGCGGAACTCGGTGATCTGCTTGCCGTCGCGCAGCACGATGGCGTCCTTGCCGATCAGGTCGATACGGCTGATGTGGCTGTCGAGGTTGACGCGCACGCACGGCCAGTTGAGCCGCGCCGCGACCTGCTCGATGTGGGTCGACTTGCCGGTGCCGTGATAGCCCTGGACCATGACACGTCGGTTGTGGGCGAAGCCGGCGAGGATCGCCAGCGTGGTGTCATGGTCGAACAGGTAGGCGTCGTCGACCTCGGGCACGTGCTCCGTCGCCTGGCTGAAGGCCGGAACTTCCATGTCGGTGTCGATGCCGAAGACCTGGCGGGCGGAAACCTTGATATCCGGCATGCCCGAAACGTTCTGCTGGGCCGCGGTCGTCGTAGAAGCCATCACGTGTCCTACAAAACAAAGCCCGCCAGATTGCGGGTTTGGAGCATACTCGCAGGCGCCCCGATGCCCTGCAAGCGAGCAATTGGCAGGGCTGCCCCGACGCAGGCTAATTGCCGGCCGGCAGGTGCTCGCAGGATCGCAATGTGGAATAGGCGGCGTTGATCTCCTTCAGCCGCTCCTCGGCCTCGCGGGCGCCGCCGTTGGCATCGGGGTGATGCAGCTTCACCAGTTCCTTGTAACGAGATTTCACGTCGGCCCGGGTCAGCGGCCAGGAAAGTTCAAGAACGTCGAGCGCGCTGCGCTCGGCTGGCGTCAGCTGCTCGCTGCCGTCCATCTTGGGCGCCGGCTTGTCCTCGATGCCGGCCTCGCCGGCGAGGTCGAACGGGTCGACGATGCGGGTCGGGCCGCGACCATTGCGCCGGGCGCCGAGCGGCCATACCGGACGGCGCCAGGTCGTGTCGGCGCGGATATGCGCCTCGATCTGGTCGGCGCCGAGGCCGGCGAAATAGTCCCAGTTCTTGTTGTACTCGCGCACATGCTCGAGGCAGAACCAGCGGTACTCGTTGAGCCGGTCGCGCGAATGCGGCGCGCGGAAGTCGCCACCCAGGCCGCAGCCCGGCGCCTCGCAAGCCCGCAAGTGGGGCTTGGGCTCGTCCTTCGCAAACAAAGGGTTCATGCCGCGCCGCGCCATAGCGCTAATATGTGGCGAGGGAAAAGACCGGGCAAGAGAGGCGATGCATGGGCAAGATGGCGACGACGATCGACAGCAAGCTGCGCGCGGCTTTCGCGCCGCGGCGGCTCAGCATCGAGGACGAGTCGTCGCGTCATCACGGCCATGCCGGCTGGCGCGAGGGCGGCGAGACGCATTTCCGCGTCGAGATCGTGTCCGAGGCGTTCGCCGGCAAGAACCGCGTCGCCCGCCAGCGCCTGGTCTACGAGACGCTGAAGGACGAGTTGGCGGGCGGCGTCCACGCGCTGGCGCTCAGCACGCTGACGCCGCAGGAGGACGGCAAGGCCTGAGCCCGCGAAAGGCTCAGGAATCCTCCATCTCGATCTCCTTGCCGGCGGCGGCGGCGCGCACCGCTTCGGCGTCGGGGCCGGTGTAGAAGTCGGGCGCCCAGCGGCGCACCACCGGGCCATCGGCGGCCCAGGCATGGCAGGTGTCGATGACGTAGGGCTTGCGGCGCGGCTGGCCGGCCTCGTCGCGGATCTCGTGGCCCATGCGTTCGCGGAAGGCGCGGTTGAGCTGCTTGGCCTTGGTTGACGAGACGGTCTGGAAGGCCGTCGTGGCGACCGGCCCCAGCAGCTCGACGATGTGCGTGCAGCCGTGCACGCCGCCCAGCCGCTCGCGCACCGCGCGATGGAAGCCGCCGCCGATCCGCAGGCCGATCAGCTTCTTGAAGTCCGGCGCGATGCCGCCGCAGATCGGGTAGGGCGAGCTGTCGGTCACCGCCTCGACGTCGACGATGGTGAACTTGTGATCGACGGTCAGGCGGATCGACATGTCGTGCACGAAGTCGCCGGGCTGCAGCGGCCCGCGCCATTCGTTGCCGTGCACGTAGGTCTTCTCGTCGGTGATGCGGCCCTCGATGTCCCACAGCCCGTCGTCGCGGAAGAAGCCCTGGCAGGTGACGCGGCGCGTGTGCAGATGCTGTCGCCCGACTGGCGGCGAAAGCGGCATGGCGGTGACCTCTCTGTTCGCGGATGGCGGCTCAGACGGCGGCCTGTATGGCGGCCGGGGGCACGATTCGCAACTCGGCGATGCGGGTGCCCTCGCGCTTCAGAATTTCGAAGCGGAAGCCGTAGAAGGCGTAGGTCTGGCCGACCTCGGGGATGCGCCGTGCCTCGTGCAGCACCAGGCCGGCGATGGTGATGGCGACGTCCTCCGGCAGGCCCCAGCCGAACTCGCGGTTGAGGTCGCGGATCGGCACGTCGCCCTGGCAGACCAGGCTGCCGTCCTCGCGCAGGGCGACGCCGCGCTTGATGGCGTCGTGCTCGTCCTGAATGTCGCCGGTGATCTCCTCGATGATGTCCTCGAGGGTGACGATGCCGCGCAGTGCGCCGTACTCGTCGACGACGATGGCGAAATGCTCGTGGCGGGCGCGGAAGGCCTGCAGCTGGTCGAACAGCACGGTCGATTCGGGAATGAACCAGGGCGCCGTCATGACGCTCTCGAGCTTCACCGCGCTGCGGTCGGGCGCGGCGTTGACGGCGCGGAACAGGTCCTTGGCATGGACCACGCCGATGACGTTGTCGGCCTCGCCGCGATACACCGGGATGCGCGTGTAGGGCGCCGCCAGGACCTGGGCGACGACGCTGTCGATCGGCTGCTCGGCGTCGATCAGCGCGACGGTGCCGCGATGGGTCATGACGTCGGCCACCGTGCGGTCGCCGAGGTCGAGCACCGAGCGCAGCATCGCCTTCTCGTGCGGCGCGTCGGCGTCGGCCTGGCCGCTGCCGTGCAGCTCGATGGCGCCGCGCAGCACCTCGACATGCTCTTCGGGCTCCGGCCCGCGGTCGGTCTGCACGTTGAGCAGCCGCAGCAGGACCCGCGAGATCCAGGCCACGGCGCGGGCCAGCGGGCCCAGGATCCGCAGGGTCAGCACGATCGACGGCGCCAGGGTCAGCGCCACCCGGTCGGCGCGCAGCAGCGCCCAGGTCTTGGGCATCACCTCGGCGAAGATCACCACCATGATGCCGACGGCGATCGTGGCGTAGACGATGCCGGCGGCGCCGAAGATCGCCGTCAGCACGGCGGTGGTCAGCGAGGCCGACAGGATGTTGACGACGCTGTTGCCCAGCAGCACGGCGCTCACCGCCTCGTCCTTGCGGTCGAGCAGGCCGTTGACCAGGGCGGCGCGCTTGTTGCCCTGCTGCGCCAGCCGGTGCATGCGCGGCCGCGAGGCGCCGGTCACCGCCGTCTCGGCGGCCGACATGTAGGCGCCGAGCAGCAGGCACAGCACCACGAGCGGCGCGGCCACCCCGAGCGGCAGGTCGAGCTGGAGCTCGGCTTCCATGGTCAGGCGGCGATGGCGTGGTCGAGCGTCGCCTGCAGGGCGGCAAGGTCGACCTCGCGGCTGACGAAGGCCCGGCCGATGCCGCGCACCAGCACGAAGGTCAGGCGATCGCCCTCGGCCTTCTTGTCGCCGCGCATGTGCTGGATCAGTCGTGCGGCATCCCAGTCACGCCGGTTGGCGCCGCCCAGGCCGCGCAGGCGCAGCGGCAGGCCGACCGAGGCGAGATGGCGCTGGACCCGCGCCGCGTCGGCCGCCGGGCACAGGCCGAGCCGCGCCGACAGCTCGAAGGCCAGCGCCATGCCGGTGCCCACCGCCTCGCCGTGCAGCAGGTCGGACCCGAAGCCGGTCTCGGCCTCCAGGGCATGGCCGAACGTGTGGCCGAGGTTGAGCAGCGCCCGCAGGTCGGTGGTCTCCTTCTCGTCGGCGGCGACGATGCGCGCCTTGGCGAGGCAGCTCTGCTCGATGGCGTGGCTGCGCGCCGCCGCGTCGCCGGCCAGCACGGACGCGGCGTTGGCCTCGCACCAGTCGTAGAAGTCGGGCTGGTCGATCAGCCCGTACTTCACGACCTCGGCATAGCCGGCCAGCAGCTCGCGCGGCGGCAAGGTGTCGAGCACGTCGGTGTCGGCCAGCACCAGGCGCGGCTGGTAGAAGGCGCCGACCAGGTTCTTGCCGTGCCGCGTGTTGATGCCGGTCTTGCCGCCGACCGACGAATCGACCTGGGCCAGCAGGGTGGTCGGCACCTGGATGAAGTCGACGCCGCGCAGCAGCACGGCGGCTGCAAATCCGGTCAGGTCGCCGACCACGCCGCCGCCCAGGGCGATCAGGGTGGTCTTGCGGTCGGGCCGCAGGTCGAGCAGCCGGTTCATCAGGTCGGCAAAGGCGCCGAACTCCTTGGTCGCCTCGCCGGCCGGGACGGTGACCGACTGGACCCTGATCCCGGCCGCTTGCAGGGAGGCTGCAAGCCGGTCGCCGTACAGCGGCGCCACCGTGTCGTCGCTGATCACGATGGCGCGCGGGCCGGCGAGCAGCGGCCGGCACAGTGCCCCGGCGCGGTCGATCAGGCCGGCGCCGATCACGATGTCGTAGGCACGGCCGGCGAGATCGACCCGGATGGTCCTGGGGGCGGCCGTCATGCCGGGGCTCCTGCCTGCTTCTCGAGATGGGCGGCCAGCGCCTGCACGACCTGGTCGGTGGTGCGGTCGGCCGGCTGGGCCGTCGATTCGACAACGATGTCGGCCTCGGCGTAGACCGGATAGCGCTGCTCCATCAGCCGCGCCAGCACCTCGCGCGGATCGCCCTGGCGCAGCAGCGGCCGATGGCCGCGCCGGCGCACCCGGTCGTAGAGCACGTCGAGTTCCGCCCGCAGCCAGACGGTGATTGCCTTGTCGCGCAGCACGGCGCGGGTCTCGGGCGCCATGTAGGCGCCGCCGCCGGTCGACAGGACGAGCGGCGGCCGCTCGAGCAGGCGGGCGATCACCCGCCGCTCGCCGGCGCGGAACTCGGCCTCGCCGTACTTGTCGAAGAACTCGGCGATCGAGCAGCCGGCGGCGCGCTCGATCTCGTCGTCGGCGTCGATGAAGGGCAGGCCGAGGCGCACCGCCAATCGCTTGCCGATGGCGCTCTTGCCGGCGCCCATCAGCCCGACCAGCGCCACGGTGCGCGTCAGCGGCAAGGGTGTCGAGGCGTCCATGATCTGTTGCCACCTGCATGTCGCCCATTCCGCCCCCCGATTCAAGCGACCGCTTGCGGCAGGGCAATTGCCGCTGCGCCGGGCTCCGGCTAGTTTGGCGCCGTCGTGCCGATGTTCCGTTCCAAGAACCGCTTCAGCGTGCCGGCCCTGAAGATCGGGCCAGCCATCATCGTGGTGGTTCTCCTGCTGCTGGTCGCCGGCGTGGTGGCGCTGGTGGTCATCGAGCCGCGCCCGCCGGCGCGCCACTTCGAGGTGCCCGTGCCCAATGAACGCTTCGCCCGCTAGCGCCGCCCTCGCGGCGCTCCTCGGCGTGCTGCTGGCCGCCCCGCTGGCGGCCCAGGTCACCTACTCCGACGGCAAGCCGACCGGCTTCGTGACCGCCCAGACCGGCGGCATTCCCGCCGAGTCGTGGCGCGGCACCTCGCTCGCCACCGCCAAGCAGCTGGTCTCGGCGCTGCCCGCCGCGCCGCGCAGCCGCGCCCTGCGCGACCTGCAGTTCAAGGTGCTGGTCAGCGAGCTGACGCCGCCGCCGGCCGACGGCAGCCCGCCGCCCAGCCTGTTCACGCGCAAGGTCGAGAGGCTGGCGGCCATGGGCGAGGGCGAGAGTCTGAACGAGATGGTGCGCAGCGCCAACGCCTATACCGATCCGCTGATCGCCACCACGGTGGCCAATGCCATGATGATGGCCGGCCAGCGCCAGGGCGCCTGCGTCATCGTGCGCAACTGGCAGCTCAACGAGCCGTTCGGGCGGCGCGCCGAGGCGGCCTGCCGGCTGCTCGACGGCGAGGCTGCGGCGGCGGTGCCGCCGCTCGCCCAGGCCGACGGGCCGGCCGTGATGTCGATCGATCTCGGGCGCGGCCAGCCGCCCGGCGCCTGGCTGGGCTCGATGCAGCCGCCGGTGATCCGTGCCCTGGTCGGCATGAAGTCGCTGCCCATGGCGACCCGCATCGAGGTCGCCGAGCGCGGCGAGGCGCTGGCGGTGATCGAGGCGACCCGGCTCGGCGACCTGTATCTGGAGGCGTTGCGCGACGGCGCGGTGCTGCCGCCGGCGATGGCCCAGCGCGCCCAGCTGGTGGCGGCGGCCCGCCGCGCCGCCAACCCGCAGGAGATCGTCAACGCCATCGTCACCGCCTACGCGGCGGCGCGCGGCAGCCCGTTGTTCTCGACCATCGCGCGGGCCACCGCCGCCGCCCTGATCAGCCTGCCGGCCAAGCCGGAGTTCGCCACCGTGGCGCAGGAGGCGATGCGCGGCTTCCTGCTGCTCGGCGACCGCCAGAAGGCGCAGGCCTGGACCCGGCTGGCGCTGAGCGCGGCGCGCAACAACGCCCAGGTGCTGAGCGGCCTCGACCGGCTGCTGCCGCTGGCCGCCATCGCCGGGGTCGACGAGCCCAAGCGGCTGCCGCCGGCCGAGGTCAATCGCTGGTATCGCGCCCTGCAGGCGGCCGATCCGGGACGCGCGGCGCTGCAGGGCTACCTGCTGCTCGAGCTGTTCCGCGCCACCGGAATCGACGTGCCGCCGCAGTCGACCGAGCTGCCGGAGGCGCTGCCGCCGGGCGCCCGGGTCGTCATGCCGGCGGGCGCAACTCTGCAGGCGCTGCAGGCCGCGGCGGCCGGCGGCCGGCGCGCCGAGGCGGCGCTCCTGGGCGCGGTCGCCGCCGGCGAGCTGGCGCTGGCCGACCTCCATCCGGCCGGCGTGGCGGCGATCGTGCGCAGCCTGCGCCAGGTCGGCGAGGACCACGCCGCGCGCCTGCTGGCCATCGAGACCGCCATCGCCTACGGGCTGTGACCGTCGTGCCCGGCAAGCTTGCCGCCGCCCTGTCGCGCGAGTCGGAGTCGTTCATCGAGATGATCGTCGCCGAGCGCGGCGCGGCACGGAACACCGAGCTCGCCTACCGCAACGACCTGCGCGATCTCGAGGCCTTCCTGCGGCGGCGCAAGCAGCGGCCGGTCACCGCCGACACGGCGGCGCTCGTCGCCTACCTGAAGTCGCTCGACTATCTCGGCATGACGCCGCGCACCGTGGCGCGGCGCCTGTCGGTGATCCGCCAGCTCTGCCGCTTCCTGGTCGCCGAGCAGCTGCGCGCCGACGATCCGGCGAGCGCACTCGATTCGCCGCGGCTCGGCCGGCCGCTGCCCAAGGTGCTGTCGCGCGACGAGGTCGACCGGCTGATCGCCGCCTCGCGGCAGCGCGAGGGCGCCGACGGCGGCCGCATGGCGACCCTGCTCGAGATCCTCTACGCCGCCGGGCTGCGCGTGTCGGAGCTGGTGACCCTGCCGCTCAGCGCCGTCGAGCGCGATCCCAGCGTGCTGGTGGTGCGCGGCAAGGGCGGCAAGGAGCGCCTGGTGCCGCTGGGCGACGCCGCCCGGCTGGCCATCGTGGAATGGCTGCCGATGCGCGCCGCCAGCCTGGCCGACGGCGCGCGCTCGCCCTACCTGTTCCCGTCGCGCGGCGAGCGCGGCCATCTCACCCGCCAGCGCTTCGCCCAGCTCCTCAAGGAGGCCGCCCTGGAGGCCGGAATCGATCCGGCGCGGGTGTCGCCGCACGTGCTGCGCCACGCCTTCGCCAGCCATCTGCTGGCCGGCGGCGCCGACCTGCGCAGCGTGCAGCTGATGCTCGGCCATGCCGACATCGCCACGACGCAGATCTACACCCACGTGCTGGACGAGAAGCTCCGGGCGCTGGTCCAGGACAAGCATCCGCTGGCCCGCCGCGGCCGACGCCGCGCCAGTTGACAGGATTCGGCCCGCGCGCCACACCCGACCGATGGCCACGTACCTGGACTTCGAGAAGCCGGTCGCGGAGCTCGAGGGCAAGATCGCCGAGCTCCGGCACCTTCCGAACTCGGGCGATGTCGACATCGCCGAGGAGGTCATGCGCCTGCAGGACAAGGTGCAGCGCCAGATCCGCGCGACCTACGCCAAGCTGACGCCCTGGCAGCGCGTGCAGGTGGCGCGCCATGCCGACCGGCCGCACGCCCAGCGCTACATCGACCGGTTGATCGCCGACTACACGCCGCTGGCCGGCGACCGCACCTTCGGCGAGGACGCCGCGATCGTCGGCGGCGTCGGCCGGCTGGCCGGCCGCAGCGTCGTGGTGATCGGCCAGGAGAAGGGCGACGACACCGATTCGCGCATCAAGCACAATTTCGGCATGCCGCGGCCCGAAGGCTATCGCAAGGCGCAGCGCCTGATGCGCCTGGCCGACCGCTTCGGCCTACCGGTCGTCACCCTGGTCGACACGCCGGGCGCCTATCCCGGGCTCGACGCCGAGGCGCGCGGCCAGGCCGAGGCGATCGCCAGCTCGATCGACACCTGCCTGGCGATCGGCGTGCCGCTGGTCAGCGTCATCATCGGCGAAGGCGGCTCGGGCGGCGCGCTGGCCATCGCCTCGGCCGACCGCGTCTACATGCTGGAGAACTCGGTCTATTCGGTGATCACCCCGGAAGGCTGCGCCTCGATCCTGTGGCGCGACAACGCCAACGCCAAGGACGCCGCCGAGGCGATGAAGATGACGGCCGCCGACCTGAAGCGGCTCGAGGTCATCGACGACGTCATCCCCGAGCCGATGGGCGGCGCGCATCGCGGTCCCGACGAGACGATCGACCTGGTCGGCAAGGTGGTGGCCGATGCGCTGGCCGAGCTGGCCCAACTCGACCGCGACACCCTGAAGAAGAAGCGCGAGGACAAGTTCCTGGCAATGGGCCAGAAGGGACTGCAGTAGGCATCACCTCGCGATCGGTCTCGACGACCTGCCCGCCGTCGCCTGCCGGCTCTTGAGCGGGAGGCGCCGCGCCGTCAGCGCTTGCCCTGGCCCGCCGTGGCGTCCCACAGCGGCGACGCCATCGTCTCGGTGAAATTGCGGAACATCAGGTTGACGGCGATGCTGATCCGCTCGGTGGTGCCGTCGTTGGTCGGCACGGTGTGCTTCAGCCAGGACGGGAACAGCACCAGCCGGCCTTCCTTGCACTGGGCGTTGGCGCCGTTGGCCGTGAACTTGGTGTACTGGCGCGGCTTGGGCATGATCATCGAGGCCTGCCCGCGCGGATCCTGGAACAGGATCTGCGACGTCGTGGACGGGATCGCCACGTAGTAGACGCCGCTCAGGTAGTTGTTGGGATGGTGGTGCATCGGATGGTAGGCGCCGGGCGGGTTGATGTTCGCCCAGCAGCCGGTGATCTCCATCTGGTACTGGTCGATCTGCAGGAAGCGCGAGACGCCGCGCGCCGCCATCTCGACCAGCTTGACGAACTCGGCGAAGGCCGGCCGGGTGTGCAGGTCCTGCGGCGTCTGCCAGTTGCTGCCCGGCGGGATCTTGGGCCGCGGCTCGACCAGCCGTTCGATCTCGGCCTTCAGCTGAAAGTTGAGCATGGCGGCCGCCGCCGGCTGCAGATCGACGATCCACAGCGGCGTCGGGAAGATTTCCTGCACTTCCTGCTTTTCGATCATGGCCCACTATAGCGAAAACGAGATTCGCTGGCCCTTGCTCTGCATCAAGGCGCGACGGCGCGCTGCAGGCGGTCGAGCTGGGCGGCGATCGCGGCCGGGTCGGTGACCGGCAGCGAGCAGAAGGATCGCGTGCAGGCGAACGCCGCCGGGCCGTCCGGATAGTCGGGATAGTCGACGTCGGGGTTGGCGAGCGCACCCTCGCGCCTGTCCCACCATTCGGCCCGCTTGTAGGCCACCGGATAGCGCAGGGCGGCGGCCCACAGCGCGGCGCTGCGCGGGTCGTCCCTGGCGCCGACGATCGTCACGTGCACCGGTTCGTGGCGCAGCTCGTCCTCGGCCAGCAGCACGTCGGGCAGGAAGGCATAGGCGTCGAGCACCGCCGGCGAGGCGAGATAGCCCATGCCGGCCTCGGCGATCTCGCGATACGCGGCCTTGCCCGTGTACGCGGCCAGCAGGGTGAAAAGCCGCGTCGCCGCGACGTTGTCCTCGCGCTGCTTGACCGGCTTGACCAGAGGCGCGGCGTCGGGCGCCGCCGCGGCGACGAAGCCGCCGGTGCGCGGCTCGACGAAGGTGCGCGCGATGAAGTCGGCCGTCGCAATCGCCTCGGCGAGCCAGCGCCGCTCGCCGGTCGAACGGTGCAGCGCCAGCAGGGCGGCGGCCATCTCGAGACTGTCGGCGAGGTAGGGCCCGGCGACGTCGCGCTCGGCGTGGCGGAAGCCGCCGCCCGGCAGGCGGCGTTCGCGCAGCGCCCAGTCCGCCGCCCGCGTCGCGAGGTCGCGTGCCGCGGGCTCGCCCGTGGCGTCGGCATAGGCCACTAGCCCCTGGATGGCCTGGCCGGTCTCGCGCGCATAGCGTCGCCGATCGACGCCGGGCTCGCCTTCCGCCAGGCCCATCGAGGCGTAGAAGCCGCCGTCGGGCGCCGCCAGGGTGTCGCGCAGGAAGCCGTAGAGCCGGTCGGCGGCGCGCCGGTAGGTCGGCTCGTCGAACAGCACGCCGGCGCGCGCATGGGCGGTGAGCGCCGCCTGCTGGGCGAACATCGGATATTCCATCGAGGGCGCCGACCAGTCGGGCTTCAGGGTGACCTGGCTGATGCCGCCGTGGCGCGGGTCGATCAGCGCGAGCTGCGCCGTGAGCGTGCGGCGCAGCCGCACCGCGGCCTGCACGTCGCCCGCCTTGGCGCGCTCGAGGAACCACGACAGGGTCGGCCCGTCGACCAGCTTGCTCTTGCCCCAGCCGCCATTGGCCTCGTCCCAGGCCTTGTCCATGAACGTGACGATGGCGGCGCGCTGCGGGTCGGTCAGCCCGGTCGCCAGGGTGCGCTCGCGCTCCGGACCGCCGGGCTCGCCGTAGTCGACCGGCGAGGGATCGCGGATCGTCTCCTGCAGCACCGGGATGAAGAACCTGGGCGAGTAGAAGCCGCGCAGCTTGACGATCTCCGTGCCGTCGGGGCCGAGGATGATCGTCGCCGGCCAGCCCCAGCGCTCGTAGCGCTGCGAGATGTCGGGCCGGCTATCCTGGTCGACGTACACCGGGATGAACGTGTCCCGCAGCACGGCCCGTACCTGCGGATCGGCCCAGGTCTCGCGGTTCATGACATGGCACCACGGGCACCACCAGCTCTGCAGCGACACGATCACGAACTTGCGTTCCGCCGCGGCGCGCTTGAACGTGGCGTCCGACCACTCGTTCCAGAAGCCGTCGCCGTTGGCCTGGGGTGCCGCGAGAGCTGAGCCGATTCCGAGCAGCAGGCCGAGCACGAGCGCCAGAATTCGCATGCTGAAAGTCTCCACGCGGAGGGCGGCGCCGACATTTGCAGCCTGCCGCGTTCGGTGGTCCAATCACGGCCAAACACAGGATCGGGAGGAACCTCAGGAGGAGCCCATGGCCGTCACCGTCCAGCCCATCACCCCGGATTTTGGCGCCGAGATCGGCGACGTCGCGCTCGATCGTCCGCTGGCCGACGACGACCTCGCCCTGATCCGCGATGCCTTCGCGCGCTACGCCGTGCTGGTCTTCCCGGACCAGGAGCTCGACGACGAGCGCCAGCTCGCCTTCGCGCGCCACTTCGGGCCGCTCGAGACGACGGTGTTCAAGGCCCGCCAGGGCCACAAGTTGCGGCTGCACGAGAACATGGCCGACGTCGGCAATCTCGACGCCGACAACCGCCTGCTCGGCGCCAACGACCGGCAGCGCCTGTACAATCTCGGCAACCGGCTGTGGCACACCGATTCGTCGTTCAAGCGCGTGCCGGCCTACTGCTCCCTGCTGCACGCCCGCTCGATCCCGCCGATCGGCGGCCAGACCGAGTTCGCCGACCTGCGCGCCGCCTATGACGCCCTGCCGGCGACGACCCGCCGCCGCATCGACGGGCTGGTGGTCGAGCATTCGATCATGACCTCGCGGGCGCGGCTGGGCTTCAGCGACTTCGACGCCAGCGAACGCGAAGCCTTCCGCCCGGTGCCGCAGGTGCTGGTGCGGCGGCTGCAGGATTCCGGTCGCATGAGCCTCTACGTCGCGAGCCATGCCGGGGCGATCCGCGGGCTCGGCGACGGCGAGGCGCGGGCGCTGATCGACGAGCTGATGGCGCACGCCACGCAGCGCCAGTTCGTCTACTCGCATCGCTGGCGGGTCAGGGACCTGGTGATGTGGGACAACCGCTGCACCCTGCATCGCGGCACCGACTTCGACGACCAGCGCTACGCCCGCGACATGCGGCGCGCCACCGTGTCGGACGTCGCGCCGACCTGCGAGCAGATGGGCCTCGCGGTCGCCGCCGAGTAGGCCGCTCAGACGGCGCGTCGGAGGACGACGCGCCGCCACGGCGGATGGCCGTGGCTGTTCTCGATCGTGACCTGGCGGCGGAACCCGCGCGGCCAGGCGCCGCGCGGCAACGGCACGAAGCCGCGGCGCCTATAGAACGGCGCGTTCCACGGCACGTCGAGATAAGTCGACAAGTGTAGCCAACGGTCACCGCGCTCGCTCGCCGCGGCGGCGCAGCGGTCGATCAGGGCCGATCCCAGGCCGAATCCTTGCCAGCGTTCGAGCACCGAGAGCTGATCGAGCCACGCCGCGCCGTCCACGACCTTCATGAGGGCGAAGCCGAGGACACGGCTGGTCGGCGACACGGCGACCCACAGGCGGTGCGCCCGTCGCGCCTCCTCGAGCACGGCCCGGCTGGCCGGTGCCATGGCGAGCACCTGCGTCAGCCCGGCCCGGACGTAGCGCCGGTCTGCAGCGTTTTCGATCTGCGGCAGCAGCGCGATTTCCTGCGGACGGGCGGCGCGAATCATGGCGTATTGCCTAGACCGTGCCGCACGTCTGAGGAAGCGCCATGACCATCGACATCGAACCGCTCAGGAAGCAACTCGGCCGCAAGATCGAGGACGAGGACGTCGTCACCCAGGCGCCGCTCAAGGCGATGATCGCCACCTTCGGTCGGCCCGACGCGGTGCCGGCCGACGGCGAGCCGATCGCGCCGGGCTGGCATCTCTGCTTCCTGCATTCCTATGCCCGGCCGGACCAGCTCGGCCGCGACGGCGCCGCCGTCACCGGCGGCGTGCTGCCGGAGATTCCGATGCCGCGCCGCATGTACGCCGGCTCGACCTTCACCTTCGACGGCGACCTGCGGGTCGGCGACCGGCTGCGCCGCGAGACCGAGTTCACCGACGTCCAGCTACGCCAGGGCAGCACCGGCACCCTGATTGTCACGACCCAGACGCGTCGCATCTTCACGCCGCGCGGCCTCGCGCTCACCGAGGCCGCCAGCACGGTGTTCCGCGAGGATCCCAAGCCGGGCGAGAAGAGCGGCGTGCCGGTGCGCGACGCGGCGCCGGCCGACCTGCCGTGGCGGCGCACGATGACGCCGGATGCGGTGATGCTGTTCCGCTACTCGGCGATCACCTTCAACCCGCATCGCATCCACTACGACCGCACCTACTGCATCGAGACCGAGGGCTATCCCGGCCTGGTCGTGCACGGGCCGTTCGCCCAGCAGTGCCTGCTCGACCTGCTGCGCGATTCGATGCCGGGCCGGCGCATCAAGACCTTCAGCGTGCGGGCGCGCGCGCCGCTGTTCGACACCGCGCCGTTCGACGTCGTCGGCCGGCCGACCGCCGACGGCAAGGGCGCCGAGCTGTGGACGGTGACGCCCAAGGGCACCATCGCGGCGCAGGCCACGGCGACGCTCGAGTAGCCGGCAGGAGGCTCAGCGCGCAATCCGCCGCACGATCAGGGCGAAGGCGGCGACGGCAAGGCCGGCCAGGAGCAGGCTGACGGCCGGCGACAGCGGCAGCTCGAGTCCGCGCGTGGCGAATCCGACCGTCGCCATTGCGTTGTCGAGCAGCACCGCGCCCAGCAGGCTGCGGGTCAGGACGAACAGGCCGGAGACCGCGAGCCACACGAGGCCGACCGTCAGCGCCGTCGCCGGCGTGTTCCACGGCGCCGGGTAGGTGAAGTGGAACAGGCCGAACAGGAGGCTGGAGAGGGCGACCAGCAGCAGCGCCGCGCGCCACCCGTCAGGGTCGCCCCCCAGGCCGCGCAGGCAGACGCCGGTCATCCCGACGAACAACGCGACCTCGGCGATGCTGGCGACCAGCAGCTGGCTGAACAGGGCGAGCAGCCGGGCCGCACCGCCCGGCTGGTGGACGAGCGGCGACAGCGGGAGCCAGGTGAGGGCAATCGCCACCGCGACCGCGGCCAGGACGCCGCCGGCATCGCGCCAGGCCGGTCGACGGATCGCCGCGAGGCCGAGCGCGCGAGCCGCTGGCGCGTCGCGACGGGCGACGCGGGCGAGCAGCAGTGCCGGCAGGACGGTGCCGACGCCGATGAAGAAGACGATAGGATAGGGATCGGCTGGTCCGCGCAGGCCGGCGGCCAGCGCGGTGTGGTTGTGCAACACGTTCATCGCGAAGGCGGTGAGCAGGATCGCGGCGCCGGCGAGCCGGTCATGAGTCGTCATGACTGCGATCGATAGCCGGTCTCGATTATTTATACAACGTATAAATAATGTCTTGCGGTCAGGGCGCCTGGGCGGCTCGCTTCAACGCATCGGCGCGGGCCACGACGCTCCCGTTCTGCGCGGGATGGGTGAGGATCATCGAGCGGTCGGCCTCGATCCCCTCGAGCAGCAGGCGGGCGAAGTCGGCGGCCGGCATGGCTTCGCCCAGCGCCTGGGTGAAGCCGGCCTCGAGGCGCGCCAGCAGGTCGGGCGGCGTGGCGCGCGGTTGCCGCGGCTGGTCGCGACGATTGCGCTCCGACTGGCGGATGCGCGAGGCGACGTGGCCGGGGCAGGCGACGGAGACGCGGACCGCCGAGCCGATCGCCTGCAATTCGGCGGCGAGGCTTTCCGACAGGCCGACCACCGCGTGCTTGGAGGCGACGTAGGGCGACAGGAAGGGCGGCGCCGTCAGGCCGGCCAGCGAGGCGACGTTTACGACGTGGCCGCTGCCCTGGCGCAGCAGAGCCGGCAGGAAGGCGCGCAGGCCGTTGACCACGCCGTGCACGTTGGCGCCGAACGTCCAAGTCCAGTCCTCTGGCCGGCTGTGCCACAGCGGCCCCAGCACGCCGCCGACGCCGGCATTGTTGACCACGAGGTCGAGCCGGCCGTGCCGCTCGGCCAGCGACACGGCCAGCGCGTGCATCGCCGCGGCATCGGTCACGTCGCAGACGTCGGCGGTCACGGCAAGGCCGCGATCGGCGAGACCGGCGTGCGCCGCCGAGAGCGCCTCGTGCTCGAAGTCGATCATCGCGACGGCGAGGCCGCGCGCGGCCAGCGCCTCGGTGACCGCGAGGCCGATGCCGCTGGCGGCGCCGGTGACGACAGCGACCTGCCCCGCTTGCAGCTTCATGTCGGCTCTCCCGTGATGTCGCCCGGCTGGCCAAGCGTGAAGCGGCCGAGCAAGCCGGCCAAGGTGGCAATGTCCTTGTCGCTCCAGCGGTCGGCGAACAGGCCGGCCGCCATGCGTTCCAGGGTGGCGCGCGCCTCGCCGACGCGCTGGCGTCCGGTGCGGGTCAGCACGACATAGGCGACGCGGGCGTCGCGCGGATCGCTGTCGCGGCGCACCAGCCCCAGCTTCTCGAGCGGCAGCGCCATGCGCGTCACCGTCGACTGGCTGACGCTCAGACCGGCCGCCAAGTCGACGCGGCGCAGGCGCTGGGTCGGGGCGTGCTCGAGCTGCAGCAGGAACATCAGCTCGCGCAGCGACAGGCCGTGCACGGCGCCGAGTCCGGGATCGAGCCGCGCCTCGACGAAGGCCTGGGCGCGCAGCAGCCGCAACACGGCGGCGAGGGGGGCGTTCGACATGGCCGCCCTTATAGCCGAAATACTTCCATATGCAAGTATATCGGAAGAAAAACGTCTCAGTCGTTGGCCGCGCCGTAGCGCAGCGGCCGGAAGAAGGCGCGGATGTCGTCGACCAGCAGCTCGGGCTCCTCGAGCGCCGCGAAATGGCCGCCGCGCGGCATCTCGGTGTAGCGGCGCACGGCATAGGCACGGTCGAGCCAGGCGCGCGGCGGCGGCGGCGACAGGTCGGCCGGGAAGGCGGCGAAGCCGGTCGGCGTCTGGACCCGCTCGCCCTCGGGCAGGCCGCGCGGCTGCTGCTCGGCGACGCCGCGATAGAGCCAGGTCGCGCTGCCGGCCGTGCCGGTGACCCAGTAGACCATGATGTTGTCGAGCAGCTGGTCGAGGCTGAAGCGCTGCCGCGGGTCGCCGTCGCAGTCGCTCCAGGCCTGGAACTTCTCGACGATCCAGGCGGCCAGGCCGACCGGCGAATCGGCCAGGGCGACGCCGAGCGTCTGCGGCCGCGTCGTCTGGATGCGCTGGTAGGCCGTCTTGTCGTCGCGCCCGGCGCGCGCCGCCTCGAGCCAGGCGCGCTCGTCGTCGCCGAGGGCCGCGCGCCGCAGGTCGATCCCGGGCCGCAGGCCGGCCATGTTGAGATGCAGGCCGAGCACGCCCGACTGCCAGTCGTCCGTTTCGGCGCGCACGGGATGATCGAAGGCGCACCACGACGAGACGACGGCGCCCCAGTCGCCGCCCTGCACGCCGTAGGGACGCCGGTAGTTCAGCGCGCCGTGCACCAGCCGGTGCCACAGGCCGGCGATGGCGCGTGGACCGACCGGCCCGATGGTTCCATCGGCCCGCACCGGCGGCCCGGAGAAGCCGTAGCCCGGCAGGGACGGCACGATGACGTCGAAGGCGTCCAGCGGGTCGCCGCCGAACCGCTCGGGATGGGCCAAGGTCTCGATGACGTGCAGGAACTCGACGATCGAGCCCGGCCAGCCGTGGGTGATCACCAGCGGCAACGGCCGCGACGCGCCCTCGACCTCGCTGCCCGGCTCGCGGATGAAGTGCAGGCGTTGGCCGTCGATGTCGACCACATAGTTGGGCCAGCGGTTGATCGCTTCCTGGCAGCGGTTCCAATCGTAGCCGTGGCGCCAATGATCGACCAGCTCGGCCAGGAAGTCGGGATCGGTGCCGGAGGCCCACGAGCCGCCGTCGGCGATTGCCACCGGCGGCCGCCAGCGCCGCAACCGCTCGTCGAGGTCGATCAGGATCCGTTCAGGGACGTCGACCTTGAACGGCTGCGGTGTCGCGCTGGAAGACTCGGCCATGCCGCATCATAGCGGAGCCGGGCCGCGCCGGCTCAAGCCCGGTCGAGCAGCTCGTCCTGGAGCCGCCGGCGGGCCGCCGCATCGAGCCCGAGCGCCCGCTCCGCGAACGCCTCGGGTCCGCCGAAGTCGCCGCGCACCACCTCGAAGGCCGCTTCGAGGTAGGGCGTGCGCGCCTCGATGATGGCCGCCCGCGTGTCGATGTCGAGCTCGGGGTAGCGGCCGACATGGCCGGTCCACACCGCGTTGGTGTGCAGATAGTCCTCGACCACGGTTTCCCAGGGCACGCCGAGCAGGCTGAGCAGCAGCGCCGAGGCGAAGCCGGTGCGGTCCTTGCCGGCGGTGCAGTGGAACACCAGCGGCCGGTGCGTGCCGTCCGACAGGGTCGCGAACAGGGTGCGGAAGCCGGGCGCACAGCGCCGCGGATAGTCGCGATAGTGGTCGGTCAGGAACTGCATCATGAGATGCGGCGTGGCGCTGCCGTCGGCCACGGCGTTGCGGATCCGGTCGCCGACGCCGGGCTCGATGTGGGCCCCCACGATCCGGCACTCGATGCCGTCGACCTGGTGCGGTGTCTCCGCCGCCTCGCTGACCCCGCGCAGGTCGACGATGGTGCGCACGCCGACGCCGGCCAGGGCGGCACGGTCGGCGTCGGTCAGGCCGCCGAGATGGGCGGATCGGAAGACCGCGCCGCGGCGCACGGTGCGGCCGTCGGCGGTGCGATAGCCGCCGAGGTCGCGGAAGTTGGAGCCGCCCTCGAGCGGCAGCACGTGAGGCAGGGTTCGATCGAGCATGGCGTGCTCATAGCACGCCGCCGCGTCGTCTTCATGACGCTCGGGCGACGCGTTCCGCGCGTCAGTCGCCCTTCAGCAGACCCTTCTTCGCGAGATCGCCGATCGATTCCTCGTCGGCTTTCATCACCGCGACGAACTCCTCCGGGGTCGACGGCCGCACGACGGCGCCGAGCTCGGTCAGGCGACCGTGCACCACGGGATCCTTGAGTGCCGCGACGATCACCTGATTCAGCTTCTCGACGATCGGCTTGGGCGTCTCGACGCGGACCAGGGCGCCGATCGTCGTGCCGCCGTCGAAGTCCCGGCGGCCGCCGGCCTGGGTCAGGGTCGGCACGTCGGGCAGGTCGCGCACCCGCTCGTTGGCGATCACCACCAGGGCGCGCAGCTTGCCCGACTTGATGTAGGGCATCGACGAGGTCAGCTGGTCGACATAGCCGTCGATCTGGCCGGCCACCACGTCGTTCAGGCCGAGCCCCGAGCCGCGATAGGGCACGATGGCGAAGGTCACGTCCTCGTCGAGCTGGATGCGCAGGATGTCGGTGTGGTTGGGCGTGCCGTTGCCGGCATGGCCGAGCGAGACCTTGCCGGGCTTGGCCTTGGCCTCGGCCATCAGGGCCTGCCAGGTGGCGAAGCGGCTGTTGGCCGGCACGACCACGACCATGGGCACGGTCGACAGCATGGTCACGGGAGCGAACAGGGGAATCATCGACGGCCGGCCGGCCATGAACGGACCGACGAACAGCGAGCCGAAGGCGCCCGAGACGATCGTGTAGCCGTCGGCCGGGGCGTTGGCCGTGGCTTCCTGGCCGACCATGCCGCCGGCGCCGGGGCGGTTCTCGACGATCACCGACTGGCCGAGCAGGCGCTGCATCGGCTCGGCGATCAGGCGGATCGTGACGTCGACGTTGCCGCCCGGCGCGTAGGGCACGATGAACTTGAGCGGCCGCGACGGGAAGGTCTCGGCCGAGGCCGTCCGCGGCAGGGCGCCGGCGAGCAGGCTCGAGCCCAGGGTGGCGAGCGTGGTGCGTCTGGTGGTGGTGGTCCCGGTCATGGTCGTTCCCTCGTTTCGGTGAACGCTATCATCGGCCTCGGGGGAGGCTGAAGGGCCGATCCCTGCTCAAAGGCCTGAGCTGGCAGGTGCGCAGTGCAGGGCGGGTGCCATCAGGCCGGATAGTTCAGCCGCTGCAGCAGTCGCGATGTGTTCGCGAGCCCGGAGATTTCCTGCCACAGCTCCGGCCAGAAGACGGTCCGGGCCTCCTGAAGATCGGCCTTTCGCGTCTTCAAGGAGTTCATGTCGCCCTCCCAGGCGCGTGCGCCGAGCCTCGCTACTCCCGTAGCGCCGGCCTTGGAGATCTCGATTTCCCTCTGTTGCATCGCCTTGAACTGGGTGGACTTCAGGGCGTGCTCGAAGGCGCCTTCGTCGATTCCCTGCGGATGGACGAAGCTCAGGAAGCGGCGGAAATGGTCAGCCGGCTTCTTGTGCAGGCGTTCGTACCTGAGCAGCAGCTTGTCGCCGCGCTTCGCGTCGTAGAGATCGAGCAGCTTCTCGACGAAGGCCGCCTGCCGCTCGATTCCGTGCATTGGCGAGAAGACGAAGTCGTACAGGCCGCCCACCTGCAACCCGTCACGCAGGCTCTTGTGATAGTAGTACGAGACGACGACCGATCGCGGGTCTCGCACCAGCAGGATCAGACGCTTCCGCCCCAGCAGCTTCGGGTACATGAGGGTCGGCGGCTGGGTGTCGTTCTGCATGAACTCCATGAACTCGTGGTCGAAAACGATTCCGCGGCCGCCGAGGCTCTGCGGACCGAACTCGCTATCGACGGCGCCCCCGCCGGCGGCCGCCTCGTAGGCCGACAGAAACTCGCGCAACCACGTCCTGCCCGACTTGGGATGCGACACGACGACAATCTCGCTGCGCTTGATCGCGCCCCGCTTGAGGCTCAGGCGGCGTTCGCGGTGATGCGTCGACCTCTCGAAGAGAGGCGTGCCGGACTGCACCGGAGGAATGGTTTCATAGCGCTTGCCCGACCGCCAGATCACGTAGGGCAGGCCGATCTGGTCGCGGCGGCTGTGCTCGAGCAACTCGGCCCACCAGGCCTCCATGAGCCGGACGATCTCGGGATCGCGATGCCGTCTCATGAGCACGGTGCCCTGGTACAGGCCGGCGTTCTCCGGCATCCCTGCCGCCCGATAGGCATCGACCTGCCTGTCGATGGCCTGCTTGGCATCCTTGCCGAGGCGGATGCAGGTCTCCGCCTCTTCGTACAGGCATTGCCGCTCGGGGTGCGCGAAGAACAGGGCGGGCTTGTCCTTCAGGGCCTTGCGGGCGATCGCCGCGAGGTCCGAATGGAAGGTCACGTTGGCATCCGTCCAGATGCTGATCGGATACTCGAGGACGAACCGGTGGGGCAGGATCTTCGGCGCGCGCGAGGCGCGCGCCGCATCCAGGGTCGAAGCCGGCAGCGGCCGGATCTGCCAGCCCTTCGACTGCAGGTATGGATTGTCGGTGAAGCAAATGAAGTCGCAGCCGGGCCAGGCTGGAGGCGTCGGCAGCTCGTCGTAGGAGTTCGTGATGCACGTATAGACAGCGATACGTTCCATGTTTCCGTTGCCTGGTGTTCGCGCCTCGGCGGCCCCCGGACGGGGCGCCTGGGCGCGCGCGCCTCAATGCGTCGTGCCGCAGGATGGAGCCGGCCTCAGGACCCGTGGTCCAAGACGGGCGGCTGCTTGCGAGAGGCTTCTCGTTTGGCGGCCTTGGCGGCTCGGTTCGCGGCCCACTCCGCCCGCATTGCCTCTCTCTTCTTGATCCGATCTTCTCTCGCCTTGAGCCTGGCCTCCCGGGACTCGGCACGCTCGTTGTTCGCCTTGCGTGCGAGCTCGACCATGCGCTCCCGCTGCATCTTCTTCTCGATGTCCACGGCCGCCCCGCGACTGCCACTCGAGGTCGCGTTGTCATGGCGATGAAGGTCCGCGAGCTCCTGCGCGGACAGGCCGAGAACCAGCTCGTCGCGTGCCAAGGCGTCCCTGACGGCGGCCTCCAGCTGCTCGTCGCTCACACCGGTCTGACAGAAAAAGCGCTCGAAAGCCTTCATCGTGCAATCGATGACGTGCCGCAGCGGGTGACGAAGGTCCTCGTTGAAAGGCGCTCGGAAGCCCTGAGTGACGACCTCGTAGGCCGGAAAATAGTAGAGATCGCCGTCGACCGGGCGGAACTCGCGGTAGACCTCGTCGATCGCCGCGCGCAGCAAGCCCTTCGAGACGGCGTTGGCGGTGATGCAGGATACGTCCCGAAAGGTTGCCGTGAGCGCAATCGGCGACAGCGTGAAAATGATCCTGGCGCCCGGTCGATGTCGCCGGATCAGCGCGTGAATCCGGCGCAGGCAGTCCACCGTCTCGGCATAGGTCGCAATCCGGAATTTGTGCCGTTCCGGATCGAACTTGTCCTGAGGGACGGCGCGCCAGAAGATCTCGCCGCTCGGCTCGTCGTACCAGATTTCGGACAGCCCGAATGTCAGGATGAAGACATCCGCCTCGTCGAACAGCTTCCTCGTCGCGAGGCGGATCTCCTCGTCATAGCCAAATTCCTCCGCTTTCCAGCCGTGCCACAGCGCGACGGAAGGGACCTTGTTCTCCCAGGCCCATTCGAATTGCTGGCAGATCGAATGGACGTTGACCAGGCCGTCGCCGATTCGCTGAATGTGGGCGTTGCCCTCGCGTCGCGTCGCGACCTCGTAGCCGATGCTCGCCAGGTAGCGACCGACGTTGGCCGCGAAGCACGAGCCAAACGCCACCACGCTGGTCTGCGGCCCGATGAAGGGTTGCGACGGCATCCAGCCCTTGAGAATGTACTCGGCAATCGCCGACGGCTTCCGGATGTCCGCCAGCCTCGGCATGTAGCTCGCGCCGGCGCCGCGATAGAAGGACGACCCGATTCGCTTCGTCTCGCCGTTCACGACGATCTCGACCTTGCCGCTCGGAGTTGGACGCGCGTCAGTCACGATGGTCCCTGCCAGGCCCGCTGCGACTGTATAGCCGGCGAGCGCCCCCAGTTGAAGCTCGACGCATGCCTCCGACACTGCCGATGGACAAGCCGTCCGTAACCCGGGAGCATGCCCGACATGAAGGAACGCCGCCGCCGTGCCGTGCTGACCGCGATCGCCGCTGCCGCCGCGCTGCCGGCCCGCGCGCAGCCTTCCCGCGGCGCGATCCGCGTGCTGGTCGGCACCGCGCCCGGCTCGGGCAGCGATCTCGCCGCGCGGGTGGTGGCGCAGCGAATGGCCGAGACGCTCGGCCAGCCGGTGGTCGTCGACAATCGCACCGGCGGCGGCGGCATCGTCGCGGTCGAGGCGGCGGCGCAGGCGCCCATGGACGGCAGCGTTCTGGTCGTCGGCACGGCGACGACCCTGATCATCCATCCGCTGCTCAACCGCACGGTCGGCTTCACGGTCGAGCGCGATCTCGCCGGCGTCTTCGGGCTGATCGAATCGCCGTTCGTGGTGCTGACCGGCGAGCGGCCCGGGGCGCCGGCCGACATTGCCGCCCTCGTCGCCCGGCTCGGCGCGACCGATGCCAGCTACGGCTCGCTGGGCGTCGGCACGTTCCAGCACCTGATCGCCGAATCGATGCTGCAGCGCACCGGCCGCCGCGCCGTGCACGTGCCGTTCCGCGGGTCCAGCCAGATGCACGCCGGGCTGATCCAGGGCGACCTGCTGTTCGGCGTCGATTCGATCGCCGGCGCGCGGTCGGCGCTGCAGGCCGGCCAGGTGCGGGCCCTGGCGGTGACGGCTGACAAGCGCGTGCCGGCCCTGCCGCAGGTGCCGACCCTGAGCGAAGCCCTGGGCAGCCGCCTGGTGGTGACGGGATGGGCCGGCCTGCTGGCGCCGGCCGGCACGCCGACCGGGACGCTGGATCGGCTGCAGGCCGCCGGCCTCGCGGCGCTCGCCGACCCCGCGACCGTGGCGCGGCTGGCGCCGCTCGCCTTCGATCCGCTGCCGATCGACGGCAAGGCGCTGATGGCGCGGGTGCGCGACGAGGGGCCGTTCTGGGCCGAGATCATCCGCACGGCCAACGTGCGGCTGGAGAACTGAGCCGGAGCGAGATGGCGCGCACGGCAGATCCGACGCTGCCCGGCCGCATCCTGGCCGCGGCGCATGCGCTGTGGACCGAGGGCGGCGACGCCGCGGTCACGCTGCGCGACGTGGCGCGCCGCGCCGCCACCACGACGCCCAGCGTCTACGCCTACTTCGAGGATCGCGCGGCGATCCTGCGCGGCGTGCGCGGCCTGGCGCGGGGCCGCTTCGAGGCGGCCATCGCCGGGTCGACCGGGGTCGCCGACGGCTGCGCGCGCGTGCTCGACTTCGTCGAGGCGCACCCGCGCGACTACGAGCTGCTGTTCGGCTACGGCTATCGCGACCGCGTCGCGCCGGACGTGCGGGCGGCCGAGCTCGCGCTGCTCGAGTCGCATGTCCGGCAAGCCGGCGTGCGCCCGTTGCTGGTGCGGCCGACCGCGCTGGCGATCGCCAGCCTGCTGCACGGCACGGCCATGTTCCGGCTGGCGCAGGACTCGTCCGACGCGGTGTGGCCGGAGTATCGCCGGGCCGCGCTTGCCGCCTGCGAGACGCTGCTCGAGGCCGGCTGCGTCGGCCGGCGGCACGGCAACGCCGGTCGGTTGACCTCGTGACCGCTGTGCTAAGGCTTGATGAGCAATCCCTGACCGGTCGGCAGGGCCAGCACCTTGACGCCCCGCTCCTGCGCGAAGGCGTCCCAGGCGCGCTTCTGGAGGATGAACGGCCGCCATCCGTAGTCATCGAGCACGATCACGGCCCCTGGCACCAGCCGCGGCCACAGGAACTCACCGGCGGCGATCTCCGGCGCGACGCAGTTCATGTCGATCGAGACGTAGGCGATGCGGTCGGAGCGGATCTCCGCCAGCGTGCTCGGGACCGCGCCGCGGACGATCCGGACATTGGGAAATGGCGCGAAGGTACGGCAGACCTGATCGTAGCAGTCGGGATAGTGGCGGTTGTCGCCGCGCCCGGCCGCAAGCTCTTCCTCCGACAGCAGTTCCGGGACCAGGCCGCGATAGGTGTCGAGGAGATAGAACTGCCGGTCGGGCATGGCGGCGAAGTCGACGTAGTGTATCACGGCCCGGCTGAGGACGCCGGTGTTCACGCCGCACTCGACGAAGTCGCCGGCCAGATTTCGGGCGTGGCTGGCGGCCCAGCAGGCGACGAAGAGGCGCCACTCGATGCGGACGTTGCTGAAGATGGTCGCCGTCGCCATGCCGAGGCGAACCGCTTCGGCGAAACGCGGTTCGTCGAGGAACTCTGCGGAATGGACGGTCGCCAGGCCGTCGGCGTTGAAGGTTATCGGCGTGCCTGGCCCCTCGATCAGGCCGGCGCTCGAGGACCCGACGGCGAGAAGGCTGGAGGGCAGCGCGGTCGCCTGGCCGGCCTCCTGCGGCGGGTTCGCCGCCGCCGCGGTCGCGGATGAGCGCGCCGAGCCGTCCAGCCGCCTGGTCCGGGGCAGGCGGACCGCTCGCCGCAGCAGGTCGAGGAATGCCATAGTGTCCCCACTTGTTCAGTCACTACCAATGGAGCGGCCCGTGAGCGCTCTTGTCGCGATGATCGCGCAGTGCTTGGCCAACGCCCCGCACGATCTGGAACACGGCTGAGTCCGAGGCGCATGCGGCTCTTGGCGGTGAGCAGGCGGTGCAGGCCGGGTGGAGAGTATGGCCTCGCCGACGGCCGTCACCGACGGCAATCTGCGAGAGGAGTTCGCGGAGCGGCTGTGGAGCCGCTTCTCGAAAATCGCCAGGCCGGCAGCTGCCGCATCCGGGGCGGAAAGTGGATTGCAAGAATTATAAAAAATGCATCCGATGATGGCGTAGACGAAAGGTCCATGCCGGAGAGACTTCGGAACCCCAGTCGTGTCGGATGTGGCGCCGTCCAGCATCAAGTCGAGCCACTTTCCGTCGCGGCGCGTGACGAGCGAGCGACGGCACGGCATCCCTGGGGAGCCGCGGCGACGGTCTGCGCCGGCGAAGAACGGGTGTTGCGACTCCGGTGCGATGATAGAAGCGCCCCAATCGCGTCCTGCCTCGGCAGGACGATGCCGCACTGGTAGCCAAATGAACTTCGGAGCCGAGAAAACCCCGCTGACCATCATTCTGCCGACCCGCAACCGACCGGCGCTGTGTCGCGCCCATCTGCGCTTTCTGCGGGACAACGGTATTCGCCATCGGATCATCGTCGCCGACTCGAGCGATGTCGTGGACGACGGCCTTCGGCGACTCTGCTCCGGGAGGATCACGTATCGCCGCTTCGAGCCGACAATGCGGCCCGAGGCGAAGCTGATCAAAGTGGCGCGAAGCGTCCGCACGCCCTTCGTTGCGCAAATCACGGATGACGACATCAGCTTTCCGCATGCGATAGACGCGTGTCTCGAGCACGTCTTGCGCCATGAGGACTGCGTGGTGGCAGAGGGATATGTGCTGGGGTTCAGAAGCCTTGCGGGGACCATCGACATCAACCGCGTGGAATGGTTCGTTCCGAGCATCGCCGAGCCGACGCCGTTGCGGCGACTTTACGAGTTGATGCGGCGCTACCAGCCCCTCTATTGGGCCGTTTCCCGGACCGATGCGTACATTCGGGCGATGACCGGGGCGAGCCACGAGAACGGGGCGATCTTCAAGGAGCTGGCCTTCACGGCGCGGATGGCCTTGCTGGGCCACTCGGCGCGATTGCCGATCATCCAGACCCTGCGGGGCGCCGAGCGATCGCACACGCGGGCCTCGGAAAGCCATCCCTTTCAGTGGTTCCTGCGCGACGCCTCGTCGTTCGCCTCCAGTTACGCGGCGTACCGCAGGCGGCTGATCGAGTTCCTGCAGGACCTCGAGGCGTCGACATGGCAGCGCGCGGGCAACCGGCTGGGCAAGCTGCTCGGGATCCAGCGCGACACCCGAGACTTCCAGCAGGTCATCGACATCATTCATGCGACCTATCTCGGTCGCGAGATCGACCGTGAGGCGCTGGACGCGGCGGCGCTGCGACTGCTGGGCGACGCGGTGTCGTCGCCCGCGCCCCCGGCCGCTGCCACGCCCGACCCCGCGGCGGGCGATTTGGTGCGCGCTTCGGCCGTGCCCGGGCGGCGCTACGTCTGGCGCCGCGCCACGGTCGACACCGGCCCCGAGGTCGACATCGGGCCCGGCGAACGCGCGCGGGTCGAGGCCGCTCTCGACAAGTACGTTCTCGATTGATCGCGCCGGGTCGACAGCGCCCACGCCGACACCTGTCCCACCGGTCGCGCGGTCATTCGATGACTTCGTCGGCCTGCGCCAGCATCTTCGGAGGGATCGCCAGGCCGAGCGCCTTGGCGGTCCTGGCATTCATCGCCAGCTCGAACGGGGTGGGTTGCCCGACCGGCAGGTCATCCGGATTGTCGCCCCGCACGATGCGCGCGGCGTAGGCGGCGGCGCGGCGCTCACGGCGCGGCAAGTCCTATTGCATGCCCGTGAAATGTGTAACAATGCGTGCACACGCATTTACTGAGGCCCAGATGAAGATCCTTCGGCGACTGTGCGTTCTTGCGTTCCTGTTTCCGGTGTGCGCGGCCTGGGCCCAAACCCAACCCAGCACGCCCTCCCCGGAGGACGTCAAGGCGGCGCAGTCGATCGAGCAAGGCACCGCCCTGATGCGGGCAAAGAAGCCGGCCGAGGCCATTCCCTTCTTCGAGCAGGCAGCGGCTCTCTACGACGCTCGCGCCAGCGACCGGAAGGTGCGCTACTACAGCTCGCGTACTCCGGCGGAAACGCTGTACTATTCACTGCAAGCCATCGCGACCGAAAAGGACAAGAGCAGCGCCGTCGTCCTTTCGGGGCTCTGGGGATATTCCCTCTACCTGAAGGCGTATTGCCTGGTCGATCTCGGACGCGTCGGCGAAGCCAAGACGAGCCTACTGAGGGCGGTCGCGTTGGCACCACAGAATTCCCAGTTTCTCAGCGAACTGGGCCACGTCTATCAGCTCGAGAAGAACTGGCCCCTGGCCTTCGAGACCTTTCGTCGTGCCGAAGGGGCAGCCCAGGAATTCTCGCCGGAGCAGGTTCGAGCCGCCGACCTGGCACGCGCCTGGCGCGGGATGGCCTATGTGCTGGTCGAGCTCGGCCGGCTCGACGAGGCAGAGGGCCTGCTACGCAAGTGCCTGCAGCTCAACAGCCAGGATACAGCCGCGCAGCGCGAGCTGACCTACGTGCTGACTCAGAAGGCAAAGTCCAAGGGGTCTCAGACCCGCCCGTGACAGTGCTTGTACTTCTTGCCCGAGCCGCACGGGCAGGACGCGTTGCGGGCCACCTTGCCCCAGGTGCGGGGATCGTTGGGGTCGCGCGGCGGCATGGCCCACGGCGCGGTCGCCGCCTCCGGGCGCGGCCGGTGCAGCGTGGCGACGCCGCCGCCGTCGGGGTCGGCCGGATCGAAGGCGGGGTCGCCCTGCATGGCCAGCGCCTGCTCGGGATCCTCGTGGACCTCGTGCATCGGCGGCGGCACGGGCATGGGCGGCGGCTCCATGCGCAGCTGCAGGGTGGCGAGCAGGCCGACCACCTGCTCGCGCAGGCCGGTCAGCAGGTCGCTGAACAGGTTGAAGGCCTCGCGCTTGTACTCGTTCAGCGGATCCTTCTGGCCGTAGGCGCGCAGCCCGATCCCCTGGCGCAGGTGGTCGAGGTGCAGCAGGTGCTCCTTCCAGCTCTGGTCGAACAGCTGCATCAGCACGCTCTTCTCGACCTGGCGCCAGACCTCGGTGCCGTACTGCGCGGCGCGCTGGGCGAACAGCCGCTCGACGGCGTCGTTCAGGCGAACCTTGATCTCCTCGTCGGCGATTCCCTCTTCCTTGGCCCAGTCGTCGATCGGCAGGTCGAGACCGAACAGGCGCTGGACCTCCTCCTTGAGCTCGCCGATCTTCCACTGCTCGGCGTACTGGCCCTCGGGAATGGTGCGGCCGACCAGAGTCTCGATGACGTCGCGGCGCATGCCGGCGACCGTCTCCGAGACGTCCTCGGTGGCCATCAGCTCGATGCGCTCCTTGTAGATCTCCTTGCGCTGGCTGTTCATGACGTCGTCGAAGCGCAGGAGATTCTTGCGGATCTCGAAGTTGCGCGCCTCGACCTTGCCCTGGGCCGTCTCGAGCGCCTTGTTCAGCCAGCGATGGGTCAGCGCCTCGTCGTCGGCCATGCCCTTCTTCTGGACCCAGTCGAGCACCTTGTTGTTGCCGAAGATGCGCATCAGGTCGTCTTCCAGCGACAGGAAGAACTTCGAGGCGCCGGGGTCGCCCTGGCGGCCCGAGCGGCCGCGCAGCTGGTTGTCGATGCGCCGGCTCTCGTGGCGCTCGGTGCCGACCACGTAGAGGCCGCCGGCGCCCCGCACGATCTCGCGGTCGCGCTCGACCTGGGCCCTGATCTCGGCCTCGCCCTTCTCGAGCTCGGCGTGGCGCTGGTCCTCGTCGGGAATGCGCTGGGCGAGCTCGGCCTCGGCCTGGCGCAGCAGCATGTCGACGTTGCCGCCGAGCTGGATGTCGGTGCCGCGGCCGGCCATGTTGGTGGCGATGGTCACCGAGCCGGGCCGGCCGGCCTGGGCGACGATGAAGGCTTCCTGCTCGTGGTAGCGGGCGTTCAGCACGTGGTGCGGGATGCCGCGCTTCTTGAGCTCGTCGGACAGCGCCTCGGACTTCTCGATCGACACCGTGCCGACCAGCATCGGCTGCTGGCGGCCGCGGCACTCCTCGATCAGCTTGACGATCGCCCGCGTCTTGTCGGCCAGCGTGCGGTAGATCTCGTCGTCGGCGTCCTTGCGGGCGACCGGCACGTTGGTCGGGATCTCGACCACCTCGAGCTTGTAGATCTCGCCGAACTCGGAGGCCTCGGTCATTGCCGTGCCGGTCATGCCGGACAGCTTGGGATACATGCGGAACAGGTTCTGGAAGGTGATCGAGGCGAGCGTCTGGTTCTCGCGCTGGATCTCGACATGCTCCTTGGCCTCGAGCGCCTGGTGCAGGCCCTCGGAGTAGCGCCGGCCGGCCATCATGCGGCCGGTGAACTCGTCGATGATGACGACCTGGCCGTCCTTGACGATGTAGTCGACGTCGCGCTGGAACAGCTTGTGGGCGCGCAGCGCCTGGGTCACGTGGTGCAGCACCGAGACCTGGTTGGGCGCGTACAGGCTCATGCCTTCGGGCAGCAGGCCCTCGCCGCGCAGGATGTCCTCGACCGCCTCGACGCCGGCGTCGGTCAGCACGACGGTGCGGTTCTTCTCGTCCTTCTCGAAATGCCCGTCGGCGAGCCGCGGGATCACCGTGTCGGCGCGCCGATAGAGCTCGGAGGAGTCCTCGGCCGGGCCGGAGATGATCAGCGGCGTGCGCGCCTCGTCGATCAGGATCGAATCGACCTCGTCGACGATGGCGTAGTGGAAGGGCCGCTGCGCCATGGCGTCCAGCCGGTACTTCATGTTGTCGCGCAGGTAGTCGAAGCCGATCTCGTTGTTGGTGCCGTAGGTCACGTCGCAGGCATAGGCGGCCTTGCGCTGCTCGTCGTCGAGCTCGTGCACGATGACGCCGACCGACAGGCCGAGGAAGCGGTAGACCCGTCCCATCCACTCGGCGTCGCGCTTGGCCAGGTAGTCGTTCACGGTGACGACGTGGACGCCCTTGCCTTCCAGCGCGTTGAGGTAGACCGGCAGGGTGGCGACCAGGGTCTTGCCCTCGCCGGTCTTCATCTCGGCGATCTTGCCCTGGTGCAGCACCATGCCGCCCTTGAGCTGGACGTCGAAGTGGCGCTGGCCGAGCGTGCGCTTGGCGGCCTCGCGCACCGTGGCGAAGGCCTCGACCAGCAGGTCGTCGAGGGTCTCGCCCTTGGCCAGCCGCTCGCGGAACTCGACGGTGCGGGCGCGCAGTTGCTCGTCCGAGAGCTTGGCCAGCTCCGGCTCGAGCGCGTTGATCTTCGCCACCGGCTTGTCGAAGGCCTTGACGACGCGGTCGTTGGCAGTGCCAAACAGGCTTCGGGCCAGGGCCCCGAGCATGAAACCCTCGATTTTCTAAAGGCTTGTTTCTAAAGACTTGGGCGGGCACTCGGCCCGCCCTTGGCCAAACAGATAGAGAGCGTGCCGGGGAGTGTCAACGCGGCGCCGGGCGGAGCCCCGCGCGGGGGCGGCGCGGAAGCCGCGCGGCCGCCATGGTGCTCACGGAAAAGTGCCGCAATTGGCCGGCAACTCGCGGGGCGGGGGGAAGGCAATGCTTGCTTGGTCCGACAGGGCCTGTGTAAACGACGATCCGCCCTCTCGCCGCCGTCCCAGATTCCCCTCGGAGTTCCCCATGAGCCTTCGTCCGCGCCGCCTGCGCCTGGTCCTCCTGTCCGGCGCCGCGCTGCTCGCCGCCGGGCCCGCTTTCGCCCAGCAGCCGGCGCAGCCGGCCCAGAAGCCGGCGGCTCCCGCGACGGCGCCGGCGACGCCGGCGCAGAAGCCCGCGGCTCCGCCGGCCGCCAACCAGGCGGCGCAACCGCTCAAGGACCCGGTGGTCGCGACGGTCAACGGCCAGCCGATCCGCCTGTCCGAGCTCGAGGTCGCGCAGCAGGCGCTGCCGCAGCAATATCGCAGCGTGCCGCTGCAGGCCGTCTTCCCGGCCCTGCTCGACCGCATGATCGACAGCAAGCTGGTGGTGGTCGACGGCAAGAAGAACAAGCTGAACGAGGATCCCGGCTTCAAGAAGCGCATGGCCTTCGTCGAGGACCAGGTGCTGCAGGACTTCTGGATCCAGCGCGAGATCGCCCGCGAGCTTACCCCGGAGAAGCTACAGAAGCGCTACGAGGAGCGCCTCGCCTCGATGCCCCCCGAGGAGGAGGTGCACGCCCGCCACATCCTGGTGTCGACCGAGGACGAGGCCAAGGCGATCATCGCCGACCTGAAGAAGGGCACCGCCTTCGACAAGCTGGCCAAGGAAAAGTCGACCGACAAGGCGTCGGGCGCCGAGGGCGGCGACCTCGGCTGGTTCAAGAAGTCGGACATGGTCAAGGAGTTCGCCGACGCCGCGTTCGGGCTGAAGAAGGGCGAGACCAGCGCCGCCCCGGTGAAGACCCAGTTCGGCTACCACGTGATCAAGGTCGAGGACCGCCGCAAGGCGCCGCCGCCGCCCTACGAGGAGATGGCCGACCAGCTGCGCGAGGAGATGGCGCGCGAGGTCGTCACCGCCCAGATCGACCAGCTGCGGGCCGCCGCCAAGATCGAGAAGTTCAACATGGAAGGCGGCAAGCCCGACCCGGCCCCGGCGGCCAAGCCGGCGCCCGGCGGTGCCGCGCCGGCCGCGCCGACGACCCAGCCGGGCAAGTAGGCGTCGTTTCTGCCTCACGTTTTTCGCGCGTTCTGGTGTAGGCTTCACTGTTCGGAGCGATCGGCCGTCGCCGGTCGCCCGCGAGGGGAGTCTCATGTCGGTCAATCACGCCATATCGCCGCTGGCGCCCAAGAGCACGCCGACGCTGCCGCGCGTGGCCGGAGTCAAGCTGTCGGCCGCCGCCTCCGGAGTGCGCTACCAGGGCCGTGACGACGTCATGCTGGCGGTGGTGCCGGCCGGGGCGACGATCGCCGGCGTCCTGACGCGCTCGAAGACCTGCTCGGCGCCGGTCGACTGGTGCCGCAAGAACCTGGCGCGCGGCAAGGTGCGGGCCATCCTGGTCAATGCCGGCAATGCCAACGCCTTCACCGGGAAGTCCGGCGACAAGGCGGTCGAGGAGAGCACGCGGGCGGTCGCCCAGGCGCTGGGCTGCCCGCGCAACGAGGTCTTCATGGCCTCGACCGGGGTGATCGGCCAGCCGCTCGACTGGGAGAAGATCGCCGCCGTCGTGCCGGCCCTGATCAAGGCGGGACGCGAGGACGCCTGGTCGGGCGCCGCCGGGGCGATCATGACCACCGACACGTTCCCCAAGCTGGCGACCCGCCAGGCGCGGATCGGCGAGCGCCTGGTGACGATCAACGGCTTCCTCAAGGGCTCGGGCATGATCGCGCCCGACATGGCGACCATGCTGGGCTTCGTGTTCACCGACGCCAAGGTGCCGGCGCCGGTGCTGCAGAAGCTGCTGGCCGACGGCGCCGACCGGTCGCTGAACTGCGTCACCGTCGACGGCGACACCTCGACCAGCGACACCCTGCTGATGGTGGCGACCGGGGCCGCCCGCCATGCCCCGGTCGAGGAAGCCGACGATCCCGTTCTGGTCGACTTCAAGCGGGCGCTCGACGAGGTGCTGATCGAGCTGGCGCAGCTGCTGGCGCGCGACGGCGAGGGCGCCACCAAGTTCGTCACCATCAACGTCGGCGGCGCCTCGTCGAACGGCGCGGCGCGCAAGATCGGCCTGGCGGTCGCCAACTCGCCGCTGGTCAAGACGGCGATCGCCGGCGAGGACGCCAACTGGGGGCGCATCGTCATGGCGGTCGGCAAGTCGGGCGAGCGCGCCGACCGCGACAAGCTGCGCATCTCGATCGGCGGCGTGCGCATCACCGACGGCGGCCAGGTCGTGCCGGGCTACGACGAGACCCCGGTCGCCCGGCACATCAAGGGCACCGACGTGGTGATCGACATCGATCTCGGCATCGGCCGCGGCCGCGCCACGGTGTGGACCTGCGACCTGACGCACGGCTACATCGACATCAACGGCAGCTATCGTTCCTGAGCGACGCCTCTTGAGCCTCGACGAAGAGTGCCCGGGCGGCCCGCCGCCGCTCGGCGACCGGCCGCTGCTGCTGGTCGCGGCGGTGGCGCTGGTCGACCCCGACGGGCGCCTGCTGATCGCCCAGCGGCCGCCCGGCAAGGCGATGGCCGGCCTGTGGGAGTTCCCCGGCGGCAAGGTCGATCCCGGCGAGACTCCGGAGCAGGCGCTGGTCCGCGAGCTGCACGAGGAGCTGGGCATCGAGACGGCGACCAGCTGCCTGGCGCCGATCGCCTTCGCCAGCCACGGTTACGAGAAGTTCCATCTGCTGATGCCGGTGTTCGCCTGCCGCAAGTGGCAGGGCGTGCCGCAGGCGCGCGAGGGGCAGAGCCTGAAGTGGGTGCGTCCGGTCGACCTCGGTCGCTACCCGATGCCGCCCGCCGATCTGCCGCTGGTCGGCTTGCTGCGCGACCTGCTGTAGCGCGGCTCAGCTGCCGGGCGGCGGCAGCGGCCGGCCCTCGCGCCAGCCCAGCAGGCGGCGGAAGATCACCGCCTGCACCGTCGCGACCAGGCCGGCGCCGCCGTACGAGACCAGGATCGCGGCGGCCCAGCTGACGACCGCCACGCCGTCGCCCGATCCCAGCACGCTGCGCAGGACCCCGTAGACCACCAGCATGGTGAGCGCCGTGGCGAGAGTGCCGAGGAAGTAGCTCAGGAACAGCGCCGCGACGATGGTCACCGCGTTGCCGCGGCTGTAGGCCCAGGACAGGCGCGGCGAGAACGGCAGGTCGACGGCAGTGGCCGCCAGGCCGAAGCTGACCCTGAGCGCCAGCAGGGTCGAGACGATCAGCCCGAGGCTGAGCGGTGCCGCCAGGGTCTGGGCCCGCGCCAGCTCGGGATCGAGCGGCGCGGCCTGGCCCAGCCGGCTGGGGTCGAGCGAGCCGACGGTCAGCACGAAGGCCGCGACCAGCACGAAGGTGACGCCGGCGATCTTCACCAGGTGAACCAGATAGGCGGTCTCGCGGGCCGACCAGGCAAGGCCGGGCGGCGACCCGACGCGGGCCGGGCCGAGCAGCATGGCGCGCTGCCAGCCGACCATGAACATCACGCTCGGCACCAGCTCGAGAAGCTTCTCGACCAGCACCGCCGGCAGCGAATCCTCGGCCAGGAAGGCGCCGCCGATGCGGATGCCGAGCGACAGGATCCAGGGAATGGTGACCAGGTGGAAGAACAGCGACAGGTTGCGGAAGAAGGTGCCGTAGCCTTCCGACAGGACCTCCGCGAACGACAGCTTCACCGCCGGCACGCCGCTACCTCCGCCCCGCCGGCTCGCCGGCGCTGAGCTCGGCGGTGCCGAGCGCCTCCGCCAGCCGCCGCGTGGCGCTGCCCGGCTTGAGCGCCTGCGGCTGCGATTCGTGCGGCCGCCAGCCGTGCAGGAACAGCACCTCGAAGCTGGCGACGATGCGGCCCGAGGGAGCGGCGAAGCGCTCGCCGTAGATCTCGGCGGCGCGCAGCAGGGTGGCCCGTCGCGTGAAGCCGCGGCGGCGCTCGAGCACCAGGTTGCTCTCGCCCATGGTCCCGAGGTCGCGCATCAGGGCGAGGGCGGTCGGGTACTCGACCTCGATGGTCTCGCTGTCCGCCACCGGCAGGGCGAAGCCGGCGCGCTGCAGCAGGCCGGCGGCGTCGCGCAGGTCGGCGAAGGGCGAGACGCGCGGGCTCAACCCGCCCTCGACCTCGCTCTCCGCCTGGGCGAGCGCCTGGCGCAGCTGCCACAGGGTGGCGCCGCCCAGCAGCGCCGCCAGCAGCAGCCCGTCGGGCTTCAGCGTCCGCAGGATCTGCACCAGGCTGCCCGGCAGGTCGTTCACCCAGTGCAGCGCCATGGCGCTCAGCACCAGATCGAAGGTCGCCGGGGCGAAGGGCAGGGCTTCCTCGTCGGCGACCACGGCCGGGCCCCTGGCGCGGCGCGCGAAGCCGAGGCCGAGATCGGCGCGCACCAGACGGCCGACGGTCGGCCGGTCGCCGAGCGCGGCGGCGATCTCGTCGCCGTGCGAGCCGAGGTCGAGCGCCTGGGGGAACGTGCGGCGCACGTCGTCGAGGCGCTCGACGAGGCGGGCGGCGATCTCGGCCTTGAGAAAGCAGGCGGCGTCCCAGGGGCCGGCGGCGGCGCGCTCCCGGCGGGCTCGCAGCACGGCGCGGTCGAACACCAGCATGGGATCGGCGAGAGGAGCGGAGGCGGCCATCCCGCCCTATGTAGGGGGAAAGTGCGCGGCCGGGTAGGGCATGGCATGCTCGGCGGCGCGCGAGCGAGGAGGCGGCCCGCGGTGATTCCGGAGTCTCTCAGCCGGGTGTGGACCCGAACCGGGCGCGTGGTGCTCGACGCGGTGCTGCCGCCGCTGTGCCTGGGCTGCCAGGAGATCGTCGAGGAGCCCGGCGCGCTGTGCGCCGCGTGCTGGCAGCGGTTCACGTTCGTCGCGCCGCCGGCCTGCGAACGCTGCGGCTATCCGTTCGCCACGGAGGCGCCGCCGGCGGCGCTGTGCGGTGCCTGCCTGGCGCGGCCGCCGCGCTACCGGCGGGCGCGCGCCGCCCTGGTCTACGATGACCACAGCCGGCGCCTGATCCTGCCCTTCAAGCACGGCGACCGCACCGACATCGCCCGCGCCAGCGGCCGCTGGATGGCCCGCGCCGGCACCGAGCTGCTGCCCGAGGCCGACCTGATCGCGCCCGTGCCGCTGCATTGGCGGCGGCTGCTGATGCGTCGCTACAACCAGGCCCAGCTGCTGGCGCGCATGCTGGCCCGGGCGGCGGCGCCGGACCTGCGGGCGCGGCTGGCGCCCGACCTGCTGCGCCGGCGGCGCTGGACAGGCTCGCAGGGCGGCCTGCGCGGCGACGAGCGGCGGCGCAACGTCCGCCAGGCCTTCGAGGTGCCGGCGCGCTGGCGCGGCGCGGTCGCGGGCCGGACCGTGCTGCTGGTCGACGACGTGCTGACCACCGGGGCGACCGTCGAGGCCTGCGCCGCCGCGCTGCAGCGTGCCGGAGCGGCGGCCGTTGACGTGCTGACGCTGGCGCGGGTCGTCCGGCCGGCGGTATAGTTCGACCAAAGAGGATCACCGATGGCCAAGATCGAAATCTACACCTCGCCGTTCTGCGGCTACTGCGCCCGCGCCAAGAGCCTGCTCGACAGCAAGGGGGCGGCGTACGACGAGATGGACGTCATGATGGACGACAAGAAGCGGACCGAGATGCGGGCGCGCACCAACCGGACCTCGGTGCCGCAGATCTTCATCAACGGCCAGCATATCGGCGGCTCCGACGAGCTGGCGGCCCTCGACGCCGCGGGCAAGCTCGACGGAATGCTGGCGCAGGCGGGCTGAGGAGCGCGACCATGGCGACGACCTTCAGGGCCGGGCTGATCCAGACCAACGTCAGCAACGACATGGCGGAGAACGTCGCCTTCGTGCAGGCCCAGGCGCGGGCGGCGCGCGACGCCGGCGCCGACTTCGTCATGACGCCGGAGAACACCGGCCTGATCGGCGCCAACCGCAAGGAAACCCTCGACAAGGCCCAGACCGAGGAAGCGCACGCCATGCTGGCGGCGGCCCGCGCCGCGGCGCGCGACACCGGCGCCTGGTTCCTGCTCGGCTCGATCCACGTCCGGGTGCCCGGCGAGGAGCAGATCCGCAATCGCTCCTACCTGATCGACTCGGACGGTGCGGTGGTGGCGCACTACGACAAGATCCACATGTTCGACGTGCAGCTGGCGGGCGGCGAGAGCTATCGCGAATCGTCGACCTTCCGGCCGGGCGAGCGCGCGGTGGTGGCCGAGACGCCGTGGGGCCGGCTCGGCATGACGATCTGCTACGACCTGCGCTTTCCCTATCTGTACCGCGACCTCGCCAAGGCCGGGGCCACGATGCTGGCGATCCCGTCGTCGTTCACCGTGCCGACCGGCCAGGCGCACTGGCACGCGCTGATGCGCGCCCGGGCCATCGAGACCGGCTGCTGGGTGTTCGCGCCGGCCCAGGTCGGCACGCACAAGGGCTCGAACCGCAAGACCTACGGCCATTCCGTCGCGATCGCGCCGTGGGGCGAGGTGGTGGCCGATGCCGGCGGCGCTGAGGCCGGCTTCGTGCTGGCCGAGGTCGATCTCGGCAAGGTCGCCGAGGCGCGCGGCATGGTGCCCTCGCTCGGCCACGACCGGCAGTACGCGGCGCCGGTCGTGCACGGCGCGGGACTTGCCCGGGCGGCCGAATAGGTCACCGCCGGCCTCTCAGGGCCGGCGGGCCGCGATGCGCTGAGTGACGGCCCGGTGCGGGCTGCCGATCGGGCCGGCCTCGTAGGCGACCACCGACAGCCGTCCGCGCACGACCTCGAGCAACTCGCCGTCGGCCAGCAGGAACTCGGGCCGCCGCGGCCGCCCGAAGGCTTCGTTGCCGACCATGAAAGTCTCGTAGAGCAGCACGCCGCCCGGCGCGAGCGCGTCGAGCAGCGCCGGAAAGAGCGGCCGGTGCAGGTAGTTGGTGACCACCACCGCGCCGAACCGCCGCTCCCCGAGCGGCCATGGCGAGCCATCCTCGAGATCGGCCTGGACGATCTCCAGCCCGAGATCGCTGGGCAGCGCCGAAGGGGCGCGGTCGAGGCTGGTCACGGGATGGCCGCGCCCGGCGAACAGGCGGCTGTGGCGGCCGCCGCCGGCCGCGACATCGAGGACCGGCGCGCCGGACGCGACCAGGCCCGCCCATTGCACGATCCACGGCGAGGGTTCTCCCCTTGCGTCGGTCATCATCACACCCCATCATCCCTGGCACTCCCCCGTCGGGAGTGCCAACAGTCGAAATAAGTCTGCAAATTCATGATCCTGTATCGCCTCCGCTGCTCCGCCGGCCATGAGTTCGAAAGCTGGTTCAAGGACAGCAAGACCTATGAACGGCAGGAAAAGAAGTCGCTGATCGGCTGCGCCGTGTGCGGCGACTCAAAGGTCGAGCGCGCCCTGATGGCGCCGCGTCTCGGCAAGGGCACCCGCAAGGCGGAGGCGGAACCGCCGCCGCCCGTGGCGCCCGCGCCTCCGGCTGCCGTTCCGGCCGCCGCCGAGCAGCAGATGGCGGCACTGGCCCGCCACATGCCCAAGGAGCTGCGCGAGGCCCTGCTCAAGGTGCGCGAGCATGTCGAGAAGAATTGCGAGCATGTCGGCGAGCGCTTCGCCGAGGAGGCGCGCAAGATCCATTACGGCGAGAGCGACAAGCGCGGCATCTACGGCCAGACCAGCGAGGAAGAGGCGCAGGCGCTGGCCGACGAGGGAATCGAGTTCGGCCAGTTGCCCTGGGTGCCACGCGGCAACTGAGCCCGCCGGCCCGGTTCAGCGTGCGACGCCATACAGCATGTAGTTCACGTCCAGATCGCGCGGGTGGATCGACCAGCCGCGGCTCATCGGGCTGTAGACCACGCCGACGATCTCGCGCACGTCGATCGCCGCCGCGCGCAGCGGCGCCACCACCTCGGCCGGCTTGAGGAAGCGCCGCCAGTCGTGCGTGCCGCGCGGCAGCCAGCCCAGCACGTACTCGGCGCCGACGATGGCCAGGCCCCAGGCCTTGGC
>JAXMCN010000017.1:0-166453 GCA_046349275.1 Reyranellaceae bacterium | reverse complement strand
CGCGCGGCACGTCTGGCTGGCCGACGGCGAGGCGATCGCCGAAGACGGCACGGTGAGCGGCGCGCCGCGGCCGACGACGGTGGATTCGTACCGGCTGTTCGGGCCGCAGGCGCCGTTCATCACGCTCGAGGAGCTGGTGCGCAAGCGCCTGGCGGCCGAGGAGGTGCGCCAGAAGACCGGCTCCGACAGCGAGCTGCGGACCTTCTGGAACGTCGACGCCGGCGAGGTCTACGAAGGCGACGACGGCGGCATCGTGCTGTCGCCGGAGGACCTGGCGCGCAGCGCGGCGGATCTGCGGGCGGGCATGGTGCCGTCGTGGGCGCCGCTGCTGGTGGCGTCGATCGACGTGCAAAGCGATCGCTTCGAGGTGATGTGGAGCGCCTTCGGCAAGGCCGAGGAGGCAGCGATCGTCGACCATGCGCGCATCGTGGCGGTGCGCGCCGACGGCACGGCGGTGACGACGGGCCGCGGATCGGGCGGCGCGGACTCGACGGCCGACCTCGAGGCCTGCGACCCGGCCGGCGCGGCGCACCATTGGCGCAGCCTGGTCGGCGCGGTGTTCGACCGGGCGCTGCCGCTGGACGGCGAGCCCGAGCGCGGCCTGCGGCCGGCCATGGTGGCGATCGACACCGGCGGCCGCGCCGGCTCGACCGAGAAGGCCTACGCCTTTGCGCGCTGGCTGCGCCGGCACCGGCCGGACCTGATGCGGCGGGTGATGTTCCTGAAAGGCTCGCCGGCGGCGAACCCCGTTCGGGTGTGGCGGGCGCAGTGGGATCCGCGCACGACCGAGCGCAAGGCCGGCTCGGGCAAGCGGCCACTGAGCCGGGCCGGTGTCGACCTCTGGCTGCTGGCGACCGACCTGCTGAAGGACGCCGTGGCGAACCGACTGCGCCAGGCGCTGAAGGCGAGGGGACAGCGAAGCGAGGGGGCGCTGCACCTCTCGCGGGACCTGCCGCCGCCGCTGTTCGAGCAGCTCTGCGCGGAGTCGCGGGACGAGGACGGCCATTGGGAGAACGAGCGCAAGGTCGCCAACGAAGCATGGGACCTGGCGGTGTACTGCCATGCGGCATGGATCCGGCTGGGCGGCGAGCGCATCGACTGGGAGCGGCCGCCGACGTTCGCGGTGGCGTCGAAGGCCGCGGTCGAGATCGTGTCGGGGGAGCCTGTGACGCCGGCGCCGCCGGTGCGTCGCCGCAACAACCTGTTCCGGTTCAGTGGAAGGCTATAGAACGAACTTCTCCGACCGTGCGTTTCGGTGCGGGCTTCCGCTGAAACAGCTGGTGCTCTAATTCTTCTTGGGGACCAGGGTCTCGCTGCCTTCACCCTGCTTGCCGGGAATGGTCCACCGTCCTTTGAGCGATCCATCCGTCGCTCTGTCGTAGAGGACCAGACCGTACTCATTGCCCAGCTTGTAGACGGCAGCCATCGAACGGCCGGAGACGATGCAAGCGCCTTGCGAGACCGTTTGGCCGGTGCGCCATACGATCGCGCAGCCGTTCTTGCCGGACCTGATTTCGGCAGTGCCGGAGTAGGCTGATCCGTCGAAGTTGGTTCCGCCGACCGCATAGACGCCGTCGAGCGTCTGGCCCGCTGCCCCGCTGGCGAAAGTGCCCAGCAGCAGCCCGAAGAGCAGCGCTTTCCTCATCGTTCTCCCCCGGACCTTGAAGACCAAGGCTTAGCAATGAGGGGTATGAGCCGATACGAACGGGAAAACGGCTTTCGTCATCGAACAACTCGGGAGTTCACGGAGCATGGCGGACAGCTTTGCCCTCGACGGCATCACGCTCGCCCAGGCGCAGGCCAACCTGGACGCCTGGGTGAAGTGTTCGCAGGCTGTGGCGCGCAACCAGGCCTACACGATCAGCGTCGACGGCTCGGACCGGACCTTCACGCGGGCCAACGCCGACCACCTGTCGAAGATGATCGACTATTGGCAGGGCCAGATCCGGGCGATCGTCGCGGCGCAGGCCAACGGCGGCCGCCGGCGCGGTATCCGCATCAGCCGTGGGATGCCGCTGTGAGCAAGCGCAAGCGCGAGAAGGCCCTGAAGGCTGCGGTAGCGGCGCTGTTCTTCCGCGCCGAGCTCAAGGACTGCCAGGCCTCGGCCGCGATCGAGGCGGCGAAGTCCCAGGAGCGCGTCAATGCCGCCCAGGCTTCCGATGCGGCCATGACCCTGCAGCTCGAGACGAAGCTGCGGCCGATCGTCGACCAGCTCCAGGAGCAAGCCAATGCCACGCAACGCGCGCTCGCCCGGGTGCCGTCCAATCCTGCCTGCGCTCGCACTCCTGCCGCTGATGCTTTCGATCGCAGCGTGCGGCCAGCCCCCGGTCGGCCGGGCGATCCTGGTGCACCGGGTGGCGCCCGGCCCTGACCTGACCGACTGCCAGGCCGAGCCGCCGATGCCCGACGCGTTCGGCGCCGAGGCCGAGCGCTACGCCTGGGCCGCCGCCGCCATCTTCGCCGGCCGCGACTGCCGCGCCCGGCTCGAGCAGCTCAAGGCCTGGGCGCTCAACCCTTCGAAGGCGAAGCCGTGATGTCGCAACGCTACCCGCGCGCCGACGAAGCCACGTTCTGGCGCGCCGTCCTGACGGCCAAGCCCGGCTGGTGGGAGCGCTTCTTCGACCAACCGTGGGGGAAGCCATGACGCCGCCCCGGCTCGACGCCTGGCGCCGCGTCGGCGTGCCGGTGCTTACCGGCATGACCGCGATCGCGGTGCTGTTCGTGTTTTGGCTGGCCCGCCTGCCGGGCTGGCAGCCCTGACCCAGAGGAGACCCGCCATGAAGCTGCAGATCAACGGCGGCCTGGTGATCTACGCCGTGCTCGCCGCCATCACCCTGGTGCTGATCGGCGCGGCCCTGCTGGCCGCGGTCAACCGGGCCTGGCCGTTGCTGGCCCTGGCGCTGCTCGCCCTTGTCGCGTTCGCGGGGCTGGTGTGGTGCCTGCTGCACGCCTGGAAGGCGTAGGCCGCCATGCGCTCGGACCTGCTCCACGTCGTCTGCGCCGTCGCCAACCCGATGCGCTGGGATAGCCGGCTGCGACTCTACCGCGAGTTCGAGGCGCACATGCTCGACAGCGGCGTGCGGCTTACGACCGTCGAATGCGCCTATGGCGATCGCGACTTCCAGATCGCCGCCGGCCCGCACGTCAACGTCGTGCACGTCCGGGCCAACGGCGGCCAGATGATCTGGAACAAGGAGAACCTGCTGAACCTCGGGATCGCCCGGCTGCCCGAGGCGAAGTACATCGCGACGGTCGACGCCGACGTGTTCTTTCGCAAGCGCTGCTGGGCGGCCGAGACGGTGCACGAGCTGCAGCACCATTGCGTCGTGCAGCCCTGGTCGGACTGCTACGACCTCGGCCCGCACGACGAGCACCTGGCGGTGCACCGCTCGTTCTGCCGGCTGGTGTTCGACGGCGAGCCCATGCAGATGGTGCACAAGGCGCCGTACCGGTTCGGCCATCCCGGCTACGCTTGGGCGTGGCGGCGCGGCACCCTGGACGCGCTGGGCGGCCTGCTCGAGATCGCGGCGCTGGGCGCCGGCGACCACCACATGGCGCTGGCGATGATCGGCAAGGCCGACCGTAGCCTGCCGGGCGGCATCCATCCCAGCTACCGCCAGGCGGTGATGGCGTGGCAGGAGCGGGCGCTCGCGCACGTCGCCGGCAACATCGGCCATGTCGACGGCACGGTCGAGCATCGCTGGCACGGCACGAAGGAACGGCGCCGCTACGTCGGCCGCTGGGAGATCCTGACCCGGCATCGCTACGACCCGGTCACCGACCTCAAGCGCAACGTCTTCGGGGTGGTCGAGCTGGCCGGCAACAAGCCCGGCCTGCGGCTCGACATCCATCGCTACTTCCTGGAGCGGGACGAGGATTCGAACAGCCTGGGGTGAGGGAAGGACGCGCCTTGATATTGCCGTTAACTGCATATTCCACAGATTTCCGCGGAATTCCACGAATAGCCGTCGCGCGAACTGCGCCCGAGCCCATAGCCTCCGCTCGAACGCGACCGCCGCTATCTCCTTCGGAACAGGTGGTCGCCTACTGCGGAGGCTGAAGTGGCAACCAAGTTCGGCAAGCTGTTCGGGACTGACAAGCTGCTCGGGACCGACGGTGACGACCTGCTCATCGCGCTGGGCGCCAAGACCACCCTGGATGGTGGGGCCGGCAACGACACCCTGATCGGCGGGGTGAACGACGACATCCTGATCGGCGGCACGGGCGCGGATGTCCTGATCGGCGGGCTGGGGACCGATACGGCCGACTACTCGAAGTCGGATGCGGGCGTGACCGTGGATCTGACGACGGGCCGTGGCTCCGGCGGGGATGCGCAGGGAGACACGTTGTTTTCGATCGAAAACATCATCGGCTCCGCTCACGACGACGTGCTGAAAGGGGACCGAGGCAACAACGCCATGACCGGCGGGGACGGTGCCGACGTCTTCGTCATGACGACCGGGAAGGACACGATCACCGATTTCAAGCCGACGGTCCCGACGGTCGACAAGGTGATCGACTTCAATGACATCACGATTAGCTCCACGCAATTGACACCGGTACCGGCCGGTTATGGCGGCCTGGATTGGAGTGGTTTTGATGCCAACCCCGGCCCTCCAAACTCGGGGCTGACGCTTCTTGGAGGGGGGACACTGGTTGCTATGCTCTACGCAAGGCCATCCGGTGAACCCGTGAGTGGCACTGCTGCTACTGCCGGGGCGGATTTTACCCTGAAGTCGGCCTATATGGCATCAGCCTACGTCACAATTTCAGTTACAGTTGAGGGATGGGACGACGGCGTTCTAAAGGTGGCGCAAACCTTCCAGATTGGTCTGGAAAGGACCTTGGTAAACTTCGTTGGCTTCGACAGCATCGACAAATTTGCTGTGACGGCTTCGGCGCCGGAAGAAGGGGAGACCTATGTTGGGATCGACGACATTACGTTGGCGTTCGATGGCGCACCCGGCGACAAAATTCGTGTCGATACCCCGCTCGGCATGACGGTGGATCAGATGATCGCCAATGCCGTCAGCGACGGGCACGGCGGCACCCTCCTGAAGTATCAGGGCGGCCAGCTCGACCTGCAGGGAATCGCGCCGCACGACGTAAAGGCTGAGTGGTTCGTCTGACCGTCGGTCCACACGCTCATGCGACCCGCTGGTGGTCGCATGAGGGGACGTAACGGCAAAAGGCCCGCCGGGAGGCGGGCCTCTGCTGTGCTCGTCCGGCCCGATTGAGCTAGGCCAGCCGCAGCGACGGGGGCAGCGAGGGGCTCGGCGCGGGCGCGGCGAGGGTCGAGTCGTAGATCGACGCGCTGTAGGTCGGGGCGGAGTAGGTCTTGGTGGGGTACGCCGAGGCCGTGACCGCGGCCGTGGCCGTGGCCGTGGCGTAGGTGACGCCGCCGCTGACGTCCTTGATCTCGTCCAGCTTCAGCTCGTTGATGTTCCTGTTCATGACTGTTCTCCTCGTTCGTTGGACCGGGGCGTGATGCCCTTCGGACACACGAACGGTACCTTTGGTGCGTTGCACAGGTACTTCGCGGGAGCGCGAGGGTGTTTCATGCGTTGCTCACGCCGGCAGGGCGTGCGGACCAATAATCGGCGTCGCTACGTCGGCCGCTGGGAGATCCTGACCCGGCATCGCTACGACCCGGTCACCGACCTTAAGCGCAACGTGCTCGGGGTGGTCGACCTGGCCGGCAACAAGCTGGGCCTGCGGCTCGACATCCACCGCTACTTCCTGGAGCGGGACGAGGACTCGAACAGCCTTGGGATGGCGGCAGGCCAGAGTTAAAGGTTGCATTGTTCTGCATTTTCCGCAGATTTCCGCGGAATTCCACGAATAGCCGTCGCGCGAACTGCGCCCGAGCCCATAGCCTCCGCTCGAACGCGACCGCCGCTATCCCCTTTGGAACAGGTGGTCGCCTAGCGCGGAGGCTGAAGTGGCAACCAAGTTCGGCAAGCTGTTCGGGACCGACAAGCTGCTCGGGACCGATGAAGACGACCTCCTGGTGGCGCTCGGCGCCAAGACCACCCTGGATGGTGGCGCCGGCAACGACATGCTGATCGGCGGGGTGAACGACGACATCCTGATCGGCGGCAAGGGGGCGGATGTCCTGATCGGCGGGCTGGGGACCGATACCGCCGACTACTCGAAGTCGGATGCAGGCGTGACCGTGGACCTTACGACGGGCCGTGGCTCCGGCGGGGATGCGCAGGGAGACACGCTGTTCTCGATCGAGAACATCGCCGGCTCCTCTCACGACGACGTGCTCAAAGGGGACAAGGGCAACAACGCCATGACCGGCGGGGACGGTGCCGACGTCTTCGTCATGACGACCGGGAAGGACGTCATCACGGACTTCACGCCAACCCACGACACCGTCATCAACTTCAACGACTTGTGGAGCCTTTCAGCCTTCGCCGTTCCGAATGGCTATGACGGCTTAAACTGGAACATGGGATTCACGACAACCGCTGTGGAAGGGTACCTCAACCTCGGATTGGGCTCACCGGTTGCCTACAGTTTTGGTGGGAACGGATCCTTCAGGACTGCCGGGGCAGATTTCACCCTGAAGTCTGCCTATATGGTGGCTCCGTTTAGGGACAATGAACAGATAACCGTTCGAGGATGGGACGACGGCGTACTTAAGGTGACACAGACCTTCACGCTCGGCGTCGAACGGACGTTTATCAAGTTCCTGGGCTTCGATAGCATTGACAAGGTGACGTTGGAAGCTAGCGGTGGAACGCAACATCCAGGTTACTCGAATACTACCGAATTCGTCGTGGCCCTGGATGATATCACTATCGCCTTTGACGACAGCGCCGGCGACAAGATCCGTGTCGATACCCCGCTCGGTATGACGGTGGATCAGATGATCGCCAATGCCGTCAGCGACGGGCATGGAGGCACCCTCCTGAAGTATCAGGGCGGCCAGCTCGACCTGCAAGGCATCGCGCCGCAAGATGTAAAGGCTGAGTGGTTCGTCTGACCGTCGGTCCACACGTTCGTACGACCCGCTGATGATGGTCGCATGAGGGGGAGTAACAGCAAAAGGCCTGCCGGGAGGCGGGCCTTGTCTTGTTGCAACCTTAGCGGCTTCCCCTTGAGACCAGGAGCAGCGTGGACAACGACGTGCGCGCGGCGGTAGTGGATCACGGCGCTGCGGACGATCGGGTCAGGTCTTACATCCGGTGTAACGCCTCGCGCCGCCGTCAGAATGTCGGCTCCAGGGATCGCCCTATCCAGTCCTCGATGTCGTCGCCGCCCCTGAAGACGGTCGGCGTCCAGCCGCGCGACCCACACGTGCACCGCAGGCGCAAGCTCGTCAGCTGGGTCATGAGATGGACGCCACGCTGCCGCAGCAGGCGCTTGAGCGGCACCAGGGCGCAGTGGCGGCAGGCCTTGCACTCGACCCCGAGCGGCAGGCCGCTGTTCTCCAGGCTGAAGATGTTCTCGCGGCCGGACCACCCGGCGCTGCCTTCGGTGAGCATGGGGAACGATAACGGAACCTGTCCCCCAGTTTGCCCTCAGCACTCGCGCAATTTGGTGCCAGCTCGTGCCGTTTCGCGTCACTTTTCCACAAGCTGTGCACAAGCCCATATGGGCCTAAAAGCACTAATTTTATTGAGGTTTCGGTTGGCGCTCCCTACGGGATTCGAACCCGTGTTTCAGCCTTGAGAGAGCGGGTCAGTTTCCTAACAGAACAACAGCTTAGCGGCAATGCCCCGCAATTCTCCCCCTCGATGCGACGGAACATCTGTTCTCTTGTGGCGTTGGAGCCTTTGTGGCATTTTGCAACACCGATGGTCGACCCGATACCGATAAGACGGCCTGTGCGCTGGGAAAGTCTTCGCTCAGACGAGGCAGAGCGGACCATTCGCGAGTGGGCGAGAGACACCGAGCGCGTGATCATTACAGAGCACGCCTTTGAAAGGGTCGACCAGAGATCGGCTGTTGAACTTGTGGACGCGCCTACAATCTACCGGATTTTGCAGACCGGGCAGGTGTTCGGCGAGCCTACCAAAAATGAACGTGGCCACTGGCAGGCCATCATGGCGGCGCGCATGCCTGGCGGTAGGGAAGCGTGCGCCGTCACAGTGATCGTCCGGGAGGATCGGACCTTGATCGTCCGGACTGTGATGTGGAAGGACTTTGGGTCATGAAGGAGAGGGATGACCTGTTCCATTACGTCCAGAGCGGTCTGGACGACGTCTGGCTGACGGGCGGGGTGGAGACCGTACAGACTGACTATGGCAATGGTTTCCGGATATTCCATGCCGAGGAACTGCACGAGGCCATTGCCAAAGGCATCATCAATGGCGCTCGCCGGCTGCGTGGGCAGGAGGCGCGCTTCCTGCGTGTACTGCTCAATCTCTCGCAGGAAGGCCTCGCCAAGATCCTTGGCGTCGACCGGGCAACGGTGATCCGGTGGGAGCGTGCGCGAGAGAAGGCCCTGACGATGATTCAGGACATCGCCCTGCGCACCACCTATGCCGCCCGCACGAACGGCGATGACTTCCTGCTCAACGTGATCAAGGAAATGCAGGATGCCGACGAGAAGGCTCACGGCGACGCCTACCGGCAAGTCTTCGAGGCCAGCAACCACGGCTGGCGGGAAAAGCAGGCCGCGTGACGGCGAACGGCGCGGCTAGCGCTTCACTCTGAGGAGCGCGCTCGCGTCCCTCCCAGGGATCGCATCCGGCCGCACGTGCTGATACCGGTGCAGGCTCCGCGGGTCTTTCCAGACGCCCAGCTCGGCCGCCTTCTTGTCCGGGATCTGAGCGTCGCCGGCGTCAGTCGCCAGGCGGTGCCGGCTCATGTGCGGCGTGTAGGTGACGCCGAGCTTGTCGGCGAGCGGCTTCAGCCAGCCGTACACGCCCCGATTCGTGTGCCAGGGGAACACCCGGCCCAACCTGGTCGGCAGGTTGGCCAGCATGGTCACCACGACCGGTGAAATCGGCACCGACGCCAGCTCGTCGCTCTTGGGGATCCGGACGCGCACCCGGCCGGCCTGCAGGTCGACGTCTTGCCAGACGATCGACAGCAGGTGGCCGAGCCGCAGGCCGGTCTCGTACAGCATCGCCAGCAGCAGGCGCTTGTGGGCGACGTTGACGTCGCGCTTCCGGCCGCGCTTGTTGGTTCGTTGCTTCTCGACATTCGCGATCAGGAGGGCGAGATCCTCGTCTCGCGCCGGCTCCCGGTTCGACTTTCGGCTGACCCAGAACTTCTTCAGCCGCTGGTACTCGCACCACTTCTGGCTCGCGGCATAGTGAAGCACGGCGGCTCCGGGGCCAATGACCTTCCGGTTCTTGGTGGCGTCAGACCGGCCGGGCAGCAGCTCGTTGGCGGCGGCGATCAGGTGGGCCTGGACAATGGTTCGACAGTCGGTGCCGTCCCCGAACCACTCGGCCACCAGGTCGACCAGCCGCTCGTCGGCCTTCGAGAGATTGGCGAAGGCCTTGTAGTGCTGAGCCGCCGTCTTGAAGCCTACCGTTTCGCCGGCGCCGGGAACGCGGAGACGCGCCCGCCGGAGAAGGTAGTCGTCTGCCCAAGCCTCAGCATCCGCGCGAGCCGCCTTGCCTGTTGAGACCTCAAAGCGGCCGCTGGCGTCCGTCCCTCGGAGGTACCAGTAGGGCCCCCGGACGCCGGGACGGAGGAGCTTGTGCGGCATGGCGTGCGTTCCTTGGCTTCCAGCAGCTCGAGATCCCTGAGGGTGAGGCGGGCGGCGCGGCCGCGGCCGATCGGCGCGATGCTGTGCGCCGCCAGCCGCGATTTCAAGTAGCGCACCGACCATTGGAAGCGCTGGGCGGCCTCGGGCAGGGTGAGAAGGCGATCGGGCTTCCCGGCGATCATGGCGGGCTCCTGGCGGGTCTCAGTCGAGAAAGAACCGAGGGTCGAAGGCGCGCTGGCCTTCCATTGGCTTCGGGGGCCGCTCGTCCAGCTCGCGCTCGAAAGCGGAGTTGTCGGCCTCGCGGTGCACCGCGATCTGAGCGATCAGCAGCTGGCACTCGACACCGCCGTCGGTGACGCCAAGCCAGACGCGGGCGGGAACACGACCGCCTTCCCTCGTCTCGATGGTCACGATCTGCTTCGTGCTCTCGATCGTCATCTTCACGGCAGCCTCCTCTCGACCGTCTCCGCCTCTCCCTCGCACCGCGGGCACCGCCGCGCCTCGGCGATCGCCCGCCAGCGCCGGCCGCGGTACAGCGCCCCGCTGTAGACGCTCATGTCGATCAGGGATCGATGGCGGTCGATGTCGACCAGTCCCACGCCATGCCGACGGGCCAGCTCGGCGAAGGCCCGGGCCTCGAGGCTGACACCCAGCTCGACCAGCAGGGCGCCGAGCCGCCGCGCCAGCTCGGACGTGATCACGACGTCGCCGGCGCTCACAGCAGCGTCCCCTGATCGGACGTCACAGCACCATCCTTCATGGCTGCCCCATCAGCTGCCGGACGACATACCCGAGCGCCAGGCAGACCACGCTCTCCAAGAGCCCGTAGCCCAGCATCTTCAGCCCTTCCAGGCCCTCGGGGGTCGGTCGCTGCGGGCCGCGCAGGAGCCCGTACATCGCGAGCAGCCCGAAGGCATGGAGGGTCGATAGAGCCGGAGCGCCGAGCGGCACCACGAACCAGCCCCACATGACGCTCCAGACCCACGCCAGCCAGGCCCCCAACGCGACCACGGCCGCGATGGCGAGGGCAACGATCGACACACTCATGCCACCTCTCCCAGGATCGTCATCGCCTTGAGCTGCTCGAGGCCGATCGGGGTGTCGTTCATGTCACCATCCTCGCCGCCCGGGCGACCCGCGCGGCCTCGTCGAAATGCTCCTGGATCTCGGCCGCCGTGAACCCCGCCCGCTCGAGATCCTCGCGGGTCACCCGCCCGTCGGCCGACATCGCCCGGGCGATCTCCTGGGCCATGCGGGCCCGCGTGAGCGTGCGCCCCTCCGGCCGGCCCGGCAGCGTCATGAACGGCGCCAGGCCGGCCGGCACGATCGGCGGCGGCTCGGGCACCGGGCAGTGCGCGCGCGCCTTGCGCCGCATCTCGATCAGCATCGTCAGGCCCAGCTCGGTCGGGGTGCCGTCGAGCTCGAACAGGTAGGGTCCGGCCATCGTCATACCCTCATCGCCATGACGATCTGCAGGTGCGCGTCGCGATCGGCGGGATCGCGCAGCGCCATCGGCCCGCCGGTCGAGATCTCGAGCTCCAGGCTCGGCCCGGCCAGCGCCGCCAGTGCCTCGGCCATGTAGGTGCTGTTGAACCCGGTCACGGCCGGCTTGCCGTGCAGCCGCGCGTCGAGCTCGTCCTCGACGTCGCCGTCGTCGCTGGCCTTGCCCTCGAGGCGCACGACGCCCTGCTCGCAGGTCAGCTTGATGGCGCGGCCCTTGCCCTCGACGTCCGCCAGGGTGGCGCAGCGCGCCAGCGCGCTCTGGAACTCGGCGCGTCCGGCCTCGAACCCGCTCTCGAACTCGGTGGGGATCACGCGGTGATAGTCGGGGAAGGTGCCGTCGACCAGCTTGGTGCCGTAGTCGACGGCGCCGAACGTGACCCGGACCCGAGATGCCGACACGTGGATCTCGAGGACCTGGTCGCCGCCGGCGGCGAAGGCCTGCAGGTCCGCAACGGCCGCGCGCGGGATGATCACGCCGGGCAGCTCGGCGGGCACGGCCTCGTCGATCGGCAGGGCGGCCCAGGCCAGGCGATGACCGTCGGTCGCCACCAGCCGCAGCCCGGCATCCTGCCGGTGCAGGAACACGCCGTTCAGGTAGTAGCGCGTCTCCTCGTTCGACTGCGCGTGCACCACCCGCTTGAGCGCCAGGGCCAGCGCCGAGGCCTTGACCTTGAGCGAGACGTCGAAGGCTTCGTCGGTCCGGACCGGAAAGTCCTTGGGGTCGAGCGTCGGCAGCGACGCCTTGGCCCGTCCCGCCCGCAGCACCAGTCGGCCGCCCTTGAGCTCGGCCTCGACCTGGCAGCCGTCCGGCGTCGCCTTCACGAAGGCGGCCAGGTGGTGCGCGCTCACCGTCGTCGCGCCCTTGCCGTCGATCGACACGGCCTCGGCCTCGGCCGTCAGCAGCCGGTCCATGTCGGTCACGGTGACGCGCACCGCGCCGCGGCCGGTCTCGACCAGGGCGTGGCTCAGGATGGGGATCGTGTTGCGGCGCGCGGCGACGCGACCGGCCAGCGCCAGCGCCTCGAGCAGGGCGTTGCGTTCCATCGTGAACTTCATGTCGGGTCCTTGTCGTCGGGAGGGTGGCGATAACGCTCGATCAGGCAGAGGGCATGCTCGAACCGGCCCTCGCCGGTGAAATGGCTGCATTCCAAGATCAGCCATTCGGTCAGGTCGCAGCACTCGCCGAAGGGCGGCATGGACTGTCTTGGCCGGCCCGTTGCACGTTCTCCCCAGGCCTCGCGCCGGTCGGTGGCCGACCACTGCGCGATCCAGTAGCGCGTTTCGCTGGCGTCGTGTCGGCGCAACGCTGCCACCAGCTCCTCGAGGAGCGCGCTTGGGCAGAGCATCACGGCGGCGCTCATCGCGGGCTGTCCATCCGCCGGATCAGCTGGCCGAGATCGGCCGCGAACTCGCCGACCAGGTCGACGATCTGGCGCTGGGCCCGCCACTCGGCGATCAGGCGTGCGATCGTCTCCGGCGGCGTCGAGGCCAGCGCCGGGGTGAACTCGCGCCACGCCGGCAGTGGCGTGCGCTGCAGCCAGACGCTGAGCCGCTGGACCTCGATCTCGGTGAGGGGCACGTGCGGCGCGACGGCGTCAGGGGTGTAGGCGGCGTCGGTCATGCGGAATCAGTCCTCGAGGTGCGCGGCGACGTGATGCGCGAACAGCAGCGGCCGCGCGGGCGCCGGTTCGGTCGGGCCGGCGGCCGCGCCCTCGACGGGCAGGGTCGCGGCCAGTTTCTTGATCTCGCCCAGGTGCCAGCCCACGCCGCGCAGCTCGTGCGGCCAGGCAATGCGGGTGTGCGCGGTCGGCCGGCCCTCGCGGTCCAGGTAGACGGCGACGACGCGGCCGTCGGGCTTGCGCCGCAGCAGCCGCACGTCGCCGCCGGCGAGGGTGAGGGCGGGGCGGCGGATCATTGCCGGATCTCCGATTGACCTGGCGTCGGCCGCTCCGCAGCATCGGCGTGTAACGACGAGGGCGAGCGATGGTGGTCGGCGAGATCTACGCACGCCTGCAGGGCTTCAACGCGATCCTTAACAGCGCGAAGGCGCTGGCGCAGATGCACGACGAGCGTGTGCGGCTCGAGGCGTCCCTCGAGCTTCAGCGCGAGATCTTTGCCATGCAGCAGGAATATGCGGCGGTTGCCCGCGCGAAAGACGAGGCGGAAGCAAAGATCGTGAGCTTTGAACGTTGGGAACGTGAGAAGAAGCGCTACCAGCCGCAGGTGCACGAACCGGGAGTGACGGTGTACGTGCTGAAGCCTGCGGAAAAGCACGCCGATCTGGGCCAGCACTTTTGCCCCCAGTGCTATGCCAATCGTCAGGCCCGTATTCTCCAGCAGAAAGGCCAGCGTCCGGGTGCGCGGCGGGTGCGGGTGTGCCTGGAATGCAAAGCGGAGCTCGCGTACGGCCCGGCGGCCCCACCTGGCCTACGCTGCGCACGGTCCGGGCGACTCGTTCCCTGAGCGAGCCGGCAGGGCGCGAGCCGGCCGCCGGCTCACCGGTTGCGCCCGAGCTGGGCGGCCAGGCGCAGCGCTTCGCCGTCGAGCGCGCCGGCGATCGTCTGCAGCCGTCGAGGGCGCGGTCGACCCGGTTGGTGTCGATGATGTCGACGATGCCCTGAGCGGCGAGGAGCAGCCGCCGGCGCAGGGCGCGCAGCTCGTCGCGCTCGTGGAGCGTCAGGCGCTCGGTGAAGAGGATCGGGAGGCCGGTTGGGCGCACCGCCGGCGGGATGCACGGCGAACGGCGTTCGGGGTCGGGGTGGACGGTGTCGGGCATGGGCCGCTCCGGAGGAGGAGGAGCGGCGACGCGACCCGAGGGGTAAGTGGGTGTGAGGTACGGGGCGCGTCGCCGGCTGCCCGGGCATCGGGCTGGCGAGTGCAGTAAACTGGGAAAATTCCCAACAGTCAATGGGAATCACCCCATTCGCTCCGTCGCCTCCAGCGACAGACCCTGACGAATGACCGGACCGGGGAGGACGACGTGAAGTGGAAGATGCCGATTTGGCTAGGCGGTCTCGCCGCTGGATGCGCCGCGCCGCCGCCGCAACTTCCACCGCATCTCGTGGCCAACAATCCGGTGTTGGCCTACTACAACGAGCGAATGCAGAAGGATCCCAGCGTGTCGAAGCGCATGCCGCTCGAAGTGTGGCAGGAGCACATCGAGCAGCTCATCGCCGTCAACATTGCCACGGCACCTTGCCCCAGGGTTGGAGAACAAGCTGTGCCGAGAACGGGTCAGGAGGCAGCCACGATGGCGAGTTCTGCGCTGGGTGGTGTGGAGACCTTGGCTACGCGCAGCCCCGATCCGGAAATGGTATATTTTGTGCCAGTTGCGTATCGTTATCGATCAAAAGGAACATGGATCGGCGTGACCGCGTTTGGCGTGCAAACGGAAGTCGAAAGCAGAGAAGCGATGGTCACCGGAATAGCCGTTGCACAGGGGTATTCCGGTAATCCTAAGGCTTCGGGCCCTGTAGATAAGATTATGAGGTCGCTGAACTTCGCTGCTGCAACAGCGCAAAGCATCGTGTCTCGGACGCCCTCTACCTACAACCTGGACGCCCAGCATTTATTGTGGGTCAGCGGCGAGCCTACTGGTTCCTCGTTTGAGAGTACACAACACTTGAGGGCGACCCTTCAAGCACCGGCGGAGGCCCGCTATATCTACCATGCCGACAACGTGATCGTTCTCCGATGCGCTGCAATCGTCAGTGCCGACGGAAGGGTCGTTGAGCGCCTATACTGACCAACATCACGTTCGCTTCCAAACACCGATGACACGGCCATTTATGTGGGCCTCGTCGAGGTTGCGTTCGTAGGGCTTGAAAGCAGGGTGAGCACTAGCAATCCTCACACGCAGAGGTTCGCTATTGGGTATCACCTCGACGTATTTCAAAACTAACCCGAGGCCGTCCCACACGACAAATATGCCGGGGGGCGAGGGGACTTTGTCCTCAATATCCACCATAACCCGCTGTCCCGACCAAAGCTCGGGCTCCATGGAATTGCCTTTTACAGGAATGATCCTTACACGAGCCGGACTTATGGCGAACGCTTCTCGAAAGCTTTCAAGGGGGTAGGTGTGTTGCCCGACCATAGCGGCGGCTTCATGCGCCTCCATTACGGTGCCCTCCTCACCCACGCCCAAACCAGAAGCGACGTGCACGTCCAGCTCGGGAATGGCGACTACGCCTCCGGTCGACCTTTGGGCCGCAATGGAGGGCTTGTCCTCCATGAGATCTGCAACCGTGCAGCCGAGGGCTTTGGCAATCTTCCGTAGCGAGTCGGCTCGGGGGCTGCGCACGCGTCCCTCCACGACGTCACGAACCCATGTCTCGTTCAGCCCGGCCTTCCGGGACAGTGAAGCGCGGTCGAGATGGAGGATGGTCATGCGTCGATTGATCTGACGCACCAGTGCAGAGGACATGGCCGGACGTTCCTCGGTGGCGGTCGCCGGTCCCAATGGGAAGTTGCCCATTGACTCTGGGAGAAATCCCAATCTACGCTAGCCTCATGTCGATCATTTCTGATCTGTTGGCCGAGGTTGAAGGTTTCCTGACCAAGACGGGCATGCCTCCAACGACATTCGGCAAGAACGCCGTAAGAGATGGCAAGTTCGTGGCTCGTCTCCGCGCCGGTAAGGGAATCACCGTTGCGACGGTCGACCGCGTGCGCGCCTACATCGCGAGTCAGCGCGAGGCCGCCGCCGCTCCCGCCGCCACCTCAACGGAAAAGGCGGCGTGATGGCGACCCCGGCATTCGGCGAGCACCTGCGCCGGTTCGAGGAGGCCGTGAGGCGCGCCCATGAGGCGCTTTGGGGCGGCGCCCGCCTGGTGCACCCCACGTCGATCGAGTTCTCGGCGCCGGTGTCGAGCGGCCCGCGGATCGTGGACGTCATGGTCGACGATCTGGGCGTGCCGCCGGCGTCCAGCATCAGGAACGTCGGGCGCGGTTTCCGGAGGCGCCAATGAGCGATGCCAATGCCGACGAGATCGAGGTCACGCCGGAGATGATCGAGGCTGGCGAGGATGCCGTCTTGCTCCGGATCGGCGGCCTGTCGGATCTCTTTGCCGTCCGTGATGTGGCAATCGCGGTGTATCGGGCCATGAGCGCCACCAAGCGACGGCACGCTCTGATCCAATCGAGAGCTGCAAAAACGTCCGCGACGATCGCCAAGGCTGAGGGTGCGCCATGAGCCGGCTCCCTCCTGTCATGAGGCAGCTTCCTCCTCAGGATATCTGGGTATCCAGCGGTGCCAACCCGATGCGCGAGAGGTTGGGAGACAACATTCTCGAGGTACACCCGTCCAGCCAGGGCAAGAGGCTCCGGCTGGTGCTCGAAGGCTTCGAGCGTGACATCGAGGTCGATCAAGCCACTGCGGACGTGCTGGCGTCGCTTCTGACGGCGAGGGCGCCATGACACGCCGCACCTTCACCCCCGTCAAGCCGCGCGCCGCCGGCACGCCCAAGGCCTGCCTCGGTGACCTGTTCGCCCAGGCCGGCGGGGTTCAGCGCGTGATGGTGCGGCTCGGCCTCGGCCAGAGCCAGGTCTACGCCTACGCCGACCCGCAGAGCCCGGAGGAGATCAGCTTCGCGCGGGTCGCGGCGCTGACCGATGCCCAGTGCACGGCGGCGGCCGAGTACCTGTCGGCGCTGGCCGGCGGCGGCTTCCTGCCGGGGCCGGCGGCGGACGGTGCCGACTGGGGCGCGCTGACGGCCGAGGCGATGCGCGAGCACGGCGAGGCGATGGCCTGCCTGGTCGCCCAGCTGGCCGACGGCACGTTCACGGCGGCCGAGGCGCGCGCCTCGCTGCCCGAGGTCGACGACGCCGTGCAGGCGCTGCTCGCCCTGCGCGCCCGCGTGCTGGCCACCCTGGACCGGCCGGAAAGCTGACGGCCGCCGATGTCGGAGCCCCAGGACCTCTCCCCGCCGCCGCGCGCCGAGCTGCTCGAGCGCGCGATCGCGGCGTGGCGGCGGGCCGGGGGCGACCGTGTCATGGCGCACCTGCTCGTCGACTGCGTCTTCGATGCGCCGCCGGCGCCGGTGCCGGAGGACAACCGGTGACCGCGAGCGCCTCCTACGTGCCCGAGATCGTGCGCACCCTGCGCCGCTATCATGGCCGCCACGCGCCGCGCAGCCTGTGCGAGCGCATCGCCGGCGGGCGTCGGGCGTGGCGTGTGCTGAACGAATGGTGGGACCTCGACGGCTCCGGCTGCGGGCGGGCGGCGGCTGCGCCGCGGTTCGATCTCGGCGAGCCGATCGCCGGCCTGAGCATGGTCGAGCGGCGCATCGCACTGCAGCAGATCGCCGACGAATGCGATGAGGCGGGGTTCGTGCTGCCGGGGTACGCGCGGCTGGCCGAATGCTTCGGCGTCTCGCGCGGGACCATCGCGCGGGACCTCGCCGAGCTGTGCGACCGCGGCATCATCAGCGCGCGCCTGGTCGGCTCGCCACGACCGGAGGAGCCGACGTGAGGACGGACGTCTCCGCGCGGCGCTTCGATGATCAGGGCTGGGCCCAGCGCAAGAACGCCGTCCTCGAGCGCGTGTCGCTGCTCGCCGTCGTCGAGCGGGTGGTGCGCCTGAAGCGCGCCGGCCTGTCGCTGCAGGGCCGGTGTCCGTTCCACGACGAGAAGACGCCGTCCTTCACGGTCTACCCGCGCGGCGGCACCAGGGTCCGCGTGCCGTTCTGGAAGTGCTTCGGCTGCAACGAAGGCGGCGACGTGATCGGCTTCGTGATGCGCCTGCAGGGGCTCGGCTTCAAGGAAGCGGTCGAGCTGCTCGAGAGCGAGAACGGGCTGCGCCATCTGCAGCCCGCGGCACCGATGCCGCCGCGACCGGCGGCCGCGCCCCCGCCCAACGTCGTCGATCCCAAGGTGGAGCGCGCGCGGCGGCTGTGGGCCCAGGCGCGGCCGCTGGAGCCGGGCGACCCGGTCGATCTCTACCTGCGCGGCCGCTGCCTGCTGCCGCCGGCGGGCTATCTGTCGACGGACGAGGCGCTCGGCCCGGCCGGCTGGCCGGACTCGCTGCGCTACGACCCGCAGTGCTGGCACGCGTTCGAGCGGCGCGCCTACCCGGCGATGCTGGCCGCGATCCGAGGCGCCGACGGCGCGCTGCTGACCGTGCACCGGACCTACCTGGCCCAGCGGCCCGACGGCGGCTGGGTCAAGGCGCCGATCGACAGGGCGCGGCTGGTGGTCGGACCGTTCGGTCCCGGCTTCATCCCGCTCGCGCCGCCGGCGGCGAGCATGGTGGGCGGCGAGGGGATCGAGACCAGCCTGTCGGCGATGCAGCTGTGGCGCCGCGCCGGGCTCGCCTTCGTCAACTCCGGCCGCATGGGCCAGGTCGAGCCGCCCTTCGCCTGCTCGGATTTCATTTACGCCGCCGACAAGGGCGGCAAGGGAAGGTGGGGCGAGAAGTTCGCCCTGGCCGGCGCCAAGGCCTTCGGCGCCGGCCGCAAGGTCGCCGTGAAGATCCCGGCGATCGCCGCCGAGAAGGGCGACTTCAACGACCTGCTGGTCGAGCGCTGCCGGGCGGCGGGGAGGGGAGCGTGAGCTACGGCCTGGCCCCACCCAGCATCGTCTCGACGGAGTCGCTCGAGCGGCCGTCCAGGGAGCCGATCGTCGTCACCTCGCTGCGGTATCAGCTGCGCAAGGGCGCACCGCTGAGCGTGCTGCAGCGGATTGCGGGAGGTGACGCCGAGCTGCGCCGCCTGGCCAAACAGTGGTCACTCGAGGTGCCCGCGCCGCCGGTGCCCGTCGACGGGCCGCAGGCCGAGGCGAGACTGGCGGCCATCGACACGACCAGACCCGACGCGACACCTGCCGGGGCCGTGGTGGCCATAGGGAGTGGTGCGACAGCCGGAGAGACGGCGCCAGTTCCCGACCCGCCGGCGGTGGGCGCAACGCGCCAGGAGGAAGCACCCGTGACCAAGCGGAAGGCCAAGCGCACCCAGGACGCCTCGCAGGATCTCGGCCAGGCGCCGGCGCTGCAGTGGATCGACGTCGGCGACCTGGTCGTCGACCGTCGATACCAGCGCGTGATGGGCGAGAAGAACGAGAAGCACGTCCGGGCGATCGTGCGCAACTTCTCCTGGCTGCACTACCAGCCGATCATCGTGGCGCGCACCGACACCGGCTATGCGGTGATCGACGGCCAGCACCGCTACGAGGCGGCGAAGAAGCATCCGCTGGTCGAGTCGCTGCCGTGCTACGTGATCGAGGCGCCCGACGTCGCGACCCAGGCCACGGTGTTCATTTCGGCCAACTCGGCGCGCATCCAGGTCATGCGCATCCACAAGTTCTGGGCCGCGCATGCGGCCGGCGAGGCATGGGCCGTGCGCATCGTGCGGCTGTGCGAGGCCGCTGGCGTCGAGATCGCGCGCGGCCCGGTCGCGCGCCCCGTGCCGCCGCTCACGACGATGGCGACCTACACGCTCGAGAAGCTGCTGCCGCTCGGCGACGATGCCCTCGGCACGGCGCTTCGCGTGCTGGCCCGGGCGCAGCCCGACACGCCCGACGTCTTCCGCTCGGCAACCATCGCGGCACTCACCCGCATCGTCGCCGGCGCCATCGACTTCGACGAAGAGACCGCCGTCGCCGTGGTCGCCGACTTCGACCTGCCGGCCGAGATCGGCAAGGCCCACGTCGAGCGCGCCTCCAACGGCGGCCGGATCGAGCAGGCCCTCGAGGCCATCCTGCGGCGCCGCTTCGCCGCGGCGGCCCGCCGGAGGGCGGCATGACGGAGGAAGAGCAGATCCAGCTGCGCGACACGATCCTCGCGCACGTGTTCCCCATGGTCGCAGCCCCGACGCCGCGCGCCATCGCCAGTGCCACGGCCGCCTGCGTCGGCGCCGCCGCGGTCGTCGTCGCGCTGCTGCCCGACGAAGCGCGCCGGTCGGCGGTCCTTCAGCTCGTCCAGTTCCTGCCTCTGGCGGCCGAGAAGCGAGCGCGCGAGATCCGCAGCGGCAAGTTCGACCGCGACCTTCACCGCCGTCGGAACTGAGCCCAGCGCATGGCGAGAGACGATCACGACGAGGTCGAGGACTGGGCCGTCGAGCTCGACGATCCGGAGCCCCGCGAAGACGGCAAGGCGGGCCCACCGGACGACTGGCCGTACCCGAGCTGGTACTCGAGGATCGACAAGGACTGGTACTGGCAGGGTCGGCCAGATCCGTGCCCGATCGTGCCCCTCGGTCAGGTCGAGGGCGGCTACGTGTTCGTGACGCGCTTCGGCGAGCGGCGTGCCTTCACGGCGCGCGATCTGCACTCGATCGGTGGCCTGTCGGACCTGTTCTCGGGACGCATGGATTGGCCAGCGCGCCACTTCCGCAAGTGGAGCATCGAGAAGCGCGAGCTGGTCGGCCGGATCCAACGCGAGCGGTGCGCCAATCGCCTGATGGAGATGTGCGGGGTCGCCGGACTTTACGATGGCGGCCACGCGACGCGGGGCGTCGGCACCTGGCGGGGGCCGGACGGCCGCCCCCTCGTGCACGCAGGCGACCGCATCTTCTTCGATGGCGAGGTCTATCAGCCCGGGGCGCGCATCGGCGATGCGCTGTTCGTGATCGGCCCGTCCTGCCAGGCGCCGGCGCACGTCTTCGACGATCGCGGCCGATTCACCTGGCGGCCGGCCTCCGCCGGCGATGGCAGGATGATCACGGCGCACCTCGACGAATGGGCATGGGAGACGCCGGAGGATCGCGACCTGTTCCAGGGCTCGCTCTACTGCAGCATGCTCTGCGCGGCGTTGGACTGGCTGCCGCACGTGTTCGTCCAGGCGCCCTTCGGATCGGGCAAGTCGTCCTTGCTGCGTTACGCCCGGGCGCTGTTGGGCGGCGCCGCGCATCCGCTGCTGCAGACCTACACCAAGGCGTTCATCGAGCAGCGCTACTCCGGCACGGGCATGGCGTTCCTGCTGGACGAGATGGAAAGCGACTCCGAGAGCGCGCGCATCAATCGCCTTTTCGAGTTGCTGCGCCTCATGAGCGACGACGGCGCCGAGGGCGGCCGCGGCTCCTCGAGCGGCCGAACGCGCAAGCTCGACGTGCACGGCACGGTGACGATGGCCGCGACGGTCAGCGACGAATGGCGGCCGCAGGATCGATCGCGCATCACGCTCCTGTCGGTTCGGCCCTTCATCAGCCGGCACGATCGGCCCCCCGCGCCCCCAGATGTCATCGCCAGCTTCCTGAAGGCAGCGGCCGAGCTGTCGCCGGCGCTGAGGGCACGGGCGATCGAGCGCTGGGACCTGCTGCGGCAGAACCTGCGTGAGGTCCGCAAGGCCCTGTTGGCCATGGGCGGCCAGCCACGCGACGCCGACCAAGTCGGTCATCTGATCGCCGGCTTTTCGACCATGACCTCGGACGAACCGCTCGATGCGGAGCGCGACCGCGAGCAGCTCGAGCGGTTCCGCCCATTCATCATGTCGCTCGCCGAGGCCGAGGATGGCGACGATGAGCCGACGATGCTCCTGCAGACGATCTTCGGGCTGGTGCTGGACAAGTGGGTCGTCGGCGAGCGCGTGACGATCGGCCAGGCGATCGCCATGGCGCGCGAGCCGGAGGGCGACAGTTGGCGTCGCTCCTTGTTGCCCTATGGCTTGATGCTGATGCGCAACCCGGGCGAGTCCCACGACGAGGCGTGGCTCGCGATCGCCAACAACCACCCCGGCCTCGACGAGTTGCTGACCAAATACCCACACTACCAGGGCAAGCGGCGCCGGCAGATCCTTCGTGAGTTGAGGAAGACGATTGGCGAGCAGGTATGGACCGCAGTAAAGTCCGACGGTCACACGCGCATCGGCGGAACCCAGACACGCTACGTGCTGATACCGCCGATTTTCCTCCCGTCGAAACAGGAGGAGGGCGTCTGATGGTTTGTCCCACCGCTGTCCCACGTTTGTCCCATCGTTTGTCCCAGCGAAAACCCCAGAAAAATAGGCCTCCGAGGCCAAAATGGGACGATGGGACAGAATATAGGGAGATGTACGTGATGCGCGCGCGCGCGCGTATAGGAGATGCCTCTCTCTCTGTCCCATTGTCCCATTTTGAATATTATAAAGGAATATCAAATGGTTAAGGTGGGACAAACGATGGGACAGACGTGGGACAGTCAAAATGGTTTGTCCCACCCCGCCGAACCGCCCGCCGTGGTGACGATTCCCTGGGCGCCGCGGACCGACGGCAAGCACGCCGTGCTGGTCACCGAACGGCGTACGGTGTTCGACCGCCGCGTGATCGTGCCGACGGCGGTGGTCGACGACGAGCCGGCAGCGGCGCTCACCGCGCTCGGGCCGCTGCCGACCGAATGGACGGCCGACCTGGTGCACTGCTGCCTGGTCCACGTGTACGGCGCCCTGCGCGAGCTGCCGACCATCGCCTGGCCGGCCCGCTATCGGTCCGTGCTCGGCCAGCTGCAGCCGCAGGAGCCCGGCGCCGTGCGTCGTCCGCTCGGCACCGATGTGCTCGACCGCATCGACTGGACCCTGGCCCGCCTGTTCTGCTGGGGTGAGGACGACCAGGCGATCCTCCTCGGCTTCATGAGCGGCCTCTCCCTGCGCGAGATCTCGACTGGGCTGAAGCGGCTGCAGGCGCGGGGCATCGGCATGGGGAAGGGCGTGAACAAGACGACTGTCAGCAAGCGCTACCGGACCATCACCAGCACGATGGCTGACGAGTGGAACCGTGCGGGTCAGCCCATCGACGCCGGCACTCGCGAGGCCTGGATGACCGCTGGGCGCAGAAAGCAATAAACGGTCTGGACAGGCTGGACAGTTTCGCCGTATGTTTTGTGCAAGTGGTGGCCGTCTCGCACCCACAACCACCCGCAGGGTCGCCCTCGCGGGTTTTTTGTTGCCGCAACGTATCTTCACGATCCGCGAGGAACGGTAGCAACGGGCCGCAGGGATGCTCGGGTCCATGCCCGCCGTCATCCTGCCTCTCGCCCTGTTGCTGGTCGGCCTCGCCACGTGGCTCGGACAGTCTGACCCGGTCAAGCTGCCTCGGGTCTGTGCCTTGGTCATCCCACCACCGCAGGCGACCAGGGCCACCTCTCTCGAGCTTGCCTACCGCGACGGCCTGCCGCTCGCACCCGGCTGGCTCGTCATCCTCGACCACCTCGGCTGCGACTGACCGGGATACCCCCGGAGCAGGGGCGGCCGGCACAGCAAAGCCCCTCCGGGCAGGCCGCCCCATCCGAGGTTGCGACCGCGTCGCAGGTCCGATGCGACCGCGACTGCGACCCCCTCGCAGGTCGCGGGTCCTTCCCGGCCGGCCCCCCAGACGAGCGGTTCGGACCCCGATAGGTCTGGATTTTTTTCACCCTGGAATGGGGACCGGTTGTTGTTCCGGTTGATGTCCCAACATGGCCGACCCGCTGATCGTTAACAAGGGTGAGCTGGGGCGGCTGTTCCGGGTGTCGCTGCCGACGATCGATGCCTGGGTGAGCCGGGGCTGTCCGGTGAGGAGCGGCGGCAGCAACGGCGTGCCGTACGAGTTCGACTTCGAGGCGGTGAAGGCCTGGCGCGAGCAGGAGGACAGCCGCGAGCGTGAGGCCGAGGCCGAGCGGCGGCGGCGGATCGACCTGGCTCAGGCCGAGATGTTCGACGGCGCGCGCCTGGCGCCGGACGGCGTCGGCGACATCCGCGAGGCGCTCGAGGCCGAGCGCCTGGCCCTGATCGTCGGCAAGCAGAAGGGCGAGCTCGTCAGCCGCGAGGACGTGCGCGCCGACTACGCGGCGATCTTCGGCGTCATCCGCCAGCACATGCTGGGCTGGGCGGCGACGCTGACCCGGTCGGCCGGTCTCACACCCGACCAGCAGAAGGAGGCGGATCGGCTGGTGCGCGAAACGCTGGTCGCGCTGCACGGCCAGATCAAGGATCCCGACCTCCGCCCGAAGGACCATGCCGTTTGACGCAGAGCGCTTCCGTGTCCGTCCGTTGGCCAAGGCCAGCGAGGCGAGGGCGGAAGTCGCCGACATCCTCCTGCCGCCGCCGGACATCGACGTCGCGCAGGCGGCCGAGCTGTACCGGGTGCTGCACAACCCGCAGGGCTATTCGGGCCCGTGGCGCCACGCGCTCGCGCCACCGCTGGTCGGCCCGATGCGGGCGCTCACCGACCTGCGTTACGACACCGTGGTGTTCGTCGCGCCGGCGCAGTCGGGCAAGACCGAGCTGGGCCTGAACTTCTGCCTGCACTCGGTGCGGGTCGATCCGGCGGACTTCCAGATCGTGCTGCCGGAGAAGCAGCAGGCCGAGGACTTCTCCGAGCGCCGGCTCGGGCGCATGGTCGCGGCGAGCCCGGAACTGGGCAGCCGGCTGCGGGCAGAGTCGAAGTTCATCAGCGTCTTCGACCAGTGCATGGTGAACCTCTCCTGGCCGACCTCGGCGAACGCCTCGTCCAAGCCGGTGCCGCGCAACTGGCTCGACGAGCGCGACTCGATGGACGACGACGTCGACGAGGAGGGCGACCCGGTCGCGCTGTACCACAAGCGCAGCCAGACGTTCGGGCCGCGGCGCAAGACCCTGGTGACCAGCTCGCCCAAGCGCGCGAAGGTGAAGGGCACGCCGAGGCCTTCGAGCCCGCACGAGGCGGTGACGACCCATGGCGTGCTGGCGCTCTACAACAAGGGCACGCGGCGGCTGCTGTACTGGCCGTGCGTGCAGTGCGGGCACTTCTTCGTGACGCGGGTCCAGGATCTGCAGCATCCCGAGGGGGCGAAGTCGGACGACGAGCGGATCCCGGTGCTGTTCGCCTGCCCGGCCTGCGGCCGGCCGCACGGCGAGGAGGACCGGCACGTGCTGTTCGCGCGGCACGTCTGGCTGGCCGACGGCGAGACGATCGCCGAGGACGGCACGGTAAGCGGAGAGCCGCGTCCGACGACGGTGGACTCGTACCGGCTGTTCGGGCCGCAGGCGCCGTTCATCACCCTCGAGGAGCTGGTGCGCAAGCGCCTGGCGGCGGAGGAGGTGCGGCAGAAGACCGGCTCGGACAGCGAGCTGCGGACCTTCTGGAACGTCGACGCCGGCGAGGTCTACGAGGGCCACGACGCCGGGAACGCGCTGTCGCCGGAGGACCTGGCGCGCAGCGCCGCGGACCTGCGGGCGGGCATCGTGCCGTCCTGGGCGCCGCTGCTGGTGGCGTCGATCGACGTGCAGAGCGATCGCTTCGAGGTGATGTGGAGCGCCTTCGGCAAGGCCGAGGAAGCGGCGATCGTCGACCACACGCGCATCGTGGCGGTGCGCGCCGACGGCACGGCGGTGACCACGGGCCGGGGCTCGGGCGGCGCGGAGTCGAGCGCCGACCTCGAGGCCTGCGACCCGGCCGGGGCGGCGCATCATTGGCGCAGCCTGGTCGGCGCGGTGTTCGACCGGGCGCTGCCGCTGGACGGCGAGCCGGAGCGGGGGCTGCGTCCCGCCATGGTGGCGATCGACACCGGCGGCCGCGCCGGCTCGACCGAGAAAGCCTATGCGTTCGCGCGCTGGCTGCGCCGGCACCGGCCGGACCTGATGCGTCGGGTGATGTTCCTGAAGGGCTCGCCGGCGGCGAACCCCGTTCGGGTGTGGCGGGCGCAGTGGGATCCGCGCACGGCCGAACGCAAGGCCGGCACGACGAAGCGGCCGCTGAGCCGGGCCGGCGTCGACCTGTGGCTGCTGGCGACGGACCTGTTGAAGGATGCGGTCGCGAACCGGCTGCGCCAGGCGCTGAAGGCGAAGGGCCGACGGATCGAGGGCGCGCTGCACGTCTCGCGCGATCTGCCGCCGGCGCTGTTCGAGCAGCTCTGCGCGGAGTCGCGGGACGAGGACGGGCACTGGGAGAACGAGCGCAAGGTCGCCAACGAGGCATGGGACCTCGCGGTGTACTGCCATGCGGCGTGGATCCGGCTGGGCGGCGAGCGCATCGACTGGGAGCGGCCGCCAACCTTCGCGGTGGCGTCGAAAGCGGCGGTCGAGATCGTGTCGGGAGAGCCGGCGGCGCCGGCGCTGCCGGTGCGGCGACGCAACAACCTGTTCCGGTTCAGCGGACGTCTCTGAAGTTCAACTCTCTGGGTCTGAGGATCGAGCATGGCCGACAGCTTTGCCCTCGACGGCATCACGCTCGCCCAGGCGCAGGCCAACCTGGAGGCCTGGGTGAAGTGCTCGCAGGCCGTGGCGCGTAACCAGGCCTACACGATCACCGTGGACGGCTCGTCGCGCGAGTACACACGGGCCAACGCCGATCACCTGTCGACGATGATCGACTACTGGCAGGCCAAGGTCCGGGCGATCTCCGCGGCGCAGGCCAACGGCGGCCGCCGGCGCGGCATCCGCATCAGCCGCGGGGTGCCGCTGTGAGCAAGCGCAAGCGCGAGAAGGCCTTGAAGGCGGCAGCGGCTGCCGCCGGCGGCGCCGCGACCCTCACGGCCTATGCCGGCGGCTACGACGGCGGCGGCCATCGCGGCTCGCTGATGACCTTCCTGCCGCGGGCCGGCGGGCCGCGGTCGGACGCCATCCCGTCGCTGCCGACCCTGCGCGGCCGCAGCCGCGACCTCGAGCGCAACAGCCCGCTCGCCACCGGGACGCTGGTCACTGTGACCACCAACGTGGTCGGCACGGGGATCTTCCCGATGGCGCGGCTGGATCCGGCGCGGCTCGGCCTGACGGCGGAGCGCGCGGCCGAGATCGAGCTCGACCTGGGCTTCGAGTTCGACCTGTGGGCCGACGCCATCACGGCCGACGACACGTACGAGCAGACCTTCTGGGGCCTGCAGGAGCTGGCGCTGCGCTCGCAGCTCCTGTCCGGTGATTGCTTCTCGGTGCCTCGGTACGAGGCGCGCGGCACGTCGCCCTATGAGCTCGCGGTGCAGCTGATCGAGGCCGACCGCTGCTGCAATCCGACCGGCAAGACCGATGGCACGGTCATGGCCGGCGGGGCCGAGCTGATCGCCGGCGTCGAGATCGACGCGCGCGGCCGGGCCGTGGCGTATTGGTTTGCCGACCGCCATCCCGGCGAGACGTTGCAGGCCTCGCTACGCTACGAGCGGCTGCCGGCCTGGGGGCAGAACGGCAACCGGGCGGTGTTCCACCACTTCCGCCGGCTGCGGCCGGGGCAGACGCGCGGCGTCCCGTACTTCGCCCCGGTGATCGGCCTGTTCAAGGATCTCGGGCGCTACACCGAGGCCGAGATCATGGCGGCGGTGCTGTCGGCGTGCTTCGCGATCACCACCACCGACGAGGCCGGCGACGGCGCCGACGTCGGCGGATCGGACGACGCCGGCGACGGCGTGAGCGACCGGCTGCGCTACTTCGAGCCCGGCCTGACCGGCAACCTGACGGCGGGCCAGCAGATCGCCTCGTTCATGCCGAACCGGCCCAACCAGGCGTTCGACCCGTTCGTGCTGGCGATGCTGCGCCAGGTCGGCGTGGCGCTGGAGCTGCCGTACGAGGTGCTGGTGAAGCACTTCACCGCCAGCTACTCGGCGGCGCGCGCGGCGCTGCTCGAGGCCTGGAAGATGTTCCGCATGCGGCGGGCCTGGCTCGCCGCCTCGTTCTGCCAGCCGTACTACGAGCGCTGGCTGATCGAGGCCTCGGCGCTCGGCCGCGTGCCCGACGTGTTCGGCGACTACGGCCGCTTCCGCGCCTGGTCGGCCTGCGAGTGGATCGGCCCGTCGCCGGGTCAGATCGACGAGCTCAAGGAAGCGCAGGCCGCCAAGCTCAGGGTCGACGAGGAGTTCTCGACCCGCGAGGAGGAAACCGCCCGTCTGACCGGCGGCGACTGGCGCCAGAAGCACCGCCAGCGCGTCATCGAGGAGCGGCTGCGGCGGCAGGACGGCACCGTCGTGCCGACCGCGCCCGGCACCACCAGCACGGCGCCGGCCGACCAGCAGGATCCGGCGCAGAACCCCGACCAGCAGGAGGCCGCGTGAGCGAGCACGTTCCCTTGCGCGTCCTCGACGCGCTGGCCGCCGGCGCCTGGGCGATGGACGAGACCTACCTGCGGGCCATGCTCGAGGTCGCGCAGCGCGAGCACGGCCCGGCCCTCGAGGCGCTGGCGGCGCGCCGCGACCGGCCGCTCGACAATACGGCGCGCGCCACGATCCGCGATGGCGTGGCGATCCTGCCGGTGACCGGTCCGCTGTTCCGCTATGCCAACCTGTTCACCGCGGTGTCGGGCGCCACGTCGATGCAAAGCCTAGCCGCCGACTTCGGCGCTGCGCTCGAGGATCGCAGCGTGCGGGCGATCCTCCTGCAGGTCGACTCGCCGGGCGGCGACGTCAACGGCGTCGCCGAGATGGCGGGCACCGTGCTGGCGGCACGCGGCCGCAAGCCGGTCCAGGCCTATGTCGGGCACATGGCGGCCTCGGGCGCCTACTGGATTGCCTCGGCGGCCGCGAAGGTGTTCGTCGATCCGACCGCGATGCTGGGTTCGATCGGCGTGGTGCGGACCGTGCGCGACGCGCGGGCGGCCGAGGAGAAGGCCGGCATCCGCACCGTCGAGATCGTGTCGTCGGTGTCGCCCGACAAGCGGCGCGACCCGACCACCGACGAAGGCCGGGCGCAGGCCCAGGCGCTGGTCGACCGCCTGGCCAGCGAGTTCGTCAACGCCGTCGCGCTGCAGCGCGGGGTCAGCCCCGAGACCGTCGTCGCCGACTTCGGCCGCGGCGGCGTGCTGGTCGGCAGCGATGCCGTGGCCGCCGGCATGGCCGACGGCGTGTCCAGCTTCGAGGCCGTGCTGGCCTCGCTCGTTTCGACCGGATCGTCCGCCGGCGGTCCGGTTCGACTGTTCGTCCCCCGAGCCGCGGCGGCGGCGTCATCGGAGAAGACCATGGAGATCAAGACCGTATCCGACCTCGAGGCGGCGTTCCCCGAGCTGGTCGCCCAGCTCGAGAAGGACGCCGCGACCGCGGCCCGCGCCGAAGGCGAGACGGCGGGCCGCGAGGTCGGCCAGGCCGAGGGCAAGGCCGCCGGCCTGCTCGAGGGCGCCACCGCCGAGCGCGGCCGCATCCTCGGCATCCAGGCGCACCAGGTGGCCGGCACCGAGAAGCTGGTGGCCGAGCTGGTGGCCGACGGCAAGACCACGCCCGACCAGGCCGGCGCGCGCATCCTGGGCGAGCTGCGGGCCCAGGGCCCGCGGGCGCTGGCGGCGCTCAAGGCCGACGAGCCGCCCAAGACCGGCGCCGGCGCCACGCCGGCCGGTGGCGGCTCGCAGACCATGACGGCCAAGGACGCGGCCACCGCGATCGCCGCCGAGATGAAGGCAGCGGAGGAGCGCGGCGAGGTGATCTCGCTGGCCCAGGCCGGCTCCCGCGTCCGCGCCCGCGCGGCCGGCTGAGCCGGCGCAGTCATCCCTCTCGAACGGAGAGTTCCATGAACCTCGATCTCGTGAAGACCTACACCGCCGGCGCCGACATCGCGGCTTACACGCTGGTGAAGTTCTCGGCCGACGACACCGTCGTGCAGGCCGCGGCCGCGACCGACGCCATCATCGGCGTCTGCGTGCAACCCGGCGGGGCGAAGTCGGGGGAGCGCGTCGACGTCTGCATCGACGGCGTCGCCGACGTGAAGATGGGCGGCACCGTCGCCCGCGGCACGCCGGTGACCGCCGACTCGAGCGGGCAGGGCGTCGCCCCGGCGCCGTCGGCCGGCGTCAACAACTACGTCATCGGCCGCGCCCTGCGGGCCGCGGCGTCCGGCGACATCACCGAGGTGCTGATCGCGCCGAGCATGCAGCAGGGCTGATCGCCCGGCCCGCCGCTTCTTCCCTAACCCCCTCTCTCCAACGGAGGCCAGCTCCCCATGTCCACGGCTCCCTTTCCGGTCGATCCGGTCCTCACCGGCATCGCCATCCAGTACCGCAACAAGGCGCTGATCGCCGACCAGGTGCTGCCGCGCATCACGCCCGAGCTGCCGCGCAAGACGTTCAAGTACAACGTCTGGACCAAGGCCGAGCAGTTCACGGTGCCCAAGACCGAGGTCGGCCGCCGCGGCCGGCCGAGCGAGATCGAGTTCACGGCGAGCGAGCAGACCGGCGCCGTGGTCGACTACGCCCTCGACGACCCGATCCCCTACGACGACCTGCAGAACGCGCCGGAGGGGCACGATCCCGAGGCCTTCGCCGTGCAGAGCATCGCCGGCCTGATCGCCCTCGACCGCGAGATCCGCGTCGCCGCTCTGATCTTCGCCTCCGGGTCCTACCCGGCGGCGAACGCGACGTCGCTGTCCGGCAACGACCAGTGGAACGCCTACGACCAGGCGGCCTCGGACCCGATCGACGACATCAACATCGGGCTCGACACGCCGCTGATCCGGCCGAACACGATGGTGATCGGCCGCGCCGCCTTCACCAAGCTCGCCAGTCATCCCAAGATCATCAAGGCGGTGCAGGGCAACTCCGGCGACGCCGGCATCGCCAGCCGCCAGCAGATCGCCCAGCTGTTCGAGCTCGACCAGGTGCTGGTCGGCGAGGGCTACAAGAACAGTGCCAAGCGCGGCCAGACGGCGAGCTACGCCCGCATCTGGGGCAAGGCCTGCGCGCTCCTGTACCTCGACACCCTGGCCGCCGGCGACGGCCGGTTGCCGAGCTTCGGCGGCACGTTCCAGTACGGCACGCGCATCGCCGGGGCGACCGACGACATGAACATCAGCTCGCGCGGCGGCCGCCGCGTGCGCGTCGTGGAGTCGGTGAAGGAAGTGATCACCGCGTCCGACCTCGGCTACTTCATCGACACCGTCGTCGCCTGACGCGGTCGGGCGAACGGCGTTCGCCCCCTCTCCATCCTCACCGGAGTCAACGTCATGGCCTCGTTCAACAAGCACAATGCGTTCGTCGAGAACCTTCCCGAGAAGGTGCACAACCTCGAAAGCGACACGCTTCGGCTGCTGCTGACCAACGCGGCGCCGCTCGCGGCGAACGCGGTCAAGGCCGACCTGACCGAGATCAGCGCGGGCAACGGCTACACCGCCGGCGGCACGCAGACCTCGCAGACCAGCTCGGCGCAGTCCGGCGGCACCTACAAGCTGATCTGCGCCGACGTCGTGTTCACGGCCTCGGGCGGCGCGATCGGCCCGTTCCGCTACGTCGACATCTACAACGACACGCCGACCTCGCCGGCCGACCCGCTGATCGGCTGGTGGGACTACGGCTCGTCGATCACGCTGGCCTCGGGCGAGACCTTCACCGCGGATCTCGACGGCACCAACGGCGTGCTGCAGCTGCAGTGAGCGACCTCCGCAGCGTCCCCGCCGGGCTGCGCGACAAGCTCGCGGAGTTCCTTGGGCGCGAGCCGCACCCCTCGGCCGCCGGCCGCGACGTCTACCACATCGCCGACCCGCGGCTGCCGCAGTACCGCTTCGAGTGGCATCCCAAGAAGCGGATCGTCTACCTGGTCCGGCTCGGCGCCGTACCGCTCACCGGCGAGGCGATGGCGCATCACGTCGAGACCCACGGCGACGCCATTCGCGCCGTCCAGACCTGGGCGCGCGGCTTTCATGAAGGCCGCACGCCCGACCTGAAGAAGCCTCACCTGGAACTGTAGGAGACCGTCATGGACATGCGCGAACAGTGGAAGGCGGACTATTGGAAGGCGGTCGACGCGCTCGCCGCGCACGACGCGAAGGTCGCGCCGCTGATTGCCGAGCGCGACAAGCTGCAGGCTTCGTTCGAGCCGCAGCTGCGCGAGCTGAACCAGAAGGTGAAGGCCGCGCAGGCGCCCCGCCACGACCTGCAGCTGCGGGTCAAGTACCTGACGGCCGCGCTGGGCGGGTCGATCGGCGAACGGCCGGCGGGCTGAGCAACGGCGTATCAGCTGAGGAGTCCCCGTCATGGCACTGTTCTCCGTCCCGATCAGCGCCGTTGCCGTGTCGGCGGCGCAGAACCTCTGGCACATCAAGGCCGGGGCCACCTACGGCTTCTGGCTGCACGGCTTCACGCTCGACCAGAAGACCTTGACCTCCGTCGAGGGCAAGGAAATCGACATCGTGCGCCACACCGTGACGGTGACCCAGGGGTCGGGCGGCAGCGCGCCGACGCCGACCCTGCTGTCGCCCGGCTCGGCCTCGTCCGGTGTCACCGCCCACATCAATGACACCTCGCGCGCCAGCGCCGGCACGCGCACCATCGTCAAGTCGATGGTCTGGCAGTTCCTCAATGGGCTGTTCTACCTGCCGCCGCCGGAGCAGCGGATCTGGATCGCGCCGGCGACCGGCCTGATCATCGACCTGCCGACCGGGCCGTCGGGCTCCATGACGGTGTCTGGCCACCTGGTCTACGAGGAGGTCGGCCTCTGATGCCGGCCCGTGTCGGCGCAACTCCGATCGGCGACGCGGTGTCGGCCGACCCGGCGCGCGAGTCCGTTATCCTGGCGGGCGCGCTGCTCGACGCGATCACGGGGCTCGGCCTGCCGGTCACGCGCAGCGCCGGGGCGGTCTCGATCATCGTCCGCGCGGCAAGCCTGCACGAGGGCCGCTCTGTTCGAATGGACGTGGAGGCGACCCGCGACGGTGTCCCGATCGGCGCCTGGGATCGCGACCGCATCATCACGAACGCCTGCCGCGACGTCGTGAGCGGCGACACGATCACGGAGGACATTGTCGGCGCCGTGCTGAGCGATCTCCTCGAGGACGCGGCGGCGACACCGTGACCACCTACACGATCTATGCCAGCACGACGAACGGCGGCTACATCGAGAGCGACAACGCCAATGCGGCAACGTGCAAGGCGGGGTCGGGCTTCAGCGTCAACGACCCGACCTATGGCTATATGTGCTTCATGTACGACGGGAGCCTTTATTCGGCGTTCGAGGCGTTCTGGGAGTTCAATACCTCGGTCATCACCGACAGCCCAATCACGAGGGCAACTCTCAACTGTCAGTTTCGTATCACCACGCCGAAGATCGACACTTATCAGGTCCGACTCTTCGACTTTGGAGCGTCGCTGACCAGCGCCGACTGGCGCACGCCGACTCAGTTCGCGGCCTGCACGCTACTCGCGCACAAGGCGGCGTCGGCGATTACCGACTTTGCGCAAGTCGACTTCGACGACGACGCTATGGCGGCGAACCTCAACACATCGGGCGTAACGCGCATGGTCGCCGGTTCGGCGCTGTTCGCTGCAGACGGCACGCCCGGCTCGGGCGCCTATGGCTACGGCTACGTCGACACCTCTGTAAAGACGGTGATGCCGCGCCTGACCGTGGTCGCCGGCAAGCCGCCGCCCTATCGGGCGATGATGTCGCCGCAGCGCAACTATCTGAGGCGGTAGGCCATGGCGCGCACCTACGTCTTCCGTAGGCCGCCGCAACAGCGGCTGACCCTGCAGCAGATCCGGCGCCGCTTGCGGCGCCTGCAGGCGCGCCTGCTGGTGCTGGCCGCTGGCTCGGTGACCTTGACCGGCCAGGCCGCGGCCCTGTCGGCGGCACGGCGGCTGACCCTGGCGAACGGCGCACCGGCCCTGACCGGCCAGGCGGCGGCGCTCAAGGCGGGCCGCCGGCTGACCTGCGACGCCGGCAGCGTGGCCCTGACCGGCCAGGCCGCCAATCTCCTGCTCGGCCACAAGCTGGCGCTGGCCTACGGCAGCTTCAGCGAGACCGGGCAGGCCATCGCGTTCGCGCGCGGCTCCGGCCTCGCCATGTCGGGCCTGTCCCTGACGCTCACCGCCTACGCGGCCGGGCTGTCGGTGGTCCGCCAGCTGGTGCTGGCCCGCGCGAGCCTGTCGCTCACCGTCAACGCCGCCGCGCTGTCGCGGATCTGGCTGCTGCAGGCCAACGGGGCCAGCTTCACGCTCGCCGGCCAGGCCGCGACGGTCTACGCGAGGCGCCCGTTCTACGGCGCGACGGGCGTCTATGCGGTCACCGGCCAGGCGGCGGCGCTGTCGACGACTCGCCTCGTGGCCCTGGCCCGGGCCTCGATCACCTGGACCGGCCGCGACGCCACCCTGACCCGCACGCGGCCGCTGGTGATGGCGGTGGGCAGTCTGGCGGCGACCGGCAAGCCGGCGCTGCTGCTGGCGGCGCGGCGGCTGGCCCTGGCGCAGGCGTCGGTCGCGCTCGCCGGGCAGGGCGCGACCCTGCACAAGGGATACGAGCTGCTGGCCGCGGCCGGGACCGTGGCGTTGACCGGCGAGCCGGCCGCCTTCACGGCCGCGCGCCTGCTGGCGATCGCCGGCGGCACGTTCACCGCGACCGGCGGTACGGCGGTCTTCCCGCTCACGCGGGCGCTGCCGCTGGCGCGCGCCACGCTGGCGCTCACCGGCCAGGCGGCGGCGCTCAAGGCGGCGCGCACCCTGGCGATCGGCGCCGGCAGCTTCACCGAAACCGGCCAGGCCGCGTCGCTGCTCGCGGCGCGGCGGCTGGCCCTGGCCAACGCGGCGCTGACCGAGACCGGGCAGGCGGCGGCCTTCCGCGCCACGCGCCTGCTGGGCCTGGCGACGGGCGCGCTGGCGCTGACCGGCCAAGCCATGACCCCGCTGGCCGCGCGCCGGCTGGCGCTGGCGCAGACGACCTGCACGGTGTCGGGCCAGGCGGCCGCGTTCCGGCGCGGCTACCTGGTCGGCGGCGCGGTGGGCAGCCTGGCGGCGACCGGCCAGGCGGCCGTTCTGAAGGCGACGCGGCGGGCGACCTTCACGGTCGGCACGGTGGCGCTGGCCGGGCAGGCCGCGGCGCTGGTGCGCACCCGGCCCTTCGCGGCGGCCTATGGCGCGCTCGCGGCGACCGGCCAGGCGGTGACCTTCCACCTCACGCGCACGATGCGGCTGGCGGTGGGCTCCCTCAGCCTGGCGGCCCAGGACGCCAGGATCGGGCGCTTCTCGGTCTTCCACGTCGATGGCGCGTCCTACGCCGTCACCGGCGGCGACCTCACCTTCACGGTGACCGAGGAGGGGCCGGAAAGCGTCGAGGACCTCGACGGCCTGTTCGACGACTTCGGCACCGTGGCGACCTGGACGCGCGGCGGCGCCACGCTGCTCAGCGTGCGCGGGCTGTACGGCTCGCCGGCCGCCGAGGACTCGCTGCGCGAGGTGCCGATCATCGGCGCCCGGCCGTCGTTCACCTGTCCCTGGCGGGTGCTGCAAGGCGTCCGGCAGGGCGATGGCCTGCGCGTCGCCGGCGGCTCCTACGTGGTGCGCGCGACGCGCCCCGACGGCGCCGGCCTGGTGCGCCTGGACCTGGAGGAACGATGAGCCACGTGCGCAAGCAGCTGCGCGACGCCGTCGCGGCGGCGGTGGCCGACCTGCCGACCACCGGGTCCAAGGTGTTCCCCGGCCGCACCTGGCCGATCGAGGACGGCCAGTACCCGGCGCTTCTGGTCTACGCCAGGGGCGGGCCGTCGCGGTTCGACGCCATGGCCGGGCGCGACGCCGAGATCCCGCTCGAGCGCCAGGAAGACATCACGATCGAGGGCGTCTGCCGGACCCGCGGCGAGGAGCCGGACGAAACCCTCGACCAGATCGCCGCCGAGGTCGAAGCCGCGATGATGACCGACGACGCGCTGGCCGCGCTCGTCGTGCGCCGCGAGCTGGTGCAGACCGACATCGCCACCGGCGCCAACGGTGAGAAGCGCGACGGCGCGGTCAAGCTCACCTATCGCCTGACCTGCTACACGCCCGCCGGCGATCCCGGCACGCTCGTCTAGAAGAAAGGGACCCCCATGGCGCGCTATCACGGCAAGGCCGGCAAGGTGACGATCGGCGCCACGATCGTGACCGAGGTCGGCGACTGGAGCTTCGACCTCGACAACCCTGCGGTCGACGCCTCCTACATGGGCAACGCCTCGCGCAACGTGCTGCAGGGCCAGTATGGCGCCAGCGGCAGCTTCACCTGCAACTACGACCCGGGCGATGCCCAGCAGGAGGCGCTGATCACCGCGGCGCTGATGGCGGCGACCGCGGTCACCTTGAAGCTCTACCCGCTCGGCAGCACCACCGGGAACAAGTACTGGCAGTTCTCGGCCTTCATCACCAAGGCGGGCGAGAAGGGATCGGTCGGCGGCAAGATCACCCGCGACTTCTCCTTCACGTCCGACGGCGACATCAGCCGGAACACGGCGTAACCCGGAGGCCTGAATGGCGCGCTATCACGGCAAGGACGGCAAGATCACGATCGGCGTCTCGGGCGACGTCAACGAGGTCTCCGACTGGACCCTCGATCTCGACAACCAAGCGGTCGACGCCTCCTTCATGGGCAACGCCTCGCGCAACGCGGTGCAGGGCCAGTACGGCGGGTCGATCGCGATCACCTGCAACTACGACCCGGCCGACTCCGACGGCCAGGAGGCGATGAACACCGCCCTGATGACGGCGGCGTCGGTCACCTTCAAGCTCTACGAGCAGGGCTCGGGCACGACGAAGAAGTACTGGTCCGGCACCGCCTGGGTCACGAAGATGGGCGAGAAGGGCTCGGTCGGCGGCAAGATCACGCGCGACTATACCCTGACGATCGAGGGCGACGCCGTGCGCTCGACGGTGCCCTGATGCGGGCGATCGACAAGCTGATCGCGCACTGGGCCCGCACCAAGGGCCAGCGCAAGTCGAAGGCCTACGAGCTGGACCGCGGCGAGTCCCTCGAGGTCTGGTGGTCGCCCTGGACCCTGGGCGACCTGGACCGCGTCTTCGAAGGCGTCACGCCTGGCGGCGCGCTCACGCCCCGGCAGGCCGCCCGCGTGGTGGCGCTCAAGGCCGAGGACCGCGACGGCAAGCGGCTGTTCGCCGACGTCGAGGAGATCGAGGTCCTGAACGAGGTCGACCCGACGCTGGTCTACAAGATCGCGACCGCCATCCACCTGAACTTCGACATCGACAACAAGGCGGCCATCCCCGACCCGGTCCCCGGCGAGCCGGAAGAGCCAGCAGCCCCAAAAGCCTAGACGAGCGTCGCGCCGACTACGGGCGATTCATCGAGCACCGCCTGGCGCTCGCCGACCGCCTGCGCCTGCCGGTGTCGGCGCTCGATTCGATGGCGGTCGCCGAGTTCTACCTGATCCTCGCCGGCTACCGCGAGCGCGCCAAGGAGAGGCCCTGAGATGGCTGATTTCGACATCGTCATCAAAGGCGAGGACAAGAGCGCCGCCGCCTTCGCCTCGATGCAGCGCAGCGTCGAGGCCGCGACCAAGCAGCTCGAGGGCATGCAGTCGCCGACCACCAAGCTGATCGGCCAGCTCAAGGACCTGGCGATCGTCAGCGGCACCCTGTGGGCGGCCAAGCAGGTCGTCGACTGGGGCCGCGAGACCGCCAAGGCCGCCGCCGACGTCGAGGAGCTGGGCCGCAAGCTGGGGTTCACGTCCGACCAGATCGAGGCGATGCAGAAGAACGCCAAGGCCACGGGCCAGACGTTCGACCAGAACGTCGCGTACTTCCGGAACAACCGGGAGGAGCTCGACAAGATGACGGCCAAGATGCGCGAGCAGGGCCAGATCATGAGCGGCGAGACCCGCAAGGGCTTCGCCGACGTCAACGGGGAGATGGAACGGTTCGGCCGCACGATCGGCGTGGTGCGCGAGGAGTTCAAGGGCGGCACGATCGACACGGCGACCAGCAAGGTCGCCAAGATGATCCGCGACATGGGCGACAGCCTCGCCTACTTCGAGGTCTACAAGGGCACGATCAAGTCGGTCCGCGAGCTGATGGCGATATTCACCGGCGCCGGCGGCCTGGTCGGCGTCGACGCCGAGCAGCGCGCGACCGAGAGGATCGACGAGCTGCGGGCCAAGGCGGTCGAGGCGACGGTCGCGCTGCAGAAGGCTCAGGCCGAGCGGAAGAACCTCGAGAGCCAGCCGCAGGTCAACAACCCCTTCGCCCGGCAGCGCGACGCCATCATGGGCGGCGAGAGCGGGCCGCTGGTGGCTGCCCGGCAGCGGGAGGCGGAGGCCAAGGCGATCAGCGACCGGGCGAACAGTCAGCTGGCCGACGCGGAGAAGGCCTTCGACAAGGCGAAGGAGATCCAGGACAAGGCCAAGGACCCGCCGAAGGTCGTCACTCCCACCACCACCACCACGGGCGGCGGTGGCGGCGCCCCCGCGCGCGATCGCATCGGCGAGAACATCCGCATGGTCAGCGAGCAGGCCGACGCCGCGCTCGGCGCCTACAACCGGCTGCGCGCGATCGCCGACAAGCCGCTGCCGCTCGACGAGCTGGAGCGCGAGGCGCTGCTCGAGCAGAAGATCGCCGACGCCATGGCGACGGCGAGCAAGTACGCCAAGGACGATCCGCGGCTGCCGCAGCTCGAGCAGCAGATCCGGCTGCGCGAGACCTACAACGCGCAGTCCGAGAAGATCATGGCGGACCTCAAGTTCGCCGACCAGGCCCAGCGCCAGTACGGCGACGGCCAGCTGCAGCTGATGCAGACGCAGGCGCAGCTGAACGACGCCGTGGCGACCGGGCGCCTGACGCAGGACGCGGCCACGGTCGCCATGATCGAGGCCGCCCGCGCCGCCGAGGACCTGCGGCTGAAGAACATCGGGCTGAAGGGCGGCACTGAAGGCTTCGTCGCCGGCTGGCAGAACGCTGCGAACCAATACGCCCGGGCCAACAACGCCTTCGCCCAGGGCGGCCAGGTCTTCCAGGGCGTCATGAGCCTGATGGACCAGGCCGTCTCGCAATTCGTGCAGAACGGCAAGGTCAACTTCAATCAGCTGCTCGCCGGCTTCCTGCAGATGATCGTCCAAATGGAATTGCGCGCGGCGGCGTCGTCGATCTGGGGCGCGATCACCGGCGGCGGCGCCAGTGGCGGCGGCGGCATCCTCAACATGATTGTCGGCATGTTCGGTGGAGGAGGGGGCGGCGTCACGGCCGCGCCCGTGCCCGGCGGCGGGTTCTCCGTGGCGCAGTCGGTCGCCATGGCCGGCTTCAACGGCTATGCCACCGGCGGCGACCCGCCCGTCGGCATGCCGTCCTGGGTCGGCGAGAACGGCCCCGAGCTGTTCGTCCCCAAGGAGGCCGGCACCATCTACAACCAGGGCCAGCTCGCCGACATGGCCGGCGGCGTCACCGTCGTGCAGCACATGACCTTCGGGTCGGACGTCAGCCGCGGCACCTTGATGGCCTGGGGCGAGCGGGTGAAGGCGGAGACCATAAACGCCCTCCTGCTCGATCGACGGCAGGGCGGCACCAGCAAGCGGGTGTTCGGATGACGATCACCTATCCCCTTTCCCTGCCGGCGGCGCGCAAGCCGCGCAGCATCGTGCTCCGGCCGCGCAACGTGGTCGGGGTCAACGAGTCGCCGGGCTCGCTGGTGCAGCAGACCTACAAGTTCCCCGGCGAGCGCTGGGAGGCCGACGTCTCGCTCCCGCTGATGGGGCGGGCCGACGGCGAGGCGTGGGCCGCCTTCCTGACCTCGCTGCAGGGGCCGTACGGGTCGTTCCTGCTGGGCGACCCCGCGCACACCGCGCCGCGCGGCAGCGTGTCGGGCTCGGTGACGGCGACCGGCGCGGCCATGGCCTACGTCGTGACCCTGTCCGGCGGCTCGGGATCGTTCGCCGTCGGCGACTGGATCAGCGTGTCGCATTCGGGCGTGCCGCGGCTCTACAAGATCCTCAACGCACCCTCGGCCGCCGGCGGCACCGCCGACATCTGGCCGGCGCTGCGCGGCGCGGTGAGCGGCGCCGCGGTCACCTACCTCAGCCCGACCGGCCGCTTCATGCTGACCGGCAACCCGCCGGAGTACACGCGCGACAGCGCCGGCCGCATCCAGATCGGCGCCTTCACGGCCGTCGAGGACCTGCGCTGATGATCACCATCGACGTGCGCTCGACCGTCGCCGAGCTGCAGAAGGCGATCGAGCAGGCGCGCGGCCGGAGCATCCCCAAGGTCCAGGAGGTGGCGCTCAACTGGACGGCGACCGAGATCAAGAACGGCCTGGTCGCCGAGATGCAGCGGGTGTTCGACCGGCCGACCCCGTTCACGCTCGACAGCCTCTACATCGATCCGGCCGACGTCGGCCGCCTCGAGGCGCACATCTACTTCAAGGACTTCGCGCCCAAGGGCCAGGCCGCGGGGCAGTACCTGCGGGCCGAGATCCAGGGCGGGCAGCGCCGGCTGAAGCGCTTCGAATCGGCGCTCAGGGCGACCGGCCTGCTGCCCGCCGGCCTGTTCGCTGTGCCGTCGGCCGGCGCGCCGCTCGATGCCTGGGGCAACGTGCCGGCCGCTTTCCTGATCCGTCTGCTGTCGGACCTGCGCGCCTTCGCCGGCGACAGCCGCTACGCCAACCGCAAGGCCGGCCGCCGCAAGGGGACCAAGGCGCAGAACGCCTTCTTCGTGGCGTCCAGGACCGACCGGCGCACCGCGCATCTGCGGCCCGGCATCTACTGGCGCCTGCCGAACCGGACCCTGATCCTGGTGTTCGTGTTCACCCGGACGCCGGGTTACGCCGCGCGCTTCAAGTTCTTCGAGGTCGGCCAGCGCATCGCCCTCGAGCAGTACCCGATCCGCTACGCGCGGGCCTGGGAATGGGTCTTCAAGAAAGGGCTGGCATGAGCCGCACTCTCACCACCGCCATGGGCAACGCCATCGTCGCTCCGACGGTGCGGCCGATCCTGCTGTTCGACGCCACCTTGGCGGACGACTCGGTCGTCTACTACTTCACGGGCTACGGCACCGTCACCTGGAACGGCCACACGTACCTCGGCACCGGCCAGCTGATCGCGATCGACAAGGTCGACGAGACCGACGACGTAAAGGCCCAGGGCACCCAGGTCACGGTCAACGGCGTGCCGTCGTCTCAGGTCTCGCTGTTCCTGCAGTCGCTGGCCAACGGCAAGACCGGCATCGTGCGGCTCGCGATGCTCGACAACGCGGGCAGCATCGTCGCCACGCCCAAGGTGCTGTTCAAGGGCCTGCTCGACACCGCCAAGGCCGACGAGAGCAACCTCGAGGCGCCGGTGTTCGGGCTCACCTACGAGCACGCCCTGGTCGACCTCGAGCGCCCGCGCGAGGTCCGCTACACCCACGAGGCCCAACAGGCGGCCTACCCGGGCGACCTGGGCCTGCAGTACATCGCCGAGCTGCAGGACAAGGTCGTCGAGTTCGGCAAGAACTGGTTCACGCCGCGATGAGCGCCCCGATCATCGTCCTGCGCCGCCTCGAGCGCTGGCCCGACCGGCTGACCGAGTTCGTCGAGAGCCGGCGGCGAACGCCGTTCGCCTACGGGTCCAACGATTGCTGCTCGTTCGCGATCGACGCCGTCGACGCGGTGACGGGCACGCGCGTCCGCGAGATCGACTGGCAGGACGAGCGCGGCGCCCTGCGCATGCTGGCCGAGGCCGGGGGCGCGGAAGCCGCGGTGACGTCGATGCTCGGCCGGCCGTCGCAGAACTGGCAGGACGCCCGCCGCGGCGACATCTGCCTGGTCGACCAGGACGGCCGCGACGTGCCGTTGCTGTGCATTGGCCTGGCGCTGGCGGGGCCCGGGGTCGAGCGCATGGAGTTCCGGCGCCTGGACGAGGCGCGGCTGGTGTGGAGGGTGGGATGAGGCGGCGCGGATTTCTGGCCGGGCTGCTGGTCGCGCCGGCCGCGGTTCGTGTGCCGGCGGCACCGGCGGCCGCGCGGAGCGTGTCGTATCGCTTCGTGGCAAATGGAGCTTACCTCAAGACGGTCGGCGGGATGGGGCCGGAACTGTTCATGCCCGGCACAACGGATGCCCGAGACGTCGTCATGAAGCTGACGGACCACGCCGGAGCGATCCGCCGTTGGCTACATGCCCAGCAGCCGATACCCGCCCATAACGACGAAGGGCAGGGCGTTCGGCTCGCAGACGGTTCCGAGCACGGTTCACTCAATGGGAGGGACGATGACGGCGCTGGCGATTGTTCGTGAACGAGAGGACGGTGGCGGCCTGGAAGTTGTGTTCCCGCTCAGGCCGGGCGAGGCGGTCGACGCGACGGTACTGGCCGAGTTCGCCGCGCGGCCGGATCGGTTCGAGCGGCGGGGCTGCTGCGACGGATGCCTGGACATGAAGGCGGCGCTTCAGTCCGTGGCAAAGGCGGCACGGGATGGGGCCTTGGCAGCCCTGGAGGCCCGGAGGCGCCATCCCATCGAACTGTATGCGATGGGCGGCTCTGTGCCGCTTTCGCGCTAGGGCGAAGGGCTTCTCATCGGCGCTACCCCGGCATCCCAGCAGCTAGTTCAACTCCCGCACCCGCTTGCCGGCGAGGATGGCCGGCTGGGCGACGGTGGGGGATTCGATTACCATGTCGCAAGCGCCGCGCCAGAAGTCCGCGCCAACCGACACGAACACGGTCTGGCCGGGTTGAAGGTCGACCACGAGATTGTTCGAGGCGAGCTCCAGTCCGACACCGACGCACCGCAGGTCGTAGCGACCAGGAGGCAGATCGGCGCGTAGCCAGTACTTCCGCATCACGTCGCCGAGCATGAGCCGATTGGCGGCGATGTTGATCTTCGCCGAACGCCCGTAAACGTAGAGCGCCGCCATTCCTGTAGGCGGCGCAGAGAACTGCCGTCCGGTGGCATCCGCCTCATCGGGGGCGGTGGGCATTGGAGGCTCGCACGCCGCAAGTGCAAGGGCGGCCATCAGGATCGAGAACTTCTTCATTGTTCAACCTTTCCGCGACCCGGCGGAATGAATGCCACAAGAGGCACCATGCTGCTAGTGGGGCTCTTCGCGCTGGTCTTCTGGCTGTTTAACCCAGGGCAGGCGCACGCGATTCCAGTTGCGGCCGTTGTTGCGATTGCACTGGAAGTCGGCGTCACGCTTTCGGCTACTGGAGCAATTGCGATAGGGCTGACTGCGCTGGCTAACATCGGTCTGTCGATCGGCCTCGGCATGGTTGCCCGAGCCCTGTTCCGCCCGTCCGCCAAGCCGGGGCAGAGCAGCAACCAGGCTGTCACCTCTTCCGACCAGTCCGTCAAGATCACCAGCCGCCAGGCCGCGGCCCCACGCCAGATCATCTACGGCAAGACCCGCGTCGGCGGCGTCTACGGCCTGATCCACTCGACCCTCGACAACCAGCTGCTGCACGTCATCTACCTGGTCGCCGGGCACGAGGTCGCGGGCTTCGACGGCGTGCTGATCAACGACCAGCTGGTGACGATCGATGGCTCGGGCAACGTCACCTCGGGCGACTATGCCGGGTACATCCACTTCGAGTTCTTCACCGGCACGCCGACCCAGGCGGCCTGCGCCACCCTGATGGCGCAGGCGCCGGAGATCTGGACCTCGAACCACCGGCTGCGCGGCATCGCCTACGTCTACGCCCTGTTCACCTGGAATCCCTCGGCGCCGCCGGGACAGTTCCAGACGATCGGCGCCAAGACCTTCGCGAGCGGCCTGCCCAACGTGTCGTTCATCGTCCGCGGCAAGAAGGTCTACGACCCGCGCTCCGGCCTGACCGCCTACAGCAACAACCCCGCCCTCTGCGTCGCCGACTACCTTATGGACACGACGTACGGCCTGGGAGTGCCGTCCGCCGAGATCGATTCCACCTACCTGACCTCGGCGGCCAACTCCTGCGACGAGTCGGTGTCGCTGGCGCAGGGCGGCACGGAGCATCGCTACGAGTGCAACGGCGCCGTCCTGTCGTCGGCCGAGCCGCAGGAGATCCTCGGCAAGCTGCTGGCGTCGATGCACGGCAAGTGCCCCTACGACGGAGAGAAGTGGTACATCCAGGCCGGCGTCTACCAGTCGCCGACGCTCACCTTCACCGACGACGACCTGCGCGCCGGCATGACGGTGCAGACCATCACGTCGCGGCGCGACCTGTTCAACACGGTCCGGGGCACCTACGTCGAGCCGAGCAAGCTCTACCAGGAGTACGACTTTGCGCCGGTGATCTCGTCCGCCGGCGTCACGGCCATGGGCCGCACCGTCGTCAAGGACATGGCGTTGCCGTTCACGACCTCGGGCTCGATGGCGCAGCGCATCGCCAAGATCGACCTGCTGAAGGCCCAGCTGCAGATCTCGGTCGAGGCGCCGTGCAAGCTGACGGCCTGGCGCTGCATGGCGGGCGACACGATCCTGTGGACCTCGGCGCGCTGGGGCTGGGTCGCCAAGCCGTTCGAGGTCACGCGGGCCCAGTTCGCGCTCGACCGGGACAAGGAAGGCAACCCGGTGCTGGCCGTCAACCTCTCGCTGCGCGAGATCGCGAGCAGCTGCTACTCCTGGTCGGCCAGCGAGCAGAACGTGCGCGACGACTCGCCGGCGACGACCTTGCCGGACATCCGCAACGTGCTGCCGCCGTCGAGCCTGACGGTCACCGAGACGCTCTATGCGACCCTCGCCAGCACCGGGGTCAAGACCCGCGCCGATCTCGCCTGGACGGCGTCGGCCGACGCCTTCGTGGTCGCCTATCAGCCGGAGTACAAGCTGCGTGCCGACAGCACCTGGACGGTGCTGCCCCGGGTCAACGGCCTGGCCACCACGGTCGCCGACTTGGCGGCAGGCAGCTACGACTTCCGGGTCGCGGCCGTGAACTATCCCGGCATCATGTCGCCGTACGTGACGACGACGCAGGAGATCGCCGGCCTGTCGGCGCCGCCGGCGGACCCGGCCGGGTTCGGGGGCTCGGCGATCGGCGGCACGGCGCTGCTGCGCTGGACGCAGTCGGGCGACCTCGACGTCCGCATCGGCGGCGTGGCGGTGTTCCGGCATTCGTCGGCGACCTCGGGCGCCACCTGGGCGACGGCAACGCCGATCGGCGACGCCGTGCCCGGGGCCGGCACCGAGACCTCGCTGCCGCTGAAGTCGGGCACCTACCTGATGAAGTTCCGCGACAGCAGCGGCAACTTCAGCGTCAACGCCGCGAGCTGGGTCACCGAGCAGGTGGCGCTGAAGGCCTTCACGAACGTCGCGACCCTGACCGAGGATCCCACGTTCGGTGGCAGCAAGACCAACTGCACGGTGGTCTCGAGCAAGCTCCGGCTGACCGCCGGCAACGCGACCGGCTCCTACGCCTGGCACGCGACGATGGACCTGGGCAGCGTCAAGAGCGTGCGGGTCACGGTCGGCATCACCGCGCAGGTGATCAACTCGACCGACTCCTGGGACTCCACCGAGCTCTGCGACTCGGCCGAGTCGTGGGACATGGTGGTCAGCGGCAACGAGGTGCAGGCGGTCACCTACGTGCGCAAGACCAATGACGACCCGGCCGGCTCGCCGACCTGGACGCCCTGGGTGCGCATCGACGCCGCCGAGTTCAGCGCGCGCGCCTTCCAGTTCCGGACCGACTTCGTCGCCTCGGACCTCTCCTACTCGATGGACATCTCGGCCCTGGCGGCCGTCGCGGAGACCTCGGCATGAGCCAGCATGACGGCACGATCGCCAACGACACCCGCACGGCCGTGCGCGGCGACATCGAGAACGCCATCAAGGCGGCGTTCTCGACACACAAGGGGCCGAATGCGCCGTCGCCGGCCTATGCGGGGCAGCTCTGGATCGACGACAACACGCCGTCGTCGTCGGTGTGGACGCTGTTCGTCCATGACGGGTCGGACTGGATCAGCATCGGCACGATCGACACGACGTCGAACACCTTCGTCCTGAAGAACGGCGTCCCGCTGGCGGGCTCCGGCGGGGCCGGCGGGGCCTACTACTTCACCGGCCAGGTCCTGTGGGGCCAGAACAGCACGACCACGCCGGGCTCGGGCAACACGACCACGGGCGCCGGTGTCGGCAGCGACGGCTCGGCTCACTTCAGCAACGACGGCTCCTACGTCGCCCTGATGAACCGCAACAGCGACGGCACCGTGCTGGCCTGCAACCGCTCCGGCACCAACGTCGGCTCGATCGGGGTCACCGGCTCGGGCGCCTCGTTCAACACCTCGTCCGACTACCGCCTGAAGTTCGACGTCGAGGCGGTCGACCCGGCCGAGGCCGAGGCCATCGTCAAGGCGCTGCGGCCGGTGCGGCACAAGTGGGTGCGCGATCCCAACGGCGCCTCAGTGTTCGGCTTCATCGCGCACGAGTACGCCGAGCAGCTCCCGCAGGGCGTCACCGGCGCCAAGGACGCGGTCGATGCCGACGGCAACATCGCGCCGCAGCAGATGGACAAGTCCACGGCCGTCCCGGTGCTGGCCGCCGCGCTGAAGTCGGCGCTGGCGAAGATCGAGGCGGTGGAGGCGCGCGCGAGCGCTCTCGAGGCCCGCGTGGCGGCGCTCGAGCCGCACGGCTGACGGGCAGGGCAGGGGAGAGACCGATGGCCGATCTGAACGACCCCTTGCCCGGCGCCGGCGTCTCGTTCTGGACCCTGGCGGCCGGGCTGGCGGGCTCGCTGCTCAGCCTGCGCACCCTGGTCGAGAGCTCGCCGCTGGCCCGCAGCCTGGCGGTCGTCGGCGCCTGGTCGCTCAGCTTCTTCGCCACGCCGGCGATGGTCGAGTGGTGGTCGCTCGGGCCGAAGATGGAGCGGCTCGCCGCGCTGCTGATCGCCTTCCTGGGCGTCAACGTGCTGGCCGGCATCGCCACCTTCGGCACCAAGTGGCGCGACAACCCGACCGCGGCGGCCGAGTGGCTGATCTCGCTGTGGCGCGGGAGGCAGCCGTGAAGGTCGCCTGGCTGCAGCTCCTCTACATCGGCCTGTGCCTGGCCTCGATGGTGGCGGTGTTCTGGCTGCAGGCCGGCCGGCACCGCGACGCCAAGGGCTGCCTGTGGTGGTCCTACAGCCTGCTCGCCTTCGCGCTGGGCTGGGAAGCGATCGACGCCTGGAAGTTCGGCGCCCCCGGCTTCCCGGCCAGCCGCTGGCTGCTGGTGCCGGCGCTGCTGGTGGTGATGGCCTGGGCCGCGATCGCCGACCGCCACCACCAGCGCTGACCGTTTCCGACACAGGAGAGACCATGATGAAGATCTCGCCGTCGGGGCTTGCCGCCCTGATGGAACGCGAAGGCGTGCGCCATGACGCCTACCCGGATCCCGCGACCGGGGGCCCGCCCTGGACCATCGGCGTCGGGCACACCGGCCCCGAGGTCCATCCCGGCCTGCGCTGGTCCGATGCCCAGGTCATGGACGCGCTCGCGCGCGACCTCGCCCGCTTCGAGCGCGCGGTGATCGAGGGCGCCGGCGGCACGGCGCTGACCCAGAACCAGTTCGACGCCCTGGTGTCGTTCGCGTTCAACGTCGGGACCGGCGCGTTCCTGTCCTCGACCCTGCGCCGGCGGCTGGCGGCGAACGACCTGGCCGGCGCCTCGGCGCAGTTCCGGGTCTGGATCATCCCCGCGATGATCGCCGGCCGCCGCGCCGGCGAGTGGGTCCAGTTCAACACGCCGGACGGCAGGCCGGTCCCGGCCCGCGACCAGTTCGACGGCCGGTTCCCCTGATGCTCGGGATCCCCAGCCTCGGCCTGGTGCTGCGCCTGGCGCCCTGGGCGATCGCGCTGTGCGCCGTCGGCGTGGCCCTGTTCTTCCGCGGCGAATGGAAGGACTGCAAGGCCTCGATCGCGCTCGAGGCGGCGCGGGCGCAGGAGCGCGTCGCCGCCGCCAAGGCTTCCGACGCCGCCCTCGTGCGCCAGCTCGAGGACCGGCTCGCCCCCGTCGTTCGCTCGCTTCAGGAGCAGGCCAATGCCACTCAACTCGCGCTCGCCAAGGTGCCGAGCAATCCGGCGTGCGTTCGCACTCCTGCCGCTGACGCTTTCGATCGCAGCGTGCGGCCAGCCGGTCGCCCGGCCGATCCTGGTCCAGCGGGAGCCGCCGGGCCCCGCGCTCACTGACTGCCAGGCCGAGCCGCCGATGCCCGAGGCCTTCGATCTCGAGGCCGACCGCTACGCCTGGGCGGCGGCGGCGATCTTCGCCGGCCGCGACTGCCGTGCCCGGCTCGAGCAGCTCAAGGCCTGGGCGCTCGACCCGCCGAAGGAGAAGCCATGAAGCCTCCGCCGCTCGACGCCTGGCGCCGTGTGCTCGTGCCGGTCCTGACCGTCCAGACCGCGATCGCGCTCCTGTTCGTCCTGTGGCTCGCGCGGCAGCCCGGATGGCAGCCCTGAAAGGAAGCCCCGATGCGTTCCGACCTGCTCCACGTCGTCTGCGCCGTCGCCAACCCCATGCGCTGGGACAGCCGACTGCGGCTCTACCGCGCGTTCGAGGCGCACATGCTCGACAGCGGCGTGCGGCTCACCACTGTCGAATGCGCCTATGGCGACCGCGACTTCGAGGTTGCCGACAGCCGGCACGTCAACGTCGTGCGCGTGCGGGCCAACGGCGCGCAGATGATCTGGAACAAGGAAAACCTGCTGAACCTCGGCATCGCCCGGCTGCCCGAGGCGAAGTACATCGCCACGGTCGACGCCGACGTGTTCTTTCGCAAGCGGTACTGGGCGGCCGAGACGGTGCACGAGCTGCAGCACCATTGCGTCGTGCAGCCGTGGTCGGACTGCTACGACCTCGGCCCGCACGACGAGCACCTGGCGGTGCACCGCTCGTTCTGCCGGCTGGTGTTCGACGGCGAGCCGATGCAGATGGTGCACAAGGCGCCGTACCGGTTCGGCCATCCCGGCTACGCCTGGGCGTGGCGGCGCGGCACCCTCGACGCGCTGGGCGGCCTGATCGAGATGGCGGCCCTGGGCGCCGGCGACCACCACATGGCGCTGGCGATGATCGGCAAGGCCGATCGCAGCCTGCCCGGCGGCATCCATCCCAACTATCGCCAGGCCGTCATGGCGTGGCAGGAGCGGGCGACCGCGCACGTCGCCGGCAACATCGGCCACGTCGACGGCACGATCGAGCACCGCTGGCACGGCACCAAGGAACGGCGCCGCTACGTCGGCCGCTGGGAGATCCTGACCCGGCATCGCTACGACCCGGTCGTCGACCTCAAGCGCAACGTGTTCGGCGTCGTCGAGCTGGCCGGCAACAAGCCCGGCCTGCGGCTCGACGTGCACCGCTACTTCCACGCGCGCGACGAGGACTCGAACAGCCTGGGTTGAGAGCCGGGGCAGGGCAGGCAGGGAGCGAAGCGATGAACAGCGGACTGATGATCGAGATCGTCATGGGCATCATCGTGCTGGGCCTGGCCGGCGGCGCGGGCTGGGCCTTGTGGGCGCGGGAGTGGGGCCTGGCGGCGCTCGCCGTGACGGCCCTGGGCGTCGTCGTGGCGGCCATCTGGTTCGCCCTCAACGCGTGGAAGCCGTGATGCTGGCCGTCACGGCGGGCGCCCTGGTGGCGTGCCTGTTCGGCGGCGCGGCGGCCGGGCTGTGGTGGATCCGGCGGCTCTGCGTCGACGAACGCTGGGAGCTGCCGGCCGCGATCTTGCAGATCCTGGCCGCGGCCGCGACGGCGATCGCCGTGCTGGGCGTGCTGGTGGTCGCGGCCTACGCACACGATCCGTACGGGTCGTGGCGCCAGCCCGACAATCCGGCGGTGAGTTGCTGCAACGGCCAGGACTGCCGGCCGACCCGGGCGTACCTCGGCGAGGATGGCCGCTGGCGGGCCTGGGACGGCCGCAGCCACCTCTGCGAGGCCGGTGGCCACGTCTACTGCTTCAGCCCGACCAGCCCGAAGGGGTGACGGCCGGCAACGAGATCGGCGGTGCCATCGGCCGCCGATACGGCCGCTCCTGGGAAGGCCGCGGCCGTGCCCGCGAGGGCGTTTCCTCCCAGACCTTGACCCCCGCTGGCCGCGAGGCTGGCGGGGGCTTTTCTGCGTCAGGTGGACCAAGTCAAGCTAGGACGCATGGGGAGGGGGTAGTGGTACGGTTTGATACTAGAGAAGTTTTCCTTGCTTCGCCGTCTCCTCGCGCGCGGCCCGCCTGAATCCCTCCGAATGCCCGAACGGGACGGCCGGCCGCTTGCCGCCGACGATCTCCTCGGCAGTCAGGATTTGCAGCCGGGGAATCTTCTGACCGCCAGTCTCATAGAAGCCTGCCGAGACTGCCTCACGCGTCATCTCACGGGATGGCGGATTCAAAGTAAGAAATAAGCCCAGCGCGGCCTTCTCTCGATCCATGGTGCCCTTCAGGTCTCGGACCATGGCTGACGTGATGTTCTCTCCGCCCTTGACAGAAACTATGCCAAATTGAGCTTTGTTGTCGGCATCCCGGAAGTGAAGGTAGCCATCTATGCCGCGGTCCATTCCCTTCTTGCCGCCCTTGTAGGGTTGAGCGCCGATCGTTCCCGTAATCCACTTCTGGAACTCATGCTTGTCGCGCACAGCCAGATCGCGGGCGCCCGCAAAGTCATTCGGAACGCCGTGAACCTCGAACACAGCACCAGGGAATGCCTCCCTGAGGCGACGCTCGATCAGGCCGATGGCGAGATGTGTAATGTCGATGCCGATCCAGGGTCTGTTAAGTTTTTGAGCAGCATGCACTGTTGTGCCGCAGCCACAGAATGGGTCAAGAACCAAGTCTCCCTCATTGGAGCCCGCTGTTACAATGCGTTCCAGCAGCGCTTCGGGCTTCTGGGTTGGGTATCCCAAACGCTCAGCTGCAGTATTGCTGATCCGATCAATGTCAGTCCATACAGTACCAATTTGTTTACCTTTGGTTTCATCCAGATAAACCTTCAATCCATCGAGGCGGGGCGTTCCGTCCTTTTTTAGAAGAATGCGTCCCTCCGCGTACCATTCCTCTAGTTGCTCCTTCGAGGCACCCCACGATCGATGTGGGGGCGGCTTCGTACCTCGCCATTCGAACTGTCGCAAACGGCGAACGAGGGATACTGTCATGTCCTGACCGGTATACATGCGGCCACTCGCGTCCGGCCTGTATCTCTTTAGCTGTTCGGGACCGTATGGCTGATACACTGGGTTTAACGTAAAGGTATCACCGCGAGCATAAACGAGGATCGTATCGTGCTGACGTGGCCACATGCGCGTCTTGAAGTTATGAGCGTTTGCACGAAGCCAAATTATTTCGTTGAGAAATTGTGTCGGCCCAAAAATGGCATCCATCAGGGTCTTGAGGTAGTGGCTCGCGGTCGGATCGCAATGTAGGTACAATGATCCGGTCGGCTTGAGCACGCGGTGTAACTCGATCAGCCGAACGGCCATCATGGCCAGGTAAGCCATCATGTCGTTTTCGCCTAACGCGGAGCGCATTGCCTTGAGCATAACGGAAGCATCCGAATGTGGACCTGTAACGACTTCGTCGAAGGCACGCTCGGCCGACTCGTTCCAATGCCAAGTATCCTCGAAAGCTTCGATCTGAGCTTGCGAGCTTTCGCCTGATGGCGCCTTGAACAGCACGTTATAGTTCGCAGCCGAATTGAAGGGCGGATCCAGATAGATAAGGTCGACGCTTTCGTCTTTGATCGACTCCCGTAGCACCGGGAGATTGTCGCCGTAGTAGAGCGCGTTTGTCATGCTGCCGCCTGTTCCGCTTCCCAATCTTCCAGCACCTTCACTAGGTCGGCCATTTCCCAGAGCTTTGGCGTGACGCCAGCGGCCATGCGGGCGTCATCTTCAGCGTCTTGTGGATGCGTACGAAGTTGTAGTGCATGAAGTAGATTGCCATCATGTGAGCATGGTTCTCGGCCTTTTTCGAGAACGCATTTGTGAGCCGCGTCATCCACCGATTGCCCATACGCATGTTGAAGTTCTGCCGCTCGACATAAGGCGTGCTGATGGATTTGGGCGACCATGCTGGTCAACGAGCGGGTGAAGATGGCGGCCTTGCGCGCGGCCGGCCAGGTCAGAACGTCGGATCCAGCGGCCGGCCCACCCAGCCCTCGAGGTCGTCGCCGGCGTTGAAGATCGTCGGCCGCCAGCTGCGCGACCCGCAGGCGCATCGCAGGCGCAGGCTGGTGAGCTGGGTCATGTCGTGGACGCCGCGCTGGCGCCGCAGCCGGTCGGCCGGTACCAGGGCGCGCCGGCGGCACGCCAGGCACTCGACGCCGAGGGGCAAGCCACTGTTCTCGAGAGTGAAGATGTTCTCGCGCCCGGACCAGCCGGGGCCGCCTTCGGTGAGCATGCGGAACCTTAGCGGAACGCGTCCCCCAATTTGCCCCCGCGACTCGCGACGTTTGATGCTGTTTCGTGCCATTTCGCGGCAGTTATCCACATGCCGCGCGGATGCGCGCTGCGCCCATCAAATGCTGATTTTAAAGGGTTTCTGGTTGGCGCTCCCTACGGGATTCGAACCCGTGTTTCAGCCTTGAGAGGGCCGCGTCCTGGGCCTCTAGACGAAGGGAGCGGAGGCCAGTGGCGCTTGATAGTCGAACGCCCAGCCCGGCGCAACCCCGTCGCGCGGCGCTTGGCTGCGCGCGCCCGTTGCCCACCGCCGCCGCCGCGCCGTAAGGTTCTGCGCCCCCCCGGAGGACCGCTATGGACATGCACATCGCCGCCAACGCCCCGCTCACCGGCCTCGACATCTATGCCCTGCCGCCGGCCGAGGGCGAGGCGGTGCTGCGGCGCCAGCTCGCTGCGACCTACCGGCTGGTCGACCATTTCGGCTGGACGGAGCTGATCTACGGCCACCTGACGGCCCGCGTGCCGGGCGAGCGGCCGCACTTCCTGATCAATCCCTACGGCCTGAACTACGACGAGGTGACGGCCTCCAACCTCATCAAGATCGACCTCGACGGCAACAAGGTCGAGCCCAGCCCGCATCCGGTCAACTATGCCGGCTTCGTCATCCATTCGGCCGTGCACATGGCGCACGCCGACCGCCATCGCGTGGTCATGCACACCCACACCCGGGCCGGCATGGCGCTGTGCGCCATCCAGGAGGGGTTGCTGCCGGTGTCGATGGTCTCGACCGGCTTCCACGGCAAGCTCGCCTATCACGATTACGAAGGCCCCAGCCTGGAGCTCGACGAGCGCGGCCGGCTGCTCGCCAACCTTGGTGACAGCCAGGCCATGATGCTGCGCAACCATGGCCTGCTCACGACCGGGCGCTCGGTGCCCGAAGCCTTCCTGCGGCTCTATCGGCTGGAGCGCGCCTGCCAGATCCAGCTCGACGCCGCCGCCGCCGGCACGCTCAACGTCATGGGCAACAACCTCGCCACCAAGTCGGGCGCCGACATGGACCGCTTCTCCGAGATGGAATCCGATGTCGGGATCGGCGACCTCGAGTTCGCCGCCCTGGTCCGCAAGCTCGACAAGACCGACCAGAGCTGGCGGACCTGACGTCGCGAAATCCAGAACACAGAGGCGTCTCAGCCCACGCCCGGCAGCGCCCGGATCAAATCCCCTGACCCGGAGAGCGTCGACCGGAGCGGGACTCGCCGCTTACGCCAGGGCGGCCAGCCGCGCCGCGTGGCGGTTGTGCTCGGCGATCACCCGCTCGGTGTCGATCGTCACGATGCGGCCGTCCCGCACCACCGGCCGGCCGCCGACCACCGTGTGGCGGGCCGGCTGCGGCGCGCAGAACACCGCCGCCGCCACCGGATCCGACAGGCCGCCGGCAAAGCCCAGCGCGTTGAGGTCGAGCGCGAAGAAATCGCACATCTTGCCCGGCGCCAGGCTGCCGATGTCGTCGCGCCCCAGCACCGCGGCGCCGCCGCGGGTCGCCAGCTCGAGCGCCTGGCGGGCCGTCATCCACTCGCCGTCGCGGCTGGGATCGCCGGTCGACACCGTCGTGTCCGGCCCTTGGGGCGGCCGCAGGGCGATCTGCAACCGGGCCAGCAGCATCGCCTGGCGCACCTCGCCCAGCAGGTTGTTGCCGTCGTTGCTCGCCGAGCCGTCGACCCCCAGCCCGACCGTCACGCCGGCCCGCCGGTACTTCATGATCGGCGCGATGCCCGCGGCCAGCCTCATGTTGGAGCACGGGCAATGGCAGACACTGATGCCGCTCCGCGCGAAGCCGGCGATCTCGGCGTCGTTGACGTGCACCGCATGGGCGTACCAGACGTCCGACCCGGCCCAGCCCTGGCGCTCCATGAACGCCACCGGACGCATGCCGAACCGCTCGAGCGTATAGCGCTCCTCGTCCACCGTCTCGCAGAGATGCGTGTGCAGCCGCACGCCGCGCTGCCGCGCCACCGCCGCCGAGGCACGCAGCAGCCCCGGCGTCACCGAGAACGGCGAGCACGGCGCTAGCACGATCTGGGTCATCGCCGCCGGCCGCGGGTCGTGGTAGCGCCCGATCACCCGCTCGCAGTCGGCCAGGATCGCGTCCTCGTCCTCGACGCAGTTATCGGGCGGCAGCCCGCCCTTCGATTCGCCGAGCGACATCGAGCCGCGCGAGACCACGAAGCGAATGCCGATCTCCGCCGCCGCGCCGATCTGGTCGTCGACCGCGCAGCCGTTGCGGAACACGTAGGCATGGTCGAACACCGTCGTGCAGCCCGACAGCGCCAGCTCGGCGCAGCCCACCAGAGTCGCCGTGCGGCTGGCCTCCGGCGTGCGCGCCGCCCAGATCCGATAATGCGCCCGCAGCCAGCGGAACAGGTTGGTGTTCTGCGCCGCCGGCAGGGTGCGGGTCAGGATCTGGTCGAGATGGTGATGGCAGTTGATCAGCCCCGGCAGCACCAGGTGGTCGCGCAGGTCCATCACCGTGTCCGCCGTCGCCGGCAGGCTCGAGGTTGGTCCCACAGCCTGGATCACGCCGTCCACGGCATACAGGCCGGCGTCCGTCAGCTCGCGCCGTCGCTCATCCATCGTGGCGACCCGGGCGTTCTTCACCAGCAGGGTCGCCATCGATCGTCTTCCCTCAGCCGCGCGAATCCGGTGCGAAGGCGGGCAGACGATGCGCCGTCACCGCCGGAGCCGGACCGTCGAAGCGCTCGACCTCGACCAGGCAGGTCTGCGCGATGCAGCCCTGGCTCAGCTTCGAGGCGCCGATGTCGAGGGTCAGCACGTTGGGATTGCCGTGCTTCTCCAGCGGATCGTTCGAGCCGGTCTCCGCCGGGTCGAACCACGCCCCGGTCGACAGCCGCACCACGTTTCGCCGGATGCGGTCGCTGAGCCGCGCCGCCGCCAGGCAGGCGCCGCGATCGTTGTAGACGCGCACCAGGTCGCCGTCGGCGATGCCCCGCGCCGCCGCGTCCTCGGGATGCAGGGTGATCGGCTGCCGTCCCTTGATCTTGGTGGCGTGCGCGTGCGGGCTGTGGTCGAGCTGGCTGTGCAGCTTGTCGGTCGGCTGGTCCGACAGCATGTGCAGCGGATGGCGTGCCGCGCTGCGCCCGCCCAGCCACTCCGCCGGCTCGAGCCACGTGGCGTGCCCCGGACAGTCGTCGTAGCCGAACGAGGCGATCTTCTCGGAGAAGATCTCGATGCGGCCCGACGGCGTCTTCAGCGGATGCTTCTCGGGATCGGCGCGGAAGTCGGCCAGCATCACCGGCTTGCGGTTCGCGCCGCGCGCCTCCGCCAGCCCGTCCGCCCAGAACCGCTCGAACGGCGGCAGGCTCACGCCCGCGGCTTCCGACTTGGTGCGCGCCTGCTCGTAGAGATGCTCGAGCCACTGCATCGTGTCGCGGCCCTCGGTGAAGGTCTCGCCGGCGCCCAGCCGCTCGGCCAGTTGCGCGAAGATCCAGTAGTCGTCGCGCGAGTCGCCGATCGGCGGCCGCGCCTGCTTCATCGCCACGAGGTAGGGCTCGCGGGTCGCGTAGCCGATGTCGTCGCGTTCCAGGCTGACCGTCGCCGGCAGCACGACGTCGGCCAGCCGCGCCGCCGGCGTCCAGAACTGCTCGTGGACGACGATGGTTTCCGGCTTCTGCCACGCCCGGCGCAGCCGGTTGAGATCCTGGTGATGATGGAACGGGTTGCCGCCCGCCCAGTAGACCAACCGGATGTCGGGATAGGTGAGGGTGCGGCCGTTGTAGGTCACCGTGCCACCCGGCTCGAGCAGCATGTCGCAGAACCGCGCCACCGGGATGAAGTCGCTGACAGCGTTCGTGCCCTGCGGCAGGGTCGGCCCGGAATGGCGCGGCGAGTCGCTGCCCATCAGGTTGACGGGCCCGTAGCCGCAAGCGAAGCCGCCGCCCGGCAGGCCGATCTGGCCCAGCATGGAGGCCAAAGTCACCAGCGCCCAGAACGGCTGCTCGCCGTGATGGCTGCGCTGCAGCGACCAGCCGATGCTCACGGTGGTGCGGGTGGCTGCCATCTCGCGCGCCAGCGCCACGATGCGCGCCGCCGGGATGCCGGTGATGCGCTCGGCCCAGGCCGCGTCCTTGCCCGCGAGGCTCGGCGCGAACTTGTCGAAGCCGACCGTGCAGCGGTCGAGGAAGCTCCGGTCGTAGAGCTTCTCGACCCACAAGGTGTGGCAGAGCGCCAGGATCAGCGCGGCGTCGGTGTTCGGCCGGATCGCCAGCCACTCGACCGGCCCGCCGGTGTCGAGATCGTCGCCGGTCGGCGACACGTTGACGAAGCGCACGCCGGCCCGCGCCATGCCGTACAGGCCGCGCTTGACGTGATGGCGCACCGCGCCGCCGGCGTTGATCTGGCTGTTCTTGTGCGGCACGCCGCCGAAGCTGACGAACAGCCGGCAATGCTCGGCCAGCACGTCCCAGCTGGTGTGCAGCGGCATCAGCTCGTCCATCGGCGCCACGATGTGCGGCATCAGCACCCGCGCGGCGCCCAGGCTGTAGGAATCCTGGTGCCGCACGTAGCCGCCGATCGCGTTCAGGAACCGGTGCACCTGGCTCTGGGCGTGATGGAACCGGCCGGCGCTCGACCAGCCGTAGCTGCCGCCGAAGATCGAGCGGTTGGAATGCGCCTCGCGCACCCGCTTGAGCTCGCCCGCCACCAGGTCCAGCGCCTCGTCCCACGGCAGCTCGACGAACGGCTCCTCGCCGCGCTTGTCGCTGGCCGCGCCCGGGCCGCGCTCCAGCCAGCTTTTGCGCACCGCCGGCCGCCGCACCCTGAGCCGCGCCACCTCGTCCGACAGCATGTGCAGGCCGATCGGCGACGGATCGGGGTCGTGCGCGAAAGGATGCAGCCGGCTGGCCTTGCCGGCGACGTCGTACTCGACCTCGTAGACGCCCCAATGGGCGGCGGTGTAGGTGCGCTGATGGCTCATCGGGCGGCGGCTCCCTTGGCGGTCGACAGGAAGGTCTCGACGTCGGTCGGCGCGGTGTCGAACGCCGTCACCAGCCGGTAGGCGCGCTCGCCCGGCCGGTCGGACGGCCAGGGATGATACTGCGCCCCGGCCGCCTGCAGCGCGTCGTGCATGCGCGGCGGCAGGATCACGAAGATCTCGTTGGCCTCGACCGGATAGAGCAGCTGCACGCCCTTGAGCGGCGTCAGGCCGGCGACCAGCAGGCGGGCCATCGTGTTGGCGTGCCGCGCATTGTCCAGCCACAGCCCGTCGGCCAGGTAGGCGTCGAGCTGCGCCGACAGCACCCGCAGCTTGGAGAACAGGTGGCCGCCGCGCTTGCGCCGGAACTCGAAGTCGCGCGCCAAGGCGGTGTCGAAGAACACCACGACCTCGGCCGCTAGGGCGCCGTTCTTGGTGGCGCCCAGGCTTAGCACATCGACTCCGGCATGCCACGACAGCTCGGCCGGCGAGCAGCCGACGAACGACAGGGCGTTGGCGAAGCGCGCGCCGTCCATGTGCAGCTTCAGGCCGTGGCGATGCGTCGCCGAGGCCACGGCGGCGATCTCCTCGGGTCCGTACACCGTGCCGCATTCGGTCGCCTGGGTGATGCTGACCGCCGCCGGCTGGGGATGGTGCACGACCCCGTAGACCGGCTGGGCCAGGGCGTCGGCCAGGGCCTTGGCGTCGATCTTGCCGGCCGGCCCGTCGATCGGCGCCAGCTTGGCGCCCGACGTGAAGAACTCCGGCGCATTGGCTTCGTCGACCGCGATGTGCGCCTGCGGATGGCAGTAGATCGCGCCCCAAGGCGGCGTGCAACCGGCCAGCGCCAGCACGTTGGCCGCCGTTCCGGTGGCCACCGGGAAGGCCAGTAGGTCGGGCTTCTCGAACAGCTCGCGCAGGCGGCGCTCGACCTTGGCCGTCCACGAATCGGCGCCGTAGGAGGGGGCCGGGCCGCTGGTCATCGCCCGGGTCAGCGCCTCGAGGATCTTCGGATGGGCGCCGGCTTCGTTGTCGCTGCGGAAGTTCATTTCATTCCCTTGAGTTCTTCGGACCAGGTTTCAGTGGACCGCGCGCCTCCAGGCGCGCTCGTGAGGCTTGAGCGCGCGTGGACGCGCGCGGTCCGGGGGGAAAGGGGGCTCACCGGCCGCTGCCGGGCGGGAACTCGACGGTGCCGAGCAGGGCGCCCGACCGCGGGTCGACGATATAGGCCGCGGCCGGCCCGCCTTGGGTCTCGACGTGCACGACCAGCCGGTCGCCGGCCGTCGTCATCGCCACCACCCGGGCGCCCGAGGGCAGGGGGATGCGCTCGCTGAACAGGCCGGATGACGAGCGACCCGAGTTGGCGCTAGAGGTTCCGGGACCGGACAGCCGGCGGCCCAGCTCGGTCACCACGAAGACGAAGCCGACGACGATCAGCAGGCCCATGCCGATGACGAGCACTTTCAGCCACAACGGCCCGGTGGGCTGAGCAGACGGCGCCAAGCAGGAACTCCATGGACAGCGGCCGCCACTCCGTGACCTTCGACGCCAGCGCCGCCGGCGAGCGTCTCGACCGTGCCCTGGCAGCGGCCTTGCCCTCCCTCACGCGCAGCCGCGTGAAGGCGCTGATCGAAAGCCGCCGCGTGGCTCTGGCGGGAGGCGCGACGATAGAAGAGCCTTCCCGCAAGGTCAAAACGGGCGAGTGCTACATCGTTGACGTTCCGGAGGCCGAACCGGCCGTGCCGCTGCCCCAGGCCCGCGACCTCGCGATCCTCTACGAGGACGCCGACCTGCTGGTGCTCGACAAGCCGGCCGGGCTGGTCGTCCATCCGGCGCCGGGCAATCCCGACCAGACCCTGGTCAACGCCCTGCTGGCCCATTGCGGCGACAGCCTGTCGGGCATCGGCGGCGTGCGCCGGCCCGGCATCGTGCATCGCCTCGACAAGGACACGTCCGGGGTCATGGTGGTGGCCAAGAACGACCGCACCCACCGGGCGCTCAGCGACCTGTTCGCCCACCACGACCTCACCCGGATCTACAAGGTGCTGGTGTGGGGCGCCCCGAAGCTCGCTTCCGGGACCGTCGACGCCGCGATCGGCCGCCATCCGGTCGACCGCAAGCGCATGACCGTCCGATCGGCCGGCGGCCGCCGCGCCGTCACCGACTACTGGCTGGAGCGGCGCTTCGGCCCGCCGCTCGATCCCATCGCCAGCCTGGTCGGGGCGCGGCTGCATACCGGCCGGACCCACCAGGTGCGCGTCCATCTCGCCCATCTCGGCTGCCCGGTGGTCGGCGATCCGGTCTACGGTCAGGGCCGCAAGTCCCGCAACGCGGCCGCACCCGCCTCGTTGAGAAGCTTCGGGAGACAGGCCCTGCACGCCGCCGAGCTCGCCTTCCGCCATCCGGGGACGGGGAAGGAGATGCACTTTGCCTCAGAATTGCCGCACGACTTCGCAAGCCTCCTGACGGACCTGAACACCGTTAAGTGATCTCTAAATCCGACAGACCGAGTCGGATTTTGTTGACCGCCGGTACATCCGACCAATAGAGTCGGACTTTAGCAAGCGGCGGGGGAGAGTGCTAATCCACCGACCCCCACCGCGCGTACCGAGTACAGAAAGGGGAGCTACATGAGTGCTACCGCAAACCTTCCCGCCCTCCCGTCGTCCCTGACGCCCGAGGGGAACCTCAGCCGGTACCTGCAGGAGATCCGTAAGTTTCCCCTGCTCGAGCCGCAGGAAGAATTCATGCTGGCCAAGCGCTGGAAGGAGCATGGCGATAGCCAGGCCGCCCACAAGCTGGTCACCAGCCATCTCCGCCTCGTCGCCAAGATCGCCATGGGCTACCGCGGCTACGGGCTGCCGGTCGCCGAGCTGATCTCCGAGGGCAACGTCGGCATGATGCAGGCCGTCAAGCGCTTTGATCCCGATCGGGGCTTCCGCCTGGCGACTTACGCCATGTGGTGGATCCGCGCCTCGATCCAGGAATACATCCTGCACAGCTGGTCGCTGGTGAAGATGGGCACGACGGCGGCGCAGAAGAAGCTGTTCTTCAACCTGCGCAAGCTCAAGGGCCAGATGCAGGCCATCGAGGAGGGCGACCTGTCGCCCGAGCAGGTGACCAAGATCGCCACCCGGCTGGGCGTGCCCGAGGAGGAGGTGGTCAACATGAACCGCCGCCTCGCGGCGCCCGATTCGTCGCTCAACGCCCCGGTCAAGGCCGAGGGCGACATGGAGTGGCAGGACTGGCTGGTCGACGACAGCCCGAACCAGGAATCGCGCCTGGTCGAGAGCCAGGAGCTCGGCCAGCGCAAGGTAATGCTGGCCGCCGCCCTCAAGCAGCTGACCGACCGCGAGCGGCGCATCATCGTCGAGCGCCGCCTGATCGACGAGCCCAAGACCCTCGAGGACCTGTCCTCGGAGTATGGGATCAGCCGCGAGCGCGTCCGCCAGATCGAGGTTCGTGCCTTCGACAAGCTGCAGAAGGCCATGAAGAACATGGTCGTCGAGGCGGCCAGCGCCGCCTCGCGCAAGGTCGAGGCCCGTGCCACCGAAGCCCGGGGCGCCGGCCGCGGCGCCTGACCTGCGCCCGCTGCCCGTCTAGAGTGCCTCCCGCATCAGGGAGGCACTCGTGACGGACCCCATCCTCTACCAGACCCAGCCCGACGGCATCGCCCGCATCGTGCTGAACCGGCCGGACACCCGCAACGCGCAGGACACGGCCTTCCTCTACGCCCTCAACGACGCCTTCGACCGCGCCGCCCACGACGACACGGTCAAGGTCATCGTGCTGTCGGCCAACGGGCCCCACTTCTCGTCCGGCCACGACCTGCGAGAAGCCGATGGCCACGGCAACATGCGCAAGCACGAGACGGTCGGCACCTGGGACGGCTTCGGCCGGCCCGGGTCGGAGGCCCAGTACGCCCGTGAGCAGGAGATCTACCTGGGATTCTGCGAACGCTGGCGCAACATCCCCAAGCCGACTCTGGCCCTGGTCCAGGGCAAGGTGATCGCCGGCGGCCTGATGCTGATCTGGCCCTGCGACCTGATCGTCGCCGCCGAGGACGCCGAGTTCCTCGACCATACCGTGGCCATGGGGGTCGGCGGGGCGGAGTTCTTCGCCCATCCCTGGGAACTCGGCGTGCGCAAGGCCAAGGAGTTCCTGTTCACCGCCGACTGGCTGGGCGCCCGCGAGGCCCATCGCCTGGGCATGATCAACCATGTCGTGCCGCGCGCCGAACTCGAGAGCTTCGGCCTCGCCTTGGCCGGCCGCATCGCCCAGAAGCCGCTGTTCGCGCTCAAGCTCACCAAGCAGGCGATCAACGCCGCCCAGGACGCCCAGGGCCGGCTCAACGCCATGCAGACCGCCTTCGCGTTGCATCACCTGGCGCACAGCCACAACATGATCGCCCACGGCAAGTTGATCGACCCGACCGGCCTGATGCCGGCCATCAAGAAGCACGACCGGGCGGCCGACTGACGCTCCTTTCCTCCCCACGCGAAGCGTGGGGAGGTCATGATCCACGCTGGGACGGGGGTTTGCCCCCGGAACGCCGGGCGCGTATAGAGCGCCCATCATGAACGCCCCGAACATCGCCATCGTTGGCGCCACCGGCGCGGTGGGGGTCGAGATCCTCCGCGTCCTCGAACGCCGGAACTTCCCGGTCGGTTCGCTCAAGCTGCTCGCCTCGGCCCGCTCGGCCGGCAAGACGCTCGAGTTCCGGGGCAAACCGCATCCCGTCGAGGCGCTCAGCGCCGAGGCCTTCAAGGGCATCGACATCGCCTTCTTCAGCGCCGGCGCCACGCGCAGCCGCGAGTTCATCCCCGCCGCCCGCGCCGCCGGCGCGGTGGTGATCGACAACTCGTCGGCCTTCCGCATGGACCCCAACACGCCGCTGGTCGTGCCCGAGGTCAATCCGGGCGATCTCGCCAACAACCCCGGCGTGATCGCCAATCCCAACTGCACCGCCGCCGTGCTCGCCACCGCGGTGTGGCCGCTGCACCAGGCGGCCGGCATCAAGAAGATCGTCGTGTCGACCTACCAGGCCGCGTCGGGTGCCGGCGCCCAGGCCATGCAGGAGCTCGAGGACCAGGTCCGCGAGTACGCCTCGGGCCAGGAGATCACCAAGAAGGTCTTCCCGCACCAGATCGCCTTCAACCTGTTCTCGCACAACACCAAGGTGGCCGAGAACGGCTACAATGAGGAAGAGAACAAGGTGATCGAGGAAGTGCGCAAGATGTTCCACATGCCGCACCTCGCGATCGTGCCGACCTGCATCCGCGTGCCGGTGCTGCGCGCCCATTCCGAGGCCGTCACCCTCGAGCTCGAGAAGCCGCTGTCGCCGGAGGAGGCCCGCGCCATCCTCGCAAAGGCGCCCGGCGTCAAGCTGGTCGACGACCCCGTCGCCAATCACTTCCCGATGCCGATCGAGGCGACCGGCGACCTCGACGTCCATGTCGGCCGCATCCGCCGCGATCTTTCCAGCCCCAACGGTCTGGTGCTGTTCGTCGCCGGCGACCAGCTGCTCAAGGGCGCCGCCTGGAACGCCGTGCAGATCGCCGAGGAACTGCGCAAGCCGAAGGCGGCGCTGGCGGCGGAGTAGGGACTAGACCTTGGCGAGCACCGCTTCCCGAAAGCGGTGCATCTCCGCCACCACCTCGGCCGTCGTCGGGCGGCCGAAATCGAAGTCGATCGCCGTCACGCCGATCGCCTTCAGTGCCCGGATGTCCTCGATCACTTCGGCGTCGCTGCCCGAAAACAGGCGGCGATGGCCGTCCGACGCGAGCGGCGGCACCGCCGCGCCATAACGCTTCACCCGGTAGCTGACGCCGACCGATCCGGGCTCGCGGCCCGCCTCGGCGGTCGCCTTGCGCAGCTTGGCGATGCCGGCCTGCAGGCGCGGCAGGGTGTCGAGAAGGTGCCGGTTGTTGGAGCCGATCGGGTACCACGCCGCGCCGACCCGCGCGGCGCGGCGCAGCGCCGGGCCGGCCTCGCCGCCGACCCAGATCGGCGGATGCGGGCGCTGCACTGGCTTGGGCTCCAGCACGATGTCGTGGAAGCGGGTGAAGCGACCCTCGAAGCGCGGCCGCGGCTCAGTCCACAGCACGCGGAAGGCGTCGAGATACTCGTCGGTCACCGCGCCGCGCTCGGCGAACGGCGTCGTCACCACGGCGTCGAACTCGGCCTGCAGCCAGCCGGCGCCGATCCCGACCACCAGGCGGCCGCCCGACAGCACGTCGAGCGTCGCCAGCATTTTGGCCGCCAGCACCGCCGGACGGTGCGGCACCACCAGCACCGCCGCGACCAGGCGCAGGTGCTTGGTCTGGGCGGCGATCCACGCCATCGCCATCAGCTGCTCGTGCCGCTCGGTCGGCTCGGCCTCGTAGAACTCGCCGCTCTCGGAATAGGGGTACCCGGGCACCTTCATGTCGGGCAGCACGACATGGTCGGTCATCGTCAGGTAGTCGAAGCCCAGCGCCTCGCCGGTGCGGGCGATCTCGAGCATCGAGGAGGCGCGCGACAGCGGGCCGGAGTTCGGGAGATTGAAACCGATTTGCATGAAGCCCCCTGCCGACAGGCGAATTTTGAATTTTCCCGAGGAACGCCAGTATAGTTGCGGCGAAGACTATCGAGGATTGCCCCATGGACACCATCGTGAACCCGCTTCCGCTCGCCAGCGCCGAGGCTCGCGCCTGTGCCCTGCAGGGCGTGATGGACAAGCACGGACCGGAGATGGATCGCCGTCGCGAGGTCGTGCCCGAGGTGGTCGACGCGCTGGTCGGCAGCGACATGCTGCGGCTCCTGCTGCCGCGCAGCCTGGGCGGTCAGGAGATCGAGCTGCTCGACTTCTGCAAGGCCTGCGAGGCGGTCGCCTATGCCGACGCCTCGTGCGGCTGGTTCGTCAACCAGTCGAACGTCTCGTCCTCGACCTCGGCGGCGGCGATGGCGCACGAGGTGGCGGCGAAGATGTTCGACGGCCCGGCCGCCGGCCTCGCCTGGGGCGCCCGGCACAACAACAGCAAGGCGATCCGGGTCGACGGCGGCTACCGCCTGACCGGCACCTGGAGCTTCGCCAGCGGCGGCCGCCACACCAAGCTGCTGGGGGCGCACAGCGCCGTGCAGAACCCCGACGGCACGCCGCACATGCGCTACGGGCGGCCCGACGATCGCACCTTCCTGTTCCTGCGCTCGCAGGCGCGCATCACCGACGACTGGTACGTGCTCGGCCTGCGCGCCACCGGCAGCGACACCTACACCGTCGAGGACCTGTTCGTGCCCGACGAGCACGCGCCGGCGCGCGACATGCCCGAGGAGCGGCGCGAGCACGGGCCGCTCTATCCGATCGGCTCGACCCTGCTCTACGCCTGCGGCTTCTCGAGCGTGACGGTCGGCCTGGCCCGCCGCATGTTCGACACCTACGTCGACCTGGCGCGCGGCCGGCACAGCCGCGCCTCGATCAATCCCATGGCGCGCAACAACGCCGTGCAGCGCGAGGTCGGGCTGCTCGAGGCCAAGCTGTCGGCGGCTCGCGCCTTCCTGCACGAGGCGGCGGGGCGGGTCTACGAGGCCTCGGCGGCCGGCACGCTCGACGTCGACCTGCGCATGCGCCTGCGGCTGGCCACGACCTACGCTATGAACGAGGCGACCGACGTGTCGATCGCCTGCTATCGCGGCGCCGGCACCGCGGCGATCATGGACAGCGCGCCGTTCGAGCGCCGCTTCCGCGACGCCATGAGCGCCAGCCAGCACCTGCAGGCGATGCTGCCGATGGTCGAGATGGTCGGCCGCCACCTGATCGGCACCGAGAACGTGGTGCAGTTCGTCTGATCATCGCCTCCCCACGCATCGCGTGGGGAGGTGTCGCCGTCCTACGGCGACGGAGGGGTCAAGGGCGGCGGCACGTATTCCTGCTCGACCTCGACGATCTCGCGGGTGCGCGTGACCTTGTCGCCCCAGGCACGGTCGAAGCCGCCGATGAGCTCGTCGAGCACCTGCGAATCGATCAGCGCCTCGGGCTCCTCGACGGTGGTGAACTCGTAGAGCGCGATGTGGACCATCGGGTTGGTGCGGCTCCAGGCCCGCCAGGCGCGCCGAGCCTCGAACTTGCGCACCGCCTCGGGCAGATGCTCGGTGCGGTACCAGTCGTCGAACTTCTTGCGGTCGGCCAATTCGTTGAGACGCGCGCGCACGATCAGATAGGCAGTTGCCATGGGCTTCCCCCTCCATAAGGGCGACCCGGTCGATCGGCGCTTGCCGCACCTGTTGTGGCGGATCGCTCCTCCAGCATAGCGCCGGCGCGACCGCCGCATCAGGGGGCAAAACTGACGGCGCTGCGGGCGCGCGTCAGCTCCTGACCATCACCTCGATCAGGCTCGGCCCGTCGGTCTTGGCCAGCGAGCGGGCCAGCGCGGCGTCGAAGCCGGCGGCGGTGTCGACCCGCTCGGCGGCGACGCCGAAGCCCTTGGCCAGGCTGCTGACGTCGATCGGCGGATCCTTGAAGTCCATGCCGATCGGCTTGTCGTTGCCGTGGAACAGCTTCAGCCGGTTCTTCAGGATCTGGTAGCCGCCGTTGTTGCAGATCAGGAAGGTCATCGGCAGCTTCTGGTTGGCGGCGGTCCACAGTGCCTGGATCGAGTACATGGCGCTGCCGTCGCCGATCAGCGCCACCACCCGGCGCTTCGGCTCGGCGATCGCCACGCCGACCGCCGCGGCGATGCCCCAGCCGATGCCGCCGCTGACGTTGCCGAAGTAGCTGTTGCGGTCGCGGAACGCGAAGTAGCTGACCAGGCTGTTGGCGCTGGTCAGGCCCTCGTCGACAATGATGGCGTCGCGCGGCAGGCTGTCCGACAGCCGCATCATCAGCCATTCGGCGGGCAGCGGCTTCTCGGCCGGCGGCACCGCCACCTTGGCGGCGCGCGCCGCGCGCTGGGCCGACCAGTTGCGCGTCGCGATCTCGGCCAGCGACGCCTTCGCCTTGGCCGCCAGCGCGGCGCCGCCCAGCCGCTGCAGCACCGGCACCAGCGCCTTCAAGGTTTCCTTGACGTCGGCCCGCAGCGCCATCTCGGCCGGGAAGTTCTTGCCCATCTCCCAGTCGCGCAGGCCGATCATCGCCACCTTGGTGGTCTCGGGCAGCGGCTCGATCTCGCTCCACACCGACATCTTCAGCACGTCGGCGCCGACACACAGCATCAGGTCGTAGTCGGACAGCACCCCGCGCACGTACTTCTGGTCGCGGTTCAGCGAGCCGAGATAGGCCGGATGCTCGGACGGGAAGTGGGCGCCCTGCACGACCGTCTGCTGCAGCACCGGCGCACCCAGGGTCTCGGCCAGCGCTGCCGCCTCGGCGAAGGCGTCCGAGGTGGCGATCTCGTGGCCGGCCAGGATCACCGGCTTCCTCGCCGACAGCAGCCGCTTGGCGAGCTGCTCCAGCGCGGCGTCGGACGGCCGCACCGCGGTGTCGACCCGGGTCACCGCGCCGAGATCGATCGGCGCCTCGTTGTTCAGGATGTCGCCGGGCAGGGAGATGAACACCGGCCCGGTCGGCGCCGTCATCGCCACCTTGGCGGCGCGGCGCAGGATGCGCGGCAGGTCCTCGATGCGACTGACCTCGGTCGCCCACTTCACGACCGGTTGGGCGATCGGCACCAGCGGCGCGTAGAGCAGCGGCTCGGTGAGGCCATGGCCCTGCTCCTGCTGGCCGGCCGTGACGATCATCGGCGTGCCGGTCATGAACGAGGTGTAGATGGCGCCGATCGCGTTGCCGAGGCCGGGCGCCACGTGGACGTTGCACGAGACGAGGTTGCCCGAGGCGCGGGCATAGCCGTCGGCCATGCCGATCACGATCGATTCCTGCAGGCCCAGCACGTAGCCCATCTCGGGCGCCGAGGAGAGCGCGTGCATGATCGGCAGCTCGGTGGTGCCGGGATTGCCGAACATCTTCGAGACGCCTTCGTCGCTCAGCACCCGCAGGAAGGCGTCGCGGCCGGTGATGGTGTTGCGGGTGGGCGCGTCGGGCATGTCGGTTCCTCCGTGAAGGCGGCGAGCCTAGTATGGCCGGCGATGCCGATGGAAGAGAGCCCCGCCCTGCGAAAGGACCTGGAAGAGCGCATCGCGGCGCTGCCCTGCTGGCGCGGCCCAATCGCGCTCGAGCCGCTGCTCGGCGGCCTGACCAACCTGTCGTGGGTGGCGCGCGACGGCGGCGAGCGCTTCGTCGTGCGCTGCGGCGACGACATCCCGGTGCATCACGTGTTCCGCGATCGCGAGCGGGCCGCCGCCCGGGCTGCTCACGAGGCAGGCCTGTCGCCCGAGCTGGTCCATGCCGAGGCGGGCATCAGCGTGCTGCGCTACGTCGACGGGCGCACCTTCGAGGAGGCCGATCTCGCCGCCAACCTCGAGCGCATCGTGCCGCTGCTGCAGCGCTGCCATCGCAGCCTCGGCCGCCATGTGCGCGGCCCGGCCAACGCCTTCTGGGTGTTCCACGTGATCCGCGACTACGTCGCCTGCCTCGGCGCCGCGCCGCGCTACGCCGCGATCGCCGATCGCCTCGAGGCGGCGCAGGTGGCGCTGCCGATCGCCTTCGGCCATCACGACCTGCTGCCCGGCAACCTGATCGACGACGGCAGTCGCCTGTGGCTGATCGACTGGGAGTATGCCGGTTTCGGCACGGCGATGTTCGACCTCGCCAACCTGTCGTCGAACGGCGGCTTCGACGCGGCCCACGATGCCGCGCTGCTCGAAAGCTACTTCGGCGCGCCGGCCGATGCCGCGCTCGGCCGCGCCTTCGCCGCCATGAAGGCGGCCAGCGCGCTGCGCGAGGCGCTGTGGTCCGAAGTCTCGGCGGCGCATCTGCGTACGCCCGGTGTCGACTATGGCCAGCATGCCGGCACATACTTTGCGCGCTTCGAGGCGGCGCTCGCCGAGTTCGATCGCACGCAAAGTTGACTTGGGCGTGTCCTCGCGCCGGCCCCACCATCGCCGACGGGAGGAGAGGTTTCATGACATCAAAGACACTCACGATCGCCGGCGCGGTCGCGCTTTTGGCCATGGCCGGTGCCGGCAGCGCGATCGCCCAGCAGCCGCCGCCGCAGTTCCCCAACATGACGTTCTTCATCACCAGCACCAGCGGCCCGGCCGGCGCCAATTTTGGCGGCCTCGAGGGCGCCGACCGCTACTGCCAGCAGCTGGCGGCGACCGCCGGGGCAGGGGGCAAGACCTGGCGCGCCTATCTCAGCACCCAGGCGGTCGGCGGCGCGACGGCGGTCAATGCCCGCGACCGGATCGGCAAGGGGCCGTGGGTCAACGCCGACGGGCTGCAGATCGCGGCCAATGTCGCCGACCTGCATTCCGACGCCAACAAGATCAACCAGGACACCGGCCAGGCCGAGAACGGCAAGCGGATTCCCGGGCGCAGCTTCACGGTCAACCAGCACGACATCCTGACCGGGTCGCTGCCCGACGGCACGGCGCCGCCGCCCGACAAGGACGCGACCTGCGGCAACTGGACCAAGAGCGGCGAGGGCTCGGCGATCGTCGGCCATCACGACCGCGCCGGCCTGCGCGACGACGCGGCCTCGAAGTCTTGGAACTCCTCGCATCCGTCGCGCGCCTGCGGCGCCGAGGCGCTGAAGAGCACCGGCGGGGCCGGCCTGCTTTATTGCTTCGCGGCCAACTGACCGGCCGCCAACTGACTGGCCGCCAGCTGACCGGCCACCAACTGGCCGGCTGACCCCCGGCCCGGCTCTTGCAAGGGCTCCCGCCAAACAGGGAGCTCTTGCATGCGTCGTCTCGTGTCCCTGGCCGCGCTCGCGGCCTCCGCTCTCGCGCTGTCGCCCGCCGGGTCGCCGGCCCATGCCCAGGACAAGGTCCTGCGCATCGGCATGACCGCGTCCGACGTCCCGACCGCCACCGGCATGCCGAACAACGGCTTCGAGGGCATGCGCTTCATGGGCTTTCCGATCTTCGAAGGCCTGATCCTGTTCGACCTGACGAAGACCGACCGGCTGGCCACCCTGCGGCCCGGGCTCGCCGAGAAATGGGAGCAGGCGGCCGACGACAAGAAGACCTGGATCTTCCACCTGCGCAAAGGCGTGAAGTTCCACGACGGCACGCCATTCAACGCCGACGCGGTGATCTGGAACCTCGAGCGCATCTTCAACAAGGACAGCCCGCAGTTCGAGCCTCAGGCCACCGGCATCATGCGCTCGCGCGTGCCGATCCTGGCGAGCTGGCGCAAGATCGACGACGACACGGTGGCCCTGACCACGACCACGGTGGCGTCGTACTTCCCGTGGATGGTGCCCTACATCCTGACGACGTCGCCGGCTTCGTTCGAGAAGGCGGGACGCGACTGGGCCAAGGTCGCGGCCCTGCCGGCCGCCGGCACCGGGCCGTTCCGCATCACCGGCGTCGTGCCGCGCCAGTCGGTCACCCTGGCGCGCAACGACGAGTATTGGGATCCCGCCAAGAAGGCCAAGCTCGACGTGGTCGTGCTGCTGCCGATCCCCGAGGCCAGCACCCGGCTTGCGGCGCTGCGCTCGGGCCGGGTCGACTGGATCGAGGTGCCGCCGCCCGACGGGATCCCGTCGCTGAAGCAGGCCGGCTTCGTGCTGTCGACCGGCTCCTATCCGCACGTCTGGCCATGGTTCTACAATATGGCCGCCAAAGGCAGCCCGCTGGCCGACGTTCGGGTGCGACAGGCGCTGAACTACTGCATCGACCGCAGCGCCATCGTGGCGCTGCTCAACGGCACAGCCGAACCGTCGGTCGGCTGGCTGAAGGCCGACGACCCGGCCTTCGGCAAGCCCGAGAATCGCTACGCGTTCGATCCCGCCAAGGGCAAGAAGCTGCTGGCCGAGGCCGGCTTCACCGACAGGAAGCCGCTGGCGATCAAGGTCATGATCTCGACCTCGGGCTCCGGCCAGATGCTGCCGCTGCCGATGAACGAGGCGCTGCAGGAGAACCTCAAGCAGGCCTGCAACGTCGACGTCCAGGTCGACGCCGTGGAATGGCAGGTGCTGCTCAACGCCAGCCGAGCCGTGCCCGACGATCCCTCGCTGAAGGGCGCGCTCGCCCTCAACGTCTCCTCGCCGTCGAGCGATGTCGGCATGATGTTCCGCTACTTCGCGGCGGCCAACGTCTCGCCGATGGGTTCCAACTTCGAGCACTGGAAGGACGAGAAGTTCGAGGCGGCGCTCAAGACCCTGTCGGAGGCGACCGACGACGCGACCATCCAGGAGAACTTCGCCAAGGCGCACGAGCGTCTGGTCGACAACCCGCCGTGGCTGTACATCGTGCACGACCTCAATCCGCGTGCCTTCAGCAAGCGGGTCAAGGGCTTCGTGTCGCCGCAGTCGTGGTTCGTCGACCTCACCTTAGTCAGCCTGGAGTAGGTCGGCCTGACGTAGCTGCGTCGCCCCGATCCGGCACGGCCGCTATGCTGCGGCCATGCTGCTGATCGGGGTCAACCGCTCGCCCTACACGCGCCGCGTCGCGATCACCTTGCGCCACTACGGCGTCACCTACGCGCAGCGCGACCTGTCCGGCTTCGGCGATCGCGATGCCGTGCGCGCCGCCAATCCGCTGGGCCGCATTCCGGCCTTGGTGCTGGACGACCGCGAGACCCTGGTCGACAGCGGCGCCATCGTCGACCATCTCGACCAGGCGTTCGGCGGCGCGCAGCCGCTGACGCCGGCGGGCGGCGCCGAGCGACGGGCGGTGCTGCGGCTGGCCGCGATCGCGATGGGCGCCTGCGACAAGGGTCTGCAGGCGGCCTACGCCCGCAACCACTATCCGCCCGACATGCACCATCTTCCGTGGATCGACGACTGCCTCGCCCAGATGTGGCAGGCGCTGGCCGCGCTCGAGTCGGCGGTCGATCCGGCGAGCTGCTGGCTGTTGCTCGACCGCCTGACCCAGGCCGACATCTGCGCCTTCGTCGCCGAACGGCTGGGGCGGGGTCTCGGCCTCGATACCGCCGCAGGCATGCCGCGCCTACACGGGCTCGCCAGGCGATGGCTGGACTTGCCGGCGTTCCGCTCGACCGAGCCGTGACGGCAGCAGTATCCTCCGTGCCAACGACAAGACGGAGGATCGCCATGGACGGATCGCAGGCAGCACCGACGCCGGTCGTCGACTACGGCAGCGAGGAGGCCGCCATGCAGGCCTACCTGCGGGAGGGCGAGCGCCGCGCCTTCGCGCTGGGCAATCGCGGGCCGATCCGCTTCACCGCCGACGGCGCGCTGCACCCCGAGATCGTCGCCGCCTACTGGCGCTGCGGCTTCTACGTCTTCGAGGGCGTGCTGCAGGCCGACGAGCTGGCCGACATCGAGCGCGACCTCAAGGACATCCTCGGCCGCCTGCCGGTAGAGCGCGGCGCCGCGCTCGACGCCAAGGGCCGGCCGGCGCTGGCCGCCGACTGCGCGGCGCCGACCCTGCTGTGGTCCAAGCCGCTCGGCGATCCGTTCGGCGGCACATCGCTGGCCAGCGGCCGCCATCCCGTGAAGATGTACGAGCCGCGGGCGGCGGCCGATGCGCCCAAGGAGGTCGTCTACCTGATCCTGGGCTCGCTGCAATTCTCCGAGGCGGCGCTGCGCGTCTACGGCCATCCGCAACTCCTGGCGGTAGCGGCGGCGTTCAACGGGCCGGACTTCACGCCGTTCAACGAGGCGCTGTTCATCAAGGAGCCGGGCCGCGGCGCCTCGGTCGCCTGGCACCAGGACGGCGTCACCCACTGGGACAGCCCGGACTGGGACGAGGGCACGCACGGCTTCAACTTCATGGCCCAGCTCTACGGCTGCACCGCCGCCAACGGCGTCTGGGTGGTGCCGGGCTCGCACAAGCAGGGCCGTGTCGACATCCGCGCCAGGGTCGCGGCGGCCGGCAGCGAGCGGCTGCCCGACGCCGTGCCGATCATCGCCAAGCCGGGCGACGTCGCGATCACCAACCGCCAGTCGCTGCACGGCTCGTTCGCCAACACCAGCAAGGACTGGCGGGTCACCGTGAACTTCGGCTTCCACCGCCGCCGCTCGGTGCTGGGGGTCAAGGCGGGCGGCGTGCACAACGCGGAAGCGGTCTACGACGAGGCGCGCATCCGCGAGCGGGCGCGCCTGATCGGCTACGCCATCGACGCCCGCCGCCGCCGCTTCCCGGGCGAGACGCCCTATGTCTACAAGCCGCACGCCGACGAAGGCCTCGCCTACCGCTGGGACGAAGCGGCCAAGGCCGGGCTCAAGGACTACAACCTGCTCGACCTCAGCATCTGAGGCTCCGAGAGGATTCGCAGCCGCTCTGAAGTCGAGTGTCGATGACGAAGCGACGCGCCTCGTGCAAGGTGCCGTCGGTGACCCCGTCACCGGCTTCCGCCAGGGATATGACTGCGCCTTGTCTTTCCGCTACCTGAAGACCCTGCTTGGCCCGCTCTGCGCGGTCGTCCTTCTCCCGCTCGCGGGATGCGACAGCATCGGGCCCGGAACCGTGGCGCGCGACCGCTTCGACTATGCCGGGGCGGTCGGCGACTCGTGGAAGAGCCAGATGCTGCTCAACCTGGTGAAGCTGCGATACGGCGACATCCCGGTGTTCATGGACGTCGGCCAGGTCGTCGCCGGCTACTCGCTGCAGCGCACCGGTTCGGCCACGGGCAGCGTCAACACCTTCAACCAGGGGGCGCCGCTCAACGCCATCACGGGCACCTTCGGAGCCACCGTCGGCGCGACCTACAATGACAGCCCGACCATCACCTACACGCCGCTGGCCGGCGAGCGCTTCGCCCGCTCGATGATGGGCAGCATTCCGCCGTCCTCGATCATGAACGTGCTGCAGGCTGGCTTCCCGGTCGACGTGGTGCTGCGGCTGGCCGTGCAGTCGATCAACGGCATCGACAACCGGCGCATCGGCGGCGGCATCTCGCGCGAGCATGTGCGGCCGGCCAATCCGGAATTCTATCGGCTGCTCGAGCTCCTCGGCCGCATCCAGGGCTCCGGCGACATCGGCGTACGGACCGGACCCAAGGGGGACACCCTTACCCTGCTGTTCCGCCGCAGCCACTCGGCCGCGGTGCGCCAGGCGGTGCGCAACGTCACGGGCATCCTCGGCCTCGATCCGGAGGCCAAGGAGTTCAAGGTCGTGTACGGCGCCGTGCCCGCCGACAACAAGGAGATCGCCCTGGTCACGCGGTCGATCTTCGAGGTCCTGCTCGACCTGTCCTCGACCATCGTGGTGCCGGAACGGCACGTCTCGGAGCGGCGCGTCGGTCCGACCGCCGAGGGCGACCTGGGGCCCGAGGGACCGATCGCCCCACTGATCAGGATCACGAGCTCGAGCAGCCGGCCCGACGACGCCTTCGTCGCCATCCCGTATCACGGGCACTGGTTTTCGATCGACGACCGCGATCCGGCGTCGAAGAACCTGTTCTCGTTCATCCTGCTGCTGTTCACCTTCGTGGAGACCGGCAGCAAGGACATCGTTCCCGTGCTGTCGATCCCGACGACGCGATGAGCGGGCGCCGGGCCACCGCCGCGAGGCTCGCCGCCCTGGGCCTGACCGTGCTGGCCGGTGGCGGGCTGGCCGGGCCGCCGGCCGCGGCCCAGGGCGTGCCCCTCACCATCGCCTACTCGGAGACGCCCGACTGGCTGCTGTTCGTGGCGCGCGATCTCAGGCTGTTCGAAAAGGCAGGCCTGTCGCCGACCTTCGTCGGGCTCGAAGCCGGGCGCCCGATGATCGAGGCCGCTCGCAGCGGTAGCGTCGACATCGCCAGCGTCGGCTCGGTCGCCTTCATCATGGGGCTGGCCCAGGGCCTGGACTGGGTGATGATCGGAATCAACCCGGAAGGCGCCTACAGCCAGGGTCTGGTGGCGCGCAAGGACAGCGGCATCCGCTCGCCGGCCGATCTCAAGGGCAGGCGGGTCGGCGTGTTCAAGGGCGCCACGGCGCAGTTCGGCCTGCTCATGATGCTGCGCCAGTTCGGCGTGCGCCCCGATCAGCTGACCCTGGTCGACCTGACCCCGGAGGCCCAGCTGCAGGCGCTGGCGACCCGCCAGATCGATGCTGCCATGGTCTGGGAACCGTGGCTGCAGCGGATGGTCCACGGCGCCCACGCCCGGATCATCGAGACCGAGGGCAATGTCGGCATCCACACCAACGTCGACTGCTACATCGTCGGCCGCGCCTGGCTGCGCGACCACCGCGAGACCGCGCGGCGCTTCTTGCGCGCCCTGGTGATGGCCAGCGAGGTGACGCGCAAGGACCCCAAGCTCGCGGCCCGGATCTGGGCCCGCGAGGTCGGTCTCAAGGAGACCTGGGCGGAGGCGATCTACGACTCGGTGCCGCCGCCGCTGATCGAGGAATGGACCAACCCGCGCTACACCTACTCGCTGGTCAAGGGCGCCCCGCTGTACCAGCGCCTGGGCTACCTCTCGACCTACATGGCCGAGGAGAAGCTGATCGCCGAGCCGGTCGATCTCGGCGACAGCATGGACATGTCGGTGATCGCCGAGGTCCTGGGCGGGCGCCGGCCGCGACCCTGAGACAGTCGCGGAACGCGACCCTGAGTCAGTCGCGGAACGGGTCGGTCATCAGGATCGTGTCCTCGCGCTCCGGGCTGGTGCTGAGCAGCGCCACCGGGCAGCCGACCAGCTCCTCGATGCGGCGTACGTACTTGATGCAGGTCGCCGGCAGCTCGGCGAACGAGCGGGCGCCGCGCGTGCTCTCGCCCCAGCCCTCGAAGATCTCCCAGACCGGCTGCAGTCGCGCCTGGGCGCCCATCGTGAAGGGGAAGCGCTCGATGCGCTTGCCGTCGAGCTCGTAGCCGACGCAGACCTTGATCTCCTTGAGGCCGTCGAGCACGTCGAGCTTGGTCAGCGCGATCCCGTCGATTCCGTTCAGCTTGACCGCCTGGCGCACCATCACGGCGTCGAACCAGCCGCAGCGCCGGCGCCGGCCGGTGTTGGTGCCGAACTCGTGGCCGCGGTCGCCGAGCAGCTGGCCGATCTCGTCCTTCAGCTCGGTCGGGAAGGGGCCGTCGCCGACCCGCGTCGTGTAGGCCTTGGCGATGCCGAGCACGTAGCCGACCGCGCCGTTGCCCATGCCCGAGCCGATCATCGCCTGCGCCGCCACGGTGTTCGACGAGGTCACGAACGGGTAGGTGCCGTGGTCGATGTCGAGCATGGTCGCCTGCGCGCCCTCGAACAGGATGCGCTTGCCGGCGGCGCGCAGCCCGTCGAGCCGCTCCCAGACGTCCTCGGCGAAGGGCAGGATCTTGGGCGCCAGCGCGAGCAGCTCGCCGAGCAGCGCCTGGGGGTCGACCGTCGGCCGGCCCAGCCCCTGGCGCAGGGCGTTGTGATGGGCGAGCAGGGTCTCGACCTTGCGCCCCAGCACCTCGGGCTCGGCGAGGTCACCGAGGCGGATGGCGCGGCGGCCGACCTTGTCCTCGTAGGCCGGGCCGATGCCGCGCCGCGTCGTGCCGATCTTGATGGTGCCCGGGACGTCCTCGCGCCAGCCGTCGAGGTCGCGGTGCAGCGGCAGGATCAGCACGGCATGGTTGGCGATCTTCAGCGTTGCCGGGGTCACCGAGACGCCCTGGCCGCTGACCTTCTTGACCTCCTCGAGGAAGTGCCAGGGATCGACCACGACGCCGTTGCCGATGATCGACAGCTTGCCCGGACGCACGACGCCGGACGGCAGCAGGGCCAGGCGGTAGGTCTCGTTGCCGATCACCAGCGTATGGCCGGCATTGTGGCCGCCCTGGAAGCGGACGACGACCTCGGCCCGCTCGCTCAGCCAGTCGACGATCTTGCCCTTGCCCTCGTCGCCCCACTGGGCGCCGATCACTGCCACGTTGGCCATAGCCCTGTCCCAAGATTCGGCATTCGGACACGAAAAACGCCTCCCCGGGGCCGTCCCGGAGAGGCGTGAGTTTGCATAGCACGCGGGAGGGAGGAGAACGAAGGGGAAAACCTTCGCCCGCGCCCTGCCTTCCTAGCCGGCGGAAATCTCGCGCTCTGTGCGTTTTGTCACGGAAGCGGCAGCGGTGGTCGGATTTGATGACGCCACGGTCTGGGGAAGACCGGGGATGGAGAAACACATGTCAAATGCAGCGGGAATCGACGTCGTTCGCAAGGGCCGCAAGCCGCGGGGCCTTTCGCCGCGCCAGAAGGCGTCCAGCCTGTTCCGCCTCTGGCACAGCGTCCAGGACATCAAGGAGGATGCGGCGGAAATGAAGGACAAGGAGCTGCAGCTCCTGATCGGCATGATCGAGCTGGTGCTCGAGGAGCGGGTCGGTGTCCGCCAGGGCGGTGCGCTGGCCCTGGTCGACACCAGCCGGGCGCACTGAGCCAGGGTCGGGCGGGCCGGCGGCCGGCCGGCCTTCACAGGGGAACCGCCTCGCCGTCGATCAGGGCATGGCTGCAACGCAGCCGGCGGGCTTCCAGGCGGAGATCGTCGACCGCGGCGATCGCGCGGACCACGGCGTAGCCCTTGCCCTGCCACAGGCCGCAGGTGTGCCACGACGTGTCCAGGGCCACGAACAGGCGCGGGCGGACCGGCAGCGGCGGCGACGCCGCCAGCACCGCGTCCATGTACAGGGTGAAGCCGGTGGCCGATTCGCTGACCCCGTCCTCCGGATAGCCGGCCGAGTAGCGGCCGCCGCGCGCCAGTTCCTGGCGACCGGCCAGGGCGAACACCGAGAACGACACGCCGGTCTGGTACTCCAGGCCGCGATAGTCGATCGGATCGATGGTCATCGCCAGATCCTCGTCGGCGGCCCGCAGCAGCGCCACGACCTCGCCCAGGCGGCGCGCCTCGGCGGCGGCGGCATCGGGGAGGGCAAGGGCGCCGAGCGCCGCCATGCCGGCCTCGGCCGGGCCGGCCGCGCGCATCAGGCCGACGAACAGCCCGGCAGCGTCGCCGTGTCCGGCCAGCGCCGCGCCCAACGCCGCCTCGTCCTTGCGGTCGAGCGCCCGGCGCGCGCGCCGCACCGCCTCGTCGGGTAGGCCGAGCCCGCCCGCCACCGCCGCCACCAGGGTCGGCAGGTTGAGATCGACCGACAGCTCGGCGACCCCGACGGCGCGCAGCGCGTCGACCGCCAGCAGCACCGCCTCGGCGTCGGCCGCCGCGGTGTCGACGCCGATCAGCTCGGTGCCGACCTGGGCGAACTGGCGCTCCGGCTTGAGCGCGCTGCCGCGCACCCGGATGACGTTGCCGCCATAGGACAGGCGCAGCGGCCGCGGCTCGTGCTTGAGCCGGGTCACGGCGATGCGCGCCACCTGGACGGTCATGTCGGGCCGCACCCCCATCATGCGCTGCGACACCGGGTCCATCAGCCGGAAGGTCTGCGGGGCCAGCGCCGCGCCGGGGCCGCCGAGCAGCGATTCCTCGAACTCGACCAGCGGCGGCTTGACCCGCTCGTAGCCGAAGGCGGCGAAGCGCTCGATGGCCAGGTCGATCGCCCGCGCCTCGCGCGTCGCGTCGGGGGGCAGCAGGTCGCCGAGGCCGGCCGGCAGCAGGCCGCGATGGTCGTTGTCGTTTGACGTCATGGGGCCGTTGATAGCCGATTCGGACCGGGTGCCACCACCGGCCCTGGGGAAAGCCATGGCGAGGAATCGTCACAATCGCTATTCCTCGGCCCATGACGGCTCCCGACCGCCCGGCGCTTTCCGTGGTCGCCCCCTGCTTCGACGAGCAGGCGGTGCTGCCCGAGTTCCTGCGCCGGATCGGCCTCGTCCTCGATCGGATCGGCGGCCGCAGCGAGATCGTGCTGGTCGACGACGGCTCGCGCGACGGCACCTGGCCGCTGATGGAGGACGCGGCGCGCCGCGACCCGCGCATCGTGGCGGTGCGGCTGATGCGCAACCACGGCCACCAGCTCGCCCTGACCGCCGGCCTCAGCCTGTGCCGCGGCGAGCGCGTGCTGATCATCGACGCCGACTTGCAGGATCCGCCCGAGCTGCTGCCCGACATGCTGGCCTTGATGGAGCAGGGGGCCGACGTGGTCTACGGCCAGCGCCGCCAGCGCGACGGCGAGACGCTGTTCAAGCGCGGCACCGCCGCCGCCTTCTACCGGCTGATCGACCGGCTGACCGACGTCGCCATTCCGGTCGACACCGGCGACTTCCGGCTGATCAACCGCCGCGTGCTCGACCTGCTGCTCGCCATGCCGGAGCGCCATCGCTTCATCCGCGGCATGGTCGCCTGGATCGGCGGCCGCCAGGTGGCGCTGCCCTACGACCGTCAGGCGCGCGCCGCCGGCGACAGCAAGTACCCGCTGGCCCGCATGCTGCGCTTCGCCGCCGACGCCATCACCGGCTTCTCGGTGGTGCCGCTGATGGCCTCGATGACCATCGGCTGGGTGATGGCGGCGATCGGCATCGCCTTCTTCTTCTACTCGATCGTCGGCTGGGCGCTGGGCGAGAACCTGCCCGGCTGGACCTCGCTGATGGCCGCCGTCGGCCTGCTGGGCGGCATGCAGTTCCTGATGCTCGGCATCATCGGCGCCTATCTCGGGCGGCTCTACGACCAGAGCAAGGGCCGGCCGCTGTTCATGATCCGCGACATTGTCGGAGGCGGCCGGTGAGCCCGGCCGAGTTCGATCGCCACGCCGCCGCCTACGACGGCGGCCTCGACAATCCGGTGAAGCGGCTGATGGGCGACCAGGCCGACCAGTTCATCGCAGTCAAGGCGCGCTGGCTGCTGCGCCGCGAGCCCGGCCTCACGAGCGGCGGCCTCGCCGTGCTCGACTATGGCTGCGGCGCCGGCGACTTCATGCGGGTGCTGGCGACCATGGGCGCGCGCGCCACCTGGCAGGGCTGCGACGTCTCCGTCGGCATGCTGGCCGAGGCCGAACGACGCTGGCCGGCCGGGCTGGGCCCGCCGCCGCGTCTCGTCGCCCAGCAGGCGGCCGCGGCGCCGTTCGACGACGCGGCCTTCGACGTCGTGCTGGTCAGCGCCGTGTTGCATCACGTGCCGCCGGCCGAGCGCCCGGCGGTGTGGCGCGAGCTGGCGCGGCTGTTGAAGCCGGGCGGCCGCCTCTACGTCTTTGAGCACAATCCGCGAAACCCGCTGGTACGCTACGTAGTGGCGCGCACGCCGATCGACGCCAACGCCGTCCTGCTGGATTCGGTCGAGGTGCGTCAGGGGGTGCGGGACGCCGTCGGACCGGTGCAGGCCACCGACTATCTGATGTTCATGCCGCCCGGCCTGCCGGCGCTGGCGCCGATCGATCGCCTGCTGACAGGGCTGCCGCTCGGGGCGCAGTATGTCGTGGCGGCGCGCAAGGCGTGATCGACAACGGGAAGCGGACCATGGATCGACAGACCTTCGAGGACGAGCTCAGGCGCGACGGCTACGAGGTGTTCGGCAGCACGACGCCGGGCGCCAAGACCAACCCCGACCACAGCCATCCGTTCGACGCGCGCGTCCTGGTGGTCGAGGGCGCGCTGACCCTGCGCACCCAGGGCACGCTGCGCACCTATCGGGCCGGCGAGCACTTCTCGATGATGCGCGGCTGCGTCCATTCCGAGAGCTACGGGCCGGAAGGCGCGGTGACCGTGGTCGGACGCCGGATGTAGCTTTCGTCGCGGCGGTCCTCGATGTCCCGGTGGGAGCCGGCGCGACCGCCCTGGTGGTCGCTGCCGCTGGTGTTCGCGCTGTCGCTGGCGCTGCTCTGCGGCCTGATCGCCGGCTTGCACAACGTCCACATCCTGACCAGCAACGGGCTCTACAAGAGCCTCGAGGCGGCGCCGTGGATCGCCGATCCGGCGACCGCCCGGCTCGACCCGTCGAACTATCTCTACTTCCCGTTGCAGGGTGTCCTGGTCCGCTTGCTCGACGCGCTCGGCATCGACCGCGGCGTGCCGTGGCGGCAGTTCGCGTGGGTCAATGCCGCCTGGGCGAGCCTCGCCGTCGCGATCGTCTACGGCTTTCTCTGGCGCCTCACCGGCGACGGACGGGCCGCGGCGGCGGGCGCGCTGTTCCATCTCGGCTGCGGCTTCGTGCTGCTGCTCGGGGTGATCAACGAGGACATCATGGCCGGCTACACCTTGGTGCTGGGCGCCATGGCGCTGGCTGGCCTGTGGTTCGATCGTCCGACGGCGCCGCGGGTCGTCGCCGTCGCCGTGCTGTTCACGCTCGGCTGGCTGATCGAATGGCGGCTGATCTTCCCGACCCTGCCGGCACTGCTGCTGGCGCTGCTCCTGTCGCCGGGCAGCCTGCGCCGGCGCGCGGCGCTGATGAGCCTCCTGCTGGTCGCCCTGGTGGCGACCGCCGGTCTCGTGCAGCAGCTCTGGGAGGGTCATCCCGGCGCGGTCGGGCTGCACGACCTCTTGTGGACCGGCAAGGGCGTCAACACCGGCTGGGCCGGGCTGGGCTGGGACAAGGCCTGGATGATGCTGTCCGGCGTCGGCAACTACTTCCTGCTGGTCGGCGGCTGGGTCGATCCGCTGTCGGCACGCCGAGCGGCCGCGCCGCTGGTGCTGTCCGTCGTGGTGCAGGGTGTGCTTCTGCTGTCGGCGATCGTGCTGCTGTGGCCGCGCCGTGGCGAGCCGCGGCTGCGCGCCGTGGCCGCCGTGTTCCTCGGCACCTTGGGCGCCGGCGAGGTCTTCAACCTCTATTCCCAGCCGCAGGATCCGCAGATGCAGGTCAACGTCCTGCCGGCCCTCGCCGTCGCCTGGGCGCTGCTGGTGGCCGAGGCGCGCCGGCGCGGCCGCGGGCTGGGGCTGCTGCTGCTCGCTTTGTCGGTCGTGCCGCTGGCCTGGAACGGCGCGGCCCTGGCCCGCTTCCGCGGCGGCGACCGCGCGGCGCTGGCGGCGCTGGCGGCGCTCGAGCAGCGCCTGCCGCCGGAGTCGACGGTGTTCGTCTACTGGGGCTTCGAGCCGATCGTCACTTGGCAGTACGCGCTGTGGAGCCAGCACTGGGACTGGGACGGCAAGGTCGAGATTGCGCCGGCGCCGAGCGCCGCGCCGCGCTTCAAGTGGATCGCCCTCGATGCCGGCGCGATCCGCCATCCCGACTGGACGGCGGCGCACAACGCCGAGGTCCTGCAGCGCGACATCGACCGGGCGCTCGACCGCGGCTATCGCGTCGTGATCTCCGACGTCTGGACGTGGAGCCGCGAGGAGCTGGCGCGCCAGCTCGGTGCGCTGTCGGCGGCCGGCCGCGCCGACGCGATCTACGCGATGCTGCACGAGCGCTACGAGGCATCGCCGGTGCTCGCCGACGGCTTCGCCGGAAACTACTATGAGTTGCGCCGGCGCTGAGGCGCCGGGCTCCGGTGACGATCCCCGTTGACGACCTTCCCGGCGCTCCGTATACGGGCGGCGGGCCACGCTCCCCCACCGGAGTGCAGCTCTTCTGTAAGGGAGAGAGAGTGAGATGATGAAGCCGACATTGCGTCCGGCGCGTCCCGACTTTTCGTCCGGACCCTGCGCCAAGCGTCCTGGCTGGACGCCCCAAGTTCTCTCCGATGCCGCCGTGGGGCGGTCGCACCGCTCCAAGCTGGGCAAGAAGAAGATCGCCGAGGCGATCGAGCGCACGCGCGCCGTGCTCGGCATTCCCGCCGACCACCGCGTCGGCATCGTGCCGGCCTCCGACACCGGCGCCGTCGAGATGGCGCTGTGGTCGCTGCTCGGCGCCCGCCCGGTCGACATGCTGACCTGGGAGAGCTTCGGCGAGGGCTGGGTCACCGACGTGGTGAAGCAGCTCAAGCTCAAGGACACGCGCGTCCTCAAGGCGCCGTACGGCGCCATCGCCGACCTCGCGCAGGTCGACTGGTCGCACGACGTGGTGTTCACCTGGAACGGCACGACCTCGGGCGTCAAGGTGCCGAACGGCGACTGGATCGCCGACGACCGGCAGGGGCTGGCGATCTGCGACGCCACCTCGGCGGTGTTCGCCATGGACCTGCCGTGGGCCAAGCTCGATGTCGTCACCTGGTCGTGGCAGAAGGTCATGGGCGGCGAGGGCGCACACGGCATGCTGGTGCTGTCGCCGCGCGCCATCCAGCGCCTCGAGAGCTACGTGCCGGCCTGGCCGCTGCCCAAGATCTTCCGCCTGACTTCGGGCGGCAAGTTCTCCGAGGCGATCTTCAAGGGCGACACGATCAACACGCCGTCGATGCTCTGCATCGAGGACGCGATCGACGGGCTGCGCTGGGGCGAGACGGTCGGCGGCCTCGCGGGCCTGATGGCCCGCTCGCAGGCCAACCTGGCCGTGCTCGAGGGCTTCGTCGCGGCGCGGCCGTGGATCGACTTCCTCGCGGCTGACCAGGCGGTGCGCTCCAACACCTCGGTCTGCCTCAACATCGTGGCGCCCTGGTTCACCGGGCTGGCCGCCGATCGCCAAGCGGCGGTGGCCAAGAAGATGGCCGACCTGCTGGAGAGCGAGAAGGCCGGCTACGATCTCGGCTCGTACCGCGATGCCCCGCCGGGCCTGCGCATCTGGTGCGGCGCCACGGTCGAGCGCGCCGACCTCGAGGCGCTGCTGCCGTGGCTCGACTGGGCCTACCGCGAGATCGAGCGCGAGTTCGGCAAGCAAGCCGCCTGAGAAGCTCGACCCCTCCGTCGCCGTGTGACGGCGACACCTCCCCAACTTCGTTGGGGAGGAACTGATCTCCTCCCCATGCGCAGCATGGGGAGGTGGCCCGCAGGGCCGGAGGGGTCGGAACTCATTCGCAGAAGATTCCAAGGAGTAATCGTCAATGGCAAAGCCCAAGGTGCTCATCTCCGATGAGCTGTCGCCGCGCGCCGTCGAGATCTTCGCCGAGCGCGGCTGCGACGTCGACTTCAAGCCCGGCCTGAAGCCGGCCGAGCTGCGCGCCATCATCGGCGGCTACGAGGGCCTGGCGATCCGCTCGGCGACCAAGGTCACGGCCGAGGTGCTGGCCGAGGCCAAGAAGCTCAAGGTGGTCGGCCGCGCCGGCATCGGCGTCGACAACGTCGACATCAAGGCGGCGACGGCGCACGGCGTCGTGGTCATGAACACGCCGTTCGGCAACGCCATCACCACGGCAGAACACGCCATCGCCCTGATGTTCGCGGTGGCCCGCCAGATCGCCGACGCCAACGCCTCGACCCAGGCCGGCAAGTGGGAGAAGAACCGCTTCCTCGGCACCGAGCTCAGCTTCAAGACGCTCGGCCTGATCGGCTGCGGCAACATCGGCTCGATCGTCGCCGAGCGCGCCATCGGGCTGAAGATGCGGGTCGCCGCCTACGATCCCTTCCTGTCCGATCAGCGGGCCCAGGAGCTCGGGGTCGAGAAGGTGACCCTGGACCAGCTGCTGGCGCGCGCCGACATCATCTCGGTGCACACGCCGCTGACCGACCAGACGCGCAACATCCTGAGCCGCGCCAACCTGATGAAGACCAAGGCCGGCGTGCGCATCATCAACTGCGCCCGCGGCGGCCTGGTCGACGAGCTGGCGGTGCGCGACCTGCTGGTCTCCGGCCACATCGCCGGCGCCGGCTTCGACGTCTTCGTCGAGGAGCCAGCCAAGAGCAATGTGCTGTTCGGCGCTCCCAACCTCGTCTGCACGCCGCATCTCGGCGCGGCCACCGTCGAGGCCCAGGAGAACGTCGCCCTGCAGGTCGCCGAGCAGATGTCGGACTACCTGCTGACCGGCGCCATCGTGAACTCGCTGAACATGCCCAACGTCACGGCCGAGGAGGCGCCGCGGCTCGCGCCCTACCTCGATCTCGCCGAGAAGCTGGGCTCGTTCGCCGGCCAGCTGACCGACACCGACATCAAGGCGGTCGCCGTCGAGTACGAGGGCGACGTGGCGGCGCTCAACGTCAAGCCGCTCAGCCAGGTGGCGCTGATGGGCGTGCTGCGGCCGCAGCTCGCCTCGGTCAACATGATCAACGCCCCGGTGATCGCCCGCGAGCGCGGCATCGAGGTCGCCGAGGTCAAGCACGAGCGGCCGAGCGACTATGCCTCGAAGATCCGCCTCACCGTGACCACCGAGCGCCACACGCGCTCGGTCACCGGCGTGCTGTTCGGCGGCACGCGGCCGCGCATGGTCGAGATCAAGGGAATCGAGATCGAGGCCGAGTTCGCGCCGCACATGCTCTACATCACCAACGACGACAAGCCGGGCTTCGTCGGCCGGCTCGGCACCTTGATGGGCGAGAGCAAGGTCAACATCGCGACCTTCCACCTCGGCCGCGACAAGCCGGGCGGCTCGGCGATCGCCCTGGTCCAGGTCGACCAGCCGATCTCGCCCGACATGCTGCAGCGCATCAGCGAACTCCAGGGCGTCGTGCAGGCCAAGCTGCTGACGTTCTGAGTCCTCCCCGACGCAGTCGGGGAGGTGTCGCCGTCATCGGCGGCGGAGGGGTCGGGGATTCAGATTCATGACCCCTCCGGTCCTTCGGACCACCTCCCCGCGCTGACGCGCAGGGAGGCATTGAATTCCTCCCCACCGAAGGTGGGGAGGTGGGGCGAAGCCCCGGAGGGGTCATGTCTCATGGCGCGCCGCACGCGGCAGGAACGCGGCGCGCAGCGCCTGGCGCTTCGGGTCGGCGGCCAGCCTTGCGTCGAGCGCGTGCAAGGCCCGGCCGAGTTCGGTGTCGGCGTGCAGCAGGTGCTCGAGGGCCGCGCCGTCGTGGGCGCCGGGCTGGGCCGTGAGCGCCTCGCGGTAGTAGGCCTTGAGATCCTCGACCGCATACTTCAGCGCGCGGGCGTCGAGCCCGTCCAGCGACGGGCCTTCGACGATGGCGGCCAGCCGCCCGGCCGACGCCTCGACCGGCTCGCCGGCGATGCCGACCGTGGTGCGCCCGCGCCGCCGTCGGGACAGCTCGTGCCACGGCGCCAGCTCGGCGACCTCGCGGCGCAGCCGCGCGGCCCAGCCATCCGCCGCCGTCGGGCGCGAGAAGCCGACCGGGCAGGCGAGGGCAGGGGCCGCCCCGTCGTCGGGCGCGTCCTCGGGATAGTCCTCCAGCACCGGCCCCGACGCGCGCCGCAGCAGATCGAGCGCCGCTACGACGACGCGGCGCTGGAAGGTGGCGTCGCCCGGCACGCCGAGCGGTCGGCCGAGCGGAAAGCTGGTCCACAGGAAGCGCGGCGGCCGCAGCGCCTCGGTGTTCTCGCGCACCAGGCTGATGCCGGTGGTCTGCAGGCCTTCGCTCTCGAGGTAGTAGGCGATCGCGCTCACGGCGCGCGTGCAGTTGGGTCAAACCGGGGTCAGGAACACCGTGTCGACGCCATCCCGCCTGAGCAGGCCGGCGAGCGCGCGCACGCTCTGCTCGTACTGTTGCGGCAGCAGCCCGGCGCCCATGAAGCTGACATGCTGGGCCGCCAGCGAGCCGATCGTGCCGTCCGCGACCAGCTCGCGGAAGCGGTCGATCGGGAACACCACGTTGACGTCGTCCTGGAAGCCGGTGCGGTCGAAGTTCACCGAAGCATGCGACATCACGAGATCGGCGGCGTCGCGCTCGCCGGGAATCACGCGATAGCTGGCGTCGTTCAGGCGGAAGCCCTCGTCGTCGCGGAAGTGCAAGCCGGCGGTGGTGACCAGCGCGATCCGACGCTCGGCTAGCGGCCGGTCCGACTCGACCCACGGCGTCGGCCCGAGCGGCGCCAGGTTCTTGCCGAGCAGGTGCTCGCGCTCCCATTCCGGCAGGTCCAGCAATCGCACCACGGTTGGACTCCCTGAGATCGACTCGCAGGGGCATGATTTGGCGTTGCCGCCGAGGTGTCAAAGCCTAGTCTTCCAGGCCGGAAGCATTGCTCCAGGGACAGACGGCGGGGAACGATGACGCGGCAACTCCACATCAACCTGTTCATCCACGGCCGCGGCCATCACGAGGCCGCCTGGCGCCATGCCGGCGCCTCGACCCTGCCCCTCACCGACATCGACTATTACCGCGACTTGGCGCGCCGCGCCGAGGCCGGGCTGTTCGACTCGGTGTTCCTCGCCGATACGTTGGGGCTGGGCGACGTCAGCCAGTCGGCGTCGACCTGGCTCGAGCCGATCACCACCCTGGCCGCCCTGGCCGGCGCCACCGAGCGAATCGGCCTGATCGCCACCGCTTCCACGACCTACACTGAGCCGTTCAACCTGGCGCGCCAGTTCGCCTCGCTCGACCACATCACCAAGGGCCGAGTCGGCTGGAACATCGTCACCTCCTGGCTAGCCCAGGCCGGCGGCAATTTCGGCGTCGACGGGCTGCTCGACCACGCCGAGCGCTACGCTCGTGGCGAGGAGTTCATGCAGGTCGCCAAGGCGCTGTGGGACAGCTGGGCCGACGACGCGGTGATCGACGATCGCGCCGGCGGCCAATATGCCCGGCCCGAGCGCATCCGCCCGGTCAATCATGTCGGCCGGTACTACAAGGTGGCCGGACCGCTCAACCTGCCGCGCGGGCCGCAGGGCCGGCCGGTGTTCGTGCAGGCCGGCTCGTCGGACACCGGCCGGCGCTTTGCGGCGCGCCATGCCGAGGCGGTGTTCACCGCCCAGATGGAGAAGGCGACGGCGCAGGCCTTCTACGCCGATCTCAAGAAGCTGGTGGTCGCCGAGGGACGCTCGCCCGACCAGGCGCTGATCCTGCCCGGGCTCAGCCCGGTGATCGGCAGCACCGAGGCCGAGGCCGCGCGCATCGCCGGCGAGCTCGCCGACCTCAGCGATCCCGAGGTCGGCCGCAAGCGCCTGAGCGGCCGCTTCGGCGGCCACGACTTCTCGCACCTGCCGCTCGACCGGCCGCTGGTCCCCGAGGACTTTCCCGATCCGGCCACGGTGCAGGCGGCGCGCAGCCGCACCGAGGTGATCGTCGGCCTGGTGCGCCGCGAGAAGCCGACCCTGCGCCAGCTGCTCGCCTACATGGCCGGCGCACGCGGCCACTTCGCCACCACCGGCACGCCCCAGCAGATCGCCGACCTGATCGAGGACTGGTTCCGCGACGGCGCCGCCGACGGCTTCAACCTGATGCCGCCGATCCTTCCGGCGATGCTCGACATCTTCATCGCCGAGGTGGTGCCGTTGCTGCAGCGCCGGGGACTGTTCCGCACGCGCTACGAGGGCGACAGCCTGCGCGCCCATTACGGGCTGGCCAGGCCAGCGGCCTTCTGAACGGGGCGGGTTGCGGGCAAAAGCAGCGGCTAAAACCGCTTCGAAAAGTCCTGCTTACAGTCATCGCGAAACATTGCGGTAAACCGGCAATATTGGTGGGGCACAGAATATTCAAGATGAGTGTAACTTAAAAACTACTTGATCATAACTGCAAGACACGTCTACATGCGCGTGCAGCCACCGGCTGACGGGACGGGTGTCCCGGGAGACGTTCATGGGAAGCATGGGAATGGCGGGTCTTGTGCCGGCGACGGACGACGTCGCGTCATGGGTCGAGGGATGGCGCTGCAATCCGGTGGCCACGCCCACCGAGATCGCCTTCGTCGACGGCGGCCTGCCGGCCCTGGCCGCGCTGCGGGCCGGCTTGCGGCCCGGTGTGCGGCAGGTGCTGCTGGCGACCGACCGTCCGGCGATTCGCCAGATGGCCGAGGCCCTGGCCGGCCGGCGCGGGCTGCGCGCCGTCCACGTGCTGGCCAACGGCGCGCCCGGCAGGATCGGCTTCGCGGCGGGCGCGCTCGATCGCGCCGGGCTTGCCGGGCACGCCCGCGACCTGGTGACCATCGGCCAGGCGCTGGGCTCGGGCACACTGCACCTGTGGTGCTGCCGCACGGCGGCGGGCCGCGCCGGACGGGCCTTCGTCGCGGCGCTGTCGGCCCTGGTCTGCGCCCCCGTCGCCGCGGCGACCCATGCCGTCGGCGCCGCCACGCAGGGCGGCCAATGGTCGCTCGACGTGCGGGCCTCGGCGCGTCAGGCGGCCCAGCCGGCATCAACGTCGTCGACGGCGCCGGGACCGCGATCGGCCGCGCCGTGCTGATCGAGATCTGACGAAACGGAAGTGCCGGGACATCCCCAGGGGCGGCCCCCCAACCAGCCGCCTCGATCCACTCACCCCGGTCCCGGCACTTCCGCCCCGGTCTCGATCGATTGCCGGCCCCTCGACCCCGCTCCGGTGCGCATGAGGAAAGGTCGGGCGGCACGGGCCGTCGCCCGCGCTATGGTCGGCCCGTCCGGCAACGAGGGAGACCATCATGGCGCGTGTCAGCGAGATCGAGGAGGACGGCGGCGACCCGACGCTCGCCGCCACCTTCGCCAAGGAGCGCGAGCTGTTCGGCGGCCTGCTCAATCCGACCAAGGTGATGGCGCACTGCCCGCCGGTGCTGCGCGCCGCCAAGCTGCTCGGCGCCTCGATCGAGCAGTCGGGCCAACTGCCCAAGGCGCTGCTGCCGCTGGTCTACGTGCGGGTCGCGACGCTCAACGGCTGCCCGTTTTGAATCGACATCAACTCCGTCAGGCTGACGGAGACGGAAGGCGGCACGGAGAAGCTGGGCGAGGTGCTCGCCTGGCGTGACAGCACTCTGTTCAGCGCCGCCGAGCGGCTGGCGCTGGAGTATGCCGAGCGCATCACGATCACCGGCCAGACGGTCGACGACGACCTGTTCGGCCGCCTCAAGGGGCAGTTCACCGAGGCGCAGATCGTCGAGCTGACGGCGGCGATCGCCATGGAGAACTTCCGCAGCAAGTTCAACCCGGCGCTCGGCGTCGAGGCCCAGGGCTTCTGCCTGGTGCCGACCAAGCCGAAGCCCTGACCCCTCCGCCTCGCTGCGCTCGGCACCTCCCCGCGCTGCTGTATGGACCGGAGACATAGTGAACAGGTGTTCGGAGACATGGTGAACACTCCAGTGGAGAGGAACCATGAGGTTTTCGATGCCGTTCGCGAAGCAAGAAGAGGCTCGGCAAGAGGTGTGTCGGCTGGCGTTGTCGGAGGGCGTCAACCGTCGGGAGTTGTGTCGGCGTTTCAATATTCAGCCACGCATTCTGTACAAGTGGCTGGACCGCTATCGGCGCGAGGGAAGCGAGGGCTTGAAGGACCGTTCGCGGCGGCCCCACCGCAGCCCAGCGGTCACCGGCGCTAAGATGGAAGAGGTGGTGCTCGCGGTGCGTCGGGAGAACCCGGTGTGGGGTGGACGCAAGATCGCGGGCAGCCTGAAGCGGCAGGGGTGTGAACCCGCCGTCGCCCTCGACGATCACCGCGATCCTGCGACGCCACGGCGCACCGATGGTGGCGCCGGGCCAGAAGGCGTGGAAGCGCTTCGAGCACGCCGAGCCGAACGTGTTGTGGCAAATGGACTTCAAGGGCGATGTCGTGTTCGGCCAAGGCCGGCTGCATCCGCTGACCATGATCGATGACCATTCGCGCTACGCCGTGGGGCTGCATGCGGCGGACAACCAGCGCCATCAGACGGTACAAGATGCGGTGCAGGCAGCATTCGAGCGCTATGGCCAGCCCGAGATCATGTTCCTCGACAACGGCAGCCCGTGGGGCGACAGCGGGGAACGCGGGCTTACCAGGTTCGGGGTGTGGCTGATCGAGCACGGCGTGGCGCCGTGGCACAGCGCGCCGTACCATCCACAAAGCCGGGGCAAGAACGAGCGCTTCCACCGCACCCTGAACGCCGAGCTGCTGGCGGGCCGCACGTTCAGCAATCTCCTCGAAGCTCAGCGCGGCTTCGACGCTTGGCGCCACCACTACAATCACCATCGCCCGCACGATGCCCTGGACCTCGCCGTGCCGGCCGATCGCTATCGACCCAGCGCGCGCCGCTTCAGCGCCAAGGTCGAGCCGTTCGAGTACGGCCCCGACGACCTGGTGCGCAGGGTCGATGGCGCTGCCAACATCAGCTTCCGCGGCAAACGCCTCAAGGCTTCCAAGGCGCTGATCGGCAAACCGGTCGCCCTGCGCCCGACCTCAACTGACGGCGTGTTCGATCTGGTGTTCCGCCATGTCACCTGGAAGTCGATCGACTTCCATAACCTGAGCTAATCTGAAATGTGTTCACCATGTCTCCGAACACCCGTTCACCATGTCTCCGACCCAAACAGCTGCGCGCAGGGAGGATCTGAGTCCTCCCCACGCGGAGCGCGGGGAGGTGTCGCCGTCTTACGGCGACGGAGGGGTCGAGGACTCATAAGTCATGATTCCTCCGCCTCGCGGTGCTCGGCACCTCCCCGCGCTGCGCGCAGGGAGGATCTGAGTCCTCCCCACGCGGAGCGTGGGGAGGTGTCGCCGTCTTACGGCCACGGAGGGGTCGGAGGGTCATGACTCGATGACCCCTCCGTCGGCTTCGCCGACACCTCCCCGACGTCGTCGGGGAGGATTTGAATCACTCCATCTCGACCTTCAGCTCCTTGAGCTTCTTGCCCCAGAAGTTGTGCTCGCTGGCGACGAACTTGGCGAACTCGGCGCGCGTGCGGTCGGGCGGCAGCTCGAGCCCGTCCTTGGCCAGCGCCGCCTCCCACTTGGGATCCTTCATCGCCTCTTTGGCCTGCTTGACGATCGCGTCGAGGATCGCGTCGGGCGTCTTGGCCGGCGCGAACAGGCCGTGCCAGCTGGTCACCACGACGTCGATTCCCTGTTCCTTCAGGGTCGGCACGTCGGGCAGCGACTTCAGGCGCTTGTCGCCGGTCACCGCCAGGGCCTTCAGGTTGCCGGCCTTGATCTGGGTCACCGCCGGCGGCAGGGACGAGAAGTTCATGGTGATCTGCCCGGAGATCACGTCGGCCAGCGCCGGTCCGGTGCCCTTGTAGGGAACGTGGATGATCTTGATGCCGGCTGCCTCGGCGAACAGCGCGCCGGCCAGGTGGTTGTTGCCGCCGACGCCGGACGACGAGTAGGTGAGCTTGTCCGGTTCCTTCTTGGCCAGCGCCACCAGCTCGGCCGCCGTGTTGGCCGGCACCTTGGGATTGACCGCCAGCACGTACTGGTACGAGGTCGTCTGGACCACCGGCGCCAGCGCGCTCAACGTGTCGATCATGCCTTTCTGGACGTGCGGGTTGATGATCACGTTGGTGCCGACGGCGTAGAACAGGCTCTGGCCGTCCGGCTTGGCCGAGGCGACGACCCGCACGCCGAGGCTGCCGGCCGCGCCGCCCTTGTTGTCGACCACGATCTGCTGGCCGATCAGCGGCGACATGATGTGCGCCAGCTCGCGGGCGTTGATGTCGGCGCCGCCGCCGGCGGCATAGCCGACCACGAAGGTCACCGGCCCGTTCGGCCAGCCGTCGGCGCGCGCGGCGCCGGGCAGCAGCAGCGCGCCGCTGCCCAGGATCATGGCGTGGCGTCGTCCCAATGCGGTCATGACTGTTCTCCGGACTGTGTCAGAGGAGGGAGCCCTGCTCGGGCGGATAGGTGAGGGCGGTGCCGTGCACGACGGCGAACGGGGTCAGGGTGTGCGGCCGCTGTTCGCCCGGCGACAGGATGTCGATCACCTGCACGCCGCGCACCAGCAGCGCGTCGCCGACCAGCGAGCGATGGCAGCGCCACGGCACGGCCTCGGCGCACATGATCGCCACCCTTTCGCGCGCCGCGCGGGCCACCAGGGCCTCGATCGCGGTCTCGAAGGCCGCCGTCTGCATGTAGTCGGCATAGCCTCGGAAGCCGTCGTTGCGCCAGCCGCCGTTCGGCGACTCGGCGCGCGGCTTGCGCAGGCCGCCCAGTCCCGGCATCGCGGCGTAGGCGATGCCGGCGGCGGCCAGCGCCGGGGCCAGCGCCTCGGCATTGTACTGCGGGTTGTAGCGCGAGCGCGGCACGGTGCGGATGTCGGCTAGGGCGGCGATGCCGCAGCCCGCGAGCAGCTCGACGAAGGCCGCGATCGGCCGCGTCGAATGCCCGACGGTGTAGACCGCCTCCCGGGCCGCGTGCGCCATGCTCAGTTCTTGCCGGCGACGTAGCGACCGGCCGAATCGCCGGCCAGCTTGCCCAGCACGGCGCCCGACACCAGCCCGGTGCCGCCCGGATAGTTGTGATAGAACAGCCCGCCGACCAGCTCGCCGGCCGCGAACAGGCCGGGGATCGGCGGACCGTCGGTGCTCTCGACCTCGCCGTCGTTGGTGATCTTCAGGCCGCCGAAGGTGAAGGTCAGGCCGCAGGTCACGGCGTAGGCCTCGAACGGCCCGGTGTCGATCGTGTTGGCCCAGTTGCTCTTCGGGACGGCCAGCCCGCGCGTGCCGCGGCCATCCTTGACCGCCGGGTTGAACGGCACCTCGGTCATCACGGCGGCGTTCCACTCCTCGATCGTCTTCAGGAACTGCGCCGGGTCGACGCCTTCCAGCTTGCCGGCCAGCTCCTCGATCGTGTCGGCGCGCACCTTGGTGACGCGCTTGATGCGGTACTCGTCGCGCAGCTTGTCGAGCACCTTGGAATCGAAGATCTGCCAGGCGAACTGCTGCGGCTGGGCGAGGATCACCGCGCCGTACTTGGCGTAGGTGTAGTTGCGGAAGTCGGCGCCCTCGTCGACGAAGCGCAGGCCGTTGGCATTGACCATGATGCCGAGCGGGTAGGAGTGCTTCTGGAAGTTGTCGCCGACCTCGAGGTCGCCGAACGGCGGCGCGTTCATGTCCCAGCCGACGGCATGGCCGCCCGACCAGTGGCCCCACGGCAGGGCGCCGACCGCCAGCGCCATGTTGATGCCGGCGCCGGTGTTGAAGCGCGTGCCGCGCACCTTGGCGAGGTCCCAGGTCGGGCCGAGATAGCGGGTGCGCATCTCGGCGTTGCTCTCGAAGCCGCCGCAGGCCAGCACCACCGCCTTGGCGCCGATGCGGATCCGGCGGCCCTTGTGGCGCGCCACGACGCCGCGCACCACGCCATCCTCCTCGATCAGCGACACCGCCGCCGTCTCGTAGTGGATCGGGATGCCGGCCTTGACCGCCGCCTTGTGCTCGAGGTCGACCAGGCCGGGACCGCCGCCCCAGGCCTCGACCGCCAGCCCGCCCCAGAACTTGTACTTGCCGTTCACCTTGAAGGCCTGGCGGCCGTACGACGGCTGGAAGCGCACGCCCTTGGAGCGCATCCACTTCAGGGTCTCGAAGCTGCGGCCGATCAGGATGTCGGTCAGCTCAGGGTCGCAGCGGTAGTTGGTCACCCGGCCCATGTCGTCGAGAAACTGGTCGGCGGTGTAGCTGCCGAAGTCGACGTCGCGCTTCTCGTCCTCGGTGAGGTCGTAGAGCTGCACCAGGTCGTCGACGCCGTGGAACACCACGCGCATGGCGCCGGCCGTGTAGGTGCTGTTGCCGCCGCGCTCCTCCTCGGACGCCGCCTCGAGCATCGCCACCGAGGCGCCGCTCTCGCGCGCCGCCAGGGCGGCGCAGGCCGCCGCGTTGCCGGCGCCCACCACCAGCACGTCCACCTGAAAGTCGTTCACCAAGTCAGCCACTTTGGCACCCCTCTTGCCTGCACCGACGGCAAAATAACGCTAAAGTGCCGTCATGGGTGATCGTTTCGACCGTCTAGGGGCCCGCCACGTCAATGTCGAGGCCCTGCTGCGCCGTCCCGGGGGCTTGCCCGGCATCGGCCACAACAATGGCCCGACCTTCGACATGTCGTGGGGTGCCTGGGTGTGGCGCCGCGCCGCCGCCAAGGCGTGGAAGACGCCCAGCCCCGAGGTCGCCCGCATGCGGGTGCGGCGGGCCGAGCGGCTGGGGCTGACCTACCGGGAGGTCGCCTCGGCGATCATGGACAGCGGCGCCCATCTCGGCGCCGCCGTGCTGCCGCTGTCGCTGGCCGCCCGCCTGCGCCGCGGCGCCGGGCACGCGGTCGTGGTCGAGCCGCGGCCCGAGATCGCGCCCAAGGTGGCGCGCTTCGTCGGGCGGCTGTTCGTGCTGGCCGACATCGATGCCGTGCCGGCCCTGACCGAGGCCGAGCGCGGCGATCTTCTGGGGCTGCTGAACCGTGCCTTCGACGGCAAGGTCGAGGCGGTCGGTGGCGGGCACGACGGCCGTGCCCCCGACGGCCGAGCGCTGCGCGATCTGCTGAAGGCGCACGCCCTGCCGCGCCAGGAGGCCTTCCTGGTGGGCGCCGGCGTCGGCCATCAGGTGCTGGGCGAGGCGGCCGGCCTGCCGCTCGTGAAGGACGTCGCCGAGTGGTTCGCCTGAGCGGCCGCCGCAGCGGCGGCGTCTAGCGACCGACGAACTTCGGCGTCCGCTTCTCGGCGAAGGCGCGGGCCGCCTCCTTGTGGTCCTCGGTGTCGCGCAGCTGCATCAGGTTGGCGCTCTCGTTGTCGAGGCAGTCGGCGAAGGTGCCCTTGAGCGCCCGGTTGAGGTTGTCCTTGATCAGGCGATGGGCGAGCCGCGGGCCGGCGGCCAGCCGCTTGGCGAGCGCCAGCGCCTGTCCCTCGAGTTCGGCCGCTGGCACCACCCAGTTGACCAGGCCCAGGCGCAGCGCCTCGGCCGCGTCGATCCGGTCGCCCAGCAGGTAGAGTTCGCGCGCCTTGGCCGGTCCGACCAGCTGGGTCAGCAGGTAGGTGCCGCCATAGTCGCCGGACAGGCCGATCTTCACGAAGGCGGTGCTCATGATGGCGCTGTCGGCGGCCATGCGCAGGTCGCAGGCGAGCGCCAGCGACAGGCCGGCACCGGCCGCCGCGCCGGGCAGGGCGGCGATCGTCGGCTTGCCCATCTCGTAGAGCCGCAGCGAGGTGCGGCGCTGCGATTGGCGCTGCGCCTCCATGCGCCGCAGCTGGTCGGTCGGCTGCGCGGCGGCATGGCCGCGCGCCATGTTCTTGACGTCGCCGCCGGCGCAGAAGGCGCCGCCCGCACCGGTCAGCAGCACGCAGCCGACCTCGCGGTCGAGCTCGGCCTCGGCCAGCTCCTCGCCCAGCCGCTGCTGCATCTCCTGGGTCAGCGCGTTGCGGTGCTGCGGCCGATTGAAGGTCAGGACCAGCACGCCGTCCTCGCGGCGCACCAGCAGGTCTTGGCTGTCGGACATCGTTTTCCCCCGAGCTTGCGGTTGGCCGAGCCTAGCGCCTCGAACCGGCGCCCGCAGCGGCGCGCCGTTTCCGACTTTCGCTGCGCAAGGCCGCGCCCATGCGCTATGGAAGACGCCATGACCTCCACCGTCACGCCGCCGCTCGCCGGCATCCGCGTCGTCGAGATGACGCACACCATCTTCGGCCCGTCCTGCGGCATGGTCCTGGGCGATCTCGGGGCCGAGGTCATCAAGGTCGAGCCGGTCGACGGCGACAAGACGCGGCGGCTGCGCGGCTTCGGCGCCGGCTTCTTCGGCTACTTCAACCGCAACAAGAAGAGCCTGGCGCTGGACGCCGATTCGGCCGAGGGGCGGGCGGTGCTGGTCAAGCTGCTGCAGTCGGCCGACGCCCTGGTCGAGAACTTCGCGCCGGGCTCGATGGCCAAGCGCGGGCTGGGGCCCGAGCATCTCGCCGAGATCAACCCGCGCCTCGTCTACTGCTCGCTGAAGGGCTTCCTGCCCGGGCCGTACGAGAAGCGGCCGGCGCTCGACGAGGTCGTGCAGATGATGGGCGGGCTCGCCTACATGACCGGCCCGAGCGGCCGGCCGCTGCGCGCCGGCACCTCGGTGGTCGACATCATGGGCGGCCTGTTCGGCGCCTTCGGCACGGTGCTGGCGCTGAAGCAGCGCGAGCGCACCGGCAAGGGCGGCCTGGTGGAGAGCGCGTTGTTCGAATCGGTGGTCTTCCTGATGGGCCAGCATCTCGCCATCACGGCGATGAACGGCGCGCCGCCGCCGCCGATGCCCGAGCGGGTGAGCTCGTGGGCGATCTACGAGATCTTCGACACCGCCGACGGCCAGCAGGTCTTCATCGGCATCACCAGCGACGGCCAGTGGAAGCGCTTCTGCGAGCATTTCGGCCAGGCCGAGCTGGCCGCCGATGCACGGCTCGCGAGCAACAACCAGCGTATCGAGGCGCGGCCCTGGCTGGTGCCGCGGGTCGCGGCGATCTTCAAGCGCTACGGCAAGGACGAGCTCGAGCGGCTGTGCGTCGAGGCCGACCTGTCGGTGGCGCCGGTGGCGCGCCCACAGGACCTGTTCGACCATCCGCATCTGCTGGCCAACGGCTCGCTGGCGCCGACGACCTTGCCGGGCGGCGTGAGGACAAGGCTGCCGCTGCTGCCCTTCCAGCTGCAGGGCTGGCGGCCGCCGCTGGTGCTGGACCCGCCCGAGGTCGGCCAGCACAATGAGCCGGTGCTGGCGGCCCTCGGCTACGATACGGCGGCGATCGCCGCGATGCGCGACGGTGGCACGATCGGCCCGCGCAGGGCGGCCTGAACGAAGAGCAGAAGAGCAGGGGGAGCGAGGCGATGGCGATCCGGCGGGTGGTGACGGCGCACGATGCCGACGGCAAGGCGGTGGTGGCGATCGACGAGACGTCGAGCGACGTGGTGTCGTTCCGGCCCGGCGCCACGATCACCAACATCTGGTCGAGCGAGGGCTTCCCGGTCGACAACGGGGGGCGGCGCGACACTGCCAAGGAGATCAGCGGCACGACACGGGCCAACGGCACGGTGTTCCGGGTCATCGAGTACGCGCCCGGCGTGACGCCGCGCAACCATCGCACCGATTCGATCGACTACGCCGTCGTGCTGTCGGGCCAGATCGACATGGAGCTCGACGACCAACTGGTCACCCTGCGGGCCGGCGACGTGCTGGTGCAGCGCGGCACCATCCACAACTGGGTCAACCGTTACGACGCGCCCTGCGTCATCGCCTTCGTGCTGATCGACGCCAGGCCTGTGGAACACGGCGGCAAGGCGCTGCCGGCGCACGGCTGAAGGCGCGGCCGAATTTTTTCGGAGATGGCCCGAAAAAATCACCTGTTCCCCAGGTGCCCGAGGCGTCCTGGAACATACGCGGAACAACTGTCAAGAAATCTTTTGAAGGCAAGGGCTTGATTGTTCCCTTGTCGTCTGGAACAAAAATAGTACATTGACCTCCTGACGCGGAGTTATCCGCATTGCCGCTCCCGAGCCGGGCGTGGGAGAACAAGGAGGCAGCCAATGTCTGCGGTTCTGAAGGTGGTCGAGGCGAAGGACGGCATGGACAACAAGAACAAGGCGCTGGACGCCGCGCTCGCCCAGATCGAGCGCGCTTTCGGCAAGGGTTCGATCATGAAGCTCGGCCAGCGCGAGGCGCTGGAGATCGAGGCGATCTCGACCGGCTCGCTGGGCCTCGACATCGCGCTGGGCATCGGCGGCCTGCCCAAGGGCCGCATCATCGAGATCTATGGCCCGGAGAGCTCCGGCAAGACGACCCTGGCGCTGCACGTCGTCGCCGAGGCCCAGAAGAAGGGCGGCGTCTGCGCCTTCGTCGATGCCGAGCATGCGCTCGATCCGAGTTACGCCCGCAAGCTCGGGGTCGACATCGACAACCTGCTGATCTCCCAGCCCGACGCCGGCGAGCAGGCGCTCGAGATCGCCGACACCTTGGTGCGCTCCGGCGCCATCGACGTGCTGGTGGTCGATTCGGTGGCCGCCCTGGTGCCGCGCGCCGAGCTCGAGGGCGAGATGGGCGATTCGCTGCCCGGCCTGCAGGCCCGCCTGATGAGCCAGGCCCTGCGCAAGCTGACCGCCTCGATCTCCAAGTCGAACACCCTGGTGATCTTCATCAACCAGATTCGCATGAAGATCGGCGTGATGTTCGGCAATCCCGAGACCACGACCGGCGGCAACGCGCTCAAGTTCTACGCCTCGGTCCGCCTCGACATCCGGCGCATCGGCGCCATCAAGGACAAGGACGAGGTCACCGGCAACTCGACCCGGGTCAAGGTCGTGAAGAACAAGGTCGCGCCGCCGTTCAAGGTCGTCGAGTTCGACATCATGTACGGCGAGGGCGTGAGCAAGACCGGCGAGCTGATCGACCTCGGCGAGAAGGCCGGGGTGATCGAGAAGTCGGGCTCCTGGTACTCCTACGACGGCCAGCGCATCGGCCAGGGCCGCGAGAACGCCAAGACCTTCCTGCGCGAGCATGCCGAGATTGCCGGCGTCATCGAGAACAAGATCCGCGCCAATGCCGGCATCCTGGCCGGCGCGCTGATGGACGGCGGCAAGGAAGACGACGACGACGAGTGACGTCGAGCCGTGACGGCCGCCGCCATCGCCGGCGGCGCCTCGCCAACCTGCAAGTCTCACAAGCCCGCTCTTAGTGGCCGGACCCCCTGTCTCCGGTCCACGGGCGGCGTCGCTCCCCCACGCGCGGCGCCGCCCCCCTTCTTTTTCGGGGCAGGCCTTGTCCGGGGCAGGCTATCGGCCGGAGAGGCGCTGCAGGAAGCGCTGGATCCACTCCGGTCCCGGCCGCCGCGCGCCGCCCTTCGGCCGGCGGCGTCCCCAGTCGAGCAGCAGGGCGAGCGGGAACCAGTCGTCGGCCTCGTCCTGCAGGCCGCGGGCGGCAGCCGAGACCTTGGGCACGGGCAGCGGCGTCACGCCCTCCTGATTCGGGCCGGCGCACCGCTCGGCCGGGGAGGTCACCAGGTATTCGCGGCAGACCAGGGGGCGTTCCGGATGGATCGAGCAGCTTTCCGCCTCGAGGAACGGGCAGGGCAGGCCGAGCCCGAAGTAGGCGGCCGACAGGTCGCGGTCGCTGCGACCCTGACGCTCGGTCAGGCCGGCCGCCGCGAGCCGGGCCGCCGCCTCGGCGAACCTGGCCTCGAGCGCCTTGCGGCGCGGCGGCGGCAGGCGCTCGACGAGTTGCAGCAGGCGCTCGCCCTCGCTGCGCGATACCGGCACGAGCTGGCGGCAGCAGGCGCCGCAGCCCTTGCGGCAGGAGACGGGCTGGTCGGCCTCGGCGGCGGCGACCACGGCGTTGACCAGGCCCTGTAGCGCCGGGACGATCTCGGCGGCGGCCACCGGGCGGTTGGGGACGCTGATCGGATGGGCGATCATGAGCGTGCCCACGGTCAGGCGCAGGGTGGCGGTCGAGTGGCCCGAATCGGCCATGAATCGGCGGTCCTCGGCAGGTGGACGACACGTGCGGACGCACGCTAAAAGGCCCGAATGCAAAGCGTCAGCGACATCCGCCGCACCTTCCTAGAGTACTTCGCCAAGAACGGCCACGAGGTCGTGGCCTCGAGCCCGCTCGTGCCGCGCAACGACCCGACGCTGATGTTCACCAACGCCGGCATGGTGCAGTTCAAGAACGTCTTCACCGGGCTCGAGCGCCGGTCCTACAGCCGCGCCGCCACCGCCCAGAAGTGCGTCCGCGCCGGCGGCAAGCACAACGACCTCGAGAACGTCGGCTACACGGCGCGGCATCACACCTTCTTCGAGATGCTGGGCAACTTCTCGTTCGGCGATTACTTCAAGGAGCAGGCGATCGAGCTCGCCTGGACCCTGCTGACCCGCGACCTCGGCCTGCCCAAGGATCGCCTGCTGGTGACGGTGTTCAGCGAGGACGAGCAGGCGGCCGGCTACTGGCGCAAGCTGACGGGCTTCCCCGACAGCCGGATCATCCGCATCCCGACCTCGGACAATTTCTGGGCGATGGGCGACACCGGTCCCTGCGGCCCGTGCTCGGAAATTTTCTTCGATCACGGCGAGGGCATCCCGGGCGGCCCGCCGGGCAGCCCCGACCAGGACGGCGACCGCTTCATCGAGATCTGGAACCTGGTGTTCATGCAGTTCGAGCAGCAGACGCCGGAGACCCGCGTGCCGCTGCCCAAGCCGTCGATCGACACCGGCATGGGGCTGGAGCGCATCGCCGCCGTCCTGCAGGGCAAGCACAACAACTACGACATCGACCTGTTCCGCGCCCTGATCGAGGCGGTGGCGCACGAGACCGGGGTCGATCCCGACGGCCCGCAGGGCGCCTCGCACAAGGTGATCGCCGACCATCTGCGCGCCAGCTCGTTCCTGATCGCCGACGGCGTGCTGCCGTCGAACGAGGGCCGCGGCTACGTGCTGCGCCGCATCATGCGGCGCGCAATGCGCCATGCCCACATGCTGGGCGCCCAGGACCCGGTGGTGTTCAAGCTGGTGCCAACCCTGGTGCGCGAGATGGGCGAGGCCTATCCCGAGCTCGGCCGCGCCCAGGCGCTGATCGGTGAGACCCTGAAGCTCGAGGAGACGCGCTTCAAGAAGACCCTGGGCACCGGCCTGCGCTTGCTCGACGAGGAGACGCGCGGCCTCGGCCCGGGCGGCACCCTGCGCGGCGAGGTCGCCTTCAAGCTCTACGACACGTTCGGCTTCCCGCTCGACCTGACCCAGGACGTGCTGCGCGGCCGCGGCCTCGCCGTCGACACCGCGGCCTTCGAGGCGGCGATGGACGAGCAGCGCGCCAAGGCGCGCGCTGCCTGGGCCGGCTCGGGCGAGACCGCCGACCAGGCGATCTGGTACGACGTCCGCCAGAAGGCCGGCGCCACCGAGTTCCTCGGCTACGACACCGAGCGCGCCGAGGGCCAGATCCGCGCCATCCTGCGCGACGGCAAGGAAGTCACCTCTCTGAAGGCCGGCGAGACCGGCTGGGTGATCGTCAACCAGACGCCGTTCTACGCCGAATCGGGCGGCCAGCAGGGCGACACCGGCCGCCTCGTGGGCGGCGCCGGCGAGGCGGCGGTGCTCGACGTCCAGAAGCGGGTCGGCGACCTGTTCGCCCATCACGCCCAGGTCGACACGGGCGAGCTCAAGGTCGGCGACGATCTCGCCATGACGGTCGATCCGATCCGCCGCGCCCAGCTGCGGGCGCATCACTCGGCGACCCATCTGCTGCACGAGGCGCTGCGCCGCCATCTCGGCGCGCACGTGACCCAGAAGGGCTCGCTGGTGGCGCCCGACCGGCTGCGCTTCGACATCAGCCACACCAAGGCGATTTCGCTCGACGAGCTGCGCCGGGTCGAGGACGAGGTCAACGATCGCATCCGGCGCAACTCGGCGGTCGAGACCCGCCTGATGACGCCCGAGGAGGCGATCGCCGCCGGCGCCATGGCGCTGTTCGGCGAGAAGTACGGCGACGAGGTCCGCGTGCTGTCGATGGGCGGCGCCGACGGCGAGAAGTATTCGGTCGAGCTGTGCGGCGGCACGCACGCGCTGCGCACCGGCGACATCGGCCTGTTCCGCATCGTCGCCGAGGGCGCGGTGTCGGCCGGGGTGCGCCGCATCGAGGCGGTGGCCGGCGCGGCCGCTCAGGACCATGCACGGCGCGAGGGCGACCTGCTGTCGGAGGCCGCGGCGATCCTCAAGGTGCGGCCGGACGAGCTGCCCGGCCGCCTGCAGGCGCTGGTCGACGGCCAGCGCAAGGTCGAGCGCGAGCTCGCCGAGGCGCGCCGCGCGCTGGCCCTGGCCGGTGGGTCGGGCGGCGCCGGCGGCGCCGCGGCGGCCGACGAGGTGCGCGAGGTCGGCGGCGTCAAGCTGATCGGCCGCGTGCTCTCGGGCGTGCCAGGCAAGGAGCTCAAGGGCATGGCCGACGAGTTCAAGAAGAAGCTGGGCTCCGGCGTCGTGGCGCTGATCGGCATCGAGGGCGGCAAGGCCTCGGCCGTGGTCGGCGTGACCGACGACCTGTCGAAGAGCGTCAGCGCCGTCGAGCTGGTCAAGGCCGGCGTCGCGGCGCTGGGCGGCAAGGGCGGCGGCGGCCGGCCCGACATGGCGCAGGGCGGCGGGCCGGATGCCGACAAGGCGGCCGACGCGCTCAAGGCCATCGAGGCGGCGCTGGCGAGCGCGGCGTGAGGCGCCTCCTGCTCGTCGCGGCGCTGCTCGGCGTCGGCGCCTGCGCGCCCAAGACCTTCACCATGCAGGGCAAGGACGCCGAGCAGATGGTCAGCGACGAGCAGCAATGCCGCGCCCAGATGCGCTCGCAGGCCCAGTCGCAGCGCACCATCGAGGACCAGCGGCGCTCGGTGTTCGAAGGCGAGCGCGAGCGCTTCGGCCAGCAGGACCTCTACACGACCATGGACAACCAGGGGTACAAGAACAACCTCGACCGGCTGGTGGCGCGCTGCATGGAGGCGCGCGGCTGGGTGCCCCGGCAGCAGAACGGCCTGGTCACCTGGTGGAACAAGAACAGCACCTTCGACACGCCGCTCGGCAAGTAGGGCGCGGGTCCGCCGCTCAGGCGGCCCGGCCGAGCTGCGGCGCCATGCGCAGCAGGCTCTCCGGCATCACGCCGGTCGCCTTCGCACAGCGCCAGCCAGGTCCCGCGACGGACCGTGCAGTCGCTGCTGTCGAGCCAGACGTTGGTCGCCTGCCAGTCGGCCGGCATGAGGTCGGTCAGGTAGCCGTAGCGCCCGCCGGCTGAGAAGGTCCGCAGGTCGCAAGGCAGCGCCGGGGTGGCGGCGCATGCGACGAACACCAGCCGGCGCAGCCCGCCACGATCTTCGTCACCCGGCAGGCGCCGCTTGACCCGTCTCCGCGTCGCGGCGCAGCCTCGTCCCCGGCAGGTGATGTAGCATGCTCCGACGTCCTGTCTGTGCCCTCGTGATGTCGCTGCTGCTGGCCGCCTGCGGCCCGACCGACGCGCAGTTCGACCAGCGCCTGCGCGAGATCGCCGGCACCGACGAGCGCGGCCTGCTCGGCGCCATGGGCCGCATTCCGGACAGCAGCTACCCGCTCGACGACACGACCAAGGTGCTGCAATGGCGCTGGGACACTTCGTACGTCAGTCCCGGCATGCCGCCGATGTACCAGCGGATCGGCCCGGGCCTGTGGATTCCGGTCGGCGGCATCCCGCCGGCCGTGGTGCGCGAAGGCTGCATCGTCGAATGGACGGTGAGCGCAGGGATCGCCCAGCGCTATCGCTGGCAGGGCAACGGCTGCCGCTCTGTGGTGCTGATCGCCACGCCGCCGCCGTGACGGGAACGTTCGGCCGCCCCGCTGCGTAATGGGAGTCGCCCGCTCGCCAGGAGGTCCCGTGCCCGCAGGCGTCCGCTTCGTCGTTGCCGTTCCGTTGCTGTCCGCCCTGGCCCTGCTGTCCGGCTGCGGCGGCAGTCCTTCGGCGCCCGCGCAGGCCGATCAGGAGGCCAAGCAGTTCCCGCCGCCGGCGCCCGACAAGGGGGCGCTGTACGTCTATCGCGCGAGCTGGCTGGGGGCGGCGCGGCCGCTCGACGTCGCCCTGGTCGGCGGCGCCACGGTTCAGTTGCCGCCCAACACCTTCATCCGGCTGGAAGGACCGCCCGGTCCGGTCGAGATCGACTGCAAGGTCGGCGACCAGACGGGCGGCCGCCAGGTGCAGATCGCCTACGGCCAGACCCGCTACGTCGAGGTGGCGATGACGATGGGCGCGTGGGCCCCGGGCTGCGCCGTCGAGGAAGTCGCCGCCGACACGGGACAGCGGGCCGTGCGGGCGGCCCGGCGGCTCGAGCCGCAATAGGGGCTCAGCCGAGGAAGCTGCCCTCGGGGTCGCCGTTCAGCAGGATGCGGCCGGCGGTCTCGAAATGCGCCTCGCGTGCCTGGATCTGCTGCGACAGCGTGTGCATGTCGCGGAAGCGACGCTCGAACGGCGTGCCGACGAAGATCGCCGAGGTGCCGGCCGCCTTGTAGACCCAGTTGGCGGTCTGCTCGGCGGCATGGATCGCCTGGGTGCAGGCCAGCCGGATGCGGGCGCGGTCGGGGATGGCGATCGGCTCGATCTCGTCGGCGCGCTCCCAGACGTCCTGCAGGATCTCGACCAGCCAGGCCCGGGCCGCGCCGAGATCGGCCTCGCGGCGGGCATAGTCCGACTGCACCACCGGGCTGTCGGCCAGGCGCCCGAGGTAGCGCGGCTTCTTCTCCCGCGCGAGCTCGGCGAAGCCGTCGAGCATGGCGCGCGCCAGCCCGAGCGCTACGCCGGCGACGCCGACGGCGTACAGGCCCTGCGTCGTGAAGGCGTAGAGCGGCCCGCGATCGCGCCGCAGGGTCGGGTCCTCACGCGTTCCCGAGAAGGCCTCCGGCACGAAGACGTCCTGGACGGCGTAGCCTTCCGACGCGGTGCCGCGCAGGCCGAGCGTGTTCCAGTCGTGGATCGGCTGGGTCTGCGACTTGGGCATCAGCAGGGTGCGCACGGTCGGCCGGCCGAGGCGATTGAGGCGCAGGGTGCCGTCCGGCTCGACGACATGGGCATGGGCGCCGATCCAGTTGGCCTGGCGGTAGCCCGAGGAGAAATGCCATTCGCCGGTGACGCGATAGCCGCCCGGCGCGGCGACGGCCTTGAACTGGTTGGGCGGCCCCCACGATATCAGGCCGCGCGGATCGCCGTAGATCGCATGGGCCGCCTCGATTGGGATGAAGGTGGCGATCAGCGCCGAGCTGTTGGCCACGAAGGTGTTCCAGGCGACCGAGCCGTCATGGCGGGCGATCTCCTCGACCGCGCGCAGATAGACCCATGGCGCGACCTCCTCGCCGCCGACCGAACGCGGCAGCAGCAGGCGGCAGAGGCGCGACTCGTGCAGCGCGGTCAGTGCCGGCTCGGGGATCTCCTGGCGGCGCTCGATCTCGTCGGCCACCGCGGCGAGCGTCGGGCCGAGGGCGCGGGCGCGCGCCACCGGATCGAGGGTGCGGGTCGAAAGGCCGACATCGTTCATGACGTCACTCCGTCGCCAGGCCCGGCGATTGGGCGCGCGCCGGCGGCGGGCTGTCAACCGCAACCGCGATTCCGGTCCCCGCGCTCGGCGGGTCGCGCAGGCCCAGTCCAGGGGGGCGTCGCCGGCCTGGGGGGCAAAGCCGGCAGGTCTGTGGCAATTCGGCAACTTCGCCATGGTGACCGCGTTGTGACCGCACACCTGCACGGAGATCACGGCCTTGTCCAAGCTCACAGCCCTCAGCCGGCACGAGTTCCTGGTCCGCGAGCGCCGCCTGTTGCGCGACATCGGCCGGCGCAGCGCGGCGCTGGTCAACCCAGCGGCGCTGGCCAAGCCTGCGGCGGTCGTCGAGAGCTGGCGGGCGCCGGCCGCGGCGCCCGCCGCCGGCAAGCCGACCTTGCGGTTGCGGCCGGCCTGAGGCGCGTTGCTACTCGGCGGCGCGCAAGGTCGCGTCGGGCGCCCGCCAGCGCGCCAGCAGGGTGGCCTGACGGCTGCGGGCGCGCGCCAAGCTCGCCTCCTTCACGTGGCCGTAGCCCTTGATCTCGCCGGCCACCGCCGCCAGCTCGACCGCCAGCGCATGATTGGTCTTCGACAGGCCGGCCAGCAGCTCGGCGATCAGCGCCTCGTACTCGCCGATCAGGGCCCGTTCCTGGCGCCGCTCCGCGGTCCGCCCGAACGGATCGAATGCCGTGCCGCGCAGGCCCTTCAGGCGGGCCAGCAGGCGCATCGCCGGCAGGATCCATGGTCCGAAGGCGCGCTTGCGCAGATGGCCGGTCGCGGGATCGCGCTCGGCGAGCAGCGGCGGCGCGAGATGGACGCGCAGGCTGTAGTCGCCTTCGAATTGGCGGGCCAGCGCCGCCTGGAAGGACGCATCGGCGTAGAGCCGCGCCACCTCGTACTCGTCCTTGTAGGACAGCACGCGGGCGTAGCTCAGCGCCACCGACTCGGCGAGGCCTGACAGGCCGAGCGCCTGCTCCTTGGCGCGCACCTGGCCGACCAGCGCGCGATAGCGCCCGGCCAGGCGCTCGTCCTGATAGGCAACGAGGTGCCGGCTGCGCGAGGCGACGATGTCCTCGAGGCTGCGCGGCCGCGAGAACGGCACGACCGTGGCTTGCGCCGGCGCCAGGCGCTGCTGCACGGCGGCGAGGTCGGCGGCGGCGCGGCGGCCCCAGCGGAAGGCCGCGAGGTTCATCGCCACGGCGGCGCCGTTCAGCTCGATCGCCTGCTCGATCGCCGCGTGGCCGATCGGCAGCCCGCCCTTCTGGTAGGCGTAGCCCAGCATGAACAGGTTGGTGGCGATCGCATCGCCGAGCAGCGCCGTGGCGATCGCCGTCGCCTCGACGAAGTCGCAGGCCGCCGCGCCGGCCGCCGCCTCGATCGACAGGCGCAGCGTGTTGGCCGGAAAGGCAAGGTCGGGCCGGCGCGTGAACTCGCCGGTGATCGATTCGTGGGTGTTGACGATGGCCCGCGAGGCGCCCGGCTCGAGGCGGGCCAAGGCATCGGCGCTGGCGCTGACCACGAGGTCGCAGCCGAGCAGCAGCTGCGCGCCGCCGGCGCCCAGCCGCACCGCGCTCAGCATCTCGGGCGAGGCGCCGACGCGGACATGGCTGATCACCGAACCGCCCTTCTGCGCCATGCCGAGCTGGTCGAGCACGGTGACGCCCTTGCCCTCGATGTGCGCCGCAGTGCCGAGCAGGGCGCCGATCGTGACGACGCCGGTGCCGCCGATGCCGGTGATCAGCACGCCGTACGGCCGCTCGGCGACCGAGGGCAGGGCGGGAGGCTCCGGCAGCGGCGGCTCGGCCTGCGCCGACGCGGAGCGGCGGGCGGCGGCGCCCTTGCGCAGGCTGCCGCCCTCGACCGTCACGAAGCTCGGGCAGAAGCCGTTCAGGCAGGAGAAGTCCTTGTTGCAGGACGACTGGTCGATCGCCCGCTTCACGCCGAACTCGGTCTCGACCGGCACGACGCTGAGGCAGTTCGACTGGGTCGAGCAGTCGCCGCAGCCCTCGCACACCGCCTGGTTGATGAAGGCGCGGCGCGCCGGATCGGGGAAGGTGCCGCGCTTGCGCCGGCGCCGCTTCTCGGCGGCGCAGGTCTGGTCGTAGATCAGCACCGACACGCCGGGCTGGCCGCGCAGCTCCTTCTGCACCGCGTCGAGCTCCTCGCGCGGATGGAAGGTCGTGCCGGGCGCCCAGTCGGTGCCGGGCGGGTACTTGTCGGGATCGTCGCTGACCACCGCGATGCGCCGCACGCCCTCGGCATGGACTTGGCGGCTGATCGTCCACGGCCGCACGGTGCCGTCGTGCGGCTGGCCGCCGGTCATGGCGACGGCGTCGTTGTAGAGGATCTTGTAGGTGATCGTCGTGTCGGTCGCGACGGCGTGGCGGATCGCCAGGTAGCCGGAATGGAAGTAGGTGCCGTCGCCGAGATTCTGGAAGACGTGCGGCAGGTCGGTGAAGTGGCTGGCGCCGACCCACGAGGCGCCCTCGGCGCCCATGTGGGTGAAGGTGAGCGTGTTGCGCTCCATGTTGATCGCCAAGGTGTGGCAGCCGATTCCGGCCAGCGCCACCGAGCCTTCGGGCACCTTGGTCGAGCTGTTGTGCGGGCAGCCGGAGCAGAAGTAGGGCACGCGGGCGATGCCCGAGTCGTTGCGGATCTGGCGCGCGGCGCGGCGGCTCAGCGCTTCCCAGCGCTCGCGCACGCGCGGCCCCAGCGCCTCGAGCCCGAAGCGCGACACCAGCGCCGTGGCGATCTCGAACGGCGTCAGCTCGCCGTCGGTGCGCAGCAGCTTCTGGCCGCGCTCGTCGGTCTTGCCGACGACGACGGGACGGCGATCGGCGGGGGCGTTGAACAGCGCGTCCTTGAGCTGCGGCTCGAGGATCGGCCGCTTCTCCTCGACCACCAGGATCTCGCGCTTGCCCTGGGCGAAGGCGGCGGCGCCCTGGGTCTCGAGCGGCCACACCAGCCCGACCTTGTAGATCGCCAGCCCGAGCCGCTCGGCCGCAGCCTCGTCGATGCCGAGATCGTCGAGCGCCTGGCGCACGTCGAGATAGGACTTGCCGACGGTGAAGATGCCGTAGCGCGCGTCGGGCCGTCCCAGCATCAGCCGGTCGAGCCGGTTGGCCCGCCAGTAGGCCAGCGCCGCCGGATGCTTGACGGTGAACACGCGGCGTTCCTGGCCGACCCATTCGTCGGGCCAGCGGATGTGCACGCCGTCGGGCGGCAGCACGAAGTCGGCCGGCGTCTGGATCTGCACCCTCTGCGGATCGATGTGCACCGAGGCCGAGGAATCGACCGTCTCGCTCAGCACCTTGAAGGCGACCCACAGGCCCGAGTAGCGCGACAGCGCGAAGGCGTGCAGGCCGAAGTCGAGATATTCCTGGACCGAGGCCGGATGGATCACCGGCATGCCGGCCGAGATGAAGGCGAGCTCGCTCTGATGCGCCAGGGTCGACGACTTGGCCATGTGGTCGTCGCCGCCCAGGGCGACGATGCCGCCGTGGCGCGACGTGCCGGCATAGTTGGCGTGCTTGAAGACGTCGCCGCTGCGGTCGACGCCGGGACCCTTGCCGTACCACATCCCGAACACGCCGTCGTAGCGCGCGCCGGGGAACAGGTGGATCTGCTGGGTGCCCCACAGGGCGGTCGCCGCGAGGTCCTCGTTGGTGCCGGGCTGGAACTCGATATGGTGCTTCTTGACGAAGGCCTTGGCCTGCCACAGGGCCTGGTCGAAGCCGCCCAGCGGCGAGCCGCGGTAGCCCGAGATGTAGCCGGCCGTGTTGAGGCCGGCAGCGAGGTCGCGCTGCCGCTGCATCATGGGCAGGCGGACGAGGGCCTGCGTTCCGGTCAGGTAGACGCGACCGCTCTCCAGGACGTACTTGTCGTCCAGGGTCATGGCGAGGGACATGGCCCTCTCATGGCATCAACCGGCGAGTCCGTCCATCGCCGCAAAAGGCCCTACGACAGGGTCGAGCGGACCACCTTGCGCAGGAAGGCGACGACCAGCTTTTCGCTCTCCGGCAGGAAGCGGCCGCGCTCGGGCAGGCCGCCTTCGAGGCCGCACTGCACCGAGTCGGTCAGCCGGTCGTCCTCGAGCGCCACCTGCTCGTTGAAGGCCATCAGATCACGGGCGAAGTCGAGGCTGACGCCGCGGCCGAAATACTGCTCCGTGAAGCCGCGCGTGGCGCGCGGCCCGTCGGGGATCCAGACGTCGACCGAGAGGTTGGGGAAGCCCGGGTTGATGTTGAGGGTCAGGTTGGGCCACAGCACATGGTACTGCGATTCGCGCACCGGCCCGGCGAGGTCGTAGGGCGGCGGCTTGCCGCTGCCGGCCAGCGCGCCGACGCGCAGCGGGCCGCTCTGGCTCCAGAACCAGTCGTGCGCCGCCAGCCGGTAGACGTCGGGCCGCACGTCGATCGCGGCGCTGAAGCCGGGATGGGCGACCGCGCAGTGATAGCATTCGAGATAGTTCTCGAGCATGGTCTTCCAGTTGGCGGCGGCGCGCCAGTCGGTGCGGGCGTGCAGCACCAGTTCGTTCAGCACCACGCCGCTCTCGGCAATGCGCGCCAGCACCGACCCGTAGCAGCTCGCCGCACTCGGGGCGCCGGCATCGAGGTTGACGAACACGAAGGGGCCCAATGCCTCGACCCGCACCGGCAGCAGCGGCAGGTCCTCGAGCCGCAAATCCGACTCGGCGGCGGCGCGCGGCGCCTGGCGCAGCCCGCCCTCGAGATCGTAGGTCCAGGCATGGTACGGGCACTGCAGGCGGCGGGCGTTGCCGCGGCCGCTCATCACCAGATGGCGGCGATGCCGGCAGACGTTGACGAAGCCGGCCAGCCCATTTTCGTTGCGCACGACGACCACCGGCACGCCGCCGGCCGAGCCGGTGACGAAGTCTCCGACCGACGCCAGGTCGCCGGCCGGGCCAACGTAGTTCCAACTGCGCCGGAAGATGCCCGCGACCTCGCGCTCGGTGATCGCCGGATCGACGTACCAGCTTGCGGGCAGGGACTCGCCGCGGTCGAGGGCGGCCAAGAGATCGGCGGCAGTATCCATGGCGGGCTCCTGTCGTGCTGGCATCCCTGTTGCACGACTCGGGTCGGATCGCGCAAGGTCGCCCCGCCATGACCGTTCCCCTTCTCGAGCTTCGCGCCGTGCGCCGTGCCTTCTACGGGCTCGACGTGCTGCGTGGCGTCGACCTCGCGGTCGGGCAGGGCACGATCACTGGTCTGATCGGCCCCAACGGTGCCGGCAAAACGACCCTGTTCAACGTCGTCTCCGGCCTGGTGCCGCCCGATGGCGGGACGATCGAATTCGCCGGCCGGGCGATCGGCGGGCGATCGCCCGACGCTGTCAGCCGCGCCGGCCTCGTGCGGACCTTCCAGGTGGCGCGCGGCTTCCCGCGCCTGTCGGTGTTCCAGCACCTGATGGTCTACGGCCGCGACCAGCCGGGCGAGAGCCTGTGGCAGGCCGTGCTGGGCACGCGCGCGGCGCGCGAGCGCGAGGCGGCGCTGGCCGAGCGTGCCTGGGAGACGGCGCGCTTCCTGCGCCTCGACCACGTCATCGACAATCCGGCGACGGCGCTGTCGGGCGGCCAGAAGAAGCTGCTCGAGATCGGTCGCGCCCTGATGGCTGGGCCGCGGCTGGTGCTGCTCGACGAGCCGACGGCCGGCGTCAACCCGACCCTGCAGAACGAGATCGGCGAGCGCCTGCTGGAACTGCCCCGGCGCGGCATCACCGTGCTGCTGATCGAGCACGACATGGGCTTCATCGCCCGCCTGTGCCAGCCGGTGATCGTCATGGCCGAGGGCCGCGTGCTGACCCAGGGCACGTTCGACGAGGTCTGCGCCGATCCTCGCGTGCGCGAGGCCTATCTCGGGCGGCGCGCGGCATGAGCCTGCTGACCGTGACGGACCTGCGCGGCGGCTACGGGCCGGCCGACGAGATCGTCAAGGGCGCGACCCTGACGGTCGACGGCGGCGAGATCGTGTCGCTGATCGGCCCCAACGGCGCCGGCAAGTCCACCCTGCTGAAGCTGATCGCCGGCCTGCTGCGGCCGAGCGCCGGCAGCCTGCGCTTCAAGGAGCGCGAGATCGCCGGCCTGGGTGCGCCCGACATCAGCCGCGCCGGGCTCGCCTTCGTGCCGCAGGAGCGCAACGTGTTCGGCACGATGAGCGTCGCCGAGAATCTCGAGATGGGCGGCTTTCTCGACGGCCGGCAGGCGCGCCGGCGCATGGCCGCGCTGTACGCGCAGTTCCCCATGCTGGCCGACAAGCGGCGCGCCGCGGCGCGCACCCTGAGCGGCGGCCAACGCCAGATCCTGGCCATGGCGATCGCGCTGATGAACGCGCCCGACCTGCTCTTGCTCGACGAGCCGACGGCCGGGCTCAGCCCGCGCGCCGCCGAGGAGCTGTTCGGCACCATCGTCGAGCTGCACCGCGCCGGCGTGGCGATCCTGATGGTCGAGCAGAACGCGCTCGAGGCGCTGGAAGTCTCGACCCGCGCCTACGTGCTGGTACAAGGACGCGCCGTGCGCGACGGGCGGGCCGCCGAGCTGGCCGCCGATCCGACGGTGCGCGATCTCTTTCTCGGCGGCCGCGCCGCGCCTACTCTCGACCGACCGAAATCAGACCAGTCAGACTTGGGGGACTTCGCATGACCAGCATCCGTATCGGTCGCCGCACGGCCCTTGCCGGCAGCCTCGCGACCCTGGCCAGCCCGGCCGTGGTGCGCGCCCAGGGCGAGCCGATCAAGCTCGCGACCCTGACGCCGCTGACCGGCGCCGGCGGCTCGTACGGGCCGGTGATGGCCAAGGTCGCGGCCGCGGTGGTCGAGGAGGTCAACAAGGCGGGCGGCGTTCTCGGCCGGAGGGTCATCCTGGTCAGCGAGGACGACCAGACCAGCCCCGAGGCTGGCGTGCGCGCCGCGCGCAAGCTGATCGACGTCGACAAGGTGTGCGCCATCATGGGCACCTGGGCATCGTCGGTGACGACGGCGGTGGCGCCGCTGTGCTGGGAGAGCAAGACCTTCCTGTGTACCGTGTCGGGCGCCGATTCGATCACCCAGCTGCCGCACCAGGGCTACCTCGTGCGCACCCAGCCGAACTCGACCCTGCAGGTCGCGCGCTCCGGCGCCTTCATGCTGTCGCTGGGCGCCAAGAAGGTGCTGACGATGATCCCGCAGACGCCGTTCACCCAGGCGACCTTCGAGCTGATGGGCAAGGTCATGCCGGCCGGCGGCGCCACCCACCAGGGCCTGATCTACGACGACAAGAAGAACACCTACCGCACCGAGGTCGACCAGGCGCTGCGCGCCGATCCCGACATGATCTTCGCCGCCGGCTACACGCCGGACACGGTGGTGCTGCTGAAGGACCTCTACCGCGCCGGCTTCAAGGGCAAGATCATCGGCTTCGGCTACTCGATCAACCAGAAGCTGGTCGACCAGATCGGCCAGCCCGAGGTGGTCGAGGGCGTCTACGCCTACTCGCCGTCGCCGGCCGAGGGCAGCACGGCCTGGGAGAAGGTCAAGGCGGCGGTCGGCTCGAGCAATCCCGATCCCTACACCTGCCAGGTCTACGACCACGTCAACCTGGTGCTGATGGCGATTGCCAACGCCAAGGCGGCGACCGGCGAGGCGATCAAGGACAACATCCGCAAGGCGCAAGGCGGCGGCAAGACGGTCGACAACGCGGTCGACGGGCTGAAGGCGATCGCCGCCGGCGAGAAGGTCGACTATTCGGGCGCCTCCGGCCCCTGCGACTTCGACGACAAGGGCGACATCCTCGACTGCAAGTTCCGCTACGACCAGATCAAGGGCGGCAAGTTCACCGTGGTGAAGATCGCCTGACCCGATCCCGGTCGAGCCGCCCATGATCGTCCTGCAGGCCCTGCTCAACGGCCTGGTGTCGGGAGCGCTGCTCGCCGTGCCGGCGATCGGCTTCACGGCGATGTTCGCCGTGCTGCGCTTCCCGAACTTCTCGGTCTCGGGCATCGCCACCCTGGGCGCTTTCGCCGGCTATGTGGCCTACGGTCTGGGCCTGCAGATGGTCGGCTCGCTGGCCGTCGCCTTCGCGATCGCCGGCGCCGCCGGCCTGCTGTTCGACAAGGTCGCGCATCTGCCGCTGGTCCGGCAGGGCGCGCTGCCGGCGGCGATCGCTTCGATCGCGACCGGGCTGGTGCTGGAGAACGTGGTGCGGCTGGGCTTCGGCAACGAGCCGCGCGGCTACGACCGGCCGATCGCGCGCGACATGCGCTTCGGCGAACTGCGCGTCAGCCCGCAGCAGCTCGAGACGCTGGCGATCGCGCTGGCGGTGATGGCGGCGGTGTTCGCGCTGCTCGCCTTCACGCGGATCGGCAAGGCGATGCGCGCCTCGGCCGACAATCCCGAGCTGGCGGCGCTCAAGGGCATCCGGCCGGAGCGCGTGGCCCTGATGGCGAGCGCCGTCGGCATGGGCCTGGTCGGGGTCGGCGGCATGCTGCTGGGCCTCGACAGCTCGATCGACCCTCTGACCGGCACCCGCATCCTGCTGTCGATCTTCGCCGCGGCGGTGCTGGGCGGGCTGGGCAGCGTGCCGGGCGCCGTGCTGGGCGCGCTGCTGATCGGCATCGGCGAGGAGCTCGCGGTGCTCGCGGTCGGTTCGCCCTATCGTGCCGCCGTGGGCTTCGTCGTCATCCTCGCCATGCTGACCGTGCGGCCGCGCGGCCTGCTCGGCGAGCGCGCCTTCTGAGCACGCGATGCTGAGCTACCTGCTGTTCATCGCCACGATCGGCGGCATCTACGGCCTGCTGGCGCTCAGCCTCAACCTGATCTGGGGCGGGGTCGGCATGGTCAATCTCGGCCTCGCCGGCTTCTTCGCGGTGGGGGCGTACAGCTCGGCCCTGCTGACCACCAAGTTCGCCGCGCCGATCGCCGTCGGCTGGCTGCTCGCGCTGATCGCCGGCGGCTTCGCCGGCCTGGTCGTCACCCTGTCGACGACGCGGCTGCGCGAGGACTATTTGGCGATCGTCACCCTCGGCTTCGCCGAGGCGGTGCGCCTGGTCGCCGCCAACGAGATCTGGCTGACCCGCGGCGCCGATGGGATCTCCGGCATCCCCGGCCCGTGGAAGGCCGAGCTGGGCCGCGACTTCAACGCCGTCTACTTCGCGATCGTGCTGGCGGCCCTGCTGGCGGTGTTCTGGCTGGTGCGGCGCATCGAGCATTCGCCGTACGGCCGCACCCTGCGCGCCATCCGCGAGGATCCGCAGGTCGCCCAGGTCGCCGGCAAGCCGGTGCTTCGTTTCAAGACCGAGGCCTTCGTGCTGTCGGCGGCGATCGCCGGCCTGGCCGGCGCGCTGTACGGCCATTTCACTTCGTACATCGCGCCCGATCTCTTCCTGCCGCTGATCACGGTCTACATCTTCCTGGCGGTCGCCTCGGGCGGCACCGGTCGCTCGGCCGGGGCGCTGCTCGGCGCCTATCTCGTGATGGCGCTGCTCGAGGCGTCGCGCTTCCTGGTCGAGGCGATCCCGGCCGTTACCGCCGTGCAGCGCGCGGCGCTGAAGGAGATGCTGATCGCGCTTGCCTTGATCCTGGTGCTGCGCTTGAAGCCCGGGGGCATCCTGCCGGAGCACGTGCCGCCGGCGCCGCGCCCAACTGGAGGAGACCGTCCATGACACAATACGAATCCTGCCTGGCGGCGCTGCGCGCCGGTCCCACCGAGGCGCTGTTCGGCGCCGTCGACCGTGCGCTGAAGGAGACGGTCGGGCACCGGCTGTTCACCTTGCTCTACGTCGCGCCCGACGGAAAGCGCGTGAAGCGGCTCTACACCAACATGCCCAAGGAGTACCCGGTCGGCGGCTACAAGCCGGTGACCGAGAGCGACTGGCACAAGCGGGTGATCGGCGAGCGCCGCGCCTGGGTCGGCTACGACTACAAGGACGTGCAGTGGGCGTTCTTCGACCACGAGCTGATCCGCTCCCTGGGCTGCGAATCGGCGGTCAACCAGCCGGTGGTCTATTCAGGCCGCGTGCTCGGGACCATGAACCTGCTCGACGTCGCCGGCCACTATACCGAAACCGACCCCGCCCGCATCGAGCCGTTCGCGGCGCTGCTGGTCGGGCCGTTCCTCGAGGCCATCGCCGCTGATCCGGGGTGAGAGGCGGCGGCGTATCGGCTATGAGGGCAGGGCAGGCGGACTGGTCGCACGACTGGCCGCTTCCCATATCCCTGGCCACATCCCTGGCCTGCGAGGAGTGACCGGATGAATGCCGTGCTGGGCGAGTTGCCGACCTGGAACCTGAACGATCTCTACTCCAGCCCGACGGGCCCCGATCTCGACGCCGACCTCAAACGGGCGGCGGCCGACGCCGAGGCCTTCGCGACGTCCTACCAGGGCAAGGTGACGGGGCTCGACGGCAGGGCGCTGGGCGCCGCGATCGCACGCTACGAGGCGCTCAGCGACCTGATGGGCCGCATCGGCTCCTACGCCTCGCTGCGCTATGCCCAGGACATGGCCGACGCCGAGCGCGGCCGCTTCGCCCAGAACGTCTCCGAGGCGCTGAACGACATCGGCGCCAAGCTCATCTTCTTCCGGCTCGAGCTCAACAAGATCGAGGAGGCCGAGCTCGCCGCGCGATTGGCCGACCCGGCGCTCGCCAAGTACGCGCCGTGGCTGCGCGACGTGCGGATGTTCCGGCCGCACGACCTGTCGGACGAACTCGAGAAGTACCAGCACGACCAGGCCGTCGTGCACAGCGCCTGGTCGCGCCTGTTCGACGAGACGATCGCCCGCCTGCGCTATCCGTTCCGTGGCGAGACGCTGACCGAGCCGCAGATCCTCGACAAGCTGTCGAGCAAGGACGCCGCGATCCGCCAGGAGGCGGCCAAGTCGTTCGGCAAGGTCCAGGGCGACAATATCGGCGTCTTCTCGCTGGTCACCAACACCCTGATCAAGAGCAAGGAGATCGACGACCGCTGGCGCAAGTACCCGCGCGCCCAGTCGTTCCGCAACCTGTCGAACGTCGTCGAGGACGAGGTGGTGGACGCGCTGTCGGCGTCCGTGCAGGCGGCCTATCCGCGCCTGTCGCACCGCTACTACACGCTCAAGGCCAAGTGGTTCGGCGTCGACAAGATGCCGTACTGGGACCGCAACGCGCCGTTGCCCGAGCACGACGACCGCACGATTCCGTGGAACGAGGCCGAGCGCATCGTGCTCGACGCCTACCAGGCCTTCTCGCCGGCGCTGGCCGATGTCGGCCGGAAGTTCTTCGGCACCGGCTGGATCGACGCGCCGGCGCGACCCGGCAAGTCGCCCGGCGCCTTCGCGCATCCGACGGTGCCGTCGGCGCATCCCTATCTGCTGCTGAACTACCAGGGCAAGGTGCGCGACGTGATGACCCTGGCGCACGAGCTCGGGCACGGCGTGCACCAGGTGCTGGCCGCCCAGCAGGGGCCGCTGATGGCCGACACACCGCTCACACTGGCCGAGACCGCCTCGGTGTTCGGCGAGATGCTGACCTTCCAGTCGCTGCTGGCGACGGCACCGGACAAGGCGTCGCGCAAGGCGCTGCTGGCCGGCAAGGTCGAGGACATGCTGAACACCGTGGTGCGCCAGATCGCGTTCTACGAGTTCGAGACGCGCCTGCATCGCGAGCGCCGCAACGGCGAGCTGACGGCCGACGCGATCGGCGAGATCTGGATGGCGGTGCAGACCGAGAGCCTCGGCCCGGCCTTCACCTTCGACGACGAGTACCGGCACTACTGGTCGTATATCGGCCACTTCATCCACTCGCCGTTCTACGTCTACGCCTACGCCTTCGGCGACTGCCTGGTGAACTCGCTGTATGCCGCCTACCAGGCCGGCCAGCCCGACTTCCAGGCCAAGTATCTCGAGATGCTGAAGGCCGGCGGGGTCAAGCGGCACAAGGAGCTGCTGGCGCCGTTCGGCCTCGACGCCTCGGATCCGGCCTTCTGGAACAAGGGGCTCGGCGTGATCGCCGGGCTGATCGACGAACTCGAGACGCTGTAGTCGCGGCGCGTTGACAGGGGCCTCTGGCCTCGCGCACTCTGACGGCAGGTGGATACGACCTGCCGCTTGCCTCCTTCGGGAGATGGTGAACGTATCGAAGCCCTGACGGCGTCCCTTTGCCCTCGGCACGCGGATCGGTAACGCAAGCGACTGACCAGCCCGCAGTGCCGCCGCGAAGGAGCCATCGATGCGAGACTATCGTGATGCCAAGGCCATGGCGCAGACCCTGCGCCAGGCGATGAAGGAGCGTTCCGTCTCCCTGAGCCACAGCGAGAGCCTTGAGCTGATCGCCCGAATTCTCGGCGTGGCCGACTGGAACGTGCTCTCGGCCCTGATCCAGGCTGCGCCGGTCGACCCACCCCGGGGAACCGCCGCTGCGCCGCCGTTGCGCCGGCCCGTGATGCCGCTGCGCGACCTCGTGCTGTTCCCGCAGATGACGACGCCGATCTGGGCGGCGCGGCTGAAGTCGGTGGCGGCCGTCGAGCAGGCGATGGCCGCCGATCGGCAGATCTTCTTCGTCGCCCAGAAGCAGGCCGTGGCCGACGATCCGGCGCCGGCCGACCTTCACGCGGTCGGTGTCATCGCCAGCGTGGTCGATCACCATCCTATGCCCGACGGCGCCGTGAAGCTGATCGTGCAGGGGCTGCGCCGCGCGCGTGCCGCGGCCTACGCCGTCGAGGCGGGCAGCCTGGTCGCGGACCTCGTGCCGATCCAGGACGAGGCGGCGGTGACCGATCGCGCGACGGCGCTCATGGCGGAGGCGCTGCGCCGCTTCGAGGCCTACGCCAACGTCAATTTGGCCTCACCGCCGCAGGCCCTGCTGCTCCTGTCGCACCTGCGCGAGCCGGGACAGGTCGCGGACGCGCTGACACAGCACGTGTCGCTCAGCCTCGAGGAGCGCCAGGACATCCTGCAAACCGCCAGCGTGGTGCGCCGGCTCGAGATGCTGGTGGCCAGCATATCCTCCGAACGGCAAGTGGCCTGAAGATCGAGCTGCGGCGCCGTCGCCCGGGGAAGTCTGGCGGCGGCGCTGCAGCGTACACATATCGATGCCGTTCGGAGGTTCACCATCCTATGATCGGGACATGAAGGAAGACGAGGGCGATTCGCTTGGAGGACGGCTCGGCCGCTATGCCCGCGTCGGCAGCTCGGTCGGCGGGCTGGCGGTCAAGCTGGCCGGCCAGCGCTATCTCGGCTGGAACCTCGACCGCGACAAGCACGCCGCCGAGCTGAAGGCGGCGCTGGGCGGTCTCAAAGGGCCGCTGATGAAGGCGGCGCAGCTGATCGCCACCATCCCCGACGCGCTGCCGCCGGAATATGCCCGCGAGCTGGCCCAGCTGCAGTCCAACGCCCCGGCCATGGGCTGGGCGTTCGTGCGCCGCCGCATGGCGAGCGAGCTGGGCCCCGACTGGCAGGCGAAGTTCGCCCGCTTCGACAAGGAGGCCTCGTTCGCCGCCTCGCTGGGCCAGGTGCATCGCGCCGAACTGCCCGACGGCACGGCGGTCGCGGCCAAGCTGCAGTACCCCGACATGGCGTCGGCCCTCGAGGCCGACCTCAACCAGCTCAAGCTGGTATTCGCGATCGGCCAGCGGGTCGATCCGGCGATCCGCACCGACGAGATCCACGCCGAGATCACCAACCGCCTGCGCGAGGAGCTCGACTATCGCCGCGAGGCCCGCCACGTCGCGCTGTACCGCCACATGCTGCGCGACGAGCCGGCGGTGCACGTGCCGGAGGTCATCCCGCAGATCTCGACCGACCGGCTGCTCGGCATGACCTGGCTCGACGGCGAGCGCCTGCTCGCCTGGAAGGAGCGGTCGCAGGAGGACCGCGACCGGCTGGCCATCAACATGTTCCGCGCCTGGTACGTGCCGTTCTACCTCTACGGCGTGATCCACGGCGATCCGCATCTCGGCAACTACACGGTGCGGCCCGACGGCTCGGTCAACCTGATGGATTTCGGCTGCGTGCGGATCTTCCCGCCGCGCTTCGTGCGCGGCTCGATCGAGCTCTACCGGGCGCTGATGACCGACGATCTCGACCGTGCCGTCGCCGCCTATGCCGACTGGGGGTTCAGCGGCCTCAGCCGCGAGACGATCGCGGTGCTGAACCGCTGGGCCGGCTTCCTCTACGGGCCGCTGATGGACGACCGGCCGCGCCGCCTGACCGAGGGCATGGCCGACGGCCACGGCCGCGACATGGCGCATTCGGTGTTCGAGGAGCTGAGGCGCATGGGCGGGGTGCGGCCGCCGCGCGAGTTCGTGTTCATGGACCGCGCCGCGATCGGCCTCGGCGCCGTGTTCATCCATCTGCGGGCATCGATCAACTGGCATCGCCTGTTCGAGGGACTGATCGAGGACTTCGACGTCGACGCGCTGACCGAGCGGCAATCCGCGGCGCTGGCGGCGGCCGGCCTGTCGTGAACGTCCTGGTGACCGGCTCGTCGGGCTGGCTGGGCCGCAGCCTGGTGCCGCGGCTCGAGCAGGAAGGCCACACGGTGATCGGCCTCGATCCCGTGCCGGCGTCGACGACGCAGGTGGTCGGCTCGATCGTCGATCGAGCCCTGGTCCGTCGCACCCTGCGCGACAACGCCATCGACGCGATCGTCCACGCCGGCGCCCTGCACAAGCCGCATGTCGCGACCCATGACCCGTCGCACTTCGTCGCGACCAACATCCAGGGCACGCTCGACCTGCTCGAGGAAGCGACGGCGCCGGGCTCGCCGGTCGACCGCTTCGTGCTCACCTCGACGACATCGCTGATGATCTCGGAGGAAATCCGCGGCGCGCGCGACCGCGGCGCGCGGCGGGCGGTGTGGGTCGACGAGGAGATGGCGCCGCTGCTGCCGCGCAACATCTACGGCGTCAGCAAGCTTTCGGCCGAGCATCTCTGCCGCCTGTACCACGAGACGCGCGGCTTACCCGTGATCGTGCTGCGCACCGCGCGCTTCTTCCCCGAGGAGGACGACCTTGCGCACAAGATCATCCAGTCGGCCGACAACACCAAGGCCAACGAGTTCCTGTACCGGCGGCTGACCGTCGAGGACGCCGCCGAGGCGCACGTCATCGCGCTGGCGCGGGCGCCGAAGCTCGGCTTCGACACCTTCATCGTCTCGGCGCTCACGCCGTTCCATCCCGACGACTGCGAGTCGCTGATGCACGACGCGCCGGCCGTGGTCGCGCACTACTATCCGAGGTACCGCGAGATCTACGCGCGCCGCGGCTGGACGATGTTCGACTCGATCGATCGCGTCTACGACGCCAGCAAGGCGATGCGGCATCTCGGCTTCGTCTGCCGCACCGGCTACGGCGAGGTCCTCGATCAGCTCGACGACGCCGGCGCGGCGCCGGGCGCTCGGCCGGCGTTTCTCGGCCACGGCTCTCCCACCGAGCGGGCCCGCCCCGCGCGATGACCCCACCCGGTCGCGGCCCGTTCCCTGTGCCGCCCGCCTAAGATCCGACGACGACCAGGATGGCGAGGTAGTGGACGATCGCGGCCAGCAGGACCGAGCCATGCCACAGAGCCTGCCGGTGAGGCAGGCGCGACGACAGGTGAAAAGCGACGCCGGCCGAGTAGATGCCCCCGCCGAGCACGATGAGCGTGAGCGTGACCGTGTCGAAGGCGGCGATGAAGGCCTGCGAGGCGACCACCCCGATCCAGCCGAGCAGCAGGTAGAGGGCGAGCGAGACGGCTTCGACGCGATGCGGCTGCACGAGCTTCAGGACGATCCCGATCGCCGCCGCGGTCCAGACGAACGCCAGCAGCCAGCCGCGCCACGGCTCGACGAGGCCGACCAGGACGAGCGGCGTATAGGTGCCGGCGATCATCAGGAAGATCGCCGCATGGTCTAGGCGTCGCAGCAGGTCGCGCCGTCGGCAGCCGCGCCAGAGATGGTAGAGCGCCGAGCATCCGAGCATCGCCATCAGGCCGACGATGTAGACCACGACGGCGAGGCCGCGGTCGCTGCCGAGAGGCGCGCCCAACCGCGCGATCATGACAACGGCGCCGCCCAGCCCCAGGACCAGGCCGGCGGCGTGTACGGCGGCGTCGGACACGCGTTCGGCCCGTCGGGGCGGCGCTCCGGCAAGCAATACGCGTTCTGGACGCAAGGACCGATCCTCCAGTCTGCCCGACCACCCTGCGAGATCGGAAACGCCCGGGGCGGGAACAAGGTGTCGGTGACATCATGGCGGCCCCAGGGCGCCGACCGATGGCGGCGCTCCGGGCGCAGCGCCGGCTCGACCGCCTATACCGTCAGGTTGAAGGCGATCGAGATTCGCGTCGCGGCGCCTCTGTAGACCCGGACTTGGTGCATCATCCAGGAAGGGAAGAGGACCATCTGCCCGGCGCGCGGGATGATCCGTTCGGTGGCGCCGGCCGCCAGGCCGCCGGGCATGGCGTAGCCGAGATGCGGCGCATTCATCACCGGCAGAGGACCGCGCGGATCGACGAATTCGAGCTCGCCGCCCAGGGACGGGTCGGCGTCGATGCCGCCATCATCGACGTAGTACACGCCCGACCAGAACGCGCCGGGATGCGAGTGGAGATCGTTGGCATGGCCGGAGCGGTTGACGTTGGCCCACATGTTGGCGCCCCAGGTGACGGCGAAGTGAGAGGGGTAGGGGCCGTGCCCGGCCTCGCCCTGTCGATCGGTGGTGACGCGCGTGGCGACGTTGCGCGCGAAGGCCAGCAACCGGACCGCGGCCGAGCCGCCCCACTTGTCCATGTCGGGGGAAGACTGCCAGCCGCCGAGGTTCGACTTGTGGAGGCCGGGATGGGTTCTCTCGCGCTGCTCGATCGCCAGTCTCAACTCGTCGTTGAGGCGGCGGGCATTCGGCACCTCGAATACCACGAGAGGCGTGCCGAACAGGGCGTGGACCTTGGGGACTTCTGAAACAACGCTACGCACGCCGCGAGAATAGGGCGGCACGCCGATCGCATGCTTTGCAATTTCCGCATGGGCAAAAGTAGATTTGATTCAATCGCTATGAAACGACACGACGCCCAGCCGACGAAAGGCCGCTGCAGCACGGCGTGGCGCGTCCTTGGACGCCGCGCCACACGGAGTGAATTCCGGTCCGCCGGCGCTTGAAGGCGGTGGCGCGATCAGCCAAAGCATCGCGGCATGCGTCTGCTCCTGTCGCTCCTGCTGGCCGCCGGTGCCGTGGCGCTGGGCGTTTCGCTGCTCGCCTGGCTAGCCGAGCGCCAGCTTTACCGCACGGCGGCCGCCTGGTGCGTGGAGGATCCGGCCCGGATGCCGGCCGCCGATGTCGCGCTGGTGCTGGGAACGGCGCCGATCGGGCCGGAAGGGGGGCCCAACCGCTACTTCGTGTATCGGCTCGACGCGGCGGCGGCGCTGTGGAAGGCCGGCCGCGTGAAGTACCTCGTGGTCAGCGGCAGCGGCGAGGAGCCGGCGGCGATGCGCGCCGGCCTGATCGAGCGCGGCGTGCCGCCCCACGTCATCTATTCCGACCCGGCCGGCTACCGCACCTGGGACTCGCTGGTGCGGGCGCGCGACGTGTTCGGCCAGAAGCGCCTGATCGTCGTGTCGCAGCGTTTCCATCTCGACCGCGCGCTATTCATCGCGCGCCAGCTCGGCCTCGAGGCCTGGGGCCTGGAGGCGCGCGACGTCGACACGCCCTACAGCGTGTTCACCGAGCTGCGTCGTTATCCGTCGGCGCTGCGCGCCTATTGGGATGCCTGGACCGGCGCGCCGGCCCGCGATACGGGGCGGCCGATCGTGCTCGGCGTCGACCCGCCGTAGTCAGCGCAGCCGACCCTCGGGCTGGACGGCGAGGTCGCGCAGCTCGGGCACTGGCGAGACGACCGGCTGGCCGGCGAAGTGGGCGTCGAGGTTGCGCCGTACCAGGGTGGTCATGCGGCGCTGGGCGTGCTCGGTGCCGCCGCCGAAATGCGGCGTCATCACCAGGTTGTCGAGCGGCAGCAACTCCTGGCCCTCGTAGGGCTCCTCGTCGAACACGTCGAGGGCGGCGCCCTCGATGACGTTGTGGCGCAGGGCGTCGGCCAAGGCGGCCTCGTCGACCGCCCAGCCGCGGCTGATGTTGACGAGGTGGCCGCGCGGCCCCAGCGCCTTCAGCACCTCGGCATTGATGATGTGGCGGTTGGAGGCGTCGGAGCGCAGGCAGACCATCAGGTAGTCGGCCCAGCTGGCCAGCGCCATGACGTTGGGGAAGTAGGGGTAGTCGACGTCGTCGCGCCGGTTGCGGTTGCAGTAGCCGATCTGGACGTCGAAGCCGGCAGCGCGCTTTGCGAGCTCGAGGCCGATGGCCCCCAGGCCGAGGATGCCGAGCTTGCCGCCGGTCAGTCCGGCGATCGCGCCGAAGCGGTTGGGGATTCGCTTGGTCCAGTTGCCGCGGCGGATCATCTTGTCGGCGCGGACGACGCGGCGGGTCGAGGCCAGGAGGATGGCCATCGCCATCTCGGCGACGTCCGGGGCGTTGGCGTCGGCGCCGTGCGTGATCATGATGTTGCGCCGGCGGGCCGCGGCGAGATCGATGCGTTCGTAGCCGGTGCCGTAGCAGCAGATCAGCGACAGGCGTGGCATGGTGGCCATCAGGGCGTCGGAGGCGCCGACGCTGCCCGTCGTGACCAGGGCCTGGACGTGCGGTGCGGCCGCCGCCGGCACCAATTCGGGCCGTGGGTGGTCCATGTGGCCGCCGATTTCGTATCGTTCCGACAGGACCGCCAAGGTCGTCTTGGTGAAATGGAAGCCAGTGAGAATGACGGGACGCGGTTGCATGAGATCCAGTATGGGGCCTGAGGGGACGCGGCGAAAATCCGGCTTGGCAAAGAATGTCTCGCTGTGCAAGGTGCGCGCGCAAGCCTTCCCCGCCTCCCAACCCGACCCAATTCCATGAAAATCGCGATCCTGAAAGAACGCCGGCCGTACGAGACTCGCGTGGCCGCGACCCCGGAGACCGTCAAGAAATTGAAGGCGCTCGGGGTCGAGGACGTCGTCGTCGAGGCTGGGGCGGGTACCACCGCGGCCTATACCGATCAGGCCTACAGCGACGCGGGGGCCACGGTCGTTGCCGACGCCGCGGCCGCGGCGGCGGCGGCCGACGTGATCTTCAAGGTCCAGAAGCCGATGGGACCGGGCGATTCGGTCGACGAGCTGGCGCTGCTGCGCCAGGGCCAGGTGCTGATGTCGCCGCTGGCGGCGCTGACCGACCGCGACCTCGTGCAGGCGCTGGCCGGCAAGGGCGTCACCGCCTTCGCCCTGGAGTTGATCCCGCGCATCACCCGCGCCCAGTCGATGGACATCCTGTCGTCCCAGGCCAACCTGGCCGGCTACAAGGCGGTCCTGCTGGCGGCCAACCAGTTCGGCCGCATCTTCCCGCAGATGATGACCCCGGCCGGAACGTTGGCGCCGTCGCGCGCCTTCATCATGGGTGTCGGCGTGGCCGGGCTGCAGGCGATCGCCACGGCGCGCCGCCTGGGCTGCATCGTCACCGCCACCGACGTGCGGCCGGCGACCAAGGAGCAGGTCCAGTCGCTGGGCGCCAAGTTCGTCGCCGTCGAGGACGAGGAGTTCAAGGCGGCCGAGACGGCCGGCGGCTACGCCAAGCAGATGAGCCCGGAGTACCAGGCCAAGCAGGCCGCGCTGGTCGCCGAGCACATCAAGACGCAGGACATCGTGATCACCACCGCCCTGATCCCCGGCCGCAAGGCGCCGGTGCTGGTCACCGAGGAGATGGTGCGCACCATGAAGCCGGGCTCGGTGATCGTCGACATGGCGGTCGAGCAGGGCGGCAACTGCCCGCTGTCGCAGTTCAACCTGATCGTCGACGTCAACGGCGTGAAGGTCGTCGGGCCGGCCAACCTGCCGGGCGAGCTGGCGACCGACGCGTCGGCGCTGTTCTCGCGCAACCTGCTCAACTTCATCACGCCGATGGTCGACAAGGAGACCAAGGCGCTGAAGATCGATACCGCCGACGAGGTCGTGAAGGGCACCCTGGTGACCCAGAACGGCCAGATCGTGCACCCCTCGCTCAGCCAGAACTAGGAGCGGCAGATGGACGACAGGCTTGCCGGAGACGCGGCGAGGCTCGCCAGCCAGGCACAGGAACTCGCCGGCCAGCTGAAGGCGCTGGCCCAGCAGGTGCTCGACCAGGCGGCGCAGGGCATGGCGACGGGTGCGGCGGCGCCGGACGGCCACATGCCGTTCGTGGCGCTGCTCACCATCTTCGCCCTGGCCTGCTTCGTCGGCTACTACGTGGTGTGGCGGGTCACGCCGGCGCTGCATTCGCCGCTGATGGCCGTGACCAACGCGGTGTCGTCGGTGATCATCGTCGGCGCGCTGCTGGCCGCCGGCCTCAAGGGATTCGGGGCCGCCCAGCTGTTCGGCGCCATCGCCGTCGCCCTGGCGGCGGTCAACATCTTCGGCGGCTTCATCGTCACGCATCGCATGCTGTCGATGTTCAAGAAGAAGCCGGGCAAAAAGTAAGCGGTTCGGGGAGACCAGGGGAATGCTCAGCCAGGAACTGGCCGCCTACGGCTACCTGATCGCGGCCATCTGCTTCATCATGGCGTTGCGCGGTCTGTCGTCGCCCGTGACGTCGCGGGCCGGCAATCTGTACGGCATCGTCGGCATGGTGGTGGCGATCGGCGTCACGGTGGCGACGCCGGGCGTCGTGTCGCCGTGGCTGATCATCGTCGGCCTGATCGTCGGCGGCACCGCCGGCACCGTGGTGGCGCAACGCATCCAGATGACGGCCCTGCCGCAGCTGGTGGCGGCCTTCCATTCGCTGGTCGGCCTGGCGGCGGTGTTCGTCGCGGCCGCCGCCTTCATCTCGCCCGAGGCCTTCGGCATCGGCACGCCCGGCAACATCAAGGCGCAGAGCCTGATCGAGATGGGCCTGGGCACGGTGATCGGCGCCATCACGTTCACCGGCTCGATCGTCGCCTTCGCCAAGCTGCAGGGCCTGGTGTCGGGCGCGCCGCTGGTGTTCCGCGGCCAGCACCTGCTCAACGCGCTGATCGGCGTGCTGATCGTCGTGCTGCTGGTGTGGTTCGCGATGCGCGGCCACTCCGGCACCTTCGTCCTGCTGATCCTGCTGTCGCTGGCCGTCGGCTTCCTGCTGATCCTGCCGATCGGCGGCGCCGACATGCCGGTCGTCGTGTCGATGCTGAACTCGTACTCGGGCTGGGCGGCCGCCGGAATCGGCTTCACCCTGGGCAACACCGCCCTGATCGTCACCGGCGCGCTGGTCGGCTCGTCGGGCGCCATCCTGAGCTACATCATGTGCAAGGGCATGAACCGCTCGATCTTCAACGTGATCCTGGGCGGCTTCGGCACCGATGCCGGCGCCGGCGGCGGCCCGGCGGTCAAGACCGACAAGCCGGTCAAGGCCGGCTCGGCCGAGGACGCGGCCTTCCTGATGAAGAACGCCCAGTCGGTGATCATCGTGCCCGGCTACGGCATGGCGGTGGCGCAGGCCCAGCATGCGCTGCGCGAGATGGCCGACCTCCTGAAGAAGGAGGGGGTGCAGGTGCGCTACGCCATCCATCCGGTGGCCGGCCGCATGCCCGGCCACATGAACGTGCTGCTGGCCGAGGCCAACGTGCCCTACGACGAGGTCTTCGAGCTCGACGACATCAACCGCGACTTCGCCTCGACCGACGTGGCCTTCGTGATCGGCGCCAACGACGTCACCAACCCGGCGGCCAAGACCGATCCCAAGAGCCCGATCTACGGCATGCCGATCCTCGACGTCGAGAAGGCGCAGACCGTGCTGTTCGTGAAGCGCGGCATGGCCTCGGGCTATGCCGGCGTCGACAACGAATTGTTCTTCCGCGACAACACCATGATGCTGTTCGCCGACGCCAAGGCGATGTGCGAGAACATCGTCAAGGCGCTGGAGGGCTCGGCGCACTGAGCCGATGGCGTTCGGCGTCGTCCTGTTCGACGTCGGCGGGCCGATAGACCTTGAGTTCGCCTGGGAAGAGGCGGTCGACAGCGCCATCGCCGCGGCCTGCAGTCTCGAGGGAATCCGCGTCGACCCGGCGGCCGTCGAGGACGCCTCGGCGCGGGCGGTGGCGGCCTTCGCGCCCGACGCCTATGCGCACATGGTCGAGACTCTGTGCGGCGGCGATTCGCCGACGATCGCGCGGGTTCGCCAGCGCGTGCAGGGCATGATCGGCAATCTCGAGGTCTTCCAGCTGCGGCCCGACATCGACGGGCTGCTGCGGCGCCTGCGCGACCGCGGCCTGAAGCTGGGCATCGTCGCCAACCAGCCGGAGGCGACGCGGCGCAAGCTCGAGCGCGCCGGTCTGCTCGACCTGTTCGAGCATCACGGGATGACCGGCCTCACCGGCCTGCGCAAGCCCGACCCCCAGGCCTTCCGGCAGGCCGCGGAGTCGCTCGGCGTGGCGGCCGCTTCCTGCATCATGGTCGGCGACCGCATCGACAACGACGTCGTGCCGGCCAAGGCGCTGGGCATGGCCACCGTGCTGTTCCGCAGCGGCCGCCACCGTCGCCAGCGGCCGCGCGATGTCTCGGAGGAGCCCGACCGCGTCGTCACCGACGTGGTCGAGCTGGAGCGGGCGATCGGCGAGCTGCTGGCTCAGTGAGTGTGGTGGCTGGCGCCGTAGCGATGGATGTGCAGCGGCGCCTTGGCGAGGCCGGTGCAGAAGGTGCCGACGACCTCCTCGAGCCGCTCGTAGAGCGCGCGGCCCTGAGCGGTGAGCGGCGCCCGGCGGGCCTGTGAGGCAGCCGCCTGGTCGGCCAGCTTGGCGAGATCGACGGTCAGCAGCCTGCGGTTCTCGACGATCATGCGGCCGCCGATCATCACCGAGTGCACGGCCGTGCCGTCCTCGGTGTGCACCACCTGGTTGACCGGGTCATTGGTCGGGATCCAGTTGATGTGCTGCAGGTCGAGGAAGACGATGTCGGCCTTGTAGCCGGGCGCCAGGCGGCCGATCTGCCGCTCCAGGCCGAGCGCGCGGGCGCTGCCCTCGGTGGCCGCCCGCAGCGCCTCCTCGGTGGTGACCCAGCGCTGCCAGTCCGGGCCCTGGACCTTGGACGTGAAGGAGGCCAGCCGCATCGCCTCGTACATGTTGAGATTGTCGGCGCAGCTCGCGCCGTCGGTGCCGACGCCGACATTGACCTTGCGCTCGAGCATGCGGCGCATGTTGGCCAGCCCGTTGCCCAGCCGCATGTTCGAGCCCGGATTGTGCGCCACCGAGGCGCCGCGGTCGCCCAGCCGCTGCATGTCCTCGTCGTCGAGCCACACGCCGTGCGCCACCACGAAGCGCTCGTCGACCAGCCCGAGCTCGTCCATGTGCGCCGTCAGCGACTTGCCGTAGCGCTTCAGCCCGACGACGGCCTGCGACTTCGCCTCCGCGACATGGCTGTGCAGGCCGACGCCGTACTCGCGCGCGAGGTCGCGGCAGGCGACCAGGAACGCGTCGGTGCAATGGTGCGGGATGGTCGGGGCGAGCGCGAGGCCGACATTGGCGTGCGACCAGCCCTGCAGCGCCTTGCGCATCTGCACCGCCGTCGCCTCCCACGGCGACGGGCGGAAGCTTTCGACTTCCTTCTGGAGCGGCTCGGGCAGGCGTTCCATCAGGCCGGGAATCGCCTCGAAGAAGCTGAGGTCGGCGACCATGGGCGCCAGCACGGCGCGCATGCCGACCGCCTCGTAGGCCTGGGCCATCGCCGACAGGCCCTCGACCGAGGGCAGGGGGAACTCGGCGGCGAGGTCGTAGGCGGCGGTGCAGCCCTTCAGCACCATCTCGGCGGCGCCGATCGCCGTCGACAGGTACTTGTCCTCGAGGGTGCGGCCGATGCCGGTCCACTGGCTGGCGGTCAACAGCAGCTCGAGGGTCCAGCGATCGTGCAGGCCCTTGGCGAGGTTGCCGTGGCCGTGAGTGTGGGCGTTGACCAGGCCGGGATGCAGCAGCCGGTCGCCGGCGTCGACCGGGACGGCGCCGTCCGGCGCCGCGAGGCCGGGGGCCCCGATCTCGACGATCGTGTCGCCCTTGATCAGGATGTCGGAGGGCACGGCGGCGCGACGGGCGATGTCGAGGAGACGGCCGCCGCGGACGATGGTGAAGGAAGGTGTGGGCATGGCCGCACTGTTGCAAAGAAAGCGCCATGGCGGAACAGGCTGACCCGATCTCGCCGCTGTCGGAGCTCGGACGAGCCGCCGTGACCGGCGACGTCGCCACGGTCCGGCGCCTGCTCGCGGCCGGCCATGTCGCCGACGGCACGGCGGACGAGGGCGGCACGCCGCTGTGGCGCGCCTGCGCCAGCGATGCCTCCGACGCGGCGCGCCTCGCCATCGTCGACCTGCTGCTTCGCGCCGGCGCCAGCCCGCGCCGCGACGACGCCGGCGAGACGGCGCTGCATGCCGCGGCGGCGCGCGGGCCCGTCGGCGTGGTTGATCGCCTGATCCGGGGCGGTGCGCTCGAGTGGCAGGCGGATCGCGCCGGGCAATCGGCCCTGGTTGCGGCGCAACGCGGGACGGCCGCCGACCGCGCCGCCATCGTCGAGTTGCTCGACCGGCCGGTGATCCGCGATCCATCGTTCCGCGCCGCCGTCGCGGCGATCCAGGCCGGCGACGCCGCCGGCCTCGCCCGCCTGCTCGATCGCGAGCCGCGGCTGCTGCGCGAGCGCATCCGCGAGCCGGCCTGCTATCGCGAGGCAGAGCGGCCGCAGTACTTCGGCGACCCCAAGCTGTTCTGGTTCATCGCCAACAACCCGAGGCTGGTCGAGCGCCTGCCCGACACCATCGACGCGGTAGTCGAGGTCATGCTGGCGCGCGGCGTCGACCAGGCCGATCGCGACTATGCGCTCGAACTCGTCATGACCAGCGCCGCGGCGCGCGCGCAGGGTGTGCAGGACCGATTGATCGCCTGCCTGCTCGCAGCAGGGGCCGTGGCGGGCGAGCGGGCCATCGACATGGCGCTGGCGCATCGCGAGGTGGCCCCGGTGCGCGCCTTGCTGGCGGCCGGCCTTCCGTGCTCGCTGGCGATCGCGGCGGCGCTGGGGGACGTGGAGCGGATGGCGGCGCTATTGCCCGAGGCCGCGGCCGATCAGGTGCAGCGCGCCTTCGGCCTGGCCGTGATCAACCGCCAGCGGGAGGCGGTTCGCGCCGCGCTCGACGCGGGCGCCGATCCCGACGGGGCGTTGCCGGTGCATGGGCACAGCCGCGCCTTGCATCAGGCGGTGCTGGACGACGAACTTGAGATGATCGAGCTGCTGGTCGAGCGTCGCGCGGCGCTGGACGCGCGCGACACGTTGTGGAACGGCACGCCGCTCGACTGGGCCGTTCACCAGAACAAGGAGCGGGCGCGGGCCCGGCTCGCGGAGCTGAATAAGCAAAACCCCCGGACGGGCCGGGGGTCTGGGAGTCGCTGAAAGGCTCTAGTAGCCCTCGCGCTCGAGGCGCTTGCGCATCAGCTTGCGGGTCCGGCGGATCGCCTCGGCGCGCTCGCGGGCGCGGCGCTCGGACGGCTTCTCGTAGTTTCGGCGGAGCTTCATCTCGCGGAAGATGCCCTCGCGCTGCATCTTCTTCTTGAGGACGCGCAGCGCCTGATCGACGTTGTTTTCACGGACGAGAACCTGCACTTCGATCGCTTCCTTCCAGCAATGATCGGCGCTCTGGAAAGGGCTCCAGGCGCAATTTGAAGGGCGGCTAGGTATCACAGGACACAGGGCTTGGGAAGCCCCGGCCATACCCCTATATCTGGGGCATGACGACCGATTTGCCCGAGATCCCCGACCTCGACGAAGCCGACCGCGACCGGCTGGCCGATGCCTTTGCCGGCGAGGCGGCGTTCGACGGCTGGAGCCGGACGGCGCTCGCCTCGGCGGCGCGGCAGCTCGGCCTGCCGGCGGGCGAGGCCGAGCGGCTGTTTCCGAGCGGGCCGCTTCAGGTCATCGGCTATCTCAGCGAACGCTCGGACCGGCGCACGATCGCCGAGCTCGAGAATGCCGGGGTGGCCGCTCTAAAGGTGCGCGACCGGATCAAGCTTGCCGTGCGCACCCGCCTCGAAGTCCATGGCGGCGAGCGCGAGGCGGTGCGGCGGGCGATGGGGCTGCTGGCGCTGCCGTTCAATGCCGGCCTGGCCGCCAGGCTGCTGTACCGCACGGTCGACGCCCTGTGGTACGCGGTCGGCGACACCAGCACCGACTTCAGCTTCTACACCAAGCGCGCCACCCTGGCCGGCGTCTACTCGGCGACCGTGCTGTACTGGCTGAACGACCGCACGCCGGGGAGCGAGGCGACCTGGGCCTTCCTGGACCGCCGCATCGCCGACGTCATGAAGATCGAGGGGCTGAAGGCGCGGGCCCGCCGCTGGCAGCCGCTCAGGCCGGGGACGTCGCCACGAAGGTGACGTGGCCCATCTTGCGGCCGGGGCGGGCGACCGACTTGCCGTAGAGATGCAGGCGGGCCGCCGGGTCGGCCAGGTAGCGCGCCCAGTCGTCGGCCTCGTGGCCGATCAGGTTCTCCATGCGCGACGGCGCCAGGACGTCGACCGGACCGAGCGGCAGGCCGCAGATCGCCCGCACCAGCTGCTCGAACTGGCTGGTGGCGCAGGCGTCCATCGTCCAATGGCCGGAATTGTGCGGCCGCGGCGCCATCTCGTTGGCCAGCACCCGGCCGTCGCGGGTGACGAACATCTCGAGCGCCACCAGGCCGACGAGGTCGAGCCCCTCGGCCAGCCGGATGCCGTACCGCCGGGCGGTCTCCAGGATCTCGGCCGGCCGGCCGGCCGGCACGTGGGTGGTCCGCAGGATGCCGTCGCGGTGCTCGTTGCGGCCGATCGGGAAGCAGCACGTCGCGCCGTCGAGGCCGCGCGCGACGATCGCCGAGACCTCGCACTCGAAGTCGACCAGGCGCTCCAGGATGCACTCGCGGCGGCCCAGGGCCTGCCATCCCGCCGCCAGGCCGGCCCGGTCGGCGACCCGGACCTGGCCTTTGCCGTCGTAGCCCTCGGTGCAGGTCTTCAGGATGCCGGGCAGGGCGTCGGCCGCCGCCAGGTCGGCCTCGCAGCGGATCGGCTGGTAGTCGGCGGTGCCGAGGCCGAGGCCGCGGAAGAATTCCTTCTCGCGCAGCCGGTGCTGGCCGATGTGGATCGGCCGCACGCCCGGTCGCACCGGCGTCACCTTCTGGCAGGCCTCGACGGCCGCCTCGGGCACGTTCTCGAACTCGTAGGTGACGACGGCGGCCTGGCGCGCGAAGGACTCGAGCGCCGCTTCGTCGTCGTAGGCGGCGCGCACGTGGCCGGCGGCGACGTCGGCGGCGACGGCGTGGTCCTCCGGCGAGTAGACCAGGCAGCGATAGCCGAGGCGAGCGGCCGCCAGGGCAGTCATGCGACCAAGCTGGCCGCCCCCCAGGATGCCGATCGTCGATCCGGGCGGAATGATCTTGGCCGACATTCGGCTAGCGCGGCCCGGGCGCCGGATCGTCCGACGGCGCGTGCGCCACGGAGTCGGTCTGGCGGGACCGCCAGGCCTTGACGGCCGCCCTTATCTTGCCGTCGGAAAGACCAAGGATGGCGGCGGCCAGAAGCGCGGCGTTGACGGCGCCCGCCCGGCCGATGGCCAGGGTCCCGACGGGGATGCCTGCCGGCATCTGGACGATGGAAAGAAGACTGTCCTGGCCCTTCAAGGCGGCCGATTCGATCGGCACGCCGAGCACCGGCAGGGGCGTCATGGCGGCGGTCATGCCTGGCAGGTGGGCGGCGCCGCCGGCGGCGGCGATGATGACCTTGAGGCCTCGGCCCTCGGCGCTGCCGGCGTAAGTCACCAGGCGCTTCGGCGTGCGGTGAGCCGAGACGATGCGGGCCTCGAACGGCACGCCGAGCGTGGTCAGGGCCTCGGCGGCGTGGCGGACCGTCGCCCAGTCCGACTGGCTGCCCATGATCAGGCCGACCAGCGGACGGCGCTTCGCTGCAGGTTTGGCCATGTGTGCTCGAGCTCAGGCGATGATGTCGGGAATCAGCTGGCTTTCCAGCCGCAAGATCTGGTCCTTGAGGCCGAGCTTGCGCTTCTTCAGGCGCTGCAGCTGGAGCTGGTCGAAGGGCGGCTTCTCGAGCAGGCGCTCGATCACCTCGTCGAGGTCGCGATGCTCGCTCCTCAGCACTTCCAGCTTGACCTTGATCGACTCGGTATCCACCGGGTCCGAGGTCGGGTTGCTCATCCAGGGCGCCCTTCATGCAGGCGGGCTAGCCACGCAGCCCTTGGCCGTGTACCCCTTCGGCCGGCCGAAGGGAAGCGACCGTGTCGGACTTTCTCCCCCATCCATTCTGGAACTTCTCGCTCGAGCTCTATGCCGGCGAGGGCGTGGCGGAGGCCTGTCTGGATCTCCAGGACCGCCGGGGCTGCGACGTCAACATCCTGCTGTTCTGCTGCTGGCTGGGCGCTTCCGGCCGCCCGACGCTCACCGCCGAGCGCCTGCGCGCGATCCTGAAGGCGAGCGACGCCTGGCAGGCCCAGATCGTGCGGCCGTTGCGCGAGGTCCGACGCCTGCTGAAGGACCAGCCCTGGGCGTCGGCCCTGCCCGAGACCGTGGATGCCGTGCGCCGGCGCGTCGCCGACGCCGAGCTGGCGGCCGAGCATGCCGAGCAGCTCAAGCTCGCCAGCCTGCACGCGCCGCCGGCCGACCGCGATCGTCCGGTCGAGAAGCGAATGCGTGCCGCGGTCGGCAACCTCGGCGTCTACGCCGTCTGTCTCGGCGTGGTGCCGGACCACAAGGACAGGCTGGCGGTGGCGGCGCTGATGCGTGGCACGTTTCCCGGCCTGCTGGCCGAGGAGGTCGAGCGCGCCGTCGGCCTTGCGGTTCCCGGCAACGCCGCCTGAGACAAACAGGTCGCCTGAGACAAAATGGGCGCCGGTGGATTTCACAACCGATTCGGCGTGACACCCGGGCAGGGCAGAGTCACAGTTTCAAGGTCCGCAACCAGCCCGGAGGTCGCCCGTGAGCACCGTGGACCACATCGAAGCCCTCAAGGCCAAGCATGCTTCCCTCGAGGAGGCGATCAGCAGCGAGGAGCTGCGGCCGCATCCCGACGACGATGCGATCTGCAGCCTCAAAAAGAAAAAGCTGCGCATCAAGGACGAGATCGTCCGGCTGACCCGAACCACCCACTGACGCACGGATTGCGTCGCCGGACGGCGGCGCAGCCGGTCAGTTGATCTTGTGCAGGTTGACGGTCCACGACACCGGACCGTAGGCGCCGCGCGAGCTGCCGCTGCATTGGGCGATGTCGCCCGCGCCGCGTCGGCAGACCAGCTGATCGGCATACCAGTGCGAGCCGTCGTTGCACGTCGTGTCGGCGTCGCGAAGGCGCAGCACCGCGCCGTCGAAGCGGGCGGTGGCGCGCGTCCGGCAGGCCGTGCGGCCGCGCCGCCACTCGAGCTGCCCGTTGCCGCCGGCGTCGAAGCAGTAGGACGAAACGCCCGGCTGCATCTGCACGGCCTCGTGGCGGAACGGGTCGGTGCGCCAGCAGCCGGCCAGGAACGAGTAGTCGTTGGTCGGCGCCGGCGGCAGGCGCAGCCGGCCGTCGTTGGGTGCGCGTTGGGGCGGCGCCGGCGGCGGCTGGGGAGGGGCCTGCGGCGGCGGCGTCGGCTTGACCGGCGGTGGCGGGGCGATGGCGACCTGCGGCGGCGGCTTGGCGACTTCCTTGGGCGGCTCTGGCTTGGGCGGCTCGGGCTTCGGCGCCTCCGGCGGCCGGCACTCGGCGATGCGCTTCTTCAGCTCGGCCTCGATCAGCGACAGCTCGACCGCCAGGATCCGGCCGCGCGATTCCTCCGACGAGAAAGCGGCCCGCAGCGCGGGCAGGGGATCCGGCGGCGCCTCGGGGGGCGGGCCGGCCGCCGGGCCTTCGCGCGTCGCCAGAGCCAGCTCCGGCTCGGCCGGCAGGATCTCGCGCAGCAGCCAGGCGGCGCCGAGCAGCAACGCCAGCAGCGGCAGGGCGAGCAGCAGGCTGCGCAGCCAGGGAATGGCGCGCGGAACAGGGGCGGCGCGGAGCGCGACGGGTTGCTCGGCGCGCAGCGCGGCCGGCGGCTCGAGCACCGGACCATGCTGCGGCGGCCGTGGCAGGATCGCCGGCAGCAGGGCGTTGGCGGCCTCGGCCTCGTAACCCCAGCAGACGACCACAGGCCGGCCGCCGACCCGATAAACGAAGTCTTCCGCAGGCGCCCGGGCGGCGAGCTGCAGCGACAGCCCGACATGGCCGGTCTCCTCCTTCGGACCGGCGGCAGCCAGTGCGTCGCCCAGCCGGCGGATCTCGGCAAGGGTGCGCTCGATCGCTGCCAGGATCTCCTGGCGTTCGCCTTCGGGCACGGTGGCGAGCGGCTCGACCACGCCTGGCCAGCCGGCATACCAGTCGATCGCCTTGCCGTCCTCGTGCAGCTGCGGATCGGCCAGCAGGTCGGCGGCGTCGTCGCCGAGCCGGCGGCGCACGACGCGGCGCAGCTGCGCCGCGGCATTGTGCAGCGGCTCGCCGCGCACGCCGAGCGGACGCACGCCGCTGCGCGTGGTGACGATCAGGGTCGCGTCGGCGGCCATCATCGGCGCCACACTAGCCGCCCGAATATGGCGGCTCTAGGTCGCCGTCAGAGCTGCTTGGCCCAGTCGCGAAGGACGAACTTCTGCACCTTGCCGGTCGAGGTCATGGGCAGCTCGCGGAACACGACATGGCGCGGGCACTTGAAGCCGGCCAGGTTCTCGCGGCAATGGGCGACGATCTGCTCGGCGGTGGCGGCCGCGCCGGGCTTCAGCACGACGAAGGCGCACGGCGTCTCGCCCCACTTTTCGTCCGGCTTGGCCACGACGGCGACGCTGGCGACCGCCGGATGCTGCATGATCACGCCCTCGACCTCGATGGTCGAGATGTTCTCGCCGCCCGAGATGATAATGTCCTTGGAGCGGTCGCGCAGCTCGATGTAGCCGTCCTCGTGCAGCACACCGAGGTCGCCGGAGTGGAACCAGCCGTGCTCGAAGGCCTCGCGCGTCGCCTTGGGGTTCTTGAGATAGCCCTTCATGGTGAGGTTGCCGCGGAACATCACCTCGCCCATGGTCTCGCCGTCGCGCGGCACCTCGGCCATGGTCGTCGGGTCCATCACCGTGACGGCATCGGCGGCGGCATAGCGCACGCCCTGGCGCGCCTTGAGCTGGGCCCGCTGATGGGCCGGGAGGCCATCCCATTCCTCGTGCCAGGCGCACACCGTGGCCGGCCCGTAGACCTCGGTCAGGCCGTAGACGTGGGTAACGCGGAAGTTCTCGCGCTCGAGCGCCTCCAGGACGGCGGCCGGCGGCGGCGCCGCGGCGGTCATGAACTCGACCTTGCGCCTGAGCGGCCGCCGCTCGGCGTCGCCGGCGGCGATGATGAACTGCATGATGATCGGCGCGCCGCACATGTGGCTGACATGGTGGTCGGCGAGCGCGGCGTAGATGGTGGCGGCGCTGGCCCGCCGCAGGCACACCGAGGTGCCGGCGACCAGCGCCAGGGTCCACGGGAAGCACCAGCCGTTGCAATGGAACATCGGCAAGGTCCACAGATAGACCGGATGCAGGCCGATCGGCCATTGCGTGGCGTTGCCGTAGGCCGACAGGGTGGCGCCGCGATGGCTGAACACGACGCCCTTGGGATTGCCGGTGGTGCCCGACGTGTAATTGAGCGAGATGGCGTTCCACTCGTCGGCCGGGTAGTCCCAGGTGTAGTCGGGATCGCCGGTGGCGATGAACTCCTCGTAGGTCGTGTCGCCGATCGGCGCGCGGTCGTCGCACAGCGGGTCGTCGATGTCGACGACCAGCGGCTGCACCTTGGCGATCGCCAGAGCCTCGGTCATCGTGCGGTGGTACTCGCGGTCGACCAGCACGACCTTGGTCTCGCTGTGGTCGAGGATGAAGGCGATCATCGCCGCGTCGAGCCGGGTGTTCAGCGAGTTCAGCACGCCGCCGGTCATCGGCACGCCGAAATGCGCCTCGTACATCTCGGGGATGTTGGGCGCCATGATCGCCACGGTGTCGCCGACCCCGATGCCGACCCTCTCGAGCGCCGAGGCGAGCTGGCGGCAGCGCGCGTAGGTCTCGGCCCAGCTCTGGCGCCGCGTGCCGTGGATCACCGCGACCCGGTCGGGATAGACGCTGGCCGTGCGCTCGATGAACTGCAGCGGCGTCAGGGGCGCGTAGTTGGCGGCGGTCTTGTCGAGGTCGCGTTCGTAGATGTTGGCGCTGGGCGGCGGCGGTGCGGACTTGTGCGGCGCCGGGCGCGCCGCGGGCAGGCGCTTGACCGAGGCGCGCGCCTTCACGGGGCGACGCAGCGCCGGGGGCGCGACCGGCTTGACCAGAACGACCTTCTTGCGGGCCTGCGCCTTCTTGCGCTCGGCCGGCTTGGCGGACTTGGTTGTCTTGCTGCTCTTGCTGCTCTTGCTGCTCTTGGCGGCGCTGGCTGCCTTGCCGGCGGCCTTGCGCTTGGCCGCGGGCGCCTTGCCTTTGGCCTTACCCTTGCTCTTGCTCTTGCTGTTCGTCTTGCCCTTGGCCATGCCCGCTGCCCCTTGCCGTCTGCGCGTCATTTTCCCACGAAGCCGGGCCTCTACTCCAGCTTGATGTCCAGTTCCTTCAGGAGGCCGGCGAAGAACACCCGGTCGTCGGCGACCTGGCGGGCGAAGTCGGCCGGCGGCTGGTGATGGGCGAACTGCGCCACCAGCAGCAGCTTGTCCTTCATGTCGGGCTCGGCGGCGATCCGTGCCACCGCGTCCGAGAGCCGATCGGCGATCGCCGGGGGCAGGCCGCGCGGCGCGAACAGGCCGAACCAGCTGCGATCGCGGAAGCCCTTGAGGTCGAGCCCGACCTCGCGCGCCGTCGGCACGTCGGGGAAGTCGGCCAGCCGGGCCGGCCCGTCGCTCAGCACCAGGCGCACCTTGCCGGTCTTGGCGTAGGGCACGAAGGACGGATCGAAAACCATCTGGATGCGGCCGTCGAAGACGTCGCCGGTGGCGTCGACGATGGTCTTGTAGGGGGCGTGCTGCATCTGGATGCCGGCGGCGCGCGTCAGCACCTCGCCGGTGAGATGGGTGATGGTGCCGAGGCCGGACGAGCCGAACCAGTACTTGCCGGGATTCTGCTTGGCGAGCGCCACGAACTCGACCCAGCTGCGGGCGCCCAGCGCATTGGTCAGGGTGACGGTGAGGATCGGCGTCGACAGGCGGCACACCGCGACCAGGTCGTCGGGATTGTACGGCACCTTCCGCGTCCCCGGCGTGATCGCCAGGATTGCGGTCGGCGCCAGCAGCAGGGTGTAGCCGTCCGGGGCCGCGGTCGCGACCATCTGGGCGCCGACGCCGCCCGAGGCCCCGGGCTTGTCCTCGACGATGACCTGCTGGCCGAGCGCGGCGCTGAGCCGCTCGCCGTAGAGGCGCGCTACCTGGTCGGCCGAGCCGCCCGGGCCGTAGGGCACGATCAGCCGGATCGGCCGCGCCGGCCAGGCCGGCTGGGCGCGACCGGCGGCGGGCAGCAGGCCGGGCAGCAGGGCGGCGGCCCCGGCAAGGGCATGACGACGGCGCATCGGCGTTCCTCTCGCTCTCGTTGCGCGACAGGATAACCGAGGCCGGGCCGGCACCGCGAGGCGCCTCGTGCGTTGCACCGCGGTGAGCGTGTTCCGCCCCGGCCACAATGTCTGGAAGCTCGCACCGGCGTCGCGCGCCGCGGTGCTGGTCGACGCCGCCAATTTCTTCGCCGCCCTGCGCGCCGCCTGCCTGAAGGCCGAGCGCCGCATCCTGATCGTCGGCTGGGACATCGACAGCCGCACGCCGCTGGTTGGCGCGAGCGGCCGGCCGGACGACGGGTTGCCGGCGTCGTTCGCCGAGTTCCTGGCCGAGCTGGTGCGCAGCCGGCCGGGCCTCGAGGTCGATCTGCTGCTGTGGGACTATTCGCTGCTCTATGCCGGCGAGCGCGAGCTCTTGCCGCGCCTGTCGCTGCAGTGGAGCATGCCGCAGAACGTCACCCTGCGGCTCGACGACACGGTGCCGTTCGGCTGCTCGCAGCACCAGAAGATCGTGGTGATCGACGACGCGCTGGCCTTCTCGGGCGGGCTCGACCTCACGATCCGGCGCTGGGACACGCCGGGCCACGACGCCGACAACCACCATCGCGTCGATCCCTCGGGCGTGCCCTACCGGCCGTTCCACGACGTCCAGATGATGGTCGACGGCGCCGCCGCGCACGCCCTGGCGCTTCTGGCCCGCCAGCGCTGGTGCCGGGCGGGGGAGGGCCGGCCGCGGATCGAGCCGACCGGCGATCCCTGGCCGGACGAGATCGTGCCCGAGTTCCGAGACGTCGAGATCGCGATCGCCCGGACCCAGCCCGGCTACGTCGGCGAGAAGGGCATCCACGAGGTCGAGGCGCTGTACGTCGACCTGATCGACCAGGCCGAGCGCCATCTCTATATCGAGAACCAGTTCCTGACCTCGCGCCTGGTGGCGCGCCGCCTGGCGCGCCAGCTGCAGCGGCGGCCCGAACTCGAGGTCGTCCTGGTGGCGCCGCGCAGCCACGATTCGTGGGTCGAGCGCCGAACCATGCGCAACGGCCGCATCCGCTTCTGGCGCGAGGTGCGGGCGGCCGGCGGCGACCGCGTGCGTTTGCTCTATCCAGCGGTCGCGCAAGCGGGCAAGAAGACCGACACCATGATCCATTCCAAGGTGATGGTGGTGGACGATCGTTTTCTGCGCATCGGCTCGAGCAACCTCAACAACCGGTCGATGGGCGTCGATACCGAATGCGACCTGGCGGTCGAGGGCCGCAGCGCGGCCGAGCGGGCGGCCATCGCCGAGGTGCGCAACCGGCTGCTCGGCGAGCATTGCGGCGTGCCCGCCGAGTCGGTCGCCGCGGCGCTGGAGCGCGACGGCTCGCTGGTCGCCGCCGCCGATCGTCTGGCGGCCAACGGCCACAGCCTGCAGCCGATCGAGGATGGCGCGCCGGACCGCCAGGGCCTGTCGGCGCTGGCCGAGCGGGTCGCCGATCCCGGCCGGCCGATCCGCGTGCTGCGCTGGGCCGGCCGTCTGGCGGCGCGGGTGGCGCGACCCGGCCTGCCGATGGTGGCCGGCGGCGTCCTGCTGCTGCTGGTCGCCGGCCTGACCCTGGCCTGGCGCTTCACCGACCTGTCGCAGATCGCCGCGCCCGACCGGCTGGCGGCGTGGCTGGGCGAGATCGGCCAGGGGCCGCTGGCAGCGGTCCTGGTACTGGCGGCCTTCCTGGTGGCCGGCGCGGTGGCCTTCCCGATCAACATCATGATCCTCGCTACCTCGGTCGCCTTCGGCCCGTGGCTGGGCACGCTCTATTCGGCGGTCGGCGCCTTCGTCAGTGCGCTGCTGATGTACGGCGTCGGCGCGCGTTTCGGACGCGATCCCTTCGGCCGGCTGTTCGGCGCGCGCTGGCAGCGCGCCCTGGCGGGCCTGCGGGCGCGCGGCATCGTCGCCGTGGTGACCCTGCGGCTGCTGCCGGTGGCGCCGTTCACCCTGGTCAACCTGGGCGCCGGCGCCAGCGGCATCCGGCTGGCCGACTTCGCGCTCGGCACGGCGCTCGGCATGGTGCCGGGCCTCGGCCTGATGGCGGTGATGGGCGATCGTCTGGTGGAGCTGGTGCGTCAGCCCAACCTGCAGGCGGTGGCCCTGTTCGCGCTGTGCGCCGCCCTGTGGATCGGGCTGGCGATCGGCGCGCAGGCCGTGCTGGCGCGGCGAGGCGGTCGCGCGCAGTGACGCCCCCGGCGGCGACGATCCGCCTGATGACCTGGAACATCCACGGCGCGGTCGGCCGCAATCCGCGCTTCGACCTCGAGCGCGTGGTCGCCCTGGTGCGGCGGCACGCGCCCGACATCGTCGCCTTGCAGGAGATCGATTCGCGGCGCGCCGCGGGCGGCAACCCGTTCGCCGTGCTGCGCCAGGCGCTGGGCGAGCATGCCGTCGATGCCCGCACCGTCTCGACCGCCGACGGCGACTATGGCCAGGCGCTGATCAGCCGCTGGCCGCTCGCCGAAACCGCGATCCACGACCTCACGTGGGGCGCGCGCGAGCCGCGGCGGGCGATCGCCACCTCGGTGCGGACCCCGAGCGGGCCGCTGCGGGTGATCGCCACCCATCTCGGCCTCAGCCTGCGCGAGCGCCATCGCCAGGCGCTGACCCTGCAACGGCTGGTCGGCGCGCGTCGCGAGGCGACGGTGGCGCTGGGCGACTTCAACGACTGGTTCTGGGTCGGTTCGGTGCGCCGGTGCCTGGCGCGGGACCTGCCGTCGTGCAGCGCGCCGCGCACCTTCCCGGCGCGGCTGCCGCTGTTCCGGCTCGACCGGATCTACCTGTGGCCGCCCGGCGCGCTGGTCGCCAGCCGGACGGATCCCGAGGCGCGCCGCCTGTCGGACCACCTGCCGGTGATCGCCGACCTGCGGCTCGACGGGCTCCGGATCGACCCGCTCAGCCCTTGAGGGCCGGCGTGAAGGTCGCGTAGTCCGACACGACCTCGCGCCCGAACGGGCCTTCGATGACGTCGCCCGGTCGAATGAAGTCGTAGTCCACGTAGGTGTAGCGGCTGCCGTCCCAGCGGCAGCGCCGCTGTCCGGTGACCGCGTTCTCGAAGTAGGTCCAAGACCCGTCCTTGCGGACTTCCTTCCACGCACCCAGGGCGCGGAACCATCGCAGCAGAGGCATCCACCCAGTCCCACACTAAACGCGCTGGCTGCCACCCTCCGGTCCGCCCGGTACCCCTACCGTTCGGGCCGCTGCCTCCAGCGCTCCCACGGCCGAAACCGTACCAGAGCGCGGCGAGAATGCCAGAGAAAATTATCCGCGCATGCAATGATTCCCGACCAATCCGGTCGGATCCTCGACCAAGGGCGAGATTGCGGGCCGCCGGCGCCGGCGCTAAGCGTCGGCCGAAGCAAGAGAGCAAGGGGAGGGCCGTGACATGGCCGGCGCCAAGTATCGTGACGTGCATCGCCGCTCGCTGGCCGATCCCGAGGCATTCTGGGCCGAGCAGGCCCGCGCCATCGACTGGACGCGGCCCTGGGACAAGGTGCTCGACGCGTCCAACCCGCCCTTCTATCGCTGGTTCGCCGGAGCCGAGCTCAACACCTGCCACAATGCCCTCGACCGCCACGTCGAGGGCGGGCGCGCCGAGCAGCCGGCGCTGATCTACGATTCGCCGGTCACCGGGACCAAGAAGACCTACAGCTATCGCGAGCTCCGCGACGCCGTGGCGCGGCTGGCCGGCGTCCTCGCCGCGCAGGGCGTGGCCAAGGGCGACCGGGTGATCGTCTACATGCCGATGATCCCCGAGGCGGTGATGGCCATGCTGGCCTGCGCCCGGCTGGGCGCCGTCCACTCGGTGGTGTTCGGCGGCTTCGCCGCCAACGAGCTGGCGACCCGAATCGACGACTGCACGCCGAAGCTGATCCTGACGGCGTCGTGCGGCATCGAGCCCGGCCGCATCGTCCACTACAAGCCGCTGCTCGACCATGCGATCGAGCTGGCGCAGCACAAGGTGGCGCGCTGCATCGTGCTGCAGCGGCCGCAGGCGGCGGCCGAGCTGGTGGCCGGCCGCGACCTCGACTGGAGCGCGGCGATGGCGGCGGCGAGCCCGCATGGCTGCGTGCCGGTCAAGGCGACCGACCCGCTGTACATCCTCTACACCTCGGGCACGACCGGCCAGCCCAAGGGCGTGGTGCGCGACAATGGCGGCTACTGCGTCGCCCTGTCGTGGTCGATGTCCAACCTCTACGGCGTGCAACCCGGCGAGGTCTGGTGGTGCGCCTCCGACGTCGGCTGGGTGGTCGGCCACAGCTACATCGTCTACGGGCCGCTGATCCACGGCGCGACCACGGTGCTGTACGAGGGCAAGCCGGTCGGCACGCCCGATGCCGGCGCCTTCTGGCGAGTGATCAGCGAGCACGGCGCGGTCGCCCTGTTCACCGCGCCGACGGCGTTCCGCGCCATCAAGAAGGAAGACCCCGAGGGCAAGCTGCTGAAGCAGTACGACCTGTCGAAGTTCAGGACGCTGTTCCTGGCCGGCGAGCGCGGCGATCCGCCGACCATCGAGTGGGCGCACAAGCTGCTCGGCGTGCCGGTGGTCGACCACTGGTGGCAGACCGAGACCGGCTGGGTGATCTGCGGCAACTTCGTCGGCCTCGACCCGATGCCGATCAAGCCCGGCTCGTGCTCGGTGCCGGCGCCGGGCTGGCAGATCGAAATCCTCGACGAGCACGGCGTGCCGACCCACAAGGCGGGCGAGGTCGGCGCCATCGCCGCCAAGCTGCCGCTGCCGCCCGGCACCCTGCCGACCCTGTGGAACGCCGACGAGCGCTTCCGGCTGGCCTACCTCACCGAGTTCCCGGGCTACTACAAGACCGGCGACGCCGGCTTCATCGACGCCGACGGCTACGTCTCGGTGATGACCCGGGTCGACGACGTCATCAACGTCGCCGGCCATCGCCTGTCGACCGGCCAGATCGAGGAGGTGCTGGGCAGCCACGACGACGTCGCCGAGTGCGCCGTGGTCGGCGTCGCCGACGACCTCAAGGGCCAGGTGCCGCTCGGCTTCCTGGTGCTCAAGGCCGGCGTGACGCGGGCGCCGGAGGAGACGGTGCGCGAGGTCGTGCAGCTGGTGCGCGACCGGATCGGGCCGGTCGCCTTCTTCAAGAGCGCGCTGATCGTGCCGCGCCTGCCCAAGACCCGTTCGGGCAAGATCCTGCGCGGCACCATGCAGAAGATCGCCGACGGCCAGCCGTGGAAGATGCCGGCGACGATCGACGATCCGGCGGCGCTCGAGGAGATCAAGGACGGGCTGAGCGGGGCCGGGCTGGTCGCCAAGACCTGATCGGGGCACACAGGCCCCCTGTCACATTCGGAGTTGGAGGAATCATGAGTCTCGACATCAACCGCGCCGACCTCACCGTTGGCATCGTCGGCACCGGCGCCATGGGCCGCGGCATTGCCCAGGTGACGGCGCAGGGCGGCATCAAGGCGGTGATGTACGACGCCGCCGCCGGCGGCGCCGCCAAGGCGCGGGCCGCCATCGTCGAGACCCTGAAAGGGCTGGTCGCCAAGGGCCGCCTCGCCGAGGCCGAGTGCGCCAAGGCGGAAGCCAACCTAGCGGTCGCCGAGACGCTGGCCGATCTCAAGGACTGCCATGTCGTCGTCGAGGCGGTGTTCGAGAATCTCGAGGTCAAGCAGAAGCTGTTCGGCGAGCTCGAGGCGGTGGTCTCGCCGGAGACCATCCTGGCTTCCAACACCTCGTCGATCCGCATCGCCTCGATCGCCCGGGCGCTGAAGCATCGCGAGCGGGTCTGCGGCATGCACTACTTCAATCCGGTGCCGCTGATGAAGCTGGTCGAGGTGATCCGCGCCGCCGAGACGGCGCAGTGGGTGGTCGCCGCCATGACCATGCTGGGCAAGCGCCAGACCCGCGTGCCGGTGGTGGTCGGCGACACGCCGGGCTTCCTGGTCAATCTCGGCGGCACGGCGATCGGCACCGAGGGGTTGCGCATCTTCCAGGAAGGCCGCGCCACGGTCGCCCAGGTCGACGCGGTGATGCGCGACAGCTGCGGCTTCCGCATGGGGCCGTTCGAGCTGATGGATCTCACCGGCATCGACGTCAACTTCCCGGCCCGCAAGATCATCTACGAGGGCTTCTTCCACGACCGCCGCATGACGCCGAGCCCGTACCACGAGAGCCTCTACGCGGCCGGCAAGCTCGGCCGCAAGACCGGCGGCGGCTGGTACGGCTACGACGCCAAGGGCGGCAAGATCGATCCCGGCGCCGACTACGCGACCGGCGCCGAGCCGGCGGCCAGCGTCGTGATCATGGACCCGCACAACAAGAAGCTGACCGGCCTGATCGCCCATGACGGGGCGCGCATGCTGGGCGCCGACGACGGCAAGAGCCCGATCCTGGTGGCGCCGATCGGCAAGGATTGCACCACCACCGCGGTCGAGCTCGGCCTCGATCCCAAGCGCACGATCGCCGTCGACCTGACCGGCGACACCGCCAAGCGCATCACGGTGATGACCGCGCCGGGGGCCGACAAGGCGGTGCTCGACGCGGCCGTGGCGCTGCTCGCCAGGTCGGGCACCAAGGTGACGGTGATCAAGGACTCGCCCGGCTTCATCGCCCAGCGCATGTGCGCCATGATCGCCAACCTGGGCTGCGAGATGGCGATGATCTGCATCGCCTCGGCGCAGGACGTCGACACGGCGATGACCCTGGGCCTCAACTATCCGCGCGGGCCGCTGGCGCTGGCCGACTGGCTGGGGGTCAAGGACTGCCACGAGATCCTGGTGCAGCTGCAGGCGATCACCGGCGACGACCGCTATCGGCCGAGCCAGTGGCTGCGCCGTCGGGCGATGCTCGGGATGAGCGCGACGACGCCGGAGTAGGGGCCGCCGGTCGCGGTACCGGAGAGGGGTTTCTGGGCTCCGGTGCCGCGACTCCCTTTTTGGCGGCGGGCCTCTCTACCGGTTGACCTTTACGTAAACGTAAACTACATCCGCGGCTCTGGCGCCGCGCTCGCTGGCCGCCCAAAGTCCTGCAATAAGAAGGCAGACCCAACCGTCGGAGGATGACGCACGTGACCGCCCTGGCCGCCCACTACACGCCCGAACATCACATGTTCCGCGACACCTGCCGGCGGTTCTTCGAGAAGGAAGTCACGCCCTTCCACATGAAGTGGGAGGAGGACGGCGTGGTGCCGCGCGAGCTGTGGCGCAAGGCCGGCGAGCAGGGCCTGCTCGGCGCCACCATGCCGGAGGCCTATGGCGGCGCCGGCTGCGACTTCCTGTACAGCGCCATCCTGATCGAGGAGCAGGGACGCGCCATCGCGTCCGGCCCGTCCTTCTCGCTGCACAACGACATCGTCGTGCCCTACCTGCTGCACTACGGCAGCGAGGAGCAGAAGAAGAAGTGGATCCCCAAGGCGGTCAGCGGCGAGCTGATCACCGCCATCGCCATGACCGAGCCGGGCACCGGCTCGGACCTCCAGTCGGTCAAGACCAACGCGGTGATGGACGGCAACCACTGGGTGATCAACGGCTCCAAGACCTTCATCAGCAACGGCCAGCTCGCCGACCTGGTGATCGTCGTCGCCAAGACCGATCCCAAGCTGGGCGCCCGCGGCACCTCGCTGATCGTCGTCGAGACCGGCACGCCGGGCTTCAAGCGCGGCCGCAATCTCGAGAAGATCGGCATGAAGGCGCAGGACACGTCGGAGCTGTTCTTCGACAACGTGCGGGTGCCGGCCGACAACCTGCTGGGCGGGCCCGGCATGGGCTTCGTGCAGCTGATGCAGCAGCTGCCGCAGGAGCGCCTGGTGATCGGCATCCAGGCTATCGCCGCGCTCGAGGCGGCGCTCGAGCACACGGTGGCCTACGTCAAGGAGCGCAAGGCGTTCGGCAAGCCGATCATCGACTTCCAGAACACCCGGTTCAAGCTGGCCGAGATCAAGACCAAGGTCCACGTGGCGCGCGTCTTCATCGACGATTGCACGGCGCGCCATCTCAAGGGCGAACTCGACGTCGCGACCGCCGCGATGGCCAAGTACTGGCTCACCGACCTGCAGTGCGAGGTGATCGACCAGTGCCTGCAGTTCTTCGGCGGCTACGGCTACATGTGGGAGTACCCGATCGCGCGCCTCTACGCCGACGCGCGCGTGCAGAAGATCTACGGCGGCACCAACGAGATCATGAAGGAATTGATCGGCCGCACCCTCTGAGGACCGCGGGTCGCGCAATCTGAACAGGAGCAGACCATGACCGAAGCCTACATCTACGACGCCGTCCGCACGCCGCGCGGCAAGGGCCGCAAGGACGGCGCGCTGCACGAGGTGACGCCGGTGCGCCTGGCGGTGACGGCGCTGCAGGCGCTGCGCGACCGCAACCAGCTCGACACGAGCCTGGTCGACGACGTCGTGCTGGGCTGCGTCATGCCGATCGGCGAGCAGGGCGCCGACATCGCGCGCACCGCCGCGGTGGTCGCGGGCTATGCCGAGACGGTGTCGGGCGTGCAGGTCAACCGCTTCTGCGCTTCCGGCCTCGAGGCGACCAACATGGCGGCGGCCCAGGTCATGTCGGGCCAGAGCCAGGCGGCGATCGGCGGCGGCGTCGAATCGATGAGCCGCGTGCCGATGGGCTCCGACGGCGGCGCCTGGCCGACCGATCCGGCGGTCGCGATGCCGATGTACTTCGTGCCGCAAGGCGTCTCGGCCGACCTGATCGCCACCAAGTACGGCATGTCGCGCGACGACGTCGACGCCTTCGCCGTCGAATCGCAGAAGCGCGCCAAGCACGCCTGGGACAACGGCTACTTCAAGAAGTCGATCGTGCCGGTGCGCGACAAGAACGGGCTGGAGCTGCTGGCGCACGACGAGCTGATGCGCCCGACCACGACCATGCAGACCCTGGCGGCGCTCGAGCCCAGCTTCAAGATGCAGGGCGAGATGATGCCCGGCTTCGACGCCATCGCCATCCAGCGCTATCCCGAGATCGAGAAGGTCAACCACGTCCACCACGCCGGCAACTCGTCGGGCATCGTCGACGGCGCCGCCGCCATCCTGATCGGCAGCAAGGAGTTCGGCGAGCGCGCCGGGCTGAAGCCGCGCGCCCGCATCCGCGCCTTCGCCTCGATCGGCTCGGAGCCGGCGATCATGCTGACCGGCCCGGCGCCGGCCTCGGAGAAGGCGCTGAAGCGCGCCGGCATGTCGGTGAGCGACATCGACCTGTGGGAGCTCAACGAGGCCTTCGCCGCCGTCGTGCTGCGCTACCTGCAGGTGCTCAAGATGCCGTACGACAAGATCAACGTGAACGGCGGCGCCATCGCCATGGGCCATCCGCTGGGCGCCACCGGCGCGATGATCCTGGGCACCGTGCTCGACGAGCTGGAGCGCCGCAACCTGTCGACCGGCCTCGCGACCTTGTGCGTCGGCGGCGGCATGGGCACCGCGACCATCATCGAGCGCGTCTGAGCCGCCCCGTCCATCCGAGGAATCCTGCCATGATCAACTACAACGTCGACGGCGACGGCATCGCCACCATCACCTGGGACATGCCCGGGCGCACCATGAACGTCCTCAACGAGGGCTCGATCACCGCCTATGCCGGCGCGCTCGAGACGGCGCTCAAGGACGACAAGGTCAAGGGCATCATCATCGCCTCGGCCAAGGCCGACTTCATCGCCGGCGCCGATCTCGAGATGCTGCTCGGCGCCGATACGTCCGATGCCGCCAAGCTGATGGACCAGTTCAGCCAGCTGCAGAAGCTGTTCCGGCGCCAGGAGACCGGCGGCAAGCCGGTCGTCGCGGCGATCAACGGCACGGCGCTGGGCGGCGGCTTCGAGATCTGCCTGGCCTGCCATCACCGAATCGCGGCGGCCAACCCCAAGACCAAGATCGGCCAGCCCGAGGTCAAGATCGGCCTGCTGCCCGGCGGCGGCGGCACGCAGCGCATCCCGCGCCTGATCGGCGTCATGAACGCCGCGCCGATCCTGATCGAAGGCCGCGACCTCACGGTCGACGCCGCCAAGAGTGCGGGGCTGATCCACGAGGTCGTGCCGGCCGACGAACTGCTGGCCCGCGCCAGGGCCTGGCTGACCGCGCCGGCCACCGAGCAGGTGGTGCCGGAATATGCCGGCAAGGGCGCCAAGCCGATCGACGGCCGCGCCGTGCAGCCGTGGGACCGCAAGGGCTTCAAGACGCCGGGCTTCCCCGGCGGCCAGGTGTGGAGCCCGCCGGGCGTGCAGACCTTCATCGGCGGCAACGCCATGATCGCGGGCAAGACCAACGGCGTCTATCCGGCGCCCAAGGCGATCATGAGCTGCGTCTACGAGGGCCTGCAGCTGCCGTTCGACGCCGGCCTGCGGGTCGAGACCCGCTACTTCGTCTCGCTGCTGCGCGACCCGGTGGCCAAGAGCATGATCCGGACCCTGTTCTTCGGGCTCCAGGAGGCCAACAAGCTGGCCCGCCGTCCCAAGGGCGTGCCCAAGCAGGCCTACAAGAAGATCGGCGTCCTCGGCGCCGGCCTGATGGGCGCCGGCATCGCCACCGTGTCGGTGCAGGCCGGGCTGGAGATCGTGCTGATCGATCGCGACCAGGCGGTGGCCGACAAGGGCAAGGCGCACATCGCCGGCGAGCTCGGCAAGCTGGTCAAGCGCGGCCGCCTGGCCCAGGACAAGTGCGACGCGATGCTGGCCAAGGTCACCGCGACGCCGGACTTCGGCCGGCTCGAGGGCTGCGAGCTGGTGATCGAGGCGGTGTTCGAGAACCGCGACGTCAAGGCCGAGGCGACCAAGAAGGCCGAGGCGGTGCTGGCCGACACGGCGATCTTCGCTTCCAACACCTCGACCCTGCCGATCACCGGCCTGGCCGAGGCCTCGGTGCGGCCGGCCAACTTCATCGGCCTGCACTTCTTCTCGCCGGTCGAGAAGATGCCGCTGGTCGAGATCATCGTCGGCAAGAAGACCTCGCCGGAGACCCTGGCCCGCGCCATGGACTACGTGCAGAAGATCCGCAAGACGCCGATCGTGGTCAACGACAGCCGCGGCTTCTTCACCAGCCGCGTCTGCGGCGCCTTCATCAGCGAGGGCCATCGCCTGCTCAAGGAAGGCGTGCCGGCGGCGATGATCGAGAACTGCGCGCGGCTGGCCGGCATGCCGGTCGGGCCGCTGGCGCTGAACGACGAGGTGGCGATCGACCTCAGCTGGAAGATCATGGACCAGACCCGGCGCGACGCCGCGGCGGCCGGGCAGACCTTCGAGGGCAGCGGCACCGAGGACGTGCTCGAGCTGATGGTCAAGAAGCTCGAGCGCTTCGGGCGCAAGAACGGCAAGGGCTTCTACGAGTATCCGGCCGACGGCAAGAAGCGCCTGTGGCCGGAGCTGCAGAAGCACTTCCCGGCCGATCCGGCGCTGCTCTACGGCGAGGGGCTCGACAAGCGCGCCAAGCAGGAGGAGGTCAAGAAGCGGCTGCTCTACGTGCAGGCCGTCGACACCGCCCGCTGCCTGGAGGCCAACGTGCTGACCAACCCGCAGGACGGCGACGTCGGCTCGATCATGGGCCTGGGCTTCGCGCCGCAGACCGGCGGCGCGATCAGCCTGATCGACCAGGTCGGGGTCAAGCAGTTCGTCGCCGAGTGCGACGAGCTCGCCAAGAAGTACGGCGCGCAGTTCGAGGTGCCGAAGCTCTTGCGCGACATGGCGGCCAAGGGCGAAAGCTTCTATGGCAACTATCATCCGGCCAAGGCGGCGGCGTAGACTGGCCGCCTGAAGCCTGGGGAGAACAGTACCGTGGACGCCAAGGACATCGCCGCGCTCGCCGACCGCCTCGCCGAGGCGCGCCGGCAGCGCACCGTCATCGACTTCCTGCCGGCGCTCGCAGCCGATCTGTCGGAAGCCGATTCCTACAAGGTCCAGTTCGCCGTGCACGAGCGGCTGACGGCCGGCGGCCGCGACCGCATGGCCGGCTGGAAGGTGGCGCTCACCCTGCCGACGCAGTACGAGCCGCTCAAGCTGTCGGGGCCGGTGTTCGCCGGCCTCTACCAGAGCGGCCTCAAGCCGTCGGGCGCGGTGTTCGACAAGGGCTGGCCGCTCAAGGCCGGCATGGAATGCGAGATGGTCGCCAAGATGGGCCGCGACGCGCCGAAGGCGGCCCAGCCCTACACGGCGGAGACCATCAAGCCGTTCGTGTCGAACCTCTACTGCGGCGCCGAGGTGGTCGAGAACCGCTACGCCGACGTCGCCAAGGTGAACGGTCCGGGCCGCATCGCCGACGACGTGCTGCAGGCCGCCTGCATCGTCGGCAGCGAGATCAAGGACTGGCAGGGGCTCGACTTCGCCAATCTCAAGGGCCGCTCGGAATTCGAGGGTAAGGAGATCGGCGGCGGTCCCGGCAGCAACGTCATGGGCGGCGCCCTGATCGCGCTCGCCTGGCTCGCCAACAAGCTGATCGAGCACGGCAAGTGTCTGAAGGCCGGCGAGGTGGTGCTGACCGGCTCGGTGCATCCGCCGGTCTTCCTGCCGGGCGCCGGCCACGCCCGGACCGAGTTCGTCGGCCTGGGCGGCTCGGAGTTCACCTTCCGGTAGAACCGGACGTCACGACGGCGGCCGGGTCAGCGACCCGGCCACGGGACGTGCGGCCGCGGGATTCGCGGCATCCGAAAGCCGAACGCGAAGATCGGCGCCGGTGCCGCGGTCCGCGCGACGACCGCCGCCTCGGGCGGCTTTGGCGAGGCGTCCGACGTGCCGAGAAGGGCCGCGAGGGCTGCGGCCAAGGACATCACTTCCTGCATGACGATCTCCCATGTCGGTCGGCGGCTCTCGTGGCCACCGGACAGGAGACGGTGCCCACAGGCGGGTCGTTACAGACAAAACCGGGAGACCGCAGCAGGGCCGTCTTGAATTCGCCCGACAACGAGAACATATAGTGAACATAAACGACGGAGGAGCCGGTGGACGACCCTCTCGTGCGCAAGCTGCGCATCCTTTCCGATGCCGCCAAGTACGATGCGTCGTGCGCCTCGTCGGGAGCCCCCAAGCGGGCCGCCGGCCGCGATGGGCTGGGCTCGACCAGCAACGGCATCTGCCATGCGTACACGCCGGACGGCCGCTGCGTGTCGCTGCTCAAGATCCTGCTCAGCAACTACTGCCTGTTCGACTGCGCCTACTGCGTCAACCGCCGCTCGTCCAACGTCGAGCGGGCGCGCTTCACCGTCGAGGAGGTGGTCGGGCTGACGATCGCCTTCTACAAGCGCAACTACATCGAAGGCCTGTTCCTGTCGTCGGGCATCGTGCGCACGCCCGACCATACGATGGAGCAGATGGTGTGGGTGGCGAAGACCCTGCGCCAGGCGCACGGCTTCGCCGGCTACATCCATCTCAAGACGATTCCCGAGGCGAGCCCGTGGCTGGTCGAGCAGGCGGGGCTGTTCGCCGACCGCCTGTCGATCAACGTCGAACTGCCGTCGGCGCAGAGCCTGGCGCAGCTCGCCCCCGAGAAGAAGGGCGGCTCGATCGCCGCCGCCATGAGCCAGATGAAGGAGCGCATCGTCGAGGCGCGGGCCGACCGCCTGACCTTCGCGCCGGCCGGCCAGAGCACCCAGATGATCGTCGGCGCCGACGCCGCGACCGACGGCGACGTCCTGCAGCGCAGCGCCGCGCTCTATCGCGATTTCGGCCTCAGCCGCGTCTACTACTCGGCCTTCAGCCCGATCCCGGCGGCGAGCGCCGTGCTGCCGCCGAAGTCGCCGCCGCTGCAGCGCGAGAACCGGCTGTACCAGGCCGACTGGCTGCTGCGCTTCTATGGCTTCTCGGTCGACGAGGTGGTCGAGACGGCCGAGCAGGGCATGCTGGCGCTCGATCTCGATCCCAAGTCGGCGTGGGCGCTGAAGCACCGCGAGCGCTTCCCGGTGGACGTTAACAGCGCCGATCGCGAGGCGCTGCTGCGCGTACCCGGCCTCGGCGTGCGCGCCGTCGACCGCATCGTGGCGTCGCGCCGCCAAAGCCGCCTGCGGCTCGCCGACCTGCGGCGCCTGTCGCGGGCGGCGAAGCGCTGGATGCCGTTCGTCGTGGCGGCCGACTACCGTCCGGCCGGCAACGCGCTGGACCGGCTCGACCTGCACCGCAGACTCGCCGCGCCGGCGGCGCAGGGAAGCCTGTTCTGATCGCCGTTTCCCTCCGGCCCGGCGCGGATCTCGACGGCTTCCGCGCCGCCGTCCGCGGCCTCGCGGCGCGGCAGATGCCGCCGACGCAGGTGGCGTGGAGCGATGCCGGCACGCCCGACCTGCTGGGCGAGGCGAGGGTGGGGGACGGGCCGCCGCTGCTGCTGCCGAGGAGACTCGCGCGGCTGATCGAGATCGTGGTTTGCCATCGCGATCCCGAGCGGCACGCGCTGCTCTACCAGGCGATCTGGCGGATCCTGCACGGCGAGCGGGCGCTGCTCGACACGGCGAGCGATCCCCTAGTGCATCGACTCGAAGCGATGCGGGCAGCGGTGCTGCGCGACCGTCACAAGATGACCGCCTTCGTGCGCTTCCGCGAGATCGCCGGTCCCGACGGCAGCGCGCGCCACGTCGCCTGGTTCGAGCCGGAGCACTTCATCCTGGGGCTGGTCGCCGACTTCTTCGTCGAGCGCTTCGCCGGCATGCTCTGGTCGATTCTGACGCCGAACGGCTCGCTCCACTGGGACGGCGATGCCCTGGCGTTCGGGCCGCCGGCGAGCCGCGCGGACGCGCCCGAGGGGGATCCGGCGGAGGCGGCGTGGCGGGCCTATTACGAAAGCGTCTTCAACGCCGCTCGCGTCAATCCCCAGGCGATGAGCCGCCAGATGCCGCGCAAATACTGGCGCAACCTGCCCGAAGCTGCGGCCATCCCGCAGCTGGTGCGCACCGCTTCGCAAACGAGCCGCGAGATGCTGACCGGCGGCGCGACAGTGACGCTCAAGCGCGATCCGATCAAGGCGGTCGCGGCGATGGCCGAGCAGGCGCCCCGCACCTTGGAGGACCTCAACCGGCACATCGAGGCCTCGCCGCCCTTGTCGCCGGGGGCCGACCGCGCCGTGCTGGGCGAGGGGCCTCTCGGAGCGGACATCGCCTTCGTCGGCGAGCAGCCGGGCGACCAGGAAGAGCAACTCGGTCGACCCTTCGTCGGGCCGGCCGGCCAGCTCCTCGACACCGTGCTGAAGGAGGTGGGCATCGACCGGCGTCGGGTCTACGTCACCAACGCGGTCAAGCATTTCAAGTTCGAGCCGCGCGGCAAGCGACGCTTGCACAAGAACCCGAGCGTGGCCGAGGTGAAGCGGTATCGCTGGTGGCTGCACCAGGAACTGGCGCTGGTTCGGCCACGATTTGTGGTGGCGCTCGGCGGCACGGCGGTGCTCGCCCTGACCGGCGAGAAGCTGGCGGTGAGCCGCGTCCGGGGCGCACGCGACCTGGCCGGCTTCCGGGGCTACGTCACGGTGCATCCCTCGTACCTGTTGCGGCTGCCGGACGAACCCGCCCGGCAGTCGGCGCTGGCGGCCTTTCGCGACGATCTCGTCGAGGTCCGCGCGCTGGCGGCTGACTGAGAGGCTTCAGTCGGCCGCCTTCTGGTCGAGGAAGGCCAGCATCCCGTCGCTGCGCTCGCCCTTGAGATAGCGGAAGGTGCCGGCGCCGGTGGCGATCAGGTCGCCCCTCTGGTCGTAGATCTCGGTCTCGGCGGCGAAGGTCGACTGGCTGGTCGAGGGCCGCCAGGCCCCGAAGATGGTGAGCGTGTCGCCTTCGCGCGCCGCCTTGATGAACTGTGTCGTGAAGGCGAGCGTGACGCTCAAGCGACGCGCCGTGGCCGTCTCGTTGAAGGTGCAGGCGAAGCCGCTGGCCGAGTCGAGCAGGGTCATCAGCACGCCGCCGTGCAGCAGGCCGTTGGCGTTGCAGAGTTCGGCGCGCACCACGAGGCGCATCTCGACGAAACCGTGGCGCCAGGCCACGACCTCGTGGCCGATCAGGCCGTTGAAGCCGCGAAACTCATGACTGGCGACCGGCCGAGCATCGGCCGGTCGTTGGATGGGCATCTGAAAAGGTCTCGCGATGCGCCTAGCGGCGCATCATCGACAGCGGGGCGCGATGGCCATTCGTCATCGGGCGCATCGGCGTGGGGGCCTGCACCGCCGTCGGAGCCGCCATGCTGGTGCGGATGTCGCGCGCCACCTTGACCAGGCGCGGGCCCCAGTCGGCCTCGAGCCGGTCGCGGCTGATCTGGTAGATCGGCGCCGAGGCGTTGATGGCATAGGCCGCCGTGCCGTCGGAGTTGCGCAGCGGCGCGCCGACGCCGCACAGCTCGGGCAGCCACTCGCCCCAAGTGACGCAGAAGCCGCGCTCCGAGAGCTCCTTGAACGACCGCTCCAGGCCGGTCTTGACCTTGGTCCAGTCGTCGCGCCAGCGGCGGCGGATGGCGTCGATCTGCTTGTTGCGGTCGACCTCGGGCAGCGAGAACAGGTAGGCGCGGCCCATCGCCGTGGTGGCCATCGGGACACGGGTGCCGACATCGTGCGTGATGGCGACGACCGACGGGCCGCGGCAGGCCTCGAGGTAGATCATCGAATGGCGATCGCGGCCGCCCAGCGCGGTCGAGGCGTTCAGCGAATGGGCGAGCTGCTCGAGCGGCGCCCGCGAGGCGCGGCGCACGTCCATGCTGGAGATCGCGGCATAACCCAGCGCCAGCACCGAGGCGCCCAGCTCGTACTTGCGGAAGCGACGGATGTAGTTGAGGTAGCCGAGCTCGGTCAGCGTGTGGGTGAGGCGGGCCACGGTCGGCTTCGGCAGGCCGGTGCGATGGGCGATCTCCTGGTTGCCCAGCATGCCCTCGCCGGCGTGGAAGGCGCGCAGGATGTCGAGCCCGCGCGCCAGCGCGGTGACGAACTGGCGATCCTTCCCCGGCAGGCCGTCGAGGCCGGCATCGACCGAGCTCTGCAGAGCCGCGGTACGAGTGACGAGGTGGCTGACATTGCCCATTGGCGTCCTTCTCCTTTGATGAATGGATGTTTATTTCTTTGCGGAGCGGAACCTGCCATCGCGTCGCCACTGTCGCAATGCGCGTCGAGGGGTTTTGTCATGCGAACATGCAGACCTACCATGCTGTAACTGCGGGCTTTGTGTATTCGGAGTTGAGAAAGCGGCCCGACCCCTCCTGAGCCGAGCCCGGGATCATCATTGCGCCGGGGAACGGCATCGCTGGCTGCCGGGCGCGGGCGCGGGTAGATTGCCGGCCGTCGAGCGAGGAAGAAGTGGCAAAAGACCCCGTACTGAACAAGGAAATCGCGGCCCTGTCCTTCGAGGACGCCCTGCGCGAGTTGGAAGGGATCGTGAAGCAACTGGAGCAGGGACAGGTGAAGCTCGACGAGGCGATCACCGCCTACGAGCGGGGCGCCCTGCTCAAGAAGCACTGCGAGCAGAAGCTTGCCGAGGCTCGCATGAAGGTCGAGAAGATCGTCTTCTCGGCCGACGGCAGCGTCGCCACCCAGCCCGCCGATCTGACCTGAGAAGATTGCTTTCCATGCCCTTGTCGTCGTATCGGCGGTTCGACGCCGCCCTTACCCATGTCGCCCAGTCGGTCGAACGGACCATGGACCGCCTGCTGCCCAAGGGGGACAGCGGCGAATCCCGCGTCTTCGACGCGATGCGCTACTCCAGCCTGGAAGGCGGCAAGCGGCTGCGTGCGTTTTTCGTGCTGGCCAGCGCAACCCTGTTCCGGGTGTCGACATTGTCGGCACTCAGGACGGCGAGCGCGATCGAGTTCGTGCACGCCTATTCTCTGATTCACGACGACCTGCCCGCCATGGATGACGACGACCTGCGGCGCGGCCGACCGTCCTGCCATCGCCAGTTCGACGAGGCGACGGCGATTCTGGCCGGCGACGCCTTGCAAGCTCTGGCCTTCGAGGTGCTGGCCCACGAGGACACCCACGGCGACGCCTCGGTGCGCGCGACCCTGGTGGCCGAGCTGGCGCGGGCCGCCGGTGCCCAGGGCATGGTCGGCGGCCAGATGCTCGACCTGCTGGCCGAGAAGCAGCCCGACCTGTCGATCGGCGCGATCACGCGCCTGCAGCGCCTGAAGACGGGCGCCCTGATCTCCTTCTCCTGCACCGCCGGCGCCGTGCTCGGCAAGGCCAGCGAGCCGCTGCGCACGGCCCTGGCGGCCTACGCGCACGATGTCGGGCTGGCCTTCCAGATGGTCGACGACCTGCTCGACATCGAGGCCAGCGCCGAAGAGCTCGGCAAGACTCCGGGCAAGGACGTGGCGGCGGGCAAGGCGACGTTCGTGTCGATCCTCGGCAAGGAGCGGGCGCGCGACCAGGCCGAGATGCTGGCGCGGCAGGCCTCGGCTCATCTCGAGCATTTCGGCGAGTCGGCCGACCTCCTGCGCCAGGCCGCGCAGTTCGTCGTTTCGCGCCGGTCGTAAGCCGACGAGAGTGGAGTATAGTAGGGCATGACCGCGACGCCGCTTCTCGATACCGTCGATGTGCCGGCCGACATCCGTCGGTTGCGCCCGGACCAGCTGCGCCAGCTGGCCGACGAGCTGCGCCAGGAGACGATCTCGGCCGTCTCGGTGACCGGCGGGCATCTCGGCGCCGGGCTCGGCGTCGTCGAGCTCACCGTGGCGCTGCACTATGTCTTCGATACGCCGCGCGACCGGCTGATCTGGGACGTCGGGCACCAGGCCTATCCGCACAAGATCGTCACCGGCCGGCGCAACCGCATCCGCACCCTGCGCCAGGAAGGCGGCCTGTCGGGCTTCACGCGGCGCAGCGAGAGCGAGTACGACCCGTTCGGCGCGGCGCATTCCTCGACCTCGATCTCGGCCGGGCTGGGCATGGCCGTGGCGCGCGATCTCGCGGGCGGCAACAACAACGTCGTGGCGGTGATCGGCGACGGCTCGATGAGCGCCGGCATGGCCTACGAGGCGATGAACAATGCCGGCCATCTCCGCAGCCGGCTGGTCGTCGTGCTGAACGACAACGACATGTCGATCGCGCCGCCGACCGGCGCCCTGTCGGCGCATCTGTCGCGCCTGCTCTCTGGCCAGCCCTACGTCTCGCTGCGCAACATCGGCCGCTCGTTCGCCGAGGCGCTGCCCAAGCCGCTCGAGCTGGCGGCCAAGCGGGCCGAGGAGTTCGCCCGCGGCTTCGTGGCCGGCGGCACCTTGTTCGACGAGCTGGGCTTCTACTATGTCGGGCCGGTCGACGGGCACAACCTCGAGCACCTCCTGCCGGTGCTGAAGAACGCCCGCGACGCGCGGATCGACAAGCCGATCCTGGTCCACGTCGTGACCAAGAAGGGCAAGGGCTACGCCCCGGCCGAAGCCAGCGCCGACAAGTACCACGGCGTCGTGAAGTTCGACGTGATCACCGGCAAGCAGGCCAAGCCGGTGGCCAATGCGCCGCAATACACGTCGGTGTTCGCCAAGGCGCTGATCGCCGAGGCCGAGGCCGACCGGCGGATCGTCGCCATCACGGCCGCCATGCCGTCCGGCACCGGCCTCGACAAGTTCGCCGAGCGCTTTCCAGATCGCAGCTTCGACGTCGGCATCGCCGAGCAGCACGGCGTGACCTTCGCCGCCGGCATGGCCTGCGAAGGCTTCAAGCCGTTCGCGGCGATCTACTCGACCTTCCTGCAGCGCGGCTACGACCAGGTGGTGCACGACGTGGCGCTGCAGAAGCTGCCGGTGCGCTTCGCCATCGACCGCGCCGGGCTGGTCGGCGCCGACGGCGCCACGCATGCCGGCTCGTTCGACGTCACCTATCTGGCCTGCCTGCCCGACTTCGTGGTGATGGCGGCGGCCGACGAGCTCGAGCTGATGCACATGGTGGCGACGGCGGCGCAGATCGACGATCGGCCGTCCTCGGTGCGCTATCCGCGCGGCGAGGGCGTCGGCATCGAGCTGCCGGCGCGCGGCACGCCCTTGCCGATCGGCAAGGGGCGAGTGCTGCGCGAGGGCAGCAAGATCGCCATCCTGAGCTTCGGCACGCGGCTGGCCGAGTGCCTGGTCGCGGCCGAGGATCTGGCGGCCAAGGGGCTGTCGACCACGGTGGCCGATGCGCGCTTCGCCAAGCCGCTCGACATCGACCTGGTGAAGCGGCTGGCCCGCGACCACGAGGTGCTGATCACCATCGAGGAAGGCGCCGTCGGCGGCTTCGCCGCCCAGGTGCTGCAGTTCCTGGCGAGCAACGGCCTGCTCGACCACGGGCTGAAGATCCGGCCGATGACCTTGCCCGACCGATTCATCGATCACGCCGCCCCGGCCAAGCAGTACCAGCAGGCCGGCCTCGACGCGCCGGCGATCGTGGCGACGGCCCTGCAGGCGCTCGGCCAGCAGGTCGAGCGCGCGCGGGGTTAGCTCTCCTCGCCAACGAAGTTGGGGAGGTGGCCCGCAGGGCCGGAGGGGTCATGAAATCATGACTCTCCGACCCCTCCGTCCGCTTCGCGGACACCTCCCCGCGCTGCGCGCAGGGAGGCATCGAGTCCTCAGTCCTTCGGCTGCGGCACGATGCGCAGGTAGGGCTTGGGAGCCTTCCAGCCGCCGGGAAACTTCTGCTTGGCCTGCTCGTCGGACACCGCTGGCACGATGATGACGTCGTCGCCGCGCTTCCAGTTGACCGGCGTCGCCACCTGGTGCTTGGCGGTTAGCTGGCAAGATTCGAGGAGCCGCAGCACCTCGTCGAAGTTGCGGCCCGAGCTCATCGGGTAGGTCAGCATCGCCTTGATCTTCTTGTCCGGGCCGATGATGAAGACTGAGCGCACGGTGGCGTTGTCGGCGGCGGTGCGGCCGTCCGACGTCGTGCCGGCGCCCTCGGGCAGCATGTCGTAGAGGGTCGCCACCTTGAGCTCGGGATCGCCGATCATCGGATAGGTCACGGCGTGGCCCTGCGTCTCCTCGATGTCCTTGGCCCACTTCGAGTGGTTGGTCACCGGGTCGACCGACAGGCCGAGGATCTTGGTGTTGCGCTTGTCGAACTCGGGCTTCAGGCCGGCCATGTAGCCGAGCTCGGTGGTGCAGACCGGCGTGAAGTCCTTGGGATGCGAGAACAGGATCGCCCAGCTGTCGCCGATCCACTTGTGGAACTCGATGGTCCCCTGGGTGGTCTCGGCCGTGAAGTCGGGGGCGGTCGAGTTAATTCTCAGCGTCATGTTGCAACTCCCTGTTGTCTGAAGGGCGCCTAGAATGACCGCCTCGACCGCGCGGTCAAGCCTTGGCAGGAATCCAGCTCATCAGGCCCAGTCCACCATCGACTTCCACCGTCGTGCCCACCAGGTAGCGGCCAAATCTTTCCGACAGCACGGCGACGGCGACCTGCGCGACATCGTCCGGCGTGCCGGCGCGGCCGAGCGGAATGTCCGCCACCAGCTGGTCGAGATTGCCGGCGACGAAGCCGCCGCCGGGGATCGCGCCCGGCGCGATGGCGTTCACCCGGATCCCGTCCGGCGCGAGCACGCGGGCCAGCTCCTTCATCACCATGGTCATGCCGGCCTTCGAGGCGCTGTAGTGCGGCAGGTTGCGCGGCGTGTGGCGGTGCTGCGAGGTGATCAGAAGGATGCGGCCGCGCAGGCGGTGCTCGCGCATGTGCTGGCCGATCTCGCGGGCGAGGAAGAACCCGGCGCGCAGGTTGATGCCGGTCATGGCGTCCCAGGTCTCCTCGCTGACGGTGAGCGGCGTGTCGACTTCCTGGCGGCGCGGGCTCGCGGCATGGACGAACAGCGAGATGCTGCCCAGGCGTTCGACGGCGCGCTGCAGCAGCTCCTTCCAGCCGTCGGGCTGGGCGAGGTCGGCGGCGAGGAACTCCATGCCGTCGTCGGCCGGCGGCGCCTTGATGTCGCTGCCGAGGACCGTCGCTCCCTCGGCCTTGAGGGCGAGGGCGATGCCGCGGCCGATGCCGCCGCCACAGCCGGTGATCAGGGCGCGCTCGCCCTCGAGGAGTTTCGTGCTCATGAGGCCATGCTAGCCCGTGATTGCGGGCAGGGGGAGCCGCGCCGCGCACAATCGCGCGCCCAGGCCGTTTGGCGGCCGAGGGCCGGCTGCACGGCTTCCCGTTCCGCCTCGCTCAATATTCATTTCAAGTGAGAGTGCAGTCGTGATGTGTAATCTTCCCTGGGCAAGGGGTCCGGTTCTCGCTGCGCTCGCGGCGAGCGTCGTGGAGAGGTCGCCAAGGAGCGTTCAATGCCAGTTTCGGCAGCATTTTCCTCCACAACGGGTGTGCTCACGGTAAGGGGCGACACGGGCAGCAACGCCGTGGTCATCGGCCGGGACCCGGCGGGGAACCTGCTCGTCAATGGCGGTGCCGTCGCGATCTCGGGCGGAACACCCACCGCCGCCAATACGGTCAGCATTCGCGTGCTGGGGCTGGATGGCCCCGATGCGCTCAGCCTGGACGAGGCCAACGGTCCGCTGCCGCCCATAACGCTGGACGGGGGCCTGGGCGACGACACGCTCGTCGGAGGCGGCGGCGCGGACAGCTTGCTGGGGGGCGAGGGCAACGACGTGGTCACGGGCGGGCGGGGCAATGACATCGCGCTGCTTGGCCCGGGCGACGACACCTTCGTGTGGAACCCGGGAGACGGCAACGACAAGGTGGACGGACAGGGCGGGCTCGACAGCTTTCTGGCCAACGGTGCCAGCCTCGGCGAGAGCATCGAGATCTCGGCGGTCGGCGGGCGTGCCCGGTTTTTCCGCGACGTCGAGGCCGTCACGGCGGACCTCGGAACAGTCGAGACGATTACCTTCAACGCGCTGGGCGGCGCCGATACGGTGCGCGTGCGCAACCTGGCGGGGACGGCTGTTACGCAGGTGGGGGTGAACCTCGCGGGCAACGGCGGCATCGGCGGCGACGGCGCGGCGGATCTGGTGGCGGTGGACGGCAGCATCCGCGGCGACGTGGTGACGGTCGACGCGGTCGGCGGCGCCGTGAGCGTTGGTGGCCTGTTCGCCGGCACGGTCGTGAGCAACGCCGACGCCGGAGACGTGCTCACGCTGTCGCTCCTGAGTGGGGCCGATCGGGCGACGGTGAACGATCTGGCCGGCACCGGCCTCAGCCAGGTCAAGATCGACCTGGGCAACGGCGGCGCGGCGGACGGCCAGGCCGACGAGGCGATCGTCAACGCGACGGGCGGCGCCGATGTGGTGAGCGTGAGCGTGGTGGCGGGGAGCGTCAGCGTGGCCGGCCTGGCGGCGACGGTCGGCGTGCTGAATGCCGACGCCGCGCTCGACCGCCTGACCGTCAACGGCCAGGAGGGCGACGATGCGATCACGGCCGGCAGCGGGCTCGCGGCGCTGGTCAGCCTGACCTTCGACGGCGGCCAGGGCAACGACACGCTCGTCGGCGGCGATGGCGCCGACATGCTGCTGGGCGGCGAGGGCAACGACGCGGTGACGGGCGGCCAGGGCAACGACACGGCGCTGCTGGGCGGCGGCGACGACTCCTTCGTGTGGAATCCAGGCGACGGCACCGACACGGTGGACGGTCAGGACGGGCTGGACAGCTTCCAGGCCAACGGCACGAGCCTCGCGGAGAGCATCGAGATCTCGGCCAGCGGAGGGCGGACCCGGTTCGTGCGCGACATTGCGGCGGTCACGGCGGATCTCGGGACTGTCGAGACGATCGTGTTCAACGCACTGGGCGGCGCCGACACGGTGCAGGTGCGCGACCTGACGGGGACGGGCGTCGCGCGGGTGATGGTGAACCTCGCCGGCAACGGTGGCATCAGCGGCGACGGCGCGGCGGACCTGGTGACGGTCGAGGGCACGGCCGGCGGCGACACGGTGACGGTCGGTGCGGTGGGCGGCGCGGTCAATGTCGACGGGTTGGCGCCCGGCGTGACGATACTGGGCGCGGAAGCAGCGCTCGACCGCGTAACCGTCAGCGGCCAGGGGGGCGACGACACGATCACGGCCGGCAGCGGGCTCGCGGCGCTCGTCAGGCTGACCCTGGACGGCGGCTCGGGCAACGACACGCTGGTCGGCGGCGACGGTGCGGACACCTTGCTGGGCGGCGGCGACGACACGTTCGTGTGGAACCCGGGAGACGGCAACGACACGGTCGACGGTGACGGCGGGCAGGACAGCTTCCAGGTCAACGGCGCCAACGTCGCCGAGAGGATCGACATCTCCGCCAATGGCGGGCGGGCTCGGTTCTCGCGCGACATCGCGGCCGTCACGGCGGATCTCGGGACCGTCGAGACGATCGTGTTCAACGCGCTGGGCGGCGCCGACACGGTGAAGGTACGCGACCTGACGGGGACGGGCGTCGCGCGGGTCTCTTTGAATCTGGGCATCGGTGGCATTGGGGGCGACGGCGCCGCAGACCTCCTGACGGTCGAAGGCACGGTCGGCGGCGACACGGCAACAGTCGGTGCGGTGGGCGGCGCGGTAAGCGTCGGCGGGCTGGCCGCCGGCACGGTCGTGAGCAACGCCGACGCCGGGGACGTGCTCACGCTGTCTCTCTTGGGTGGAGCCGATCGGGCGACGGTGAACGACCTGAGCGGCGCCGGCCTCGGCCAGGTCAAGATCGACCTCGGCAACGGCGGCGTGGCGGACGGCCAGGCCGACGAGGTGATCGTCAACGCGACGGGCGTCGCCGAGGTGGTGAGCGTGAGCGCGGTGGCGGGCGGCGTCAGCGTGGTCGGCCTGGCGGCGACGATCGGGGTGCTGAATGCCGACGCCACGCTCGACCGCGTGACCGTCAGTGGCCAGGGGGGCGACGACACGATCACGGCCGGCAACGGCCTCGCGGCGCTCGTCAGGCTGACCTTGGACGGCGGCTCGGGCAACGACACGCTGGTCGGCGGCGACGGCGCGGACACCTTGCTGGGCGGCGAGGGCAACGACAGGGTGACGGGCGGGCGGAGCAACGACACGGCGCTGCTGGGCGGCGGCGACGACACGTTCGTGTGGAACCCGGGAGACGGCAACGACACGGTCGACGGTGACGGCGGGCAGGACAGCTTCCAGGTCAACGGCGCCAACGTCGCCGAGAGGATCGACATCTCCGCCAATGGCGGGCGGGCCCGGTTCTCGCGCGACATTGCGGCGGTCACGGCGGATCTCGGGACCGTCGAGACGATCGTGTTCAACGCGCTGGGCGGCGCCGACACGGTGCAGGTGCGCGACCTGACGGGGACGGGCGTCACGTGAGTCTCTTTGAATCTGGGCATCGGTGGCATTGGGGGCGACGGCGCCGCAGACCTCCTGACGGTCGAAGGCACGGCCGGCGGCGACACGGCCACGGTCGGTGCGCTGGGCGGCGCGGTGAGCGTCGGCGGGCTGGCCGCCGGCACGGTCGTGAGCAACGCCGACGCCGGGGACGTGCTCACACTGTCGCTGCTCGGAGGGGCCGATCGGGCGACGGTGAACGACCTGGCCGGTACTGGCCTCAGCCAGGTCAAGGTCGACCTCGGCAACGGCGGCGTGGCGGACGGCCAGGCCGACGAGGTGATCGTCAACGCGACGGGCGTCGCCGAGGTGGTGAGCGAGAGCGCGGTGGCGGGCGGCGTCAGCGTGGTCGGCCTGGCGGCGACGATCGGGGTGCTGACTGCCGACGCCACGCTCGACCGCCTGACCGTCAGCGGCCAGGGGGGCGACGACACGATCAGTGCCGGCAGCGGTCTCGCGGCGCTCGTCAGGCTGACCTTGGACGGCGGCTCGGGCAACGACACGCTGGTCGGCGGCGACGGCGCGGACACTTTGCTGGGCGGCGCCGGCAACGACTCGTTGGACGGCGCCGGTGGTACGGATGTCGCCGTCTTTGCCGGCAACAAGGCCGACTTCGTCCTCTCGGCGGTGTCCGCAGGAGCCCAGGTCACCGGCGCCTCGGGCAAGGATACGCTGAGCAACATCGAGACTGTCCAGTTTTCCGACGGCGATTTCGACCTGGCGGCGCTGCTCACGACCGTCATCGAGAGCCGAGGCGCCACGCGCCTCACGCAGGTCATCAACACCTTCTTCCTGCGGGCCCGCGATGGCAGCGGCCCCCAACTCCGCTTCGAGGGGAGTGCCGTCCGTCTGAACCAGTTCGGAGATTGGACGCCGATCGCGGCGGAACAGTTCGGCACCGGGTACCAGGTGGTCTTGAAGAACGGCAGCGCCGATCAGTACGTTATCTGGAACGTCTCCGAGAGCGGCGACTTCCTCGGCCAGGCGTCCGCCCTGATGACCGGCAGCAATCTCCAGCTGATGGCGGCCGAGACGAGCTTCCAGCAGGACCTCAACGGCGACGGCACCATCGGCCTGCCAGCGTGGACGGTGATCGAACTCAGCGGCACCACGGCGCTGGGCCGGACGAACGGCGTGTACCTGGTGCAGCCCGCTGCCGGACGAGCGGTGCTTCTCGAGTATCAGGGCGACTTGGTGATGGAAGGCATGTTCGGCGCCTGGATGCCGATCGGAGTCGAGGCAACATCGGAAGGGTTCGAAGTCGCCTGGAAGGTGGCCGGCGCCGACCAGTACGCGGTGTGGGTGACCGATGCCCAGGGACGCTACGTCCGGAACCTTCTCGGCGCGGTCGACGGAGCCGATCCGACCCTGCAGGCGCTGGAAGCGACTTTCCAGCAGGACCTCAACGGCGACGGCAGGACGGGCCTGCCGGTGCCGACGCCGATCGAAGCAAGCGGCGCCACCGCCCTGGGACAGTCGGGCAGGGTCTACGTCATGCAGCCGAGGAACGGCGGCACGCCCGTGCTGGTGCAATACCAGGACACGGTGGTGACGGAAGGATTTTTCGGAAGCTGGAAGCCGATCGGCGCGGAGGCGGTGTCGGGCGGCTTCGAGGTTGCCTGGAAGATGGCCGATGCCGATCAGTATTCGGTCTGGAAGACCGACGCCGACGGCCGCTTTCTGTTCCATGTCATCGGTGTCGCGGGCGCAGCGGATTTGGCCCTGCGGGAGCGGGAGACGATCTTTCAGCAGGACCTGAACGGCGATGGGAGGATCGGTGTTCTGTTGGCCGCCGAGCCGGCTCCGAACGCCTTGAGCGCGCTGGCGTCGTACGCCGCTTCGATGGCGAGCGATGCGGGCACCCCGGCCGCCCCGTCGATCCTCCCAGAGTCCACCGGGATCGACCAACTCGTCGCCTCCTCTCCCGCATAGGCGGCCTCGGTCGGATTGCGCGGCTCCTTTCAGCATGGGAAGGGAGCCGGGGAGCACCGAGACGAGGAGAAGGCGATTGGCGAAGTCGCGCCTGGACGTTGCGCTGGTCGAGCGCGGCCTGGCCGAGAGCCGGGCGGCGGCACAGCGCCTGGTGATGGCCGGGCTGGTGTTCTCGGGCGAGCGCCGGCTCGACAAGCCGGGGCACGCGGTGGCGGACGACACCGCGCTCGAGGTGCGTGGCCAGCCGCATCCCTACGTGTCGCGCGGCGGGCTCAAGCTCGAGAAAGCACTGGACCAGTTCGCGATCCCGGTGGCCAGGCGGGTCGCGCTGGACGTCGGCTCCTCGACCGGCGGCTTCACCGACTGCCTGCTGCAGCGGGGGGCGGCGAAGGTCTATGCCGTCGACGTCGGTACCAACCAGCTCGCCTGGAAGCTGCGCTCCGATCCGCGAGTGGTGTCGATGGAGCGCACCAACATCCGCACCGTGACGTCCGCCGAGATTCCCGAGCCGATCGACCTGATCGTCTGCGACGCCTCGTTCATCGGCCTGCGCACGGCGCTGCCGGCGGCCCTGGTGCTGGCGACGCCCGGGGCGCATCTGGCGGCGCTGATCAAGCCGCAGTTCGAGGTCGGCAAGGGGCGGGTGGGCAAGGGCGGCATCGTGCGCGAGCCGGCCCTGCACGAGGAGGTTTGCGCCACGATCCGCGACTGGCTGGCGGCGCAGCCGGGCTGGCAGGTGGTCGGCCTGACCGACAGCCCGATCGAAGGCGCCGACGGCAATCGCGAGTTCCTGATCGTCGGCCGGCGCGTCTGAGGCGCCCGCACCGTCAGCCGCAGCGGAAGCCGACGCGGTAGCTGACCGGACCATCAAGGCCGGAAAACAGCTCGGTGGACGGCCGCCCGCGACAGGTCCTATCCATCACCAGGGCGGCGACCTCCTGTGCCCGGGCCGCTTCGCGCTGCGGGTCGGGATTGACGACCATGGTCGCGCGCGTGATCAGCATGCGGAACTCGTCCGGCGTGTCGGAGCGCGTCACGCGGACCTCGAACAATCGCCCGTCGACGCGAACCGTCTGGGCGCGCGACTCCTCGAGCGTCGCGACGTCGTGGCAGCCCGCCAGCAGGAGGGCGACGCCGGCCGCGAGGCGGGGGACGAGCCTGGTCATGCCTTCCGTCTCCTTGTTCGTTTCAGCGCACCGCCAGGGTGACGCGGAACTTGTTGTTGTCGGCCAGGGTCTCGACCGAGGCGAAGTCCGCCGCCAGGGAGGCCTCGTAAGGCAGGCCGCGGTTCGCGACCAGGACGAGGCGCCCGCCGGGCCGCAGCGCCCGGGCGGCGGCGGCGATCACCGCCTGGCCGAGCGACGGCTGCGCGGCGCGGCCGGCATGAAAGGGCGGATTGCAGACGATCGAATCGTAGATCGCCGGCGCCGGCGCGCTGGTGAGATCGAGCCAATGGAAGGTGGCGCGCGGGTCGGTCACGTTGGCGCGGGCGGCTTCGAGGGCGCGGGACTCGACGTCGATCAGGTCGAGCGCCGTCACGGCCGGGCAGCG
>JAXMCN010000016.1:0-170730 GCA_046349275.1 Reyranellaceae bacterium | reverse complement strand
CCTCGGCCGCCTGAGCTTCTCGTACCTGTCGGAGAAGATCGGCCGGCGCAACTGCGGCGGCCTGCTGGGCTTCGGCGCCGCCGCCCTGATCATCCTGGCCGGCTACAACTACAACACCATGATGTTCGGCGTGTCGGCCTTCTGGCTGATCCTGGCGGCCGCGATGTTCTTCGCCGACGGCGGCTTCGCCATCGTCGGACCCTACGCCGCCGAGGTCTGGCCGTCGCACCTGCGCACCTCGGGCATGGGCTCGGCCTACGGCTTCGGCGGCATCGGCAAGATCATCGGCCCGCTCGGGCTGGCGATGATCGTCGGCTCGAGCAACTTCGTGAAGCCGGACGTGCCGCTGACCTCGATCCCGATGGCCTTCCTCTATCTCGGCCTCTGGTTCGTGCTGGCCGGCGTGGTCTACTATTTCATCGGCATCGAGACCAAGGGCAAGTCGATCGAGCAGATCGATCGCGAGCTCGCGGCCGCCGACTGAACCCGCAGGAGCCTTCGTCGTGGACACCTTGATCCCGTCTTCCGCCGACCTCGCCGGTGACCCGGCGCTGATCTCGCGCGCCGAGTCGGTGCGGCCGCTGGTCGAGGCGGCGGCGGACGAGATCGAGGCGACGCGCCGGCTGCCGCCGGCGCTGCTCGACCGGCTGCACGAGGCGCGGCTGTTCCGGCTGCTGATGCCGCGCTCGTCGAACGGGATCGAGACCGATCCCGTGACCTTCTTCCACGTCATCGAGACGATCGCCCGGGCCGACGCCAGCACCGCCTGGTGCCTGAGCCAGGCCAGCGGCTGCTCGATGTCGGCCGCCTATCTCGACCTGCCGGTGGCGCGCGCGATCTTCGGCGACGACCCGCGCGCCGTGCTGGCCTGGGGGCCGGGCCCGCGGGTCAAGGCCGTCGAGTGCGAGGGCGGCTGGCGGGTCACCGGCGTCTGGGCCTTCGCCTCGGGCGGCCGGCACGCCACCTGGCTGGGCGCCCACTGCCCGATCTATCAGGCCGACGGCACGCCGCGGCGCGACGCCGACGGTCGCACCGTCGAGCGCACCATGCTGGTGCGCGCCAGCGAGGTCGCGTGGACCGACATCTGGAACGTCGTCGGCCTGCGCGGCACGGCGAGCGACCAGTTCGCGCTCGACGACCACTTCGTGCCGACGGCGCATTCGATCACCCGCGACTTCGAGAAGGAGTGCCGCGAGTCGGGGCCGCTCTACCGCATGTCGGCGATGACCTGCTACGAGATGGGCTTCGCCGGCGTGGCGCTCGGCATCGCGCGCGGCGCGCTCGACAGCTTCGTCGAGGTGGCGCGCACCAAGATCCCGCGCGGCAAGAAGAGCCCGATCCGCGACAGCGCCGTGGTCCAGACCGGTCTGGCCCAGGCCGAGGTCGGCGTGCGCTCGGCGCGCGCCTTCCTGCTGCAGACGATGGCCGACATCTGGAAGCAGATCTCGGCCGGCGAGACGCTGTCGCTGGAGCATCGCATGCGGATCCGCATGGCCTCGACCCATGCCATTCATCGCGCCCGCGAGGCGGTCGACTTCGCCTACAACGCCGCCGGCGCCACCGCGATCTTCCGCGATCATCCGCTCGAGCGGCGCTTCCGCGACATCCACACGGTGACGCAGCAGCTGCAGGGCCGGCTGTCCCACTTCGAAACCGTCGGCGCCTGGATGATGGGCGCCGACGCCGATCTCACTTTCGTCTAGAGCCTCACGGAGACCGACCATGCCGCTTGGCGTGCTGCAGCACTACACCATCGAGCCGTCCGACCTCGAGCGGACCAAGACCTTCTACTGCGAGGTGCTGGGCCTCGAGGACGGCGACCGGCCGCCGCTCGGCTTCCCCGGCTACTGGCTGTACTCGGGCGGGGTCGCCACCGTGCACCTGCTCGGGCCGCGCCAGCCGCGCGAGGGAATCACGATCAGGGGCAGCGAGGCCAAGTTTGACAACACCGGCCGCTTCGACCACATCGCCTTCGCCGCCACCGACATGCTGGGCATGCGTCATCGCCTGAAGGCGAAGAACATCCAGTTCCGCGAGAACATCCTGCCGCGCACCGGCGGCGGCCAGATCTTCCTGCACGACCCCGACGGCGTCGGCGTCGAACTGAACTTCCCGCCCGAGGACGCGGCGAAGGCCTACGCCTAGTGCTGCTGTCGATCGACATCGAGCGGGTCGAGCCGCTGGCCGACGGCGCCGCCTTCGGCGACGTCGGTCCCTACGAACGGGTGATCGCCCGCGCCCGCGGCGAGGTCGATCCCGGCCATCCCGGCAACAGGGGGATCGCCCTGCTCGACAAGGCGCCGCGCAACGAGCGCGGCCGCGTCGAGTACGCCACCGACCTGTTCATCCTGCGACCCAAGGATCCCGCCAAGGGCAACGGCCGGATCCTCTACGAGGTCAACAATCGCGGCCGCAAGATGCTGTTCGGCAACATCGCCGACGGGCCGCAGGGCGTGAACGATCCCAAGACCCTGGCCGACGTCGGCAACGGCTTTCCGCTGCGGCTAGGCTACATCATCGTCTGGTCGGGCTGGGACCCCGACGCGCCGCGCGCCAACATGGGCCTGGCGCTGACCGCCCCGATCGCCACCGACGACGGCCAGCCGATCGTCCAGACGGTGCGCGAGGAGTTCTGCTCGGGCACGCGCGGCGGCGCGCTGGAGACCTTCAAGCTGAGCTACGAGGCGGCCAGCCTCGAGCAACCGCGCGCCCGGCTCACGGTGCGCGAGAAGGCCGACGACGAGCCGCGCGAGCTGCCATTGAACCAGTGGTCGTTCGTCGACGGTCGCACGATCCGGCTGCGCGAGGGCAGCAAGCCGCGCCCCGGCTGGCTCTACGAGTTCCTCTACGACGCCAAGAATCCCAAGCCGCTCGGGCTGGGCTTCGCCGCGACCCGCGACCTCGTGAGCTTCCTGCGTCACGACCCGGCCGGCCAGGCCGCGACCGGACGGCCGGTGAGCCATGCCCTGGCGATCGGCTTCTCTCAGGCCGGGCGCTATCTGCGCAACCACGTCTCGCTCGGCTTCAATCGCGACGAGCAGGGCGGCCGCGTGTTCGACGGCATCCATTCGCACATTGCCGGCATCGGCCGCATCTTCTGCAATACGCCGTTCGGCCAGCCGGCACGCACCGCGACGCAGCACGAGGACCATGGCTTCCCCGAGAACGAGTTCCCGTTCTCGACCGCGACGCTCGACGATCCGCTGACCGGGCAGCGCGGCTCGCTGCTGCGCGGCGACGGCAGCGACCCCCTGCTGATCGAGACCAACACCTCGACCGAATACTGGCAGAAGGGCGCCTCGCTGCTGCACACCGACCCGCTGGGCACGCGCGACGTCGCGCTGCCCGAGACGTCGCGGGTCTACATGATCGCCGGCACCCAGCATGGCGGCCGCGCCGGCGCGACCACCGATCCCGGGCCCAACATCAACCCGCGCAATCCGCACAATCCGATGCCGGCCGTGCGAGCGTTGCTCGTCGCGCTCGACGACTGGGTGGTGTCCGGCAAGGCGCCGCCGCCCAGCCGCGTGCCGACGCTGGCCGACGGCACCCTGGTCGAGGCCGGCAGCACCGGCTTCCCGGCCATTCCCCGCGCCGCCGTGGTGCGCCGCACGCATGCCGTGGCGCCGCCCGGCGATTGGGTGCGGCCGCAGCCGCCTACCCGGACCTACCGCACCCTGGTCTGCAAGGTCGACGCCGACGGCAACGAGGCGGCCGGCATCCGCCTGCCCGACATCGCCGTGCCGCTCGCCACCTACACCGGCTGGAACGAGTACCGGCAGCCCTATCCGGCCGGCGAGATCGCCGACCGCGACGGCAGTTGCCTGCCCTTCCCGATCGACCGGGCGGCGCGCGAGGCGAGCGGCGATCCGCGGCCGTCGATCGCCGAGCGCTATCGCAGCGGCGCCGACTACGTCGCCAAGGTGCAGGCCGTCGTCGAGGCGCTGATGCGCGATCGCCTGGTGCTGCAGGAGGATGCCGAGCGCTATCTCGACCGGGCCCGCAAGGAGCCGCGGGTGGCGCCCTAGGGAGGAGGACGGCGATGGCCAAGCTCGATCGCGACGGCGTGCGGATCCACTACGAGATCCACGGCAGCGGACCGACCGTGTTGCTGAGCCACGGCTACAGCTCGACGGCGCGCATGTGGGACGGCCAGGTGGCGGCGCTCGCGGACCGCTACCGGGTGATCGTCTGGGACATGCGCGGGCATGGCGACAGCGACTATCCGGCCGATCCCACGCGCTATTCGGAGGCGCTGACGGTCGGCGACATGGCGGCGCTGCTCGACGTCGCCGGCGTCGACAAGGCGATCGTCGGCGGCCTGTCGCTGGGCGGCTACATGTCGCTCGCCTTCCACGCCAGCCACCCCGAGCGGGTGCGGGCGCTGATGCTGTTCGACACCGGGCCGGGCTTCAAGAAGGACGACGCGCGGGCCAAGTGGAACGCCACGGCGCATCAGCGCGCGGCGCGGCTCGAGGCTGAGGGTCTCGGCGCGCTCAACAGCTCGGACGAGGTCAAGCTGACCCGCCACCGCGACGCCTCGGGCCTGGCGCATGCCGCGCGCGGCATGCTGGCCCAGGAGAACGACCGGGTGATCCGGTCGCTCGAGAGCGTCGCCGTGCCGACCCTGGTCCTGGTCGGTGCCGACGACACCGGCTTCCTCGCCGCCACCGACTACATGGCGGCCAAGATCAAGGGATCGACCAAGGCGGTGATCCCCGGCGCGGGCCATGCCGCCAACCTGCATCAGCCCGCCCTCTTCAACCAGGCCGTCGAGGCCTTCCTCGCCGGGCTGCCAAAAACCTAAAGGAGTACAGCATGGGCAAGCGAATCGCGGTCGTCGGCGTGGGAGCGCTGGGCGGCTATGTCGGCGGCTATCTGGCGCACGCCGGCCTCGACGTCACCCTGATCGACTTCTGGCCGGAGAACATCGAGGCGATCCGCAGCCGCGGGCTGGAGCTCGACGGCGTGACGCCGGAGGAGAAGTTCACGGTCACCAAGGCCAAGACCATGCATGCCACCGAGGCGCAGGACCTGGCGCGCCAGCAGCCGATCGACATCGCCTTCGTGTCGATGAAGTCCTACGACACCGAATGGGCGACGGGCTTCATCAAGCAGTACCTGGCGCCGGACGGCTACATCGTATCGCTGCAGAACTGCCTCAACGAGGAGCGCATCGCCGGCGTCGTCGGCTGGGGCAAGACGGTCGGCATGGTCGCCTCGCTGATCTCGGTCGACATGTACGAGCCGGCGCGCATCCGACGCACCGTCGCCAAGGGCGGCGACAAGCACACCGTGTTCCGCGTCGGCGAGGTCCATGGCCGGGTCACCAAGCGGGTCGAGGAGCTGCGCGAGATGGTCGGCATGATCGACAGCGCCAAGACCACGACCAACCTGTGGGGCGAGCGCTGGGCCAAGCTGTGCCAGAACGGCATGAAGAACGGCGTATCGGCGGCGACCGGGCTGACCGGCACCGACTGCGACCGCAACGACGCCATCCGGCGCTTCTCGATCAAGCTGGGCGGCGAGGCGGTGCGGGTCGGCCAGGCGCTGGGCTACGACATCGAGAAGATCGGCAAGCTGGTGCCCGAGACCCTGGCGCGCGCGTCCGAGGGCGACAAGGCGGCGCTCGACGAGGTCGAGACGATCCTGCGGCCGGGCTCCAACACCAACCCCAACCCGCGCGCCGACATCCAGCGTCCCTCGATGGCCCAGGACATCCGCAAGGGCCGGCGCACCGAGATCGAGTTCATGAACGGCTACGTCGCCGAGCGCGGCACCTACATCGGGGTGCCGGCGCCGACCAACGCGCGCCTGACCGAAATCGTGAAGAAGGTCGAGCGCCGCGAGGTCGCGGCGGCGCCTTCCCTGCTCGGCGGCTAGTTCAGGTAGAGACCGTAGGCATCGGAGGCGTCCCAGGCGTCGCCCCAGTAGATGTTCGCCATCTCGGCCGTCGGATTGTACGGATCGGCGGCGTCGTTGTCGTACATCTGGTTGGCCCGGACGTCGATCATCTGCTGGGTGGCGTTCTTGATGAACGCCTTGTAGGCGGTCGGGCCGCCGATATAGACGCAGCCGCAGGCGTCGCGGTCGGGGTAGATCCACACCTGATGGCCCTTGAAGATCGTCTGGGTCATCACGTGCGGCGCCATCTTCTTGAACTCCGCGACCTTGGCCGGGGTGTTCAGCGACAGGGTCTTGAAGCCGGCCTCCGACAAGAGGTCGGTCTTGCTCTGGGGCTGGTAGGCACAGGCGGCGAGCGCCAGGCCCACGACGGCAACGACGGTCGAACAGCGCTTCACGGCGAACTCCCCCGGTTCACGCGGCGGCCTTGAGGCCGGCGCGGGCATCCTCTTTGATCATATCCGCCCCCTTCTCCGCCACCATGATCGTGGGGGCATTGGTGTTGCCCGAGGGCACGGTCGGCATGATCGAGGCGTCGATCACCCGCAGGCCGGCGATGCCGTGCACCCGCAGCCGGTCGTCGACCACCGCCATCGGGTCGCGCCCCATCTTGCAGGTGCCGATGACGTGGTAGGTGGTCTGGCCGTTGCCGCGCGCGAACGAGAGCCACTCGTCGTAGGTCTGGACCTTGTCGCCCGGGTTGTTCTCGAACGACACGTACTTGGCGATGGCCGGATGCTGCATGATCTTGCGGGCGATCTGCAGGCCGGCGACCGTGGTGTCGCGGTCGAGCTGGGCCGACAGGAAGTTCGGCCGGATCGCCGGCTCGGCGCCCGGCTGCGGCGACTTGATGTGGATCGAGCCCCGCGAGTCGGGACGGCACTGGCCGATCACCACGGTCAGGCCGGGCTCGCGCTCGAGCAGGCGCTTCTGCGCCGAGTCGTAGCTGGCCGGCGCCATGTGGAACTGCATGTCGGGGCTCTCCAGGCCCGGCCGGGTGCGCACGAAGCCGTACACCACGCCGGCGGTCCAGGTCAGGATGCCCTTGCCGCTGGTGTAGTAGCGGGCGATCTCGCGCAGCAGGCTGAGCCCGCGCGTCTGCTCGTTGAGCGTGATGCCCTGGTTGATGCGCCAGTTCATGCGCGGCGCGAAGTGGTCGCCGTAGTTCTCGCCGACGCCCTTGAGCTCGTGCCGGACCTCGATCCCGTGCCGCTTCAGCAGCTCGGGCTGGCCGATGCCGGAATGCTCGAGGACGCCGGGCGACTGCACGGCGCCGCACGACACGATGACCTCGCGGTTGACCCGCGCCTCGCGCGCCTGGCCGCCGACCGAGTACGACACGCCGACGCAGCGCTTGCCCTCGAGGATCAGCTTCTGCACCAGCGCGTCGGTCTCGATCTTGAGGTTGGGCCGGTTGCGCGCGGTGTCGAGGAAGGCCCGCGCCGTCGACCAGCGCTTGCCGTTCTTCACGGTCACCTGATAGTAGCCGAAGCCTTCCTGGTTGCCGTTGTTGTAGTCCTTGTTGCGCGGATAGCCGGTACCGACGGCGGCGTCGATGAAGGCGTCACACAGAGTGTGGCGCTCGTTCATGTCGCTGACGTGCAGCAGGCCGCCCTTGCCGCGCGCCTCGTCGCCCTGGCCCTCGTAGTGCTCCGACTTCTTGAAGTAGGGCAGGATGCTCTCGTACGACCAGCCGCGGTTGCCGAGCTGGCCCCAGGTATCGTAGTCGAGCGGCTGGCCGCGCACGTAGAGCATGCCGTTGATCGAACTCGAGCCGCCCAGGGTGCGGCCGCGCGGACAGGGAATGCGGCGGCCGGCGACGTTGTCCTCGGCCTCCATCTCGAAGTTCCAGTTGAGCGTCTTGTGGTTCAGCAGCTTGGTGAAGCCGGCCGGGATGTCGATCCACATCGACTTGTCGGCCGGCCCGGCCTCGAGCAGCAGCACCTTGACCGTGGGGTCCTCGCTCAGCCGGTTGGCCAGCACGCAGCCGGCCGAGCCGGCGCCCACGATCACATAATCCCAGTCCGCCATGGCGTCCGTTCTCCCTGTTCGGGAGACAGTCTAGCGCAGATGGCAGGAAACGTGATGTCCCGGCGCGATTTCGCGCAGCGGCGGCGCCTCGACCTTGCAGCGCGCCTCGGCATAGGGGCAGCGGGTGTGGAAGTGGCAGCCCGAGGGCGGGTTGACCGGGCTCGGCACGTCGCCCTCCAGCACCCGCTTGTGGCGCCGCACGGAGGGATCGGGCACCGGCACCGCCGACAGCAGGGCCTCGGTGTAGGGGTGCTGGGCTCGCGTGAAGATCGAGCGCGTGTCGGCCTTCTCGACGATGCGCCCGAGATACATCACGGCGATGTGGTGGCTGATGTGCTCGACCACCGCGAGGTTGTGCGAGATGAACAGGTAGCTGAGCTGGCGCTCGCGCTGCAGGTCCTGCAGCAGGTTGATGACCTGGGCCTGGATCGACACGTCGAGCGCCGACACCGGCTCGTCGCCGACGATCAGCTTCGGCCCCAGGGCGAGCGCCCGGGCGATGCCGATGCGCTGGCGCTGGCCGCCCGAGAACTGGTGCGGGTAGTTCTTCATCTGGGCCGGCCGCAGCCCGACCCGGGCGAACAGGGCGGCGACCCGCTCCTCGCGCTCCTTGCGGCTGCCGACGCCGTGCACGAACAGCGGCTCGCCGACGATGTCGCCGGCGGTCATGCGCGGATTGAGCGACGAGAACGGGTCCTGGAAGATGATCTGCATCTGCCGCCGCCACGGCCGCAGCTCGGCTTTGGAGAGCCGCGAGATATCGGTGCCGGAAAGCTCGATGGTGCCCGAGGTCGGCTCGACCAGGCGCATGGCGGCGCGGCCGGCCGTGGTCTTGCCGCAGCCGCTCTCGCCGACCAGCCCCAGGGTCTCGCCGACCCCGATGGTGAAGCTGATTCCGTCGACGGCGAAGACGTGGCCGACGGTGCGGCGCAGCAGGCCCTTGCGCACCGGAAAGTGCTTCTTGAGGTCCTTGACGGCGAGGACGGGAGGCGGGGCGGCGGTCATGTCGTATGCCAGCAGGCGGCCCAGTGGCCGGGCTGCTTCTCCTGGTAGTCGGGGCGCTGCCGGCGGCAGGTCTCGTCGGCGCGGCTGCAGCGCGGCGCGAAGGCGCAGCCCTGCGGCAGGTCGAACAGCGGCGGCACGATGCCCGGGATCTCCTGCAGCCGGTCGGTGCTGCGTTCGGCCTCGCCGCGCATCAGGTCGAGGCGCGGGATCGAGGCCAGCAGGCCGACCGTGTAGGGATGCATCGGCCGGCTGAACAGCTCGCCGACCTCGGCCTCCTCGACCTTGCGGCCGGCGTACATGACGATGACCCGCCGCGCCGTCTCGGCGACGACGCCGAGATCGTGGGTGATCAGGATCACGGCGGCGCCGAACTCGCGCTGCAGCTCGACGATCAGCTCGAGGATCTGTGCCTGGATGGTGACGTCGAGCGCCGTGGTCGGCTCGTCGGCGATCAGCACCTTGGGATTGCAGGCCAGCGCCATGGCGATCATGGCGCGCTGGCGCATGCCGCCCGAGAGCTGGTGCGGATACTCCTTGGCGCGCTGCGCCGCCGCCGGGATGCGCACCAGGTCGAGCATCTCGACGGCCCGCTTCAGCGCCGCCTTGCGATCCATGTCGCGATGCAGGATCAGCGCCTCGGCGATCTGCTTGCCGATCGTCATCACCGGATTGAGCGACGTCATCGGCTCCTGGAAGATCATCGAGATCTCGTTGCCGCGCACCTCGCGCATCTCCGGCTCGCTGAGCTTCAGGAGGTCGCGGCCGGCCAGGCGGATGGCGCCCGAGACGATGCGGCCCGGCGGGTCGGGGATCAGCCGCATCAGCGACAGCGCCGTCATGCTCTTGCCGCAGCCGCTTTCGCCGACGATCGCCAGGGTCTCGCCAGCGGCGACCTGGAAGTCGACGCCGTCGACCGCCTTGACGATGCCCTGGCGGGTGTAGAACCAGGTGCCTAGATTCTCGACTTCCAGCAGGTCGGTCATGAGCGTTTCTCCCTCATGACCGCTGCCGGGGATCGAGAATGTCGCGCAGGGCGTCGCCCAGCAGGTTGGTGCCGAACACCGTCAGGCTGATCGCGACACCAGGGAAGATCACCAGCCAGGGCGCGGTGCGGACGTATTCGGCGGCCGATTCGGACAGCATGCGGCCCCACGAAGGATAGGGCTCGGGGATGCCGAGACCGAGGAAGGACAGCGAGGCCTCGACCAGGATCGCCGAGCCGAGTTGGGCGGTCGCCAGCACGATCAGCGGCGCCAGGGTGTTGGGCAGCACGTGGCGCACCGCGATGCGCAGCTCGCCCATGCCGACGGCGCGGGCCGCCTCGACGAACGGCTGCTCGCGCAGCGACAGGGTGCTGGAGCGCACGACGCGGGCGACGCTGGGCACCAGCGGGATGGCGATGGCGATGATCGTGTTCTCCAGCGACGGCCCCAGCGAGGCCGCCATGACCAGCGCCATGACCAGCAGCGGCAGCGACTGCATGATGTCCATCAGGCGCTGCATGAGCAGGTCGAAGGTGCCGCCGAGATAGCCGCTCATCAGGCCGATGCTGATGCCGAGCACGCCGCCGATCAGGGTGGCGCCCAGGCCGACCGCCAGCGAGATGCGGGCGCCGAACACGATGCGGCTGAACATGTCGCGGCCCATGAAGTCGGCGCCCAGCAGGAAGATGCTGTTGGGCCGCGCCAGCGACGCCTTGGCGTCGGTCGCGGTCGGATCCATCGGCGCGATGAAGTTGGCGAACACGGCGGTGAGCACGAAGAGCAGCACGATCACCGCGCCGACCGCGCCCAGCGGATAGCGCCGGGCCAGGAACAGCGCCTGGCCGACCGGCCCGGTGATGTTGGCGCCGGCCCGGGCGAGTTCGGCCTCGTGGTCGATGACCGCCATGCTCAGTCTCCGAACTTGATGCGCGGATCGAGGGCCATGTAGGCCATGTCGACCAGGAAGTTGACCATCACCACCACGAACGCGATCAGCATCACGAGGTTCTGCACGATCGGGTAGTCGCGCCAGCGGATCGCCTCGACCAGGAAGCGCGCGACCCCGGGGATGTTGAACACGGTCTCGGTGACGATCAGGCCGCCGACCAGGAAGGCGGCCTCGATGCCGATGATCGTCACCACCGGCAGCAGCGCGTTGCGCAGCGCATGGTCGTAGTTGACCGAGAAGGACGAGGCGCCCTTGGAGCGCGCCGTGCGGATGTAGTCCTGGCGCATCACCTCGAGCATCGAGGAGCGGGTCAGGCGCATGATCAGCGCCGAGCTGCGGAAGCCGACCACGGCAGCCGGGATGGCGAGCAGCGCGACCTCCTGCAGGAAGGTGCGCGGCTCGCTCGAGTAGATCGGGATGGTGCCGAACCAGTTGACCGCCGCCATCAGCACCAGCAGGCCGAGCCAGAACGAGGGCAGCGACAGGCCGCTCAGGCTGAGCACGCGCAGCAGGTAGTCGAGCGGCGTGTTCTGGCGGACCGCGCTGATGACGCCGAACGGCACGCCGATCAGCACGGCGAAGAACAGGGCGAGCCCGGCCAGCTTGGCGCTGATCGGGATGCGCGGCGCGATCTCCTCGATCGCCGGCCGCTCCGAGACATAGGCATAGCCGAGGTCGCCGCGCGACAGGCCGGCGATCCACTGGCCGTACTGCTCGATGATCGGCCGGTCGAGGCCGAGATCGTGGGCGATCCGCGCCTTCTCCTTGGAATCGGCGATGCCGGCGGCGTCGACCAGGATGTCGGCGATGTTGCCGGGCACCAGCCGCAGCATGACGAAGATCAGCACCGACATGCCGAACAGGGTCAGCGCCATCAGCAGGAAGCGGCGAACGAGGTAGGCGCCCATCAGCTTTCTCCTCCTCCGCGCGCCGGGTCCTTCTCCTCCCCAACGAAGTTGGGAAGGTAGTCCGCAGGACCGGAGGGGTCACGAATCATGAGTTCGAGTCCGACGCCTCCGTCGCCGTGGGACGGCGACACCTCCCCACGCAAAGCGTGGGGAGGAAACGGACGGGCGCCGAGGATGGACACAGCCCTACCGGTCCAGCCAGGCGTCCTCGAGACGCCAGCCGTTGTAGATGCTGTTGGTCTGCAGCACGATCCCCTTGAGCGCCGGCGCCCAGCAGGTGTTGGCGACGTTGTAGCCCAGGATCGGCCGGGCGACGTCGTCGGCGAGCTTGCGCTCGATCTCCCACACCATCTTCTTGCGCTTGTCGACGTCGGCTTCGGCCGACTGCTGCTCGATCAGCTTGTCGACCTCGGCGTTCTTGTAGGCGGTGTAGTTGCGGTCCGAGCTCGAATAGTAGTTCTCGTAGAAGTTCACGTCCGGATCGTCGACCCCGACGCCCGTCAGGTTCATGCCGATCTGATAGTCCTTGCGCTGGATCTTGGTGTACCAGACCGTGGTGTCGATCGGGTCGAGCTCGCCCTCGATGTGGATCTTCTTCAGCTGGTCGATCAGGATCACCGCCGGGTCGCGGTAGATCGCGATGTTGCGCGTCGAGACCTTGATCTTGAGCGGCTTGTCGGCGGTGTAGCCCAGCCCTTCCATGATCTTGCGCGCCTCGGCGCGGCTCTTCTCGACGTCCGGCGCATGGCCGAGCAGGCTCGGCAGCTCGCTGGCCGGCATGCCCCAGTAGCCGGCCGGCGGCGGCAGCATGACGGCGCCGTCGAGGTCGTTGCCCTGGCTCAGGATGTCGGAGAAGGCCTTGTTGTCGAGGGCCATGACCATGGCCTTGCGGACCTGCGGATTGTCGAACGGCGGCTTGTCGCGGTTGATCAGCACGTTCGAGCTGACGTTGGTCGGCCGCGCCTCGCACACCGCGTCGGGCTTCTGCGCCTTGATGTCCTTGAGCAGCGGGAAGGTGACGTCAGAGTCGAACGTCATGTCGTACTGGCCGGCGGTGAAGCCGAGCAGCCGCGTGCTGCGGTTGGGCACGATCGTCCAGTCGATGGCGTCGAGGTAGGGCCGGCCCTTCTTCCAGTAGTCGGGATTGCGCACCAGCTTGATCGATTCGTTGCGCTTGAACTCGACGACCTTGAACGGCCCGGTGCCGATCGGCTTGGAGCGCATGTCGCGGCCCGGCACGTGGCAGGAATAGACCGGCGAGTAGCCGGCGGCGAGCATAGACAGGAACGAGGGCTGCGGCCGGCCGAGCACGAAGGTCACCTCGTTGGGGCCGTTGGCGACCACCTCCTTGAGGTTGATGTACCAGATCTTGCGCGGGTTCTTGCGGATGATGTCGAGCTTCTCGTCGCCCTCGCCGCGAAGCGCGTCCCAGGTGCACTTGACGTCGGCGCTCGAGAACGGCTTGCCGTCGTGCCACTTGACGCCCTGGCGCAGCTTGAAGGTCAGCCGCGTCCGGTCGTCGTTCCAGGCCCAGCTCTCGGCCAGCTCGGGCACGATATGGTCGGGGCTGTTCACCTTCTCCTTGGGATCGAAGAAGACGAGGTTGTTGAACACGCCCATGAACGGCTGGTTGACCGAAATCGTCGATTCCTCGTGGATCGAGGCGCTGGGCGGGTTGTCGCGATGCGAGATGCGCAACGTGCCGCCCTGCTTCTGGGCATAGCCGGGGGCGGCTGCCGTCAGGGCAAGGGCCATCGCGGCCGACAGGGCCAAACGCTTACGCATGTAGAACCTTCCTCCCAGACTCGACGCGCCCTTGGCGGCGCTCTTGGTACCCCCGTCGCCGGGAAGGCTAACACAACGAATGCAACGGCCAAGCGCTAATGCGCCAGCGGTCCGCTCCCCGGACCCTTGAGCTCGATCTGGTTGCCCTCGGGGTCGTGGAAATAGACCGAGGGGCCGTTGCCTTCCGCCCCGTAGCGCTCGACGGTTTCGCCGACCGAGATGCCGAGCGGGGCCAGGCGGGACTCGATGGCGGCGCGGTCGAACGGCTCGACCCGGAAGCACAGGTGATCCATGTTCCGCGCCCCGTCCTCGGGCGTCCCGGGCACCAGATCGAGCAGCGAGGCCCCGGCCCGCATCTGCACCAGGTTCAGGCGCTCGAGCCGGCGCTCGACCTTGAAGCCCAGCGCCTTCTCGTAGAAGTGCACCATGGCCGCGAGATCGCGCACCCTGAGCACGACGTGATCGATTCGTTCGACATGGAAGGTCATGGCGTCTAGCCTGCCGCAAACACGTTTCGAAGGGGGGAGCATGGCCCACGCGATCAACGCCGCCAAGGCGCGGCTGCGCCGCAACGAGCTGGCGATCGGCATCGGCATCCGGCTGGTGCGCAACGTCGACATCATCAAGGTCATGAAGGCGGCCGGCTTCGACTGGCTGTTCCTCGATCTCGAGCACGGCTCGATGTCGATCGAAACGGCCTGCGAGATCGCCGTGGCCTCCCAGGATTCCGGCATCGCGCCGATCGTGCGCGTGCCCTACGGCGAGCTGACCATGGCGACCCGCGTGCTCGACGGCGGCGCGCTGGGCGTCGTCATCCCGCACGTCGACACGCCCGAGGAGGCGCGCGAGATCGCCGACAAGCTGCGCTACCCGCCGCGCGGCCATCGCTCGGTCGGCGGCGGCCAGGCGCAGTTCGACTACGAGCCGATGCCGCTCGGCAAGGCGACCGAGCTGATGGACGACAACACCCTGGTCACCGTGATGATCGAGACGCCGAAGGCGGTCGCCAACGCCGAGGCGATCGCCGCCGTGCCCGGCATCGACTGCCTGCTGATCGGCTCGAGCGACCTGTCGATGGAGATGGGCATCCCGGGCGAGAACGGCCATCCGCGCATCCAGGCCGCCTGCGACAGCGTCGTCGCGGCCTGCACCAAGCACGGCAAGTGGGCCGGCATGGGCGGCGCCTACAGCGACGAGCTGCTCAAGCTCTACACCGGCAAGGGCGTGCGCATGCTGCTGGCCGGCAACGACCTGCCGATGCTGACGGCGGCGGCGCGCAGCCACCAGACGCGGGTGCGCGCCTTCCAGCCCTAGGGCTCGGCCCGACGTTTCTGGGCGCCGGGAGCGGGATTCGCCTTTTCCGTTCCGCCCGCCCAACTCGCTGATATCGCTGAAGTCTCGGCCCCGCGGTTCTACGGTGATTGCCGTAGAACCGCAGGATCGCCTGGCCTCAGCGCTTGCCCTCGATCTCGATCTCCACCAGGTGCGGCTTGCCCGACTTGAAGGCCGCGGCGATCGCCGGCCGGATGTCGTCGGCCTTGGTAACGTGCGTGCCGGCCAGCCCCATGCCGCGCGCCAGGTCGACGAAGCCCAGCGCCGGACCGGTCAGGTCCATGTGCATGTAGGGCTTGTTCGACTTGACGTCGAAGCGCTGACGGTAGGCGTCGATGTTGTGCTTGAGCACGCGGTACTCGCGATTGGCCAGGATCACGAAGACGATCGGCAGGTCGTGATGCGCCGCCGTCCACAGCGCCTGGATCGAGTACATCGACGAGCCGTCGCCCGACAGGCAGAGGATCGGCCGCTTCGGCTGGGCGACCGCGACCCCCAGCGCGCCGGCCACGCCCTGGCCGATGCCGCCGCCGCGACCGCTGAAATAGTCGTCGGCGCCCTTGAAGACAAAGGTCTTGAACAGGTCGAGGTTGGCCGTGATGGTCTCGTCGACCACCACGACGTCGGCCGGCGCGCCGGCACGGATCTCGGCCATGGCGCGGGCCATCGAGGTCGGCGTGCGCGCCCAGGCCTTCTGCACCCTCGCCTGCTGGGCGGCGTCCTCCTGGGCCTTCTGCTGGCGGAAGGCCTCCAGCCTTGCCTGCACGGCCGCGCTCGGCGTCCCGCCGACCGCCTCGCACAGGGCCTGCAGGCTGGCGCCGACCTCGGCGATCACGCCGGCATCGACCGCGAAGTTGTAGGCCATGCGCGACGGCGCCGCCTCGATCTGCAGCACCTTGCAGTCGGCAGCGAAGGGCGAGCCGGGGCCGTACCAGACTTCCTCGAAGAACGGCCCGCCGACCAGCAGCACGAGGTCGTGGCCGGCCAGTTGCTTCGCCAGCCCCGGCGCGTCGAACGCCACGGTGCCGCGATAGGCGGGATGGTCGGTCGGGAAGGAATTGCGGCCGCGCAGGCCCTCGAACCACACCGACGCGCCGACCCGCTCGACCAGCTGCACTAGGGTGTCGACGGCGCCGTCGCGGGCGATGTCGTCGCCGGCGACGATCGCCGGGCTCCTGGCGGCGGCGAGCATCGCGGCCATCGCGGCGATGCCCTGCGGGTCGGGCCGCGCGCCGGCATAGACCTTGGCCGGGCGGCCGGCCGGGATCGCGGTCTCCTGCTCCATGACGTCGATCGGCAGGGCGACGAAGACCGGGCCGGCCGGCGCCTCGTTGGCGATCTTGAAGGCGCGCTGCAGGATCGGCCCGAGCTCGTCGGCGCGCTCGACCTGGACGCTCCACTTGGTCACCGGCGCGGCGATCGCCGCGAGGTCGTGGCCGAGCACCGGATCGCGCAGGCGCAGGCGGGTGTCCTGCTGGCCGGCGGTCACCACCATCGGCGTCGAGTTCTTCAGCGCGCCGTAGATCATGCCCACGGCGTTGCCCAACCCGGGCGCCACGTGCAAGTTGACGAAGGCGGTCTTGCCGCTGGCCTGGGCGTAGAAGTTGGCGGCGCCGACCGCCACGCCCTCGTGCAGATGCACGACGTACTGGATCTGCGGATAGTCGAGCAGCGAATCGATCAGCGGGCTCTCGGTGGTGCCGGGGTTGCCGAAGATGCGGTCGACGCCGTGGGCGAGCAGCGTCTCCATGAATACCTGACGACCGCGCATTGCCTTGGCCTCCCCAAAGGTTTTGCCGGACCGCGAACGGCCCTGCTATGGACTTGTCGGTAACGGTGAGAAGCACGGCATGGACGCTGTTGTCGAGGGCGAACCCTCCCCTCCGGTTCGCGCTGCAGGACTGGAGGCGCTGGCGGCGGCGGCGCGCCACGACCTCGCCTGCCTGAACTACCCGACGGCCAACTGGGTGCCCGAGCGCCGGACACGAGACGGCGGCACGGTGCTCGACGTGCTGGTGGTCGGCGCCGGCATGTGCGGCCAGACCGTGGGCTTCGCCCTGCGGCGCGAGGGCATCCGCAACGTCCGGGTCATCGACCGCGCGCCGCACGGCCAGGAAGGGCCGTGGAACACCACGGCGCGCATGCCGATCCTGCGCTCGCCCAAGCATCTCACCGGCCCCGACCTCGGCGTGCCGTCGCTGACCTTCCGGGCCTGGTGGGAGGCGCAGCACGGCGCCGCCGGCTGGGAGAAGCTCTACAAGATCGCCCGGCTCGACTGGCTGGCCTATCTCCTGTGGGTGCGGGAGACGGTCGGGCTGCCGGTCGAGAACGGCGTGGCGCTGGAGAGCCTGCGGCCGGCCGGCGGCCTGGTCGAGGCGCGGCTGTCGACCGGCGAGGTCCTGCAGGTCCGCCACGTGGTGCTGGCGAGCGGCCGCGACGGCGCCGGCGGCTTCCGCTGGCCGCGGTTCCCCTCGTTCGACCCCGCCGACCCGCGGCGCCGCGGCAAGGTCTGGCACACCCTGGAGGACATCGACTTCGGGTCGCTGCGCGGCAAGCGGATCGGCATCCTCGGCGTGCTCGCCACGGCGATCGACAATGCCGCGACGGCGCTCGAGGCCGGGGCGCGCGAGGCGATCTGCTTTGCCCGCCGGCCGCATCTGCCGCAGGTCAACAAGGCCAAGGGAATCTCCTTCCCGGGCTTCCAGCGCGGCTGGGCGATGCTCGACGACGACACGCGCTGGCGCATCTACACCTACATGCTGGCGGCCGGCTCGCCGCCGCCGCACGAATCGGTGCTGCGGGTGCAGAAGCTGCCCGGCTTCGCCTTCCGCTTCGCCGAGCCGTGGACAGACCTCGCGCTCGAGGGCGACGGCGTCACGGTCCGGACCGGCAAGGGCGCGGAGCACTTCGACGCCGTGCTGCTCGGCACCGGCTTCGACGTCGACCTGGCGCGCCAGCCCGAGCTCGCGGCGCTGCACGGCAACATCCGGCTGTGGGCCGACCGTCGGACAGAAGAGGAGGCCGCCGCCTTCCCCGACGCCGCGCGGTGTCCCTATCTCGGCACCGGCTTCGAGCTGCAGGAGCGGACGCCCGGCGCGACGCCGGGCCTCGAGCGGATCCGGCTGTTCAACTGGGGCAGCATCATGAGCGAGGGCGCGCTGGCCGGCGACATCCCCGGACTCCAGGTCGGCGCGACACGCGTCGTGCAGGGCATCGCCCACGCGCTGTTCCGCGAGGATGCCGAGCGCCACTTCGCCAACATGCAGGCCCTCGAGGATCCCGAGCTGGCGCCGACCGGGCATTTCGTGCCGCGCGAGCGCCGCGTCGGCACCCTGTAGGTATCGGCGCGCCCTACCAGAGCTGCGAGCAGACGGCGCCGAGCACGGCGACCGCGAGACAGGCCACGATCAGCGCCAGGTCGATCGAGCGCTCGCGCAACCCTTCGCGAGGGACCAGCGGGCTCATCGCGGCTCCATCGGAAAGAGTCGCTGCACCATCAGCTTGACCGGCAAGGTGTCGCCGGCGGCCGCAACGCAATGCGCCGGCAGCTCCATCTCGACCGAGGGCAGGCCGTCGGCCAGCCGCAGCTCGGCGCGGCGCGCCGTGGCGGTGCGCCGCACGCCGAGGACCTTGGCCGGGATCGCGTCGGTCCGGCCGGGCGCGAACACCAGGTCGCGCGGCCGCACGAACAGCTCGGCGGTGCCGCGCACGCTGCGATCGCCCTGGCGGACCCGGTAGGGGCCGACGCCGAACCAGCCGCCGACCGCGGTCACCGGCAGGCGCGCCGCCTCGCCGACGAACGAGGCCACGAACCGGGTCGTCGGGCGATCGAGGACGTCGTCCGGCGTGGCGAGCTGCTCGATGCGGCCGCGGTTGAGAATCGCGACCCTGTCGGCCAGCTCCAGCGCCTCTTCCTGGTCGTGCGTGACGAACAGGGTGGTATGACCGGTGCGGCCGTGCAGCTCGCGCAGCCAGCGCCGCAGGTCGCGCCGCACCTGGGCGTCGAGCGCGCCGAACGGCTCGTCGAGCAGCAGCACGCGCGGCTCGACGGCCAAGGCGCGCGCCAGGGCCACGCGCTGACGCTGGCCACCCGACAGCTGCGCCGGCCAGCGCTTGCCCAGCGCGGCCAGCTGCACCAGCTCCAGCAGATCGTCGACCCGGCGCCGGATCTCGGCCTCCGGCGGCCGCTCGCCGCGCGGCTGCACGCGCAGCCCATAGGCGACATTGTCGGCGATCGTCATGTGCCGGAACAATGCGTAGTGCTGGAAGACGAAGCCGACCCGCCGGTGCTGCACCGACAGCCGCGTGGCGTCCTCGGCGCCGAACAGGATCCGGCCGTCGCTCGGGGTCTCGAGGCCGGCGACCAGGCGCAGCAGGGTCGTCTTGCCCGACCCCGAGGGACCGAGCAGGGCCATCAGCTCGCCCGGGGCGACCTCGAGGTCGATTCCGTCGACGGCCCTCGTGCCGCCCGCGAACGACTTCACCAGGCCGCGCGTCGTGATGCCGACAGCCGGGCGGCGGTCGGTCGGACGATCGGCGGCCAGGGGCGGCGCGCCGCGCCCTGGATCAGTGCCGTCGAACACCGGCGAGCCCTTCGGCGTGGCGCCATTCGAGGAACGACTTGACGGCAAGGGTGACGAGGGCGAGCCCGGCCAGGAGGGTCGCGACGGCGAAGGCGCCAACGAAGTCGTATTCATTGTAGAGGATCTCCACCTGCAGGGGCATCGTGTTGGTGAGCCCGCGAATGTGACCGGACACCACGGAGACGGCGCCGAACTCGCCCATGGCGCGGGCGTTGCAGAGCAGCACGCCGTAGAGCAGCGCCCAGCGCACGTTGGGCAGGGTCACGGTGAGGAAGGTGCGCAATCCGGAGGCGCCGAGCGTCAGCGCCGCCTCCTCTTCCGCCGTGCCCTGCTCCTGCATCAGGGGGATGAGTTCGCGGGCGACGAAGGGAAAGGTGACGAAGACGGTCGCCAGCACGATGCCCGGCACGGCGAAGATGATCTTGACGTCCCAGCCGTCGAGCAGCGGCCCGAGCAGGCCCTGGGCGCCGAACAGCAGAACGAAGACCAGGCCCGAGACCACCGGCGACACCGAGAACGGCAGGTCGATCAGGCTGATCAGCAGGCTCTTGCCGCGGAACTCGAACTTGGCGATGGCCCAGGCCGCGCTCACGCCGAACACCAGGTTGAGCGGCACGGCGATCGCGGCGACCAGCAGGGTCAGCCACACCGCCGCCTGGGTGTCGGCATCGGCGAAGGTCGCCAGGAACGGCTCGAGGCCGCGCCGCAACGCCTCGGCGAACACCGCCGCGAGCGGTAGCACGATGAACAGCAGCAGGAAGCCCACGGCGACCGACACCAGGAGCCAGCGCATGCCGCGCGTCTCGGTGAGCGCGCTGTCACGCATGGCCGTAGCGCTCCCGGCTGAGCGCCTGCACCGAGTTGATGATCAGCAGCGCCACGAAGGAGACGGCGAGCATGACGGTGGCGATCGCCGTGGCGCCGGCATAGTCGAACTCCTCGAGCCGGGTCACGATCAGCAGCGGCGCGATCTCCGAAACGAACGGCAGGTTGCCGGCGATGAAGATCACCGAGCCGTACTCGCCGACGGCGCGGCCGAAAGCCAGCGCGAAGCCGGTGATGATCGCCGGCAGCAGCACCGGTAGGATCACCCGCCGCACCGTCTGGCGGCGGCTGGCCCCCAGGGTCGCCGAAGCCTCCTCGACCTCGCGGTCGAGATCCTGCAGCACCGGCTGCACCGTGCGCACCACGAAGGGCAGGCCGATGAACACCAGGGCGATGAAGATGCCGAGCGGCGTGAAGGCGATCTTGAGGCCCAGCGGCGCGACCAGGCCGCCGATCCAGCCGTTCGGCGCATAGAGGGCCGCCAGCGCGATGCCGGCAACCGCCGTCGGCAGGGCGAACGGCAGGTCGATCACCGCATCGGCCAGGCGCCGCCCGGGGAAGTCGTAGCGCACCAGCACCCAGGCGATCAGGGTGCCCATCGGCGCGTTCAGCAGCGCGGCCAGCGCCGAGGTCACGAAGCTGACCTCGAGCGCCGCCAGAACGCGCGGCGTCGTGGCGACCTCCCAGATCCCGTCGAGGCCGAGCGACCCGGCCCGCCACACCATGACCGACAGCGGCAGCAGGACGATCAGCGACAGGTAGCAGAGCGAATAGCCCAGGGTGAGGCCGAAGCCGGGCAGCGGGCTCGGTCGCACGAGGCGGCTCGGCCAGCCTCCGGCGACGGCGACGCTCACTTGCGGCCGCCCTTGCCCGACGGGCCGTAGATCTGGTCGAAGATGCCGCCCTCGGCGAAATGCTCGGCCTGCGCCTTGGTCCAGCCCCCGAACACGCCGTCGATGGTCGCCAGCTCCATCTTGGGGAAGCGGGCGAGATCGGCGGGATCGGCGGCGTCGGGCGACCGCGGCCGGTAGAAGTTGCGGGCAATGATGCGCTGGGCAGCCGGCGTGTAGAGGAACTGCAGATAGGCCTCGGCGACGGCGCGCGTGCCGCGCTTGTCGACGACTGCGTCGACCAGGGCGACCGGCGGCTCGGCCAGGATCGAGCGCGCCGGCGCCACGATCTCGAACTTGTCGGCGCCGAACTCCTGCAGCACCAGGAACGCCTCGTTCTCCCACGAGATCAGCACGTCGCCGACGCCGCGCTGCGCGAAGGTGGTGGTCGAGCCGCGCGCGCCGGAGTCGAGCACCGGCACGTTGCGATAGATCGACTCGACGCGCTTGCGCGCCGCCGCCGCATCGCCGTTCGTGCGCGCCAGCTCGTCGGCCCAGGCGGCGAGGTAGTTCCAGCGGGCGCCGCCCGACGTCTTGGGGTTGGGCGTGATCACCGAGATCCCCTCTTTGCCGAGGTCGGCCCAGTCGGCGATCTTCTTCGGGTTGCCCTTGCGCACCACGAACACGATCGTCGACGTGTAGGGGCAGGAATTGAACGGCAGCCGCGCCTGCCAGGTCTCCGGCAGGCGGCGCGATTCGCGGGCGATGGCGTCGATGTCGCCGGCCAGCGCCAGGGTCACGACATCGGCCTCGAGCCCGTCGATCACCGAGCGCGCCTGCTTGCCGGAGCCGCCGTGCGACGTGCGGACCGTGACCTTCTGGCCGCTGCCCGCCTGTCGTTCCTTGGCGAAGGCCTCGTTCACCGCCTTGTAGAGCTCGCGGGTCGGATCGTAGGACACGTTGGTGAGAACGACGGCGCCGGCGGCCTGGGCGGCGGCCTGGCCACTGGCAGCCAGCGCCAGCCACGGGGCGGCACCGGCAAGCACGACACGGCGGCGCAACGGCATATCCATCTTTCGCTCCTGGACTGTCGGACAACACACCGAATAATCCTGACTATCACGACCGTCTTAGTCGTCTTTGTCAACGGCATAGATTTTCCCAGCGTGAACGCCCGTTCAGTCAGGCGGCGGTCGCAGGACGCCGAGCGCGGACCTTGGCGGGCGCGGCGGCATCGCGCACCCGTTGCGCCGGCTTGCCGCCCCGCCGCGCCGCGCGCGGGGCGATGGCATCGGCGAGCGAGGTATTGTCGAGGATTTGGCGGCTCGACTCGGCGACCTCGGCGAACACCCGGCGGATCTCGCAGCTGCTCTCGTCGACGCAGTCGTCACAGCGGCGATAGGCGATCTTCGAGAGGCAGGGCAGCAGGGCGATCGGCCCGTCGACGATGCGCAGGATGCGGCCGAAGGTGATCGACGAGGGATCCTTGAGCAGGCTGTAGCCACCCTGCTGGCCGCGCCGGCTGTGCACGATTCCGTGCCGCTTGAGGTCGAGGAGGATCTGCTCGAGGAACTTCTTGGGGATGGCCTGCCGGACCGCCAGCTCGGCGATCGACACCGACTCGTCCGGCTCGACCTGCGCCAGGGCGATCAGCGCCCGCATCGCGTACTTGGCCCTGTGGGAAATCATGCTCGCGGCTTTCATCTGTGGCGCCGGCGGCGTCCGCCCGGCGCATTTTCCCGACCATACTTCATCCCGGCGTCCGCACCGCAGCAATTTCGCGGCGCTGCCGAGACGCTTTCCCTGACGCCGGCAGTGTGGAGAATGTCGGGCCGATAGGGAGAAAGCGCCATGCAGGCGGACTATGTCGTGGTTGGGGCCGGCTCGGCCGGTTGTGTCGTGGCGGCGCGCCTGGCGGAGACCGGCGCGTCGGTGATCCTGCTCGAGGCGGGGCCGAGCGACTGGCATCCCATGATCCACATTCCGGCCGGCATGCGCTCGCTGATCCGCAACCCGCTGGTCAACTGGAACTACACGACCGAGCCCGAGGCGGGCACCGGCGAGCGGCGCATCGAATGGCCGCGCGGCCGCACCCTGGGCGGCTCGAGCTCGATCAACGGCATGCTCTACGTGCGCGGCGCGCCGGCCGACTTCGACGGCTGGGCGCAGATGGGATGCCGCGGCTGGAGCTGGGACGACGTGCTGCCGTTCTTCAAGAAGTCCGAGCACTACGTGCAGGGCGGCGATCCCGAGATGCGCGGCCGCGGCGGCCCGCTCAAGGTCGAGGACTACCGCACCATCCTGCCGCTCACCCATCGCTTCGTCGAGGCGGCGCAACAGGCCGGCTTTCCGTTCAATCCCGACCTCAACGGCAAGCAGCGCGACGGCGTCGGCTACTCGCAGATGACGCGGCGCGGCCGCTTCCGCGGCTCGACGGCCCAGACCTTCCTGCGCGAGGCGCGCGGCCGCGCCAACCTGCGGGTCGAGACCGAGGCGCAGGGCGGCAAGCTGCTGTTCGAGGGCAAGCGCTGCGTCGGCGCCAGCTTCCGCCGCGGTGGCACGGTCACCGAGGTGCGGGCCAACCGCGAGGTCATCGTCTCGGGCGGCGCCGTGAACTCGCCGCACATCCTGCATATCTCGGGCATCGGTCCGGCCGAGCACCTGCAGTCGCTCGGCATCCCGGTGGTGCACGACCTGCCCGGAGTCGGCGGCAACCTGATCGACCACTACATCATCCGCGTCGTGCACCGGGTGGCCGGCTCGCCGACCGTCAACGAGCTGGCGCGCTTTCCGCGGGTGCTGCCCGAGATCGTGCGCTTCGCGGTCACCGGGCGCGGCGCGCTGACCTTCGGCGTCACCACGGCGCAGGTCTTCTGCGACAGCCGCGAAGGGCTGGCCTCGCCCGACCTGCAGCTGCTGTTCACGCCGGGCAGCACCAATCCGCTGAAGGCCGGCGAGCTCGATCCCCTGCCCGGCATGAGCTGCGTCGTCTGCGTCGTGAAGCCCGACAGCCGCGGCACCATCATGGCGAGCGCCGCCGATCCGTTCGCCCGTCCGGCGATCAAGCCCAACTACCTCAGCGCCCACACCGACGTGCTGGCGCTGCTGTCGGGCGTCCGCCACGTGCGCCGCATCTTCGCCGCGCCGGCGCTGCAGCAGCACAGCCGCGGCGAGATCCAGCCAGGTCCCGACCTGGTCTCGGATGCCGACCTGCTGGCCTATGCCCGGCGCACCGGCAGCACCCTGTACCACCCGGTCGGCACCTGCCGCATGGGCGAGGATCCGCGCGCCGTCGTCGATTCCCGGCTGCGCGTGCGCGGCATCGACGGCCTGAGGGTGATCGACGCCTCGGTGATGCCGACCCTGACCACCGGCAACACCAACGCGCCGACCATCATGATCGGCGAGAAGGGCGCGGCGATGATTCGCGAGGACAACGCCGCCTGACCCATGACCCCTCCGTCGCCGTGTGACGGCGACACCTCCCCGCGCTCGCGCGCAGGGAGGACTCCGATTCCTCCCCACCGCAAGGTGGGGAGGTGGCCGCGAAGCGGACGGAGGGGTCATGATTCATGAGTCTCCGACCCCTCCGTCGGCGTAAGACGCCGACACCTCCCCGCGCTGCGCGCAGGGAGGACTCTGACTCCTCCCCACCGCAGGTGGGGAGGTGGCCCAAAGGGCCGGAGGGGTCAGGACCAGAGGCGCTTGGTGGCGAGGTCGGCGCCCTGCCGGCAGGCCTTGAGCTTGGCCCACACGACGTCCTCGGCGACGTACTCGCTGCCGGCGAAGGTGCCGAAGCCGCAGTCGCTCGAGGCGATCACGCGCTCGCGGTCGCCGACCGCGTCGACCGCCTGGCAGATGCGGTTGGCGACGACCTCCGGATGCTCGACGAAGTTGGTCGTCGAATCGATGACGCCGGGCAGCAGCACGAATTCCGGCGGCAGCTTGGCCTGCTTCAGCGCCGCGTACTCGTGCTGGTGGCGCGGGTTGGCGAACTCGACGCTGAGCCCGCCCACCTTGGCGCCGAACAGCACCGGCAGCACCTTCTCCATCGGGATGTCGTGCAGATGCGGGCCTTCCCAGTTGCCCCAGCAGCAGTGCAGGCGCACCCGCTCGCGCGGCACGTCGGCCAGCGCCTCGTTGAGCGCCGCGACGTGCATCTCGGCGATCGCCAGGAATTCGCGCTCGCTCTTGTCCTGGAACAGCATGCCGCGCTCCATGGCGAGATCGGGCGCATCGATCTGCAGCAGGAAGCGGCCGGCGATCAGCTCGTATTCCTTGCGCATCTGCCGGGCCAAGGCGAAGACGTAGGCCTCGTGGCTGTCGTAGTGGGCGTTCATCAGGGTGGTGGCGATGATGCCCGGCGAGGCCGCGGTCATGAACGCCTCGGCCGGCGGCCGCGGCAGCGCGTCGAGGGTGGCGCGGAACAGCCGGCACTCTTCCTCGGCCGCCGACAGGTCGTCGTAGGCCACCGCAGCGATCGCCTGGGGCGCATTGCCGACCTTGCTGCGGCGCGGGAAGCGGCGCGCCAGCTGCGCCGCCCAGCCCGGGAACTCGACATAGTCGGGCGCGCGCGGGCGCTTCGATTCACCGCCGAAGCCGGTCATGCGCTGGGCGACGTAGGTCTGGAAGCCGACCCGCGGCTGCTCGCCGTCGTTGACGATGTCGACGCCGGCCGCGATCTGCTGCGCCACGACGTGGCGCACCGCGGCCTCGCTCTGGCGCGCCAGCTCGGCCTTGTCGATCGCCTCGCCCGCCTCCTCGCGGATCAGCAGGTCGGTCAGGACGGCATTGCGCGGCAGGCTGCCGACATGCGTCGTCAGGATTCGTCCGGTGCTGCGCTGCATCTGTCTCCCCTTGCCCTTCAATCGACCTTGGCGCCGACCGATTTGACCACGTCGGCCCAGTGGGCGCGATCGCGCCTCACCGTCTCGCGGAACTGCGCCAGGGTCTCGTAGCGCGGCGTGTTGCCGAGCTCGGCCAGCTTCCTCTGCGTCTCGGGGTCCTCGAGCGCCGCCTTGATGGCGAGGTTGAATTTCTGCGCCACCGCCGGATCGAGCCCCTTGGGACCGAAGATCGCGAACCAGGTGTAGCTTTCGTAGCCGGGCAACCCGGCCTCGTCGATCGTCGGCACGTCGGGGATCGCCGCCACGCGCCTCTTGGTCGTCACGCCGAGGAGCCGCACCTGGCCGGCGCGCCACTGCTGCAGGATGGTTTGGACCTGGTTGAAGATGCAGCAGACGTCGCCCTTCAGCACCGCCTGGATGGCGTCGGGGCCGCCGCGATAGGGCACGTGCACCATGTCGAGCCCTGCCTTGGCGTTGAACTCGGCGAAAGCGAGGTGCGTGCCGGTGCCGTTGCCGGTCGAGGCGTAGTTGTACTTGCCGGGCGCGGCCTTCACCTTGGCGATGAAGTCGGCGACGGTGGTCGCGTCGATCACCTTGGGATTGATCGTCAGCACGTTCGAGACGTCGACCAGGGTCGAGATCGGCGTGAAATCGGCTTCGACGTCGAAGGCGAGTTTGGGATAGAGCGCCGGATTGACGCCGTGCGTCGCCGCCGTGCCGAGCAGGAAGGTGTAGCCGTCGGGCTTGGCATTGGCCACGACCTCCGACGCGACGTTGCCGCCGGCGCCGGTCTTGTAGTCGAGCACCAGGCGCTGGCCGAGCGAACTTTCCAGCGAAGGCTGCAGCATGCGGGCCACGACGTCGACGCCCGAGCCGGCGGGAAAGCCCATGAGCACGGTGACGGGCTTGCTCGGCCAATCGTCGGCCAGGGCGACGCCGGGAAGCGCCGCGACGGGCAGGAGCAGCAGGGCGAGCGCGGCCGACAGGACCTTGTTCATGCGGGACTCCGGAAGCGGAACGGACCCGCGTAGACTAGCCGCTGCCGTGCCGCCAGCCCAAGCCTCCTCGGTGCCCGCGATCGCCGCCTCGCCCTACCCGCTGCGCGCGGGCAACAGGGTCGAGCTGCTGCTCGACGGCGTGGCGGCCTTCCGGCGGCTCTGCCAGGCCATCGAGGCGGCGCGGCGCAGCGTCTGGGCCACCATCACCTTCCTGTGGTCGACCTTCGAGATGCCCGACGGCCGCGGCCCGCCGCTCGCCGTGCTGGAGCAAGCGGCGCGGCGTGGGATCGACGTGCGCCTGATCTTCTGGCAGCCCGACGACAGCACGGCCTACCTTCGGGAAAACGCCTTCTGGGGCGCCCCGGACCATCTCGCCCTGCTGCGCGTTCAGGCGCCGTCGCTGCAGGTGCGGTTCGATCGCGCCCGGCCGGGCTTCTGCCAGCACCAGAAGAGCTGGCTGATCGATGCCGGCGAGGACGACGCCATGGCCTTCCTGGGCGGCCTCAACCTCAACCCGCATTCGCTGGCCGTGCCGGGGCATGGCGGCGACGGCGAAAATCACGACCTATACATCGCGCTGTCCGGCCCGGCCGTGGCCGACGTGCAGCGCAACTTCGAGCAGCGCTGGGACGGCACCCGGCGCGCGGTCCGGCCACCGCCGCCGGCCGGCCTGTCGGAGGTGCAGATCCAGCGCACCATGCCCGACGGCGAGCGCACGATCCTGGCGCAGTACCTTGCCGCGCTCGGCGCCGCGCGCGAAGCGATCTACCTCGAGAACCAGCACGTCGAGGTGCCGGAGATCGTCGAGGCGCTGGCGGCTGCGCTGCAGCGCGGGGTCGAGGTCGCCCTGGTGGCGCCGACGACGCATGCGCTGGCCCCGCTGGCGCCCCTGCTCGCCTGTCCCCGCTTCACCCTGGCCGGCCTCTACGGACGCGCCGCCGACGGGCGACGGTCCCCCGTCCACGTACATTCCAAGCTGATGATCGTCGACGACCAGTGGCTGACCGTGGGGTCGGCGAACCTTCATCGCTTCTCCCTAATGGGGAACGCCGAGCTGAATGCCGCGATCTGGGGCCGCGAGACCGCCATCGGCTTCCGGCAGCGGTTGCTCGAGGAACATCTCGCGATCGACACCGGAGCCCTTGGCTCGCGCGCCGCCTTGCAGCGATTTCGCGCCGTGGCGCACGACAACCGGCGACGGCTGGTCGGCGGCGAGGCAGACTGGCCCGGCCTCGCGGTCGCGCTCGACGCGGCCGACTCGAGATCAAGGGGGAGCAGGACGTGACTCAAGGTAACAATATCGATCAGTTCATCGCCACCGCGCCGGCCCTGCGCTTCGCCTTCGCCATCAAGGCGCGGGTGGCGCCGATCCAGGATCTCGGCACCACGGCGCGCGGCCATCGCCGCATCATCGACATCCTGGGCGGCGAGGTGCACGGGCCGCGCCTGGTCGGCGAGATCCTGCCGGGCGGCGCCGACTGGCAGATCGTGCGCCCCGACGGCACCATCGAGGTGGTGGCGCGCTACACCATCCGGGCGCGCAGCGGCGCCCTGATCTACGTGCAGAACGAGGGCCTGCGGGTCGCCAGCCCGGAGGTCGTGGCGCGCATGTCGCGCGGCGAGGCGGTGCCGCTCGACAGCTACCGCTTCCGCACCGCGCCGCGCTTCGAGACCAGCGAGCCGACCTTGCGCTGGCTCGAGACCTCGACCTTCGTCGGCGTCGCCACCCGCGCCCCGGACGGGGTGGCGATCGGCTTCCACGAGGTGCTGTAGCTCACCAGCCCAGCGCGTAGCCCGGCCGGCGCGGATCGGCGCCGGCGGTCAGGATGCCGCTCGCCAAGTCGGCATGAATGGCGCAGACCGCGCCGGCGCGCCAGATGCGCTCCGGCCACCACGCGACCTGATGGCCGCGCGCGGCGAGGTCGTCACCGACGGTGGGCGGGATGCGCGCTTCCACGCACAGGCGGCCGGGCAGTTCTTCGTGCGGCTCGAAGCTGTCGGGGAAGCTGTAGGTGGCCACCCTGGGGTGCTCGACGGCGTCCTGCGGATCCATGCCGAACAGCAGCATGTTGAGCAGCACCTGAGCCATCGCCTGCAGCTGCACGTCGCCGCCCGGCGTGCCGAAGGGCAGCACGAAGCGGCCGGGCGCGACGGCCAGCGCCGGGCTCGGCGTCAGCCGCGGCCGCTTGCCCGGCGCCACCCGGCTGGGATGGCCGGCCGCGGTCCACGACTGCGAGCCGCGCGACGACGGCACCAGCCCGGTGCCGGGCACCACCGGCGATTCGAAGGACACGTCGCTCGGCGTCGCCGAGACGGTGTTGCCCCAGCGGTCGACCACGCAGATGTAGGACGTGTCGCGCGGCGGGCCGGCGGGAACGCCGTCGCGCTGCAAGGCTGCCGCGACGCCCGGCGAGGGTGGCGCACCGCCCGGCGGCCGGCCAGGCGCCGGCATCCCGGGCGTCGCGCGCGCCGGATCGATCAGGGCGCGGCGGGCGCGGCCATAGTCGGCGTCGAGCAGGCCGGCGAGCGGCACCTCGACATGCTCGGGATCGCCGTAGAAGGCCTCGCGATCGGCGAAGGCGAGCTTGAGCGCCTCGACAAGGATGTGCAGGTAGTCGGCGCTGTTATGGCCCGCAGCGCTCAGCCTGTCCGCGTCGAGGATGTTCAGCGCCTGGCCCAGCACCGGACCCTGGCACCACGCGCCGCAGGTGTAGACGTCGGTGCCGAGGAAGCGGACCGAGGTCGCGCGCTCGACCGGCGAGCGATACGACGCCAGATCGTCGGCCGACAGCCAGCCGCCCTGCTCGCGATGGAAGGCCGCGATCGCGCGCGCGATGTCGCCGCGATAGAAGGCGTCGCGCGCCGCCTGCAGGCCGGCCCGGCGATCGCCGCCGCGACCGCGCGCGGCGGCCTCCTCGTCGGCCATGTAGCGCAGGGTGCGGGCCAGGTCCTTCTGGACGAACAGCTCGCCGACCCGCGGCGCCGATCCGCCGGGCAGGAAGATCGCGGCATTGGAGGGCCAGCGGGCGTACTTGCCGGCGCGCGCCGCGATCATGTCGGCAAGCAGCGGATACATCGGGAAGCCGTCGTCGGCGAAGCGGATCGCCGCCTGCACGACCTCGCCGAAGCCCATGGTGCCGAAGCGCTCGAGGGCGGTGATCCAGGCGTCGGGCGCGGCCGGCACGACGGTGCGCAGCAGGCTCTCCGGGATGCGCCCGCCATGCTCGCGCACGAAGACCTCGACGTCGGCCGCGGCCGGCCAGCCGCCGAGGCCGGCGATGCTCACGACCTCGCCGCTGGCCGGGCGCACCAGGATCGGCGCGACGCCCGCGACGTTGACGATGTCGGGCTGCAGCACGGCGAGCGCGATGCCGCCCGCCGCCGCCGCGTCGACGGCGTTGCCGCCGGCTTCGAGCACGGCGAAGGCGGCATGCGCCGCGCCGTAGTGGCCGGCCGACACCATGTGGCGGGTGCCGCGGATCGCCGGACGCTGGGCGTAGGTCTCGCCGTCGGCCATGGCGCGGGCCGCCGTCAGTCGCGGAAGCTCGGATCGATGCGGTCGAGCTTGCGCAGCAGCGCCGGCCAGTCGAGCACGCCGAACGGGCGGCGGACGTGCGGCTGGTAGTTCTGGTAGGTCGCCTCGACGACGTCCGCCGGCACGTCGATCAGCCTGGTGTTGCACGACATCGCCGCGAGCTGCGTCTTGCAGCTGAGCTCGAGGCGATGCATGGCGTTGAACGCCTCGGGAATGGTGCGGCCGGTGGTCAGCAGGCCGTGGTTGCGCAGGATCATGGCGTTGTTGTCGCCCAGGTTCTTCACCAGCGACTCGCGCTCGGCGAGGTCGAGCACGACGCCGTTGAAGTCGTGGTAGCTGATATGGGCGAAGCGCATCGAGGTCTGGGTGTTGGCCAGCAGGCCGCATTCCATGGTCGACACCGCCATGCCGGCCCAGGTGTGGGTGTGGATCACGCAGTCGACGTCCGGCTTGGCCATGTGAATGGCGCTGTGGATCACGAAGCCGGCCCGGTTGACGCCGTACTCCAGCCCGCCGAAGTCGGGCTTGGCCAGGACGTTGCCCTCGTGGTCGATCTTGAGCAGGCTCGAGGCGGTGATCTCCTCGTAGAGCATACCGTAGGCGTTGATCAGGAAGGCGTCCTTCTCGCCCGGCACGCGCATCGAGATGTGGTTGGCGATCAGGTCCGACATTCCGTAGAGGTCGATCAGGCGGTAGCAGGCGGCGAGATCGACGCGCGCCTGCCACTCCTCCGGCGACACGTTGGAACGCAGGTTCGCGACCTGGCTGGGCTTCAGGACGTGCACGGTCATGGCGGTGGCTCCGGCGGCTGGGAAGATTGCGCGGCCGGCAGCCTAGCACGCCGGCCCGCCTACCGCCCGGCCAGAGTCTGGCGCAGGCTCGACCAGAAGCCGCCCGCCTGCGGTGCGGCGCGGCTGGCGGCGGCCATGGCGCGGTAGATCTCGCGCAGCGGCCGCCGGCGCGCCGCATGCGGCCGCAGCGCCGCGCCGGCCTGGCCCGGCTCGAGCACCAGGACGCGCGTATGGAATTCCTCGAGGCCGGGGCGATGGCCGATGCTGACCACGGCGGTGTCGGGGAGGCGCTCGGCGAGCAGGCGCAGGACGTTGGCCTGGCCGGCCTCGTCGAGCGCCGACGTCGCCTCGTCCATGAACACCCAGGCCGGGCGATGGATCAGGACCCGCGCGAAGGCGACCCGTTGCTGCTCGCCGCCGGACAGGATGTGGTCCCAGCGCTCGACCTCGTCGAGACGGCCGCGCAGGTGGTCGAGCCCGACCGCGTGCAGGGACTCGCGCAGGACCTCGTCGTCCGCCTCGGCCGGCGCCCGCGGATAGAGCAGCACGTCGCGCAAGGTGCCGAGCGGGAAGTAGGGCTTCTGCGGCATGAAGGCGATCGAGGCGGCCGGCAGCTCTATGGTGCCGCGGCCCCACGGCCAGACGCCGGCGACGGCGCGCAGGATGGTGCTCTTGCCGCTGCCCGACTGGCCGCGGATCAGGACACGCTCGCCGGGCGCGATCTCGACCGCCGCCTCGGCCACCAGGGTGGCGCCGTCGGGCCGCGCCAGGCCGAGCTCGCGCAGCACCAGGCGATCGGTTGTTCCGGGCAGCACCGCGATCCGCCGGCCGTCGCTCGCCGCCGTCTCCTCGAGATCGCTCAGCGCGGCATGCAGATGCACGACCCGATCGGTCGAGGGCCGCCACTCGGCGAAGCGCGGGAAATTGTCGATCATCCACGACAGCGCCCACTGCACGCTCGAGAAGGCCTGGGCGGTCTGCATCAGGCCGCCGAGCTGCAGGTCGCCGGACAGGAAGCGCGGCAGGGCGATGACCAGCGGCACCACCGGCGCGAGGTAGCCGAACGCGCTGGTGAGCAGCGCCAGGCTGCCCTGGCCGCGCGTCTGGGCGTGCCACGCGCCCCGCAGGTCGCGCAGCGCGGCGTGCAGGCGGCCGCGCTCGTCGGCCTCGCCGCGCATCAGGGCGATGCCCTCGGCGTTCTCGCGGGCGCGGATCAGCACCGAGCGCAGGTCGGCCTCGCGCGACTGCCGGACGTTGCCGGCATCGATCAGGCCGCGGCCCAGCGCATAGGTCACGATCGAGCCGAACAGCGCGTAGAGGACGGCCGCCCACACCATGTAGCCGGGCAGCGCGAACTCGAGCCCGCCGAGGCGCACCGGCAGCGAGCCCGACAGGACCCACAGCACGCCGAGGAAGGTGACGAGCTGCAGGATGCACTGCAGGAGCGTCTGGGCGAACTCGACGGCGAGCTCGCTGGCGACCCGGATGTCCTCGGCGATGCGGCCGTCGGGATTGTCGCAATCCTCGGCCAGCAGGCCGAGCTGGTACTGCCGGCCATCGTGCAACCAGCGCCGGCAGGTCGTGCGAGTCAGCCAGGCGCGCCAGCCGATCTGCAGGCGGCGACGGATGTGCAGATGGATGGCGACCGCCACGCCCCCGGTCACGACGATCGCCGCCAGCACGTAGAGCTGCTCGACCAGGCGCGACGTGTCGCGCTTCTCGAGGGCGTTGAAGAAGTCGCGGTTCCACAGATTGACCCAGAGCGCGACGCCGACGTTGATGGCGCCGAACAGCACCATGCCGGCCGTGAGGGTCCAGGCCGCGGCACGCGATCCGGGAGCGGTCCAGTAGCCGCAGGCGACGGCCGCGAAGGCGCGCAGGGAACGACCGGAGGACGGACCGCCGTGGCGGCCGTTCAAGAGCGTGGTGGTCACGCCCATCGCAACGTCCGGCGTCGCGTGCGGTTCCGGACGCTGGAGGCGACGCGGTCAGCGCTTGCGCGTGTCGCGCCCGCCGCGGTCGACGTTGATCGGGTAGGCGGTCGTCGACTTGATACGCTCCATCGAGAAGCGCGACGTGACGTTCTTCAAGGGCATCGTGTCGATCAGCTTCTTGTAGAAGGCGTCGTAGGCCTGCATGTCGGGGACCGCCACGCGCAGCATGTAGTCGATGTCGCCGGCCATGCGATGGAATTCCATGACCTCGGGCATCGCCGTCACGGTCTGGGCGAACTTCGACAGCCAGGCCGAGGAATGGTCGCCGGTCTCGATCGAGACGAACACGGTGAGGCCCATGCCGATCGATTCGGGCGAGATGATCGCCACCCGGCGCAGGATGACGCCGGCCTTCTCGAGCCGCTGGATGCGCTTCCAGCACGGGCTCTGGGACAGGCCGACCCGGTGGGCGATCTGGGCCAGGGAGAGGTTGGCATCTTCCTGGAGGAGGGCGACGATCTTGCGGTCAATCGAGTCCATGGTGCGGAAGCGGTGCCGCCTCTGGGCGGGCCTGTCAAAACCTTTCGCAGGCACGGAACATCCATCTCTTCTGTGCCCTCCCGGGAGAATAATCCGCTCCCGCAGGTGACGCCGCGAGGTGCTTGAACTACCGTGCGCGCAACCAAGCCCGCGGCCCAAGCGGCAGTCTCTGGAGGAAGCTGGATGATTCGTCGTTCGATCTCGCGCCGGTCCACGCTCAAGGGAGCGGCGGCGCTCGGCGGTCTCGCCGCGCCGGCGCTCAGCACGGTGACGGCCTTCGCCCAGGGCGGCGCCTTCAACTGGCAGCGCTTCAAGGGCCAGGCGATCGAGATCATGATGGAGACCGGGCCGCGTGCAGACCTGGTGAAGAAGCACCAGAAGGAGTTCGAGGAGCTCAGCGGCATCAAGATCGGGCTGGAGATCATTCCCGAGCAGCAGGCGCGCCAGAAGGTCGCCATCGAGCTGAACTCGGGCAAGCCGTCCTTCGACCTGTTCAACATCGCCTATCACGTCCAGAAGCGGCAGTTCGAGAAGGCGAAGTGGCTGCTCGACGTCACGGCGTGGACCAAGGATCCGCAGATGATGCCGGCGAGCTTCGAGTTCGACGACATCTCCAAGCCGGGCTGGGACTACGCCACGCAGAGCGACGGCAAGATCACCAGCCTGCCGATGTTCGTCGACTACTTCATGGTCTACTACAACAAGGAGTTGTTCGCGAAGAAGGGCGTGCAGCCGCCAAAGACCATGGACGAGATGATGGCGGCGGCGGCCAAGCTGAACGATCCGGCGGCCGGCATCGCGGGCTATGTCGGACGCGGCCTGCGCAACGCCAACGTACCGCTCTACACCCAGTACCTGTCGGGCTGGGGCCAGGAGACGACCAAAGGCAACCCGCCGCAGCTGATCACCGACACGCCCGAGGCCATCGCCGCCGCCGAGTACTACAAGAAGATCCTGACCGGTTACGCGCCGCAAGGCGTCACCGGCTTCAACTGGAACGAATGCCAGGGCCTGTTCATGCAGGGCCGGGCGGCGATCTGGCTCGACGGAATCGGCTTCGCGCCGCCGGCCGAAGACAAGACCAAGAGCCGGGTCGTCGGCAAGGTCGGCTACATCGCGCCGCCGGCCGGACCGAAGGCGCATCACTCGGTGTTCTTCGGCGGCGGCGCGGCGATCCCGGCGGCCTCCACGAAGAAGGAGGCGGCCTGGCTGGCGGCACTGTGGATGACCGGGCGCGAAATGACCGCCCGCATGCTGCAGACCGGCGGCGGCGTGCCGTTCCGCACCGCACCGCTCAAGGACCCGAAGGTGCTGGCCGGGCTGACCATCCCCAAGGAGTGGGCCGACTGCGCCGCGGCCTGCGCGCCGATCTCGATGCCCGGCCTGCCGGTGATCGTGCCGGTGACGCAGTTCCGCGACACCATCGGCACGGCGTTGACCAACATGCTGGGCGGCGCCGATCCGGCGACCGAGCTCAAGCGTGCCACCGCCGAGTTCAAGCCGATCCTCGACAAGAGCGAGCAGACCTGAGGCCTCAGCCGGGACGAGTGGTCAGGGTGGCGTGAGGATGGCCGGGGCGGACATATCGGCGGGCATGACGGCGACGGCGGGCGGCGACCGCCGTCGGCTCCGACCCTATCTCGGCTTCGTCTGGCCGGCCTTGGTCGTGTGCACGGGGGTGATCATCTTTCCGTGGCTGTTCACGGTGTGGATGAGCTTCAACGACTGGCACATCGGCAGCGCCCGGGCGTTCATCGGCCTCGACAACTACCTCAACCTGGCGACCGACCGGCGCTTCCTGGAGGCGATCGGGCACACCTTCTACTTCACGGTGCTGGCGGTGTTCCTGCCGCTGGTGCTGGGCACCCTCGCCGCCCTGGTGTTCCACAAGAAGTTCCGCGGCCGCGGCTTCTATCGCACCCTGTTCATCATGCCGATGATGGCGACGCCGGTCGCGGTGTCGCTGATCTGGACCATGATGTTCCATCCGCAGCTCGGCGTGCTGAACTACCTGCTGAGCCTGGTCGGGCTGCCGCCGTCGCAATGGGTGTTCGCCACCAGCACGGTGATCCCCAGCCTGATCCTGGTCGAGATCTGGCTGTGGACGCCGTTCGTCATGATCATCGTGCTGGGCGGGCTGGCCTCGCTGCCCAGCGAGCCTTACGAGGCGGCCCTGATCGACGGCGCCTCGGCCTGGCAGATGTTCTGGAAGATCACCTACCCGCTGGTGCTGCCCTTCCTGGTGGTCGCCATGATCATCCGCACGATCGATTCGCTGAAGGCCTTCGAGACCATCTGGGTGATCTCCAACGGCGGCCCCGGCACCGCCTCGGAGACGCTCAACGTCTACCTCTACGCCCAGGCCTTCGCCTACAACCAGATCGGCACGGCCTCGGCCGTCGTCGTGGTGTTCTTCGCCATCATCGTGGCGCTGTCGCTGGTGCTGCTGTGGGCGCGCCAGAAGGCCAAGTGGGCGTGAGGGCGTGAGCGCGAACGCCGCCCTGCGCCGGCGCCGCCGGCTGCGCAAGCTGGCCGGCAAGGCCGGGCTGGCGCTGTCGGTCGCCGTGCTGCTGGCGCCCTGCCTGTTCGTGTTCTTCTGGATGCTGTCGCTGTCGCTCAAGTACGACGTCGACAACACCGCCTGGCCGCCGGTCTTCTGGCCCGACGAGCCGACCCTCGACAATTTCCGGCACGTGTTCGAGGAAAGCCCGATGTTCCTGTACTTCTGGAACAGCGTGCAGGTCACCGGCAGCGCCACCCTGGTGGCCCTGCTGCTCGGCGTGCCGGCCGGCTACGGGATCGCCAAGGCGCGGGCGCACGGCCTGGCCGGCCTGCTGCTGCTCAGCCGCATGACGCCCGGCCTGTCCTACCTGATCCCGCTGTTCACCCTGTTCCAGATGCTCGGGCTGATCGGCACGGTGTGGCCGATCGCGCTGACCCACATGGTGATCACCCTGCCGATCGTGGTGTGGATCATGATCGGCTTCTTCGAGACCCTGCCGCAGGAGCTCGAGGAGGCGGCGCGCATCGACGGCGCCACCCTGTGGCAGGCGTTCCGCTACGTCGCGCTGCCGCTCGCCCGGCCGGGCATCGTGGTCGGCGCCATCCTGTCGTTCATCTATTCCTGGAACAATTTCATCTTCGGCGCGGTGTTCGCCGGCCGCACCACCCGGACCATGCCGGTCGCGGTCTACAACATGCTGACCTTCGAGAGCTTCGCCTGGGGGCCCCTGGCCGCCGCCGCGATCATCGTCATGCTGCCGGTGCTGCTGCTGACCGTGCTGATCCAGCGCGAGATCGTCCAGGGACTGGCCGCCGGCGGCGTGAAGTAGCCCGTCAGGGCCGCACGGCCGGCGACTCGAGCGGCATGCCGGCGGCCCGCGCCATCAGCCAGGCTTCCAACGCGACGTAGTCCGGCGTGCCGTAGGGCGGCGCCTCGGCGCGCATGCCGGTCAGGCAGTTGCGCAGCCGGCGCTGCAGCGAGCCCAGCGCCTGCCATTCCAGGCGATAGATCGGATAGCCGGTGGGATGGGCCTGCGGGATGGTGGCCGCGGCCAGCCGCCGGCCGGCATTGTCGTCGTGGCAATTGGCGCACGACAGGTTGAGCTGGCCCTGGCGCAGCCGCCACAGGGCCGCGCCGCGCTCGCGCGCCGCGGCGAGCCGCGGATCATCGGGCGGCGCGATCGGCAGGTCGCGCGACTGGACGGCGACCAGGGCGGCCAGCGCCAGCAGGTCCTGGCTCTCGAGCGGCAGCGGCTCGGCCTGCTGCTGCGTCGTGCGGCAAAGGTTGATGCGGCCCTCGAGATCGACCGGCTGGTCGGCGCCCGCCGGCACGGCCGGATAGCGGGCGGCCACGCCCTTCATCTGCTCCAGCGAGTGACACCCGGCACAGGCCTTGTCGGCGCGGCCGGCCGGCTTGTCCCACAGGCTGCGGCCGAGCTGGACGAACAGCATGCCGGGATTGGCGGCCGGATCGTCCTGCATGCGGCGCAGCGCCTCGCCCATGTCCTGATAGCCGGAGCGGCGCGGCTCGGGGGCCGCCTGGGCCAGCGCGAGGCCGGCCGCCAACAGGACCGCGAGGCCGAGCCCGAGAGCCCCCGCCCTCATCCCACGGCGATGGCGACCTGCTGCTCGGCGGCGAAGCTCTCGTCGCCGGTCCAGCGCAGGCGCAGGGTGCCGCTCTCCTTGCCGACGGCGAAGAAGAAGGAAACGAAAGGATTGGCGGCGATCGCCGGCGAGAAGGCCATGCTGAACACTTCCTCGCCGTTCCAGGTGGCGACGAAGCGCTCGATGATGTTGCGCGGGATGATGCGGCCGTTGGTGCCCGGCCGGAAGCCGGTCTCCATCGGATGGAGAATCAGCGCCTTGACCTCGACGACCTCGCCGGGCTTCGCCGCCTTCGGCGCGTTGACCAGCACGTTGCTCACGTCAGGTCCTCCAGGCAGGCCGCCAGGGTGACGATGACGTCGGCCGAGGCGGTGTGGAAGCTGCCGTCGCTGAGTTCGGCGATCGCGACGATGCGCTGCGAATCGCCGAGCTTGATGCGGGTCGCGATCTCGGCGCGGCCGTTGCGCGGCGACAGGCGGGCGTCGAAGACGCGCGGCTGCGGGTTCTTCTCGTTGAAGACATGGATGGCGCGCACGTGATCGGCCGCCGTCATCGGGCTGTCGACGGCGACGGTCAGCGGCACGGCGTTGCCGTTCTCGACCAGGGGCGGCAGGTCGAGCCGCACCTTGCCCTCGATCAGCGGCGCGCCGCGCGTGACCTCGCGGATGGCTTCGGCCATCGCCTCTTGCGTCGCCCTCGCGGCGGCGGCCGGCAGCACGGTCACGGCGAGCGTCGCAACGATCGCCTGGCGTCTCGTCAGTCGGATCATCGCTCAATCCTTCAGGGTCGCCAGCCAGGCCACGACGTCCTCGACCTGCTGGGCCGAGAGCAAGGTCCGGCCGGCGAACGGCCTGGCGACGTGTACCAAGCCCTCGGTCCGGAAGTAAGGCGGCATGATCGTGTCGGGGTTGAGCCGCGCCGCGTCGACGATGCGCAGGCGCAACTGGGCCTCGCTCCAGCGCGTGCCGGCGCCGGCCAGGCTGGGCGCCAGATTGCCCTGGAAGCGCTCCTCGGCGATCGGCGCGCTGTGGCACAGCAGACAGAGACCGACGGTACGGTTGGCGACGATGGCGCGGCCGCGCGCCGGATCGCCTGCAGGCGCGAGCGGCGTCGCCAGTCCGTCCTCGGCCGACGCGGCGGCGCTGACGATTGCGCTCGCCGACAGCACGATCGCCAGCAGGCCCGCCCGCATGGCTCAGCCGAAGACCTCGGCCGTGAGGGTGCGGAACCAGCTCTCGGCATAGCGTGCCTCCTGGCCGCGAAACTCGCTCGAAGCGTCGAGCGGGCTGATGCCGCCGGCGCCGGGCACGTCGGCGAGCAGGCCCTTGTCGGGCCGGTAGACGCCGGCGATCGAGATCCCGTAGTCGGGCGCCACCAGGCTGTAGCAGGTGTTGATCAGCATCGGCGGCTGCGCCGGACGCCCGGCCAGCAGCGCCACGATCGCGGCGGCACAGACCTTGGCCTGGCCATTGGCGGCGAAGGCCGACTTCGGCATGCCGCCCATGATGGCGGCGTCGCCCAGCACGTGGATGCCGGGCTGCAGGGTCGATTCGAAGGCGACTGGCTCGACCGGGCACCAGCCGGTGCGGTCGGCGACGCCGGCCTGGGCGGCGATGGCGCCGGCCTTCTGCGGCGGGATGACGTTGGCGACCGCCGCCGTGTGGCTGGCGAAGTCGGTCTTGAGCGTCAGGGTCGCCGGATCGACCGCGGTCACCTTGCCGCCCTGCGACAGCGGCACCCATTCGACGAGGCCAGGGTAGAGCGCGGCCCAGGCGTTCTGGAACAGGCGCTGCTTGGAGAAGGCATCCTTGGCGTCGAGCAGCAGCAGCTTCGACTTCGGCCGGTTGGCCTTCAGCCACCAGGCGATCAGGCTGGCGCGCTCGTAGGGACCGGGCGGGCAGCGGAAGGGATTGGCCGGCGCCGACATCACGACCAGCCCGCCATCCTCCATCGCCTCGAGCTGCCGGCGCAGCAGCAGGGTCTGCGCCCCCGCCTTCCAGGCATGCGGCATGCGCTCGGCGGCCGCCGGGTCGTAGCCCGGCAGGGCGTCCCAGCGGATGTCGATGCCGGGCGCCATGACCAGGCGGTCCCACGACAGCGTGTTGCCGTCGGCCAGCCTGACGGTGCGCGCCGCCGGGTCGATCGCGGTCGCCGCCGTCTGCGCCAGCGTCACGCCCGTCTTCTTCACGGCGTCGTAGCCGAACTGCTGCTGCGGCAGCGTGCGCAAGCCGGCCAGCACTTCGTTGCTGAACGGACAGGCGGTGAACAGCGGCTCGGGCTCGACCAGGGTCACCGCCAGCGACGGCTGCAACGCCTTCAAGGCGCGCGCCGCCGTGGCGCCGGCGAAACCGCCGCCGATCACCACGACCCTGCCCGCGCCGCCGCCCTGGGCCGAGGCCACGGCCGGCGCCAGCGCCGCGGCCGCGCCGAGCTTCAGGAACGTGCGGCGGTGCGCCATCGTTCTACTCCGGCTGGGCGGCGAACCACACCGCGATGGCCTCGATCTGCGTGTCGTCGAAGCCCTTGGCGATGCGGCCCATCACCGTGGACGGCACGGCGCCGCTGCGGAAGCCGCGCAGCGACGCGGCGATGTCGGCGGCCGGGCGGCCGACGATGCGCGGCAACGCCGAGTCGGCGAGCTTGGCGGAGGCGTGGCAGCCCGTGCAGGCGCTGGCGCCCGGCGGCGCTTCGGCCGCGACGGCCGGCAGCGCCGCCGCGGCCACCGGGATCGCGAGCAGGGCGGCCAGTCGAGGCCGCCGCGCCCCTCGCATCAGGCGCCCTTCTTGAGCTCGTGATGCATCAGCGGCAGCTCGCGCACCCGCTTTCCGGTCGCCTTGGCGATGGCGTTCAGCACCGCCGGCGCCGCGACGGCGATGGTCGGCTCGCCGACGCCGCCCCAGAAGTCCAGGGTCGGCACCAGCACGGTCTCGACCTGGGGCATCTCGTCCATGCGCATCACGTTGTAGCTGTCGAAGTTGGTCTGCTCGACGGCCCCGTCCTTGACGGTGATCTCGCCGTACAGCGCCGCCGACAGGCCATAGACGAACGAGCCGGCGACCTGGCGCTCGATCTGCGCCGGGTTGACGACGTGGCCCGGGTTGGTCGCCGCGGTGATCTTGTGGACCTTGAGCTGACCGTCGGGGCTGACCGAGACCTCGGCGACGCCGGCGACGTAGCTGCCGTAGCCCATGACCTGGGCGATGCCGTGGAAGTGGCCGGCCGGCAGCGGCTTGCCGTAGCCCGCCTTGTCGGCCGCCGCCTTGAGCACCGCCGCCCACTTGGGCTTGAGGTACTTCAGCCGGAAGGCCAGCGGATCCTGGCCGGCCGCCTCGGCCAGCTCGTCCATGAAGCATTCCATGTAGACGGCGTTCTGGTTGACGTTCACGCCGCGCCAGAAACCCGCCGTGATGTGCGGGTTGCGCATGGCGTGATCGATCATCAGGTTCGGGATGTCGTAGCCGTAGGTCGCCTCGGCGCCGGTCTGCATCAGACCCTGGAAGGTCGCCGGATCCATGCCGTTGACCAGGTTCTGCGGCAGCAGCGAGGCTAGGATCGACTGCCCCGAGATGCGCACCTGCAGGCCCACCAGGTTGCCTTGCGCGTCGAGGCCGCCGGTCAGCTTGCACATCGTCGTCGGATGGTACTGGCAGTGCGTCATGTCCTCTTCGCGCGACCAGATCATCTTGATCGGCGTGCCCGGCATTTCCTTGGCGATCAGCACCGCCTGGCGCACGTAGTCGGCGCGGCCGCGCCGCCCGAAGCCGCCGCCCAGCATCAGCTTGTAGACCTCGCACTGGGCGACCGGCAGGCCGCAAGCCTCAGAGGCCGCGGCGAGCGCCGCCTCGCCGTTCTGGGTGCCGCACCAGACCTCGCACTTGTCGGTCGTGACGCGCGCGGTGGCGTTCATCGGCTCCATCGTGACGTGGTGCTGGTACGGGAAGGCATAGGTGGCCGTGACCTTCTTGGCGGCGCCGGCGATCGCCGCCTTGGCGTCGCCCGCCTTGTTGCCGACGAAGGCCTCGGGCGCGTCGAGCCCTTCCTTGAGCATCGCCTTGATGGTCTCGGTCTGGACCTCGCCCAGCTTGCCGACATCCCACTCGGTGGGCAGGGCGGCGAGCGCGGTGCGGGCCTGCCAGTAGGAGTCGGCGATCACCGCGACGGCGTTGCCGTCGATCGCCACGACCTTCTTCACGCCGGGCATCTTCTCGACCTTGGCGGCGTCGAAGCTCTTGAGCTTGCCGCCGATCACCGGGCAGGCGCGCACGGTGGCGACCAGCATGCCGGGCATCGTGAAGTCGATGCCGTAGATCTGCTTGCCGGTGACCCTGTCGACCGTGTCGAAGCGCTTCAGCGGCTTGCCGGCGATCGTCCAGTCCTTGGGGTCCTTGAGCTTGACCTCCTTGGGCGGCTCGAGCTGGGCCGCCGCCGCGGCGACCGCGCCGTAGGTGACGCTCTTGCCCGACGGATGGGTGATGACGCTGTTGGCCGCCTTGCACTCGCCGGCCGGCACGTTCCACTGCTTGGCGGCGGCGGCGATCAGCATCTCGCGCGCCATCGCGCCGCCCTCGCGGACGTACTGCTGGCTCTCGCGGATGCCGCGGCTGCCGCCGGTCGAGAAGTTCTTCCAGACGCGGTTGCGGCGGACGTTCTCGCCCGGAGTAGGATACTCCCAGGTGACCTTGCTCCAGTCGCAGCCGAGTTCCTCGGCGACCAGCTGGGCGAGGCCGGTGAGCGTGCCCTGCCCCATCTCGGAGCGGGCGATGCGGATCACCACCTTGTCGTCGGGATGGATCACCACCCAGGCATTGATCTCCTTGACCTCGGCCGCCTGGGCCGAGGCGAAGGGGAACGAGAAGCCGAGCGAGAAGCTGCCGGCGGCGGCGGCGCTGCCGACGAGGAAGCCGCGACGCTTTACCGAGCGGCGGCCGAGCCGGGTCTGGACGGTCATGGTCAGCCCTCCCTCACGCCTTGGCCGCGGCATGGATCGCCTGACGCACCTGCTGGTAGGTGCCGCAGCGACAGATGTTGGTCATCGCCGCGTCGATCTCCTCGTCGGTCGGATTGGGCTTGGCGGCGAGCAGCGCCGTGGCCGCCATCACCATGCCGCTCTGGCAGTAGCCGCACTGGGGCACGTCGAGCTCGACCCAGGCCGCCTGGATCTTGTTCAGCTTGCCGTCGGCGGCCAGCGCCTCGATGGTCACGACCTTCTTGTTGCCCACCGAGTTCAGCGGCACCTGGCAGGAGCGCGTCGCGACGCCGTCGATGTGCACCGTGCAGGCGCCGCACTGGGCGATGCCGCAGCCGTACTTGGTGCCGGTGAGACCGAGCTGCTCGCGCAGCACCCACAGGAGCGGCGTGCGCGGGTCGGCATTGGTGGTCACGGACTTGCCGTTGACGTTGAGGACAGCCATCGCGGTCTCCGTCGATTGGAATTGCAGGCGAACTGTGGCGGCGACCCTAGCCGAGGGCCACCGCCCGGGCCAGCGGGCAGGTCCGACTCACGGAGGTGTGATGGCGCCGCCGTCAGGGCTCGCCGGAAACCTCGGTCCGTCGCGGCTCGTCGCCGCCCACCCAGCGATAGACCACGCCGGCCAGGACTGCGCCGATCGCCGGTCCGACCCAGAACAGCCACAGCTGACCGAGCGCCCAGCCGCCGACGAACAGCGCCGGACCGGTGCTGCGCGCCGGGTTCACCGAGGTGTTGGTCACCGGGATGCTGATGAGATGGATCAGGGTCAGGCCGAGCCCGATGGCGATCGGCGCGAAGCCCTTGGGCGCGAAGCCGTGCGTCGAGCCGAGGATGATGAACAGGAACGCGAAGGTCATGACGATCTCGCAGACGAAGCCGGCGCCCAGCGAGTAGCCGCCCGGCGAGTGCTCGCCATAGCCGTTGCTGGCGAAACCGCCTGCGAGGTCGAAGCCCGCCTTGCCGCTGGCGATGACGTAGAGAATCGCCGCGCCCGCGATCGCGCCGAGCACCTGGGCCGCGATGTAGATCGGCAGCTCGCTGGCCCTGAAACGACCGCCGGCCCACAGGCCGATCGAGACCGCAGGATTGAGATGGCAGCCGGACACGTGACCGATCGCGTAGGCCATGGTCAGCACGGTGAGCCCAAAGGCCAGCGCCACGCCGGCGAAGCCGATGCCGAGATTGGGAAACGCGGCGGCCAGGACGGCCGAGCCGCAGCCTCCCAGCACGAGCCAGGCAGTACCGATCAACTCGGCGGTGAACTTGCGCAGCATGGCGATTTCTCCCCTGTCGATGCAATCATCAGTCTACACCGATCCGGCGACGGGGTGCGCGACGATCTCGAATCCCTCCTCGGCCGTGGGCGGCACGAAGTACGCGGTCGCGGCGTGAAACATCTCGTCGGCCACCGGGCCCCAATAGATGCCGGGCGGTTTCTCGACGTTGCGCCGATGGATGTTGGCGAGGCATTGCGCGTCGCTCGCCTCGATGACGTGCAGCACGCAGTGGGCGGCGGCGGCTTGGGCAAGATCGCGCACCCATTGCCTGCCCCCTGGCGTGTTGCCGGCGAAGTCGAGCACGACCGAGAGACCGAGGCGCAGCATGTCGGCGATCAGCGGCCTCATGACGGCGCGACAGCGCCGCGAGGCCGCGACGAAGTCCTCGAACGAGGCGATCTCGAAGCCCAGCGTGCTGACCCACTCGTCCTCGCAGAGCACGACCGCCGGCAGGCTGGCGCCAAGCGACCTGGCCAGGGTCGTCTTGCCCGCGCCGGCCTTGCCGCAGATGAAATGCAGCGTCGCCATGGCGTCAGGCCAGGCTGGCGTCGAACACGCGGCGGTAGTTGCCGCCCAGCAGCTTGGCGGTCTCCTCGGCGTTGAAACGGCCGCGCAGGGCGGCGGCGAGCTGCGGCAGGTCGGCGTAGCTGGGCAGGCTGCTGCCGCCCGGCAGGCCGAGCTGGTCGGTCCCGAGGCCGACATGGTCGATGCCGACGACGTCGACCATGCGCGCGAAGGCCCCGGCATAGGCGGCAATGGTCGGGAACAGCTGCACGATCGGCCAGATGCCGATGACGCCGCCGGTGGCGGCGACAGCCCGCGCATGGTCGGGCAGGATCAACCGCGTCCAGGCGGTCGGCCGCTCGGTCAGCGAGGTGTGCGACAGAACCAGCGGCTTGCGCGTCACGGCCGCCGCCTTCTTCACCAGCTCGAAGGTGCCGTGGGCGACATCGACCACGATGCCGAGCGTGTTGCAGCGGCGCACGACCTCGGCACCGAAGGCGGTGAGTCCGCCGTTGACGCTGGGTTCGGTCTGGATGTCGCCCAGCTCGTTGGGCCGGTAGTGCGTCAGCTGCAGATGGCGCAGGGCCCAGCGCTGGTAGGCCTGATCGAGACGCTCGATCCGGCCTTCGAGGAAGTCGGCGCCTTCCGAGGCGACGATCAGCGACGGCTGGCCGGACCGCGCGGCGCGCAGCTCGGCAGCGGTGCGGAGCAGCGGCATCGCCTGCCTGCCGGCCAGGGCGTGCAGGGCGGCGAAGGCCTTCTCGCTGAAGGTGTGCAGCTCGCCCGGATTGGGATCGCGGGTGGCGCGCAGCCGACCGTCGGTCAGGCGGATGACCGGCGAGTCGGCGACGATGGCGAGGCTGATCGCCGCGACGCCGCCCTGGCGCATCGGCTCGGCGACCGGCGAGAACGAGCCCGAGCCGTAGCTGGCCTGGGTCAGGTTGCCGGCGTGGCTGTGGGCGTCGACGGCGGTTCCGTCGGTGACCTGGGCGAGCGCCGCCAGCGGCATCGCGGCCGCCGGCACAGCGGCCAAGGCGGTCGCCGCCAGCAGGCCGCGACGGCCGACCCCCTCGGCCCGTGCCTCCTCGAGCCGGTAGCGCCAACCGTCGCCGTGATCGTGCTCGACCACCAACCGGCCGGACAGGCGCAGCGTGCCACGTCCCAGCGCAATCAACCGCGCCGCCCGCACCTCGACGACGGCCAGCGGATTGGCCGGCACGCAGCCCGGGCAGCAGCCCGGCTCGGCGGTGAGCAGGAAGTGCCGCGCCGACTTGACCGGCAGGACGGTGGTCGGCCAGCCGGTGATCTCGACACGGCTGCCGTGCCGCCGGTCGGCGCGCGGGCTGCCGAGATGGTTCCAGTCGAGCTTCATGGCGCCCCCTTTGCCGGCCTGCGGCGCGGGGCCATGCGGAGCCGCCGCTACAGGCTGGGAGGCGGATAGTACAGCCGATCGCCCAGTGCCTTCACCCTCTCCCAGAAGCCTGGGCCCGAGGCCTTGCCGACCTCCTGCAGATCGGCGGCCTGACGCCACATGCTCCACGACTCGGGATGAAGGTTGGACGCGATGTCCATCTGGCGATCGCCCTCGGTGGCGCGGCCGTGGTCGCGCAGCCAGACGCCGAGCCGGAATCGGGCCCGGGCCTCGGCGATCTCCGCCGTGACCTTGGGCAGCGCGGCGCGCGCCGCATCGGCCGGCAGCGCATGCTTGCCGGTCGTCACCCAGGCGCGCACGGCGTCGAGATAGGCCGTGCGGGCGGCCAGGCGCGCCGCCTGGTCCTCGGGCGACATCGTGCGCGTCGCGAGGTCCATGCGGCGGAAGTGGTCGGTCGAGCCGGCGGTCTCGGGCGGCCGCACGATCGTGCCGCTCTCGTCGATCCACACCGCCTGCGGCACGTTCACGAGATTGTAGAGGTCGCTCAGCCGGTGCTCGGTGTCGATCAGCTGCCAGTAGGCCGACTTCGCCTGCTCGATCCACGGCCGCGCATGATCGGCGCCGCGGCTCTCCTCGGCCACCGCCACGACCATGAAGCCCTTGTCCTTCAGCTCATCGAAGAGGGTCTGCCACACGGGCAAGTCGAAGCGGCAGCCTCACCAACTGGCCCAGGTGACGAGGAACACCTTGCGGCCGCGCAGCTGCGACAGGGTGCGCGGCACGCCGTCGACGTCGGGCAGGGTGAAGTCGGGTGCCCGAAGGCCCTCGAGCGCGGCGTTGCGCTCGTCGGCCGGAGCGCCGAGGGCGAAGACGTCGCCCTCCGTGCTTGCGATCACCGGGCCGCCCCGCTTGCGCCAGAAGGCCTCGACGTCGACCTCCCCGTCCCGGACGGCCGAGGCCGGCAGGGGCACGCAGCGCTCGTCGCGGCACATGCCCTCGGGCTTCAGGGTCCAGCCGGTGATCCGCTCGGCGTCGGCGGCGCCCATCCAGAGGCCGTCATGGGCGTCGACCGCGTGCTCCTCCGTCGCCGTCAGAACCGTCGTCGCCATGCCGGCCTCCCTGCGGGTTACTTCGGAACCGAGATCGTCACTTCCTTGGAGGTGATGAACTCGAGCAGCACCGGCACGCCCTTCTGGGTCTGCTCGATGCCGCGCCGGATCGCCGGCACGATGTCCTCGGGCCGGGTGACCCGCTCGCCGTAGCCGCCGAAGGCGCGGGCCATGGCGGCGTAGTCGCCCGAGATGTCGGTCGAGCGGTACTTCTCGGTCGACACCTTCATGATGTGCAGCTCGATCGCCATCGAGAAATTGTTCAGCAGGATCGACATGATCGGGATGCGCTCGCGCACCGCGGTCTCGAAGTCCATGCCGGTGAAGCCGATCGCCGCGTCGCCCCAGACGTTGATGCAGAGCTTGTCCGGGCAGGCGAGCTTGGCGCCCATGGCGAGGCCGAGCCCGTAGCCGAGCTGGGTGGTCTTGCCCCAGCCGACATAGGTGTGCGGCTGCGTCGTGCGCCAGAACGGCGACAGCTGATCGCGCGGGCTGCCGGCGTCGTGGGTGATGATGGTGTTGGCGACGTCCACCGTGTGCTGCAGGTCCCACAGCACGCGGTAGGGGTTGAGCGGCGCGTCGTTGCTGGTGAGCTTCGGCATCCACTCCTTCAGCCACTCGTCGGCCATCGCCTTGATCTCGGCGGCGACCGGCGCGGCGTCGCGCGGCTTGGCGCCGGCTGCCTTGCAGGCGGCGACCAGGGCGGCCAGGGTCAGCTTGGCGTCGCCGATCAGCCCGTGCTGGACGCGCACGTCCTTGTTGAGATGCGCCGGGTCCAGGGTGGCGTGGATGATCGTCTTGCCCGACGGCATGGAGATGCCGAAGTTGGTCTCGGTGAACGAGCAGCCGATGCCCAGGATGACGTCGGAGCGGTCGAGGAAGCTGCGCACCGCCTTGGGGTAGGCGCGGCCGCCCGAGCCGAGCGACAGCGGATGGGTCTCGTCGAAGCTGCTCTTGCCCTCGAGGCTGGTGCAGACCGGGATGGCCAGCAGCTCGGCGAGCTCGCGCAGCTCGGCATAGGCCTCGGCCCAGTGCACGCCCTGGCCGGCGTAGATCACCGGACGCTTGGCGCCCATCAGCACCTTGGCCGCCTCGGCGACCGCCGCCGGGTCGGGCATCGAGCGGGCGACGACCACCGGCTCGTAGTTCAGCGGATCGGGCGCGTCCTCGGCATAGGCGTCGGCCGGCAGCTCGACGATCACCGGCGCGCCGCGGCCGTTGCGCAGCAGGCTGAAGGCCCGCCGCATGATGTTGGCGATCTCCTTGCCGTTGGTGATCGGCTCGCAGTGCTTGGCGACGTGCGCCATGGCGATGGTCGAGTTGAAGTTCGGCGGCACGTGCGCCAGGCGGCGCGGATAGCCCTGCGGAATCACCAGCAGCGGGATCGATTCGCCGTAGGCCTGCGCGACGCCGCCATAGGCGTTCTCCGAGCCGGGGCCGTTCTGCATGCAGAACACGCCCATCTTGCGGCCCTTGGTGAGGCGCGACATGGCGTCGGCCATGTGCAGGCCGATGCGCTCCTGGCGCACGATGATCGGCCTTATGTCGGCGGCGGCGCAGGCCTCGATCAGGTGGTTGACGGGATAGGCGAAGAGATACTCGACGCCTTCCTTCTTCAGAATCTCGGCGATTGCCGGTCCGGTCTTCATTGCCAATTCCTCCCCCGATGACCCTCTCCCTCGGGAGAGGGCGATCGATTGCACGCTTACTTGTTCAGTTCCTTCATTGCGCTGTCGAGCCCGCCCAAGGTCAGCGGGAACATGCGATTGGAGCTGAGCTGCTGCAGTAGCTGGATCGACGGCGTGTAGCTCCAGTGCCGTTCCGGCACCGGGTTCAGCCACACCATGCTGCGATAGGTGTCGGCCATGCGCTGGATCCAGACCTGGCCGGCCTCCTCGTTCCAGTGCTCGACCGAGCCGCCGGGATAGGCGATCTCGTACGGGCTCATCGAGGCGTCGCCGACGAAGATCACCTTGTAGTCCGGCGGATAGGTGTGCAGCAGCTGCGCCGTCGAGAAGGTGTCGACGTGACGGCGGCGGTTGTCCTTCCACAGCTTCTCGTAGAGGCAGTTGTGGAAGTAGAAGAACTCGAGGTGCTTGAACTCGGTGCGCGCCGCCGAGAACAGCTCCTCGCAAACCCGGATGTGCGCATCCATCGAGCCGCCGATGTCGAACAGCAGCAGCAGCTTCACCTTGTTGCGCCGCTCGGGGATCATCTTGATGTCGAGATAACCCGCGTTGCGCGCCGTCGAGCGAATCGTGTCGGGCATGTCGAGTTCGACCTCGGCGCCCTCGCGCGCGAACTTGCGCAGGCGGCGCAGCGCGATCTTGATGTTGCGCGTGCCGATCTCGACCGTGTCGTCGAGGTTCTTGTACTCGCGCTTGTCCCACACCTTGACGGCGCGGCCCTCGCGGTTCTTGTCCTGGCCGATGCGCACGCCCTCCGGATTGAATCCGTAGGCGCCGAACGGCGAGGTGCCGGCGGTGCCGATCCACTTGCTGCCGCCCTGGTGGCGCTTCTGCTGCTCCTCGAGACGCTTCTTCAGCGTCTCCATCAGCTTCTCCCAGCCGCCCATCGCCTCGATCTGCTTCTTCTCCTCCTCGGTGAGAAGCTTCTCGGCCAGCTTGCGCAGCCATTCCTCGGGGATCTCGGCCGCGACGCCCTCGGCCGGCATCGCCTCCAGTCCCTTGAAGACATGGCCGAACACGCGGTCGAACTTGTCGAGGTTGCGCTCGTCCTTCACCAGGGCCGAGCGCGACAGGTAGTAGAAGTCGTCGACGCTGTACTCGGCGACGCCCTTGTCCATCGCCTCCATCAGAGCGAGGTACTCCTTGATGGAGACCGGCACCTTGGCCTGGCGCAGCTCGAGGAAGAAGTTCACGAACATCGCGATCTCCTCAATTGGGCCGCGTTACTGGCGCTGCTCCCGGCGCGCCATGAAGGCCAGGCGCTCGAACAGGTGCACGTCCTGCTCGTTCTTCAGCAGGGCGCCGTGCAGCGGCGGGATCAGCTGCTTGGAATCCTTGGAGCGCAGCGCCTCGGGCGGCATCTCCTCGACCATCAGCAGCTTCAGCCAGTCGAGCAGCTCGGAGGTCGACGGCTTCTTCTTGAGGCCCGGCACCTCGCGGATGTCGTAGAAGATGTTCAGCGCCTCGCGCAGCAGGTTGCGCTGCAGGTCGGGATAATGGACGTCGACGATCTGGGTCATCGTCTCGCGGTCGGGGAAGCGGATGTAGTGGAAGAAGCAGCGGCGCAGGAAGGCGTCGGGCAGCTCCTTCTCGTTGTTCGAGGTGATCATCACCACCGGCCGCTGCACCGCCTTCACGGTCTCCTGCGTCTCGTAGACGTAGAACTCCATGCGGTCGAGCTCGAGCAGCAGATCGTTGGGGAACTCGATGTCGGCCTTGTCGATCTCGTCGATCAGCAGCACCGGGCGCTGGTCGGCCGTGAAGGCGTCCCAGAGCTTGCCCTTCTTGATGTAGTTGCGGATGTCCTTGACCCGCTCGTCGCCGAGCTGGCTGTCGCGCAGGCGCGAGACGGCGTCGTACTCGTAGAGGCCCTGCTGCGCCTTGGTGGTCGACTTGATGTGCCACTCGATCAGCGGCGCGCCCAGCGCCTTGGCGACCTCGTGCGCCAGCACCGTCTTGCCGGTGCCGGGCTCGCCCTTGATCAGCAACGGCCGCTGCAGGGCGATGGCCGCATTCACCGCCACGCGCAGGTCGTCGCTGGCCACGTAGGAGTCGGTTCCGGTAAATTTCATGGTGCAGAATCCAAAATCGCTTGAGGTTCGCGTCACCCTAGAGGCGGGTTTCCGGGGCGGCAAGGCCGCGGCCGCAGATCAGCCACCCGCCCGCACGATGAAATAGACCAGCGCGGCGGCGGCCACGAGCACCGAGACCGCCAGCCTCCCCGAGGCGAAGCGCAGCGCCGGCTCGCGCCCCCCCGGCGGCACGACGTCGGCCCGCGGCTTGGAGCCGAGGACCATGGCGCGGATCAGGTTCTGGCGCTTCCACACCAGGTAGAACAGCGCGGCGCAGACGTGCAGGGCGATCAGCAGCAGCAGCACGTTGACCCAGAATTTGTGGAAGGCGGTCAGCCGGTCGACCCACTTGTCGGCGATCAGGTTGGCCAGCGGTCCGTTGATCATGCCGGTATCGGTGTCGGCGGCGAACAGGCCGGCCGAGACCTGGGCCAGCACGGCGAGCAGCAGCACCACGACCATGATGCCGCCGACCGGATTGTGACCGACCTCGACGCTCGCCCGGCCGCTCAGCAGGCCGCCCAGATAGCGCAGCCAGGCAGCCGGGCCGCGCACGAAGTCGCTGAAGCGCGCCGTGGTGCTGCCGACAAAGCCCCAGACGATGCGGAACAGGAGCAGGGTCAGGATGGCGTAGCCCGACCAGAAATGCAGCTTGATCCAGGCCTCGCCGGCCCGGCCGCTGAAGTAGGACACCGCGATCAGCACCACCAGGGCCCAGTGGAACAGCCGGACGGGCAGATCCCAGATGCGGATCCTGTCGCCTTTAGATGCCATCGATCCTCTCCCCCCAATGACGCCGCCGATACACACGCAGTCGTGATGACCCGCTCGATTTTGTGTGTTTCGCTCCGCCGGCAAGTGCTGCAACAAATACCGCGCCGTCGAAAGCAATTCGATGGGAAGCATTTTTCAGTCTGGGGGATGGTGCATGAGGAAGTCTCTGGTAGTGGCGATGATGGGCGCGCTGGCGGTCGGCGTGGTGGCCGGCGGAACGACCATCGCCTGGGCCCAAGCCGATGCGGTCAAGGAGCGCCAGGACAATCGCAAGCAGGCCGGCGCCGCGATGCGCGCCATCAAGGGAATCATCGACGCCAATGGCCCGACCGCTGGCGCCGTCGAGCAGGCGGCCAAGCTCAAGACCCTGGAAGCGGCGTTCGTGAAGCTGTTCCCGGCCGGCTCGGACAAGGACACCAAGGCGCTGCCGACCGTGTGGAGCGACTGGGCCGGATTTCAGGCGGCTAGCAAGGCTGCCGACGCGGCCTACGACAAGCTCGCGACCGCGGCCGGTTCGGGCAACATGGACGCGCTCAAGGCCGCCTTCGCCGACACTGGCAAGACCTGCGGCGCCTGCCATGACAAGTTCCGCGCCAAGGCGAACTGACCGCCGACGCAATCGTGTCGCGAGGGCGATGGGGCAACCCATCGCCCTTTTTCGTGGGCTCGGCTGCGACGCTCTACGGGTTGGCCGAAAGGGCGGCGGACGGGCTCGCCGCGAGGCTCTGCAAGGCTACGCTCTGGGCCGCGAAGCGCCAGGTGCGGGCCGCCTGGGGGGTCGACAAACGCCGCTGACGGCGCAGGGTCAGCCAGCTGTCGAGACCGAAGGCGGCATCCAGGGAATCAAGCACCACAGCCCGCCCCATCGAATCGAGCGGACGCAGTTCAGCGGCGAACCAGTCGACGAGACGGTCGCGCAGCATCTGTCGCAGCCTCTCGACGCGGCCTCCGACCAGCGGGGAGAGCTGTCCGACCCGGTGCGCGAACAGCCAAACCGGCTGCCATTCCTGGAAAAGCTGGGCGCGATCCGACACCAGAAGCTCGATCCGGCTGGGCAGCGGGGCCCTCGGGTCGGCCGTGCCGCTGCGCTCGACCGTCCGGCCGATCACGACATCCAGCACGGCGGCGTAGAGATCGTCCAAATTGGGAAACACCCGCAGCAGATCGTCCCGGCTGACGCCCGACATCGCGGTGATCGCAGAGGCGGTCGGCTGATCGTCCCCGGCCTGGATCAGGTCCAGTGCCGTCTGAAGGAGTGTCTGGCGGACCCGCCAATACCGCACGAGGCGGGGGTCCTGGGCTCGTGAGATGTCGACCGGGAACCCGACGATTTTCATGGGCAAGCCAGTTGCTGCTGAACGACAGGGTGACTTTACCATGGGCTCACCACTGCGTAACTTGCAAAAATGCATATCTCAGCGCGGCAAAAATCCCGTTTTTCAGGGCTTTTTTGCGGCGAGATAGTCATTTTTGGGATATCTACTTCAATTGACGGGGTTCCGGGCCCAACCGAGCGCGATCGCCCGCGAATGACGCGATTGAGGGCAGGCACGGCCGAAAATATGAAAGGCCGGTCGCTTGGGGAACGACCGGCCTTCCTTAGTAGCCCGCCTGGGTGTGGGGTTATCGAAGCCTGGGGTGTGTGGGAAGGGGCTTCGATGAGCGGCTTGGGAGGCCGCCGACGGGCTATCTGTGTCTCAATTGACAAAAGAACCCTAGCAAAGGCCCGGCACGAAGGTTAGTTGCAAAATTGCATATCTGCCTTTGCGCTATCCCGCGAATATCGCGGCATTCCGCGGCCCTTCTGTTCGAAGATAAGCAGAAAGGGGGGAACTTGACGGGGCTGCCCGATGCCCATCGGGGACCTGCCCCGAGAAGGGGCGCGGTCTCGGATTTGGCCTTATTTTTATGCTACATCCTCGCCGCCGGCACGCTGCCGGAATGAGATTTCGGAGAGCCTCGCCGTGACACCCCGCCGTTTCCGCCTCGCCGTCTTCGCGCCCGCAAGCGCCGCGGTGGCCTGCCTGCTGCTCGCCCAACCCGCCGCCGCCGGCTTCGAGGAGGGCGTCAAGGCGCTGCAGGCCGCCGACCTGCCGACGGCCGAGAAGGAATTGCAGCTGCTGGTCAAGGAACGCGACCCGCGGGCCGAGTTCCTGGTCGGTCTCTACGTCTACGGCAATCCCGAATCCAAGCTCTACGACGTCAACAAGGCGACCCCCTTGCTGCTCGATGCCGCCGAGCGGGGCTACGTTCCTGCGATGCTGCCGATCGCCGGCGCCTATGCCGAGGGCAAGGGTGTGCCGAAGAGCGCCTTCGAGGCCTACAAGTGGCTGGTCATCGCCGAGTACTGGAACGCGCCGGTCGCACCGCAGTCCTTCGACCAGCTCGGACGCGACCTGAAGCCGGACGAGATCGAGAAGGCCAAGGCCGCTGCCGCGGCTTTCACGTTCAAGGCGAAATGAGGACTGCCCTCGCCGCCTTCTTGGTCGTCCTCGGCCTGCAGGTCCCGCAAGCCCAGGCCCAGTCGTCGGCCGCCGATGTCGCGCCGGCGCTCCCGCCGGGGGTCGCCGCCTACCGCGGCGGCGACCGCGCGGCGGCCGAAGCCGCGCTGCGTCCGCTGGCCGCCGGCAATGCCGATGCCGAGGCCTGGCTGGGCGTGGTCCTGCTCGATCGCGGGGCCGATCGCGAGGCCCTGCGCCTGTTCCAGCACGCCGCCGATGCCGGCTCTGCCGAGGGCGCGCATCGGCTTGCCCTGGTCTATGCCGAAGGGCTGGCGGGCCAGACCCGCGACGACGCCAAGGCCGCGCAATTGTTCGAGAAGGCCGCCGCCAGCGGTCACAGCCGCGCCCAGACCAATCTCGGCATCCTCTACCTTGCCGGCCGCGGCGTGCCGCGCGACGTCGTGCAGGCGCGTGCCTGGCTCGAGAAGGCGGCGCTGAGCGACGATCCTCAGGCGCTCTACGCCCTGGGCCGCGCCATGTCGGATTCGGCGGGCCAGGCTGGGCCCGATCCGGTGCGCGCGGCCGACCTGTTCCGGCGGGCCGCCGAGAGAGGCCATACGCTGGCCGGGCTGCGCTACGGGCTGGCGCTGAGCGAGGGATCCGGGGTCAAGCAGGACCCCGTCGCGGCACAGCGCTGGCTGTTGCAGGCCCAAGAGCGCGGCGTGCCGGAGGCGGCGCTGGCCCTGGGCGACATGGCGGCGCGCACACCAGCCTCGCGCGACAAGGCGGCCAACGAGAAGGTCGTGAAATCGGCCCTCAACTGGTACGAGGTCGCGGCCAATGGCGGCGTGCCTTCGGCGCAATTCAAGCTCGCCAATGCCTACTTCGCCGGCGTCGGCGTCGCGCGCGATCCCGGCCAGGCCCAGGGCTGGTACGGTCGCGCCGCGCAGCAGGGCTTGCCACAGGCGCAGCATGCCCTGGGCATCATGCTGCTGGGCGGGGTGGCCGGCGCCCGTGATCCGGTCGAAGGCTACAAGTGGCTGCTGCTGGCCGAGCGCAACGGCAACCCGGACTCGGCGACGGTCCGCGCGAAGTCGGCCGAGCAGCTCAGCGAGGCCGACCGTCGGCGCGCCGAGGATCTCGCCAACCGCTTCACGCCGAGCCTGGAAAGGACTGCCGCCGACTCCGGCGCCACGGCGGCGCCCGCGACACGCATCGCGCCGCGCTGAAGAGCCGTCCGTGGCGGCATCGGCCCCTGCCGCGGCGACGCGGCCCGAGACCACCCTGGCGGTGTGCCGCGGAGCCTGTCGCCTGATGCGCCAGGGCGGCCATTCGGTCCTGCTCGAGGTACCGCTCCCCGATGGCCGCCGGGCCGACATCCTGGCCATCGCCAGCAGCGGCGAGATCGCCATCGTCGAGGTCAAGTCGTCGATCGAGGATTGGCGGGTCGACACCAAGTGGCCGGACTATCTCGCCTGGTGCGATGCGCTGCTGTTCGCAGTCCCTGTCTCCTTCCCGCAGGACCTGATTCCGCCGCACGTCGGCCTGATCGTCGCCGACTCCTACGGCGGCGAGCTGGTGAGACCGGCGCCCCGGATCGCCCTGGCAGCGGCCCGTCGCAAGTCCCTCCTCGTCGATTGCGCGCGCCTCGCCTCCGAACGCCTGGCGCGCCTGCAGGATCCCGACTTTTCCGACCTGGCCTAGCGGCCGGCGACGGCCGCGGCGGCGCGCATCGCCGCGCCGGCCGACCCCGGACCTTGCGCGGCCTCCGTCATGCGCAGGCGCGCATAGGCCATCACGTCGGCCGGCGGCCCGATTCGTTCGACCCTGCCGTCCATCAGCAGCGCCACCCTGTCGGCAATCGCGAGGGGCGCCAGACGGTGGGTGATCATCACCACCGTGCGGCCACGGGCGCTCGACTTGAGCTGACGCAGCAGCTGCTCCTCGGACGCAGGATCCAGAGCGCTCGTCGCCTCGTCGAGGATCAGCACGCGTGGATTGCGGATCAGGGCTCGCGCAATGCAGATCAGCTGGCGCTGGCCCATCGACAGGCCCTGGCCGCGCTCGCCGAGCAGCGTGCCGTAGCCGCGCGGCAGGCGCTGGATGAAGTCGTGCGCCCCGACAAACTTGGCAACCGCCACGACGCGCGCCGGATCCTTGTCGGAGACCCCCATCGCGATGTTGTCGCGGATCGATCCAGCAAACAGCTGCAGGTCCTGCGGCACCGAGCCGATCTGGCTGCGCAGCTGCGCGGGCGACAGATGGCCGATGTCCCAGCCGTCCATCAGGACACGGCCGCTCTGCGGGCGCACGAGACCCTGCATCAGGTTCGCGAGCGTCGTCTTGCCCGAGCCCGACGGGCCGATGAGGCCCAGGATCTCGCCCGCCCGAATCGACAGGTCGACGTCGCGCAGCACCGGCGGCGCCTGGTCGACGGGGCAGACGGTGGCCCGCTCGACCGTGATGTCGCCGCTCAGCGGCGGCAGCGGCGCCAAGTCGGCGGTCGCCGCTTCGCTCCGCTCGGCCATCACGCCGGCAACCCGCCGCAGCGCCAGGCTGGCGGCTTGCACCTGGTTCCACGCCACCACAAGCTGACGCATCGGCTGCAGTGCCCGGGCCGCCAGCATCGTCGCCGCCACGAAGGCACCGACGCTGAGGCGCTGATCGACCACTTCCTGCACCCCCAGAACGGCGATGATCAGCACGGCGAGCAGCTGCACGCTGCCCGAGGCGCTGGCCGCAAGATTGGCGACGTGGCCGGCCCGCGAGCTGGTCCAGGCCGCTTCCTCGCTGCGCTGCTGCCAGGCCCGCTCGATGTCCGCCTCGAGGCCGAGCGCCTTGATGGTCAAGGCGTTCGCCACGGTCTCGACCAGACCCGAGCTGCGGGCCGCGAGGGCGTGAAACGAGCGCTCCGCCAGCGGCCGCAGACTGCGCTGGGCGATCAGTGACAGGCCGAGGATGGCCGCCAGCGCCACCACGGCCACCAGGCCGAGGCGCAGGTCGATCGCCAGGGTCGCGGCGAGAAACAGGGCGACGAAGGCGAGATCCATCGCCAGGACCGGCATCTGGCCGGTGCAGAAGGAACGCAGCACGTCGAGCTGGCGCAGGCGCTCGATGATCGTGCCCGACGCCGTGCGCTGGAAATGCTCGTAGGGCAGATGCAGGAGGTGGTGCACGACGTCGCGTCCCAGGGCGACGTCCAGCCGGGCAGCGCTCCGGGTGGCCAGCCAGCCGCGCGCGACGCGCAAGCTGAAGTCGAGGCCGTAGACCACCATCATGCCGCCGCCGAGCGCCGCCATGATCGCCCCGACACGCGACGCCTCGACGTGCCCGATCACGCGGTTGAGCACGAACATCATGAACAGCGGGGTGGCCAGCGCGAACAGGTTGATCGCGAGCGACAGCACGGCCAGCCGCAGCGCGACAGGCCGCAGCAGGCGGGACAGCTCGGATTGCCACGGCTGCCGCCGATCGCCGGGCGCCGCGGGCCCGATGGCGAGCCTCCGCCGACCGGCAGACCGGATCTCGTGCTCCGACAGATGCAGCCGCCGCGACTGCATCACGTCGAGCGCCTGCCAGCCATCGCCGCTGCGCTCGAGGACGACGTGCGCCTCGCCCTGGTCGCCGAGCAGCACGAACGGGGTCGGGGGCAGCGGGCCCGCGAGATCGGCGGGACACGCGGCGGCGGTCAGGCCGAGGCGGCGGGCGACGTCGAGAATTGCCGGCTCGTCGAGCCGTCCGGTGGGCACGGCCGCGAGCGCGCGGACGTCGGCCTCGGCCATCGGGCGGCCAAGCTGCTGGACAATGTACAGGAACGCCCGCAGGAGCGGGTCGATGACCGGCTGCCGGCTGCCGTCCCAGGCAGCCGGGCCGCTGTCTCCATATTCCAGAGGGGCCATGTCAGGTCTGCTCCCGCAGACGTTATCGCCCCTCTGAACCTATCAGAATAGGTATTTCTTTCAATCAGTTAGAAGATCATCCTGAGAATCAACGCGCACCAAAGGCGCGCTTCAGCTCGGGCACGAGGTCGGTTCGCTCCCAGGAGAAGCCGCCGTCCTTCTCGGGCTTGCGCCCGAAGTGGCCGTAGGCGGCGGTCCGCTTGTAGATCGGCTTGTTGAGCTGGAGGCTGCGCCGGATGTTGGTCGGCCGCAGCGGGAACAGATCGGCCAGGACCTTGGCCAGCTTGACCTCGTCGACCTTGCTGGTTCCCTGGGCATCGACATAGAGCGACATAGGGTCGGCGACACCGATGGCGTAGGCGACCTGGATCAGGCAACGATCGGCCAGCCCGGCCGCGACCACGTTCTTGGCCAAGTAGCGCGCGGCATAGGCGGCCGAGCGGTCGACCTTGGTCGGGTCCTTGCCGGAGAACGCGCCGCCGCCGTGCGGCGCATAGCCGCCATAGGTGTCGACGATGATCTTGCGTCCGGTGAGGCCGCAATCGCCGTCGGGACCGCCGACGACGAAGTTGCCCGTCGGATTGACGAAGAAGTCCGCCGCCTTCTTGGGCATCCAGCCTTCCGGCAGCGACTTCTTCACGTGGCCGGCGATCATCTCCCGGATCGAACCGGAATTGTACTTGCGGCCCTTGGCGTTCGCCTCGCGGTGCTGGGTCGACACCACGACCTTGGTCGCCCCGACGGCCTTGCCGTCGACATAGCGCACCGTGACCTGGCTCTTGGCATCGGGCTGCAGGTCGGGCAGCTCGCCGGACCGCCGGGCCTTGCTCAGGACCTCGAGGATCTTGTGGGAGAAATAGATCGGGGCCGGCATGAACGAGCCCTTCTCGTACTCCTCGCTGTCGCGGCAGGCGAAGCCGAACATCAGGCCCTGATCGCCCGCGCCCTCCTGCTCGCCGAGGTTGCCCCCCTTCTTCTTCGCATCGACACCCATGGCGATGTCGGGAGACTGGCCGTGCAGGAGAACCTCGACGTCGGCGCCGTACCAGCTGAAGCCGTCCTGATCGTAGCCGATGTCCTGGACCACCTTGCGGGCGATCTCCGACAACGCCTCGCGATCGACGATCGTGTGGCTGCCATGCTTGCGCATGAACGGCTCCGAGGCCCGGCCCTCGCCGGCGATGACGATCTTGTTGGTCGTCGCCAGGGTCTCGCAGCCGAGTCGCGTGTTGGCGTGACTGTCGTCGGCGATGCCGAGCTTCACGTCGTTGGCGATGAAGGCGTCGAGGATGGCATCCGAGATCTGGTCGCAAACCTTGTCGGGATGACCCTCGGAAACGGATTCACTGGTAAAAATATAGTCGTTGAGCGCCACGGCACACCCTCCACAGATCTCACTGGACTCCGGGCAGGGCGGGTGACCGCCAACGTCCGGCTTAGCCTATTTTTTCGCGGTGGCAAGTCGTCCAAATCCGTCCGCGGCGGCGCCGCCTATCCGGGCCGCGCCGCAAAAAACGCCAGTTGCCTCAGGAAATCAAGAGCTTCCATCGACGGCCGGCCCAGTTGCCGCCGCCGCCACGGTCAACGCGACTTGCGCGCGGCCAGAACATCGGCGTGACTGGCGGCGCCGACCGCCTTGACCATCTCGAAGATGCGCTTGCGAACCTTCGATTCGCGGATCTTGTAGTAGCCCCGCACCAGCTCGAGGGTCTCGCGCTTGATCAGCGGGTCCTTCTCCTGCTCGAACGGAGTGGCGGCCTCGCCGAACCCGCCCTTGCGACCCCGCCCGGACATCGGCCGGCCGGACAGCGCATTCGACGGCATCTCTTCGAAGAAGTACGACACCGGCACGTCGAGAACCTTGGCGAACTCGTAGAGGCGGCTCGAGCCGATACGGTTGGAGCCGCGCTCGTACTTCTGGATCTGCTGGAACGTCAGCCCGACGGCGGTTCCCAGCTTTTCCTGGCTCATGCCCAGCAGGGTCCGACGCTGACGCATGCGGGCTCCGACATGAACGTCCACGGGGTGTGATCTGGCCATCGCTCTACTTCCTTCTTGGTGGTTGCCCTTGTTCCTATACTCGGTTGAGCAACTGCATCCGCCAACATCCGACAGCTGCGCCCTGCGAACAAGCCGCCGAGTGCATAAATGCATATCTGACAACCAGAACTGCATATGACATTATCGCCGCCTGAGAATATTGCAAGATAATCGTGCCCTGCTGCGATCAACGAATGACTAAGGCAATCTGGCTGTGAATCTCGGCATCTTTGCGACCGACGCGAGCCCGAGCAGTCCTACGAGCACGAGCAGGGCAACATCCCCGAAGCGGCTGTAAAAGGTCGCAGGGCGCGCCGGCGGCAGTCGATGATCGATGATGCCTTCCTGCTGCATGTCGAGTGAGGCCAGCACGCGGCCATAGGCGTCGATCACCGCCGAGATGCCGGTGTTCGCGGCGCGGATCATCGGCAGGCCCTCTTCGATCGCGCGCATGCGGGCACTGACGAGATGCTGGAACGGTCCACTGGAGACGCCGAACCAGGCGTCGTTCGTGATGTTGAGCAGCCAGCGCGGCCGTTCGCCGGGGCCGGTCACCGCCCCAGGGAAGATCGCCTCGTAGCAGATCACCGGAGAAAAGCCCGCCAGGCCGGGCAGATCGAGGCTCGCCATCCCCGCGCCGACCTCGAACGAGCCACGGCCGATGCGGCCCGACAGATCCGGCAGCTCGCGATGGAACGGGATGTATTCCCCGAACGGAACGAGATGCACCTTGTCGTAGTGGCCGACAATGCGCCCGTCGTGATCGACTGCCAGCAGCGAATTCCAAATGCGGTCGCCGTCGGCACGCAGCGCGCCGGTCAGGAGGTATCCGTTTGGCGGCGCCGCCTCGGCCAGGGCGGACAAGGCGGGCGACCCCGGCTCCAGGACGAACGGCAGAGCCGTTTCCGGCCAGACCACCGCCGCCAGCGACTCGAAGCCCGGCTCGCGGCTCATCCGCAACAGCTGGGCAAATTGCTGGGCGCGATACTCCCGTCGCCACTTGAGCGCCTGCGGCACGTTGGGCTGAACGATCCGGATCATCGGCGCCGCTGCGGCGTCCGCCCCGCCCACCGGCCGGTCGTCGATGACCTGGAGCCCGAGCACAGCCGCGGCCGCAAGCCCGACGACAGAAGCGACGGTCGGCCTCCAGCCGGCGGTCGGTGCGGCAAGGACCAGGAAGCTCACCGTTCCGAGGCCGAACACTCCGACGAGGGCGGCGCCCTGCATGAGCGGCGGAGAGAAGGCCCACACATGGGCCAGGGGATTCCACGGATAGCCCGTGAACAGGTGGCCGCGCAGCCACTCCGCAAGGGTCCAGGCGAGGGCGAAGACGAGCAGGCTGCGTCCTGGCGTCGCGAGTCGGGGCCATCGTGCGACGACCCACTTCGCCGCTCCTGCCGCCGCGCCGACATACAGGCCGAGCACGACGGCCAGACCGGCGATCATCGGCGGGCCGAGGACCTTGAAATCGGCCGGAGGCACGAAAAACGCCTCGACGATCCAGTACGAGCCCACCGCGAAGTGACCGGTTCCCCACGCCCAGCCGCGCAGGGCGGCGACGCGCCAGGCCGGCGCGCTCCGCCACGTCCAGACCAGCACGGTCAGGCCGACGACCGCGAGCGGCAGCCAGTGCAGCGGCGGCATGGCGAGGGCCGCCACGGCACCGCCGGCGAATGAGACGGCGAGAGCCCGCCAGCGCGTCAACGTCATGTCGGCGGACGGACGGATCAGGCAGCGGAAGTGGTGGGCGGCCGTACCCGGAGACGGCGGATGCGTCGCGGATCGACGTCCAGAATCTCGAACTCGACGCCGGACGGATGGCGAACCACTTCGCCCCGCTCGGGAATTCGGCCCAGGAGCGAGAAGATCAGGCCGCCGACCGTATCGATCTCGCGGCGTTCATCCTCCGACAGGACACGGCCGATCTCCTGCTCGAGCAGCTCGATGGGGGTGCGGCCATTGACGTCGAGCGTGCCGTCGTTGCGGCGCGCAACCGTCGGGGTCTGCGCCACGTCGTGCTCGTCCTCGATCTCGCCCACGATCTCCTCGACGAGGTCCTCGATGGTGAGGAGCCCGTCGGTGCCGCCGAACTCGTCGACGACCAGCGCCATGTGGGTGCGCGAGCGCCGCATGTCGAGCAGCATGTCGAGCACCGGCAAGGTCGGCGCGACGAACACCACCCGCCGCAATATGTCACGCAGGTTGAACTTCTTGGCGGTCCCCCAGTAGGACAGCACGTCCTTGATGTGGACCATGCCGATCACGTCGTCGAGCGACTCGCGATAGACGGGGTAGCGCGAATGCGCCTCGGCCTGGATGAGGCGGACGACGTCGTCGAGCGGCATGTCGGCGGCGATCGCCGAGATGTCGACCCGCGGCACCATGACGTCGGCGACGGTCTTGTCGCGCAGCTTGAGGATGTTGGCGAGCAGGACGCGCTGATCCTCGCTGATCGGCGTGTCGCTCTCGGGCGTCTCCTCGATCAGCTCCTCGATGGCCTCGCGCACGGCCTCGTTCTTCTCTCGCCGCCGCAGCCGTCGGAGAATGGCGCGCAGCAGGCCGCCGCTCGACGGGACATCTGGAGCCGTCGGGAGGGAGGACGAGGCGGGATCGCTCGTCGAGGCCGGGTCCATCAGGCCCGGCCGCGGACTGTGCGATGTGGAGTCCGGCATGGCTGCTAAGATAGGCTATCGTCGCGGCGTTGCAATCGGTGGTGTTCGTAATGCGTTCCTGTCCTCTTCCGTCCGGCGCCCGAATGCCGGTCTTCGGCCTGGGAACCTGGCGGATGGGCGAAAGCCCGCGACGCCGCGCCGGCGAGCTCGACGCCCTGGTCCATGGCCTGGAGATCGGCTGTCCCCTGATCGACACTGCCGAGATGTATGGCGAGGGCGAAGCCGAGACGATCGTCGGCGAGGCGCTGGCGCGGACCCGGCAGAGGCCCTTCGTCGTCAGCAAGGTCTACCCGCACAATGCCACGCGCTCCGGCACGATCGCCGCCTGCGAGCGCAGCCTGAAGCGGCTGGGACTGGAGAGGATCGACCTCTACCTCCTGCATTGGCGGGGCGGCGTCCCGCTGGCCGACACCGTGGAGGCCTTCGGGCGGCTGCGCGAGGCCGGGAAGATCGCCGACTGGGGGGTCAGCAACTTCGACCGCGACGACATGGAGGAGATCGCGGCGACAGGCGCCGACGGTTGTGCGACCAACCAGGTCCTGTACTGCCTGTCGCGCCGTGGCCCCGACTTCGATCTGCTGCCATGGATGGCGGCGCGCGGCATGCCGCTCATGGCCTATTCCCCGCTCGATCAAGGCGCCCTGCTGCGCGCTCCGGCGATCAGGACGATCGCCGATGAAATCGGCTGCACGCCGGCCCAGCTGGCGCTCGCTTGGCTGCTGGCGCGGCCGGACGTCGTGACCATACCGAAGTCGGCCAGCCGGGCGCGCGTCGCGGAGAATCTCGGAGCCCTCGAGATCGAGCTGTCGCCTGCCATCCTCGCGCGGCTCGACCAGGCCTTCCCGCCTCCGACCCGCAAGCGGCCTCTCGAGATTCTCTAGCCGGACGTCGCCTCGGCGGCGTACGGGTCCGAGATCCCGAGTCGCGCCAGGATGCGGCGCTCCAGCGCCTCCATGCGCAACGCCGCCTTCTCGTCGACCTCGTGGTCGTAGCCCACCAGGTGCAGCGTGCCGTGCACCACGAGATGGATCAGATGGTCCGCCGGCGGCTTGCCCTGGGCTCGGGCTTCACGCCACACCGTCTGCCGGGCGACGATGACATCGCCGAGGAAGCGGCGCTCTCCCGACGGGTACGACAGGACGTTGGTCGGCTTGTCCTTGCGGCGGTGACGCGCGTTGAGCGCACGCACGCGGCGATCGTCCGCCAACGCGACGGTCAGCGACTTGTCGCCGCGCCGGCCGGCGGCGACCAGAGCCGCCCGCGCGGCACGCCGCACCAGGCGCTCCACGCCGGGCAGGACCGTCGGCCAGCTCTCGTCGAGCAGCACGACAGCACACTCAAGGCGCAGGGCCGGTCTTGCGATCCCGGAGGTCATAGGCCTCGACAATCCTGGTCACGAGGTCGTGGCGCACGACGTCCTGCGACGTCAGGCGAACGAACCGCACACCCTCGACCTTCGCCAGCGTGTCGACCGCATCGGCCAGGCCCGAGCGCTGCCCGCCGGGCAGATCGGTCTGGCTGGGATCGCCGGTGATCACCATGCGCGAGCCCTCGCCGAGCCGGGTCAGGAACATCCGCATCTGCATCGGTGTGGTGTTCTGCGCCTCGTCGAGGATGACGTAGCAGTGGGCCAGCGTCCGCCCCCGCATGAAGGCGAGCGGCGCGATCTCGATCTCCCCCGATTCGAGGCGGTTGGCGATCTGCTCGGAGGGCAGCATGTCGTGCAGGGCGTCGTAGAGCGGCCGCAGATAGGGATCGATCTTCTCGCGCATGTCCCCGGGCAGGAAGCCCAGCCGCTCGCCGGCCTCGACGGCGGGGCGCGACAGGACGATGCGCTCGACCTTGCCGGCCAGCAGGAGGGACACGCCCATGGCGACCGCCAAGTAGGTCTTGCCGCTGCCGGCCGGTCCAAGCGCGAACACCATGTCGCGCTCGCTCAAGGCCGCCAGGTAGCCGCGCTGCCCCGGCGAGCGCGCCAGCACCGTGCGACGGCGGGTGCGGATTCCCTCGTCGCTGCCGTCGCCGCCGCTGCGCGCGAAGCGCACGGCGGCATCGACGTCCGCCGCCTCGATCGACAGGCCGCGCTTCAGGCGCTCGTACAGGCTGGACAGCGCCTTGTGCGCGACCGCCGCGTCGTCGCCGGTGCCGGCGATCGCCAGCTGATTGCCGCGGGCATTGAGCTGGACGTTGGCGAGCTGCTCGACGCGCACCAGGTTGCGGTCGTGGTTACCGTACAGCAGGGCGAGCAGGTTGTTGTCGTCGAACGTCATCCGACGCACGTCGGACGAGCGGGCCGGAGCGGCGCCGGGATCGCTCATGCCGCCGCCTCGCAAGCCGGAACGATCTGGCCCGCCAGGCTGTTGGCATGCGCTTCGGCCAGACGAACCTCGGCGAGGCGGCCGATCAGCCGGTCGGGACCAGCGGCGTAGACCGATTGCAGCCATGGTGTCTTGCCGATGACCTGCCCGGGCTTGCGTCCGATCTCGCTGAACAGCACGGGCACGACCATGCCCACCTTCGAGGCATTGAACGCCTGGGCCTGGCGACCGAGCAGCGCCTGCAAGGCAGACAGGCGCGCCGCCTTCACGGGCTCGGGGATCTGCTCCGCCAGCGCCGCCCCGGGCGTGCCGGGACGGCGGCTGTACTTGAACGAGAAGGCGGCCGCGAAGCCCACTTCCTCGACCAGCCGCATCGTGTCGTCGAAGTCGGCGTCGCTCTCGCCGGGAAAGCCGACGATGAAGTCCGACGACAGCGCCAGGTCCGGCCGCGCCGCGCGCAGGCGGTCGACGAGGCGCAGGAAAAGGTCGCGACCATGACGCCGGTTCATCGCCTCGAGGATGCGATCGGATCCCGACTGCACCGGCAGATGGAGGTACGGCATCAGCTGCGGCACGTCGCGGTGAGCCGCGATCAGCGCCTCGTCCATGTCGCGCGGATGCGAGGTCGTGTAGCGGATCCGCGCCAGCCCTTCGAGCTCGGCCAGGGCACGGACCAGGTCGGCGAGCGACCAGGTCGCACCGTCGGGCGCCTCGCCGTGATAGGCGTTGACGTTCTGCCCGAGGAGGGTCAGCTCGACCGCGCCGGCGGCCAGCAGCTGCCGCGCCTCGTCGAGCACCGCCGACACCGGTCGCGAATACTCGGCGCCGCGCGTGTAGGGAACGACGCAGAAGGTGCAGAACTTGTCGCAACCTTCCTGGATCGACAGGAAGGCCGACCCGCCGCGCACCCCGGCGGCGGCAGGCAGGTGGTCGAATTTGCTCTCGACCGGGAAGTCGGTGTCGAGCACGCCGGCGCCCGGCAGCGCTCGGCCGGCCCGCCGCACCGCCCGCCGGCGCTCCGCCTCGGCCAGCAGCTCGGGAAGCCGATGGTAGGCTTGCGGGCCGACCACGACGTCGACCGCCGGCTGACGGCGCGCGATCTCGGCGCCCTCGGCCTGCGCCACGCAGCCGGCGACGGCGATCGCCAGGTCGCCGCCCGCGGCTCGCCGCTCGTTCTTCAGATCACGCAGCCGCCCGAGCTCGGAATAGACCTTCTCCGAAGCGTGCTCGCGGATGTGACAGGTGTTCAGCACGACGAGGTCGGCCTGCTCGGGACGATCGGCCAGAGCGTAGCCGAGCGGGCGCAGGACGTCGGCCATGCGGTCCGAATCGTAGACGTTCATCTGGCATCCGTAGGTGCGGATGAACACCTTCTTGCGCTGCGCGTCGGCGGCGACGTCCGTCATCTGTCTCCCAAGTCGGAACGGCGGGTTCTAGCACCCTCGCCAGGCACGGTCGAGAACCCGGCGGGGCGGTCGCTCAGGCCGGCGCCGGGAGCTGCTCGAGCCGCCCCGTGTTGGCGCTCTGCACCGCGCCCGAGACGAGCTTGTGACAGTAGTCGGCCAGCTTCTTGCGATCGCCCAGGCGGTCGATGTCGACCGGCGGAAAGAAGCTCACGACCGCCTCGGTCTCGCCGAGACAAACCATCTGCCAGAGGTGGGGCACCAGGTCGAGGTCGCCGAACCAGGCGAAAAACGGACGCCAATAGCGACCGAGCGGGATGCCATCGAGACGCGTGTAGGCGATCGCCACCGGCTGCACCACGATCGGCCTGTCGTCGCGGCGCAGCTGGGCCACGCCGAACAAGGCGCTGCGGAAGGGCAGCACGCGCGTGCCGTCGCTGCTGGTCCCTTCGGGGAAGAGCATCAGGTTGTCGCCGGTGTTCAGCCTCTTCATCATCTCGTCGCGGCTGGCGCTGGTCTTGCCGCTGCGTCGCTCGATGAAGATGGTGCGCTGGGCCTTGGCGAGCGTGCTGAAGAACGGCCAGCTCGCGACCTCGGCCTTGGCGACGAAGCTGCCCGGAATGAGTCCGCCGAGCACCTCGATGTCGAGATACGAGACGTGGTTGCAGACGAACAGCGTCGGGGTCACGTCCGAGCGCACGCCGTGCACCCTGACCTTGATGCCCAAGATGAAGCAGACGATTCGATGATAGGCCAGGGGCATCCAGCGGATGACCGGCTGAAGCCGCAACGTCGCCGCGACCAGGTAGACCGGAAGGACCACGAGCGTCAGCGTCACGTAGGCGAAAAGGCGACTGGCGCCGCGCACGGGAGAACCGATCGACATGGCGATGGACGTCAGTCGTCCTGTTCGTGCATCCCGCGTTCGTAGTGGCGGATGTACTTCTCCGTCACCAGCTCGGTCTTTACGATGATGAACACGTCCGTCGTGTTGAACTCCGGATCGATCACCGCTCCGTCGCCGACGAAGCCGCCGAGCCGCAGATAGCCCTTGATCAGCGGCGGAACCCGGGCCAGCGCCTTGCGGGGCTCGTAGCTGCCCGGCGGCAGCACGTCCATCTTGACGTAGCGGCTCGCCAAGGCGCGCACGCGGATCTCGGGCGGCGCAAGGTGGTGGTGATAGAGATAGCTCATCGCCTGCTCGTGCTGCGACGGGTCGGTGCCAGGCAGACTGGCGCAGCCGAACATCACCTGGATGTCGTAGTGGAAGGAATATAGCGCGATGCCCCGCCACAACATCTGCATGGTGGCGGTGTTGCGCGCATCCTTCTCGATGCACGACCGACCCAGCTCGAGCACCTCGCCGGGATAATCGATCATCGGCTGGATGTCGTACTCGGCCGCCGAGTAGAAGCGGCCCATCCGAGCGGCGGCGGCGCGCCGGATCAGGCGGTACGTCCCGACGATGCCTTCGGGACCCTCGCCGCGTCGCCGGTCGAGCACCAGCAGATGGTCGCAGACTCCGTCGAAGCCGTCGAAATCGCGTCGACGCGCGGCCATCTCCGGCGTCGGCTTGGCCGTCATCTCTTCGTAGAAGACCCGATAGCGAAGCGCCTGCGCCGCATCGATCTCGGCGGCGCTACGCGCCAGCCGCACCTCGAAGTCGCCAGCGACGACCTTCACGATCTCCGCGCTCGAGGCGGGAGCGCCCAAAAGCTCGGCTTCGCTGTCAGCGCGGTCAATGCGCATGTGCCATCCGCAAGGGGCCCGCCCCGATCATGCGCCCATTATCGGGGCGGCACGGCCTCCGTCCACTCATTTTTGGCGGTCGGTTTTCCCGTCCAGGGGAACGCCGTACAGTTCCAGACGATGCCCGACGAGTCGGTAGCCGGCCTTCTCGGCGATCCGGCGCTGCAATTCCTCGATCTCGTCGTTGTGGAATTCGATGACCTTGCCGCTCTGGATGTCGATCAGGTGATCGTGGTGCTCGTCCGGCGTTTCCTCGTAGCGCGCGCGACCGTCGCCGAAATCGTGCTTGGCGAGGATGCCGGCCTCCTCGAACAGGCGCACGGTGCGGTACACGGTCGCGATCGAGATGTTGGCGTCGATCGCCGTCGCGCGCCGGTGCACCGCTTCGACGTCCGGATGGTCCGCGGCTTCCGAAAGGACGCGGGCGATGACGCGCCGCTGCTCGGTCATCTTGAGACCGCGCTCGGCGCACAGCAGTTCGAGCTTGGACTTGCGATCAGGCATGCAAGGCTGACACTACACCGCCGGACGGTGGCGGTATAGTTGCCCGTCATGAGAGCCATGCCCGACCAGTCGCTCGACATTACCGGCGAGGTTTGCCCGATGACCTTCGTCCGCACCAAGCTCCGGCTGGAGCGGATGCACCCGGGCGAGACCCTGGCCGTGCGCCTGCGCGGCGAAGAGCCGCTGCGCAACGTGCCGCGGGCGGCGCGCGACGAAGGTCATTCGATCCTGTCGATCGAAGCCGAGGGCGACGTCCATGTCGTCACCATTCGCCGGGCTTGATCGGGACGAGGTCGAGCCGCATCACCAACGCGTCGGCGGGCGGGGCATGATGACGCGCGTAGTAGGCCTTGCGCTCCCCGGCCGGCACGAACCCGGCCCGTCGATACAGCGCGCAGGCTGCGTCGTTGTCGCAGGCGACTTCGAGAAAGAGCCGGCGCGCGCCGGCCGCCCGCACCGCCTCGACGACGCCGTCGAGCAGCGTCCAGCCCGTGCCGCGACCGCGCGCCGAACGGTCGACGGCCAGGGTCAGCAGCTCGGCCTCGTCGGCGATCCAGCGGAAGACGGCGATTCCGGCGAGCCGGTCGTCGGCCTCGACCAGCAGGCCGCGCACGCCGGGCGCCGCCAGAAGCTCCGCCAGTTCCTGCCGCGACCAGCCGCGCTCGCCCAACCCGGCGAACGCCGCCTGGTGCAGCGCGGCGGCGGCCGAGAGATCCAGCGCCCCGAGGGGACGCGGCGCCTGCGGCGTCATTCCACCGTCCGCCGCCCCCCGTCCGGGAGCGTGACGTTGACACCGCGCAGATAGAGCGGCCGCGGCAGGCCCTGGTCCTGGCGCTCGCCCCGCCAGGCCGCCTCGCCGCGCGCCAGCGCCAGCCGCGCCAGCACCGCGGCGTCGGGCAGCGCCTCCTCGCCTTCCGCCGCGACACCGGCCGCGACCAGCTCGCCGGCCAGGCGGCCGGCGCCGGTCCCGAGCAGGCGACAAGGCCGGCCCGCGAACCTCTCGACGAGGTGCGCCGTGTCCGCCAGATAGGGCCGCTCCGTCGCGTCGCTCGCGCAGTACCAGTCCCCGAGGCGGGTATCCACGATGGCCAGCCGCTGCGGCGCCCGCGACGGCCAGCGGTCTGCAGCCTGCGCCAGGAGAACCGACGTCGTCGCGATCCCGGCGAGCGGCAGGTCGAGCCCGACGGCAAGGCCGCGGGCCGCCGCCAGGCCCAGGCGAACACCGGTGAAGCTGCCGGGGCCGACGGTCACGGCGAGCAGCGTGAGATCCCGTCGCTCGAGCCCGGCCGCGCGCAGGACATCGGCCACCGCCGGGAACAGGCTGGCCGCCTGGTCGCGGCCTTCCTGGCGCACCTGCGCGATCGCCCTGTCGCCGGCGCAAACAGCGATCGACAGCCCGCTGACCGAGCAATCCCAGGCCAGCACGATGCTCATGCGCTGGCGTCCGCTTGTCGGGCTGGGCATTGTCTCGTCATGGAACTCGACCTGGTTGCGATCGCTCCGCCCGCCTTCGACGTCGATGTCAGCCTGGCCTATGCGACGGCCGACAATCTAACGGGCGCGCCGATTTACCGGAATGCCGAATGCTGGCTCCACCGCGATGCCGCCGCAGCGCTGGCGCGGGCCGTCGACCTGGCCCGGCCGCTGGGCTATCGGCTGTGCCTGTTCGACGCCCTGCGCCCGGTCGAGGCGCAGTGGCGCATGTGGAGCGTGCGGCCCGACCCCGACTTCCTCGCCGACCCGCGGCGCGGCTCGCCGCATTCGCGCGGCGTCGCGGTCGACCTCACGCTGCTCGACGCCGCGGGGCGGCCGCTCGACATGGGGACGGGCTTCGATGCCTTCACGCCCCTGTCGCACCACGGCCGGACCGACGTCGGCGTCGAGGCCCAGCGCAACCGGCTGCTGCTGATGGGGCTGATGACCGCGGCGGGCTGGGATTTCTACCGCAATGAATGGTGGCACTATCAGCTGTTCGACGCGCGGCGATATCCGCTGGTGAGCGACGCCGACCTGCCGCGTCCCATGCTGTGACGAGAAGAGACGGCGATCAGGAGATCGCCGATCAGAAGATCGAAAGCCGCGCCCGGTCGAAATCGGACAGGTCGTTCTCGCGCATGATCTGGCGCACGAAGCGGACATAGTCCTGCCCGAGCTCCGAATAGCGCAGCAGCGAGCCGATCAGGTGGAAGCCGTCCAGCGTCTCGCCGCGCTCGCGCAGGGCGGCGCGGGCCGAGCGGAAGGCCGCGTAGGCCGGATGGGTGTTGAGGTTGGCGACGTAGGCGGCGGTGGCATCGCCGACGCTTCCGAACGGCTGCGGCGTGGTCGAGCCGTTCCGGGTGATGAACTGCAGCTGCCCATAGAGCGAGTTCAGGCGGGCCGCCGGCGAGGTCCCCCAGCCGGACTCGACGCCGCCCTGGGCGATCGCCATCGACGGCGGGACGATGTCGACCCGACGCAGCAACTCGTCGAGGTCGCGCGGCGAGCCGTCGTAACGCTGCGCCAGCTCGTCCAGCCAGAGGCGCTCGATCGCGGTCACGCTGGTCGGACGCAGCGCCAGCTTGTCGCGGAGGTAGAGCAGCTGCTGGCGGTCGGCCAGGACGCGCTGGTTGACCTCGAGAACCACTGGCAGCATCGCCGTGATGAACAGGGACTTGCGCTCGCTGCCGTCCTTGTTGGCGAGATCCGCGGGAATCCTGTCGAGACGGATCGGCGGCACCGCCTCGCCCTGGCGGACGTCGCCCAGCGTGTACGAGGCCTGACGGAAGAAGCCGGCGAGCTCGTCGGCAGTCCGGGCACTGATCGACCGAAGCTGGACCTGGCGACGAACCGCGTTGCCCGGGGCCGCGAAGCGTCCATGGGCCCAGGCATTGGCCTCGCGCAGGCGCTGCGAGCCGTCGTCCGCCTCGGCCGGCTCATGGCGCACGAAGCTGAGCGCCGCCGGCTCCTCGCGCTGCAGCGCCGGCGGGATCGAGTCCGCCATCGCGGCGTTGGCCGGGCCGACCGGCGCCAGGTAAGAAACGTGCTCGAAGGTGGGCAGCGGCCGGCCCGCGAGCAGGCCGGTCGCGAGCAAGGCGCCCACCGTCAACGCAAACGAATAGCGTCGCCCGCACTCGATGGCGGGCCAAAGACCCAGTTTCATATCTCACCCTCGCTCTTCGTCCGGGCCGCTGCCGCGCGGCCGGGCGCGGCCGAAGTCCCCCCGGACCCCGACCGTTTGACTACGCTGTACGCTGGAGCGGCGGCCCTACTGGGCCGCCTGAACTTCCACCACTTCCGGCACGTAGTGCTTCAGAAGATTCTCGATTCCCATCTTGAGGGTCGCCGTCGAGCTGGGGCACCCCGAACATGAACCCTGCATGTGCAGGTAGACAATTCCGTCGCGAAAATCCTGAAAGACGATGTCGCCGCCATCCTGCGCCACTGCCGGGCGGACGCGCGTCTCGAGCAGTTCCTTGATCTGCGCCACGACCTCGTCGTCGTCGTCGGCCGTGGCCTCCGAGGCATCGTGGGTCGCGATCACCGGCTCGCCGGACGTGTAGTGTTCCATGATGCCGCCCAGGATGGACGGCTTGAGGATCTGCCAGTCGCGGTCGGCCGCCTTGGTGACCGTGACGAAATCCGAACCGAAGAACACGCGCTCGACGCCCTCGATCGCGAACAGGCGCCGCGCCAGCGGCGAGCCATGCGCGGAATCGCCCGACGCGAAATCCATGGTGCCGCGGTCCATGACCACGCGGCCGGGCAGGAACTTCAGGGTCGACGGGTTCGGCGTCTGCTCGGTCTGGATAAACAAACCTGATCTCCTCCTCGAGGGTGCCGGCGATGGGCCACCGCGTGGCGACGTCGCTCAACACCCCTCTGACCTAGGAATGGACAAAAGCCCGATCAAGTCGTTTTGGGTATCGATGAATTCAAAAGTTATGGAAAATATACTGGAAATGATGGATTTTTGCCCGGTTCTTCAAGTCTCGCTTCAGATTCGAGCGTATCAAGGTCATCACAGAGAAGCGGAAAAAGACAGGCCTCTACAGGCAGATTGTCGCATCTAATCAGGAGATCGCATCGATCTCCTCGTCGCTCAGGGCTCCCGGCACGATGGTCAGCGGGACCCTGAGCTGGCTCCCGAGCTTGCCCGAGAACGCCGTGACGAGCGGGCCGGGCCCCTCGCCGCCCGACGCGCTGCCGAGGACCAGCACCGAGATCGAGCGATCCTCGGCGATCAGCTTGGCGAGTTCGTCGCGGCTCTTGCCCTCGCGAATGTGGATCGACGGCGGCTGGCCGGTCTGGGCGACCACGGTCTCCGAATGGCGGGCGACGAGCGCCTCGGCTTCCTGCCGCGCCTCCTCGCGGATCAGGTCAACCACCGCCCCCCATTGCTGCGCCTCCGGCGGCTCCATCACATAGGCCAGGGCGACCCGGCCTCCGGTCCGCTTGGCCCGTCGGCAGGCATAGCGCAGCGCGTTGCGCATCTCCGGGCTCTCGTCGACCACCACGAGGAAGACCCGTCCCTCGGTACGGCGCGGTTGGTCGCTCATGCTCAAGCCCCCTCGGTTTAGCGCTGGCACTAGAGCCGACGCATCACGGCACCGCCCAGCCAGCCGGCCAGCAGCGCCATGACGATGGCACCCAGCCCGTAAAGCGGACCCTGGCGGGTCGCCCAACCGGCCAGTTCGGCGCTGAACCCGACCTTGCCGACCGGGAGAGGCCGCGACACCGCGGCGACGATCTTGCCCTCGCGCAGAAGGTAGGTGCGGATGTCGTAGACGCCTTCCGGCAAGCGCGACGGGAACGGCAGCTCGACCCGGAACAGGCGGTTGGCCTGGATGGTGACCTGGCCGATGGCCGCCGGGAACAGGCCCTCGCGGCGCTTGACTTCGACCAGCCCGGCCCGGAATTGCGCCAGCTCCTGGGCAGCCCGGGTGCCGACCGGCTTGACCGTCGACATGCGGTCCTCGAGCGACAGGATCTCGCCGCCGGCGCCGCGCGCCAGCAAGCGCTGCAACGGCTGGCTGGCGGCGATGGCGTAGTAGGCCGGGACGTCGTCGAAGGCCTGCCGGCCGAGGTTCAGCCACAGGCCGAGAAAGCGCTGCTTGCGCATGACGGTTTCCCGCGCCGGCGGCCCCGACACCACGACCACGACCTCGCCCGGCGGGTCGAGCATGCCGAACAGCAGGATGCTCTCGCCCTGGAAGGCCGAGGTGATCGACACGCGGGGCACCGAGAGATCGACCACCAGGTCGGGCGTGCTGCCGCCGCTCGGCACCGACGGCGGGGCGGCGGGATCCGCCTGGCCGCCGAGCGTCGGGCCGATCAGCGCCCCGGCCGGCGGCTCGACCCGCGGCGCGCCTTGCGACCAGGCGGCGGAGCCGGGCAGCGCCAGAGCCGCCAGGACGAGCGCCAGCCGTGCCGCCCGTCTCACAGCGGCACCTCGCGCGACGACAGGGAGTAGAGCGAGCTCGGGGTGCGCAGCAGCTCGGTCAGCAGCTCGCCGGCGACCGCCAGGATGAGCATGGCCATGAGGCCGCGCAGCACCACGCCGGGCAGGCGGGCGGCGAGTCGCGACCCCACCGGTGCGCCGACGACGCCGCCCAGGATCAGCAGCAGGGCCAGCACGACGTCGACGGTGCCGTTGGTGGCCGCCTGCAGGAAGGTGACGTTGGCGGCCACGAACAGGATCTGGAAATTGGAGGTGCCGATCACGACGCTGGTCGGCATGCCGAGGAGGTAGATCATCGCCGGCACCAGCACGAAGCCGCCGCCGACGCCCAGGATGGCCGACAGGATGCCGATGCCGAAGCCGATGCCGAGCGGCAGCAGGGCGCTGATGTAGAGCTTCGACTTGTAGAACCGCAGTTTGAACGGCAGGCGGTGCACCAGATAGTGGGTGTGCAGCTTGCCGCGCGGCGCCTGCGGGTTGCGTCGCCGACGCATGTAGGTCCGCAGGCTCTCGGCGAGCATCAGCAGGCCGATCGTCGACAGCATCACGACGTAGAGAACGGCGATGACGAAGTCGATCTGGCCGATCCGCTTCAGCCAGGTGAACACGGAGACGCCGCCGGTCGAGCCCAGCATGCCGCCGAGCAGCAGGATCAGCCCCATGCGCAGGTCGACGTTGCCGCGTCGCCACTGGACCTGCAGCGAGGAGACCGAGTTGGCGATCACCTGGTTGGCCTGGCTGGCGACGGCCACCGCCGGCGGGATGCCCACGAAGATCAGCAGCGGGGTGGCCAGGAACCCGCCCCCGACGCCGAACATGCCGGACAGCAGGCCGGCGGCGGCGCCGAGGCCCAGCAGCACGAACACGTTCATCGACTGCTCGGCAATGGGCAGGTAGATTTCCACGCGTCGCCCTACTTCAGCAGGATGTTGCTGATCTCGCGCAGCTGGGTGCGTGCCCGCAGCAGGTAGAAGCCTTGCGCGGCGAGATGGTTGGGGATCAGGAAGCCGTCGAGATAGCCGTTCCAGACGACCCAGGGGTCGAGCTGCGAGGCGATGCGAAACGACTCGACCGTGGCGTTCCACGAGCTGGCGAGCTCGCGCTCGCGGATCACGTTCTGGAAGTCGACGCCGAGCTCGCGCAGCAGCAGGTAGTAGGCGTACAGCCGCCCCTTGTTGAAATAGAAGATGTCGTCGGCACGCACATCGAACAGGTCGCCGGCCTTCTCGATGATGTGCTGGTCGATCACCGCGGAATCCGATCCGATGTCGTTGGCGATGCGGTCGATCAGGCCCTGCAGGTTGTCGGCGCGGCGCTCGAACACCGCCTGGCCGGCGGCGAGCCGTCGATTGTACGCGATCAGCCGGTCGCGCCCGGCGCGGTACTTCTGCGCCGAGGTGGTCGACGGCATCAAGGAGACGCTGGGCTGCCACAGCCAGATGTTCGGCTGCTCGTTGAGGTAGCCGCGAGCCTGCTCGAGATCGCGGTCGGTCTGGCTCGAGCCGCGCGTGCGGCCGACCTGGTCCATCAGCTCGGTGCTGAAGCGGCCGAGCGCCGACATGATGCCGCGCTGGAAGTTCGGCATGTTGTCGAGGATGCCGGCCGGCGTGAAGAACGGCATCATCGGTGTCCAGGTATGGACGTCGACCTCGCGCGTCACCAGCTGTGCCGCCGCCGCGACCGCCCGGCTCTCGCCCGGCGCCACGTTCTGCGGCGCGAACTGCGGATCGTCGTCGATGTCGTTCACGATCAGGGCGCCGACCGGGTAGTAGAGAATCACCGCCAGGAGCAGCAGCTTCCAGGCCCAGCCCCACACCCGCCCTGCCGTGGACCGCGTCGCCGCGACGCCCTGCGACGCCGCCCGCCCCCCGGACCATCTCGGCAGCAGGCGGCGCCAGCGCGAGGGGGTCGCTTGTCGGGGTGTCCCGGGATCGGGTTCGAACGTCATGACGTACCTTAGCATTCACGTCGTGACGAAACAGGGGCGCGGGCTGCTAGAGTGGCGACCGGCGTCAAGAATGGAGTTGGAGGAATGGCTCTCGATCCCGAATCCCAGCGGCTGATCGATCTCATGGCGGCGGCCGACCGGCCGGCCTGGCACACGCTCAGCCCGTCGGCGGCCCGCGAGCTCTACCTGTCCCTGCGACCGGGGGCACAGGGACCGCGGCCGTCCGAGGTCGAGGTGGTCGACCGCACCATCCCCGGCCCCGCCGGCCCGTTGCCGATCCGCTGCTACCGACCGCACGCCGCCGGCAACGCCGTTTTGCCGGCGCTGGTCTACGCGCACGGGGGTGGCTGGGTGTTCGGCAACCTCGACAGCCACGACGTCCTGTGCGCCCGGCTGGCGCTCGAGGCCGGCATCGCCGTCGTCGCCATCGACTACCGGCTGGCGCCCGAAGCGCGCTTTCCCGGCGCCTTCGACGACGTCATCGCAGGCCTGCAATGGGTGGCCGCCAACGGTGCCGCGCTGGGCATCGACCCGCAGCGGCTGGCGATCGGCGGCGACAGCGCCGGCGGCAACCTCGCAGCCGCCGTCTCGCTGTGGGCGCGCGATCATGGCGGGCCACGGCTGCGCCTGCAGGTGCTCGCCTATCCGGTGACCGACGCCGTGGCGCGCACCGAGTCGTACCGTCTCTACGCCGACGGCTATGGGCTGAATGCCGCCGCCATGGAGTGGTTCTTCGACCACTATGCGCCGGACCGGCCGCAGCGCGCGGACTGGCGGGTGTCGCCGCTGCGCGCCGGCTCGCTGGCCGGACTGGCGCCCGCCCTGGTGATCACCGCCGGCTACGATCCGCTGCGCGACGAGGGGCGGGCCTACGCCTTCCGGCTGCAGCAGGAGGGGACCCTGACGGACCTCGTCGAGTTCGGCGGCATGCTGCACGGCTTCCTGAGCTCTCCGATGCTCCTGCACGGCGCTCGCCGCGGCACGTCGCTGATCGCCGCCGCCCTGCACGAAGCACTGATCCAGCGCGCCGGATGAGCAACACCGCGGCCTCGCCGGCCGCGCCACCGGCCGGGATGGCCCTGCCCGGAATGGTGATCGCCTTCGCCATGATCGGCGATACGCTGCTCTATGCCGTTCTGCCCCTCTATCATGAGCAGTTCGGCGTCAGCCTGGCGATGGTCGGCGTGCTGCTGTCGCTCAATCGCTGGATACGCCTGGTCGCCAACTCGGGCATGGCAGCGGTCGGCCAGAGGGTCGGCGCGCATGCCATGATGGTCGCGGCAGCAGCCGGCGCCGCCCTCTCGACCCTCCTCTACGGGCTGGCCGACGCCGCCCTGTGGCAGATCGCGGCCCGGATCCTGTGGGGGATCTCCTACGCCGCCCTGAACCTGGCCACCCTGGCCTACGCCGTCAGCGACCGCGCCCGGGCCGGCAAGCGGGTCGGCGCCAGCCGCGCCGCCATCGGCATCGTGCAGGGTCTGTCCCTGGTGCTCGGCGCCTGGCTGGTGCTGCAGGTCGGGCCGCGGCTCGTGTTCGTGATCTTCGGCGCGACGACCCTGGTCGCCCTGGCAGCCGCCCTGCTGCTGCCGCGCCTGCCGCGCGAGGCCGCGGCGGCGGGCCACGGCTTCCGCCTGCCGGTGCCGCATCGGCTGGAGATCTGGGGCTTCGTGCTGGGCTTTGCCGGCGACGGCGTCTTCCTGCTGACCCTCGCCTTCCTGATGAAGGACGCCATCACCTCGCTGGCGCCGGTCCTGGCGACCGCGCTCCTGCTGGCACTGCGCTGGTCGGTCGAGCTCAGCACCGGGCCGCTGGGCGGCTGGATCGGCGACCGCTTCGGCGCCCGGCGGGTCTCGATCCCGACCGCCGGTCTCCTGGTCATGGGGTTCGTGCTGATCGCCCTCGACCATGAGGTCGCGGGTGCCTTGCTGGTGGTCGCGACGCGCGGCCTCTTCAACACCTTGATCCCGGTCCTGGTGATCGAGCGCGGGCGCGGCACCGTGCTGTCGTCCCAGGCCAGCTACTCGACGTGGCGCGATTTCGGTGCCGCCGTGGGCCCGCTGTCGGCGCCCTGGCTGTTCCTCAACGTGGCGCAGGCGCCGCTCTACGGGCTGCTCGCCTTCGCCCTGGCGGTCGCCGCCTTCCTCTGCCTGGTGCGACGCTGAGGCGGAACCTAGCGGAAGACGTCCTTGCGATGCCGGACCTCGGCGAACACCGCCACCGGATCGCCGCCCGGCAGGCCGACGGCGCGCTGGACCTCCGGCACGTCGGCGCGCAGGAAGGGGTTGGTCGCCTTTTCCTCGCCGAGCAGCGACGGCACCGTCGCCTCGCCGCGCGACCGCGCCGCGTCGATCGCCGCTGAGCGCTCGATCAGCAGGCGGTTGCCGGTCTCGACCGTGACGGCGAAGCGGGCGTTCGACTGGGTGTACTCGTGCGCGCAGTAGACGCGCAGGTCGTCCGGCAGCGCCCGCAGGCGGCTCAGCGACGTCCACATCTGTTGCGCGGTGCCCTCGAACATGCGGCCGCAGCCGAGCGCGAACAGGGTATCGCCGCAGAACAGCGCCTTCTCCGCCCGGAAGGCATAGGCGATGTGCCCGCGCGTGTGGCCGGGCACGAAGAACACCTCGGCCTCGGCCTCGCCGAAGCGGAACAGGTCGCCATCGTCGACCTCGATGTCGATACCGGGGATGCGGTCGCGATCGCGGCGTGGCCCGACGATGAGGCAGCCCGTGGCCGCCTTGATCTCGGCATTGCCGCCGACATGGTCGCCGTGGTGGTGCGTGTTGAGGATGTGCGTGATCTTCCAGCCCCGGCGCTTGGCCTCGGCGAGCACGGGCTCGGCGACCGCGGGGTCGACGACGCCCACGGCGCCGCTGCGCGGTTCGCGCATCAACCACACGTAATTGTCGTTCAGGACGGGGATGCGGACGATATCGAGGGTGCTGCTCATGGGGCGCAAGGCTAGCAAAGCTGCCCTGCGGCCGCCATGGTCGCCGGGACGCGGTTTCTGCTAATATTCGCGCATGTGGAGCGACGTTCTCGACCTCAACGAGTTCTATCGCAGCACGCTCGGCCAGATGACGGTCCGGCTGCTGCGGGCTCGGCTGCGCGACGTCTGGCCGAATGTCCGCGGCGAGACCGTGCTGGGCCTGGGCTACGCCACGCCGTTCCTGCGGCCTTTCGTCGACGAGGCGGCCCGGACCATGGCCTTCATGCCGGCGCCGCAGGGAGTCCTGCGCTGGCCGCGCGAGGGCGGCAACCTGACCGCCCTGGTCGACGAGATGGACCTGCCGCTGGCCGACCGCTCGGTCGATCGCGTCCTGCTGATCCACGCCATCGAATGCACCGAGCAGGTGCGGCCGCTGCTGCGCGAGATCTGGCGCGTGCTGTCGGACAGCGGACGGCTGGTCGTGGTGGCGCCGAGCCGCGCCGGCCTGTGGTCGCAGATCGACCGCTCGCCGTTCTACCAGGGACATCCCTATTCGGCCGGCCAGCTGGCGGGGCTGCTGCGCGCCAACATGTTCGCGCCGCTGCGCCAGACCCGTGCCCTGTTCATGCCGCCCACCCGGTCTCGGCTGGCCCTGCGGATGGCCCCGGCCGTCGAGCGCTTCGGCCACCGCTGGCTCGGTCGCTTCGCCGGCGTCAGCGTCATCGAGTCGGGCAAGCAGCTCTATGCCGGGATCGCCGAGCGCAGCCAGGCGCCGGCACTCGCCGTGGTGCGGCCGAAGCTGCGAGTCGCCAGCTCGCGTGACAGCCAGGCGGCCCGCGAGGCCGGCGACGGCGAAGCCCCGGCGTCCTGACCGCCTCCTTTCAATCTATGCTGCGAGTGTTCTCATGCTGCCTCCGCGTGTCATCGCGCTGCTCGGCTTCGGCGAAGCCGGTTCGGCCATCGCCCGCGGCCTCTGTGCCGAGGGCGGCTGGCGCGGCACGCCGCGGCCCGGCGACAACGCCCCGCGCCGGCTGATCGCGATCGACACGGCGCTCGATCAGGACGCGCGCGGAATCGCGCTGGGCAAGGCGGCTCGTGTCCTCGACATCGCCATCGAGGGCACCTACGGCGAAACCCTGCGCGAGGCCGACCTCGTGATCTGCGCCGTGCCGGGCGAGCATGCGCTGGCCGCCGCCCAATCGGCGGCGCCGCTGCTCAAGCCGGGCGCCCACTATCTCGACCTGTGCACGGTCACCGGCCGCATGTCCGACGAAGATCGCGCGGTCCTCGAGGCGGCCGGCGTGGCCTATATCGACATCGCCGTCATGGGCGGCTTCTTCAAGCAGGGGATCAAGGCGCCGATGCTGGCCGCCGGCCAGGCGGTCGAGCCGGTCGTCGCCTGGATGAACGACAACGGCTTCGAGGTCCGCGTGCTCGGTCTCCGGCCGGGCAGCGCGTCGTCGGTCAAGATGCTGCGCAGCGTGCTGATCAAAGGTGTCGAAGCGCTGGGCGTCGAGGCGCTGGTGACGGCGCAGCGCCAGGGAATCCTCGAGGAGGTCCTGGATTGCCTGGGCGACGCCGACCAGATGCCGTTCCGCGACTTCATCGCCATGCTGGTCCAGACCCATATCGTGCACGCCCATCGGCGCTGGGAGGAGATGGGACTGGTCGGGCGGACTCTGCGCGAGACCGGCGTCGACCCGCTGATGACCGAGGCCATCGAGCGCAGCCATCGTCGCACCGTCGACGCCGCCATCGCGCCGGCCGACGGTCGCGTGCCGCCGCTCGAGGAGGCGCTGGCGATCCTCTCCGACAAGGTCGTCCGTGGCCGTTGAGGTGTTCGATCGCCTGGTCGCCCTGCTGGGCGACGCCAAGGCGCGATTCCGGATCATCGAGCATGCAGCCGAGGGACGCTCCGAGGCGATCAGCGCGATCCGCGGCAACCGGCCCGAGCAGGCGGCCAAGGCGATGGTGCTGGACGTGCGCGGCGGGGGCGGCGGCAAGCGGCACGTGCTCGCCATCCTGCCGGGCAGTCGCAAGCTCGACTTCGCGGCCGTCGCCGCCCTGTTCGAGGCGCGCAAGTGCGGCTTCGCCTCGCCCGATACCGCGCAGTCGCTGACCGGGTGCGTGATGGGCGCCGTGCCGCCCTTCGCCCTCGATCCGAGGCTGACCGTGGTCGTCGAGCGGGACCTGCTGTCGAGCGACACATTGTTCTTCAATGCCGGCCGGCTCGACCGCTCGATGGAGCTCGATACGCGGGATTGGCTGGCGATCGTGCAGCCACGGATCGCCCGCATCGCGGCGGCCGGCTGAATCGGCCCGCGCTCAGCTCCGCCGCAGCATGAAGACCGCCTGCTCGCCCAGCAGGTTGGCCAGCAGCCTCGGCAGGCGCAGCGGGCGGCTGTAGCGGTTGAGCACGATCGCCCGCTCGATCTGGACGCCCATCTCGGCGCACAGGCCGCGGAAATCGTCGATGCTGCACAGGTGGATGTTCGGCGTGTCGTGCCATTTGTAGGGCAGCGACGGCGTCTGCGGCATGCGGCCGCCGAACACCAGGCGCAGGCGGACCTGCCAGTGCGCGAAGTTGGGGAACGACACGATGGCCCGCTTGCCGACGCGCAGCATCTGGCGCAGCACCTCGCGCGGCTCGCGGGTCGCCTGCAGGGTCTGGCTCAGGATGACGTAGTCGAAGGCGTCGTCGGGATAGTCGCGCAGATCGGTGTCGGCATCGCCCTGGATGACCGACAGGCCGTTGGCGACGCAGGCATTGACCCCGGCCTGGCTGAGCTCCATGCCGCGCGCGTCGACGCGCTTGAACGTGGTCAGGTAGGCGAGCAGCGCGCCGTCGCCGCAGCCGACGTCGAGCGCCCGCGTCGACGGCCCGACCATGTCGGCGATCAGCTGCAGGTCGACGCGGATGGCGGCTTCCGTCATCGTCCCGTGCTCAGGCCGCGGGCGATCGCCGCCCCGCGCAGGAAGCCCGACAGGGTGCGATACATCTCCGGCTCGTCGAGCAGGAAGGCGTCGTGACCCTTGTCGCTCTCGATTTCGACGAACGAGACGTTGGCGGCCGCCGCATTGAGTGCCTTGACGATCTCGCGGCACTCGCGGGTCGGGAACAGCCAGTCGCTGGTGAACGACATCAGGCAGAAGCGCGTCGCGCTGCCGCGGAAGGCGTTGCTAAGGCTGCCGCCATGCGCCTCGGCGAGGTCGAAATAGTCCATGGCGCGCGTGATATAGAGGTAGCTGTTGGCGTCGAAGCGCTCGACGAAGGTCGAGCCCTGATGGCGAAGGTAGCTCTCGACCTGGAAGTCGGCGTCGAAGCCGAAGCCGAGCGCGTTGCGGTTCTGCAGCGAGCGCCCGAACTTGCGCTGCAGCGCCTGCTCCGAGAGGTAGGTGATGTGGGCCGTCATGCGGGCCACGGCGAGACCGCGCCCGGGCCGCGTCTGATGAATCCGGTAGTCGCCGCCGCGCCATTCCGGATCGGCCATGATCGCCTGCCGGCCGACCTCGTGGAACGCGATGTTCTGCGCCGAATGGCGCGCCGCGCAGGCGATCGGCACCGCCGCGAAGACCCGCGAGGCGTGGCTGGCGGCCCATTCCAGCACCTGCATGCCGCCCATCGAGCCGCCGATCACGCAGAACAGGTCGGGGATGCCGAGATGGTCGAGCAGCGCCGCCTGGGCCCGCACCATGTCGCCGATCGTGACCACGGGGAATCGCAGGTTCCACGGCGACCCGTCCGCCGGGGCCCGGTCGAGCGGGCCGGTGGTGCCCATGCAGCCGCCCAGCACGTTGGCGCAGATTATGTAGTAGTGGGCGGGATCGAGGATGCGGCCGGGACCCACGAGTCGCTCCCACCATCCCTCCTTGCCCGTCACGGGATGCCGATCGGCGACGAACTGGTCGCCGGTGAGGGCATGGCAGATCAGCACCGCGTTGCTCTTCGCGGCGTTCAGCGCGCCGTAGGTCCGGTAGGCGACGCGATAGGGGCCGAGCTCGACGCCGCAGTCGAGACGGAGCGGCCGGTCCACGCCGAGCTTCGCATGCTGGCAGTGTGCCAGGGCTTGGCGTTCGGCCGCCGAAAGGCCGTCGAACGTCGCCGGATCGATCGTGCCCTCCATCGCTCCTCTTCCGGTCACGGCTGCGGCTGGAGCAGCCAACGAAAAGCCCCCGACCGTCGGCCGGGGGCTTTTTCGAGCACTCCGACCTTTTAGCGAGGATTAACGTGGTCGCAAGCCGGCCGGCCCAAATTCCACGGAGCGTTTCGTATACGCAGCCGGCCTCGCTTGCGCAAGCGCCGGCCGGTTTCTGCCTTTACGCGAGCCGGCCGGACGTAGTATCGCCGCACGCGACAGGAATCACCGGCCGAATGGACTCTCCCGACCTCGACCTGCTGCGGCAGGAAATCGACGCCATCGACGGCGAGCTGCACGGCTTGATTCGCCGGCGCGCCACTTTGGTGGACCGCATCGGCGCCTCCAAGGCGCCCGGTACGCTGGCGATGCGCCCGGGCCGCGAGGCACGGGTGCTGCGCAAGCGCCTGGCGCTGCACGAAGGGCCCCTGCCGGTCACGGCCGTCTTTCGCATCTGGCGCGAGATGATGTGCGCCTTCACCCTGATGCAGACTCCCGAGCTGAAGGTGGCGATCTGCCGGCCGGCGGACCAGCCGGGCTTCTGGGACCTCGCCCGAGACCATTTCGGATGCCAGATCCCCCTGGTGGCGCACGAGACGCCGGCCCAAGTGCTGGCGGCGGTGCGGGCCAGCCCTAGCACCCTGGGCGTGGTGCCGGCGCCCATCGAGGCGGACACGGCACCGTGGTGGCCGCTGCTCGCAGGGCGCGACGCCACGCTGCCTAACGTCGTCGCCCGCCTGCCCTTCCTCAGCATGCCCAATGCCCGCGCCCGCGGCATCTCGGCCTTCGTGCTGGGCCGCCTCGAGCCCGAGGAGTCCGGCGACGACCGCAGCCTGATCGCCATCGAGGCCCCGACCGGCATCTCGCGGGCGCGCATCTCCGCCGCCCTGGCCAAGGGCGGGCTGCCGGCCTTCACCTCGGCGCTGGACCGTGTCACCGGAGAAATGCATCACTATCTGCTCGAGCTGCCGGGGATCATCACCGATGGCGACCCGCGGCTCGGCGAGCTGGAGGCTGCGCTGGGCACCAAGGACGCCCGGGTGGCGACCATCGGCGCCTACGCCGTTCCGGCCGATTTGCGGCACTGACCAACCGACAGGAGATCGCCATGAGCGCGCTGAAGCCGCGGCCAGGCATCATGAAAATCGCCCCCTACGTGCCGGGCAAGGACTCGGTGGAGGGCAAGCAGACGATCGCCAAGCTGTCGTCCAACGAGGGCGCGCTGGGACCCAGCCCGAAGGCGATGGCGGCCTACGGCAAGGCAGCGGCCGAGCTGCACCGCTATCCTGACGGCGACAGCGGCAAGCTGCGCGCGGCCATCGGGCGGCACTACGGTCTCGACGCCAAGCGCATCGTCTGCGGTGCCGGCTCGGACGAGCTGCTGAACCTGCTGGTGCGCGCCTATTGCGGCCCGGGCGACGAGCTGCTGTACAGCCAGTTCGGCTTCCTGATGTACCCGATCAACGCTCTTGGCGTGGGCGCCACCCCGGTCGCCGCCCCCGAGGCCGACCACCGCGCCGACGTCGACGCCCTGCTGTCCAAGGTGACCGACCGGACGCGGGTCGTCTGCCTGGCCAATCCCAACAATCCGACCGGCAGCTACCTGACCAAGGACGACGTACGGAAGCTGCATGCCGGCCTGCCGCGCAACGTGCTGCTGGTGATCGACGCGGCCTATGCCGAGTATGTCAGCCGCAACGACTACGAGTCCGGCGTCGAGCTGGTCGACCAGGCCGACAACGTCGTCATGACGAGGACCTTCTCGAAGATCTACGGTCTGGGCGGCGTCCGCCTGGGCTGGCTGTACGGGCCGGACGGAATCGTCGACGTGATGAACCGGCTGCGCCAGCCGTTCAACGTCAACCTCGCGGCCCAGGCCGCCGGGATCGCCGCGCTCGACGACATCGCCCACACCGACGCCAGCCGCACCAACAACGACATCTGGCTGCCGTGGCTCAGCCGCGAGCTGGCGCAGCTCGGCTTCGCACCGCTGCCCAGCGTCGGCAACTTCGTGCTGGTTGGCTTCGGCTCGCGCGAGCGCGCGCTGGCGGCCAACGACTGGCTGATGAACGACGGGCTGATTCCCAGGCTGGTGGCCGGTTATGGCCTGCCCGAGCATCTGCGCATCACGATCGGCACCGAGGCCGAGGTCAAGGCCGTGCGCGACTCGCTGGCGCGCTTCGCGGCCCATCAATGAGCGCTGTGCTGTTCGACAAGATTGCGCTGATCGGCATCGGGCTGATCGGAGGCTCGATCGCCCTGGCCGCCCGTCGCGGCGGATTGGCGAGGACGATCGTCGCGGCGACGCGGCGACAGGAGACGGCCGAGGCGGCGATGCGCCTGAAGCTGGTCGACGCCTGCGGCACCGATCTCGCCGCCGCCTGCGAGGGCGCCGACCTCGTCATCGTCTGCACGCCGGTCGGCGCCTGCGGCGAAGCGGCCCGCACCATCGCGCCGGCGCTGAAGCCGGGCTGCATCGTCTCGGACGTCGGCTCGGTCAAGCAGGCGGTGATCGAGGCGATGCGTCCGCATCTGCCGGACGGCGTGCACTTCGTGCCGGCCCATCCGGTGGCCGGCACCGAGAATTCCGGGCCGGAAGCGGCCTTCGCCGAGCTGTTCGACGGCCGCTGGACGATCCTGACGCCGCTGCCCGGCGGCGATCCCGCGGCGGTCGACAGGTTGGAGGCCTTCTGGAAGGGCCTCGGCAGCCTGACCGAGCGGCTGGATGCCGCCGATCACGATCGCATCCTGGCGATCACCTCGCATCTTCCGCACCTGATCGCCTACACGATCGTCGGCACGGCCGACGACCTGGCCGGCCATCTCAACAGCGAGGTACTGCGCTTCGCGGCCGGCGGCTTCCGCGACTTCACGCGCATCGCGGCCTCGGACCCGACGATGTGGCGCGACGTCTTCCTCAACAACCGCGAAGCGGTGCTCGAGGTCCTGGCGCGCTTCCAGGAAGACCTGTTCTACCTGCAGCGCGCGATCCGCTGGGGCGAAGGCGACAAGCTGTTCGACCTGTTTTCCCGCACGCGCGAGATCCGTCGTGCGCTGATCCATCTCAACCAGGCGTGAGCGGCAGCCAGGACACGGTTCGCGGCCGGCCGCGCTGGGTGTTCGCCTACGGTTCGCTGATGTGGAACCCGGGCTTCGACACGCCGGAGACCCGGCCGGCCCGCCTGCACGGCTGGCATCGCGCCTTCTGCATCTATTCGGAGCACTATCGCGGGACCCCGGAGCGGCCCGGGCTGATCCTCGGCCTGCTGCCGGGCGGCGCCTGCCGCGGCCTCGCGCATCGCCTGCCGGTCGCCGGTTACGACGCCGTCCGCCGCTATCTGGTCGAGCGCGAGATCCGGAACGACGGGGTCTATCGCGAGACCGCGCGCCCCCTGCACCTGGCCGACGGGCGGATCGTCGAGGCCGTGGTCTATCTCGCCGACCGCAATCACCGGCAGTTCGCCGGCAAGGTGCCGCTCGCGCGCGCCGCCGCCCTGGTACGGGACGGCCAGGGCGCCACCGGCAGCAACCTGGCCTATGTCGAGAACACCCTGGCCCATCTGCGGGAGCTGGGCCTGCGCGATCCGGCGCTCGAGGCGCTGGCGCGGCGTGCCGCCGCTAGCGGCGCTCGGCGCCCGTCGAGAAGATCGCGCCCGTGAGGAAACGCAGCTCGTCGCGCGCCTGCTCGACGGTCAGGCCAAGCCGGTGTCGCAGCATCACCCAGCTCTCCGGAGCGTGCGCCAGCGCCAGGGCATTCAGGGCCCGTTCACGCTGCTCCGGCGGCAACGCCGTGAGCTCGTCGTCGAAGCACTTCGACAGGTGCAGCCGGTTGGTCGAGTACAGGGAGACGACCAGGTCAGCGGCCTCCGGCGACCGTCGCTGCAAGGTCTCCACGAACACCCACATCGGCAACAGGCGCTCGCAGCGCTCGCTGCACTGCTCGATGATCCTGGCGACGCGCTGGTCCATCGGCATCGTCGATCCGACATCCGGCGGCTCGCCGACGACCGCCGCCAGCATGCGACCGAGCACCGCCACGTACAGCTCGGCCGTGTCGGCGAAATGCTGGAACACCGTGCGGGCCGAGACGCCCGCCATCTTCGCGATGTCGCGGACGATCGGCGCGACCTCGCCGGCCAGCGCCAGCGACAGCGCCGAGGCGATGATGGCTTCACGCGTACGCGCCACCCGGTCGCCGCGCATCGGTTGCGTGTGGACAAAAGTCTGACCGTCCATGTACGGAACTCCCGGGCAACAGCTTCGCGCGCCCCATGTCACGCGACCTGCGACGCCAGACGATGCACGCAACGCCTTTCGTCTTCCTTACGAAGCAATCGGCGGCGCCGCACGTGTCCCCCGTTTTTTTGGTGAATCCGATGCCTTCTGAGAAGAATCTGGCACCCGCCACGCTCGCAGCCCAGGCCCTCGGGTGGGTCGACCCCGTGACCAGGGCGATCGTGCCGCCCATCCACATGTCGAGCACCTACCTGCGCGACGAGGACAATGGCTACCGCTCGGGCCGGATCTATGCCCGCGCCGACAATCCCACCTTCGATCAGGCCGAAGCGACGTTGGCGGCCCTCGAGGCGGGCGCCAAGGCCCTGGTCTTCTCGTCCGGCATGAGCGCCGCCACCGCTTGCTTTCTCGCCCTGGCGCCCGGCGACCACGTCGTCGTTCCCAAGGTGATGTACTGGGCACTGCGCAGTTGGCTGGCCGGCTTCGCCAGCACGTGGGGACTGCAGGTCGAGTTCGTCGACGCGGACCGGACGGACGCCATCGCCGCCGCCGTGCGGCCGGGCGCCACCAAGCTGGTGTGGATCGAGACTCCGGCCAACCCGACCTGGGCCGTCACCGACATCGCCGCGGCCGCCGACATCGCACATCGCGCCGGCGCCCTGCTGGCCGTCGATTCGACGGTCGCGACCCCGGTGCTGACCCGCCCCATCGGGCTGGGTGCCGACCTGGTCATGCATTCGGCCACGAAGTACCTCAACGGCCATTCCGACCTGATCGCCGGCGCCCTGGTCGGCGCCCGCGACGACGCTCACTGGGCCAGGCTCAGGGCCGTCCGAGGCCAGCTCGGCACGATCCTCGGGCAGACCGAGGCGTGGCTCCTGACGCGCGGCATGCGCACGCTGTACCCGCGCGTCGCCTGGGCCTGCCGCTCGGCCGAGCGCCTGGCCGGCCGGCTCTCCGAGCATCCGATGGTGGCGGAGGTGCTCTATCCCGGCCTGCCGTCGTTCCCCGGCCATGGCGTCGCGCGCCGGCAGATGACGGGCGGCTATGGCGGCATGCTGTCCGTGCGGGTCAAGGGCGGCGAGGGCGCGGCGATCGCCACCGCCGCCGGCGTCGCGCTGTGGAAGCGTGCGACCTCGCTGGGCGGCGTCGAGAGCCTGATCGAGCATCGCGCCTCGATCGAAGGGCCAGGCACGCCCTGCCCGACGGACCTGCTGCGCCTGTCGGTCGGCGTCGAGGACGCCGACGATCTGCACGACGATCTGGACCAGGCGCTGCGACGCGCCCACAACCGCTGAGCCGCGTCAGCCTGCGCCGATCGAGAAGCCTTCGCGCAAGGGATCGTCGGAGTCGAACCGAAAGCGGGCTTCGCCGGTGTAGTGGGCGACGCCGCCGACCTCCACGACCACCGCCCGGCGGCCGCCCACCGCCGGCGCCTCGCGCACGACGCGGCCGCTGAACCGCGCGCCGGTGCAGCTCTCGAACCAGCGCCGTTCGCCGGGCGCGAGGCGGCGCCGGGCGGCGGCGAGCGCCATCCGGGCGGCGACGCCGCTGCCGGTCGGGCTGCGATCGATCTGGCGGCCGGCGAAGACGCAGACGTTGCGGCTCGGTCGATCATCGGCGCCATCCACGCCATCGGTCAGGATCGTCCCGTACAGGAAGGCGAGATCGGGCGCCGGCTGGTGCTCGATCGGGATCGCGGCCACGGCCAGGCGGGCGATTTCCTCGCCGGCGTCGGCGAGCGCCCGCATCGGCGATCGCCGCACGTCGAGACCGATCGAATCGGCCGCCAGGATCGCGTAGAAGGCGCCACCGTAGGCAATGTCGACGCTCACCGGCCCCCAGGTTCCGGTGGGCACCAGACGATCGATGGCATAGGCGAAGGACGGCACGTTCTCGAAGCGGACGCTGCCGTCGTCGGCCACCCGGGCGACAACCAGCCCGCAAGGACACTGCAGGCGCACCACCGTCTCTTCGCCCGACCGCGCAACGCGGCCGCTGTCGACGGCCCAGCGCGCCACCGCAATCGTCGCGTGCCCGCACATCGTGCTGTAGCCCTCGTTGTGCATGAAGAGCACCGCGAGATCGGCCTCGGGATGATCGGGCTCGACCAGCAGGGCGCCGTACATGCCGTCGTGCCCCCGCGGCTCCAGCATCAGGCCGCGGCGCAGGGCTTCGTCACGCTCCTGCGCCTCGCGGCGCTTGTCGAGCAGGGTGCGACCGTGCAGGGCCGGCCAGCCGTCGACGATGATGCGCGTCGGCTCGCCGCCGGTATGCATCTCGACGGTCGACAGGATCACCCGAAGACCTGCGGCAGGGCGACGCCGATTCGCTCGTTCATCATCTCGATCGAGCCGTCGGTGTAGGCAGCGATCTTGGCGCAGGCGAGGTGGCGGGCCAGCGGATACTCGGCACGCAGGCCGTTGGCTCCCATCGCCTCGATACAGTCGGCGATCCGCCGCAACGCCATCTCGGTCGCGAACTTCTTGGCGTGGGCGGCCGGCAGCACCGCGTCGCCGCCCTCGTCGATCAGCCGCGCCGCGCGGTAGGAGAGCAGGCGGGCCGCCTCGAGATCGGTGGCGGCATCGACCAGCTTCCAGCGCACCCCTTGATGCTGCAGCACGGGCTGGCCGAAGGTGCGACGCTGCTGGGTGTAGCGCACGGCCGTCTCCAGGGCGGCCTGCAGCATGCCGCAGCACATCGCGGCGACGTAGGTGCGCGCCCCGTTGATGCCGGCCAGCGCCGCCTTGAAGGCCCGCCCCGGCGGATGCAGGACCGCCTCGTCGGGGGCCAGGTAGTCCACGAGGTGGAAGCCGCCGACGCCGATGGCGTGGCCGCCATGCAGTTCGAACGGGCGGTCGCGCACGAAGCCCGGCCGGTCGGACTCGATGGCGAAGCAGGCGATGCCCTTGTAGCCCAGCGCGCTGTCGGTCTGGGCGTAGGCCACGGACAGGCCGGCGACCGCGGCGTTGGTGATCCAGGCCTTGGCGCCGTTCAGCTTCCAGCCGCCGTCGACCCGAACCGCCGACATCTCCAGCGCGCCGAAGTCGCTGCCGACGCCGGGCTCGCTCAGCCCGGCGCAGCCGATGACCTCGCCGGCGATCATGCGCGGCAGCAGGCGCGCCACGTGGGCCGGCTGGCCGTCGCGCGCGAAGCGGGCGACCGCGTTGTGATGGTTGATGAGCGCGAAGGCGAACGCGAAGTCGTGACGCGCGATCTCCTCGAAGACGCGCATCTTGCAGGAGAACGACAGGCCCTGCCCGCCGTGCTCGCGAGCCAGCTCTATGGTGTGCAGGCCGGCCCGGCAGGCCGCGCGAAGGGTCTCGAGCGGATAGTGCCGCTCCCATTCCCAGCGCGCCGCGTTGGGCGCCACCTCGGCCTCGGCGAACTCGCGCGCGCGCGCCACCAGGCTCCGCTCTTCCGGCGTCAGGATCTCGTCCAGCATCGGGCTGAGATACACGATTGGACCTCCGGCGCAACCTCGCTACAATAGCGGCGACGCGGGTGTAGCTCAGGGGTAGAGCGTCGGCTTCCCAAGCCGTAGGTCGCGGGTTCAAATCCCGTCGCCCGCTCCAATATTCCAAGGGCAGGAAGACATGGATTCGGTGGTGTCGGCCCCGGCCGCAGCGAGCGGCGACTTTGCCGCCGATTCTGCCGGCTTCTCGACGTTTTGGTGCGCTATGCGGGACCAGCTTTCCCGTCTACCCGCCAAGGCGAAGCGCGATCCCGCCACCCACGACCGCGCCGAGGCTCTGAAACAGGCCGCGCGCGATGCACGCTTCACCTTTTTGCGCTGCCATGGGCCCGCCCTGTACGATCGGCTGACCAACGGCCGCCGCAAGTTCGTGCGCATCGAGCAACTGGTCTATGACGCGGCCGAGCGAATTCCCGGCCTCGTACCGACCCGCGCCGAAGTCGCGGCCGAGGCCGAGTTGCGCCAGGCCGACAAGGATGGCTGCGAGATCGACCAGGGAATCCTGGCCAACCAGTTCCTCGCCGATCCTGAGCGCGGCCTGCACCTCTGCCACGCCATGCTGCTGCCGCGCCCGGAATCGACCGAGGCGCTCGCCAAGTTCCTGCGCGACGGCCAACTCGACCTCGGCTACGCGCGGGTCGAGCGGCAGGGCAAGGCGGTCGTGCTGCTGCTGGCCAACCGCCGCTTCCTCAACGCCGAGGACAACTCGACCCAGCCGGCGACCGAGATCGGCGTCGACGTCTGCACGCTCGATCCACACAGCCAGGTCGCGGTGCTGCGCGGCGACGTCGTGCCGGCGGGCAAGTATGCCGGCCGTCGCGTCTACAATGCCGGCATCAACCTGACCCATCTCTACTACGGCAAGATTCCCTTCCTGTGGTTCCTGGTGCGCGACCTCGGCTTCGTGAACAAGATGTTCCGCGGCCTGGCCAAGCCCGAGATCACGCCCGACGAGGTCTGCGGCGATTCGACCGAGAAGCTGTGGATCTCCGCGGTCGAGACCTTCGCCATCGGCGGCGGTTGCCAGATCCTGCTGGCCAGCGACTTCACGATCGCCGAGCGCGACGCCTACATGACCCTGCCGGCGCGCAAGGAAGGAATCATTCCGGCGATGGCCAACCTGCGCATGTCCCGCTTCGTCGGCGATCGGATCACGCGCCAGGCGATCATGTACGAGCGGCGCATCGAGTGCGACTCCGACGTCGGCCGCCAGATCTGCGACGAGATCATCGAGCCCGGCACGATGGACGCGACCTTGACCCGGGTGATCGATCGGCTCACCGGCTCGGGCATCGTCGGTGCGATCGGCAATCGCCGCGCCCTGCGGCTGGGCGCCGAGCCACTCGACCTGTTCCGCCGCTACGCGGCGCTCTACGCGCGCGAGCAGGCGCTGTGCCATTTCTCGCCGGCGCTGATCGCCAACCTCGAGCAATTCTGGAACGCGCAGAACCGCCGCGCCTGAGTCAGCCCGCCGCCATCAGGTCGGCCAGCGACGGATCCGCGGCCAGGGCGGCGGCTGCGTCCTGGCGCACGATCTGGCCGCGGCTGAGAACGATGCCACGGTGCGCGATGCCGAGCGCGAGGGCCGCGCGCTGCTCGGTAAGCAGGACCGCGAGACCCTGCCCCGCCAAGGTCTGCAGGTGGCCGAACAGCTCGCCGACGATTCGCGGCGCCAGTCCCAGGGTCGGCTCGTCGAGAAGCAACAGGCGCGGCCGCGACATCAGCGCGCGCGCCAGCGCCAGCATCTGCTGCTGGCCGCCGGACAGCAGCCAGCCCCGCGCCCGCGGCCGCTCGGCGAGGATGGGAAAGAGGGCCAGCACCTCGTCTACCCTCTGGCGGCGCGCACGCGGCGGCAGGAGGCACGCGACCTCCAGGTTCTCGCGCACCGTCAGGCCGGCGAACACTCGCCGGCCTGACGGGACGTAGCCCAGTCCCCTGGCGATGCGCCGTTCGACGGGCAGCGCGGCGACATCCTCGCCGAACAACCTTACCGGCCCCGGCCGGAAGCCGAGGATCGTCTCCAGCAGGCGGGTCTTGCCGGCGCCCGTACCGCCGAGCAGCGCCACGATCTCGCCAGCCTGGAGTTCGATCTTGCCGATCTGCAGGGCCGGCGTCATGTCGCCTCCGGCAAGCCAAGATAGCTCGCCCGCACGCGGCGATCGGCCCGCACCTCCGCAGGAGGGCCGGCGGCAATGATGCGGCCACGGTCGAGGCAGACCAGACGGTCGCTCACCGCCGACAGCAGGTCGACGTCGTGATCGATCACCAGCACGCCGTGGCCGGCCGCCCGCAATTCAGCGAGGCGGGCGGACAGTTGCCGACGCTCTTGGTCGCTCATGCCGGCCGCCGGCTCGTCGAGCAGCAGGAACGGCGTGCCGCGCGCGAGCAAGCGCGCCAGGTCCGCGGCCTTGCTGTCGCCCTCGAGCATGCTCGACTGAAAGCTGCGGCCGATGCCGGCGCGGGCGATGCGGTGCGGCGGCAGGCGCTCGAGGCGCAGCCCGTCGAGCAGGACGTGGCCCGAGCCGGGGCGCTCCAGGCCGCTCAGCACGTTCAGCAAGGTCGTCTTGCCCGAGCCGTTGGGGCCGATCAGGCCGACGATCTCGCCGCGCGCGACGTCGAAGGAGACGGACTGCAGCGCCGTCACGCCGCCGAAGCTCTTGCCGACGTCGCGCACGACGAGGCGGCGCGGTCCCGCTTCCGTCAGCGTGGCCCCCCTCGACGCGGCCGACGGCGGCGGTTCGGGCCGCCTCCCCAGCCAGCGATCGAGCAGTCCGGCGAGCCCCTGCGGCGCCCACAGCACGACCAGCAGGGTGGCCGCGGCGTATCCCATCAGCCAGGCGCCCTGCAGGCCGCGCAACAGTTCCGGCAAGCACACCGCCAGCGCCGCGCCGACCACCGCGCCCATGGGATGGCGCGAGCCGCCCAGCACCACCAGGCTGAGGCAGAGCACCATCAGCGGGAAGCCCGTGACCTCCGGCGACACCACGCCGCTCAGGGTCGCCGAGCAGGCACCCGCGAAGCCCGCCAGCCCGCCGCCCGCCACGAACAGGACGAGCCGCCAGCGGCCGGCATCGAGCCCCAGGGTGGCAGCGACCAGCGGCGCCTGCCGCATGAGGCGCAGGCGCTCGCCGAGCGGCCCGGACAACGCCGCGGCCTGCGCCGACACGGCGAGCATCAGGCTGCCCCAGGCAATGACCAGCAGCGTCGGCCCGCGCGGCAGCACAGCGGAAAACCCGACCAGGCCGTTGGCGCCTCCGGTCAGGTCCTCGGCATTGACCGCGACCAGATTGACGAGAGCGGCGAGCGCCAGGGTCGCGAGCGCGAGATAATGGGATTGAAAGCGCAACGTGAGCAGGGCCACGAGGGCCGCCGGCAGGGCGGCCGCGACGGCTGCCAGCGGCAGGGCCAGGCCCCCGAGGGCGGGCGCGGTGAGCGCCGTTGCATAGGCTCCGATGCCGAACAGGGCGGCGTGCGCCAGGTTGAGCATCCCCAGATGCCCGAAGGTCAGCTGATAGCCGACGCCCAGGAGAGCGTACACGCCGACCAGGGTGACCATGCGCTGGCCGAACGGCGGCAGGACGAGCAGCGCGGCGGACGGCGGCAGCACGAGAACGAGAAGCCACGGCCAGCCCAGGGCGCGCATGTCAGGCGCGCCGTCCGACCGGCTCGCCGAACAGCCCCTGCGGCCGCAACGCCAGGAGCAGCAGGACCGCGACGTAGAGGGCACCGGCCGCCCAAGCATCGCCGATCGCCGCCGAGACGAAGGTCTCGAAGGCGCCGATTCCGAGGGCTCCCAGCAAGGCGCCGGGCACGCTGCCCCAGCCGCCCAGCGCGACGGCCATGTAGGCCTTCAGCATGTGGCCGGCCCCCTGCGTCGGCATCACCAGGAACTGATGCCCGAGCAGCAGGCCGGCGATGCCGGCCAGCGCACCGGCCAGCCCCAGCGACAGCGTGACGTAGCGCCCCACCGGGATGCCGACGGCGCGAGCCATCTGACGGTCCGACGCGACCGCGCGCATGCGCCGCCCGACCTGCGTCCGCTCGAGCAGCAGCCAGACCGCGACGATCAGGAGGCCGCCGACCACGGCGATCGCCACCGGCTGACGTCCGAGAACAAGGCCCGCCACCTCGAAAGCGCCGGCACCGGCGAGCGCCGGCGCGGTGCCGGGAGCTCCCTGCATCGCGACCGTCAGCCCCTGCTCGATCATCGCGGCCAAGGCGATGGTGGCGACGAACGTGGCCTCCGGCGGTCGGGCGATCAGCGGCAGGATCGCAACGCGGGCCGCCACGACGCCCGCGCCGCCCAGCGCCAGCGCCACGACGGGCAGCAGCAGCACCCCCGGCAATCCCGTCCAGAGGCCGACCGCCATCGCCACGGCACCGCCGAGCACGACGAGATCGCCATGCGCGAAGTTCACCGCGCCGGCTGCGTTCAAGGCCAGGACGAACCCGAGAGCCACCAGCGCATAGGCCATGCCCAGCGCCAAGGCATTGATCAGGAGCTGGGCGGCGATCAGTGCTCGCGCGGGGCGTGCTTGCCGAGGATCCGCTGCAAGGTCCGCCGATGCATGTTGAGCCGCCGCGCCGTCTCCGAGACGTTGCGATCGCACTGCTCGAACACGCGCTGGATGTGCTCCCAACGCACTCGGTCGGCCGACATCGGATTGCTCGGCGGCGGCGGCAGCTTGCGGCCATGCGCCGTCAGTGCCTGCTCGATGGCGTCGGCGTCGGCCGGCTTGGCGAGATAGTCGACTGCGCCTTCCTTCACCGCGGCCACGGCCGTGGCGATGTTGCCGTAGCCGGTCAGCACGACGATGCGGATGTCGGGGCGGGCCTGGCGCAGCGGCCCGACCAGCTCGAGGCCGTTGCCGTCGCCCAGTCGCAGATCGAGCACGGCGAACGCCGGCGGTCGCGACGTCTGGGCGAGCGCCTCGGCGACCGACCCCACCGCGGTGACGATGAAGCCGCGCTGCTCGAACGCCCGCGCGATGCGGTTGCGGAACGCCGCGTCATCGTCGGCAATCAGCAGCGTACGATCCTTGTTCGTCGTCGCGCTGGCGATCGCGGGCGACACCGGGCGGTTGCCGCCTGTGTCCTGGCTCATGGCTGCTCCCTCGACATGGGCGCTATGTAGCCTTGAAGACCGGGTTTGGCCAGCGTACGGACACTGCGGCGCCGAAGCCCGCCCGCCGGTTGCCGAAGCTCACGCTGGCGCCGGTCCGTTCCAGCAGCGTCTTGGCGATGAAGACGCCGAGCCCCATGTGGCCCTCGTGGCCCTGTCGCGTCGAGATGAAGGGCGTGCCCAGCTCGTCCAGCAGGGCCTGGGAAAAGCCCGGCCCGTCGTCCGTCACCTCGACCTCCGACCAGTCGGTGGTCCAGCGGGTCGCGATCGTGACCTCCCGATGGGCGAACGACACGGCATTCTGCACGATGTTGCCGATACCCTGGATGATCTCCGGGCTGCGCACCTGGATCGGCGCCGTCTTCGGTGCGCTGTCGCCCAGCGGACCCGCCTCGAAGGCGATCGCCACGTCATCGCGGCGGTAGGCCTGGGCGGCGGCTTCGATCAGGGCCGGCAACGGCACCATCGTGTAAGCCTCGGAGACGTCGCCGGCCGGGTCGACCGACAGGCGCGCCAGGATCGCCCGGCAGCGCTCCGATTCGGCGGACAACAGCTCGACGTCCTCGCGCAGCGGATCGTCGGCCTCGACCTCGCGCAGCATCTCCTTGGTCACCACGGCGATCGTCGACAAGGGCGAGCCGAGCTCGTGCGCCGCCGCGGCGGCCAGGGCGCCCAGCGCCGACAGGCGCTGCTCGCGCGCCAGGGCGGCCTGCGCGGCGGCGAGCGCGTCGCCCATCTGCCGCGCCTCCTCCGCCAGTCGCCAGCCGTAGAGCGAGATCAGCAGCGTGGTCAGCGTCAGGCCGGCCCACACGCCGGTCTGATAGACCTCCGGCAGCTCGGGCGGCGGGCCGCTCCACGGCAGCGGCTGATGCAGCACGCCGAGCACGGCGATGCTGGCGATGGTCAGCAGCGACAGCGCGATGTTGGCAGCGAGCGACAGGATGGTCGCGCCGATCGCCACCGGGGCCAGCAGCAGCAGGGAGAACGGGTTGACCAGCCCACCCGTGAGGTAGAGCAGCACCGCCAGCTGCAGGATGTCGAAGGCGAGGAAAACGGTCGCCTCGCGGTCGTCGATGCGCGCCGAGGCCGGCCGTCCGATGCTGACCGCGAGGTTGAGCAGGGCCGACAGGGCGATGGTTCCGCCGACCGGAAGCACCGGCAAGGTGAAGCCGAGCCCCCAATGCACCACCGCCGCCGTGAACAGCTGGCCGGCGACCGCGCCCCAGCGGATCAGCACCAGAGCGCGCAGGCGGACGCCGCCGCGCGGCGGCAGGCCGGGGCTGACCGCTCCGGCCGCCATCGGACTTACTCCTCGAGCATCAGGTGGCGGCGATTGACCGTCTGGAACAGGGGGATCCGGCGCTGCTGGCGACGGTCCGGCGGTTCCTTCACCAGCCGCCCGACCTCGCCCAGGATCAGGCCGGTGATGGTCGGCAGCGGCAGCTCTCGCGCCTCGTCGAGCCGGACCCAGCGGATGTCGCCGAGCTCGCTCGAGTGACGAATCTCGCCCGTGGCATCCTCGGCGCGGGCCATGAAGAAGCGGGCGTTGAAGCGGCGCGGCCGGCCCGGCGGAGTCACCGCGCGGGCGATCAGGTCGAGGCAGTCGAGCGCCGGCGCCAGGCCCTTGTCGAGAAAGCCGTGCCAGTGCTCGCCATGATCTTCCTTGGGCGGACCGCCGGCCAGCGGCTTGGCCAGCATCAGGCCGGTCTCCTCGAAGGTCTCGCGCACCGCCGCCACGGCGAGCGCCCGGGCACGCTGACCGGTGGCCGCCTTGCGCAGGCGCTCCTCGACGAACGGATCGAGCGCCGTCGCCACCGGCACGCGCGCATCCTCAGGGTCGACGCGACCGCCGGGAAACACGTAGCGGTTGGGCATGAAGGCGTGCTTGGCGTCGCGGCAGCCGAGCAGGACCTCGGGCACCTTTCCGTCCTGGCGCACCAGGATCAGGGTCGCGGCATCGCGCGGCCGCAGATAGGGGTGCTTCTCGCCCTCGTAGGTCTTGTCGACCGGCCGTTCGCTGCCCGGCTTGCGGGGTGCGTCGTCGTAGCCCTTGTCGGTGCCGCGCACCACGGCGCCCTCGGGAATGCCTCGCTTGCTCATCGGCAAACGATAGACCAGCGCCGTCAGAACGACCAGCCGACGGGCGTGTCCGGGTGGAAAACCACGATGCTCTTATCGCTGCCCGGAACGTCGATGCGGTCGGGCGCGGCGAGCGGCGCGGCGGTCAGGGAGACCCGCGCCTCGTTGGCCGGCAGGCCGTAGAAGCGCGGGCCGTTCAGCGAGGCGAAGGCCTCGAGCCGATCCAGCGCCCCCTCCTCGGCGAACACCTGGGCATAGACCTGCAGGGCGACGGGCGCGTTGAAGATACCGGCGCAACCACAGGCGCACTCCTTGGTGTCCGCCGTATGCGGCGCCGTGTCGGTGCCGAGGAAGAACTGCGCGCCGGTCGTGGCGGCGCGGCGCAGCGCCAAGCGGTGCTCCTCGCGCTTGGCGATCGGCAGGCAGTAGAGGTGCGGCCGGATTCCGCCCTTGAACAGCGCGTTGCGGTTGAAACTGAGATGGTGCGGCGTGATCGTGCCGCCGACCCGCGGCCCGGCCGCCTCGACGAAGGCGACGCCCTCGCGCGTCGTGATGTGCTCCAGCACGACCTTCAGCCCCTGGTGGCGATGCAGCAGCGGCGCCAGGACCTTGTCGAGAAAGACCGCCTCGCGATCGAAGATGTCGACCTCGGCGTCGGTGACCTCGCCATGGACCAGCAGCGGCATGCCGACCTCGGCCATCGCCTCCAGGGCGGGTGCGATACGGTCCATCGAGGTCACGCCGTGCGCCGAGTTGGTCGTGGCGTGCGCCGGGTAGAGCTTGGCGGCGACCCAGACCCCCTCGCGCCGCCCGCGCGCCAGCTCGGCCGGGTCGGCATCGTCGGTCAGGTAGCAGGTCATCAGCGGCTCGAACGACAGGCCGGCCGGGATCGCTCTGCGGATCCGCTCGCGATAGGCCGCCGCCTGCGCCACCGTCGTCACGGGCGGCACCAGGTTGGGCATGATGATCGCGCGCGCGAACTGGCGGGCCGTGTGAACGGCGCAGGCCTCGAGCAGGGCGCCGTCGCGCAGATGGACGTGCCAGTCGTCGGGACGGCGGAGGGTAAGCGTGGTCGGCGAGGGCATGCCGCGTTTCTACGCTTGCTCCCCGGCGCCCTCCAATGTTGATTGCGGGCATGGATGCGATGAAGGAAGCGATCGCTTTTGCGCAAGCCGCGGAAGCGCCTTGGCCGCCGAGCCTGTTCCGGCCCGACGGGCAGTTCGTGATGACGCACGATTCGGGCGAGTCGGCGCCGGACAACGAGGTGCTGGGGCCGGTGGCTCCGCGCGGCGGCCAATCCGGTCTCGTCTATCGTGGCGGCAAGGTGATCGCCGAGTGGGGCGACACGGCGCGGCCCGACATCACCTTCAGCGTCGCCAAGAGCTACCTGGCGCTGCTGGCCGGCCTCGCGGTCGGCGACGGGCTGATCCGCAGCCTCGACGATCCGGTCCGCGCCTACGCCCTCGATGATGCCTTCGACGGCCCGCAGAACCGCGACGTGACTTGGCGCCACCTGCTGACCCAGACCAGCGAATGGCAGGGCTCGGTGTTCGGCAAGGAGGACCGGATCGACCACAACCGCGTGGTCGGCCTGGCGGTCGCCGACGCCCCCAAGGGCACGCGCCGGGCGCTGCGCAAGCCGGGCACGTTCTACGAGTACAACGACGTGCGCGTGAACCGCCTCAGCCTGTCCCTGCTGCAGGTCTTCAAGGAGCCGCTGCCCGACGTGCTGCGGCGGCGCATCATGGACCCGATCGGCGCCTCGGCCGGCTGGCGCTGGGAGGGCTATCGCAACTCCACCGTGACGATCGACGGCCGGCCGATGATCTCGGTGCCGGGCGGCAGTCACTGGGGCGGCGGCATCGTCGTCTCGGCCCGCGACCTGGCGCTCACAGGGCTCCTGGTGGCCGGGGGCGGCGTCTGGAATGGCCGCGAGATCCTGCCTCCGGGTTGGACCGAGGAGCTGGTCAAGCCCTGCCCCGTCGCGCCGTTCTACGGCCTGCTGTGGTGGCTGAACACCGGCCGCACGCAGTTCCCGGCCGCCTCCGAGCGCAGCTTCTACGCGCTGGGCTGGGGCAGCCACATCGTCTGGATCGATCCCGACAACGACCTCGTCACCGTGCTGCGCTGGATCGACCGCAAGCAGGTGCCCGGATTCGTCGAACGCCTTCTCGGAGCCATCGGACAATGAAGCTGGACTACTCGGCGGTGCCGCGCGTCGCGGACGGCCGCACGGCGGCGGAGTACATCGCCGACATCGAGGCCACCGCGACCGAGAAGGTGCGGGTGCCGATGGGCAACGGCGGCCGCATGATGTGGCACGTCTGGAGCACCGGCGCCGACAAACCGATCCTGCTGCTGTTCCACGGCGGCTCGGGATCGTGGATCCACTGGATCCGCAACGTCCAGCCGCTCAGCCGGCACTTCACCGTCTACGCCGCCGACTTGCCCGGCCTCGGCGACAGCGATTCGCCGGACGACGTGCGCGACGTCTGGTCGGTGACGCGCTGCGTGAAGGCGGCGATGGACGAGCTGCTGCCGCGCGACCGGACGTTCGACATCACCGGCTTCTCATTCGGCGGCATGGTGTCCGGCCACATCGCGACGCTCGCCGACGACCGCCTGAGGCGAATCGTGCTGGTCGGCGCCGGCGGCCTCAAGGCGACGCGCGAGCCCGGTCCCAAGCTGCACAAGCTGCTGCCCGAGATGCCGCCCGAGGTGCTCGCCGCCGAGGCTCGCCGCAACCTCGAGATCCTGATGATCCACGACCCCGCCAAGGTCGACGGCGTGGCGATCCACATGCAGATCCTGAACACCACCCGGGCCCGCACACGCAGCCGCGAGATGAGCCTCGCGTACAAGCTCAGCGAGGTGCTGCCGCAGGTCCGCACGCCGCTGACCGGCATCTGGGGCGAGTTCGACTCGACGACCTATCCGCACATCCAGCAGCGCATCGACTTGTTCCACGCCCTGCCCCGGCAACGCGATTTCCAGATGCACGTCATCCCGGGCGCCGGGCACTGGGTGGCCTACGAGGCGGCCGACGCCTTCAACCGACAGCTCGTGAGCATTCTCGCCTGATAGCCTGGACAAGCGGGTCCGCCGGCCGCACGTCTGCGCCATGCTTTCCTTCCTGATCTACCTGGCGGCCGCCCTGGCGGAGATCGCCGGCTGCTTCGCCTTCTGGGCCTGGCTTCGGCAAGCCGCCTCGGCCGCGTGGCTGGCGCCCGGACTGGTCGCGCTGGCCCTCTTCGCCTGGCTGCTCACCCTGGTCGACAGCGATGCCGCCGGCCGCACCTACGCCGCCTATGGCGGGATCTACGTCACCGCGGCCATCTTCTGGCTGTGGCTGGCGGAAGGCCTGCGGCCCGATCGATGGGATCTGGCCGGGGCGGCGCTCTGCCTCGCGGGCGCGGCCGTCATCCTGCTGGGCCCGCGCGCGCCGGCGGCCTAGAACCACAGGAGAGGAGCGTACCGATGTCCCGTCCCAAGATCGCCATCGCCTGCCAGGGCGGCGGCAGCCAGACCGCCTTCACCGCCGGCGCGCTCAAGGGCTTGATGGAGGCCCAGGCCGGCCAGCAGTTCGACGTCGTGGGCATCAGCGGCACGTCGGGCGGCGCGGTGTGCGCCACCCTGGTCTGGTACGCCTACCTCAAGGGCGAGCGGCCGGCCTGGCAGCGCCTCGTCCGGTTCTGGGAGGAGAACACGGCCCAGGGGCCGATCGAGAACGCGATCAACAGCTGGGTCGTGCAATGGCTGCGCCTGGTCAATGCCGGCATGATGCCGACCCTCCAGCTCAGCCCGTCGTCGCCCGCCATGCAGCTCGCCATGCAGGCCCTGACCGCCGGCCAGCGCAAGGAGTTCGGCGACTTCCGCCGCCTGCTCGAGGCCCACATAGATTTCGCCGAGATCGCCGCCTGGGGCGTGCGGCCGCAGCGGCCGATCCTGATGATCGGCGCCGCCAACGTGTCGACCGGCGGGCTGGCGAAGTTCGTGTCGCGCAACACCACGATCCGGATCGAGCACGTGCTGGCCTCGTGCGCCGTGCCCAACATCTTCCCGGCGGTGCAGATCGGCGAGCACGCCTACTGGGACGGGCTGTTCTCCGACAACCCGCCGATCGAGGAGCTGGTGCGCCCGCGCTCGATGGGCGAGGAGAACATGCCCGACGAGATCTGGCTGATCAAGATCAACCCGACCGAGCGTGCCGAGGTGCCGGTCAAGCCGAGCGACATCCTCGACCGGCGCAACCAGCTCGAGGGCAACATCTCTCTGTTCCAGCAGCTGTCGCATCTCGAGATGATCAACGACCTGATCATGCTCGACGCCTTCCGGCCGGAGTTCCTCCAGCGCTTCGACATCAAGGCGCCGATCCGCCTGCCCAAGTCGTTCCGCTCCGATCCCGACAGGCCCTACCACATCCCCTGCATCGAGATGCCGGCCGAGCTGCAGGACATGCTCGACTTCGAGGGCAAGATCGATCGCGGCCCGGCCAACATCCAGACGCTGATGCGCGAAGGCGAGAAGGCGGCCGCGACCTTCCTGCGCCAGCGCGCCGAGGCGGTGGCCGCCTCGTCGCTGGCGATCACCGCCGGCGGCTGGCGGGCGCCGATCGGGCAGCAGGGCGTGGCGGTCGGCTGATCTGCTCTCCTCCCCAACGAAGTTGGGGAGGTGGCCCGTGGGGCCGGAGGGGTCGGAGAGTCAGGATTCATGACCCCTCCGTCCGCTTCGCGGACACCTCCCCACGCGACGCGTGGGGAGGACGTTAAGCGACGGCCGCCAGCCGCGTCGCCTGGTCGATGGCGCGCTTGGCGTCGAGCTCGGCCGCCTCAAAGGCGCCGCCGACCAGGCGGGCCGGCACGCCGCGCGCCTGCAGCTCGTCGTAGAGGGTGCGCAGCGGCGTCTGGCCGGCGCAGACGATCACCGTGTCGACCTCGAACAGCTTCGGCTCGCCGCCGACCCGCGCGTGCAGTCCGGCATCGTCGATCGCCAGGTACTCGACGCCGCTCACCATGTGGACGCCGCGGCGCTGCAGGGTCAGGCGATGCGTCCAGCCGGTGGTGCGGCCGAGATGGCGGCCGAGCGCCTCGGGCTTGCGCTGCATCAGGAAGATCTCGCGCTCGGCGCGCGCGACCTCGGGCTTGACGCCGGTGACGCCGCCGCGCGGATGGTTGGCGAAGTCGATGCCCCATTCGCGGGCGAAGGTCGCGATGTCGGTCGCCGCCGACGGCCCGGCATGGCTAATCAGCTCGGCGACGTCGAAGCCGATGCCGCCGGCGCCGAGGATCGCCACCCGCTTGCCGATCGGCTTGTTGCCGAGGATGGCGTCGATGTAGCCGACGACCTTGGGATGGTCGATGCCGGGGATCGCCGGCACGCGCGGCGCGATGCCGGTGGCGACGATGACCTCGTCGAAGCCGGCGGCCTGCAGCGCCGCCGCGTCGACGCGCGTGTTCAGCTTCACCTCGACTCCGCGCAGCGCCAGCAGGCGGCGGAAGTAGCGCAAGGTCTCGGAGAATTCCTCCTTGCCGGGGATGCGACGCGCCAGGTTGAACTGGCCGCCGATCTCCGGCCCGGCCTCGAACAGGGTCACATGGTGGCCACGCTCGGCGGCGGTCGTGGCGAAGGCCAGGCCGGCCGGCCCGGCGCCCACGACGGCGATGCGTCGCGGCGTCGCCGCCCGGTCCCACGTCAGCTCCGTCTCGTGGCAGGCCCGCGGATTCACCAGGCAGCTCACCATGCGGCCGGTGAAGGTGTGGTCGAGGCAGGCCTGGTTGCAGGCGATGCAGGTGTTGATCTCGTCCTCGCGGCCTTCGTAGGCTTTGCGCACCAGCTCGGCGTCGGCGAGCATCGGCCGCGCCATCGAGACGATGTCGGCGTCGCCGTGCGCCAGCACGTCCTCGGCGATCTGGGGCATGTTGATGCGGTTGGAGGTGATCATCGGCACGCCGAGCTCGCGGCGCAGCCGGCCGGTGACCTGGGCGAAGGCGGCGCGCGGCACCATGGTGGCGATGGTCGGCACGAAGGCCTCGTGCCAGCAGAAGTGGGTCGACACGATGTCGACGCCGGCCGCGACCACCGCCTTGCCCAAGGTCACGACCTCGTCCCAGGCCAGCCCGCCCTCGAGCATGTCCATCGCCGAGATGCGGAACACCAGGATGAAGTCGCGGCCGACCGCGGCGCGCACCCGCTTCAGCACCTCGACCGGGAAGCGCATGCGGTTCTCGAACGGGCCGCCCCAACGGTCGGTCCGCCGGTTGGTCTTCTCGACCAGGAAGGTCGAGATCAGGTAGCCGGCCGAGCCGATGATCTCGACGCCGTCGTAGCCGGCCAGCCTGGCCATCGCGGCGCAGTTGGCGAAGTCGGCGATCTGCTTCTCGATGCCGGCCTCGTCGAGCTCGTTGGGCACGAAGGCGCCGATGCGCGACTTCACCGCCGACGGCGCGACGCAGTGCGGCGTGCGGGCGAGCGGGCCGGTGTGCAGGATCTGCAGGCAGATCTTGACCTCGGGATCGGCGGCATGGACCGCCTCGGTGATGATCCGGTGCTGCGCCGCCTCCTCCGGCGTCGACAGCTTGGTGCCGTGGCCGCTCGCCTCGAGGTTGGGCGGGATGCCGCCGGTGATGATCATGCCGACGCCGTTGCGCGCCCGTTCGGCGAAGAACGCCGCCTGGCGCGCGAAACCGCCCTCGACGTCCTCGAGGCCGGTGTGCATCGAGCCCATCAGGGCACGGTTCTTCAGCCGCGTGAAGCCGAGGTCGAGCGGCGAGAACAGCAGGGGATAGCGGGCGTGCGGCATGTCCTGGAACGGTTCCTCATTTCTTGACGCGCGAGCATGGACAAGCCGAACGCCGGCGTCGCGCAGAAATTCGCCGCAGGCGTTTTCCTCCCCGCGCTGCGCGCAGGGAGGAGGTTGACGTCAGGGGAGCGCATCCTGCACGCGCTGCCACTCCGCGACGAGCGGCGCCACGTCCTCGGCATCGCCGGACTGCTCGAGCCGGCCGGCGAGATCGCCCAGCCGGGTGGCGCCGGCGGCGCGCGCCGCGCCCTTGAGCTTGTGGGCGAGATCGAGCAGCGCCGACGGATCGGCAGCCGCCGCGGCGATGTCGGCGACCAGGGTCGCGCCGGCGGCGCGGAAGCGGGTCAGCACGCGGTCGATCATCGCCGGGTTTTCGCCGAAAAGCTGGCCGACGACGCCGCGATCGATCGCCGGCTCGGCGGGCTCGGCCGCCGGCGCGCCCAGCCAGCGCTCGATCTCGGCGCGCAGGCGGTCGAGCGTGAGGGGCTTGGTAAGATAGCCGTCCATGCCGGCGGCGGCGCAGCGATCGGCCTCGCCCTTCAGCGCGTTGGCGGTAAGCGCTATGATCGGCGTGTGCCGTCCGGCGCCGCCCAGGGCTTCCTCGGCCCGGATGTGGCGCGTCAGCTCGAAGCCATCCATGTCGGGCATGTGGATGTCGGTCAGCACCAGGGCGAACGGCGTCTCGCGCCACTTCGCCAGCGCGTCGAGCCCGTCGGTGGCCGTGACGAGGGGCACGCCCAGCACCTCGAGCTGGCCGCTCAGGACCTCGAGGTTCATCGGGTAGTCGTCGACCGCGAGGACTTGGCCGGCGATGGCGCTGGCGAGGGCGGCGGGCGGTGGCGCGATGTCGGCCGCGGGTAGCTCGGCCAGCGCGAGGTCGAGCGTGACCGTGAACGTCGAGCCGTTGCCGGGCGCGCTGTCGACCGCCACGCCGCCGCCCATCAGCTCGGCCAGGCGGCGCACGATCGACAGGCCGAGCCCGGTGCCGCCATAGCGCCGCGTCGTCGAGCTGTCGGCCTGCGAGAACGGCTGGAACAGCCGCAGGCGCTGCTCGTCGGACATGCCGATGCCCGAATCGCTGACGGCCAGCGCCAGCCGCACGCGGCCGGCGGCGGCGCGCCCCTCGACCGAGACCCGGACTTCGCCACGGTCGGTGAACTTGATGGCGTTGCCGACCAGGTTGAAGAGGATCTGGCGCAGTCGCGTGGCGTCGCCGGCCACCAAGTCCGGAGTGCCCGACGCCACCAGGGTCCGTAGCGCCAGACCTTTGCGCTCGGCCTGTACCGACAGGGTCTCGCAGGTGCCTTCCACCACGGCGCGCAGCCGGAACGGCGCGTTCTCGAGCTCCATGCGCCCGGCCTCGATCTTGGAGAAGTCGAGCACGTCGTCGATGATCCGCATCAGGGCGGTGGCGGAGGTCCGCACCGTTCGCACCAGCCGCTTCTGGCGCTCCGACAGCAGCTCGCGCTCGAGCAGCTCCGTGGTGCCGATGACGCCGTTCATCGGCGTGCGGATCTCGTGGCTGATGGTGGCGAGGAAGGTCGACTTGGCCTGGTTGGCGGCTTCCGCGGCGTCGCGCGCCCGCTCGAGCTCGACGGCGCGCTGGCGGTCCTCGGTGACGTCCTGCACCAGGGCCAGCGTGTAGCCGCGGTCGAGCGGCGCGAAGGAGAATCTCAGGAACCGCCCGTTGGGCAACTGGCGCTCCGAGAAGCTGCCGTTGGGATCGAGGACTCGGGCGATCCGCTCCTCGAAGGTGAGCGGCCGGCCGGCCTCGTCGTAGAGATGGTCGCCATTGGCCATCTGCGCCCGCACGATGTCATCGAGCCGAATGGTCGGCGGCGGCGGCGCCGAGCCGAGCGCCAGGCTCTTCGCGCCGATTCGGCCGTTCGTGTAGACGAGCTGGCGATCCGAATCGAACACCGAGACGCTCATCGGCAGGCCACGCAGCACGTCGCCGGTCAGCTGCTGCGCGGCCGCCAGCTCGTCGCGGGTGCGGGCCAGCTCGGTCTCGCGCTTCTTGAGTTCGCTGAAGTCGCGGTACAGGCCCAGGATGCGGCCGTCGGGCAAGGGCAGGAAGCTGAACTCGATGTGCTGATCGGTCGGCATCCGGCGCTCGAACACCAACCGGCCGCCGCTCAGGACGCGGGCGACGCGCTCCTCGACCGAGAGGCGACGGCCCTCGACGATGACATGGTCGCCGATCCGCTCCTGCTGCGCGACGAGATCATGGAGCATGAGAGGTTGCGGCAGGTCCTCGCGGGATACGTCGATCATGCGCCACACCGCGTCGTTGACGTACGCCATGCGGCCGTCCGGCTCGATCAGGGTGATTCCGTCGGTGATGGCCCCCAGGACGGTCTCGAGCAGGCGGCCGGCCACCGCCTCCTGGTCGCGCGCCCGTTCGAGGGCCGCCTCGCGCGTCTTGCTCTCGGTGACGTCGCGATAGACGCAGAGCGTACGGCCGCCGGGCAGCGGCCGGAACGTCGACTCGATCCAGGATCCGTCGGGCATCCGGCGCTCGCCGCGAAATCCACGGCGGTCGAGCGCCCGGGCGACCCGCTCCTCGACCGTGAGCCGGCGGCCCTCGACTGCGACGACGTCGCCCCGCGATTCCCACTCGCGGGTGACGTCGTGCAGAGTCAGGCCGCGCTCGACGGTCTCGAGCGGCAGGCCGAGATACCGCCGCAGCGCCTCGTTGCAGTAGACGTAGCGGCCGTCGGCCTCGAGCACCGCCACGCCGTCGGGCAGCGCATCGAGAATGGGAGCGAGATCGCCTGCGGCCGAGGCGGATGGCAGGCTGGCGGAAATCGACATGCGGCATCCTAGCCGGCTGGCGCTCGCGGCGTGCTTCGCGCCGGTTTCGCGAGGGGAACGCCTCGTTTCGTGTGTTTCGCGAGAGCGCCTCGCAGCCGAAAGGCCGGCTCTTGACGGCCGGCGTCATAATCCGTATTCTGAATTCAGAGTTCAAATGAAGCCCATCGCCCCAACCCCCGGCCGCGCCGAGCAGGCCTACCAAACGCTCCTCGACGAGATTTGCGCCGGCGCGCTCGCGGCTGGCACCCACCTCGTCCAGGAGGAGCTGGCGGCCAAGCTCGGCGTGTCGCGCCAGCCGGTGCAGCAGGCGCTGGCGCTGCTCAGGAGCGACGGGCTGGTCGAGGAGATCGGCACGCGCGGCCTGCGCGTCACGGCGCTCGATCCGGCCGCGATGCGCCAGCACTATGAAATCCGGGACGCGCTCGATGTCCTCGCGGTGCGACGCGCGGCGGCGCGCGCCGCGGCCGATCGCGCGACGGCGGCCACGATCGCGGCTCGCGGCGGCGACCTGATCGCCGCCGGCCGCGCCGCGGTCGAAGAGGCGTCCGTCGACCGCCAGGTGCGCTGCGACGTCGACTTCCACAATTTCCTCTACGAGGCCTCGGGCAACGCCCTGCTGGCGCTGACGGCCGAGCCGCACTGGCGCTACCTGCGCCGCGTCATGGCCGCCGTGCTGCGCCATGCCGAGCCCGGCGCCGCGATCTGGCAGCAGCATGCCGACATCCTCGCCGCGGTGCTGGCCGGCGATGCCGACGGCGCCGCCCGCCTCGCCCACCAGCATATCGACGGCGCCGCCGAGCGGCTGGCCGGCGTGCTGAACCGGAGCCTCGCGCCATGACCGACCTGTTCACCCTGGGCCAGATCCTGTCGGCGCAGGCCCGCCTCAACCCCGACCGGCTGGGCGCCCGCGATCTCGAGCGCTCGCTGAGCTTCCGCGAATGGAACCGACGCGCCTGCCGCCTCGCCAACGCTTTCGCCGGTCTCGGCCTGGCCGCCGGCGACCGCGTCGCGGTGCTCGCCTACAACTGCCTCGAATGGGCCGAGATCTACATGGCGGCGGCCAAGGCCGGCGTGATCGCCGTGCCGATCAACTTCCGCCTCGCCGCGCCGGAGATCGCCTACATCCTCGAGGATTCCGGCGCCCGCGCTCTGATTGTGCAGGACGAGCTGCTGGGCGCCGTCGAGAGCCTGATCGGCAGCACCGGCCTCGCCTCCTCCTCGGTGGTCCACTTCGGCGCCCGTCCGACCCCGGCCGGCCTGCGGGACTACGAGACGATGCTGGCCTCGGCCAGCGATCGCGAGCCGCAGGTCCGCGTCCGCGCCGCCGATCCGTGGACCCTGATGTACACCTCGGGCACCACCGGCAAGCCCAAGGGCGTGGTGCGCAGCCATCACGCCGCGGCGGCGCTGGCGCTGGTCACCGATCTCGAGATGTCGGTCGGCGCCGCCGACGACGCGCTGCTGGTCATGCCGATGTGCCACGCCAACTCGCTGAACTTCTTCGGCAGCTTCGCCTATGCCGGCGCCGCCAACACGATCTACTCGCGAAAGTCGTTCGATCCCGAGCACGCCCTGGCCACCCTGGGCGGCAGCGGCGCCAGCTTCACCTCGCTGGTGCCGACGCACTACATCATGATGCTCGGCCTGCCCGCCGCGACGCGCGAACGGCACGGCTACGAGCGCATCTCGAAGCTGATGATCTCGTCGGCGCCGGCGCGCGAGGACACCAAGCGCGAGGTCATGGCGATGTTCCCGCGCTCCGGCCTGTTCGAGCTCTACGGCTCGACCGAAGCCGGCTGGGTGACCATGCTGCATCCCCACGAGCAATTCGAGAAGCTGGGCTCGGTCGGCCGCGAATGCGTCGGCTCGGCGCCGATCCGCCTGCTCGACGACGCCGGCAACGAGGTGCCGGACGGCCAGCCGGGCGAGCTCTACTCGGCGACGCCCTACACCTTCGACCGCTACTGGAACCTGCCCGACAAGACGCAAGAGGCGTTCCGCGACGGCGGCTGCTCGGTCGGCGACATGGCAGTGCGCGACGCCGACGGCTACATCCGCCTGATCGACCGCAAGAAGAACATGATCATCTCCGGCGGCGAGAACATCTACCCGTCCGAGGTCGAGGGCGTCCTGGGCGGCCATCCCAAGGTCAAGGACGTGGCGGTGATCGGCCTGCCCGACGACAAGTGGGGCGAGGCGGTGCACGGCGTCGTCGTGCTGCACGACGGCGCCGCGGCCAGCGAGCGCGAGATCCTCGACTGGTGCCGCGAGCGCATCGCCGGCTTCAAGCGGCCGCGCGCGCTGACTTTCCTCAAGGAGGAGGACATGCCGCGCACGGCGACCGGCAAGGTCCTGCATCGCGAGTTGCGCAGCCGACTGGCCGCCGCGCCCCGCCGCTGAAATTCACGACAGTCTTTCACCAAGGAACACCGACATGGATCTCAACCAGGACACCGGCGCCTGCGCCGCATGGATCGCCCGCTTCCTCAAGGCACGCGGCGTCACCCGCGTGTTCGGCCTGCAGGGCGGCCACATCCAGCCGATCTGGGACCACATCGCGCGCGAGGGAATCGCCATCGTCGACGTGCGCGACGAGGGCGCCGCGGTGCACATGGCGCACGCCCATGCCGAGCTGACCGGCGGGCTGGGCGTCGCTCTGGCGACCGCCGGGCCCGGCGTGACCAACACCGTGACGGCGATGGCCAATGCCAGCCTGGCGCGCGCCCCGGTGCTGCTGATCGGCGGCTGCACGTCGCGGCCGCAGGCCAACATGGGCCCGCTGCAGGACATCCCGCACGTCGACATCCTGCGCCCGGTGACCCGCTACTCGCGCACCGCGCGGGTCGCCGAGCAGGTGATCCGCGAACTCGACGAGGCGGTGGCGCGCGCCTTCGGCGATCTCGGCGAGCCCGGCCCGGCCTATATCGAGGTGCCGACCGACGTGCTGCGCACCCACGTGCCGGCCAATCTGGTGCTCGACGATTGGATGGCGCCGCGCGGCGCACGGCGCATCGCGCCCGATCCCGACCAGGTGAAGGAGGCGGTCGACGTGCTGTGGGGCGCCCGTCGCCTGCTGGTCGTCACCGGCCGCGGCGCCCGCGACGCCGGCCCGGCCCTGGTCCGCTTCCTCGACGCCACCGGCGCGGTCTATCTCGACACCCAGGAGAGCCGCGGCCTGGTGCCCGGCGACCACGCCTCGGTGGTCGGCGCCATGCGCGCCGCCGCGATGAGCGAGGCCGACACCGTGCTCGTGCTGGGGCGCAAGCTCGACTACCAGCTGGGCTACGGCTCGCCGGCGGTGTTCCCGCAGGCCCGCTTCGTGCGCATCGCCGACACGGCCGGCGAGCTGGTCGACAACCGCCGCGGCGCGCCCGAGCTGCTGGCGACCCCGGCCCTGGCCCTCGAGGCGCTGGTCGCCGCCGCCGGCAACCGCCCCTCGCAGGCCGACCGCGCCTGGACCGAGGGGCTGCGCCGCAAGCATGTCGAGCGCAGCGCCAAGGCGGCGCAGGGCGGCAAGACGCGCGGCGACGATGGCAAGGTCCATCCCGAGGCGATCTTCGACGCCATCCGCCGCGCCGTTCCGGCCGACTACATCGGCATCGCCGACGGCGGCGACATCCTGAGTTTCGCGCGGGTCGGGCTCGAGGCGACCACCTACCTCGACGCCGGCGCCTTCGGCTGCCTCGGCGTGGGCGTGCCGTTCGCGGTCGCGGCGGCGCTCGCCTGTCCCGACCGCGCGGTGATCTCGGTCAACGGCGACGGCGCCTACGGAATCAACGCCATGGAGGTCGACACGGCGGTGCGGCACGGCGCCAAGGCGGTGTTCATCGTCTCCAACAACGCCGCCTGGAACATCGAGCGCTACGACCAGGAGGAGAATTACGGTGGCCGCGTCGTCGGCACCACCCTGCGCCACTCCGACTACGCCGCCATGGCGCGGGCGCTCGGCGCCCACGGCGAGCGGATCGAGGACCCGGCCGAGCTGCCGGCGGCGCTGGCCCGGGCGCTGGCCAACGCGCCGGCGGTGATCGACGTCGTCACCTCGCAGTCGGCGGTGTCGTCCGATGCCCGCAAGGGCCTAGGCTTCGTGCCCGACTACCAGGCGCTGACGGCCTGGGACGACGCCGAGCGCAAGCGGCGCGGGCTGGGCTAGGGGCCTTTCTTGGAGGCCGGCAGAGGAGTCGCGAAGCCCTCCTTCAGCCTGTCCTGAAGATCGTCCAGCGAGTTCACGCCGAAGGCTATGTCGGACCGCTCCTTGTCCTTGCGCGTGAAGGCGGGCGAGGAGGTCACCCGAAAGCGGGGAAGGTCCTTCAGATCGTCCGGCAAGGGAGGCTTCTTGATATCCATCGGCTCCTGCCTAGGCTTCGTCGAGCACCGCTGCCAGCGCACCGGCAGAGCGAAGCCACTGTGTCGCAGCAATATAGGCAGTCACCTCCTCCGGCGAAAGGGCCAGGAGCGGCGTGTCGGGGCGTCGCCCCATCGGCTGAAGGCCGAGCGATCCGGCCGGCCGCATCACCAGGAGCGAGGCCGGCATGGCCGTGTTCGGCGCGGCCAGGCTGGTGAAGCTCTGCACCACGGCTTGCGAGGGTGAGTCCACCAGCCCCCCCACGGCCTGCACGACCCTGCTGCCGAAGCCGAGGATGGCGAGGCCGGCGGCGAAGCTCCAATGCGGCTTGCCCTCGGCGTTGAAGCCCGACAGGCACATCTTGCTCCAACCATGCAGGCTCATCTGGCGCAGATCGCGGCGGAAGAAGGTGCCGGGGTCCGCTCCCGCGGCGCAGCACACGATGTCGGAATAGCTGGGCGGATGGACGAGGGCCGGTTCGGTCGAGGCGAGGAACCTCGCGAGGCGCTCGATCCACGGTTCCCAGGCAGCGATGCGATAGGCCGCATCGCAAACCGCCGGCCGTCGTCGCACTGCCTCCATCCACCGTTCGACGTCGCCCGCCCAGTCCGCAGGGCCGCCCACCGGCGGATCCGTGGATGGATCGATCAGCCCTGCCAGTGCACTGACCGACTGCTCCCCCGCGGAGCAGAAATCATCGAGGTCTACGTAGCGTGCGATCGCCTCCAGGGCCCGTCGCGTCTCGCTTGGAGCGGCCTGCCCGCCGTGGACGTCGGCGGCCACCTGCAGGCCCAGGCGAAGAAGCAGGGCCAGGCGCGGAGCGGCCTGGCGGACGAAGGTGACAACGGGCTCGACCAGCGGCAGGTCGGCCGCCAGCCGCTCGTCCGCCTGATCTTGCGTCATGGCTTCCACCAGGCGGGGGCGCGCGGCGGCGAGATCGGCCGCCTTGATGGTCGGAGGCAGGATCTCGAGCGCGACCAGGGTCGCGAGGTCGAGACTCAGGCGGCTCATCGCCTCCTCGAAGGCCAGGTAGTCCTCGAGTTGCCCTCTGACATGGGGATCGAGCCCTTGTCGCTTGGCCTCCGCCTGCTTCCTGACCTCGACGCTGCGACCATAGTCGTCGTACAGGAACTCGAAAGTGCGGGCCGTGCCTTCGGCCGGCCGGATCAGACTGTAGGGCTGGATGAGGTCGACCAGGGTTGCGTCGTTGGTCTTGCGCAGCGCGTCCTTGAGACTGCCGGGATTGCACAGAAGCTCGGCCAGCCGTGCCACGCCGCGCTCGATGATGTCGAGATCGATTCGCCCGATGGCGACGGCGGCCGCGGTCTCGGTCGGCCGGCTGCCGCGCGCCCGGATGCACGCCTTGATCGCGTCGCGGTCGAGCGTCACCGTCGTCTCCTGCTCTTCCCAGGCGCGCGACAGCATGTACATCGCGTCCGTCGCCCACTGAACGAAGCGCGGTTCGTCCTCGATGCGCCGCCGCATGTCGTCGTCGCTCAGCACGACGCCGATCGCCAGCTGAATGGTGGCGGCGAGGATGTAGGCCGGATCCCGCAGCCCCTCCTCGGAAGGCTCGATCGTCCCGTCGGCGCCGCACATCTCGGCAAGCTGGCGGAAGACGTCGGTCAGATTGAGCTTCGCCCGATGCAGGACGAACAGGCCGAAGATCGCTCGAGCCGTCTGGTCGACCGGCATTCCCTTGACCTGCGGCACCGTGATGTCGCGCAGGTAGTCGAGAAACTCCTCGGGACTGGGCAGGAGCAGCAGCCTGTGGGTGAAGAACGTGTGCTCCGGCGGGAAGGCTTCGCCCTGAACCTTGCGGCAGACGTACTCGAAGTAGGCACGATCCGCCAGGAAGCAGAAGCAACCGAAATCGGTCGTCAGATGCTTCAGGCGATTGATCAGTTCGCCGATGGTCGTCTCCGGGTCGGCGACCTTGTCGAGTTCGTCGATGACGAACACCGGGGCCAGGCCCGCCGCGCGGACGCGCTCGATGACCTGCGGCAGGTCGCGCTCGAGAGACTGCTTGCTGAGGTCGCGGATGAAGGTGTAGTCGACCGTCTGACCGTTCTTGACGGCGCGTTTGCTCGACCAGCTGAACGTCCAGGTGCCGAGAACGGCCGTGATCGCCCCGATGGCCAGCCCGGCCAACGGACTGCCCGATGACAGTCCGCCCGCGACACCGGCGCCGACGCCCGCCACGAGGCCGAGGATCTTGCCGGAGAGGTCCTTGAGCGACGTCTCGCCCTTGGCCTCGGCGGAATCGTCCTTCTGGCTCGACCGGGAGCTGGTCTCCTTGGCGTCGAACTTTCCCACGCACACCTTGAAGGCCTGGGCCGCAGTCGTCAGCGCGACGATCTCGCGCGCGCCTTGATCCTTGAAGTCGCCTTCCAGCAGGCTGGTGCCGACGACGCGCGGCCAGAGCACGCCGGAATCCAGGCGTCCCATGAGCCGATAGAGATCGCGCAGCACGGAAGCCGACGGAATGTTGTCCAGCTCCAGCGTGAACTGAGCGGCGATCTCGAGCAGCTCATCGGCACGCGCCTGCCCGATCAGCTGCCTTTGCTTCTTGCGGACGATGTCGCGGGCGTGATTGGCGAAGCAAGTGGCGAACTCGCCCGCCAAGGCACGGTAGAGCGCGATCGTGATCTGCTGCAGCGCCATCGTCGCCTGGTCGGTCGGCTGCACGCCGTCCGCACCGGAGGAGGCGGGGGGCGGCGTCTCCAGCATTCCCGGCCCGTAGAGCTTGACGACCAGAGGCCGTTGCTGCCCCAGCCTGCGACTTGCCACCTCGTTCTGCGCGACGCGATGAGCCTGCTCGACGCTCGAACGAATGATCTCTCGACCGAGCTCGTCAACGGCGCGGCGGACCAGGGTCGTCTTGCCGGTGCCGCGGTGCCCGGCCACGAGCATGGATAGTCCCGGCACCTCGCCCCGCACGTAGCGACCGAGCTCGCGCAGGAACAGGCGGTACTCCTTCGTCTGGACGAAATGGGAGCGTGGCGCAAACGACCATTCCTCGATCCAGGTCGCCGCTCCTTCCTCCTGCCGCTCCTCGATGCGCAAGGGCATTGCTTGTCCGCCGGGGGTCAGGTGCTCGATGGCAGGGGCGTGCCCGGCTTTGGCGTTGGCGCCGCGGGGGCCTGCTCCCGTGCGCCCCCTTGCTGTCCCGGTCCGGTATGGCCAACGAGTGCCGCCGCGCCGGTGAACAGCAGCCCGAGCAGCAGGAGAGCCGTCACGCGCGACAGACGCCACCCCCCGAGGCCGCCGCCGAGGCCGCCCCAGTTGCTCTGCAGCTCGATCGTCTCGCCGCTCCTGATGAGGGCCACGACGTTCGCTCCGGCAACCAAGGCGACGCTACCGAACAGCAGGATCAGGGTCGCCGAAACGAACGACACGGAGCCCGTCGCCGCCACTGCCATCAAGGTGGCGCAGAACAGCACGATGTAGATCCACGAACCGAGAGCCGTCCCAATTTCCGCGCGCTTGAGCCAGGCTGCCGCCAAGAAGCCCGCGGCCATGCCCGCGATCGCGATGACGCTCCAAATCAGCGATGTGCCCATCCTGAAGACATGCAGCGGCACCGACGCCAGCGTTGGGGTGACGTCGCCGATGAACAGGGCGCCGTAGGCTACGATCGCGACGGCGGCACCCACGAGCATCCCGCTGAAGAACCTCGCCACGATGTGATCCTCGGACAATGACGATCTTCAGCATACAACCTGAAGATGTCTTTCGCAATCCATCCGCACCACGGAGTCTACGGCGGCGCCAAGCGGCGCGGCGACGAAAGGCCGAACAAGGCGGCCAGCCCGACCAGGTACAGCGCGCTCGAGACCAGCAGCACACCGCCGCCGAGCGGCTCGATCAGCAGCGAGAAGCCGAGCGGCGCGGCGGCCTGCAGGAAGCGCGCCGGGGCCCCGAGCAGGCCGAGCCGGTAGCCGTAGTTCTCGGGCCCGAACAGCACCAGAGGCACGGTCCCGCGCGAGATGGTGAGGATGCCGCTGCCGGCGCCGTGCAAGGCCGCGAACAGTGCCGCCCCGAGGCCGCCGCCGGTGACGAACATCAGCGCGACGCCCAGCGGATGGGTGACCATGGCCAGGCGGGCCGAGACCAGCGGATGGAAGCGCGCCAGCGGCCCGGCCTCGAGCATCCGCGCGGCGACCTGGGCCGGGCCGATCAGGGCGCCGGCGGCGATCGCCTCGGCAGGCGGCGCGCCGGCCGCCTCGAGCAGGCGCGGGAAGTGCGCCGCCATACCGGCGGTGACCATCCAGCCCATGGCGAAGGCCACGCCGAGCAGGATCATCGGCCGGTCGATCGCGATCGCCGGCTTGACTGCCGCGGCCCGGGCCTCGGGGGCCGGCGCCGCCGGGCGCGGCAGCAGGAACCAGTTGGCCGGCAGGCCGAGCAGCAGGTGCACGGCCGCCCAGGCGAGGCAGGTCGGCCGCCAGCCGATCGCCTCGGCGCCCCAGGCGGTGAGCGGCCAGCCGATCGTGCTGGCGAAGCCGGCGATCAGGGTGATGCCGGTGATGGCGCCGCGCGCCTCGTGGCCATACAGCCGGCCGAGCGTCGCGAACGCCGAATCGTAGAGGCCGAGTCCCATGCCGATCGCCATGACCAGCCAGGCGACGACGAACAGCGGCAGCGCGCCGCTCAGCGCCAGCAGCACGAGGCCGGCCGCGAACAGCAGGTTGGAGGCCGCCAGCACGCCGTTGCCGCCGAACGCGTCGATCGTCCGGCCGACCTTGGGGCCCATGAACGCGGTGAGCAGCAGCGACGCCGAGAACACGGCGAAGATCCAGGTGCTCGACAGGCCGAGATCGGCCGCCATGCGATCGGCCAGCACGGCCGGCAGGTAGTAGCTCGAGGCCCAGGCCAGGGTCTGGGTCGAGCCCAGCACGACGACGACCGAGAGCCGGCTGCACGTCAACTCGACAACCCCTTCATCGGACATCCCCGGCAGGGCTGCCGCCCGCCGGCTTCCGCAGCGGTACTGCCCGAGCCGTTGTCGTCAGGCACGGATGCGCGCGCCGGACGGATCGTACATCGGCCGCAGGCTCGCGACCGCCGGGACGAGCGTGCCGGCGACGTCGATCTCGTAGCGGCTGGCGAGCAGCGACGCGGCGCTTTCGCCCTTTTCGCAGGCGACGTAGCCCAGGCCCAAGGCCGCCCCGAGATGGTGACCGTAGCCGCCCGAGGTCAGCCAGCCGGCCAGCCGGCCGTCCCGCAGGATCGGCTCGGTGTGGTAGAGCAGCGGCTCGGGATCGGCGAGACGGAACTGCAGCAGGCGGCGCGACAGGCCGTCGGCCAGCCGGCGGGCCACCGCCGCGCGGCCGATGAAGTCGCCGAACCGGCCGGCCGGCTTGTCCGGCTTCACCGCGAAGCCCAGCCCGGCCTCCAGCACATGGTCCTCGTCGCCGATGTCGTGGCCGAATTCGCGATAGGCCTTCTCGAGCCGAAGGCTGTTCATCGCCTGCAATCCGACCAGGCGCAGGCCATGCGACGCGCCGGCCTCGACGAGAAGGTCGAACAGGCCGCGCGCGAACTCGGTCGGCACGTAGAGCTCCCAGCCCAGCTCGCCGACATAGGTGATGCGATGCGCCCGCACCAATGCGCGGCCGAGCTCGATGGTGCGCGCCGTGCCGAACGGGAAGGCGGCATTCGACAGATCGTCGGGAGTCAGCGCCTGCAGCAGGTCGCGCGCCCGCGGCCCCATCACCGCCAGGCAGGCCTCGCCGCTCGACACGTCGAGCGCCGTGCACTGCGCCTCAGGCGGGATGTGGCGAGTGAGCCAGGAGAAGTCACGCGTGACCGAGGCCGCCGAGGTGACGACGAGGAACGATGTCTCGCCCAGCCGGGTCACGGTGAGATCGGCCTCGATGCCGCCACGCTCGTTCAGCCACTGGGTGTAGACGACGCGGCCCGGCGCCACGGCGACGTCGTTGGCCGACAGGCGCTGCAGCACCGCCTCGGCGTCGCGGCCCTCGACCCGGAATTTTCCGAAGGCGCTCATGTCGAGCAGACCGACGGCCGAGCGCACGGCGGCGTGCTCGGCCGCGACATGGGCGAACCAGTCCGGCCGCTTCCACGAGTAGCGCCAGGCCGGCGTCTCGCCGGCCACCAGGCGCTCGGCCGGCAGGAACCAGTGGGCGCGCTCCCAGCCCACCGTCTCGCCGAAGCAGGCGCCGTGCGCCTGCAGCTTCTCGTAGAGCGGCGTGTGGCGCACGCCCCGCGCCGTGGCGAACTGGCGCGACGGGAAGTGGTCGGCATAGAGCAGGCCGAGCGTCTCGCCGACCCGCGGCGCGATATAGGCGCGCGTCGACTGGTAGGGAAAGGTGCGCCGCACGTCGACGTCCCACAGGTCGAAGGGCGGCGCGCCGCCGACGATCCATTCGGCCAGCGCCATGCCGGCGCCGCCGGCCGACTGGATGCCGACCGAATTGAAGCCGCAGGCGACGAAGAAGCCGGCAAGCTCGGGCGTCTCGCCCAGCAGGTAGCGGTTGTCGTGGGTGAAGCTCTCGGGCCCGTTGAAGAAGGTACGGATGCCCGTCTCGCCGAGGATCGGCAGGCGGCGCGACGCGCGCTCGAGGATCGGCGCGAAATGCTCGACGTCCTCGGGCAGCTGGTCGAAGCAGAACGACTCCGGGATTCCGTCGACGGCCCACGGCTTGGCCTGGAGCTCGAAGGCGCCGACCAGCAGCCGCCCGGCATCCTCCTTGTAGTAAGTGCATTCGTCGGGGACGCGCAGCACCGGCAGGCTGCGGTCGAGCCCGGGCACCGGCTCGGTGACGACGTAGAAATGCTCGCAGGCCTGCAGCGGCAGCGACACGCCGGCCAGCCGGCCGACGGCGCGGCCCCACATGCCGGCGCAGTTGACGACGATCTCGGCGTCGATCGGTCCATGCTCGGTGTCGACGCCGGCGACGCGGCCATCCCTTTGGCGGATGGCTGTGACCTTGCACTGCTCGACGATCTTCACGCCGTACTGGCGCGCGCCCTTGGCCAGCGCCAGGGCGATGTTGGTCGGGTCGCCCTGGCCGTCCTTGGGCAGCGCAACGCCGCCCACGACGTCGCGCACATCGAGCAGCGGATGCAGTCGCGCCGCCTCGGCCGCCGTGATGGTCTCGATCTCGACCCCGAAGGCGCGCGCCATGGCGGCGCCGCGGCGCAGCTCCTCGAAACGTTCCTCGTTGAGCGCCACGGTCAGCGAGCCGTTGCGCTTGAAGCCGGTACTGAGCCCGGTCTCGGCCTCCAGCGCGCCGTAGAGCTCCTGGCTGTACTTGGCCAGCCGCGTCATGTTGGCGGTGGCGCGCAGCTGGGCGATCAGGCCGGCGGCGTGCCAGGTCGTGCCCGACGTCAGCTGCTTGCGCTCCAGCAGCACGACGTCGCGCCAGCCGAGCTTGCCGAGATGGTAGGCGACCGAGCAGCCGGCGACGCCGCCGCCGATCACCACGACCCGCGCCGCGCGCGGCAGGTCCATGCTCCCGCTCACGATCACAGCCGCACGTAGTCGGGGCCACGCGCCAGGTCGACCCAGGCCTGCAGCCCGGCATTGCCGGCCGGCCAGCCGGGCCGCGCCTTCAACCGCTCGTACCAGGCGACGACGTTGGGCCAGGCGGCATAGGTGCAGCCGATGACGGCGCCCAGGGACAGGATGCCGGAGCCGAAATAGTCGGCCAGGGTGATGTCGGCGCCGCACACGAACGGCCGGCCGTTACCCAGCATGCCGCGGTCGAGGATGCCCAACTGGCGTTCAGCGGCCGCCCGCGCCGCCGCCAGGGCCTGCGCCTGGCCGGTCGGATCGGCCAGCTTGTAGGGATCGAGCAGCTGGGCGTAGCACAGGCCGTAGCCCAGGGTGCGGTAGAAGCCGGTATTGAACCAGTCCATCGCCGCGTTGACCTCGGCGCGCCGCCGCAGGTCCTTCGGGTAGGTCGGCGAACCGACCTTGTCGGCGAGGTACTTGAGGATCGCCGAGCTCTCGGTCAGCCGGAAGTCGCCGTCCTCGAGCACCGGCACGGCGTTGTTGGGATTGATCGCCGTGAAGGCCGGGCCGTACTGCTCGCCGGTGAACAGGTCGACGACGACGTGCTCCAGCGGGATGCCGTTGTCGGCGGCGAAAAAGGCGACCGGGCGGCTGACGGTCGATGCGGGATGGCCATAGAGCTTCACGACGCGACTGCTCCTCGCTGCGCCGGGAGAGGCTCGACGGTCAGCGACGCCGGCCCAGCGCCCGGCGCGCGACGACCATGCGATGGACCTCGCTCGGTCCCTCGTACACTCGCATGATGCGCGCCTTCTGGGCCAGCAGTTGCAGCGGCATCTCCTTGGCCATGCCCATGGCGCCGAACGCCTGCATGGCGCGGTCGACGATGCGCTGCGCCATCTCGGTGGCGAACACCTTGATCATCGAGGCCTCGGTGCGCACGTCCTCGCCGGCCTCCTGCTTGGCGGCCGCGTCGAGCACCATGAGGCGGCAGGCATGGATCGCGGTGAGCCCGTCGGCGATCCACCATTGCACGGCCTGGCGGCTGGCCAGCGGCTCGCCGAAAGTGACGCGGCGGTTGGCATGCTCGACCATCATATCGAGAGCGCGGCGGGCGATGCCGATGCACATCGGCCCCATCAGCAGGCGCCGCCGGGTCAGCCGCAGCTGCAGATAGCCGAAGCCCTTGCCCGGCTCGCCCAGCACCTGGCTGTCGGGCACGAAGCAGTCCTCGAGCACGATCTCGTAGGTGCGATGGCCGCCCAGCATGGCGATCTCGCGCTCGATGCGGAAGCCTGGCGTGTCGCGGTCGACCAGGAAGGCGGTGATGCCGCGATGGTCGCGGCCGGCCTCGGTGCGGGCCAGCACGACGGTGAAGTCGGCGCGCGGCGCGTAGCTGATCCAGATCTTGCGGCCGTTCAGCACCCAGCCGTCGCCGCGCCGGACGGCCTTGCTGGCCATCGCCGTGGGATCGGCGCCGGCGCCGGGCTCGGAGATCGCCGTCGCCGAGCGCAGGCGGCCCTCGGCATAGGGCGCCAGGTAGCGCTCCTTCTGGTCGTCGTTGGCCACCGCCAGCAGGAGCCGAAGCACCGGCGATTCGGGCGGGAAGGTGAACGGCACGACGGTGCGGCTGAGCTCTTCCTGGACCAGCATCAGGGCCGCGGTCGGCAGGTCGGCGCCGCCCAGCTCGGCCGGCGCGTCGAGCCCCCACAGGCCGAGCTCGCGGCACTTGGCGAGCAGCGGCGCCGTCTCCTCGTCCGTGAGATGCAGCTCGTGCCCGGCCGCCTCGCGCGCCAGCATCCGCGGCTCGAGCGGCATCAGCTCGCGCTCGACGAAGCGGCGCACGGTCTCCTGCAGCGCGCGATGGTCTTCCGGAATGCCGAACATGTCGTGGTCCCCGCTGTGGACCGCGAGTGGACGGGCGGCGCGGCGGCGACGCCTTGATCTGGGGCAAGGATCCGGCGCGAACCTCTCAGCGCGTGGCGCGGCGCTCGATGAAATCGATCATCAGATCGGCGCAGAGCTCCGGATGCGTGGCGGCGACATGGTAGGAATCGCCCGGCACCACGGCGAACTCCGAACCAGGGATCGCCTTCTGCCAGGCGCGTACCGACTCGACAGAGCCCAGGCCGCTGCCGTCGGTGGTGACCACCAGGGTCGGGCAGCGGATCGCCGGCAGGTCGGCCCGCACGTCGATCGCCGGCACCGAGCGGATGAAGCCGAGCTGCGTCGACAGCGGCGTGCGGCCCATCAGCTTCGCCCAGCCCTCCATCATGTCGGGCGGGCAAGCGCTGCCCAGCCGCCCCGGCATGGTCCAGCGCGCCCAGCTCTCGACGCCGTGCGTCTCGATGTGCTCGAGCCACGAGGCGGCGCGCGACCCGACCGAGATCTCGCCCGAGACGATCCCGCCCAGCACCGTGAGCGAGCGCACGCGATCGGGATGGTGCGCCGCCAGCCGCAGGGCGAGCGGGCAGGCGACCTTGGCCGCGCCGACATGGAAGGCTCCGAGGCCGAGCGCATCGGCCAGCGCCAGGAAGTCGTCGATCAGACGCGCCACCGACCATTTGTAGTCGAGCGGCATCGCCGTCGAGCGGCCGAAGCCGCGCATGTCGAGCCGCACAACGCGGAAGCGCCGCCCCATCCTGGGCATCCAGGCATTCCAGGCCGCGCTGCTCTCGGCGTTGCCGTGCAGCAGAAGCAAGGGCTCCGGCGTGCGCCAGGCGTCGGCGAAGCCGTCGTCCTCATAGTGCAGGTCTAGGTCGAACCCGATCCTGAGCTGCGGCATGGCCCCTCTCCTATTCCGGCTGGATACCGGCGCTGCGGATCAGCTCGCCCCACTTGGCGACGTCGTCCTTGATCAGGCGGGCGAAGCGCTCGGGATCGATCGGCGCCGGATCGGCGCCCTGCGCCAGCAGCTTCTGGCGGATCTCGGGCTCGGCCAGGATCGCCACGAGCTCGCGGTTGAGCTGCTCGACGATCGGCCGCGGCGTCGCCGCCGGCGCCAGGATGCCGTTCCAGCCCAGCACCTCATAGCCCGGCACGGTCTCGGCGATCGCCGGCACGTCGGGCAGGAGCGGCGAGCGCTCTCGCGTGCTGACGCCCAGCGCCCGCAGCCGGCCGTCCTTGACCAGCGGCACCGCCGTGATCGGCGTGTCGAAGAACATCGACACCTCGCCGGCCATCAGCGCCTGCTGCGCCGCCGGCGCGCTGCGATAGGGCACGTGCACGATCTCGAGCCCGGTGCGCACCCTGAACAGCTCGGCGCCGAGATGGGCGAGGCTGCCGCTGCCGACCGACGCGTAGGTCAGCCGCTCGCGCCGGCCAAGCGCGATCAGCTCCGGCAGGGTCTTCGCCGGCAGGCCGGGCGGCACCAGCAGCACCAGCGACACGGTGGTGAGCGTGGTGACGCCGACGAAGTCGCGCACCGTGTCGTAGGGCAGCTGGGCCTTCAGCGCCGGATTCACCGGATGGCTGGGATAGACCATGAGCAAGGTGTAGCCGTCGGGCACGGCGCGGGCGACGACCTCGCTGCCGATGATGCCGCTGGCGCCGGCCTTGTTGTCGACGATCACCGGCTGGCCGACCCGCTCCGACAGACGCTGGCCGACGATGCGCGCGACGATGTCGGTGATGCCGCCGGGGCCCGACGGCACGACGATGCGGATCGGCTTCGTTGGCCAGGCCGTCTGCGCGTGCGCGGGAGCGGCGACGAGGCCGAGCAGGAGAGGCGCGAGCGTGCGGCGTGACAGGATCATAAGGATCAAGCGTGCGAGCGCCGCCCGGGAGGGTCAACCGGGCCTTTCTGCAAGGTGATACGCCGTGGCCACGGCCGTTGCCGGTACGACCGTCGGCTTTCATCATCACCGCGGAGGAAGCCCCGTATGACCCGTCTTCTCGCGATCGCCGTCGCGCTGCTCGTCTTCGCCGCCAGCGGCATTCCGGCGTTTGCCCAGGCTTGGCCGAGCAAGCCGGTCAAGCTGGTCAACGGCTATCCAGCCGGCGGCGGCGCCGACATCCTGGCGCGCCTGGTGGCCGAGCGGCTGTCGGCGGCGCTCGGCCAGCCGATGGTGGTCGAGAACCGCACCGGCGCCACCGGCATGATCGCCGCGCAGTCGGTCGCCGCGGCGGCACCGGACGGCTACACGATCTTGCTCTACACGATGAACATGGCCTGCACTTCGCCGCTGATGCCGGGCAACAAGGTGCCGCTCGATCCCGACCGCGACCTCGCGCCGATCGTGATCATCGCCGGGCTCGACAACCTGCTCTACGTCACCCCGTCGCGGCCGTGGCGCACGGTGGCCGACGTGATCGCCGCGGCCAAGGCCGAACCGGGCAAGCTCACCTACGGCTCGTCCGGCATCGGCGGCTCGTACCATCTGTGGGCGGCGCAATTCACCCAGCTGGCCGGCATCGAGATGCTGCACGTGCCGTTCCGCGGCGGCCCGCCGGCGATCGCCGAGATCGTCGCCGGCCGGGTCGACATGATGTTCGGCAACCTCGCCGAGATCCTGCCGCACATCCGGTCGGGCGCCGTGCGGGCGATCGCCTTCACCAGCGTGCCGCCCTCGCCGGTGCTGCCCGGCGTGCCGACGATCGCCGAGACCCTGCCCGGCTACCGCGCCGACAACTGGTTCGGCCTGGGCGCGCCGGCCGGCACGCCGCCGGCGGTGATCGAGCGGCTCAATGTCGAGGTCAACAGGCTGCTGTCCGACAAGGACTTCGCCGACAAGCTGGTGTCGCTCGGATTCCAGCCGGTCGGCGGCACAATCCAGTCCATGAAGGAAGCGATCGTGCGCGACCGGGCCAAGTGGAAGGTGGTGATCGAGGTCAACGGAATTCGCGCCGAGTAGCGGCCCCGACCTTGCGCCGGGTCCCCACAGACCCGGCCACGAGGCCTCGGCATGAGGTTGCCGGATTGCGCATCTAGCGTGTAATTTTTTCGGGCTCAATCATGCCCGGCTTGCACCTCCGACCCGATGTTTCGTACCGGGCCGACATCGACGGCCTGCGCGGCCTCGCCGTAATGGCCGTGGTTCTGTTCCACGCGTTTCCCGGGCTGCTTCCTGGCGGGTTCGTCGGCGTCGACGCGTTCTTCGTGGTCTCCGGATATCTGATCACCAGCATCCTGCTGGTCCGACTGCGCGCCGGCACTTTCGGCTTCGGCTGGTTCTATGCACGCCGCATCCGGCGTCTGGTGCCGGCTCTGGTCGTCGTCCTGGCCGCCTGCTGGGCCCTGGGCTGGGTCGAGCTGCTGCCGGACGAATTGGCCCGTCTGTCGAAGCATATCGTCAGCGCGGCCGTCTTCCTCAACAACGTGACCTTGTGGAGCGAGGCGTCCTACTTCGACAGCGCCGCCGACAGCAAGCCCCTGCTGCACCTCTGGTCGCTCGCGGTCGAGGAGCAGTATTACCTTTTCTGGCCGGTGGTGCTGCTCGCCGCCTGGCGCTGGGGCAAGCGGACACTCGCGGCCACCCTCGCGCTCCTCGTCGCGTCCTTCGTGGTCAATCTGGTGCTGGTCGCGCACGCTCCGACAGCCGCCTTCTTCCTGCCCTTCGGTCGCATCTGGGAACTCTCGAGCGGCGCGGCCCTCGCCCAGATCAGCCTGCCCTGGACACGGCCCGCACAGCCTTCTTCGCCGACCAGAGCCAATGCAGCTGCGGTATTGGGCGTGACGCTGCTTGCGGCGTCACTGTTGATTATCGACGCCACCAGCGCCTTTCCCGGCTGGCTTGCCCTGTTGCCGGTGGGCGGCGCTTCGCTGCTGGTGGCGGCCGGGCCGCAGGCCGTGATCAACCGCCGGTTGCTTGCGACGCGCGGACTGGTGGCGCTCGGCCTGATCTCCTATCCGCTCTACCTGTGGCATTGGCCGCTGCTGTCGTTCGCCAGCATCGCCGGGCTCGCGGCCGACGACGTAGTTCTTCGGCTGGGGCTGGTCGCCCTGTCCCTGGTCCTCGCCGCCGCCACCTATTGGCTGGTCGAACGCCCGATCCGCCGTGGCTCCGGCTCATGGCAGCCGATGGTTTGCCTTGCCGGCCTGGCGGCCGTGGCCGGGCTCGCCGCCACGACGCTGGGCGGCGCGCCGGAGCGTGTCCCGGAGACGGTGCGGCGGATTGCCGACTATACCTACGATCCGACCTCGCGGGCTCGATTCGGACAGTGCTGGCTGCAGGAGCGCGACCCCGACGACGGCTTCGCGCGCGACTGCATCGAGACGCACGACCCGGCCAGCGCAGTCTTCCTGTGGGGAGATTCCTACGCGGCGCGCCTGTCGCCCGGCCTGCGGATGGTCCTGCCGGACTCGGTGACGTTGCTCCAGGCAACGCGCAACGGCTGCGCCCCGATCCTGGGCGGCGGCGAGCCGACCTGCTTCAGGAGCAACCGGTTCGTGATCAACCAGCTGCGCCGTTTACAACCGGCGACCGTCATCCTTTTCGCGTGGTGGAGCGCCTACGGTTCGGCCTGGGACGATGGCAGCGCCCTGGCTGCGGCTTTTGCCAACACGCTGGCGGACGTCCGCGCCGCCGGCGTTCGACGCATCGTGGTCGTGGGACCGGCGCCGGAGTGGAACCAGCCCCTGCCCCGACTGCTGGCGACGGCCTGGCTCAATCACCCGGAATGGACCGACATTCCCGAGCGACTCGGCATGGGTCTGGCACCGCGCGCCGCCCTGGTCGACCGTCGCATGCGCAAGCAGCTCGCCTCGGCCGGTGTCACCTATGTCGCCGCCCTTCCTCTCCTGTGCGACGATCAAGGGTGCCTGACCCGCATTCCCGGGTCGCAAGATCTGTCGACCTGGGATACCGGCCACCTGACCGACGAAGGAGCGAAGCACCTGGCCCGCGGCATCGTCGAGGCCATGGGCCTCGCCATGCCGCGCCGCTGATCAGCCGCGCACCATCAGCCCGCCGGGAGTCGCCAGCATGCCGGTGAGCTCGCGCCCGCTCGACAGGATGCGCCACGACAGCAGGCGCTGCGCGTAGGCCAGCACGGTCGCGGCAAGCGCCGGATCGGCGGCGCGGTCGTCGAGGCAGTGCGGGTCGGCCGCAAGGTCGAAGAAGAGCGGCGGCAGGGCGGCGAAGTGCACGTATTTGTAGCGCTCGTCACGGATCACGGCGAGCGAGCAGGCGTCCATCGGCAGCCCGAGCAGGTGCTCGGAATCGGCGCCGCCGTGGCCGCGGAAGTCGAACTCCCAGTGCGCCGCGCTGCGCCAGTCTGTGGGCGTGTGGCCGCGCGCCAGCGGCAGCAGCGAGCGGCCGTCGCACTGGCGCGGCACGTGGCGGCCCAGCCACTCCAGGATCGTCGGCATGACGTCGACGGCCTCGGTGAAGCCGTCGAAGGTGCGGCCGCGCGCGGCGTCGGCGGCCGGCATCGGATCGCGCACGATCAGCGGCACCTGGTAGGCCTCGTCGAAATAGCCCTGCTTGCCCAGCATCCAGTGGTCGCCCAGCATCTCGCCGTGATCGGAGGTCACGACGATCAGGGTGTCGTCGTAGATGCCCCACTGTTTCAGCGCCTCGACCAGCCGGCCGATCTGGTCGTCGACCTCGCGGATCATGCCGTAGTAGGTGGCGCGCAGCTGGGCGAGCTCGGCATCGGGCATCGCGGCGACCTTGCCGTGGCCGGTGACGAAGTAGCTGGCCAGGGACTGTGTCCTGAGATAACCGGCGAGCAGCGGATGCTGGCCGGCCTCCTGCTCCGGCGTGGCGGCGCGCACCGGCGGCGGCATGTCGGCGGCCGCGTAGAGCGCGTTGTAGGGCGCCGGCGCCACGAACGGCGGATGCGGCCGGATATAGGCGGCGTGCACGAACCACGAGTCGTTGCGCCGCAGCGAGATGTAGTCGAGCACGGCGTCGGTCAGGAAGGCGGTGATGCTGTCCTCGGCCGCGAAGCGGGCCGGCGCGTAGGTCGGGCCGCTACCGCCGCCATCGGGCTCGGCGGGACGATAGATCTCGCCAACATCGGCGGCGAACGGGTAGCCGCGGGCGGCGAGATTGGCCATCCAGGGATACGGCTTCTCGGTCAGGTGCAGTTCCGGGGTGAAGCCCGGCATCACCGATTCGTAGGTGCGCAAGGCCGGGTCCGCGAGGTCGAGCCCGGACGGATCGACGGTGGTGTCGGTGTAGCCGAACAGCGCCGGATCGTAGCCCGCCTTGCGCGCCTCGAGCGCCAGGTTGGTGAAGCGGCGGGCGAGCGGCGTGCCGTTGCGCATCACGCCGTTGTTGTGCTGGTAGGTGCCGGTGAGCAGCGCTGCCCGCGACGGGCCGCACGGCGAGGCCTGCACGAAGTGACGCGTCGCCCGCATCCCGTCGGCCGCAAGGGCGTCGAGATGCGGGGTCCGCAGCACCGGATTGCCGGCGCAGCCGAGCGCGTCGGCGCGCCACTGATCGAGCACGACGAGGAGGACGTTGCGCCGGGCGTCCACCGGCCTCCTCGTCGCCTCCACCGCGGCGTTTCTCAGGCGGTCTTGGCCTTGAGCTCGTCGAGCTGCTGGCGCGCGCCGGCGATCATGCACGACAGGTCCGAGGTCAGCATGACCATGTCGAAGCCGCGCTTGACGGCACCCGCGGCGAAGGCGGCGCCGGCGCAGTGCATGACGCACTTGATGCCGGCCTTGTGCGCTGCCGCCAGGATCTTGTTGCAGGTCTCCATGTGCAACGGATCGGGATTGTCGCCGCGCGGCGGCAGGCCGAGCGCGAACGACAGGTCGGCCGGCCCGATGTAGACGGCGTCGAGGCCCGGCGTGGCGCAGATCGCCTCGAGGTTGGCCAGGCCCTCCTTGGTCTCGATCATCGCCATGACGACGATCTCGTCGTTGGCCTTGGCCTGGTAATCGGAGCCGCCATAGTGCACCGCGCGCACCGGTCCGGACGAGCGCATGCCGACCGGCGGGTAGCGGCAGGCCGCCACGGCCTTCGCGGCTTCCTCGGCCGTGTTGATCAGCGGCACGATGATCCCGTAGGCACCGAGATCGAGCGCCTTCATGATGGCGGCCGGCTCGTTCCAGGCGACGCGCACGATCGGCACCGTGTCGGTCTGCGAGATCGCCTGCAGCAGCGGCGCCACGTCCTTCATCTCGGCGGTGCCGTGCTGCAGGTCGACGCACAGCGCGTCGAAGCCCTGGCGGGCCATCACCTCGGCGGTGAAGCCGTGCGACACGGAAATCCAGCCCAGGGTCGCGCACTTCCCGGCCTTCCAAATCTGCTTCACTTTGTTCGGTCGCATCGTTCCCCCTCCAGTCACGCTCGTCGGCGTCTCGGACAGATGTCTTACCAGACCCGGCGCCGGCATTCAGCCGCCAACCGCATTCCGCGTCCCGGCACGGCCGGTCCGTGACCTGCCTGCCGGGGGCTGTTAGGACTCCGAACATGAGGTCCCAGCTGCCGCGATCCCGCCGTCGCCTGCTCGCTGCCGGAGGCGCGGCTCTGCTCTCGCCCGCCGCCGTCCGGGCCCAGGACACGTCTTTCCCCAACAAGCCGATCCGCTTCATCGTGCCGTGGACGCCGGCCGGCGCCACCGACAACATCGCGCGCATCATCGCCGCCCGCATCGGCGAGCTGGCCGGCCAGCAGGTGCTGATCGACAACAAGCCGGGCGGCGGCGGCACGCTGGGCACCGACGCGATCGCCAAGGCCGCCCCCGACGGCTACACGATCGGCCTGGTCACCGTGTCGATGTTCACCATGGCGCCGGCGCTCTACGCGCAGCTGCCCTACGATCCGGTGAAGGACTTCTCGCCGATGGCCGGCATGGCGGTGTGGCCCAACATGCTGGTGGTCAATCCCGCGGTGCCGGCGAAGTCGGTGCCCGAGCTGATCGCGCTGCTCAAGGCCAACCCGGGCAAGTACAACATGGCGTCGTCCGGGTCGGGCACGACCATCCATCTCGCCGGCGAGATGTTCAAGCAGATGACCGGCACCGACATGGTGCACGTGCCCTACAAGGGCAGCGCGCCGGCCCTGCAGGACCTGCTGTCGGGCGCCACCCAGATCATGTTCGACAACATGCCGAGCTGCTGGCCGCACGTGCAGGCCGGCAAGCTGCGGGCGCTCGGCGTCACCAGCGCCACGCGCAACAAGGCGGCGCCGGACGTGCCGCCGATCGCCGACTTCGTGCCGGGCTACCGGGTCGAGGTTTGGATGGGCTTCGGCGGCCCGGCCGGCGTGCCGCAGCCGATCGTCGACCGGCTGGCGGCGCTCGGCACCCAGGCGCTCGAGAATGCCGGCGTGCAGCAGAAGCTCGCGGCGCTGGGCGCCGATCCGTGGCCGATGACGCCGCGCGCCTTGGGCGAGCGGGTGGTCAGCGAGATCGCGGTGTGGGCGCCGATCGTCAAGGCGAGCGGCGCCCGGGTCGACGGCTGAGGACGAGAGCGAGGGCGACATGGTGGCTTTCCGAAACCCCGAGCAGCTGGTCACGACCGCGTGGCTGGCCGACCATCTCGACGACCCGTCACTGCGCGTCTTCGACTGCACGACCTACCTGATCTACGAGACCGGCACCGGGCGGCCCTACCGCGTGGAAAGCGGCCGCGCCGACTACGACAAGGGCCACATCCCCGGCTCCGGCTTCCTCGACCTGCAGGGCGAGCTGTCGGATACGGGCTCGCCGTTCAACTTCACGATGCTGCCGGCCGACGAGCTGGCGCGCCGCTTTGCGCGCCGGGGCATCGGCCGGGGCACGCGCGTCGTGCTGTATTCGCGCAAGACGCCGCAGTGGGCGACGCGCATCTGGTGGATGCTGCGCTCGATCGGCTTCGACGACGCCGCCCTGCTCGACGGCGGCTTCGACAAGTGGGCCGCCGAGGATCGGCCGCTGTCGACCGAGCCCCGGACTTATCCGGCGGCCGAGCTGACCGCACGGCCGCGCGCCGGCCTGTTCGTCGGCAAGGACGAGGTCAGGGCGGCGATCGGCGACGGCGCGGTCTGCACGATCAACGCCCTGGCGCCCGACCTGCATCGCGGCGACAACCCGCGCTACGGCCGACCGGGCCGGATCCCGGGCAGCGTCAATGTGCCCGTGGCCGCGCTGCTCGAGCCCGCGACCATGACCTTGCGGCCGCCCGAGCAACTGGCCCAGGCCTTCGCCGCGGTCGGCGCCGATCGCGGCAAGCGCATCCTGCTCTATTGCGGCGGCGGCATCGCCGCGACGCTCGACGCCTTCGTGCTGCATCAGCTCGGCCACGACACTCTCGCCGTCTACGACAACTCGATGAGCGAATGGGCCAAGGATCCGAGCCTTCCGATCGAAAGGGACACCACGCCATGACCAACGCCCTCCCCCTCGCCGGCATCCGCGTGCTCGACATCGGCACGCTGATCGCCGGGCCGTTCGGCGCCACCATGCTGGGCGACTTCGGAGCCGAGGTGATCAAGGTCGAGCAGCCCGGCCGCGGCGACGCGCTGCGCGGCACGCCGGAGGATGACGGTCGCGCCGCCCGCTCGGGCAACTGGCTGGTCGAGGGCCGCAACAAGAAGTCGATCACCCTCGACCTGCGGCAGGAGGCAGGCCAGGCGGTGCTGAAGGAGCTGATCGCCCACGCCGACGTGCTGATGGAGAACTTCACCCCGGGCACGCTGGAGCGCTGGAACCTCGGCTGGGAGCAGGTCCACGCCCTCAACCCGCGCCTGATCATGACGCGCGTCTCGGGCTACGGGCAGAAGGGCCCCTACGCCAAGCGCGCCGGCTATGACCGGATCGCGCTCGGCTTCTCCGGCTACATGTACCCGACCGGCTTCCCCGACCGCTTCCCGGTGCGGCCGGCCTTCCCGACCGCCGACTACAACACCGGCACCTTCGGCGCCCTGGCGACGATGTTCGCGCTCTACGCCCGCGACGCCCAGGACGCCGGCCATCCCGGCTCGGGCAAGGGCCAGCTGATCGACCTCGCGCTCTACGAGGCGCCGTTCCGCATCACCGCCGAGATGATGACGCAGTACGCCAAGACCGGCGCCATCCGCGAGCGCATCGGCAACCGCAACCCGACCTTCGCCCCGGCCGGCACCTTCCAGACCAAGGACGGCCGCTACGTGCAGATCGCCGCCGGCGGCGACGGCATCTGGCCGCGCCTGTGCAACGCCATCGACCGGCCCGAGCTGGCCAACGACCCGCGCTACGCCACCAGCCGCGAGCGCCAGGCGCGCGCCGACGAGCTCGAGGCGCTGCTGGCGGAGTGGATCTCGGCAAACGAGTTCGCCGAGATCGAGCGCCGGCTGGTCGGCGGCAACGTGCCGTTCGGCGGCATCTACACGGCGGCCGACATCGCCACCGACCCGCACTTCGCGGCGCGCGAGAACATCGCCACGATCGACGATCCCGAGCTCGGCCCCGTGGTCATGCCGTCGGTGGTGCCGCGGCTCGAGGGCACGCCCGGCCGCATCGCCCATGCCGGGCCGCCGATCGGCCAGCACAACGACGAGATCTACAAGGGCCTGCTGAAGAAGAGCGACGCCGAGCTGACGGCGCTGGCCAAGGCCAAGGTGATCTGAGAGGCGCCGTCAGGCGCGCCGGCGATCCGGCGCGACGCCGATCAGCACCAGGAAGAACGAGGCGGCGATCATCAGCGAGCTGATCGCCGCGATGGTCGGATCGATCTCGTCGCGCAGCGCCGTGAACATGCGCTTGGTGAGCGGCTGGTACTGGCCGCCCGAGATGAACAGGGCGATGATCGTCTCGTCGATCGCCGAGATGAAGGCGAACACGCCGCCGGCCACGACGCTGGTGCGGATCTGCGGCAGGGTGACGACCAGGAAGGCGCGCAGCCGGTTCATGCCGAGGCTGCGCGCCACCATCTCCTGCACCGGGTCGAAACGCTGCAGGCCGGCCGTGACCGATGTCACCACGAACGGCAGGCCGAGCATGACGTTGGCCAGCACCAGCCCGGGCAGGGTGGCGACCAGGCCGAGCCGCGAATAGACGAAGAAGATGCCGACCGCGACGATGATGATGGGCACGACCAGCGGCAGCATGATGACGAGCTGGACCAGGCGCATCAGCCGGCTGCGCGAGCTCGCGATCGCATAGGCGGCGGCGACGCCGAGCGGCGTGGCGATCAGCACGGTCAGCACCGCGACGGTCAGGCTGACCAGGGTCGCGTCCATCCAGTTGCGGCTGCCGAAGTACTCGGCGTACCAGCGCAGCGACCACGAGGGCGGCGGGAAGGACAGGAAGCGCGCGCCGGAGAACGAGATCGGCACGATGATCAGGACCGGCAGCATGAGGTAGGCCAGGATCAGGCCGACCCCCGAGAGCAGGGCCAGCCGCGGCAGCAGGCCGGGCCTCATCGCCGCTCCAGCACGCGGTCGAGCGGCAGCACGCGCGCCATCGCCGCGAAGATCAGCGCCACGCAGGCCAGCAGGACGACGGCGACCGCGCTGGCCGCGCCCCACTGGTCGTACAGCTCGACGTTGCGGCTCACCACCATCGACAGCAGGATGACGTGGCCGCCGCCCAGCAGCTCGGGCGTGATGTAGAAGCCCAGCGCCAGCACAAAGACCAGAGTGACGCCGGCCGAGACGCCGGGCAGCGACAGCGGCAGGAAGACGTGGCGGAAGGTCGGCCACGGCCCGCAGCCCAGGCTGGCGCTGGCCTGCAGCAGGTCGCGCGGGATCTTCTGCATCGCCGAGTAGAGCGGCAGAACCATGAAGGGCAAAAGGATGTGCACCGTGGCGATCACGGTGCCGAGCTCGTTGTGGATCAGCGCCAGCGGCTCGTCGATCACCCCGAGATCCTCGAGCGTCCGGTTGACCACGCCGGTGCGCTGCAGCAGCACCAGCCAAGCATAGGCGCGCACCAGCACGCTGGTCCAGAACGGCAGGATGACCATGCTGATCACCACGACGTCCCACGGCCGGGCCAGCCCGGCGGCGACATAGGCCACCGGATAGCCGAGTAGCAGGGTGAGCACGGTGACCTCGAAGGCGAAGCGAAAGGTGACCGCGAAGGCCCGCCAGTAGATCGGCTCGGCGACCAGCCGGCGATAGTGCTCGAGGCTGAGGCCATGGTCCCAGAACGACTGGCCCATCAGCCAGCCGACCGGCACGACGACCAGGGCGACGATCACGACCAGCGCCGGCGACGCGAGCAGCAGCATCAGCGCCTGCTCGCGCCGAGCGTGGGTCCGAGACGGATCGGGCCGGTCGAGCGTCACCGCAGGCCTACTTCTGCATGAACTCGAGCCAGCGCTTCTCGGCCGCCTCACCGGCCGGCGACGACCACCAGGCATAGGACATCAGGGCCTGGCGGCGGGCATTGTCCGGCGCGCTCGGCAGGTCGCCGACCCGCGCCGCCGGAATGACGCCGGTGTCGAAGGCCTTGGGGTTGGCCGGACCGTAGTCGATGTGCAGCGGCAGGTTCGCCTGCAGCACCGGATCGACCGCCTCGTTGACGAAGCGGAAGGCGGCAGCGAGGTTCGGCGTGCCCTTCAGGATGCACAGCGATGTGCTCTGCAGGATGCCCTGGTTGAACGTGTAGCCGACCTTGGCGCCTTCCTTCAGGAGGGCCGTGATGCGCCCGTTCCAGGCCATCACCATGTCGACCTCGCCGTCGTTCAGCAGCTGCGCCGACTGCGCGCCCGAGGTCCACCACACGGTGATGGCGGGCTTGATCTCGGCCAGCTTACGGAAGGCGCGGTCGACGTCGAGCGGGTAGAGCTTGTCGGGCGCCACGCCGTCGGCCATCAGCGCCGCCTCGAGCGTCGCCAGCGGGTGGTTGCGCAGCGACCGCCGGCCCGGGAACTTCTTGACGTCCCAGAAGTCGGCCCAGCTCTGCGGCGCCTTGGCGGCGTCGGGGAACTTGCGGGTGCTGTAGCCCAGCACGCTGGAATAGAATTCGTAGGCGACCGACCACGGGCTGCGGAAGGCCTCGGGCATCGCCGCCACGTTGGGCATGCGCGCAAGGTCGAATTTCTCGACCAGGCCCTGCTCGCCGCCGCGCAGGCAGTAGCTGGTCGGCACGTCGACCACGTCCCAGGTGATCTTGCCGCTGCCGACCTGCGACTTCATCATCGGCCACGAGTCCGGCGCGCTGTCCTGGTTGATCGTCATGCCCAGCTTCTTGGCGGCCGGATCGAGGATCGCGATGGTCTGCGCCTTCTGGTAGGCGCCGCCCTGCGACACGAACATGATCTTGTCCTGCGCCTGGGCTGCCGCCCCGCCGAGTGCCAGCGCGGCGCCGCACAGCGCCCCCAGCATTGCCGTCATCCTCCTGGAAATCATGATCACCCCCTGTTGTCGTCTCATCGTCCGATGGCATCGAGGAACTGGTACCAGCCGGCGACCAGCCGGACGGCCGGCTCGCGCAGCGGATAGAGCGGCACCGGCTTCAGCCGCCGGGCGTCGAGCAGCCCGACCTCCGGCGTCTCGCCGCGCGCGAAGGCGGCGACGTAGCGCCCCATCAGGCTGGCCATGGCGACCCCGGCGCCGTTGTAGCCCATGGCGAACAGCACGCGGTCGTCGAGCCGGCCGACATGCGGCACCGAATCGAGCGTCATGGCCACCAGGCCGGACCATCGGTAGGCCAGCGGCACGTCGCCGAGCTCGGGAAAGATGCCGATCATGGCGCGCTGCAGGGCCTCGAAGGCGGCCTGGGAATCCTGCTTCCCGAAGGCGCCGCGGCCGCCGAAGATCACCCGATCGTCGACCATGCGGAACCAGCGCATCATGCGCTTGGTCTCGGTATAGGTGCGCCGCGTCGGCATGATCACCGCCGCCAGGTTGGCCGACAGCGGCTCGGTCGCGACCATGGCGCTGCGGAACGGGATGTGGGTGCGCTGGAAGCGGCGGGTGGCCGGCGTCAGGTCGGAGTAGCTGTTGGTCGCGATCACCGCCTGGCGCGCCCGCACCGTGCCGCCGGCCGTCTCGACGACGACGCCGGCCCCGTCGGCGCGCAGGCGCAGCGCGGCGCTGCGCGCGAACACCCGAACGCCGCGCGCCTGCACCCCGGCGGCGAGGCCGCGCACGTAGTTCAGCGGATGAATGCCGCCCGAGCCGGCATTCAGGACTCCGCCGACGAAGGTCGAAGACCCGGTCTCGGCGCGCACCGCGTCGGCGTCGAGCACGGTCATCGTGCGGTCGCCCAGCTCGGCGCGCAGCCACTCGGCTTCCTCGACGGCGTGCTTCAGGGTCTCGTGATTGTGCGCGGCCTTGACCTGGCCGCTGCGCGTCAGCTTGGCGCTGGCGATGCCGTAGCGATCGACCAGGCCGGCCACGACGTCGCCCGCCTCGTGGGCGATGTCGTACATGCGGCGCGCCATGTCCTTGCCGTGCGCCGCCGCGATGTCGGGGAACGAGACGCGGAACTTCGCCGTGATCACGCCGCCGTTGCGACCGCTCGCGCCCCAGCCCGGCTCGCTCGCCTCGAGCACGATCGGATCGAGGCCCGACTCCGCGAGGTGATGCGCGGTCGAGAGGCCGGTGTAGCCGCCGCCGATCACGACCACGTCGGCCGACACGTCGCCCGCCAGGACGGGCAGGTCGGGCGGCGGATCGGCCGTGACCCGCCACAGCGATTGCGGCCAGGCGGGATCCGGAGGAGCGGCGGCCGGCGGCAAGCGGGCTACTCCGCGTCGACCGCGTCGGCCAGCGCGGCGAGCGAGGCGAAGTGGAAGTCGGGCTTGACGAGCTGCGCCACCGCCGGCGTGCCGCCGAATCCCTTCTGGCCCTGGCGACGCTCGATCCAGCAGGTCCGGTAGCCCTGCGCCTGGGCGACGCCGATGTCGTGATGCTGGCTCTGCGCGACGTGCAGGATCTCCCACTGGCGATAGCCGTGCGCCGACTGGCGGCCGAGATTGAAGGCGAAGAAGCGCGGATCGGGCTTGGCGCAGCCGGTCTCGTCGGCGGTGACGCTGTCGTGGAACGGGTTGCCGAGCGTGTGGCTGTAGAACGAGAAGGCGGCCCGGTCGGCGTTGGTCATGGCGACCAGCCGGAAGCGCCGGCGCAGCCGGCGCAGCGCCGCGGCCGAATCGGCGAAGGCCGGCCAGCGCAGCACGTCCATCTGGAAGGCCTCTGCGGCGCGATCGTCGGCCGGCAGGCCGAGCTCGCGCGCCAAGTGCTGGTAGACCAGGCCCATGACCTCGCTCGAGCGCTCGTAATTGGCGTCGCGGCCGCGCTTGTAGGGCTCGAAGATCTGGTCGTCGGTGAGCTGCGCCGCGGCCGGGCCGGCGATGCGCCGCACCGATTGCAGGATGCCCGCCTCGAAGTCGATCAGGGTGCCGACGACGTCGAAGGTGAAGACCTTGAAATCCTTGAACGACATGGGAGTGCTGTCCGGTTGTTGGGAAGGAAGGCTCATTCGTCCCGCGGCACGACGATCGTGTCCTCGGGATGCAGGCTGACCTCGAGATGCCCGCCGACCGGCGGGATGCGGCGGCTGGCCTCGTAGTGGCTGGGCTGACGCAGGCTGAGCCCGGCGCCATCCTCCAGGGCGAGGAAGACGCGCAGGCTCTCGCCCTGGTAGACGACGTCGACCACGCGTCCGGAGAAGCGGTTGCGGGCGGGATCGCGACTGCCGCCGGCGTCGTCGATCAGCAGCTTCTCGGACTGCACGGCGAGCACCAGCTCGCCGGACGGCGGCACCGGGCGACCGGTGCGCAGCGGCGTTTCGCCCAGCGCGACGGTCTGCGCGTCGACACGGCGCACCGGCAGCAGGGTCGATTCGCCGATGAAGCTCGCGACGAAGGCGTTGGCCGGCCGGTCGTACAGCCGGTCGGGCCGGTCGATCTGCACCAGCCGTCCGTCCTTCAGCACGGCGACGCGGTCGCTCAGCGTCAGCGCCTCGCGCTGGTCGTGCGTGACGTAGATGATCGTCGCGCCGATCCGGCGGTGCAGCTGGCGCAGCTCGATCTGCATGGTCTCGCGCAGCTGCTTGTCGAGCGCCGACAGCGGCTCGTCCATCAGGATCAGCCGCGGCTCGAAGATGATGGCGCGGGCAACCGCGACGCGCTGGCGCTGGCCGCCCGACAGCTGGGCGACGCCGCGCTCCTCGTAGCCGGCCAGCCCGACCATGGCCAGGGCATGGCGCACCTTCTCCGCCCAGTCCGGGCGCGGCACGTGGCGGGCGCGCAGAGCGAAGGCGACGTTGTCGCCGACGCTCATGTGCGGGAACAGCGCGTAGCTCTGGAAGACGATGCCGATGTCGCGCTTGTGCGGCGGCACCAGGGTGACGTCGCGGCCGCCGAAATGCACCGAGCCCGACGAGGGCTGGACGAAGCCGCCGAGGATGCCGAGCAGGGTCGTCTTGCCCGATCCGGACGGGCCGAGCAGGGACACAAATTCCTGCGCGGCGATGTCGAGCGAGACGTCGTCGAGCGCGCTGACGGTGCCGTAGCGCTTGCTGGCTGATCGGATCTCGACACGCTCGCCGCCGGTGGCCAATGCCGTCTCTCCGTGTGGCCGGTCGGGCATGACCCCTGCTCATAGCCCTCGCGCCGACCCGATCCCAAGGCAAATGCCAGTGCGAAGCAATTGCCGAATAGTCAGCGACGACATAACTTCAGATCATGACAGGCCTGCGCCGCATGCTGCCGTCCAGCAACGCCCTCTTCGTCTTCGAATCGGCGGCCCGCAACGCCAACTTCACGCGCGCCGCCGCCGAGCTCAACGTCACTCAGCCGGCGGTCAGCCGCATGCTGTCGCGGCTCGAGCGCCACGTCGGGCTGCCCCTGTTCGAGCGCGACGCGCGCGGCGTGGCGCTGACCGCCGACGGCGAGGCGCTGTACCGCCACGTCGCCGAGGGCTTTCGCAGCATCGAGGCTGGCTTGCGCAGCCTCGAGCAGCGGCGCAGCGGCCTGGAGACCGTGACCCTGTCGGTGTCCTCTGCCTTCACCACCCATTGGCTGATGCCGCGCATCGACCGCTTCCAGCAGCTCTTCCCCAAGGTCGATCTGCGCTTCCAGCTGATCGCCGGCTCGCTGCGCGGGCCGGTCGAGGATGTCGACCTCGGCATGCGCTTCGTCGGCAAGGACGATGTCGGGCCGCAGGGCGTGCCGCTGATGAACGAGCTGATGCTGCCGGTCTGCAGCCCCGGCTACAGCCGCCGCCGCATCCGCGCCGCCGGCCAGCGCGGCGCCGGCGAGCGAGGCGACGGCAACACCGTCATCCATCTCACCGACAGCCCGACCGGCTGGACCGACGGCTACGCGGCCTTCGACACCGGCCGGCGCGGCCCGACCAAGTCGATCGCCTTCTCCGATTACGCCGTGGTCGTGCAGGCGGCCCTGCTCGGCCAAGGCATCGCCTTCGGCTGGCTGACCGTGGTGTCCAACGCCCTGATCGCGGGCACCCTGGTGCCGGCGGCGGCGCGAGTGACCCAGGGGCCGCGCGTCTGCGTCCTCACCGGCCCGGCCAACCGCGCCGCCCGTCCCGTGGTGCGCGAGGTCCGCGACTGGCTGATCGCCGAGATGCGCCGCGACGTCGAGAAGGTCGACCGCCTGCACCCCGGCCTGCAGCTGCGTCGTCTCGCCCTCTGACCGTCAGCGATCCGTCACGACGCGATCCGCAGGCAGACATAGGCATGGTCGAGCGTCGCCCGTAGCAGGACGTAGGGCGCGGGCATCGACAGGATCAAAACGGCGCCGTTCACCAAGCTGAGCCGCCAGGCGTTCGGGCCGGTCGACGCCGTCGCGAACCGCTCCGCCGGGCGCCCGCTGTCGGCCACGCTCAGCCCCTCCGGGCCATAGGTCTCGCGCCAGGCGCCGTCGGCGACGAGCCCGTCGACCACCTGCCGGCATTGCCAGACGCCGTGGAACGGCATCGCCGGCTCGGCCGCGGCGGGTCCGACGATCCCCGCCGCGAGCACGCCCAGAAGCGCGGCCGTGGAGCACTTCACGGCGTACGTCCCGCCGGCAGCGCGGCCGGCGATTCGGCGGCCTCGCTGGTGTCGCCGTGGATCTCCTCGCGGATCAGCCGCTCGGTCACCTCGGCGAGATAGCTGGTCAGCGCCTCGTTGAGCGCCTTGAACTCGGGCATCAGCACCTCGTCGAGGAAGCGGCGCGGCACGCGCAGCACGATCGAGCTGGCGCGCTGCCGCGGGTAGCGATAGGGCCGCAGCCCGTAGCGACGCGCCAGCGCCAGGAACAGGCGGCGCGACCATGGGTCGGGCAGCGAGAACTGCATCTCGATCGGCGCCTCGTGGCGCGCCGCCTCGGCGAGGCGGGCCCGCAGCCGCTCGATCGCCGCCGCGGCGGCGTCGCGCTCCCCCGGGGTGCCGGCGCCGGCGAACAGCGCCTCGATCTTGCGCAGCCGGGCGCGCAGCTCGGCTTCGCTGCTCATGCCGGCCTCAGAACCACAACCGCATCCCGGCCGTGAAGCGCACCTGCTGCGTCTGGCCACCGGCCTCGCTCACATAGGCCGCCGTGGCGCCGTACTGGCCGAGATAGGTGATGCCGAGGTAGGGCGCGACTTCACGGGTGATCTCGTAGCGCAGGCGCAGGCCGGCATCGAGTTCGGACAGCCCGGCGCCGACGTGCCGCGCCGGATCGTCCTTGGTGTAGAAGTTGAGCTCGATCTGCGGCTGCAGGATCAGGCGCTGGGTGATCAGGATGTCGACGCTGCCCTCGAGCTTGGCCGCGAGATGGCCGTCGCCGCTCACATAGCCGGTGGCCGCGACCCGGAAGAACTGCGGCGCCAGACCTTCAATGCCGACCGCGCCCCAGCCGCGGCCGGGCAGCGAGTCGAGATCGTAGCGCGCCCCGACCTGGGCATTGAAGTAGGTGCTGACGGCGCGGCTGTAGAGCAGTTCCTGGATTCCGTCGTCGACCTGGCCCTGGCTGACCCGGCCCTCGCTGCGCAGCAGCAGCCGGTTCTCGTCGGTGCCGATCCAGCCCTCGCCGCTCCAGCGGAAGCTGCTGCCGTCGCCGAAGCGGCCTTCCAGCTGGTTGAGGACGCCGTGCGCGAAGATCGCGTCGTCGAGCATGTGCGGCATGGCGTGCGCGGGCGCCGCCGCTTCCTGGGCGAAGGCCGGCAGTGCCGTCGCGCCGACCGTCGGCGCGAGCGCGAACGCAAGCAGTCCGGCGAGCGTCCTCATTCGACCCGGACCTCGCGCATCATGCCGGTTTCCATGTGGTAGAGCAGATGGCAGTGGAAAGCCCAACGGCCGGGCGTGTCGGCGGTGACGAGGTAACTCAGCTGCTCGGCCGGCTTCACGAGGATCGTGTGCTTGTAGGGCCTGTACGCGCCCTGACCGTTCTCGAGCTCGCTCCAGAAGCCATGCAGATGCATGGGATGCTCCATCATGGTGTCGTTGACCAGGGTGAAGCGCACCCGCTCGTTCAGCGCGATCCGGATCGGGCCGGCGTCGGAGAACTTGGTGCCGTCGAAGCCCCAGATGAAGCGCTCCATGTTGCCGGTGAGATGGGACACCAGCTCGCGCGAGGCCGGGCGCGGATCGCTGCCCGGCCGCGTCGCCCGCAGGTCGCTGAGCCGCAGCACCCTGCGGCCGTTGTCCTCGAGCCCGTCGCCGGCCTCGGCCAGCCGACTGCGCGGCATGGTCACCACGTTGTCGACGCCGACCCGACCGGCCAGGCTGGCCGACCCCGGCGCGGTCGCATGATCCATCTTGGAATGGTCCATCTTTGAATGATCCACGCCGGCGTGGCTCATCCCCATGTCGGCCATGGTGCGCAGCGGCCGCGGATCCATCGCCGGGATCGCCGCCGCCATGCCGGGGCGGGGCGCCAGGGTGCCACTCGCATAGCCGGTGCGGTCCTCGGCCTGGGCGAAGATCGCGTAGGCGCGGTCGTCGCGCGGCTCGACGATGACGTCGTAGGTCTCGCCGGGCGCGATGCGCAGCTCGTCGACGGTGACCGGCACGATGTCGTTGCCGTCGCTCTGCACGACCGTCATCGGCAGGCCGGGAATGCGCAGGTCGAAGATGCTCATGGCGCCGGCGTCGATGAAGCGCAGGCGCACCCGCTCGCCGGGCCGGAACAGCGCCGTCCAGTTGGCGGCCGGCGGCTGGCCGTTCATCAGGTACGTGTAGGTGGCGCCCGAGACGTCGAGGATGTCGGTCGGGCTCATGCGCATGTCGCCCCACATCAGCCGGTCGGAGACGGTGGCACCGAGCCCGTCGCGCCGCGCATCGTCGAGGAAGGTTCCGACCGTGCGCTGGTGGCGATTGTAGTAGCTGCTCTGGAACTTGAGGTTGCCGACGATCGCCCGCGGGCTCTCGTCGCTCCAGTCGGACAGCACGACGACGTAGTCTCGGTCGAAGCGGTTGGCGAAGCCGCCGCGCGGCTCGATGACGATCGAGCCGTAGGCGCCGGTCTGCTCCTCGAGCCCGTGCGCGTGATACCAGTATGTGCCGCTCTGGCGCACCGGGAAGCGATAGACGAAGGTCTCGCCGGGCGCGATGCCGGCATAGGTGAATCCCGGCACGCCATCCATCGCCGCCGGCAGGCGGATGCCGTGCCAGTGCAGCGAGCTGGTGAAGGGCAGCCGGTTGGTGACCGCGAGGGTCACCGTGTCGCCCTCGCGCCAGCGCAGGGTCGGGCCGGGCAGCAGGCCGTTGATCAGCGTGGCGGGGCGCGGCCGGCCGGTGACGTTGACCGCGACGGGCGCCAGCTCGAGACGGAACTCGGTGCCGCTCAGCAACGAGGGAGATGTCGCCGCGGCGCGTTGCGCGGCGAGCGGCGTGATCACCGCGCCGGCCGCGAGCCCGCGAACGAAGGATCGGCGACCGATCATCAGTCGTGACTCATGCTCGAATGATCATGGTGCATCTTGCTGTGATCGACGGGCGGCGGGGCCGGCGGAACTGTCGCCTTCGGCGCTGCAGTCGTGGGCGCCGCGGCGGCGGGCGGCTCGTCGCGGAACTCCCCCTCTCCGACCTGGCCAGGTACGCCGGCGACGCGAGTCGACGGACCGAGATCGACGCCGAGCGGGCTCGAGGCCGGCGCCTGCGGCCGCGGCTCGGCGCATCCGGCGAGCGCCACCATGCCGAGCAGCAGGGCGCGACGAACGGTCACGATCAGCGCCGGCGGCTGTCGAGCAACTCCAGCAGCTCGTCGATCTTGACCTGCCGATCGCGCTCGCTGCCGGCGTGGAAGGCGTGCGCCACGCAGTGCTGCAGATGGTCGCCGAGGATCGCCTGCTCGACCTTGTCGAGCGCGGCCCGCACGGCGCGGATCTGGGTCAGCACGTCGATGCAGTACCGCTCTTCCTCGATCATGCGCGCCACGCCGCGCACCTGGCCCTCGATGCGGCCGAGGCGGGCGAGCTGCGCCTTCTTCATCCGGTCGTCCATGGCTTGAACCATACCCCCGTAGGGTATAGATAGCAAGGCATGAGCAAGAGCTGCTGCCAGCACGGCGATCACGCGCACGGCCATCACGACCACGAGCCCCCCGCGGCCGAGGCGATCGCCCTCGACCCGGTGTGCGGCATGAAGGTCAAGATCGCGGGCGCCCGCAACACGACGGTGCACGACGGCCAGACCCACTATTTCTGCAATCCGCGCTGCCTCGCCAAGTTCACCGCCGAGCCGCAGCGCTACCTGCATCCGGCGCCCGCGGCGCCGGCCGAGCCGGTGCCGGCCGGCGCGACCTACACCTGCCCGATGCATCCCGAGATCCGCCAGGTCGGGCCGGGCAGCTGCCCGATCTGCGGCATGGCGCTCGAGCCCGAGCTGGTGACCGCCGACGCCGGCCCCGATCCCGAGCTGGTCGACATGACGCGGCGCTTCTGGATCGGGCTGGTGCTGGCGCTGCCGGTGTTCGGGCTCGAGATGGGCAGCCATCTGCTCGGCCTGCACCATCTCGTGCCGCCCGCGACCTCGGGCTGGATCCAGCTCGCGCTGGCGAGCCCGGTCTTGCTGTGGGCCGGCTGGCCGTTCTTCGTGCGCGGCGCGCAGTCGCTGGTCACGCGCCATCTCAACATGTTCACCCTGGTGGCGCTCGGCACCGGCGTCGCCTGGCTGTACAGCGTCGTGGCGCTGCTGGCGCCGCAGCTCTTCCCGCCGGCCTTTCGCGGCCCCGACGGCACGGTCGCGGTCTACTTCGAGGCGGCTGCGGTGATCATCGTGCTGGTCCTGCTGGGCCAGGTGCTGGAGCTGCGGGCGCGCGCCCAGACCTCGGGCGCGATCCGCGCCCTGCTCGATCTCGCGCCCAAGACAGCGCGCCGCCTGGCGGCCGACGGAAGCGAGCAGGAGATCGAGCTCGAGGCGATCGCCGTCGGCGACCGGCTGAGGGTGCGGCCGGGCGAGAAGGTGCCGGTCGACGGCGTGCTGCTGGAGGGCCGCTCGGCGCTCGACGAATCGCTGGTCACCGGCGAATCGATGCCGGTCACCAAGGAGCCCGGCGCGGCGCTGATCGGCGGCACGCTCAACACCACCGGCGGCTTCGTGATGCGCGCCGACAAGGTCGGCCGCGACACCATGCTGGCGCGCATCGTCCAGATGGTCGCCGAGGCGCAGCGCTCGCGGGCGCCGATCCAGCGCCTCGCCGACCTGGTCGCCGGCTGGTTCGTGCCGGCGGTGATCGCCGTCGCGCTGGTCGCCTTCGCGGTCTGGGCGACGGTCGGGCCGCAGCCGCGGCTGGCCTACGGCCTGGTCGCCGCCGTCACCGTGCTGATCATCGCCTGTCCCTGCGCGCTCGGGCTGGCGACGCCGATGTCGATCATGGTCGGCGTCGGCCGCGGCGCCCAGGCCGGCGTGCTAATCCGCAATGCCGAGGCGCTCGAGCGGCTGGAGAGTATCGACACGCTGGTGGTCGACAAGACCGGCACCCTGACGGAAGGCAAGCCGCGCCTGGTCGCCATCGAGCCGGCGGCCGGGGTGACCGAGGACGAGGTGCTGCGGCTCGCCGCCGGCCTCGAAGTCGCCAGCGAGCATCCGCTGGCCCAGGCGATCGTCGCGGCGGCGCGCGCGCGCGGCGTCGCCCCGGTGGCGGCCCAGGACTTCGACTCGCCGACCGGCAAGGGCGTCATGGGCAGGATCGACGGCCGCCCCGTGGTGCTGGGCAATGGCCGCTTCCTGGCCGAGCGCGGCGTCGACACGGCCGCCCTGGCCGACGCGGCCGAGCGGCTGCGCGGCGACGGCGCCACCGTGGTGTTCCTGGCGGCCGACGGCCGGGCGGCCGGCCTGCTGGCGATCGCCGACCCGGTCAAGGCGACGACCGCGGCGGCGCTCGAAGCGCTGGCGGCCGAGCGGGTCCGCGTCGTCATGCTGACCGGCGACAACCGCACCACGGCGCTGGCGGTCGCCCGGCGGCTCGGCATCGCCGAGGTCGAGGCCGAGGTGCTGCCCGACCAGAAGAGCGAAGTGGTCGCCCGGTTCCGCCGCGAGGGCCGGGTGGTGGCGATGGCCGGCGACGGCGTCAACGACGCCCCGGCGCTGGCCGCCGCCGACGTCGGCATCGCCATGGGCACCGGCACCGACGTGGCGATCGAGAGTGCCGGCGTCACCCTGCTGGGGGGCGACCTGATGGGCATCGCCAAGGCGCGGCGCCTGTCGCGCGCCACCATGGGCAACATCCGGCAGAACCTGTTCTTCGCCTTCGTCTACAACGCCGCCGGCGTGCCGATCGCCGCCGGCATCCTCTACCCGGTGTTCGGCCTGCTGCTGTCGCCGGTGGTCGGGGCGGCGGCGATGGCGCTGTCCTCGGTGAGCGTGATCGCCAATGCGCTGAGGCTGCGCTCCTTGCGCCTCTGACCCTCCTGGCGAGCCCCCCTGGCAAGATCGGGCGGACACCCCATATTGCGCGGAGCATGCGCCTGATCGACCGCTCCCGCCCCGACCGCCTCCCCGCGGCCGCAGCCTCGCCGGCCGGCGAGCTGTTCGTGGCGTCGGTGGTCGGCGGCATGCTGCTGATCGTGCTGGGCGACGTGCTCGACCCGGCCCTGCTGGGCGATCTCGGCTTCGAGGCGGGCCTGTTCGACATGGGCGGCGAGCTCGCCGTCCTGACGGCGGCCGACTGGCCGTTGCTGCAGCTCCTGCTGCTGGGCGGCCTCGTCCCGGCCGGGATTGCCGTGCTGCGCCTGCTCGGCCCGCGGCCGGCGCGGCCGCTGCGCGCCGCCGACGGCCGTCCTCCCGACAAGGTCCCGATCTGACCGACGAAGCCGTTTCGCCTTCGTTTCAATCCTTTTCGGAGATCCTCATGCCTGCCGACCTTTTTTCGGCGGCGTCGCTGTCGGCGCTGCTCGCCATCATTCTCATCGACCTCGTGCTCGCGGGCGACAACGCCCTGATCATCGGCCTGGTCGCCCGCAACCTGCCCCAGCAGACCCAGAAGAAGGTGATCCTGTGGGGCACCTTCGGCGCCATCGCCATCCGCGCCGCGATGGCCGTGCTGGTGGTCTACATCCTGAATGTCCCCGGCTTCATGCTGGCCGGCGGCCTCGCCCTGATCTGGATCGCCCGCAAGCTGCTGTCCTCGGAAGGCGACGGCGAGGCCAGCCACGCGGTGAAGGCGCCGGCCACCTCGTTCGCCGGCGCGGTGCGCACGATCGTCGTCGCCGACGCCGTGATGGGCATCGACAACGTGCTGGCGATCGGCGGCGCCGCCAAGGGCAGCATCGCGCTGATCCTGGTCGGCCTCGCCATCAGCGTGCCGATCATCGTCTGGGGCAGCCAGCTGGTGATCCGCCTGGTCGACCGCTTCCCGTCGGTCATCCTGCTGGGCGGCGCCGTGCTGGCCTGGACCGCCTACACGATGATCGTGCGCGAGCCGCTGCTGGCCGGCTGGCTGGCCCAGCACGCGCCGCTCAAGCTGGTGATCGCCGTGCTGGTGTTCGCCCTGGCGCTGGCGCCGTGGTACCGCGCCCGCCTGGCGCCCAACCTGCAGCCGCTCGCCGTACTGCTGCCGGCGATGCTGCTGTGGCTGCTGGCCTTCGAGGCGGCGGCGAGCGTGCTCGGCCTCCAGCTCGACTACCTGGCGACCGCGACGCCGGCCGGCCGGGCGCTCGAGATGGTGCGCTGGCTGGGCTGGCTGCCGCTGGCCGCCGCGTACCTGTGGCTGGCCGGGCGGCTGCCGGCTATTCGGCTGCCCGGTCGACCAGCTTGACGTCCTCGACCACCGGACGGTTGGTGTCGGCGCCCCACAGCTTGCGGGTCGACTTGAAGCGCGACATCAGGAACTCGCCGGACAGCACCGGCTCGTACTTCGCCTCGGCGTCGCTGACGCCGAGGTCGCGGGGATCGACGGTGGTGCGGAAGTTGGGATTGCAGAACAGCGGCATCGAGTAGCGCGGCATGTCGCGCAGATGCACGACACGATGCACGGTCGCCTGGAAGCGGCCGTTGGTCCAGCGCTTCATCAGCTCGCCGATGTTGATGACGTAGGCGCCGCGGATCGGCGGCACGCCGTGCCATTCGCCGTCCTTGCCCATGACCTCGAGCCCGCCCAGGCTGTCCTGCCATAGGATGGTGACGACGCCATGGTCGGTGTGCGGCCCCGAAGCCTGGTCGGAGACGTGCAGGCCGGCGTTGCCGAGGTAGTGGTTGATCACCATGTCGGCGACCGGCTTGGTGAAGTGCCGCGTGAAGAAATCGTCGGGCTGGCCAAGGTACAGCGCGAAGCCCTCGAGGATCTTCATCCCGAGCCTGAAGGTCTCGAGATAGTAGGGTTCGACGGCATCGCGGAAGCCCGGCATGTCGGGCCACAGGTTGGGCGCATAGAACGGCGTGCCGGCCTTCACTTCGGGATCGTCCTCGGTCACCGGGAAGCCGAGATCGAAGCTGTCCTTGGCGTTGGTCTTGCCGTTGCGATGGACGCTGTCCCAGATGTCGCGATAGCCGCGGTTGTTGGCGTTCGCCTTGACCTTCAGCCGCTCGGCCTCGGGCAGGTGGAAGAAGCGGTCGACCAGGGCGACGGCGCGGTCGATCGTCTCGACCGGCACGTTGTGGTTGGTGACGTAGAAGAAGCCGCTGTCGTCGCAGGCGCGGCCGATCTCGGCCGCCACCGCGCGGCGCGCCGCCGGGTCGCTGCCGTAGAGCGCGCCGATGTCGATGACCGGGACGTGGATGCCGGCGCCGGCCAACGCTGCCGCCGGGGTCGCCTGGACGTTCGCCGAAAGACCTGCCGCCATGTCTGCCTCCATCCCGCTGTCAGCCGCGCCGCTCGCTACCCGCCCGCCAGTCGAGGCGCGTGCCAAGCCAGTGAACGAACGAATATATCAGGAACGACAGGGCCGTCGCGAGCAGCGCCACGGCATAGACCTTGTCGCCCCGGTAGTTCTGCATTGCATGATTGATGACGTAGCCCAGCCCGGTCGAGGAGATCATCCACTCGGCGGCGATGGCGACGATGATCGAGCCCGAGCCGGTGATCTCCTGGGCGGCGACGATCGAGGGCAGCGCGTAGGGCAGCCGCACCTGGCTGAAGGTCTGCCACCAGCTGGCGTTGAGGATGCGCATGCGATCGAGTTGGACCTCGTCGGCGGCGCGCAGCCCGGCCATGGTGTTGACCAGCACCGGGAAGAAGCCGGCCAGCGCCACGATCGTGGTCTTGCTCAGGATCGAATCGCCGAACGCCAGCATCAGCACCGAGATCAGCGCGATGTACGGCACGTTGCGCAAGGTGATGGCGGCCGGCATCAGCAGATGCCGGGTGAACGGGATCAGGTCGAAGGCGATGGCCAGGCCGATGCCGGCGACGTTGGCCCACACGAAGCCGATCGCCGCGACCTGCAGGGTCGCCAGCAGATGCTCGAAGATGAAGGCGCGATCGACCCAGAGCACCTCGATCACCCGCTCGGGCAGCGGGATCACGAAAGCCGGCAGGCCGGAGAACCAGATCGCGAGGTACCAGAGGGCCAGCACCGACACGATCGGCGTCGCCAGCCGCAAGGCCCAGCCGAGCAGCCACCGGCCGCGCGCCGGGCGCTCGGCCGCCGGGGCCGGCAGGGCGACGTCGGCCGGCATCAGGCGGCCGCCGCAGGATGCATGAGCAGGCCGCGCACGTGGCCAGCGATGGCGACGAAGCGCGGGTCCTGGCGGAACGCGGCGTCGCGCGGTCGCGGCACCGGCACCGACACGACCTCGAGCACGCGGCCGGGCGCCGGCGAGAAGACCAGCAGCCGGTCGGCCAGCATCACCGCCTCGTCGATGTGATGGGTGACGAACAGCACGGTCTTGGGCCGCTCGGCGAGCTCGCGGTCGAACCACTCGCCGATCTCCTCGCGCTTCATCTCGTCGAGGGCGGCGAACGGCTCGTCCATCAGCAGCACCGCCGGATCGTGGGCGATGGCGCTGGCGATGTTGACCCGCTGCAGCATGCCACCCGAGAGCTGACGCGGCTTCTTGTCCTCGTGGCCGGCCAGGCCGAAGGCGCGCAGCAGGGTCGCGGGATCGAAGCCGACCCGGCCGGCGATCTTCTGGGTGAAGCGCACGTCGTCGATCGCCCGCTTCCACGGCAGGACGGCCGGCCGCTGCGACACCAGGCCGAGCAGGCGCTGGCGGCGCGCCTCGGCGGCCGACAGCTCGCCGATCCGCACCTCGCCGCTCGACGGCTCGACGAGGTCGGCGACGATGCGCAGCAGGGTGGTCTTGCCGCAGCCCGACGGCCCGACCAGGGCGATGAACTCGCCGGCCGCGATCTCGATATCGACCGGCCGCAGCGCCCAGGTCTCGCCGAAGCGGCGCGAGACGGCGCGGATCGAGATCGGCGCGGCCATGGTCAGGCGCTGTGGCGATCGGCCATTGCTACTTCTTCGGCAGGTAGTCGTCGGTCATGACCTCGCTGGCCGGCACGACCTTGGCGATCTGCTCGCCGACCTTCAGGTAGCCGATCATGCTGTCCCAGACCGCCGGGTTCATCCACAGCAGGCCGTGCTTCTGCGTGTCCTCGCTCTGGAACAGCGGGTTCTGCAGCTTGAAGCGCCAGGCCAGCTTCTTCGCGTCCTCGATCTGGCCGGGGAACTTGGCCAGGATCTCGACCGACTCGTCGGGATGGTCGATGACGAACTGCATGCCGCGCTGCACCGCCTTCAGGTAACGGCGCACCAGCTCGGGGTTCTTTTTCAAGGTGTCGCCCGAGGTGAAGATCACGTCGGCATAGGCCGGAATGCCCCAGTCGCTGACCTTCAGCACCTTCCAGGTCTTGCCCTTGACCGCCGCCGGCGCGTCCGGTTTCACCGATTCCTGCTCGATCTGGTAGGTCTGGTTGACCACCCAGCCGGAGAAGTAGTCGATCTGGCCGACCATCAGCGGCTCGACCGTCGCCTTGACGTGCACGATCTTGACCTTGCCGAGATCGATTCCGTTCTTGGCCGCGAAGGCGCGCAGCATGAACTCCGACTCGGCCTGCACGCCGACCGTCTTGCCCTCCATGTCCTTGGGCTTGGGATCGGCCGCGCCCGGCGCGGCGGTGGTGATGTAGGCCGACGGCGCCTGCTGGAACAGCGTGCCGATCGCCACGACGTCGACCGGATCCTTGGCCAGCCGCGCCGTCACCAGCATCATGCCGTTGGTCGCCAGGCCGAACTGCGCCTGGCCGACGGCGACGATCGGAATCGGGTTCTTGCCCGGCCCGCCATCGACCGTCTTGTGCTCGATCCCCTCCTCCTTGAAGAAGCCCTTGGCCTCGGCGACCAGGATCGGCGCGTACTCGCCGATGCGCAGCCAACCGAGCTGGGTCACCGCCGTCATCGGATCGGCGGCGACGGCCACCGACGACAGCAGCGACGATGCCGCGAGCACCGCGATCGGCAGACGGTTGAGCAGTCCCATCGTTCGTTTCCCCCTTCGGCCCGCGCGGAACTCTAGCATCGCCGCGAGTGCAATTGTCATGCCGCCCCCTCGGGGCGCTCAGCCCACCGCGAGCGGCGCCCCGGTCAGCCTTCGATAGGCGTCGAGATAGCGCTGGCTGGTCGCGGCGACGACCTCGGCCGGCAGCGCCGGCGCCGGCGCGTCGCCGTTCCAGCGCCCGGCGTGGCGCTCGACGTCGAGCCAGTCGCGCAGCGGCTGCTTGTCGAAGCTGGGCTGCGGCCGGCCCGGCGCATAGCCGTCGAGCGGCCAGAAGCGCGAGCTGTCGGGCGTCATCACCTCGTCGATCAGCAGGATCTCGCCCGAGGCGGCGCGGCCGAACTCGAACTTGGTGTCGGCGATGATGATGCCCTGCTTCAGCGCGACGTCGCGGCCGTGGCCATAGACCAGCCGGGTCAGGCGCTCGAGCTCGGCCGTGACCTCGGCGCCCAGCACCTCGCGCATGCGGCCGATCGTGATGTTCTCGTCGTGGCCGCTCTCGGCCTTGGTGGCCGGGCTGAAGATCGGCGGATCGAGCCGGCTGCTCTCCTGCAGGCCGGCCGGCAGCGCCTCGCCGGCCAGGGTGCCGCTCTTGGCGTACTCGCGCCAGGCCGAGCCCGAGAGATAGCCGCGCACTACGCATTCGATGGGGAACACCGTGGTGCGCCGGCACAGCATGGCGCGGCCGTCGATCTGGTCGCGATGGCCGGCCAGCGCCGGCACCGCGGCGACGATCGCCTCGGCATCGGCGGCGATCATGTGATGGCGGAGCCGGCCCTCGAGCTGGCGGAACCACCAGACGCTGACCTGGGTCAGCACCGCGCCCTTGCGTGGGATCGGCTCGGCCATGACGACGTCGTAGGCGCTGACCCGGTCGCTGGCGACCAGCAGCAGCCGCTCGGCATCGACCTCGTAGACGTCGCGCACCTTGCCGCGGGCGATTCGCTTCAGGGGAAGATCGCTCGCCGTCATCAGCACCATGGTCCGATCCCTCGCTATCAGCCCTCCTTGCGCATCTCCTCGAACACCTCCTTGGCGGTGAGCAGGGCCTCGCGCACCGAGGGCAGCCCGATATAGCCGCAGAGATGCATCAGCGCCTCGGACAATTCGTCCTCCGTCCAGCCCTGGTTGCGGGCCATGCGCAGGTGGATGGCGAGCTCCGGCCAGCGCGCCTGGGCGGTGTCGGAGATGACGCAGATCAGGGTCTTGGTCTTGATGTCGAGGCCGGGCCGCGACCACAGCATGCCGAACACGGCCTCGCGGGCATAGTCGCCGAACTTCTGCATGATCGGGTCGTCGTAGACCGTCTTGTTCATGCGCTCGGCGTACTTCTCGCCCATCAGGCGGCTCCGCATCGCGGTGCCCTTCTTGTAGTTTTCGCTCTCGGCCATGGTTTCCTCCTGGTCCGGCACCGTCCCGTATGCGGCCCGGGGACGTCAAGCCGAGGGGTGGGCCGCCGGACGACTTATCGGCATTCCCGGCATTATCGGTAGCCCGTTCCGCGCCGCGGGCGCGGCGGAGTTTCTGGGCACCATGCGACCCGGAAATTCACCGGCGGGCGAAACGAGAGCGGACGGTCGATTGGCCATGGCGAGTTCCCTGGAAGGTATTCTCGCGACATGGGGAGCGGGGACCGGAAGGTCAAGCAATACTTAATTTGCTTGCTCTCGCTGCTTGATCCACGTCAACGACGGCCATCCCCGCCGCGGGCGAGCGTCGCCGCCATGGCCGGCACCGTCTATTCGCGCCTCAAGGCGTTCCGCTACACCGACCGCCTGGCGGCGATCGCCGCCGGAGGCGCAGCGCCGAGCCCGGTGCATGTCCGCATCAAGCCGACCAACGTCTGCAACCACAGTTGCTGGTTCTGCGCCTACCGGTCCGACTCGGTCAGCCTGGGCAGCGGCATGGTCGCGCGCGACCGCATCCCGCGCGAGAAGATGCGCGAGATCGTCGACGACCTGGTCGAGATGGGAGTCGAGGCCGTCACCTTCTCCGGCGGCGGCGAGCCGCTGATCTACCCGCATATCGTCGAGACCGTCGAGCGGCTGGCGGCCGGCGGCGTGCGCATCGGCGCGCTGACCAACGGCTCGCGGCTGCGCGGCAAGGTGGCCGAGGCGTTCGCCCGCCACGGCACCTGGCTGCGCGTGTCGATCGACGGCTGGGACGGGCCGAGCTACGCCCGCTCGCGCCGGGTCGGCGAGGACGCCTTCGAGTCGATGCTGGGCAACCTGGCGGACTTCGCGCGCCGCGGCTCGGCCTGCGCGCTGGGCGCCAGCGTGATCGTCGACGAGAGCAACGCGCCGCATCTCTTCGAGCTCAGCCGACGGCTCAAGGAGGCCGGGGTCGGCCACGTCAAGCTGGCGCCCTGCATCGTGCGCGATTCGGGCCGCGAGAACGACACCTATCACGCCCGCATCGCCGACACCGTGCACGCCGAGATCGCGCGCATCCGCGGCCTCGAGGACGGCCACTTCAAGGTCAACGACCACTATCACGCGCTGGGCGACCGCTTCGACCGCAGCGAGCGGCGCTGCGCCATGGCCTACCTGCTGACCATCATCGGCGCCGATCTCGACGTCTACACCTGCCAGGACAAGGCCTACACGCCGGGCGGCCGGCTGGGCTCGATCCGCGACCGCAGCTTCCGCGACTTCTGGCGGTCGCCCGAGACCGCGGCGGCGCTGGCCGCGATCGATCCCTCGGTGCAGTGCCGGCATCACTGCGTGTCGTCGTCGAAGAACGAGCTGCTGGCCGAGTTCCTGACGCTCGATCCCGAGCACGCCGCGTTCGTCTGATTTCCTCCCCAAGCGAAGCTTGGGGAGGTGTCCGCGAAGCGGACGGAGGGGTCGAAAGTCATGACTCATGCCCCCTCCGTCGGCGTAAGACGCCGTCACCTTCCCGGCTGCGCCGCGGAGGGAAAGATGCAGGCACATCCGGCCTATGCCGATCCTATGATCGGGAGGCTGGGCCGGTCTCGATTTCCTATGGGCCTCGGCCTTAGTCAGGCGGCATGGAATGCTCGCCGTGACGCCTCTCGCCTGCCTGCCGCAAGTCGCGGCCTTGAGTGTCGTGCTGCTTTGCGGACCGCCCTCCGGGCTGCCGGAGCGGCCTGCCGAGGTCCTGCTCACGTCCACCCTGCCCACAGGCTTGGTCTGCCGGCGCCATCTCGGCTGCTGGCCTGCCGGGCTGGCCGGTGCAGCGGCGCGGCCGACATACCTAGAAGCGGAGTAGAACCATGACTGTTGCCCTCGAAGCCGATACCGAGAACGAGCCCCCGGACGCTTCGTCGCCAACTGACGCCGCCGTTGCGCTGCTCCGTCGCGCGGGCGCCGGCAAGCCGGTATCCCAAAGCCTGCACGCGGTCGTCATTGGGCATCGTACACTGCCCTTCGTGCTCGCCCTGCTCGAGGCCGGCTGCACTGCCGTCCGCAGCCTGCGGCTCGACGCGCCGGCCCCCGACCGGGAGATGGTCGACTTGGCCTGGGTGGTCGGCGTACGCCGCGCGGGGGACCTGGCCATCGCGCTCCACGCCGCGCGCGCGCGCATAGGCCGGACGGGAGTCGTGGCCGTCGAGGGGGCGCTCGGGAGTGCCGCCGCCTCGCGTTCCCGGGTGCGCTTCCTCGCGCGCCGCGAAGGGCTGGTACCCTGCACCTTCGACGCCTCGGCGAGCTCGCTCGTGCTGGAAGCGCGAGCACCGCTGGCCCTCGCGGCGTGACATGTCGCTTCTTTCCCCAAGAATGGCCGACCTTTCCCGGTCGCGGCCATGGCACCGCCTGGTCCCAGTCATGCGAGCGGGCGGCGGCTTGCTCGCCGTGGCGGTCGTCGCGGTGGCCGTCGTGGCCGCCCGCTACTTGTTGTCCCGGTGGCCGCTCCCTGCGCTGGGAGCGGCATCGTGATCGCTTTCCCGCAGCTCCGTCATGGCGTCGTGGTCGCCCTGCCGACTCCGTTCAGCTTCGGTCGCCCCGACCTTCCGGCGCTGGACCTGCATTGTCGGCGGCTGCTGCAGTCGGGTCCGCTGGCTTTGGCTCCCTGCGGCTGGACGGGGGAAGGCTCCCTGCTCACCGCCGAGGAGCATCGCCAGGTCGTGGCGACCACCGTCGCCGCGGCCGGCGGCCGTGTCGCCGTGATTGCCGCGGCCACCAGCAACAGCAGTTCGGCGGCGATCGCGCTGGCGCGAGCCGCCGAGCAGGCCGGCGCGTCCGCTGTCCTTGCATTACCGCCTTTCTCCCTCAGCCCGAGCGCAGACTGGCTGACGTCGCACTTCCGGGCTTTGCACGATTCGGTCGCCATACCCGTGCTGCTTCAGGTCGGACCGCCGCACGGCCCGCAAAGCCTGCCCGACACGATGGTGCGCCGCGTCGTCGAGCTGCCGCGCATCGTCGGAATCGTCGACTCGGCGGGCGACATCGCGCAGTTGCCGCGGCTGCGTCGGCGACTGGGGCGCGAGCGACTGCTGCTGAGCGGCGACGATGCCTCGCAGGCCGACTACCGCCGGGCCGGTGGCGATGGCTGCCTGTCGGTCGCCGCGAACATCGCTCCGGCGATCACCGCGGCCCTCCATCTCGCCTGCGAGGAGGGGCTCGCGAGCGAGGTTCGCTGGCACGACCAGGTTCTTGGGCAGCTGTACACTGCCTTGGCGCTCGCGCCGCAGCCGATGGTCGTCAAGCGGCTGCTGTGTCGGCTGGGCGTGATGGGAGACGGACTGCGGCGTCCTCTACCCCCCCTCGGCAGCGACTTCGAGCGCCGGCTGGACCGGGTACTCGCAGACGTGCTCCCGGTCGAGCGCAGGGAGGCGCAGAGGGGCCGTGCCACCGAGGGGCGACAGGCGGCCTGACCAAGCCACCATGCTCCAGCGGGACGATGCGAGTCAGCTGCTCGCCAGCACGTTCAGGGCGGCGCGCACGGCGTCGGGCGAGGTCGCACTCAAGGAGGCCTCGAGGCGGGCATGGACCCGCTCCCAGATCGGCAGCGCCCTGGCCAGCCGCGCCCGGCCGGCCGGCGTCAGGTGCAGCAGGCGGGCACGGCGGTCCTCCTCGCTCGTCCGCGTCTCGACCAAGCCGTCGCGCTCGAGCGGCTTCAGGTTGGCGGTCAGGGTCGTCCGGTCCATCGCCAGCAGGGTCGCGACCTGGCCCAGGCTCGCCGGCTGCGGCCGGTTGAGCGACATCAGCAGCGAGAATTGCCCGCTGGTCAAGCCGACCGGCTTCAGCGCCTGGTCGTAGTGCCGCGCCAGGGCGCGCGCGGCGCGCTGCGCATGCAGGCACAGGCAATGGTCGCGCACGTGGTGCGTCGCCGCGAAGGGCAGCGTCTTTGACATGCAACCATTATGTTGATATCAACATTATTCGTCAAACCCGACAGCAGGAGAGCGCGATGAGCTACGTCGATGGCTTCGTGATCGCCGTCCCCGCCGCCAACAAGGAGAGCTTCCGCGCGCACGCGGCGCGGGTCGCGCCGGTGTTCCGCGAGCTCGGCGCCACCCGCGTCGTCGAATGCTGGGGCGACGACGTCCCGGTGGGAAAGCTCACCGACTTCCGCGGCGCCGTGAAGGCGACCGACGACGAGGTCGTGGTGTTCAGCTGGGTGGAATACCCCTCCAAGGCAGTGCGCGACGCGGCGATGGCCAAAATGATGTCGGACCCGCGCCTGCAGGCGCTCGGCGCCGGCGCGCCGTTCGACGGCAAGCGCATGATCTTCGGCGGCTTCCAGCCGATCGTCGAGGCGTGAGGCGCGGCATGGCCAAGGTCACCCAGCATCTGTGGTTCGCCCGCGACATGGAAGCGGCGCTGCGGCTCTACACCAGCTTGATCCCCGGCTCGGCGATCCACTGGATCAGCCCCCTGCCGGCCGACACGCCGAGCGGCCCGGCCGGCAGCGTGCGCCTCGCCGCCTTCGCCTTGGGCGACCAGCGCTACATGGCGATCGAGGCCGCTCCGCCGGGCGCCTTCAACCACAGCTTCTCGATCATGGTCGAATGCGACGACCAGGCCGAGGTCGACCGGCTGTGGGACGCCCTGCGCGACGGCGGCGCGGTCGAGCAGTGCGGCTGGCTGCGCGACCGCTGGGGGCTGAGCTGGCAGATCGTGCCGCGCCGGCTCGGCCAGCTGATGATGGATCCCGACCGCGCCAAGGTGAAGCGCGTCACCGCGGCGATGCTGAAGATGGTCAAGCTCGAGATCGCGGGACTCGAGGCGGCGGCTGCGGCGACATCGTGAGTCCATGACCCCTCCGTCGCGGTATGACCGCGACACCTCCCCACGCTTCGCGTGGGGAGGACTCATGATCCTCCCTGCGCGCAGCTGTATGGACCGGAGACATAGTGAACAGGTGTTCGGAGACATGGTGAACACTCCAGTGGAGAGGAACCATGAGGTTTTCGATGCCGTTCGCGAAGCAAGAAGAGGCTCGGCAAGAGGTGTGTCGGCTGGCGTTGTCGGAGGGCGTCAACCGTCGGGAGTTGTGTCGGCGTTTCAATATTCAGCCACGCATTCTGTACAAGTGGCTGGACCGCTATCGGCGCGAGGGAAGCGAGGGCTTGAAGGACCGTTCGCGGCGGCCCCACCGCAGCCCAGCGGTCACCGGCGCTAAGATGGAAGAGGTGGTGCTCGCGGTGCGTCGGGAGAACCCGGTGTGGGGTGGACGCAAGATCGCGGGCAGCCTGAAGCGGCAGGGTGTGAACCCGCCGTCGCCCTCGACGATCACCGCGATCCTGCGACGCCACGGCGCACCGATGGTGGCGCCGGGCCAGAAGGCGTGGAAGCGCTTCGAGCACGCCGAGCCGAACGTGTTGTGGCAAATGGACTTCAAGGGCGATGTCGTGTTCGGCCAAGGCCGGCTGCATCCGCTGACCATGATCGATGACCATTCGCGCTACGCCGTGGGGCTGCATGCGGCGGACAACCAGCGCCATCAGACGGTACAAGATGCGGTGCAGGCAGCATTCGAGCGCTATGGCCAGCCCGAGATCATGTTCCTCGACAACGGCAGCCCGTGGGGCGACAGCGGGGAACGCGGGCTTACCAGGTTCGGGGTGTGGCTGATCGAGCACGGCGTGGCGCCGTGGCACAGCGCGCCGTACCATCCACAAAGCCGGGGCAAGAACGAGCGCTTCCACCGCACCCTGAACGCCGAGCTGCTGGCGGGCCGCACGTTCAGCAATCTCCTCGAAGCTCAGCGCGGCTTCGACGCTTGGCGCCACCACTACAATCACCATCGCCCGCACGATGCCCTGGACCTCGCCGTGCCGGCCGATCGCTATCGACCCAGCGCGCGCCGCTTCAGCGCCAAGGTCGAGCCGTTCGAGTACGGCCCCGACGACCTGGTGCGCAGGGTCGATGGCGCTGCCAACATCAGCTTCCGCGGCAAACGCCTCAAGGCTTCCAAGGCGCTGATCGGCAAACCGGTCGCCCTGCGCCCGACCTCAACTGACGGCGTGTTCGATCTGGTGTTCCGCCATGTCACCTGGAAGTCGATCGACTTCCATAACCTGAGCTAATCTGAAATGTGTTCACCATGTCTCCGAACACCCGTTCACCATGTCTCCGACCCAAACAGCAGCGCGGGGAGGTGCCCCGAAGGGGCGGAGGGGTCATGATTCAGACGAGGCGATAGCCGACCCCCGGCTCGGTCAGCACATGGCGCGGCGTCGCCGGGTCGGGCTCGATCTTCTGGCGCAGCTGGCGGACGTAGACCCGCAGGTACTGCGGATCGACCGATTCGTCGCGCCACACCTCGCGCAGCAGATGGCGATGGGTCAGCACCTTGCCGGCATGGATCGCGAGCTGCTCGAGGATGTCGTACTCCTTGGGCGACAGCCTGACATCGTGGCCGGCGCAGCGCACCAGGCGGCGCACCAGATCGACCTCGAGCCCACCGCTGGCAAAGCGGCGCTCGGCGCCCTGCTGCTGCAGGCGGTGGCGCAGCGCGGCGCGCAGGCGGGCCATCAGCTCCTCGGCGCCGAACGGCTTGGTGACGTAGTCGTCGGCCCCCGAATCGAGGGCCTTCACCTTGGCCTGCTCGTCGCCGCGGCTCGACAGCACGACGATCGGCACCGGAGACAGCTGACGGATGCGCTCGATCAGCGCCAGCCCGTCGATGTCGGGCAGGCCGAGGTCGAGCAGCACGAGGTCGGGCCGATGATGGCGCAGCGCCGACAGCGCCTCGCCGCCGGTGGTCGCCTCGACCACGCGATATTCGTGCGCCATCAGCGTGGTGCGCAGCAGCCGGCGAATCGGCGGCTCGTCGTCGACGACCAGAATGGTGGCGGCGTCGCCGGTCATGCGGCCGTCTCCACGGCGACCCTCGGAAAGGCGAGGGTGAACTCGGCGCCGCGCCGGTCGGCGCGGTTGCCGGCGACGATGGTGCCGCCCATGGACTCGACGAAGCCCTTGGCGATGGCGAGGCCGAGGCCGGTGCCGGCGCGGCGGCGATCGCCCGCGTCGACCCGGTAGAACTTGTCGAACAGCTTGGCGATGGCGGCGTCGGGCAGGCCGGGGCCCTCGTCGCGCACGGTGATCGTCACGGTCGGGCCGTCGACCTTGGCCACGATCTCGATGCTGCCGCCCGGCGTCGAATACTTGGCGGCGTTGTCGAGGATGTTGAACAGCGCCTGCTCGGCCAGCACGAAGTCGAGCGACAGCGGCGGCAGATCGGCCGGCAGCCGGGTGGCGACCCGGTGCTCGGCCAGCAGCGGCGCGGCGCGACGCAGGGTGGTCGACACCAAGTCGCCGACCTCGACCGTCTCGAGCCGCGGCTGCACCGCCCCGGCGTCGAGTCGCGTCATGTCGAGCAGGTTGCCGACGAACCGGTCGAGCCGTCGCGCCTCCTCCAGCGCCGTCGCCACCAGCTCGCGGCGCGCCGCCTCGTCATAGCGCTCGCGATGGGCGCTGAGGCTGGACAGCGCGCCGATGATCGAGGCGAGCGGCGTGCGCAGGTCGTGGCTGACCGAGGTCAGCATGGCGGCGCGCAGGCGATCGCGCTCGGCGCCGAGGCGGGCCTCGTCGATGCTCTCCGCCAGGGTCAGGCGCTCGATGGCGACCGCGGCCTGGTTGCCCACCGCCTCGAGCAGGCGACGGTCGGCGGCGCCGATCTCGCCCGGCGGCTTGCGCGAGAGCACGCCGATCACTGCGACCGGCGCCCGGCTGGTGCGGATCGGCATGAACATCCAGCGGGCACCGGGCAGGGTGTCGGTGCCGCGGCCCGTCGGATGGTCGGCATCCCACGACCAGCGGGCGGCCGCGAGGTCGGGCTCGCCGAACTCGCTGTCCGGGGGGAAGGCGGCGCGCGGCCCGAGGCGGCCGGCATGCTCGGGATCGGGCATCAGGATCACGATCTCGGCGCCCAGCAGGCGCGCCAGGTGGCTGACGACGATCCACAACAGGTCGTAGAGATCGGTGACGCCGGCGATCTTGCGGCTGAAGGCATAGAGCTCGGCGGTGGTGCGGGCCTCCCGCCGCGCCGATTCGGTCTGGGTGCGGGTGCGCGCCGCGAGCGCGCTGGCCAGCACGGCGACGAACATGAAGAAGACCAGCGCCACGACGTTGGCCGGGTCGTTGATCGTGAACTGGTAGAGCGGCGGCAGGAAGAAGAAGTTGAAAGCGAGCACGCTCAGCCCGGCCACCCACAGCGACGGCACGAGGCCGTGCCGCGCCGCGGCGATCAGCACCGGCACGACATAGACCAGCGAGATGTTGGGCAGCACGATCCAACTGTCGATCAGCCGGCCGACCGCCGTCGCCAGCGCCATCGACAGCAGGCCTTCCAGGTAGGGACCCGGCGTCAGCGGGGGCTTGGCCAGCCGGGACCCCGGGCTCGGCGGCGTCGCGGCCTCGTCGGTCGGGGCGACCTCGATCGCCAGGCCCGAGCCGCTGCGCACCAGCTCGTCGACGATCGAGCCGTGCCGCAGCTCGAACCAGCGCGAGCGCCGCGACTTGCCGACGACGATGCGGGTGGCGTTGCGGCTGCGCGCGAAGTCGAGCACCTCCTCGACCACGGTCCGCCCCGGCAAGGTGACGACCTCGGCGCCGAGTTGGCCGGCCAGGCGGATCGTCTCGGCGAGCTGGCGCTGCTCGGCTTCGCTCAAGGTCGCATGGCGGCCGGTCTCGACGTAGAGGGCGATCAGCTCGGCGTCGAGCCGGTCGGCGCTGCGCTTGGCGGCCCGCACCACGGTGGCGGCCGACGCCGTCGGGTCGAGGCACACGACGACCCGCTCGCCGGCCGCCCAGGGACCGGCGATGGCGTGCTCGCGCATGTAGCTCAGCATCTGCCCGTCGACCCGGTCGGCCGTCCGGCGCAGGGCGAGCTCGCGCAACGCGGTGAGGTTGCCCGGCGAGAAATAGTGCTTCAGCGCCCGCTGCGCGTTGTCGCGCACGTAGACCTTGCCTTCGCGCAGCCGGCCGATGAGATCGGCCGGCGTGAGGTCGACCAGCTCGACCTCGTCGGCGGCGTCGACCACCCGGTCCGGCACGGTCTCGCGCACCCGAATGCGGGTGATGCGCGCGACGACGTCGTTCAGGCTCTCGACGTGCTGGACGTTCATCGTCGAGTAGACGTCGATGCCGGCGGCCAGCAGCTCCTCGACGTCGAGAAAGCGCTTGGGATGACGGCTGCCCTCGACGTTGGTGTGGGCCAGCTCGTCGACCAGCACCAGCGACGGCCGCCGGCGCAGCACGGCGTCGATGTCCATCTCCTCGAGGCGATGCCCCTTGTACTCGACGAGCTTGCGCGGAACGACCTCGAGGCCGGCCAGCTGCGCCTCGGTCTCGGCGCGGCCGTGCGTCTCGACGACGCCGACCACGACGTCGACGCCGTCGGCCTTGCGGCGGCGTCCCGCCGTCAGCATCGCGTAGGTCTTGCCGACGCCCGGCGCGGCGCCGAAGAAGATCTTGAGCTTGCCGCGGCCCTCGCGCTCGGCCGCCTTCAGCAGGGCGTCGGGCGACGGACGCAGGTCAGGCGGGGCTTCAGCCATCGCGTCGCGAGGATGTCATCACATCTTCAGGGCGTCGAGCGCCATGTTGAGCGCCAGCACGTTGACCATCGGCTCGCCGATCACGCCGAGGAAGCGGCCCTCGGTGTGCTGGCGCACCAGCGCGCGCACCCTGTCCTCGGGCAGGCCGCGTGCCTTGGCGACCCGCGGCACCTGGAACTGGGCGGCGGCCGGCGTGATGTGCGGGTCGAGGCCGCTCGCCGAGCTGGTGACCAGGTCGACCGGGATCGCCGCCCCGGGATTCTCCGCCTTCAGCCTGTCGACGTCGTCCCGGATGCGTTCGATCAGCGCCTTGGAGGTCGGGCCGGCATTGCTGCCCGACGAGTTGGCGGCGTTGTAGGGCGCCGCCACGGTCTTGCTCGGGTCCTTGGGATCGACGTCGCTGGTCGCCGACGGACGGCCGTGAAAGTACCGCGCCTCCGCGAAGCTCTGGCCGATCAGCGCCGAGCCGATCACCTTGCCGTCCTTCTCGATCAGGCTGCCGTTGGCCTGGCGCGGGAACAGAAGCTGGGCGAGGCCGGTCATGGCCAGAGGATAGGCCAGACCGGTGAGCACGGTGAGCAGGGCCATCATGACGAGGGCGGGACGGAGCTGGTTGAGCATGGCGAGGCCCCTCTCAGGCCAGACCGGCGGCGGCGATCGCCAGGTCGATCAGCTTGATGCCGACGAACGGCACGACGATGCCGCCGAGACCGTAGATCAGCAGATTGCGCACCAGGACGGCGGACGCACCGGCCGGGCGGTAGGTGACGCCCCGCAGCGCCAGCGGAATCAGGGCGACGATGATCAGGGCGTTAAAGATGATGGCCGACAGGATGGCGCTCTGCGGCGTGCGCAGCCCCATCACGTTCAGCGCCTCGAGCTGCGGATAGAAGGCGATGAACATCGCCGGAATGATGGCGAAGTACTTGGCGACGTCGTTGGCGATCGAGAAGGTCGTCAGCGCGCCGCGGGTCATCAGCAGCTGCTTGCCGATCTCGACGATCTCGATGAGCTTGGCCGGGTCGCTGTCGAGATCGACCATGTTGCCGGCCTCGCGCGCCGCCATGGTGCCGGTGTTCATGGCGACGCCGACATCGGCCTGGGCCAGCGCCGGGGCGTCGTTGGTGCCGTCGCCGCACATCGCCACGAGCTTGCCCTGGGCCTGCTCGTCGCGGATCAGCTTCAGCTTGGTTTCGGGCGTCGCCTGGGCGAGGAAGTCGTCGACTCCCGATTCGGCGGCGATCGCCGCCGCCGTCAACGGGTTGTCGCCGGTGATCATGACGGTGCGGATGCCCATCTTGCGCAAGGTGGCAAAGCGCTCGCGGATGCCGCCCTTGACGATGTCCTTGAGATGGATGACGCCGAGCAGCCTGCCGTCCTTGGCGACCGCGAGCGGCGTGCCGCCGGCGCGCGACACCGTCTCGGCGATCGTCTCGATCTCGCGCGCCGTGGTGGCCGCCGTCTGGCGCCCATTGACCTCCTTGATCACCGCGTCGACCGCGCCCTTGCGGATCGACGCGCCGTCGACGTCGATGCCGCTCAAACGCGTGTAGGCCGAGAACGGGATGAACTTCGCGTGCAAGGGTGCCATGTCGCGGCCGCGGATGGCGTACTTCTCCTTGGCCAGCACGACGATCGAGCGGCCCTCGGGCGTCTCGTCCGACAGCGAGGCGAGCTGCGCGGCGTCGGCCAGGGTGCGCTCGTCGACGCCGTTCACCGGCAGGAACTCGGTGGCCTGGCGGTTGCCCAGCGTGATGGTGCCGGTCTTGTCGAGCAGCAGGGTGTCGACGTCGCCGGCCGCCTCGACGGCGCGTCCCGACATGGCGAGAACGTTGAAGCGGACCAGGCGGTCCATGCCGGCGATGCCGATCGCCGACAGGAGCGCGCCGATCGTGGTCGGGATCAGGGTGACGAACAGCGCCACCAGCACCAGCACGCTCATGGTGCCGCCGGCATAGGCGGCGAAGCTCGGGATGCTGACGACCGAGAAGACGAAGATGATGGTCATGCCGGCGAGCAGGATGTTGAGCGCGATCTCGTTCGGTGTCTTCTGCCGCTCGGCGCCCTCGACCAGGGCGATCATGCGGTCGAGGAAGGTCGAGCCGGGCTGGGCGGTGATGCGTACCTTGATCCAGTCGGAGATGACCTGCGTGCCGCCGGTGACGGCCGAGCGATCGCCGCCGCTCTCGCGGATCACAGGCGCCGATTCGCCGGTGATCGCCGCCTCGTTGACCGAGGCGACGCCCTCGACGACCTCGCCGTCCGACGGGATCAGGTCACCGGCCTCGACCAGCACGACGTCGTCCCGGCGCAGCTGCGGCGCCGGCACGCTCTCCCAAGTGCGGCCGGCGGGATCGGTCAGGCGCTTGGCCGCGGTCTCGGTCTTGGCCCGGCGCAAGGTCGCCGCCTGCGCCTTGCCGCGGCCCTCGGCCACCGCCTCGGCGAAGTTGGCGAACAGCACGGTGAACCAGAGCCAGAGATTGATCTGCAGCGAGAAGCCGAGACCGCCGGCGCCCGTGGCCAGGTCGCGCACGAACAGCACCGTGGTCAGGGTGGCGACGACCTCGACGGTGAACATCACCGGGTTGCGCACCATGACCCGCGGATCGAGCTTGCGCACGGATTCCCAGAGCGCGGGACCGAGGATCTTGGGGTCCGACAGGGTGGCGACGCCGGTCCGCCGGCGGCTCTCCGGTACGGTGAGAGTCATGACAACCTCGACGCTAGAACAGGGTGCCGGCGTTCATGGCGATCTGCTCGACGATTGGGCCGAGCGCCAGGGCCGGGAAGAAGGTGAGGCCGCCGACGATCAGGATGACGCCGACCACCAGGCCGACGAACAGCGGCCCGTGCGTCGGGAAGGTGCCGGCCGAGGCCGGCACGATCTTCTTGGCAGCCAGGGCGCCGGCGATCGCCAGCATCGGCACGATCATCAGGAACCGGCCGACGAACATCGCGACGCCGATCGTGGTGTTGTAGAAGAGCGTGTTGGCACTCAGCCCGGCGAAGGCCGAGCCGTTGTTTCCGGTGCCCGACGTGTAGGCGTAGAGGATCTCGCTGAAGCCGTGGGGGCCGGCATTGGCCGGGCCGGCCAGTCCGGCGTCGACGACCGTGGCGACGGCGGAGAAGCCGAGGATCGACAGCGGCAGGATCAGGATGGCAAGCAGCGCCATCTTGACCTCCTTGGCCTCGATCTTCTTGCCGAGATACTCAGGCGTGCGACCGACCATCAGGCCGGCGATGAACACGGCGATGACGGCGAACAGCAGCATGCCGTAAAGGCCGGCGCCGACGCCGCCGACGATGATCTCGCCGAGCTGGATGTTGAACAACGGCACCAGCCCGCCGAGCGGCGTGAAGCTGTCGTGCATGGCGTTGACCGCGCCGCACGAGGCGTCGGTGGTGACGGTGGCGAACAGGGCGGAGTTGGCGATGCCGAACCGCACCTCCTTGCCCTCCATGTTGCCGCCGGGCTGCAGGGCCGATGGAGCGGCATCGACGCCGAGCCTGGCGATGTTGGGATTGCCGGCCGCCTCGGCCCAGTAGGCGACGGCGGTGCCGCCCAGCCACAGCACGGCCATCACGGTCAGGATCGCCCAGCCCTGGCGCGGATCGCCGACCATGCGGCCGAACACGTTGGTCAGCGCCGCGCCGATCGCGAAGATCAGCACCATCTGCACGAAGTTGGTCAGCGCGTTGGGATTCTCGAACGGATGCGCAGAGTTGGCGTTGAAGAAGCCGCCGCCGTTGGTGCCCAGCATCTTGATCGCTTCCTGCGACGCCACCGGCCCCTGGGCGATGACCTGCCGGGCGCCCTCGAGCGTCGTCGCCTCGGTGTAGGGCGCGAGGTTCTGCGGCACGCCCTGCCAGACGAAGAACAGGCCGGCGACGATCGAGAGCGGCAGCAGCACGTAGACGGTGCAGCGTACGAGGTCGACCCAGAAGTTCCCGACGGTGGTCGCCGAGCGGCGGGCGAAGCCGCGCACCAGGGCCAGCGCCAGGGCGATGCCGGTGGCCGCCGAGACGAAATTGTGCACCGTGAGCCCGGCCATCTGGACGAGGTAGCTCATGGTCGTCTCGGGCACGTAGGACTGCCAGTTGGTGTTGGTGTCGAAGCTCATCGCCGTGTTGAAGGCGAGGCCCGCCTCGACCGCCGGCTGGCCGGCCGGGTTAAGCGGCAGCATCGCCTGCAGGCGCATCAGGGCGTAGAGGCTGAGGAAGCCGATCAGGTTGAACATCAGCATCGCCACGGCGTAGGCGACCCAGCCCTGCTCGACCCGCGCATCGACCCCGGCCAGCCGGTAGAAGAGGCGCTCGAGCGGTTGCAGCACCGGCGACAGCACGGTGCGCTCGCCGGCGAAGGCTCGCGTCATGAAACCGCCCAGCGGCTTCACGAGCAGGGCGACCACGATGCCGAACAGGGCGATCTGGATCCAGCCGTCGAAGGTCATGTCGGGTTCCGTTCAGAAGCGCTCGGGGCGCAGCAGGGCGTAGACGAGGTAGACCAGCAGGCCGAGCGCGACGGCGCCGCCAAGGGCGTATTCGATCAGCATGTCGGCCTCCTCACAGCCGGTCGCAGGCCCAGGCATAGGCGACGGCCAGCACGAAGCCGGCGCAGCCGGCCGCGATCAGGATGACGTCGAGCATGGTTCCCTCAATCATGGTGGGCCGGCGAACGCGGGTGGCCCGCTAGCCGATGCCCCAGGCGCGCAGGACAAGACCGACGATCAGCGCCGCGGCGAGATGCGCCGTCAGCAGCATGCCGATCTCGCCGAGCACGTCGCCCGCCGTCGGAAGTTTGCCGGGCGCAGCGGACGCCTGCAATCCGGCATCGAGAGGCTGCTCGAGAAGGCGTGGAGGGACTTTCATGGTGTAGCCACTGTCGCGCGGCGCCGCGTAGGAAATCGACGGCGGAGCGGTTGCGACGGCATAGGGGGCCCATAGGAATTCGCCGGGCACTCAAATGCGGTTCCGCCACCGCTCGAGCAGCAGATAGAGGCAAAGAACGGCCAGGGACAGAAGCAGCACGATATCGAGCATGGCGGGTCTCCTGGCTGCAGAAGAGGCGACCCGTTCTTAGGAATTCGAGACCTCTGCGCGGCCTTCGGCATAAAGACTTCATAGGAAGCGCGCCGCTCGACCTCGCTCCCCACGCATTTCCTATGCCGCGACGCCGGCGGCCTCCTGGATTTCCTTAGCGTCGCCGCGCTTTCCTCGCCGCCGCATCGGGGAGAAGCGCATGAAGCCGGCACGTCTCGGAAGCCTCGCCTTGGGTCTCGGCCTTGCCGTCGCGCAGGTGGCATGGGGCCAGACGGTGCCTGCGTCGCCCCCATCGCCGTCGGCCCCGACCGCCGAGGACCCGCCGACCAAGGAAACCTGGAAGGGCCCGTTCGGCGGCACCTTCACGGCGACCTTCGCCTTCGCGACCGACTATTCCTATCGCGGCATCTCGCAGACCCAGCGCCAGGTCGCCTTCCAGCCCAGCCTGACCTATGAGACCGCGCCGGTCAGCGAGAAGGTCAACCTCACCGCCTACGTCGGCGCCTGGGGCAGCAACGTCAACTTCCCCGGTACCGGCGCCGCCGCCGAGATCGATCTGATCGCCGGCTTCCGCTACAAGGCGCTCGACGACAAGCTGACCTTCGACCTCGGCTACATCCGCTACAACTATCCCGGCGCCGACATCAGCTACAGCCTCGACTTCAACGAGTACGGCCTGGTCGCCGGCTACGATTTCGGCTTCGCCCAGCTCAGCGGCGCGGTGCGCTACAGCCCCAACTTCTACGCCAATTCCGGCGTCGCCTGGTACAAGTGGGGCCAGCTCTCGGTGCCGCTCAACTTCATCAAGATCAACGAGAACGTGTCGATGAAGCTGTTCGGCACGATCGGCAATCAGTACGTCCAGCGCTTCGCGAACTACGGCATCGGCTACAACAACTACTGGGACTGGCAGGTCGGCCTGGGCGTCACCGTCTACGGCGTCGATCTCAGCATCGCCTATGTCGACACCAACCTCAGCGTGCCCAACTGCGGCAACACCATGAACTGCGACGCTCGCGCCATCTTCATGATCAGCAAGACCTTCTGAGCCCGGACCGCGAGCCTCCAGGCTCGCCCTCCTGAGCGCGCGGGGACGCGCGCGGTCCCGGCATAGGAATCGCATAGGAATTCGGCGTGAAATCGCCGTTGACCGGCTCGACCCACGGGTGAATACCCGCGGCCGGCCGCGCCTCGCCGAGGGACCGGCCAAGGAGGCACAGCGTCATCCATGTCAGCCGCGGCAACGGGCCATTCGGGCCCCCGAGATCGCATCCACGCCCTGACCCTCGCCGCGCTCGGCGTGGTGTTCGGCGACATCGGCACCAGCCCGCTCTACACCGTCAAGGAGTGCTTCAGCGAGTTCACGGGGGTCCGACCGACGCCTGACAACGTGCTGGGCATGCTGTCGCTGATCACCTGGGCGCTGATCATCGTCGTCACCGTGAAGTACGTCGTGGTGGTGATGCGGGCCGACAACCGCGGCGAAGGCGGCGTGCTGGCCCTGATGGCGCTGGTCTCGCGCCAGGCCGGGATCTCCGAGCGACGACGCCGCCTGTACGTGATGATCGGCGTCGCCGGCGCTGCCCTGTTCTACGGCGACTGCCTGCTGACCCCGGCCGTGTCGGTGCTGAGCGCCGTCGAGGGCCTCAAGGTCGCCACCCCGGCCTTCGAGCCGTTCGTCGTGCCGATCGCCCTGGTGGTGCTGGCCGTGCTGTTCGCCGTCCAGCATTACGGCACCGGCGGCGTCGGCCGCTGGTTCGGCCCGATCACCCTGGTGTGGTTCGTCATCCTGCTCGCGCTCGGGGTCCGGCACATCCTCGACCGGCCCGAGGTGCTGCAGGCCGTGCTGCCGCTGCACGCGCTGCAGTTCGCCGCCCGCCACGGGGCGGTCACCCTGCTGGCGCTGGGCGCGGTGACCCTGGCGGTGACCGGGGCCGAGGCGCTGTACGCCGACATGGGCCATTTCGGCCGCGAGCCGATCCGCCGTGCCTGGCTGTGGCTGGTGCTGCCGGCGCTGCTGGCCAACTACTACGGCCAAGGCGCCCTGCTGCTGGCCGACGGCGAGGCGCTGGAGAATCCGTTCTTCCGCATGGCGCCGCCGTGGGCGCTGCTGCCGCTGGTCGCCCTGGCCACCTTGGCCACCGTGATCGCCTCGCAGGCGACGATTTCCGGCGCCTTCTCGATGGCGCAGCAGGCGGCGCTGCTGGGACTGAGCCCGCGCGTGCGAATCGAGCACACCTCGGCCAGCGCCTTCGGCCAGATCTACGTGCCGAGCGTCAACTGGCTGCAACTCGCCGGCATCGTCGCTCTGGTCCTCGCCTTCAAGTCGTCGAGCGCCCTGGCGGCCGCCTACGGGATCGCGGTGACCGGCACCATGCTGGTCACCACCGTGCTGGTGCTGGCGATGGCGGTGCGCGGCTGGAAGTGGCGCTGGAGCGTGATCGTGCCGGTTTTCCTGCTGTTCCTGACCGTCGACACGACGCTGTTCGCGGCCAACATGCTGAAGTTCCTCGAGGGCGGCTGGGTTCCGGTCCTGATCGCGGCGGTGATCTTCATCGCGATGACGACCTGGATGCGGGGCCGGGTGGCCGTGGCGACGCGCGAGCGCGAGGAGACCCTGCCGATCGAGACACTGATCGAATCGATCACCCCCGGCCGGGTCCACCGGCCGCAGGGCACCGCGGTCTACATGACGGCCTTCTCGGGCAATGCGCCGGGCTGCCTGCTGCACAACCTCAAGCACAACGAGGTGCTGCACCAGCACGTCGTGCTGCTGACCATCGAGGTGCCGGACGAGCCCTATGTCGCGGCCGACAAGCGGGCGACCATCACGCATCTTGGCAAGGGCGTGCACCGCGTCGTGCTGCACTACGGCTTCATGGAGCAGCCCGACGTGCCGCGCGACCTCGCCGGGCTGGCCGACAAGGGCGTTCCGGTCGATCCGATGCGGACCTCCTACTTCGTCGGCCGCAACAATTTCGTCGGCGCCAGCAAGCCCCTGCTGCCGCGCTGGCAGCAGAAGCTGTTCCTCATGCTGTCGCGCTTCGCGGCGAGCGCCGGCGACTTCTTCCAGCTGCCGGCCAACCGGGTCGTCGAGCTGGGCAGCCGCATCGAGATCTGAGCTCGGCGACTCACGAGTCGAAGGCCGTCAGAGCGATCGCGTCGGGCGCGGCCGGCTGGACACCTTGGCCGAGGAGGCGGGACAGGCGGGCGAAGACGCGGCTGGCCTCGGCACAGCCGATGTCGCCGGCGACGGCCTCGGCCGCGACATTGAGCAGGGCGTTGCCCGCCACGTCGCGACACTCGGCGGGCAGGTCCTCGACCGCCTCGGCGATCAGGCGCATGGCGCGTCGCAAGGCGCCGAGCTCGCGGCCGGCGTCGGGCGACCTCAATTCAGCCGCCCGTGTCCGGCGCCCTCGGTCGGCGCCGGCGCCAGCCGCAGGCCGGCCGTCGCCAGCGTCGCCGCGAAGCCGCGACAGCGATCGACCGCGACACGCGCCGCCGCGGGCTCGAGAAGGACGCCGAAGGAGGCCGCGAGCGGGCGGTCGCAACCGCCTTGCGCCAAAGCGCACAACGCCACCAGGGTTGCCTCGTCGTGGCTGACCGCCGAGCAGGTCGGCAGATGGATGCACAAGGCGCGGCGCGCCCCGAACTGAACGGCATCCATGACGATGGCGAAGTCGGCGAGCGCGTCGAGCAGGCCGGCGGTCTTGAAGCCGCGATGCAAGGTCGAACCCTCGGTCGGCAGCGCGCGATCGACCCGCCATTGGCGCACCGCCCACAGCACGAATCGCTCGCCGAGGGTGAAGCGGCAAAGCGGAAAATCCAGCGTCGGCCCGGTTGGCCGCTGGCGGTCGCCGCCCGTGTCCAGGATGCCGTGCATCACCCCTCCCGAAAGCAATATCGATTGACGAGGAATGAAACTATATGAGATTGCGAGTTAATTGCAATTCCTGACGAGGCTAAGCGATGGCCCAGGCGCCACACCCTCCTCCCGACCCCGGCACGCGTACCGGCGACGGCGAGGCCCACGAGGCGATCGTCGACAGCGCGGCGCTGCTGCAGGGCCGTCGCCAACTGATCATCCGGCACGGTCCCCAGACCTATCGCCTGCGCCTCACCGCCTCGAACAAGCTGATCCTGACCAAGTGACGCCGGGCGGGTCAAAAGAACGCGGCGCGGAGGTTCCCGCGGACATAAACCCGCCGAATTCGCTGGATGATATGGTGCTTTGGGAGACATCCTGCAGCGCATGGGCGACGGCCCGACCCTCATCCTGACGACCCGACTGGGCGTTCGGCCGCTCGGCGTGCGCGGCGATCCGCTGCATGCGGTGGCGCGCCAGCTGATCAGCGTCGTCCGCCGCCGCCTGGGCGACGGGGCCGCCGACCTGCTGGCCGATCCGCAGCTGCGCGAGAGCGGCGACGGAATCGACTGGTACGCCCATCAGGGCGGCGAGGTGCGCCGCTTCCTCGATCTCGACGAGGCCGAGCGCACGCGGGTGTCGGGCACGGTCGACGGCCATCTCGCGGCGATTCGCGGCCTGGCCGGCCAGCTGCAGGCCTCGGGCAGCGAGGAGG